>NZ_CP073678.1:0-1670509 GCF_018223725.1 Cupriavidus sp. KK10
CATCATCCGCGGCATCCTGGCCAAGGTGGCCGGGCTCGATGTGCCGGTCGATTCGCTGGCCGACGACGCCGATCTGTATGAAGCGCGCGGATTTTTTGCTTTTACCGGCCAACCCTCGAGTTCTGGATGACAGGCTGCTAGCTGCACAAGATCGGCGCAACCTACGGAAAGTCTTCATGGCGCTCCGCCCATGTCAGGATCGCATCCAGTGCCGGGCACAACGCCTGGCCCCAATCAGTCAGGCGGTAGTCCACCTTCGACGGCACCTGATGATAGACCGTACGCGTCACGATGCCGTCCGCTTCGAGGCAGCGTAGCTGCTGGGCAAGCATCTTCTGTGTGATGCCGGGGATCAGTCTCTCGAGGTCCGAAAAGCGCTGTACCGGACCACCGAAGAGGTGAAACAGGATCACCAGCTTCCAGCGGACTTCCAGGAGCTTGAATGCGGCTTCGACACCGATTGCGGCAGTCGCGGGGGTGTAGTTTTTTCGGTTAGCCAAGGGTTACTTACTTTTTTGTGCGTTCTTGCAACACGGTAACTGTAGCGCCATGATTGAGGCATGCAAACCTTCACGTTGAGGTGAACCCCGATGAACATGATGCTGCCTCCGCCACTGGATGACTATCTGCTCGCGGAAACCGTCACCGACACCGCCCCTCTCTCGAACTGCTTTACCGCCGATGCCGTCGTGCGGGACGAAGGCCGCACGATCAAGGGGCTGGAAGCAATCCGGGCCTGGAAGAAAGACAGCAAAACCAGGTACCAGTACAGCATTGAGCCGTTGGACGTATCCCAGGACGGCGCCACTGTGACGATGCACGCACGACTCACGGGCACATTCCCCGGTAGCCCAGTCGAGCTGACCTACACGTTCGTCCTGGCCGGCAGCAGGATTGCGTCGCTGGAGATAAGCTAATGAGCTCCGCACCCGAACTTCTGGGGCTTCGGGCGCTCGTTACGGGCGGAACCAAAGGCGTCGGCAAAGCCGTCGTCGCACGCCTTCGCGAGGCAGGTGCGAACGTTCTGACGACGGCGCGTTCCCGTCCCGATGAACTTGCCGAAGAACGGTTCATCGGGGCGGACATCACGACGGCCGAGGGCTGTAAAGCTATTGTCGACGCCGTGCTCGAGCGGTTCGGTGGCGTCGATATAGTCGTGCACGTCGTGGGCGGTGTGGGGTACATCGCCTCCAGCGGGCGCTGCTGCCATTGTTCGACCTCGGCCAGCACTTCGTCGGTGATGGTGGAAATCAGGTCAGGCGAGACCTGCAGCCCATACAGTTCCTGCAAATGGCCCTGAATCTCACGCACGCTCATCCCGCGTGCATACATGCTGATTACGTGGTTGTCGAAGCCGGACAGCCGGCGTTGGTACTTGGCGACCAGTTGCGGCTCGAAGGTGGCTTGCCGGTCGCGCGGAATATCCAGTTCCAGCTCGCCGATGGGCGTGATGACGGGCTTTGCACTGCTGCCGTTGCGGTGATTGCCGCTCTTGCCTTGCTTGGCCTCGCTGGCCAGATGGTGCGTCAGTTCGGCGGCAAGCATACGCTCGGCCAACTGCTGCTTGAGCAGGCCGGCCAAGCCTGATTCACCGAGAATCGACTCGGCGTCCTTGTTCTGTACCTGAGCCAGCAGTTGATCGATCAACTCATCCGGAAACAGCTTCGGCGCGGTTCGCCGGCTTTGGGCCGAAGGCAAGACATTCGGTTGGCGCCGTCAGCACTTAAAGGCGAACAGCATGCCCTCGTCTTGGACCGCTGAATGCCCATATTTCCGTCGCGCAGATCGCTAGGGACATGAAGTCCAGCAGGCAGACAATCTAGCGGGTTTGCGAGTTGCAACCTGCCCACGTAATAGATGCTGACGACGTTCCCACTGGCATCCCGAATCGGTTCATCGCCCGTGATATTGGGCTGCCCGAGGATGTGGCCATATCGGCCGGCAGCAGGGATCCGCGCCCGCACACGATGGCCTCGCTTCTTCCCTATGTGGCAGGGACCACTTTATTCGTGACGATCTGCGCCTCGCGTCGGAAAGCACGCCCGACTTGGTGGTAGAACGGGTTCGGGCAGAACTGCCGCGCGAGGAATGAAGAGAGCAGCGAGGCGGCCAGCAGGAAGATAGTTAGATCCTGCGAACGCGTCATTTCCATCACGATCACGCTGGCGGTGATTGGTGCCTGGGTGGCGGCGGCCAGGAAGGCCGCCATGGATATCAGCGCAAGCATGCGCGGTTCGGTCATGCCGCCGAAGAGGTGGCCGACCAGTTGCGCCACATTGGCGCCAATGCCGGAACCGATGGCCAGCGAAGGGGTAAAAATGCCGCCGGGAATACCCGCGAAATACGACACTACGGTCGCCACGAGCTTGGCGATGCCGAACCATAGGGTGGCATGCGACTCACCGTTTATCAAGCCGGCGGCCTGCTCATAGCCTGTGCCGAAGGTGGCGCCGCCGGAGGCCCAGCCAATCACTGCAGCCACCAGGCCGCACAGGAAGGCAGCCTGCACCGGACGTTGCGTCGGCCAGGCACGCAGCCGTTCGGGCAGTAACGCGGGCATGCCCCCTATGAGCAATTTGGCGAACAGGCCGCCGAGCATACCGTTGATCAGCGCGCACAACAGCACCGGTCCCCATGCGCTGTGCAGTGCCAGAATCGGTGTCTTGACGCTGAAGTACGGATTGTTGCCGAAGATAGCAAGCGACAGGAAGCCGGCGGTCAGCACGCCTGATAGCACCAGTCGGTCCCACCGCACGGCAGTGCCGCGGCCGAGTTCTTCGATGGCGAACACGACACCGGCCAACGGCGTATTGAACGCAGCGGCCAGACCGCCAGCCGCGCCGGCGGCGATCAGAGCGTTGGGATGGAAGCCGATGCGGAACTGTAGGCGCTCATGGCACCAGCGGCCCCAGGCCAGCATGGCTGCTGCGCCTATCTGCACCGAAGGGCCTTCCCGCCCGATCGATGCGCCTGCCAGCAGGCCACCGGTGGTTAGCAGCACTTTCCACATTGACTGGCGGAACGACACCAGCACAGCCTGAGCCGGCCCCGAAGGGGGCAGGTTCACGGCTGCGATCACCTGCGGAATACCACTGCCGCGCGCCTGCGGCGCTAGGCAGATGGTAAGCCAGCGCAGCCCCGCCAGCCCGAACGGCAGCAGCACGAAGGCCAACCAGGGCATGGCCACGGTCAGCTGATGGTTCCAGCGCAGGGCAACTTCGGCAATCCACGCGAATATTAGCGAAAAGAGCGCCACGCAACTGGCGCCGCACAGAAAGACCCCATAGCGCAGTGTGGTTCGGGAGATGCGCCACATATGGCGAGACTTGAGGCCGGTCACAAGGCGGGCGCGGCGGCGCAGTGCGCGCAGGGCATCGGTGTCGACACTGGAATCGCGATGCGGATCGCGACGGGAATCGTGGTGTGGATCAGGCTCGGAGTCGTTCATGGAGCAGCGGGCTTGGGCAAGAAAACACCGTGACCAGTTCCGGGGCAGGTTTCATCACGGCGTGACAGAACTATACGCCATTGTGGCCCAGTATCCCGCCGGGCTAAAGGAGCACCCCCTGAGTTTCCTGCTACCACTGCGGACGTCAGTTCCAAGCGATGCGGATCGAGGTGTACCAGATCAGGCTGCAGTACGAGATCGTGTAGTAGCCCCGTTTCATCGTAGGCAGCCAAGTAAAAGCATATGCCACAGCGTTCCCACTGGGCCTCTTGCTTTTTTCGGGCAAATCTGCGGAGCCTCGCAGAGGCTGACAATGGCGGCGCTGCTGAGGAACACGCAACAATGATGTTCCGCTGCGAGACAATGCACGTCCGTCTGCAGAATCGGCACAGTTCGGCTGTGGATACCGACGAGTGGCCACGCGCTCGATAGGAAAGAATACCTACGGCTTTGCTGTCGCGTTCGGCCCCCCCCTGCCGGCAAGATTACGGACTTTCGCTCGTAATTCACTCGATTTATTCTGGGAGCTAGGCGTACAAGCACAAATCCTCGTCCATCTAGAAGGTGAGCGACTGTCGAGCTGTTACGGGCGGTTCCCGGAAACCCACGCGCTGTACCGCGAGGTCTGCGGTTTGCTGTTCTTCCGCTATGGCGTGACACCCACCGCCAACAAGCTCTACAGCCTGGTGCGCAAGGGCAGCATGGGCACGCCGGCCGAGGTGTTGCAGCAGTTGGCAGGAGCTGCGCGGGCGCACGCGCGTCACGATCGACCACCCGGACCTGCCCGATGCGTTGACCGCCGAGGCCCGCCGAGGCCATCAAGACGATCTGGCAGGCCGCCAACGAAGCGGCGAGCTGGCCGCGCTACGCGCGGAAGCCCGCGACCTCGCGAATGCGGGCGAGGCCGAGCGGGACGCCGCGCGCGCCGAGACGGCGGCCGCGCGCGAAGACGTGCTGGCGCTGTCCGCCCAATTGGGCGAGGCGCGGCAGGCGCACGCCGCGACGCGGGCGCGATGGGAAGCGGGGCGGGTGGAACTGGAGGCGGCAGGCCGACAGCTGGCGGAACTGCGGTCCCAGTTCTCGGCCGAACTCGAGCGCGCCCGCGAGCAGGTTGTGATCGCCCAGAAGCGGGCCGAGGCGAGCGAGCGGCGCGCGCTGCGTGAGCTCGACCAGGAACGCATGGCACGCCAGAAGAGCGTGCGGCCTCGGCACGCGCACAATCTTCTACAAATCCGGACGGCCGTGCTCAACGACCAGCTCCGGTCGTACGTTGAACGATGGTATCCCTCCATAGCCGGAGAAGAAGTTCGCCGCCTTGTCGCAAAGTCAGCCCCCGCTTTGGCGCGGTCTCCGTCACGGCATTCTTCCCGGGATTGAAGCCATCGACCTGCCAGATTGTGAGGGCTGACGCACGCATAGGTGTAATTCGACGCGCTATGGTCTTATGTACATGAAGCAGAGGTTTTTTTGATTGGCGATCGCGAGTACTGACGCATGAACAGGCGGCTCGGAGCCAGTCCGCGATCGGTAATCAAAAAAACGTTTGTGCTAAACCGCTCCGCAGGCGCTTGCGTTTATGGGCATTGAATGATCATCGCGGTGATTTGCGTTACCCGGCGCGTGGCCATCGCACCGCGGAAGCAGGCGGTCTGACGGAGCCGGTCGCGCGAAGACCGAGAGAATGGGAGGGTCAATGGGCAGATAGTGCGCAGTTTCAGGGCATTGTGATGGTGCGATGACGCCAGAGCACGAGTGGGTTCGCGTTGGCCGCGTGGGGAAAGACCAAGGTGCTCGGGGGTGGTGGTGATGCCGGTCAGTGTCCATGGCTGGGGTCTGGCGGAGCCCGCGGAAGGATGCCAGGCACACCGCCTTCGATGCGGACCATGTGGCCCTTGCCGCAGACGGGGCAATCGCGCAGTGACTTGCCGGTGAGCCGCTGGTAACGGTCACGGTAGTCTTCTGCGATGGGGGGTGACACAGCGGCGGGCGGCTCGACCCCGAGCAGCCGCCGGCAGGTGGCCAGGCGCGCCGCCCGGTGGCAGTTGGCGAGCCACCCGTAGCTGCGGATGCGCTTGAAGCCGTCGGGCAGCACGTGCAACAGGAAGCGGCGGATGAACTC
Organism: Cupriavidus sp. KK10; assembly: GCF_018223725.1. NCBI lineage: Bacteria > Pseudomonadati > Pseudomonadota > Betaproteobacteria > Burkholderiales > Burkholderiaceae > Cupriavidus > Cupriavidus sp. KK10. The sequence goes on from NZ_CP073678.1 coordinate 5,568, forward strand.
GTCGGCCGCGAGCGTCATGGTTCTGTGGCGAGCTTCATGACGGTAGTCCTTCCACTGGAAGAGCACCGAATCGCCATCAAAGCGCAGCAACCGGTTATTCGAAATGGCGACGCGATGCGTGTAGCGGTCCAGGTAATCGAGCACCTGTGCGGCGACGCCAAACGGTGGCTTCGCGTAGACGACCCACTCCGCGTGAGCGGCGGGCGCGAGCCAGGCGGCGAATGCTTGCGGATGGCGCAACGGCTCGAGCTGGCCATGGAAACGCAGCACGCCAGCATCGAACGCGCGACACAACTGGTCGAGAAAGATCCGCCGGAACAGGCGAGAGAGCACCCGCACGGGCAGGAAGAAGCCGGGTCGGGAGGCGATCCAGCGCTCGCCGTCCGGGGCGATTCCGCCGCCCGGAATCACGCAATGCACGTGTGGATGGTGCAGCAGATTCTGGCCCCACGTGTGCAGGACCGAGAGGAAGCCGATCTCCGCGCCCAGGTGTTTCGGATCGGCGGCGATCGTGCGCAGCGTCTGCGCGCTGGTGCGAAACAGCAGATCGTAGAGCGCCCTCTTGTTCTGGAACGCGAGCGCGGCAATGGGCTCGGGCAGCGTGAAGACGACATGGAAGTACTCGACGTCGGGCAGGAGTTCGGCGCGCCGGCGCTCAAGCCATTGGGCGCGAGCGAGCGATTGGCACTTCGGACAGCAGCGATGGCGGCACGAGTCGTAGGCAATGCGCTGATGGCCACACGCATCGCACTGCTCGACATGCCCGCCAAGCGCGGCGGTGCGGCACAGCTCGATCGCGCTCATTGCGCGCCGCTGGGCACGACTGAGGGCGTCGGCATGGGTCTGCCGGTACTGTGGGCCACAGCGGCGGAAAATTTCCGCCACCTCGATCGCCGGTCGCATCGCCGGCGTCAGAAGTACTCGGGCGCAGGCGGTTTGGAGGGCGTGGGTGCGGGGTGCGGCAGCAGGTCGAAGGGACTGGCGGTGGCGCACACGGTGCTGGTCGCCACCTTCAGATAGCGCGAAGTGGTGGCCAGGGACCGATGCCCCATGAGGAGCTGGATCCTGCGCACGTCGGTGCCGGCTTCCAGCAGATGCGTGGCGAAGGCGTGCCGGAGGGAATGCGGCGTGATGGGTTTCCGGATACCGCTGCGCTGGCGGGCGATGCGGCAGGCCAGGGCGATCGCTCCACGGGTAATGGGCCGGCCCGGGATATCGCCGGGGAAAAGCCAATCGCGGGGGTGAGCGTCGTGCCAGTACGTTCGCAGGATCTCGAGCAGCCGCGGCGACAGCATGACGTAGCGATCCTTGCGATTCTTGCCCTGGTTCACACGGATGACCATGCGCTTGCTGTCGATATCGGTGACCTTCAGGTGTGCGGCTTCGGACACGCGCAGGCCAGCCGCATAGGCAACCATCAGGATAGTGCGCTGCTTGAGACTGGCGATCGAGTCGAAGAAAGTGGTGATCTCCTCCAGGCTGAGGACGACCGGGAGTCGAACCGGCTTCCGGGGTAGCGGGAAATCGTCGTCGCTCCAGTCGCGTTTGAGCGTCACGCGGTAGAGGAAGCGCAATGCACCGATCGTCGCGCCGAGACTGGCGGGTGCGAGCTTGCGCTCTTCACGAAGATAGATGAGCCAGGCTCGTATCTCTTCGGGGCCCAGCAGTTCGGGCGACCGGTGAAAATGTCGGGCAAAGCTGGAAACCTGCAAAAGATAGGATCGCTGAGTGTTATCGGCGAGGTTGCGGATCTGCATGTCGCGCAACATGCGCTCGCGTAGCGGTGTCATGGCGGAACTCCGGAGACCAGTGGATGGATTGCCCAGTCGGGCGCTTCCATGCTGCTCCTGTGCGCCTGATCACCACCCCTGGTTGCTCACCGCTAGACAACCGCCCTGACTCAACGTCAGGCACCGACCTACGCGTACCTCCTCCTACCGCGTCAGCGGTTTAGTACAACGCGTCTAATGCGAACAGCGTTTTTATGCGACGTTGACCGATGCGGTCCAGCGGACGTGCAAACTAAGCGTGGTCGTCGGCCAAGTCAGACGGAACTGGACTTCACATAAAAGGAGGTCTCCTGCATGTGGGCATACCACTTCAGGAGCCGTCATGGGTACGCTTCCTTCGCTTCACGCTGTACCAGCCTCGTGGCTGCGCGACAGCGTTCTTGCTCCGTACATCGGTGGCTATTGGCAGCATCTCGTCAGGCGAGGCTACGCCGATCACACCGCAAGGATGTACTTGTACTGCATCGCTTACTTCGCCAGCTGGATACGACGCCGTCGGATTGCCGCGCGCGACCTCACAGACGATGCGGTTCGGCAGTTTATCGCTGAACACCTACCGCGTTGTACCTGTCCTCCGCCAGTGCGAAGGGACGTGCAGACGATCCGAGCGGCACTGCGGCATTTGCTCGTCTCACTGAATGAGGTCGGGGTGCCGCGTAAGGGCAGGGTTGTCGCTGCGACTGACGATGAACTTCGCCGCTTCGATGAATACACGAACCGCGCTCGCGGACTGGCGCGAAGCACGCGAATGCAACGTCTCAACATCCTGCGGTCCTTCCTGCAACAGAGCCACGGCGATGGCTCGCGCGTGTCGAGCTGTCCTGCCCAGGACGAACTGCGCCGGCAAGGGTTGCCATCTAGGCATCGCGCTTACGCCATGGTCCGCTGTCTCGTCGATCTGGGGCCTGCGAGCCGGCGAAGTTGTCACCATCGATCTGGACGACATCGACTGGGAAGCGGGAACGCTTCGCATCGCCAAGAACAAGTCGCGTCGAGTAGACGTGCTACCATTGCCGCAGACCACGGGCCAGTCCATCGCAACCTATCTTCGAGTGGAGCGACCTCCGACGACAAGCAGGCGAGTCTTCGTTCGCCATGTCGCCCCGGTCGATGCCCCGATCGGTCCCGAGGTGCTACGCAAGATTGTGCGCGAGGCCTGTCGGCGCAGCGGACTACCCCATACGAAGGTGCACATATTGCGCCACACGCTGGCCGGTAGGATGCTGGCTAGCAGAGCACCCTCAAGGAAGTCGCCGACGGGCTGCGTCATCGTGCGCTCGACACGTCGATGATCTACACGAAGGTCGACATGGCTCGCCTATCGGCCGTGGCGATGCCTTGGTCAGGAGGTGCAACATGAACACAGATAGCACGATCCAGGCGGCCGTCGAACGCTATCTGACGCTGCGCCAACGGCTCGGCTTCGAACTGAGATTTACCGGTCAGCAACTGATGCGCTTTGCCAAGTACGCAGATGCACGCGGCCATCACGGACCTCTGACACTCGAACTGCAACCAGGCTGGGCCCGCGAGCATGTCAAGCGCACCGGATCGGTGACCTGGGCTCGCAGGTTGGAAGTCGTACGACTTTTCGCGGCAAACTACCGACAGTTCGAGCCGGGCACCGAGATCCCTGACTTACATACCGTCGGGGCAGGCCATCGGCGCTTGGCGCCGCACATTTTCACCGAGCAGGAAGTATGCGATCTGCTCGAGCACGCAGGCCGCCTGCCCCCGTAGGGGCGGAGTGCGGCCCGCAGCCTACCGAACGCTGTTCGGCCTCATCGCCACCGTCGGGCTTAGGCTCTCGGAAGCCTTGAATCTTCGTGATGGGGATGTCGATTTGCGGCATTGGTAAACTGACCGTGCGGCACACCAAGCTCGACAAGTCGCGCTGCCTGCCCTTGCTTAGCAGCGCCGTACAAGCGCTCAATGAATACCGGCAACTTCGTGATCCGCATGTCGAGGCCCGTGCGGACATGCCCTTCTTCGTGTCACCGTCTGGCTGCGCCTTGTCGAAGAGAGCGGTTGAGAATGTCTTCGACCAGCTGCGCCGGCAATTGGGTTGGCAGGCACGCGGAGGCCACCCGCAGCCGCGCATTCAGGACCTTCGACACAGCTTTGCCGTCGCTCGATTGCGGCGATGGTACGAGATGGGGAAGACCGTCGATCATGCCGTGCTCTGGCTTTGCGGGTGAAATCGGCACGCGCTGGGAACACCTGCTGTCCGGCATATCCGGAGACACAACCACAAACGGAATCGGCATGGCATGACGCGGGGCACTACCGCCGCATGGCTGCGGGCTTGTGTGTCAGTTCGTTCGCCATCGTGGCGGCCATGCGTTCGACCCCGCCGAATACATTCAGCGTGCCGGTCAGGAAGCAGATCGCCGGCCCTGCCGTCGCGCTGGCTCCCTGGTGCCGGCCCGGGCTACTGGTAGCGCGCGGCCGCATCGGTGGCCTCCACGTGTGGCGCCGCACCGGCGCTGGCGAGCCTTGCATACAGGCGCAGCCACTCGCGGGCAATGACCTCGATGTTGAATGCCGCCGCGATATGCTGGTGCCGCGCCGCTTCGTCGGCAGGCTCACCGCGCCCGTGCGCGACCGCGTCGCGAATGGCGCGCGCCAATGCCGCGGTATCGCCACGAGGGACCAGGGTGCCGATGGTGCCGAGCATGGCCGGGACGCCCGAGGCATCCGTGGCGACCACCGGGCATCCGCACGCCAACGCTTCGCCCACGACCAGCGGCATCCCTTCGATCAGGGACGACAGCACGAACAGATCCGCCGCATTCAGCAGCGCCGGCACGTCCGCCCGCTGGCCCTATTTAGTCTGCGAGTGATGCGCTATACACTAAACTGCGCCGCCAATTCCGCTCGTGCTGGAATACAGACGCCGACGAAGCAGGACAGTCTGGCTAGCTGCGCCAAGCACGCGCTCGAGCAGCTGCACGCGCATAAAAGCTACGACTTTTATTACTTCAATTACTTCCTTCCAGGTATATGTTTTTCGCCAAATATCACTTAGAGTGTTGATTTTTAAGGGGAATCTTGTATCAGCGCCCGCTCCTCGGACCCTGCATCGCAATATCAAGCGCCACGGGCACCGCGTGCTGATGCAGGCGACCGAACTCGCGCGACTTCGGTCAGTCACTGGCTGGGCCGCCAGTCAACCTGCCCTTTGTTCTACCTCCCGGGATATGTGACTGCGCAACCCGGGACTTCTCTTCAGCCCAGAACTTGGGCAACTCACCACCCTTACCAAGTGATCATTTCCTATTGGTGCTGTTGCGCGTTAATGGTCAGCGCGGCAATCAAGCCGGCTTTGACCAGCAATTCCTCCGGGACGACTTCGTAGGTTGTGCCACCGACGTCGACGGTACGACATTCCGAGTCTCCGCAGACGGAACAACAGGCACTGCTTCCCACCGAGGCATTGACCCATTCCTCCAAGGGCTTTCCGGCGATCCAGATGCGGTTGGATTCGGACGGGCTGGCCTGGAAGGTGGCTTCGTCAATCTCTCGGGTCTCCAACACCGGTTCGATACCCAACGGCATCAACTGTTCGCGCAGTTGCCGGAAGGCCCGCTCGACTTCATCGCCCGTGCTGGCACATCGGGGGCAAGTTTGGCCGCTGGAGACGAGTCGCTGCCAAACGATGGGAAGCGTCTTCATGGCGTTACCTCACAGAGGATGATCCAGCCTCGATCCGAGGCTGCTGAACAAGTAGATGCTCCAGGCCCGCGACGCCGACGGGAGATTCGGCAAGCCACGGTACCAGCGCACAGTCATGCGCCAGGTCGTCGGCGACACGACGGATGAACGGCACTTCGTAGGCCCCGCGCTCGCACAGCACGGGGTGAGTCGTTCCACTCGCCAGGAGCGACTGATTGATGACCCACGCGTAGGGCTGGATACCAGCACGGACCAAGTCCTTGGTTAGGCGCTCCGCCTCGTGCACGGGCGTGGCCTCCGGCAGGGTGACGATGAGCACCCGCGTGTAGCGCGGGTCGCGCAACCGGGGCAACAGTTGCCGCACCGCCTCGGGCATGTCTCCTTGTGTGCGCATGACTTCGCGGTGATAAGCCTCGGCGGCGTCGAGCAGCAGGATGGTGTGGCCTGTGGGGGCCGTGTCCAGTACGACAAATCCGTTCTTGCCTTCATCCACGGTACGGGCAAAGGCCCGGAAAACCGCAATCTCCTCGGTACAGGGCGAACGCAGGTCTTCTTCCAGCATCGCGCGGCCGGCGGCGTCCAGTTGATGTTCGGCCTTGGCGAGCACTTCCTCGGTGTATTGCCGCACTTCCTGGGATGGGTCGATACGGGTCACCGTCAGGCCCGGAATCCGACCGTCAACGGTGGCGGCGATGTGCGCGGCTGGGTCGGTCGTCGACAGCACCACCGGGCGGCCCTTCTGCGCAAGTGCCACGGCAATGGCGGCTGCGACAGTGGTCTTACCTACGCCGCCTTTGCCCATCGTCATGATCACGCCGTGGCCGGCGCGGGCCAGGTACTCGACCAAGCAGCTCAAGCCGGGCGGCAAGCTGGTTTCCGGCATCTCGTGCCGGGTCGGCGACGCCACGGTCTCCGGGTAGGCCATCGCACGCAGCGCGTCCAATCCGACAGTGCCGCGTGGGAGGAAGGGAATGCTCGTCCGCGGTAGTCCAGCCAGTTCAGCCGGCATGTTAGCCAATGCTTCGGCCGCTCGCTGCGCCATGGCGGTCGCGATTGGGTCGCCGGAGGTGGCGTCCGTGAACAGGCCATTAATGACCAGGCTCTGGTTGCGTATGTCGAGGCCGGCCAGTTCCGCGCGCGTGCGATTGGCTTCCCGCAAGGACGCGGTGTCGGCGCGGGAAACCAGAACGACGGTCGTCTCGGTCGCGCTGGAAAGCCGCGCGACGGTTGCCGCATATAGCGCCTTTTGTTTTTCCAGGCCGGCCAGCGGGCCTAGGCAGGAGGCGCCTCCTGTGGATGAGGAGATGAACTCGTCCCATGCCGACGGCAAAGTCAGGAGCCGCAGCGTGTGTCCGGTCGGAGCCGTGTCGAAGATGACGTGGTCGAATTCGGCGGTGGCAGCCGGGTCACCCAGGAGCTTCGAGAACTCGTCAAACGCTGCAATCTCGACGGTGCACGCACCGGAGAACTGCTCCTCCATGCTCTGGATGGCCGCCTCTGGCAGGACGCCTCGGTAAGGCGCCACCATGCGCTCCCGGTAGGCGTGTGCCGCCGCTTCCGGGTCGACGTTCAGCGCGAATAGACCGCCTGCTCCCGGTACGGCCGTCGGCACCTGGCTCAGTCTCACGCCCAGCACCTCGTCCAGGTTGGACGCCGGGTCAGTGCTGACGATGAGCACCGTTTTTCCAGTTTCCGCCAGCGCCAGGCCGGTGGCACAGGACAGCGAGGTCTTGCCGACCCCGCCTTTGCCAGTGAAGAACAGGTAACGGGTACTGGTCGATGGCAAGGACATGGTGCCTCCGCGTTAGCAGCAGCCCGAGCCAGGCGTGCAGCCGCCTAGCTTGACGCGGGGCTTCTCCGCTGTGGTCAGCGTGATATTGAGCTTCTGCGCCAGTTGTTGACGCGAGGGGTACATGCCGGTGGAGACAATGCGCCCGTCGACGGCAATGATGGGCAGGCGGTCCATGCCGCCTTCCATTTCCTTGACCACGGCGGGGTTAGCCACGAACGCTTGCGCCTGCTGCCCCAGGTTGTACCGAGCCACCGTCACGCCATGCTCTTCGACCCATTTCAGATCAGCGGCGAATTGCGCCAGCACCGGGTTGACGTCGACGCCACAGACTCCGGTAGAGCAGCACATCGCCGGGTCAAAAATTTCCAGTTTCATGGTGAGGTCCTCCATTCGAAAAGTCTCTGGGCCCGTAGTCTGTAAGCTAGCGAATGAAACAACCGTCCGCCTTGCCCTGAATCAAACCCAGCGCCAAGTAAAAAAAGTGGCCGCGACGTTCCCCCAAACTGTTCGCCAATTGAGCTCGGGTGCCATTCGTCGTTGCCGGTGCCAGCACGCGGCCAACCGCGCGGCAAGTCGACTGACGCTCATATCTTTGAGATGCGGTCGAGGCATTCCCGCAATTCGCCGTTGTTTATGGTTTCCGGCGGCAGCATCAGCAGTTGGAGCATGCGATAGCCGATGGCCCGTCGCGCCAACTTAGCCGCGCCGTCAGTTTGTACTCTGTTCAATTTGGCGGATAGCCATCAGCATGGCAATGGCCGCCACGCCGAGACCGGACGACAACCACAATGACTTCGCGCCAAACGCGTCGAGGCACATGCCGAATAGCCAGGGAGCCAGGGCTTGCGCCACGCGCGCGGGGACCATCAGTACCCCTTGTCGGTGACCGTAGCCGCTGGGCCCGAAGATGGCCAGCGGCAAAGTGCCCTTGGCGATCGTCAGGATGCCGTTGCCAGCACCATGCAGCTGCGCCGAACAAGGGCGCTGCCGGGGCTCCAGCGAGCCCGAAGGCGAGTGCCCCGGCCGGATGAAGCGCCGCGGCCAGGCGGGCCGACAGCAACGGATGCACCTTGCGCAGCAGACCATTTCCAGAATCCGTGCGCCGACTTGCGCCGGACCGATCAGCGCACCCACCGTGACGGCCGTTGCCAGCGTTGCGCCGCCGGCTTGCAGCAACCGCGGAAGATGCGCTGCCATGGCTGTGCTAATGAACCAGGTCGCCGCGAAAACAGTCGCCAGCGCGAAGGAAGCGAACCGCTGCGAAGGCAACTCATCTGTTGTAGCCTGTTGCGCCGTTGAGGACCACCTGTTGGGCGCTGGTGCCGCAGATACCGCACCGCGCGGCATGCTCAGGTTCAGGGCCAGGCCCAGGGTGAGATGTAGCGCAGCCCAGGCAAGACAGGCGCCACGCCACCCGATATGCGACTCCATGTAGGTCGATAGTGGCCAGCCTACCGTGCTGGCGAAGCCTGCGATCAGGGTGATACCGGTAATGGCACCGCGCGAGCGGTTGCCATACAGCGCCACCAAGGTTGCAAAGGCGGCTTCGTACAGGCCAGCACCCATCCCAATGCCCAGAATTGCCCAGGCGGCAAAAAGACCGACGACGCCCTGGGAGATTCCCAGCCCCGCCAGGCCGACCGCGAAGATGAGGCTCGTGGCGGCCAGCACGGAGCGGCCGCCCGTGCGATCAATCATCCGGCCTGCGGAGGGCCCGAGCAGCGCCGAGACAATGAGGGCGCCGCTGAAGGTTGCAAAGATCGTCGGCGTGGACACACCGAGATCGCGTGCCATTGGCGTGGCCAGCATCGCCGGCAGATAGTATGTCGACCCCCATGCCAGTGTCTGGGCAATTCCCAGCCTGGCGATCACACCACCATGGCCATCGTGTTGTTTGTTATTCGACTTCGCCGCTGTCGGTGTCGCCGACCTGGGCATCGCGTTCATGGCTCATGGCCGCCGCCGCAAGCGCGGTGGCGTTTGCCTCGGCAGCTTCCTTGCGCTCGCTGTAGCGATCCGTCAGGTAGTCGCTGCGATCGCGGACCAGCAGCGTGAACTTGTAGAGCTCCTCCATGACGTCGACCACACGGTCATAGTAGGAAGACGGCTTCATCCGGCCAGTTGCGTCGAACTCCTGATAAGCCTTGGCGACGGATGACTGATTGGGAATTGTGACCATCCGCATCCAGCGACCCAGCACGCGCAGTGAGTTGACGGCGTTAAACGATTGCGAACCGCCGCAGACCTGCATAACCGCAAGGGTGCGGCCCTGCGTCGGGCGAATGCCGCCCATTTCAAGCGGAAGCCAGTCGATCTGGTTCTTGAACACGGCGGTCAGCGTGCCGTGCCGCTCGGGGCTGCACCAGACCTGGCCTTCCGACCATTCAGACAGCTTGCGCAGATCGACGACCTTGGGGTGGTCCGCCGGCACGCTGTCGGCCATCGGCAAGCCATGCGAGTCGAATACGCGTGTTTCGGCCCCGAAATGCCTGAGGATTCGCTCGGCTTCCATCACCAGCAGCCGGCTGTACGACGTCTCGCGCAACGAGCCGTAGAGCAGCAGGATTCTTGGCGGGTGGGTGCTTACGCGAGCTGGCGTGAGCTTGGGCAAGTCAGGAGTATCCAGCACCGCCGGCACGACATTGGGCAGAGCTGCGGTCACGACTTGACCCTCCGGCCCTGCGCGTCGATGACAACCTCGCCATCCTCCTTGGCGAAAGCGGCCTGCTGAGGCGAGGGCAGAATATCGAGCACCACTTCCGAGGGGCGGCACAGCCGCACGCCAATGTCCGTGATGACGAACGGACGATTGATCAGGATCGGGTGGGCCATTATCGCGTCGAGCAACTGTTCTTCCGTCAGTGCCGGATCCGCGAGACCCAGTTCCGCGTAGGGTGTGCCCTTCTCGCGAATCGCCTGGCGTACGGTGAGACCCGCGCGACGGATCATGTCCCGCAACTCGGTACGCGAAGGCGGCGTACTCAGGTACTCGATCACGATGGGCTCAATGCCTGCGTTGCGAATCATCGCAAGCGTGTTGCGGGACGTGCCGCAGTCGGGGTTGTGATAGATGGTGACAGTCATACAGGTCCTTAATGTGCTTTCGCCACGCCTGGATACTTATCAAGGCGCTTCATGTACTGGCTTTGGCGGCGACGGCGGAGCGACTCACAGGCGAACAGGGATTGCCGCCACAGCAGTTTTCCGTGAGATAACCGATCAAGCCGCTCATGGTCTCGAAGCGCGCCGCATAGATAACCGAGCGTCCGTCCTGCCGACTGGACAGTAGTCCGGCCCGATGAAGCTCCTTCAGATGAAACGACAACGACGAGGCAGGCATCTTCATCAGCTCGGCGATGCGGCCGGCAGGCAAGCCTTCCGGGCCCGCTTGCACAAGCAGCCGGAACACCGACAGACGGATGGAATGAGCGAGCGCAGCCAGCGCTTCGAGTGCGTTTTTGGTTTCCATCGTTCGACTATAGTCGAATGATGGAAACAATGCAACCCAGTCAAGCAGGCTCGCGGTGAGTAAAGGGCTGCTGGCCAGCGCAAAATCCGCAGCACATCGCTAAATTTTGCTCTGCAACTTGAAGTGGGGCCGTCATTGCCCTAGAAATTACTTAGACAATTCCAGAAATATCGAGATCCAGTCGCGTGCCCCCTTGGGAAGCGCGGCCGCCCGGCAAGTCGCCCTCCATAGCCCTGCGACCACGACCTACCTCAGGCCACTCAGCTTGGTCCGTGATCGCTTTCGGAAGGAGGGGCGACATGTCAATTTCGCGCAGAGGATTCCTGAAGGCCGTCGGTGGCTCCGCAGCCGGCGTAGGCATTTCGGGTGCAGTAGTGAGCCCGGCTACTGCAGCCCCGCCACCAGCGGACGTGGGCCGCACAACCCTGCCGTTCAAGCCGAAGGTAATCGCCCGTGCTGGCCAGCTCCAGCCCAACACGCCGGTCAGCTTTACCTACCCCGATGCCTCGTCACCGTGCGCGGTGATCAAGATGGGCACGCCAGTCCCTGGTGGCGTCGGCCCCGATCGCGACATCGTTGCCTACAGCACCCTCTGCACGCATATGGGCTGTCCCGTGGCCTACGACAAGGCCGCGCACACGTTCCGGTGTCCCTGTCATTTCAGCATCTTCGATCCCGAGAAATCCGGGCAGATGGTTTCCGGGCAAGCCACCGAGAATCTGCCGATGGTCCAGCTCGAGTACGCCGCCGACGGGAGCGTCAAAGCCATCGGCGTCGAGGGACTGATTTACGGGCGTCAAGCCAACCTGCTGTAGAAGGGGGCACTTCCATGGCGACCAACAAGGACCGGGTGGCGCTGCCCCCGGCAAATGCGCAGCGCACCAATCTGACATGCCATTTCTGCATTGTGGGGTGCGGATATCACGTCTACAAGTGGCCGGAGAACAGCGAAGGCGGCCGGGCTCCCGGCCAGAACGCGCTCGGGCTGGACTTCCGCAAGCAGCTTCCACCCCTTTCCGTGGTGATGACCCCGAACATGCAGAACACGATCACCGATCGAGATGGTCGACGCTACAACATCATGATCGTGCCCGACAAGCAGTGCTCGGTGAACAAGGGCCTGTCGTCCACGCGCGGCGGTCAACTGGCCAAGGTGATGTACAACCCCGATGGGGTTGCTCGCGAACGGCTGCGCAGCCCGCGCATCTACGTGTCCGACCAGTGGGTAGACACCAGTTGGGACGATGCCCTGGCCCTCTATGCCGGCCTGACCAAGAAGATCCTCGATCGGGATGGTCCCGCCGCACTGGCATTTGACTGTTTCGACCACGGTGGTGCTGGCGGCGGCTTCGAGAACACCTGGGGCACGGGCAAGCTGATGTTCACAGCCCTGAAAACGCCGCTGGTCCGCATCCATAACCGCCCGGCGTATAACTCCGAATGCCATGCTACCCGCGAGATGGGAATCGGCGAGCTGAATAACAGCTACGAGGACGCGGAACTGGCAGACGTGATCATGGCGGTCGGCTGCAACTCCTACGAGACACAGACCAACTATTTCCTTGCCCACTGGCTGCCGAATCTGCAGGGCCAGACGATGGACAAGCGCAAGCAGCGCTTCCCTGGCGAGAGCATGGCCGCTGCCAAGGTCATCTTCGTCGACCCACGTCGTACGACGACGATCGCGATCGCGGAGCAGGCCGCCGGCAAAGAGAACGTGCTGCACCTCGATATCGAGCCCGGTACCGATATCGCGCTATTCAACGGACTACTCACCTATGTCGTGGACCAGGGGTGGCACGACAAGGAGTTCATCGCCACCTACACCAAGGGGTTCGACGCCGCGCTGCGCGCCAACAAGCTGTCTCTGGATGAATGCAGCCGCATCACCGGCGTGCCCACCGACAAGCTGCGCCGCGCGGCGGAATGGGCATACAAGCCGAAAGCGTCGGGTCATCGCCCTCATACGATGCATGCCTACGAGAAAGGCATCATCTGGGGCAACGACAACTACCTGATTCAGTCCGCGCTCGTGGATCTGGTGCTCGCAACGCACAATGTCGGCCGACGCGGAACCGGTGTCGTACGGATGGGCGGCCACCAGGAGGGCTACGCTAGGCCTCCATATCCGGGCAACACCAAGATCTATGTCGATCAGGAGATCATTCACGGCAAGGGCCTGATGTACACGGCGTGGGGTGCGAATCCATTCCAGACCACGCTCAATGCCCAGGAACATCGCGCAGTCATTCTTCGCCGTGCCGGCATCGTCCGGGAAGCCATGGCCCGCCAACGTGGCGCATCGATGCAACAGATGACGGATGCGATCTATGACGCCGTGAAAAGCAAGGGTGGTCTTTTCCTCACCAACATCAACCTGTACCCCACCATGCTGTCCGACGGCGCGCACCTGATGCTTCCTGCCGCCCATCCCGGCGAGATGAATCTCACGTCAATGAATGGCGAGCGTCGGATGCGGTTGTCCGATCGCTTCATGGATCCGCCGGGCACGGCGCGGCCGGATTGCCTGATCGCTGCGGGCATCGCCAATACCCTCAAGCGCATGTACGAGGCGGAAGGCAAGCAAGAGATGGTGGCGCGCTTCAGCGGCTTCGACTGGAAAACGGAGGAAGATGCCTTCAACGACGGATTCCGTCAGGCGGGACAGCCCGGCGCGGTGCCGATCGATAGCCAGGGCGGCAAGACGGGCAACCTCGTCACCTTCGCGCGCCTGCGCGCCATGGGCAACAACGGCGTTCAATTGCCGGTTCAGGCGTATCGCGATGGCAAGCTGATCGGCACTGAGATGCTCTACATGGATGGCAAGTTCGATACCGCCGACGGCAAGGCAGAGTTCAAGCCAGCCACCTGGCCCGGCCTGCCGAAACCGGTGGCAGACCTGAAGGCCAAGTACCATTTCTGGATCAATAATGGCCGTGTCAACGAAGTTTGGCAAACGATGTACCACGACCAGTACAACGACTTCGTTCGCGCCAGGGTGCCAATGGCCTATCTCGAAATCAATCCCGAGGATGCACGGACTCTTGGCATCAGCTCCGGTGATGTGGTCGAGGTCTACAACGACTATGGCTCGACCTATGCGCTGGCGTACCTCGAGCCAGACATCAAGCGGAATCAGACCTTCATGCAGTTTGGCCACTACAACGGCGTGATGGGCAACGTGACCACACCGTGGACGGACCGCAATGTCGTGCCGTACTACAAGGGGACCTGGGCGGATCTGCGTCGGATCGGCACCGTGGCGGACTTCAAGGAAACCGTGAGCTTCAAGAGGCGTCGTTTTGAGACGACCTGATCGCGAGAGGGCCGGACGTGTCCGGCCCCGATGCAACGTCTTCAGGACCGATCCGCCTGGTGCTCGCCGGAAGACTCAATGACATTAGGGTGGCCGCGGCGAATCTGTCGCGGCTCCAGCATGCGGTGCACCATGAGCCCGATGGCCGCACCCGCGCACTGCGCGAGAACGAAGCCCGGCACGCTGCCCGGCGCAATCCCGGCGAAGCTGTTGCTGAACATGCGACCGAAGGCTGCTGCCGGATTGGCGAACGACGTGGATGCGGTGAACCAGTATGCCGCGCCGATGTAGGCCGCGACCATCGCCGAGGCGCGACCGTTCGGGGCGCGCAGAATCACAAGTAGCAGTCCGGCCGTTGCGACGGCTTCAGCGATCCATTGTCCCGGGCCGGTGCGCACCTTGGTGGAGAACTGGAGGAGCGTCATGTCGAACATGGCATGGGCCAGCCACGCGCCCAGAACCGCGCCGGCGAGCTGCGCGACGATGTATGGGATCAAGGCGGTTCCAGGCAGCTCGCCCTGTACCACCATGACCGCGCTGACGGCCGGATTGAAATGCGCACCGCTGATGGGGCCAAAAACCTCAATCAGGATGTACAGGCCACCAACCGTGGCCGCAGTGTTGGCCAGGAGGGCGACAGCGACGTTTCCGCCGGCGAGCCGCTCCCCCATGATCCCTGAGCCAATCACGACGGCCAGGAGCAATGCCGTGCCCAGTGCTTCTGCGGCAAGCCTGCGCTGCAAATCAATCATGATGCTTAGCTCTTCGAAATTCGGTCGAGGCATTCCTGCAGCTCGGCATTACTCATGTTGTCCAGCGGCAGCATCAGCAACTGGAGCATGCGATAACCGATGGCCTGCCGCGTCAACTCGAAGGCCTGACGCTTACCCTCATCTCCGCCCGGCGCGTTTGACGGATCGGGGTAGCCCCAATGGACCTTGACGGGGCTGCCTGGCCAGTAGGGGCATTCCTCTGCGGCGGCACTGTCGCACACGGTGATGACCACGCGCATCTGCGGTGCGCCTTTCGCGACGAACTCGTCCCAGCTCTTGCTGCGAAGACCCGACGTGTCCACGCCAACGTTTGCCAGGGTCTCCAGTGCAAAGGGATTGATGCGGCCGCTCGGTGCACTGCCGGCACTGTAGGCGCGCACATCCTTGCCCAGCATGTCAGCCCAGTAATTAAGCGTGCCCTCGCTGAGGACGCTGCGCGCGGAGTTGTGAGTGCAGAGGATCAGTACGTTTGTGGTCATGAAAAAACAGGCTAGTTCTGCCCGATCTCGCGCACTGCCTTTTGCAGGGCAACTTTATCGAGCTTGTAAATCGGTAATGACAGGAGCAGTTCGATGCGTCGTTTCAGCGTGAGCGCCGTATCGCGTATCGCTTGCTGCTTGCGTTCTTCCGTGCCTTCAACCGCCACTGGGTCTGCGACACCCCAGTGCGCGGTCATCGGTTGGCCTGGCCATACCGGGCAAACTTCGCCGGCGGCCTTGTCGCAAACGGTGAAGACGAAGTCCAGCTCGGGCGCGCCATGCTGCGAGAACTCATCCCAGCTCTTGCTGCGAAAGCCGTCCGTTGGGATCCCATACTGCTTCAGCGTGTGCAGTGCATGGGCGTTTACGCGCCCGGTCGGGTGGCTACCAGCCGAGAAGCCCCTGAAGCGGCCTTGTCCGAGATGGTTTAGCAGGCCCTCGGCAAGAATCGAACGCGCCGAGTTGCCCGTGCAGACGAACAGGACGTTGTAGGTTCTTTCCGTCACGATTGTGCTCCTAGCAGCAAGAAGTGTCAGGGTTCACGGCAATGCCGAGTGCCTTGCCACGCGGTGCGCGGGGTGGGCAGCAGGCTGAGTTCGTAGCGGTTGCCTCGTCCGGTTTGCTTTCGCTGAACACGGGGATGTTGGCGAGCGAGTGGAAGTGCTCCCATGCAATCCCTTGCGGGTCGGTGACCCAGTGCTTGTCGCTGCGCGCGTAGCAGCAGGTCGTCGCGCCTTCGTCGAGCACGGCCATGTCGGCCGCTTCGGCGCGTGCCTTCAGCTCAGCCAGCTCGGCCGCATCGTCCACCTGGAAGCCGAGATGGTCGACGCCCGGCTGATCGCCGCGTGTCGAGATCGCGAAATTGATGCGCGGATCGTCCAGCATCCACTTGGCATAGTCGCTCTCCACGCGCGTCGGCTCAGCGGCGAACAGCCTGGAGTAGAACGCAATGCTCTTGCTCAGGTCATCGACGTGGAGGTGAACGTGAAATCGCTTCATCAGAATCTTCCGTCAGCATTGGCAGGAGGTCGCGCTGACCTCAAGGCAGGGCTCGCCCTGACAGCAGTTGGCCGTCAGGAAGCCCAGCAGCGCATTCATCTGGCGGAACTCCGCCCGATAAATCAGATTCCGGCCCTCACGCTGCGTGGTCACCAGGTGCGCGTGCATCAGCTCCTTCAGGTGGAACGACAGCGTGGCGCCCGGCACGTCGAGCTGCTCGGCGATGACCCCCGGGGTCAAACCTCCCGGACCGGCAACTACCAGCATCCGAAAGACTTGCAGACGGAGGTTGTGTGCCAGCGCGGCGAGAGAACGGACAACGTCTTGTTCTTCCATAGTTCCAATTTAGTCGAAAAATAGAATAAACGCAAGTAATGCCGTGTGTTGCATAGTCAACCTATATGTCCAGCTGACGCAGTCACTTGGACTGCAGCGGCACGCAAATAGTACGAGGAAACTGGATTTGGCCGAAAGCAGGTCTCCCGTGCTTAGGCGAGCTTTCTATATCTTGATCTTGACCGCAACAAGCTGTGGTCGGGCCTGTCCTTGGCAGTTTGCTACAAGGACTGCTTCGTGGAGCGCTCCGACGGGCAGCCAGCATGGATGACGGGAATCGTGATGATGAAAATGATCAACAGCACCAGCATGACGTCGATCAGTGGCGTCATGTTGATCTGGCTCATCACGTCGTCATCGTCTCCGTCGAGCTTGCCGAATGCCATGATGCTTTCCTTCCTGGTCAGCTAGCGACGCACAGTTCTTGACGACCAGCTGCTCGGCGAGCAGCTGGTCAGAGGGGGTAATCCGTGTTGCAATTTTGCCAGCTAACAACGCGCTTAGTGTGTCCACAATGCCTGGTTTCTCCGCTGCTGCGGCCGCGGGCTGGGGGCTGCTGGTTGCCTATGCCCAGGCGTTGATCCGCGTCAGGCATTTGTGTGCATCTGGCGATACCCACCGTGCGCGTCGGGGCCAGCGATGGCGTATGCCGGCCACCCGCTCATGGATTTGGGATTCAGGCCATCTGCGAACACAATGAAGGGGCAAGGCCCACGGGCTCTTGCTTGCATACGGTAATACCAGCTTCTAGGATTCAATAAGTAGTTGCCGGTCCTTCCCCGTCCTCTGTGCAACCGCGTCCACCGGGTTCCGAATTCGGACATCCATTCAAGGAGTTAGCGCCATGGCTGACTGCCCTATGCCACACCCCACCAATCACCCTCACCAGCACGGGCCCAATTGTGGACACCGCGCCGTACGTCATGAGGGACATGTTGATTATCTGCATGACGGGCACCTCCACAACCTGCACGGCGATCACATCGATGAGCACGTGCTTGCAATAAGCGACACCAATCCCGATCGGTGTACCCCCAATCATCAGTGCGGCGGCCATGACCCTAACCATAAGCACGGCCCTGGCTGCGGCCATGAGGCAGTACCGCACGGCGACCATGTCGATTATTTGGTTGGCAATCATCTGCATCACCCCCATGGGGATCATTGCGATGACCATGGTCCCTTGTTGCTCGCCTGACATCATTGCATTGAAATAGGCCGAGCAAGGTCAAAAATGACAAGACGCGTCGCTTACTTACTGTTCGTTCCAGCGGTAACAGCACTGGCACTTTCTCCTGCGGGCGCAGCCGATGGCTCCTCGCCCGCCGGCGGCGATGCAATGCTTGTTATTCAAACCAACCCTCAGCGCATGACATCTCTGCCACGCACCGTCGACATCATCAAGCAGGAAATGCGGCAAAGGCAAGCGACCCCGGTGGCGCGTGCCGGCAGTAGGGCAAGGAGCCATCCTCGTTCGCAAGACGGCCGAGAGAGCCAATCCGGTCGCCCACCAGGGAGTCAGGAATCCCCAAACATCGCAGGTCAGGGCTCTGCGTTGGCGAACTGCCTTGCTGGTCCACAGTGCTGCCCATGTAGTTGGCCGTGGTCGTAGCGTACGGTCGGTCAAATACTGCTTGAACGCATCAACGTGAGGGGCTAGCGGTTCCTTGGCTCTACCGTGCGGACATCGTAGATCGGGTACAAATCGGGATCGATGAAATGTAGGACGGTCGAACCCACGCATGGCCCCATGCCTGGCATAGCACGGAGGATCTGCGGGTTGCATTTCCCGCTCGACGTCATCGTGGGGAGCCGCGCTTGCGGTGGCCTCTTGTGCTGCGGTTAGCCGCGTGACGCGCGAATGGGTCTTCGGAATCCGCACCACGAGCGAAATCGGGCGCCGAGGGGCGAACGGCGCTAAATGTTCAAAATCAAGAAGACCCATACATGCGCCCTTTTGATGATGGCCAATCTCCAGTGTTGCTAGCGGATATCATCTTGCTACACTCTGTTCAGTTGAACTCTACAGAGCATCACCATGGCAACATATGAGCGTGGTTGCGTGACCATCGTGACCGCGGTGGAGGAGTTGGCCGCTGGCCGTTACCGTGGATTTCTTGTGATTGATACCGAGGCCGGTAGGTGGCGCTATGACTGCCCGAAGTGCCACAGCACGCCTCTGGAAGATTTAAGGCTACGCTGAATAAGCTGCTGATTTTTTGTGGAGCGGTTCGACGCGGAGCCTATTCGCTTTGAAAAATGGCTCTGATGACGAGATTTTGGCTTGCTGCGCCCCCCAACGGGGTGTGTTGGCGAGGCGCTCGCCCCGCACTCGCCCTTTATGGGCGGACTGCTCCCATCAGATGTCCTCGGCTCAGGTAAAGATTGGCCAGCGCCAGGGCCGTGAAGGCCCGGCCGGCATTCTTTTTCAGGCCGCGGTAGCGGACTTTGGTGAAACCCCACAGGCGCTTGACCACGGCAAAGACATGTTCGACCCGGGCACGGATCTTCGATTTGTTTCGGTTCTTCCCGCGTTGCACCTCGTCAATCTGGCCGTTCTTGCGGGTACGCTGATTGGTGAAGTCCTTGGCGTGGGGAGCTTTCGATGCGATCAGCTCCTGCTGACTGGCGTAGGCACTATCACCATAGACGCGCTGTTCCTGCCCATGCAGTAACTGGGGTAGCGCATGCTTGTCGTGGACATTGGCCGGCGTCACGACTGCCGAATGGGCCAACCCACTCTGGCTGTCCACGCCGATGTGCAGCTTCATCCCAAAGAACCACTGTTGTCCTTTCCGGGTCTGATGCATCTCGGGGTCGCGCGCCTTCTTTTCGTTCTTCGTCGAACTGGGGGCACCGATGATCGTGGCATCCACAATGGTGCCGGTTTTCAGTTTCACGCCGCTGGCTTGCAGGATCCGGCCTACCTCAGCGAATAGCCGCTCCGCAAGCTGGTGCTTTTCCAACAGGCGGCGAAACTTCAGCAGCGTGGTGGCATCCGGCACAGGTTCACGACCCAGGTCAATCCCAACGAAGCGGCGCAGGCTGGCGCTGTCATACAGCGCCTCTTCGCAGGCCAGATCCGCCAGGTTGAACCAGTGCTGCAAAAAGTGGATGCGCAGCATCCGCTCCAGGCCAATGGGCGGCCGGCCGTTGCCGGCCTTCGGATAGTACGGCTCGATCACCGCGCACAACGCCGCCCACGGCACGATCGTCTCCATCGTCGCCAGAAATGCCTCACGTCGCGTCGGCTTACGGTATTGCTCGAATCCAGCCCCTTGATCTGCACCCGCTGCCAACGTCATCTGCTTCATGTTCTTCTCTTTGCGCTCTTGATCCCTCACATAACGCTCTTCCTCATGAAGCGGAGGACTTAAGGCTACGCTGAATAAGCTGCTGATTTTTTGTGGAGCGGTTCGACGCGGAGCCTATTCGCTTTGAAGAATGGCTCTGATGACGAGATTTTGGCTTGCTGCGCCCCCCAACGGGGTGTGTTGGCGAGGCGCTCGCCCCGCACTCGCCCTTTATGGGCGGACTGCTCCCATCAGATGTCCTCGGCTCAGGTAAAGATTGGCCAGCGCCAGGGCCGTGAAGGCCCGGCCGGCATTCTTTTTCAGGCCGCGGTAGCGGACTTTGGTGAAACCCCACAGGCGCTTGACCACGGCAAAGACATGTTCGACCCGGGCACGGATCTTCGATTTGTTTCGGTTCTTCCCGCGTTGCACCTCGTCAATCTGGCCGTTCTTGCGGGTACGCTGATTGGTGAAGTCCTTGGCGTGGGGAGCTTTCGATGCGATCAGCTCCTGCTGACTGGCGTAGGCACTATCACCATAGACGCGCTGTTCCTGCCCATGCAGTAACTGGGGTAGCGCATGCTTGTCGTGGACATTGGCCGGCGTCACGACTGCCGAATGGGCCAACCCACTCTGGCTGTCCACGCCGATGTGCAGCTTCATCCCAAAGAACCACTGTTGTCCTTTCCGGGTCTGATGCATCTCGGGGTCGCGCGCCTTCTTTTCGTTCTTCGTCGAACTGGGGGCACCGATGATCGTGGCATCCACAATGGTGCCGGTTTTCAGTTTCACGCCGCTGGCTTGCAGGATCCGGCCTACCTCAGCGAATAGCCGCTCCGCAAGCTGGTGCTTTTCCAACAGGCGGCGAAACTTCAGCAGCGTGGTGGCATCCGGCACAGGTTCACGACCCAGGTCAATCCCAACGAAGCGGCGCAGGCTGGCGCTGTCATACAGCGCCTCTTCGCAGGCCAGATCCGCCAGGTTGAACCAGTGCTGCAAAAAGTGGATGCGCAGCATCCGCTCCAGGCCAATGGGCGGCCGGCCGTTGCCGGCCTTCGGATAGTACGGCTCGATCACCGCGCACAACGCCGCCCACGGCACGATCGTCTCCATCGTCGCCAGAAATGCCTCACGTCGCGTCGGCTTACGGTATTGCTCGAATCCAGCCCCTTGATCTGCACCCGCTGCCAACGTCATCTGCTTCATGTTCTTCTCTTTGCGCTCTTGATCCCTCACATAACGCTCTTCCTCATGAAGCGGAGGACTTAATCAGCATTGCCTTAATCAGCATTGCCTTAATGGACCCGCTAGGCCATCCGGGCGCGAGCACGCTCCACTGATCTCATGTGAGCCCGCCACGTGATTGCCAACTGCGCTTCGAGTAGACGTGCAATCCGACTACCTCCCGGCTACATCAAGGATACGGCCTACCTCAGCGAATAGCCGCTCCGCAAGCTGGTGCACTTCAGCAGCGTGGTGGCATCCGGCACAGGTTCACGACCCAGGTCAATCCCAACGAAGCGGCGCAGGCTGGCGCTGTCATACAGCGCCTCTTCGCAGGCCAGATCCGCCAGGTTGAACCAGTGCTGCAAAAAGCGGATGCGCAGCATCCGCTCCAGGCCAATGGGCGGCCGACTGCATCTTTCGATGACGACCGATATGCCAATCCGTGACAGTAGCAAACAGGCCCCGCAGCCAGGAAAGTGGCACCCATCGCCGCGGAATCATGATGCGCGGCTTGCGACATTTTAGACCCAGGACGACACCCCGTGCGATCTCTTCGGGTTGCACGGGATGCCTCAAGAAGGCAGGGAAGCCTTGCTCATTCATCTGCGTAGCGAGGTCGTGCCCCCAAAGGCCACCTTGGCGATCGGGGTGGCAACCCAGCCAGGGTAGACGACACTAGCTGTGGCTCCCGTGCCGCCCAGTTCGGCACGGAGTGAGCGGGTCAGCATCTCGACGGCGGCTTTGGACGCCGCATAGGGTGCGTTGACCATGCCATTCACGAAGGAATAGACCGACGAAGTCACCACGATCTGTCCTTGGTTGCGCACAACCTCGGGCAACGCAGCCTTTATCGTTCTCCAAACGCCAAGGAAGTCCACCTCGATGATGCGTTCGAACTCGGCTTCATCGCATGTATAAACGGTGGCCGGATTGCCTCGCCACGAAATCCCAGCGTTGGCAAATGCAACGTCTAGGCGGCCAAACCGAGATATCGAGCGTTGAATGACCTCTTTTGTTGCAGCCATGTCCGTCACATCCAGCGCCAAGGCCAGAACGCGCTTTGAGTCGAACGAGGCGGCGATCAGATCGACACTCTCCCTGTGTGACATCGGTTAGAACCAGCCTCGCTCCCGCTTCATAAAGAGCTCGAGCAGTTGCCGCTCCGATTCCGCCCGCGCCGCCTGTAATCAGCACTACCTTGTCGTGCAGATCGTATGCCATTCAGATCTCCGTTGAACGTGTTTGCTTGAACAAGCCCTCAGCGTCGCACTGTTAGTGCGATGGCTTCCTTGATGTCCGATTGCTTGAAACCGAGCGCTTCCACGAATGACCGGAAGAATCCCGGAGCCTTCGCGACCAGCGTGTTATGTTTCGGCAGCACGACCATGTCGCTACGACGTTCAATGCCGCGCAGAATCCCGGCGACAACGTCTTCAAGAGAAATCATTTTCCAGAAACCTCCCTGATTGCCGCTCCAAAGCTTCACTCCCGCCTTATCAGCGTGGATCGCTTCCATCATTGGAGTCTGAAAGAACGTAGGATGCACGCTGCCTACACCAACGCCCAGATGACGAACCTCTAGTCGGATGCTGTTGCACATCGCCCAGACCCCCGCCTTGCTCGCCGTGTAGTGAGCTTGCAGGGGAGAGTGGACGAAAGCCGCCATGGAGGAAACGGCCATCAGGTATCCCCCGCGCTGCATTACATGCGGGAGACCGGCATGGAAGGTGCGCCATACGCCGGTCAGGTTGATGTCGATCGCACGCTCGAATTTCCCAGGGGTGGCGGAAATCAGCGGCTCTACATAGTCAATGCCAGCGTTTGCCACAATGATGTCGAGGCCACCGAAATGCTGCGCCGCCGCACTCATCGCCCGGTTGATACTGTCCAGCGAGCGCACATCCACTTCATGGGCAAAAGCTCGATCACCCAGTGCCCCTACTTGGGCCTCAAGCGCAGCGCGATCGATGTCGAACAAGGCAACGTTGGCGCCCTTTGCGACCAAGGCAGTAGCAACGGCAGCGCCCAAGCCACCGGTAGAGCCTGTGATAGCGACCACACGGCCGTGAAAGTTGTATTTAGCCATGGCAAGTCCTCAGTTCAGGGGAACAGTGCGACGCAGAAAGGTGATCTGGTCGTGAACGACACGCTCGAAGGCCTCGCCGACATAGATATCGAAATGGCCGTAGGGGTAGAACTTGATTTCGCCCTTCGGCGCCCGCATGGCGTGGCGGAGGGTGGTGTAGGTCGGAGCGACGGTATCTGGATCGCAGATGCAAAAGAGCACCGGACAGGTAATCCGCGGCGTCTTATGGCCTGGGAAGTACCGGATGATTTGGAGCGCAAAGCGCGCGGCGACGAAATTGGGAAAGGTCGCGGCCGAGTGCTTGGGTACTAGTTGCATGTAACCCGGCTCGGCATCGGGCGCCGCCATGAGCGCCGTAGCGCCGGGCTTGCCCACCAGCGCTACCGTAATGGGGGCCGCCCCCAGCGAAGCACCGATCTGGTCACGCATAGCCCTCGCGGTTACCTTGATGGAGGTCCACGGGGGCACGGCAAAGCTGGAGGCCATGCCATCGGTGAATGGGCACTGCGAAATGACTGCCGTCACCTGGTGGTTATCGGCGGCCGTGGTCAGCACATGGCCGCCACCAAATGACGTGCCCCAGATCACCAGCCGGCTGCCATCCACGTCGGCGCGCATCCGGGCAAAGGCGATTGCCGCTTTCCAGTCCTGCAACTGCTTGGTCACGTCCAGCAGTTGCCGGGGCTCGCCCTCGCTGCCACCAAAATGCCGGTAGTCGAAGACCAGGCAGGCATATCCAGCCTCGCAGAAGCGCTGGGCAAAGGCGTCCAGCCGCATTTCCCGGGTCCCCCCAGGCCATGGGCCATGACAACCACCGGAGCTGGACGGGTGCCGTCAGGCAGGTAAAGCCATGCGACGCATTCGAACCCCTCGGAGGGGAACATCACATCAAGCCGCCGCATAATCGTCTCCATGGAGTTATATCCAACTATGGAGTAAACTCTAATCATGGGAAGTGGTAAAGTCAACCTCCATGAATACACCAACCCTGACACGCACCCAACGGCGGGCGGCCGATATGCGCCGGAACCTGATCGATATCGCTGAGGAACTCCTGATGGAGGGGGGCGTCGCCGCAGTCACGGCCGAAGAGGTTGCCCGACGAGCAGACGTCTCTCTGCAAACGGTCTACAACCGTGTTGGCAGAAAGCCCGCGCTGCTGATGGCCATTGCTGAGCGGGCCATGGAGGAAAACCGGGCATACATAGACGAGGCTTATGACGGTGCCGGCACACCAGAGGAGCGTGCCCAGCGGATATTCGGCGCCTATGTGCGCTTCGCCTTTGAGCGTCCAGAGCAGTTCCGCATCCTGGCTAACCCCCCCGAAGAACCGGAGGCCATTACACGAATCGCATCGATGACCCGAGACCAGAATTCCAAGCTCGCTGCCATCATTCGGGATGGCATAGCGGCCGGCTACATCAATCCACGCCTCAACCCTGAAAACACCGCCAATGCCCTCTGGGCCATGATGGATGGGGTTCTTTGCCTGGCATTGAGGAAAGATGCGATGCGGCCGGAATCCGTGAGTCCAGAGGCATTGATCGGCGCGGCCTGGAGCCTGCTCGAACTCGGCATGAGAACGCGCTGAGACGATTGCGGGTGGGAATTACACGCAGTCCGCATTGCGCCGTCCCACTTGCCCCTGTCTGTAGAGCCAGCGATTTTTGCAACGCTGGACAGGGAAATCCATTCCTTCACGTCACGGGGTAATCGTACTTTTCGTGCAAAATCTGGCGGTTTCCCCGAAAGCCTTTGTCGATAAGGCTTTCCGACAGGCCCACACCTGTTGGCCGCTGCGAATGAGTGGAGGGCGTAACATATCCGCCCGCGATTCGGATCGCGCCATCTCGATGGGGGCAAGAGATGCCGGGCTTGGGATTTCGCTATGTGGGAAGTGACCGGTTGCCGATGCGACTGTCGGAATTCGATGTGGAGCGATATTTCGCACTGACGGACAGCGACGTCGCGGCGATCAATAAGCGCTTTCGGCACGATCGGCGCGCCGGGGCGGCCATCCAACTGGTATTTCTGCGCGCAAGTGGGCATAGCCTCGGCCAGGTCAGTACGCTGCCGCGTCAGTTGCTCCACTACATCGGCCAGCGGTTCGGCCTACCGACGCCGACGATCGCATCGCTTCGGACCCTATATCGCCGGTACAAAACGCTCTATGACCACCTGATCTGGGCCTGCGGGTATTTGGGCTTGAAGTCAATCGGCCCGGACCAGTGGGCAGACCTCGAAGCATGGATGCGCCAGGATGCCAAGGAATCACTCACGCTCGACGAACTGCTCCAGCACGCGAACTGCTGGCTGTACGAACGAAGGATTCTGATTCCCGCCGACCGGACGTTGCGGGATCTCGGACGATCGGTCTGGGCTGAGATCGAGCGTGACACTCTCGCCCTGATCGAGGCGACCGTCCCTGAGACGCAACTGAGGCGAGCCGATGCAGCGCTATCGAGCCAACACGACGCCGCAGACATGACCGTTCTCGACTGGCTCAAGACGCCGCCGGCCCGGCACAGTCCGACGACGCTCACGGAAACGCTGGAGAAGATTCGGTTTCTCAAGGAGATCGGGGTACACACATGGACGCTGGACACCGTGCCGATCGATAAGCAGCGTGCCTGGGCACAGCGGATTCAGGCGCGCCGTCCGGTGAAGACCCGCGAGCTCAAGGGGTCGACGCGCACTCTTGAGCTGGTATTTTTCCTGCGCGTGACGCTGCTCGAGTTGACCGATTCGCTGCTCTATCAAATAGGGCGCCGTGTTTCCGATCTGGTTCGGCACGCCTACAACAAGACCACAACGAAACAGGCTCGCTCTGCAGTTGAATATCGACAACAACTGGTCGCGATCAAAGCGCTCGTTCGTGACAACACGCGCCCGGCAGAAGCCAGACTTGCAGAGATAGGAGCACTGCTTGGGGAGCTACCGGACAAGCCTCCCGCCAGCCATGCGGCCAGCGTGCGCGAAACGCTGACTGATGATTACCGGCGCATCCGTAGTCTCCTTGCACCCCTTTGTGAACTGGAATTCTCGGGTCGGGACACAGAACCAAGCCTGCAGCAACTCGAGCTTATCGCCAGGCTGCGCGATGACGGCGCGACGGAGTTGCCCATTGACCACGGAGTGCCGATTAGCGCCAACTGGCGCGCTTTGGTCGACTGCGACGATCGAAAGCGTGCACTGCGCGCTCTGGAAGCCGCCGCGATCACGAGCTTGCGCAAAGATCTGCGCCGCGGGTCGGTGTGGATCAACCACAGTCTGTCCTTTCGTGAGCGCGACCAGATGCTGATTCCGCCGTCAGATTGGGAGTCCGAGCGAGGCCGGCACCTATCGTTATTGGGTCTACCAGCTACAGCGGATCCCATTCTCGATCGATTGACTGAGAACCTGAAGGCGGGCCTCTCGGCGCTGGAGGAGGCTCGCGAAGCCGGCCGCGTGATCGGCAGGGATGGCGCCCTGCACCTGTCAGCACTTGAAGCGCTACCGACGGACGGGATACCGAGGCGCACACGCGACCTGCTGTTCAAGGCGATCGGCACAGCTCAGTTTGCCGATCTGATGATGGAAGTGGATGTCCGCACGGGCTTTAGCGAAGTACTGCTGGCGCGGAAGGCACGCGATGCCAACGAACTTGTCTCGCTCTATGGTGCGCTGATGGCGCACGGCACCGAGATCGATGCGAAAGGCGTTGCCGCCATGATTCAGCAAGTCGATGCTGCGGCGATTTCGACCACAATGCGTGTGCTCGAGATGTCGGGCCGGCTGTCGCGCGCCAACGCGCGCGTGGTTGAGTTTCAACGTACGCACCCCATCACAGAGTTGTGGGGAACTGGGCAGCGAGCCTCGAGCGACTCAATGAGCCTGGATACTTCACCTCATCTGTTCTACGCTCGTGTCGATCCGCGTAGGCGCACCCATGCAGTCGGTATCTACACGCACGTCCTGGACCAGCATGGCATCGTGTACAACCAGCCCATCGTCCTTAACGAGCGCCAGGCGGGGGTCGCAATTGAAGGGGCAGTGCGCCACAGCGACACGCGCGAAGATGGCGGCCTGCTCGCGCTTGCCGTTGATACTCATGGGTATACGAACGTGGGGATGGCCGTATCGAAGCTGCTCGGCTTCGATCTATGCCCGCGGCTACGCAATTTGTCGGAGCGCAAGCTCTATCTGCCACGGGGTATGGAGATGGCCAAAGATCTTGCTCCCACAGTGGATCATGGTATCTCATTGAAGCCCATTCGCGACGGCTGGGACGGGCTGCTGCGGCTCGTTGCATCCATCAAGTCAGGGCGTGTCAGCGCCGTCGTCGCGTTGCAGCGATTCGGCAGCGCAGCCCAAGGGGATCCGATTTATCGGGCGGCGGAACAGCTTGGCAAGCTGCTGCGGACCCTGTTCCTGTGCGACTATTTCAGCAACGTCGAGTTTCGCCGGGAACTGCACGCGCTGCTCAATCGCGGTGAGTCGGTACATGAGCTCCAGCGTACGATTTACACAGGCAAGGTCGCGCCGGAGCGCGGCCGTCGTCGTGACGAAATCATCGCGATTTCTGGCTCGTTGACCCTGCTGACGAATCTGGTGATTGCCTGGAACACGCAGCGCATGCAGGCGACAGTCGACGCGTGGCGCGGCAAGGGGCAGCGAGTCGAGGACGATTGGCTGCGCCGAATGGGGCCGGCACATTCGGCGCATGTGAACTTTCGGGGCACGTTGCGATTTCCCCTCGAGCAGTACCAGGACATGCTGCTCGAAGCGGCGCCTTGGCAGCGTGCGGCAGGATCGTGAGGGCCATCTTCAAGGAGGAGGCAAAATGGACATCAATACCGACGCGATCGACGAGGTTGTCCTCGCGCTGCTCTACCTGAATTTATGTGGGGAGAATCGCGCGTGGCGGAGCTTTGACTGGGACGCATTGAACCGCCTGCACGAGAGAGGACTCATCGGGGATCCGGTGAACCGCGCGAAATCGGTTTGGCTAACGGAGGAGGGCTTAGGCGAGGCCGAGCGGTTGTTCACGAAATACTTCGTCCGCCCTGGCGGCTAGCAATTGGATGCCGGGCACATGTGATCTATAGCTCCAAGTACCACAAGGGCTGCGCTTGCGGGCAACGCGGGCGCCAGATTTTGCATCGAAAGGATGCGAGGCAGTGAACGTTCCGGTTTATTAAAGCTTTGATTTGTAAGGATAATTCTTAGTTCACCGCCAGATTTTGCACGAAAAGTACGATTACCCCTATTCGGCAATTTCCATGGCGCGACACCTTCAATTCATGGACCGGGTCTTCTGCGTCGGCGCCATCATTGTGGTCGTCGCCATTGCACTTGCCGTTCATTGCACCGTTCGCTAGCATCGCCATTCCATAGTTTCATTATCATGAAAGTAACGGATTGGCACTACCCGACGGGCTTCTGCCATGCTCTGCAAGATATTTTATTAGGGTTTACACTCACCCTCGTCTTCTCCCTTTCACCGAAGGGATTTCAGCCCGCCCTTGCAGCGGGCTTTTCTTCTTTTTTCGCTTGGTCTAGAGATCCAGGGCGGCAAGCTGAAGGTCTCATGAGGCAGGA
This sequence comes from Cupriavidus sp. KK10, assembly GCF_018223725.1. Classification (NCBI taxonomy): domain Bacteria; kingdom Pseudomonadati; phylum Pseudomonadota; class Betaproteobacteria; order Burkholderiales; family Burkholderiaceae; genus Cupriavidus; species Cupriavidus sp. KK10. The sequence continues at coordinate 34,383 of NZ_CP073678.1, forward strand.
GCGAACCATGGCTGCCGCGGCTGTCGCCTACCCACGCGGGCTGGGCCCGATCCCGCCGCGCGCCGGGATCGGACTACGCTTCCGGCACCCTCAGGCAGTGGTGGAGGAACACCCGGCCGTTTCGTGGTTCGAGGTGCATACGGAAAACTACATGGGCGGCGGCCGCGCGCCGGGCTGCCTGGACGCCATTCGCCGTGACTACGTCCTATCGCTGCACGGCGTTGGCCTGTCGCTGGGCAGTGCAGACGGGCTGGACCTGGCGCATCTGGCGCGGGTGCGCGAGGTGGTTGAACGGGTCGAACCCGGGCTGGTGTCGGAGCATCTGTCCTGGAGCATCACCTGCGGCACGTATCTTGCCGACCTGCTGCCCTTGCCGATGACCGAGGAGGCGCTGGCCGTGGTTTGCTCGCATGTCGACCAGGTCCAGGGCGCACTGCGGCGCCGCATTCTGGTCGAAAACCCGTCTACCTATCTCCAGTATCGCCACTCAACCATTCCCGAGTGGGAATTCCTGTCCGAAGTGGCGCGGCGCACCGGGTGCGGCATCCTGTGTGACGTCAACAATATCTATGTCAGCGCCTGCAATCACGGATGGGACGCCATGACATACCTGCACGCGCTTGCGCCGGCCGCCATCGGCGAAATCCATCTGGCCGGCCACAGCGTGCGGCAACTCGGGCAGGGGCAGGTCCTGCGCATCGACGATCACGGCTCGCGCGTGGCACCGGCGGTGTGGGCGCTCTACGAGGCGGCGCTTGGGCGGTTCGGCGCGGTGCCGACGCTGATCGAATGGGATACGGACGTGCCGCCTCTCGATGTGCTGATGGGGGAAGCGCGTATCGCTCAGGCGGCACTGGAGAGACAGCAGCATGCAATCCGATCCGCCCTCATTGCTTGAGCTGCAGCGCGCGTTCGCCCAGGAACTGGGGAATCCTGCCGCCGGTGGGGCCTCGGCGCACGTGATCGCGGACGGGCTGGTGCCGCAGGCGCGGCTGGGTATCTACCGAAACACCGCCACCGCCACGCTCGTAGGCGCGCTGCGCCTGTCATATCCGGCCGTCCAGGCCCTGGTAGGCCCCGAGTTCTTCGAAGGCGCGGCCCGGCTGTTCATCGGGCAGTCTGCCCCGCAGAGCGCGTGGCTGGATGCGTACGGCGAGGCGTTCGCGGAATTCCTGGCGCGTCTGCCTGAGGCGGCCGCAATTGGCTACCTGCCTGACGTCGCCCGGCTGGAGTGGGCCGTGAGTGCAGTCTTGCACGCGCCGGACGCCACGCCGCTCGATCTACGCCGCCTGGCGGAATCAGACGTATCCGCAGCCGGCGATATACGTTTCTTGCCGCATCCTGCGGTGCGCGTGGTGCATGCCGCGTTCCCCGTCGATGCCATCTGGCGCGCGGTGCTGAACCGCGACGACCATGCCCTGGCGCGCATCGACCCCGCGGTGGGCCCGGTCTGGCTGCTGGTGCGCCGCACATCGGACGCCATCGACGTCGACCGGCTCAGCGCGTGGCAATGGCAATTCACCGCGGCCTTGCTGGCCGGGCATCCGCTGCACGCTGCATTGGGCCCGACGTCGCCGGCGGACGCGCACGCGTGGCTGGCCACGCTGTTGTCGGCCGGCAGCTTTACCGGCTTCGGCCGGGCCCAGGCCTCTGACTTACGCATTCCGGATCTCTCGCCATGACACGCGCCACGCCTTCCCCCCACACCCCCTTCACGCTTGTCGCGCGCGCACAGCGCGTCGTGGATTGGCTCGATCGCATGCCGTACACAGCCCTGGCCATTCCGTTGCGGTTCGCGGTCGCCACCGTCTTCTGGAATTCGGCCATGGCCAAGCTGGCGAACTGGGCGACGGCGGTGGAGCTGTTCCGGGAGGAATACCGGCTGCCGCTGCTGCCGCCCGAACTGGCCGCCTACCTGGCGGTATCCGTTGAGCTGACGGCGCCAGTGCTGCTGGTGCTCGGCCTGGCAACCCGCCCCATGGCGCTGATACTGCTTGGCATGATCACGGTGATCCAGCTGTTCGTCTATCCGCAGGCATGGCCCACGCATATCCAGTGGGCGGCGATGCTGCTGGTACTGCTGGCGCGGGGAGCCGGGGCGCTCTCGGTTGACTGGCTGATTCGCCGGCGTCTCACGGACTCGTCGGTGCACTGAGCCGCGTGGACGGGAAGCGCGGGCGATCTGTCTGATCTTCAGCGAGGATAGTGCGATGCGTGACGTCATCCTGGAATCAGTCGTGACCTGCCCACATTGCGGGTGGGCGCAGCGGGAGACCCTGCCTGCAGGGCCGACAAATATTTCCAGCGGCGGGCGGCCGTCACTTTATGGTGCTGGCTGGGCCGGTGGACTGGCGTTTGCGATCGGAATATTCACAAGTATCCTGATCGCCCTGGAGTTCGGCCGACTGGTGTGGCGATGGCAGGTTGCCTCCGGTCGCGAACCGGAGACAACGGGCGTCGGCGCGGTTGCAAGCGCGATATTTTGCCCGCTGCCGACCTGGATCTGACCGACGCCGCGCTGCGGGCCGCGATGGCCAATGGCATTGCCGAGCTGCGCAGCCGTTTCCCCGAAACCCGCGCGCTGTACCGCGAGGTCTGCGGCCTGCTGTTCTTCCGCTATGGCGTTACGCCCACCGCGAACAAGCTCTATAGCCTGGTACGCAAGGGCAGCATGGGCACGCCCGCCGAGGTGCTGCAGGCGTTCTGGCAGGAGCTGCGCGGGCGCACGCGCGTCACCATCGACCATCCCGACTTGCCGGATGCGTTGAAGGACATCGCGGCCGGGGCGGTCCAGACCGTCTGGCAGGCGGCCAACGAGGCCGCTACCGGTGAGCTGGCCACGCTACGCGCCGAGGCACGCGCGGCGGCCAGCGCCGCCGAGGCCGAGCGCGACGCCGCGCGGACCGAGACCACGGACGCGCGCGAGGAGGTGGCCGCCATCTCGGCGCAGCTGGCGGAGGCGCGCGAGGCGCACGCGGCGACCCAGGCCCGGCTGGAAGCGGGGCGGGCGGAACTGGACGCCGCCGGGCGGCAACTGGCGGAACTGCGCACCCAATTCTCGACCGAGCTCGAGCGCGCCCGCGAGCAGGTGACCATTGCCCAAGAGCGGGCTGAAGCCAGCGAGCGGCGGAGCTTGCGCGAACCGGATGGGGGACGTACCGCGCGCCAGCAGAGCGAGCGCACGGCCGAAGCGTTGCGCGGCGAACTGCTGGCGGCGCGCAGCGAGGCCCGCGACGCGGCCGTGGCGCAGGCCGAAGTCCGGGCCCGGCTCGAGGCCCAGGCCGCGGCGCTCACTGAGCGGCTCACCGAGCGGCTCGCGGCCGCCGAGCAGGCGAAGCGCAAATCGGCGCACGTCCTGGACGCGGTGCAGGCGGAGTTGGGCGCGGCGCAGCGCCGGGCCGAACGGGCCGAGGCCGAAGCGGCGCTGGCGCGCCAGCTGCTGGCAGAATTGCGGGTGGCGCCGCCCGGGCGGGGGGGAGTGGTGGCGGGCGGCGGCGCAAGACCGGGAGCCCGGCGCCGACCGAACAGGAGGCGCCAGGCAAAAAACTGGACCAACAGCAAGACGAGAATCAGCGCGCGCCTACGGCCGCCTCCAACCCGGATGACGGCAGCGACAGCAGTGACGACAGCAATGACAGCAAAATCTGAGCGGGCGGCGGCGACCCGCTGGATCCAGGCGGAGATGGCCGACTACGGGCTGACGATGGAGGAGCTGGAAGCGGCGGGGTGCTTTGATCCGCCGCCCCCACCGCCACCCGCACCAGCGCCAGTGGTCTGCTACCGCAACGCCGCGGGGCAGAGCTGGGACGGGCAGGGCGAGATGCCCGACTGGCTGCGGCGGGCGGTCAATGCGGGGCAGAGTAAGGAGTTTTTCCCGGTCGGATAGGCCCGCAGATTCGGCCCTCTGTCCAACGGCGATGTGACGAGGGCTAACCGACACAACCAACGACGACCCATCCATGAAAGTACGCGTTTCCACCTTGTTGTGGCTCGCCGCCATGGCGAGCGGCGGTATGCTGCCCCTCACGCAGGCGCACGCCGGAGTGTTCGACGATGAGCAGGCGCGCAAAACGGTCATCAACCTGCGCGACCAGTTCAACAGCTTCCAGGCGACGGCGACCCAGCGCATTGAGCAGAATAGCCGCACTACGCTCGACCTGCAGAACCAGCTCGAAGGTCTACGCCAGGAACTTGCGCGGCTACGCGGCCAGAACGAAGTGCTGCAGAACACGGTAGCGACGCTGCAGAAGCAGCAGAAGGACTATTACGCCGACCTGGATGCGCGCCTGAAGAAGTTCGATCCCCAGCACGCTTTGGTCGAAGACCGCCAGGGCACGTCGCCGCCGGGCGAGAAGCCCGAATACGACGCCGCGCTCAAGCGTTTCCAGGCGGGCGACTTCAAGAGCGCCGGGAATTCGTTCTCGTCGTTTATCAAGAAGTATCCGCAGAGCCCGTACTTGCCGCTGGCGCAGTACTGGCTCGGCAACTCGCTATACGCGCAGCGCGACTATAAGGGGTCCACCTGGACGCTGCAGAAAATGATCAATGCCAACCCGACGCATCCCAAGGTGCCGGACGCAATGATCGCGGTTGCCAATAATCAGCTCGAGTCCGGGCAGAAGGCGGCCGCGCGCAAAACGCTGGAACAGGTGGTGGCCAAGTATCCCGGTACCGAAGGCGGGCGTGCGGCGAACAACCGGTTGAAGACGCTGAAGTAAGTGCGGGCGGCTTCCAGCCGGCCGCACCACGCGCCGAAGGCCTGCTTTAGGTGGATCTTCAGATTCTGACGAACCCTACATTTTCCGGAGTGTGGGGTCAGCGATGACCCCGGTCCTACCGCTGGAATCCCGGTCAGGGGTCTGGCCATCCCCACTACCGGTACACCAGCACAGGGATCGCGCAATGCGTCAGCACCTTCTGCGTTTCGCTGCCCACCAGCAGTCCCTCAAGGCCACGACGTCCATGCGATGCCATGAAAATCACATCGCATCCGTGCCGGTTGGCGGCCTCGATAATCTCCTTGTACGGCGTCGTCGTGATCGCCGTATCAGTACTGCAGGCAAGGCCAGCCGCCTGCGCGGCCGTCACGACCAAGTCGAGCCTCGCCCTTGCCTCGATCGCTGCATGCTCCTCGAATGCCTTGCGGGTCTGGTGGCCCGAGTCGGACGATGTGAGGAAGGGGTACTCATTCATGCAAGTGAACACCGTGATCTTTGCGCCCATTGCCTTGGCAAACTCGATCGCAGCGGCAGCGGCCTTCCCAGAAAGGTCAGAACCATCGGTGGGTACCAGTACGTGCTTGAACATGGCTTAGCCCCTATGTTGTCGGAACAGAATTTCCCGTCATTTTAGAATTCTTTCGCTGCTTTTGGCAGCGTCGCATAGGCCTGCGATGCGACTGTCGCAAACACAGACGAGGCGAACGGAACTCGAGGCGGGCCGCCGCAACTGAAAGCATTGCGTACCCATTTCTCGACGAAGCTGTGGCGGCCACCCGAGGCGGTAACGCTCGCGCAGGAACGCGCGAAGCCGGCGAGTGCCGCAGTTTGCGCGAGCTAGACCAGGAGCGCACTGCGCGCCAGAAGCAGCGGATCGCGTCCGCCCGCTCAGTTTTTACTGTCATCGCTGTTGTCACTGCAATCCAGGCGCAGATGGCCGACTACGGGCTGACGGGTCGGCCGGAATTCGTGAAATTTTCGCCAAATATAGTCTAACGTATTGATCTGCAATGGAATTTAGTATCCATTTCCGCATACCGTCAATCGCCAAGGGCACTGCATCGCTGATCGTCTCAAATCGACCCTTCTGAGACGTTGGCCGCTTCGGGCGATAGGCGGTCGTCCAACCCAACAGAAGGCGATCGCCGTAGCCGACCCTTCCTGGACGTTCGGCCCTTCGTGATAGAACGTCCGAGTCCGTGAGCTATTCGCGTCCATCAGCGTGTCGCGCGACAACGGCAATCGGGCGTAGGTCATTGCGCAGGTGTCTCGCGCTGCAGTGGCGCGGGACAGCGAATCGCCGCAGCGCGCCCTCGCCGACGTCCCGGCCATCGCCGTTATAAGTCCGAGATACCCCGTTTCAAGTGTATTGTTTCGAGCAATCGACAGTGACTTTAGAACGTTATGCCACGTCCTTCGCGACGTGGCATCGCCTGCAATACGCCGCTGCTAAAGGCAGATACGGAGCCCGCCGGGAGGGATCAGTCTTTGGCGGGTCCAGTGGCAGGTCTGCTCGCTCCAGCCGAGAATTCGCAAACGTCCATCGTCGCAGCGCTCCGTTGGCCGCGCCGTTCCTTCATTGCGCGTCAGCGGAACGTGGACGGCGTTGTCATAGATGCGCTCGATGATCTGGTTGTGCCGCGAGAGCGAAAGAATGCCCGTCGACGCAAGTGCCAGTGCATTGGCCGCGAGTCGATGCCGAACTTCCCAATCGGTGATCAGCGTGGTCAGGTCATCGGCATAGGCGCGGATTCGCGCCTCCGGGGCGAGCGCGTTGGACACCAGGAAGGCGTCGTGGCCGTCCTCGAACAGTTCGTCGATATGCTCCATTCCGGGACCGCTGGACGTGACAATGGCAGTGTTGGCCGCCGCGGCTTCAACGAGCCCCATACCAAAGCTTTCAAAGAGGGTTGGCGAGAAAAATATGTCTGCGTTGGCAAGACGTTCGAGATATCTGCCCCTGTCGGAGGGCGGCTGGATATCAATATGCAGTGCCTTGCAGCGATCCGTGACGTCCGGCGGGCAACTCGACACGATGGTTGCGTCGAATGCCGATCCCAGGTGTTCGCGCAACCGTTGGAATACGGCAAGCGCGACCACGCCTCCTTTGTCGACGAATGTGCGGCCCATGAACATGATGGAAGGGCGACTCTGGCGGGGTCCGGGGCGAGTGCTTGCGGCGACTGCGGGATAAACGACTTCAGTCTTTCTTGCCAACTCATCCGCGATATTCCCCCCGAGTTCCGGGTGCTCGCTGATCTGAAGAAGGAATTGACGTCTCGCGCGTTCAGTGCGCAGCAGGATGCGGCGGCAGCCGTCATCCGCATAGCGAGCGAGCATTGCGGCTTCCCGGCGAAAGACAGTGCCCGGCTCAGGCGCCGACGCGCCACGAGAAAGCCCCATCGCGAAGAAGGCGCCGATCTGCAGGGGCAGCAGCAGGCAATCCGCATCGACCACCCAAGGCAGGGCAGTCTCTACCGGGAAGCGCGCGCTGTGGATCAAATCGACGTCTTGCGCTTTCTCGAACCGGATCCACTCGGATTCACTGTGGTCGCGCACAGGTGAAAAAGGGCGCTGCGACGATGGCTGATACCGGAAGAAATGCGTATAGCGTCCGTCGATGTACTCGATTCCCTCCGCCGGCCGGTCCGTGAGGGCGCCATGAATCCCGCTGTGCAACTCGTGGGAGGGGCCAAGAAGGACGCGCATGGCTTCTTGTCAGACCGGGAAGCAATGCAATGGGTCGCTCATCGCCTGCGCAGGCGGCGCGACCCGCGAGCGGATATGGTCGATCAGTCCGCTGAGCCCGCAACATCCTTGGGAATAGTCTGGGTCATGTCGCAAGGCCGTGTACCGTTCATGCGGGCACCAGCCGTTGCAGATTGGAAAATTGTGGCAACCGCGCATGGCTTCAATGACCGTTCGATTGCGCTCGCGCGCCATGGCAAGCACGGTGCTCGACCTAAACTCCGAAAAGGTGTCGGTGACGATGTTTCCGAGGGTGTAGGCTGGATCGCCAAGAAACAGGTCGCAATGGCCAACGTCGCCCGAGGGCTCAATCATGAAGTACCTGCCAAAGCATTCACCCGCCAGGACGCAGGTTGCCGCCGGGCGACCCAGCACGCGTTTGAGGATGGCGTCGAACTCCCGGATCCGCAGGCCGGGATCGTTGTGCGCCACCCAGAGATCGAAAAGACGACTCAGGAATTTTCCCATTTCGGCTGGGCGTACATAGTGGTCAGCGGGCGTGGCCGGCCGGGCCTCGGGCGTATTCTTCGGTTTTGCCGCCAGGAAACCAAAGCTCTTGACGTCCTGATTGACGAGGAAGTCGAACACAACTTCGGGGCCGAGGCTGAGAGTAGGGCGGTCCACGACAAGCAGCGCGCTGACGGGAATGCCGTGCTGGCGCAGCAGCGCAATCCCTCGCCGGACCTCGTCGAATGAGGACCGGCCGGATATGTGTGCGCGTTGCGCGTCATGAATATGGGCAGGCCCGTCCAGGCTGACACTCACGGCGATTTGATTCGCCCGGCAAAACGCCGCCAGTTCGGCATCGAGTACCGTGGCATTCGTCTGGATCGAATTGGTGATTGCCTGACCAGGCCGCCGCAAGCGCGCCTGCGCATGAATCGCCTTCTCAAAGAACGCTCGGCCGAGAAGCGTTGGTTCGCCACCATGCCAGATGAAGTCAACGCTGTCATGAAGTGGATCGCCTAGCGCCTTTGCGGTCATGGCTACCATGACCTCGAATGTCATGGTGTGGCCCCTCCCGACGCGCCAATCATTGCAATAGCTGCAGCGGAGATTGCAAAGGCGTGTCGCTTTGATAATCAGCGCGGCGTGCATGGCCTCAGGGTTCCTCGGGTGGCGGTGGTACGGCTTTTTCCAGGATGGCAGCTTCGACGGGGGTCAGATCGGGGGGCGCAAGGAGCGAGCGGGACCACGGATCCATGGCCTCTTGCATGAGCGCGGAGAGAATCAGGGATTCTTGTAGCGAAAGACCTGCGGCAAACTCCATGAGCGTCGCGACAAATGTCTCTTCGGTCGTCTGATCAATCTTGCAACGTGCCTGGATCGAATCGAGCATGAGAGTCCCCTCGCCACACAGAAATCAATGGACCTGGCGGCCTAGCCCTTCGTTTTCATGAACACCCGTTGCACAATCTCGATATCCTCGCCGAATTCGACCTTGTTCTTCTTTTCCCAGACCGGATCGATCCGCACCCAACCCTGTGGCGTAGCAGCCAGGTTCAGTGCATTGATCACTGCCTTTGCGGAGGTCCTGAGGTCTGCGGTGATCTTCGACAACGCGACAGTGTGCGGCGTCAACTCGCGTGCGTGCTCCACAAGGACATGGGCAAGGGATCGATGACTGTCGGGCAACGTCTCCGCCCATTTCGCAACCTTGGTAGCGAAAGCATCGATTTCCTCTTGCGTAATTTGAGGTGCGGTCTTGGCCATGTCTTGCTCCCCACGTTGGGATCGAAGGAAAGGACACCGTCTTCGGCCGGTTGAAATGTGTTTCGATAAACGAGCCTGGGTGTAGCGGCAGTTCGTGCCGATCCAGCGCATGCCCACTAACCCAGGCGCTGAAGCCTCAGGATTTTCTAGTCAGGCTGCACTTCATCGATCCCATGTCCACCCGGTAGTTCTGCATCACTTCGGACAGGCGCTCATGTATCTGTCTGGCATCCAGATCAAGCCTGATATTTGCTGGCGCTTCCATCTCAGTCATATGCTGCCCGGGCTTTGTCTCGAGGTACATCGGAGGCGAACCTTCGGGATAAGCAACCATGGAAACGATGTTCCCGTTGCTGTCATGAATCACCGTCAATCGCATGGAGATCCCCTAAGCTGTTGTCACGGTCAGATACAAGGAAACATAATCAATGGTTTCCTGCCCGTCGTTTGCGAACGTGGCATAGGCATTTGTATCCACAAAGCTGATGTCCCCTGTGCCGCTAATGACGTTCTCGATCGACATGTCGCTGATCCAGGCCGCATACCTACCTCTGCGGTTGCCACCAGGGTGAGCTGTCACATTAATCGTGGAACCCTTGAATACGTCGCTGGGGCCCCAGACCACGTTGTACGCGGCGCCGGGAGCCAAACCTCCGGCAGGCGTGACGTAGTAGGGTCCGAAATGGTTGATCGTCGCCATATTTGGATTTCTCCTTCTTTCGACGTGAATGACCATCGGCTCACAGCGAAGGGTGGCGCCTGCCAAGCTTATTAACGTTTCCGAAATTCACGACAACGCCAAAAGTCTGTCGTCCCCGCCTGCGCGGGAATGATAGTGGTTGTCTTGAAGTTGTCATGAAATAGGGAAAGCTCAATAAATAGAGGTACTTAGCCAACGGTTGATGAGGCCCTTTCCAGACGGAACCAATTCTGGTTTGGCGGCCGGCGGAATAGAGAACTGGTGCCTTGGCAGGCGCCAGGGGCGTGTGGATGCAAAAGACGAGGGCGGTTGGTCGAATTGGCGTAGATTGCTTCTCAGTCGCAGAGCGCGACTTGCCTCCGGGCAATGTACGCGATACCGCGAGCGCGGTGGATGGCGTCTCCTAGGCTGGCCTAGGACCTGACCTGTAGATTTGCCTGACGTCATCGCAGGCCCCCCTCGCATTGCCTCTTATTGTTGCGCGGAAGGCCGACCACGGACTGTCCGGCAATGCATGGATCGTAGAAGATCGCCGCCAATGTGCAATTGCATGGAACTTAATACTGACCTGCGCTGAACTTACAGCAGTCATGCATGGATTCATGCACGGTAGCCACCCGCCCAGGCGGATTTCAGCAAAGTCAGGAAACATTTCGCTGACGGTACCCCCAAGTGCCGCGGCAATCCCTGGAGGGATGAACTTCACTGCCGCTGACCGGACGCGGGTCATGGATCGAGGATGCAGCGTTCTTGAACGGGGCCTTCGCAACACTGATCGGCATTGGTTTTGGTGCGGCGGCATTTTCGATTCTGCTTCCGGCAGAACCCTGCTGCCATCCGCAGGCGACTGCGCAGCGCGGCCAGGCTGAACCTCATCCAGATCGCTGCATTCCTCGAGGGCGAGATGCCGGCGCCTGGCTTGGGCGAACTGCAGATCGGCTGAGTCGCCTGCTGGTGATTGGGAGTACGGACTCCGCGGTAGGAGAAAACGAAGTGCGCGGGCATGTTGGCGCTTGGGCGATAGATAGGCTATAGCTTGCTCGCGCACCGCCTCCTGCCAGACCTCCCGCGTTTGCGGCGCGTATTGGATCAACTCCATCAATGCATTGCGAAAGACTGATAAACAGAGATAGGTTCTGTTCGAGCGGCGCAAATGGGTTGGCCAGAGACAGTGAGCAGCCGGCGAGGAGCGGCCCAGCGAATTCGCGCCTAAAGTTAGAGTCGGACGGATCCGCTCTGCCAACTCATTCCGGTGGCGACCACCACGCGGAAGTCCGCGCGTGCGCGCGGAACCCCCGGTCAACAGAAGAATCTATATTGACGGCCCGGCCAAGCGAGAATGCGTCGCCACAAACGCGACCGGCGCAAATGATAATTACACGTCACATGCGGTGGCATCGTCCCGACCGCGCCTCGCGGCGCGTCACACGGCCGAGCGCTTTTGATTGACGTCATGCTCCACCGATTCCGCCAGTTGTCCGTTTTGTGCGCGATTGCCACCGTCTCGTCGGCATGCAGTTTGAGTACGGCGCCGGCGCCGACGCCGCTCTATCAGCAGGAGCAGTTCGACACAGCGACAAGCCCATACGCGCGCACGTTCAAGGCCAATTCCGACGCGACTTGTGAAGCCGCGCGCCGGGCGCTGCTGAGCCAGGGTTATGTGTCGAGTTCGCCCCATCCCGATACGATCGATGGCAGCAAGAATTTCCAACCGAGCAACGACACGCACGTCGTGATCGCCTTTCACGTCGTCTGCGCGGACGCGAACGCAGATGGCACGTCGAGCACCGCCTATGTGAACGCGGTACAAGACCGCTACGCGCTGAAGAAGACCAGCACGTCGGCCAGCGTCGGCCTGAGCGTGCTCGGCTCGCTGTCATTGCCGATCGGCTCGGGCAGCGACTCGATGGTCAAAATTGCGAGCGAGACAATTCCGGCCGGCGTGTTCTACGAGCGCTTCTTCAATCTGGTCGACCATTTTCTGAAGGTCGATCCAGTGCGGCGCGACCGTGCGACGGTGAAGGCCGCGGAGAAGGCGCATGTTGCGCCGCTGCCCGAGCCCGCGCCGACGCATCCGGGCGAGCCGATGAAGATGACGACGCCCGCCGGGCCGACGCCGCCCGCCCCGCCCGTTCCGGTGCAGCCGCCCGCTGTAGCACCTGCACCTGCACTGGAACCGGTTCCAGCGGCACCGTCGCCTTCGCCGACGTCGAGGGCGCCTAATGGATCACCGGCCACCGCAGCACCCGCGGCGAAGCCCGACGCTACAGCGCCGATGGCCGGGTCCGCACCAGTTGCACCAGACACACTGTTTGGACCGTCCGCGCCACCCGCCACGGGCGTGAGCGGCACGAACTGAGCGCAGGCCGTGAAGCGCCGCTCGACAACCTTTTTCTTGTAGCCGAGGTGTCGTGGCTGGAAGCGCACCTATGACTTGGGTCAATGTTACTCCTACGCCCGGGGCCTTGCTGGCCAGCGTGGCCGGCGGTAGTACCGGAGGCGGCATCGCTGCGAGCGTTGGCAACATCGTGTGGGAGTCCGGGTCTTTGCCGGCATATGAGGCGTTCGGCAATCGACCACGGTCACACTGGTCCGGGCGTTGTCAGTCCCGAGGCATGTTGAGTGAGCCGAAGGCAATCGGGGCAGGGACGGGATTCGCCCGCAAACCGCGCACGAATCACATATCACGTCGCGAGACAAAGTGGACAAGACAGGAGATAACCCTGTGGTACGGGACGTGCATACGGATCTTGTAAGCTGTCTTGCCGCTACCGGACCCTGCATATACGGTGAGAGAGGGACGGGAAAGACAGACGAGGGAGGTCTGGAACTGGCACCGCAGGTAGTTACAATTTCTGCGGCCACTGGCGGGAGGAAGCAGTCATGATCGAGATCCTGAACGGCTTTCCAGACAACGTCGTCGCGGTCAGCGCCAGCGGCGAGGTTACGCGGGAGGACTACGAGAAGGTGCTGATGCCCGCCGTCGACGCGGCAATCGCACGGCACGACAAGGTACGCATTTACTACGAACTCGGACCCGGCTTCGCCAGGATGGCGGTCGGCGCCATGTGGGATGACTTCAGGCTGGGCGTGACGCGCTACCTGCACTGGGAGGGCATCGCGGTGGTAACGGATCTCGACTGGATCCGTCACGCCGCCGATATCTTTCGATTCCTGGTGCCGGGCTATGTCAGGAGCTTCCAGATGGCCCAGTCCCGCGAGGCACGGGACTGGATCTCCGGTTCGCTCGATACGGCAGGCACGCGCGCTCGCTGAGCGGGGGGCGCACTTCACCTCTAGGATGCTGTTGAACTTGTCCGTCTGGGTCAGGAGGCCGGTGTCCGGGAGCACGAGAACGGGCCCCCGCCGCCTGCGTTTGCCAGGCGGATGCCGTGCGTTAACCGCTGGAGCTCATCGCGCTGAACTGCTGCGTCAGGTAAGTGCCGGTGTTTTTCACCTGCGCCATGATTACGTCCAGCTGTGTGAACTGCGCGCGATAGTTGGCGATCCTATCGTTGACACGGTCCTGGCGTTGCCATGAAGTCATACGTGGCTTTATTGCCGGCCTTAGAGGCGACTGGACGTGTCTTTCCGGCAACGCAATCTCTACTGCCAGTTCGCATTGATCGGTTTGCGAGCTGAAGAAATGGCAGCCTTGGAGGCGCAATGAAGCTTGCCAGCACATCACGCACGGAGCAAAAGTTGGGGCCATCAATGGCGACCGCGAGTCGCACATCCATGGACGAACCCGCCAAGCTCAACGCCGATTCGCTGGGCATCGTCGAATCGGTGATCATGGGCATCGCCGGCACCGCGCCCGCCTACAGCATCGAGATCACGACTTCCACAATCATCGGGACGGCTGGCACGTTGTCACCGGCGAGTATCCTGGTGTGCGGGCTCATCATGTTCGGCATCGCATACGCGTTTATCAACATGAATCGTGCGCTGGCGAGCGCCGGTACCTCCTATTCGTGGGTGAGCATGGTATTCGGGCGTGCGCTCGGCTTCTTTGCCGGCTGGGCGCTTCTCGTACTGTGCTGCGTGTTCATGGTTTCCGCCATGATTCCGGCGGCAAATGCCACGCTACTCATCTTTGATCGACCAATGATGAATAACGTGCACTACGTGACGCTGATCGCCGCCGCGTGGCTCACGTTTGTCAGCGCGGTGGTCGTCAAGGGCATCAAGCTCACCAGCTACGTGCAGGTGCTGATGACGATCATCGAGGGTGTCATCCTGCTCGCGATCATCGTCGCGAGCTTCTTCACGTTCACACCTGCGCCGCAACACCCGTTCTCACTGGTCTGGTTCTGGCCCTTCGCGTTCTCGCCCGAGCTGTTCGCCAACGGCGCATTGGTGGCAATCTTCTTTTTCTACGGCTGGGACGTGACCATGAACCTCAGTGAGGAGACGCGAGACTCGAACCACATCCCGGGTCGCGCCGCGTTTTGGTCGATGGTATTCTTGATGGCGTTCTTCCTCGTCTTCATCGTCATCACGCTGCTCGGCCTGTCGGATGCCGAGATCCAGCACTACAACACGAACATCATCTTCGCCATCGCGGAGAAGCTCTTCGGGCCGACTTGGGGCTACGTCTCGATCATCGCGGTACTGCTGAGCACGGTGGGAACGGTCGAGACGCAGATGCTGCAGTTCACGCGAACACTCTTTGCCAAGAGCCGCGACGGCGCACTCCACCCTCGCTATGCGCGTCTGCATCCGCGTTGGCGGACGCCACATATTGCTATCTTTTTCATCTGGATCACGGGGCTCGCGCTGCTGTTCGTGTCGTCTTACCTGCCAACCATCAACGTCATCCTGCAGGATTCGATTACAGCCATCGGCTTCCAGATCTGCTTCTACCTTGGGCTGACCGGGCTCGCCTGCGGCTGGTACTACCGCAAAATGCTGGCGCATGGATTGTGGCTTGCCGTGAGTCACGTTATCTGGCCGGCGGCAAGCGGACTTTTCCTCTTCTTCATCGCGCTTTACAGCATTCCGACCTTCGACTGGGTCACCAATTTCGTCGGTATAGGAGGCATTGCCATCGGTGCCATTCCGCTACTGCTGAACCGCAAGAAGATCTGGGTGACGCCAGCAGCCTGAGCCGGGTCGGTGCAGCGCATTGACCGCAATGATCACACGAAGCCGCCGCTCGAATGGCCGCATGACGGTGAAGGCAAGCGGCAGTAACTGGCCGGCTACTGACGTTGCCGTTTCGCTATCTCTGGATCGATAAGGCACGATAACCGGGCCTTCCCGGTAGCCCTGTTTGAGGTGCGTCTTATTCCACTTTTCGCTTGGAAATTTGATAACTATTATCAAGGACGGTACACTTCATGACATTCGCCGTGCCCTTGCGCCCAATCCTGTCTGAAGAGGAGCAAATATGATCAGTGCCGACCTTGGACAACAACTCGAGCGCTACGTGACCGAACTTGTCGCTTCGGGCCGCTATGGCTCAAAGAGCGAAGTACTGCGCGAAGGCGTGCGTCTGATTCAAGACCGCGAAGCGCAACTGACGGCGCTGGACGCGGCGCTCGCGCAAAGCCTGGCCGAGGCAGACGCGGGCCGCGGCACCGACGCAGCCACCGTGTTCGACCGCCTCGAGGCCAAATATCGCGCCGCGGCAGGCAGAGCGCCCGGGCGCGGCGCATGATCGTCGTTCGCCTGACGCCGCTGGCCGAGGCCGAACTCGAAGCCATCGCCGACTATATTGCTCGCGACAATCCGCGTCGCGCGCTCTCCTTCGTGCAGGAGTTGCGCGACCGGTGCCTGTCGCTCGCAGACATGCCGCTTGCCTTCCCGCTGGTACCCCGCTATGAGGACCGACGCATCCGGCACCGCGTACACGGAAACTATCAGATCTTCTACCGCGTGCTGGGCGATCCGCCTGCGCGAATCGACATACTGCATGTGCTGCGCAGCGCCCGCAACTATGCCGCGCTGCTGTTCAACTGACGCCGCCCGACCTGAGTTCGGCGAACAACTCTCCCTGTCACCGGTAACTCGCTTCGCGGAGGTTTATCCGAGCGCGGACGTCGGGCAGCGAAGCGACGCGACCTCAAATGTCTACGCAGTGCGTAGACAATCAAAGTGGAGGGCGGTGCGCCATGATTGACTCTGCCTGGATCGCCCAAAGCGCATGCATTGAACGCAGCCAGATTTGAACATAACGTCCGAAGCGCGCGATTTGTTGCTGGTTGCCGGGGTGGTATGTTTGATTGGGAGAGAAGGGCTGGGTGTCTTCCTGCGCCGTCAGCATGCACGCCCAGTTCTTGTAAAAAGTGACCCCGTTGCCGTTGCTGACGTAGTGCGCGCCGGGGAAGACCTCATCGTGGCGGTTCGGACCGTCCAGCGGGAAGGGCGTGTGCGGCCTGGTCCAGTAGTGGCCGCTCGGGAGGGGCGCGATCGCTTCTTGAGGCATACTCATCAGGCTTGGCGCTCTACGGCGAAACAGAGCCGGTGTCAATCCTTCAACGGCATAGCACCGCTTCGTGGCATCTTCGTGTAGCTTCGCCACCAATTTGCGTTGACCGGTTGAATCCGCAACCCGTCACGGTCATTCGCGCACCCATCTGCGAACGACCGGAGTTCGACGGACTCGGTCATTGACCGGCCTTAGGTGTAAAGAATCGCTCTCGATAGTCGGCTGGCGAGACTCGCAGAATTCTGAGGAAAGCTCGCCGCATCACCTCTTCCGATGAGAAGCCGCAGGCCAGTGCGATCATCTTCATGCTCTGGCTTCGAGTTTCGATGAGTCGGCAAGCCTGCTCCAGGCGGATTTTCTCGATCGCGCGTGCCTTCTCCTTGCGGCGCAGCTCGCGCTCCAGTTCCTTGATGCGGCGCCGATCGGCCTTTGTCTCACGATGGGTGGCGCGCGCATCCTCGGGCTCAGCCAGTGCCTGCGTGGCGGCAGTGCGCCACTGCTCCAACTCCTGCGGATACACACCGTTCTCACGGCACCAGGCGTTCTTGCTGGCCTCGTCCATCGCAGCCGTCGCCAGCACCGCCTCAAACCTGGCCGCCGCTGTCCATGCCCGCTCGCGAGCGGGCATGGACATAGCGTCCGCACGCCAGCGCTCCAGCGTGGCCACTGCCACACCCAATTCTCTTGAAGCCACTTCCACCGCCGCACTCTCCGGCGGTAACAACCGTGCTACCGCCCGGTCCTTGAATTCTTGTCCGTAACGAGCCACTTCTATCCCTTATCGCCCCCAGGGTTCAAATTCTATTGGGGCGACATCTATTCTGCCGCGGGGGCTATATTGCATGGCAACATTGTAAGGGGGCAGCTTCGTTTGCTTGCGGATTTCGGTGAACGTGATCAGCGGTTTCGGTGAACGTGATCAGGGAAGGAAGGTGGTACTGTGCGATCAGAAGAATGTAGCGTAGGTAATTTACGGTGCCGAATCAGGGATTCGACGACGGACGATGATGGCTGACATGGGCCGGCTACCGCCGTTGCGCTTCCGCATCCCCGGTCGACAACGGTTAGCCACAGCATACGGACCAAGAAGTGCATGGGGCCGGCGTTGGCGGGACACGGCGATAGGGCACGAAACGAAGTCTTATCGAATGCTTCGCACGGCTTCGAGCATGGAGTGTCCTTGACTCGTCAGGCGGGGATAAACATTGCCGCTATCATGCCCGTGCTCCATCGTGACCAGTTTGTGGGCCAGCAAGCCGTCCAATTGATCTGGTTCGAGATCATCGATATCTTGCGCATCGCCAAGCAGTAGTAGCGCGGCGATTTCGTGCGGACTTAGCATGGCGGCCTCCTTTGCCGGCGTTTGCCGGGGTCGGAAAATGGAACCTACGACAGCTGGTCCGTGGATCGAATTCCACGAGGACGATGAGAACGGCAGTGAATGCATCGGTGCGAGGGACGCGCAGGAAGCGCACACCGGGTATTTACCGTAAACTCTTTTGTCGACGGAATCAAGCGACGCGTGTGTTGCGTCGCAGCAGGGTCAATCAATGCACCGGGGCATTTAAAGGCTGGTGAAGCCTCGACCAAGGGATTGTCGGCGACGGCCCACCGTGATACAAGATAGCCGCACATTTGGCGCAAGCCGGTGGCGTCATCTACAACTAGTCTTCCTTGGAACATTCAGAACATGGCAACAGGTACCGTCAAGTGGTTTAACGATGCAAAGGGTTTTGGGTTCATCACGCCGGACGACGGCAGCGATGACCTGTTCGCGCACTTCTCCGAGGTTCAGGGAAACGGCTTCAAATCACTTCAGGAAGGCCAGAAGGTCAGTTTTGAAGTCAAGCAAGGTCCCAAGGGGAAACAGGCAGCGAATATCAAACCGCTGTAAGATTTCCGCGCCGCAAACGCGTCCTGTCAGGGCAGCGATCGGGCGATGCGTGATCGCTGCGGGGCTGAAGTAGGGCGTCGAAAGGGGGCGTGTACTCCTCGCCTTTGCTCAGCGCTCAAGAAAGGGCCTCAACTTGTCAGCGCGACTGGGATGCATTAGCTTGCGCATCGCCTTGCTTTCAATCTGACGGATCCGCTCGCGGGTCACGTCGAACTGCTTGCCGACCTCTTCAAGCGTGTGGTCAGAGGTCGTATCGAGCCCGAATCGCATCCGCAGGACCTTGGCCTCACGCGGCGACAACTCGTCGAGTGCCTCATCGATCGCGGCGCGCATGTTCGCGTGAATCGCGGCCTCAGTTGGTGAACTCGCAGAGACATCCTCAATCATGTCACCGAGCGTCGCGTCGGCATCGTCGCCCACAGGGGTCTCGAGCGAGACAGGTTGCCTCGCGATCCTGAGGATACTGCGCACTTTTTCCTCGGACATCTCCATGCGCTCCGCGAGGATAGCGGGATGCGCTTCCTGTCCCGTCTGTTGCAGGAATTCGCGCGAAATCCGGTTCAGCTTGTTGACCATCTCGATCATATGCACCGGCACACGAATGGTGCGCGCCTGATCAGCAAGCGCGCGCGTGACGGCCTGACGGACCCACCAAGTGGCGTACGTCGAAAACTTCCAGCCGCGCCGGTATTCGAACTTGTCCACCGCCCTCATCAGGCCGATATTGCCTTCCTGGATCAGATCCAGGAACTGCATGCCGCGGTTGACGTATTTCTTGGCGATTGAAATGACAAGACGAAGATTCGCTTCGATCATCTCCCGCTTGGCCTGCCGCATTTTCAACTCCGCGGCAACCATCTGGCGGTTGATCTGCTTGAGCTGCTGGAGTGGCAGCGAGACCCGTGCCTCGATCTCGATGAGTTTCTGCTGCCCGGCCTGAATGGCCGGCAGATGTCGCTCAAGCGCCGTGCAAAATTGCCGCGAAGTCGCCGCCATGCGGCTGGTCCATGTAAGTTCGGTCTCGTGGCCCGGGAACGACTCAACAAACGCATCGCGTGGCATGCCGCAACGGTCGACGGCGACCTCCAGGATGCCGCGTTCGATTGCACGAACCTCAGTAATCTGTGCGCGCACACTGGCGCACAGGCGGTCGATGGTTCTGGCCGTAAAGCGGATCGGCGCCAGTTCGCGCTGGATCGCCGAGCGAAATTGCGCAACGGCCGCGGAACGGGTTTTGCCAGTAACGGGTACATCCGACAACTGCTCGAACAGTGCGCGCACGCGCGCGAAAACCGCAAGACTGTCGCTCGTGAGTTGTTCGAGGCGGGCCGCGTTCGTTGTCTCCGGATCGCCGGCGTCCATTTCAACGTCGTCACGGTCTGGGTCATCGTCGGAGGCGTCTGCTTTCTCTTCAACCTCTTCGGACTCCAGCGTCATTTCGCTTTCGTTCACGTCGTCGCTGATGCCAGCGACCAGTTCGTCGATACGCAGTTCGCCGGCAACGATGCGGTCCGCATCTACAAGAATCGTGGACACGACCGACGGACACGTGGCGATCGCCTGAATCATGTCCTGCAGGCCGTCTTCGATGCGTTTTGCGATCTCGATTTCGCCAGCGCGGGTCAGCAGTTCGCGGGCACCCATTTCACGCATGTACATCCGAACCGGATCAGTAGTGCGCCCGAATTCGGAATCGACGGTCGACAGTGCAGCTTCCGCTTCCTCGTCCGCCTGATCGTCGGATGCCGCGGCGGCCGCGGCATCGTTTAGCAGGAGCGTCTCTGCGTCCGGCGCCTGCTCGTACACGGCCACCCCCATGTCGCTGAATGTGCCGACGATCGTCTCCATCGCAGCAGTTTGCGTAAAGTTGTCGGGCAGGTGATCGTTGATGTCCGCGTGGGTGAGATAGCCGCGCTCACGGCCAAGCGCGATCAGCGCGCGCATCTGGCGTTGACGCTCCTCCTCCTGGCGCGCCATTGATGCGATGTCCAGCGGTATTGTGACGGCCTGGGTCTTTTCCTTTGGCGCGCGGCGGCCGGCTTTTGACGTAACCGCGATCACGCGGGACACTGAAATGTCGCGAACTGGCTTTGCCAATACATTCTCCTCGACAGGTTGGCCGACGATCGTCGCGGACATGACGGCAGGTCAATTAGCCTGTCGGGGTGCGAACGAAATCGTGGAATGACGCACGGACAGTCGAGGCCGGGATGCCTCTCGCGGAATCCGATGTGCGCAGAATGGGGAACGTTAGATCATACCGGACGACGTTGTGCGACGCAATATTCGGTGGGTAGAGATGTTGCCCGAACCCGTCGAGGAAGGCCGAAAGATTCTCCTGTTCTCGCGGTTCACCAGCATGCTCGAGCTCGTTGCCACCGCGCTCGACGAGGCACATGTCCCGTACCGGTGCTCACTGGCAATACCATCACCTGTTTCTGCGAAGGGCACGTCCGGAGATCGTCCGGACCGGCACCGTGCACCTTCGGATCACAAGCAAGATCCGCGTCTGGGGGCGGGAGCCGCGAAACGTGGGAAGTAGGGAAAGATCATAGGCGCAACACGCAGCGCACCAGCCGCTGCCACGCCAATGTGACACCGAACAATGCACCAAGGATCCAGCGAAAGCCAAGGATCCAGCCAAACGCGCCTTTGGCCAGGAAGCCACAGCCACCACCTAAAGTGAGCAGAATGGTCGAGGTAGTAGCCCGCTAGGACCAGGCCAAGATCGGCTTGCGTTTTGTTGTTTTGGCGAATGTACCAGATACCAATGAGAAAGCGGTGCGGAAGAGGGTGGCATCTCGGCCGTCGGCTGATCGCATCGGTTGGATGCAACTCAAAGAAGAAACTGAGCTCTATTATGTAACGCCACTCGTGCGGTTATACTCCGCGCTTCACTCACAACTATGATTAACCAACATGGTCGCAGCAACTAAAACGACACGGGTAAGTGCAACTGCCAAGGGAAAACCTGCCGCAAAGAAGGTGGCCGTGCCAACGAAAAAGGCCAGCGTGCTTGCCCGTGAGGCACAGGCAGCGAAGAAGCGCTTGCTGAAGCTGCGCGCTGACACGAAGAAGGCAATTGAAGCGGCTAAGCGCGAGATTGCCCAGGCCGTGGAAGCCGCAAAGGCCGCGGCCCGCTTTGAAAAGCAAGCCGCAAAGGACAAGCTCGCGGCGAAGAAGGCGAAGGCTGCAGGCGCCAAGAGGGCGACGGGCAACAAAGCTGTCGCAACGAAAGCGGCCGCGAAAAAGGCCGCACCCGGTACCAAGGGCAAGGTCGCCGCGAAAGCAGCTCCGAAGGCGGCTGCAGTGAAATCTGCGCCGAAGAAGCGGGCTTCGGCGAAGAAGGTGGTTCCGGCTGTAGCATCGCCTGAAGCGTCGGCGTGATCGTTGCTTCGGCTGGTAACGCGATGTCGCCAACCAGCTGATTGATGACAAGATGCTGTGGAAAGCTGAGGCGTACGAACTTGGCGTCGGCTTTCCCCTTCCAATTGGGCCTCTAGCTCATGCTTCGTTAAAGCAGCGGACTCATAATCCGTTGGTGCCGTGTTCGACTCACGGGAGGCCCACCACGCAACCATTGGCTTCCATCCGTCAGGTTTGCTTCTTTAGCCTGGACTAGACCGGAGGTCTTGATGTAGCGACACTGCACTTTCTCTGACTGGTGCAATTCGCCTAGGCTATGTGGGAAGCCCAACCGCCGTCGCTCAACGTATATGAAGCGTCGCTGTGATGGGAACTGATGCAAACGCGTACCCGTTTCTGCGATCCGCAGCCGACGTCATCGGGTGCGGATGTCGCCCACCTTCACTTCAAGCCGACATCTATATGAAGTCCGCTTTGACGCTAACAGCGAAGCCATACATTAATACAAACAGTCCACGCGATTTCAATCATCCATCAGCTTCATTCGTAAGTCTTAGAGGACGAATACCTTGCAGATGGTCTTTGGAATGCGTATAAGTCAATTGTGACTGAACAATCGGAGGCAAAAATGGCAACGTATCAGGATTTGTTAGCGCAGAAGCAAGCGTTGGAAGCCAAAATCGAAGAGGCGCGTTCGACTGAGGTCGCGGGCGTCATCGAACAGATTCGCGAGCTGATGGTTCGGTATAGCCTGTCGCCGGAAGACGTGGCGCCGCGTCGTCGTCGGGGCCGGCCCGCAAGTACAGCGTCCGCGGCCACCGAGAAAGCACCGCTTCCGCCGAAGTACATGGATCCCAAAACCGGCAAAACCTGGTCGGGACGTGGCCGGACGCCGGCGTGGCTGGGCAAACGGCCTGAGCGTTTCCTTATCCAGCAGGAATGATCGATTGCACGCGCGTCGTCCCTTGAACGACGACGACTCAATCGACTCTCCACGAGACTGTGTGCATCGATGTGTCTCGACCGGTAGCAGAGAGCCGCAGAACGTCCATGAAGAAATCATCGGGCAACTGGTGAGTTGCCCGTGCCCAGTATCGTCCAGTCGTCTATGCTAGGCAATCGGCCTGTCCCACAAAGGGGCGCTCACCCGAAAAAAAGCCCGCGTCACCGGGGGCGGCGACGCGGACGGTAGCAGGACTGCCCAAGGCATGATACGACGCCGTAAAAAATTCTTAAGTCTGAATTAAGCCAAAATTAACATCCATTTTCCCCGAGAGAAGGCTCCCACGGCACAATGGGAAGTAAGCGAGTCGCCAGCACCGTCTGTACCGTTCAGTAGAGTGGCGCCAAAGTAGTTCCCACCAAATAGTGATGGGAACTACTTTGTCACAGTCACAGGAAGAACCAGTCGCCGGCAGTCGCAAAGGCCGGCCGAACCACAGCGAGGAATTCAAGCGGCGGTTGGCAGCCGCCGCGTGTGAGCCGGGTGTCTCGGTATCGAAATTGGCGCGCGAGCACGGCATCAACGCGAACATGCTGTTCACCTGGCGCCGACGCTATCGAATGGAGCAGCGCCATGAAGCCGCGGTGTTGTTGCCGGTGACCGTTGAACACCCAAGCTCGCCACCCGGTCCGATGCCAATGAGTCCGGCCGCTGCGGTTTGCGAGCCGACGCCGCCGCACGGCGCCATTGAGATCCGTTTGGGCCGAGCGGTGATTCGCATTGAAGGGGCAGTCGACCCGGCCACGTTGCGTACCGTACTGGACCGTTTGACGCCATGATCGGGTTGCCGGCGGGAACACGCATCTGGATCGCTGCAGGCGTGACCGACATGCGCTGCGGATTCAACGGGCTCGCAGCGAAGGTGGAGGCGACTCTGCAGGAGAGCCCGTTCTCCGGTCATGTCTTCGTCTTCCGCGGCAGGCGCGGCAACGTCATCAAGGTGTTGTGGTCAACGGGCGATGGGCTTTGCTTGCTCTCGAAGCGCCTGGAGCGCGGACGTTTCGTCTGGCCGCAGGCCGACAGCGGCAAGATCCACCTGACGCAAGCGCAGTTGTCGATGCTGCTGGAGGGGATTAACTGGAAGCAGCCCGAGCGCACCTGGCCGCCACTGTCGGTGTTGTAAACCTTGCGCCATGTGCGTAAACTGCCGCGCATGCCAATCGACCCCAGCGATCTCCCCGACGACATTGAGGCCCTGAAGGCCTTGGTGTTGGCACAGCGGGAATCGATCGCACTCATGGAACGGGCCTTGGCGGTCCGCTCCATGGAGATCGAGCAGCTAAATCTGCAGATCTCAAAGCTGAGGCGGATGCAGTTTGGCCAGAAGTCCGAGAAACTGGATCGACAGATTGAACAGCTCGAGACCCGACTGGAAGATCTGCTGGCCGAGGAAGGTGCGGCCGAAACCGAAGCCGATCCGCAGGCTACCCCTCCTGTCCGGAAGAAAGCGGTACGCAAGCCGTTGCCGGAGCACTTGGAGCGGGAGGAGCGCATTCTCGAGCCCGAGACCGAAGCCTGTCCAGAGTGCGGCGGTAAGCTCAAGCCGCTGGGCGAGGACATCTCGGAGCAACTCGATATCATCAGCAGTTCATTCAGGGTGATTCGGCAGGTGCGGCGCAAGAAGGCCTGCGCCTGTTGTGATTGCATCGTCCAGGCTGAGGCGCCAAGCCGGCCGATTGAGCGCGGCATTGCCACGGCGGGGCTGCACGCTCACATACTGGTTGCCAAATACGCTGATCATCAACCACTGTACCGCCAAGCCGCTATCTATGCCCGGCAGGGCGTGGAGCTGGACCGCACGACCATGGCTCGCGGTGTCGGCGCTTGCGGTGCGCTGGTACGCCCCCTGGTCGAGGCTTTGCACCGATACGTGATGATGCCCGGCAAGGTGCACGCGGACGACACACCGCTGCCGGTACTTGCGCCAGGTAAGGGACAGACCAAGACGGGAAGACTATGGGCTTACGTGCGGGACGATCGTGCATCGGGTTCAGATGCTGCACCTGCGGTCTGGTTCGCCTACACACCAAATCGCCAGGGCCAACATCCCCAAGCGCATCTGGCCGGCTTCCGAGGCATCCTTCAGGCAGACGCGTATGCGGGCTTCAACGCTGTTTTTACCGATGGCAGTGTGCGCGAAGCAGCTTGTATGGCCCACGCGCGCCGTAAGGTGCACGATCTGCATGTCCGCAAGGCAACGCCGACCACAACGGAGGCGTTACGCCGGATCGGCGAGCTCTATGCCATCGAAGCGGAAATCCGGGGTAAGCCACCTGCCGTGCGTCAACAGGTGCGGCAGCAAAGATCCCGGCCCCTACTGGACAGCTTCGAAGTGTGGTTGCGAGAGCGGCTATTGACGCTCTCGACGCAGTCGGAAACGACCAAAGCCATCAACTACATGCTGAACCAGTGGCAAGCGCTAATCTACTACTGTGATGATGGCCTGGCAGAGATAGACAACAACATCGCGGAGAATGCGCTGCGCGGTGTCGCGTTGGGTCGGAAGAATTTTTTATTCGCCGGCGCTGACAGTGGCGGCGAGCGCGCGGCCGCAATGTACTCGCTCATCGGGTCCTGCAAACTCAACGGCATCGATCCTGAGGCCTATCTGCGTCACGTCTTGGCCCGCATCGCCGATCATCCCGTCAATCGGATCGACGAACTTCTGCCGTGGAACGTCGCCGCTCAACTGGCGTTGCAAGCCTAAAGCAGCACCATTCCTGTCTCGTCGTCAACCACGGTGCTGGCGATCCGCTTACTGTGATCTATAGCTCCAAGTACCACAAGGGCTGCGCTTGCGGGTAACGCGGGCGCCAGATTTTGCATCGAAAGGATGCGAGGCAGTGAACGTTCCGGTTTATTAAAGCTTTGATTTGTAAGGATAATTCTTAGTTCACCGCCAGATTTTGCACGAAAAGTACGATTACCCCCAGAAGAGCGAGCGAACGGCCGAACACCTGCGCGCCGAACTGGCGGTGGCACGCTGCGAGGCGCGTGATGCCGCGGTGGCGCAGGTGGAGGGCCGTGCCAAGCTGGAAGCGCAGGCCGTGGCGCTGGCCGAGCGGCTCGCAGTGGCCGAGCAGGCGCAACGCAAGGCGGCGGGCGACCTGGACACCGTGCAGGCGGAACTCGCGGCGGCGCAGCGCCGGGCCGAGCGCAGCGAAGCGGAAGCGGCGCTCGCGCGTCAGCTGCTGGCCACCCTGCGCGTCGCGCCGCGCGAACGCGACGGCGGTGGCGCTGGTGGAAGGCGGCGCAAGGGCGGCAGTTCGGCGGCGACCGCGCCGGAAGCGCAGGGCGACGGTCAGGGGGACGCTCAGCAGGATGAGCTGGGCGAAGAACCGGGTGACGAGCCGGGGGCGTCGGCGCTACCCAACAATCAGGACGAAGGCAACGACAGCAGTGACGGCAGCGATGACAGCAAAGACTGAGCGGGCGGACGCGATCCGCTGGATCCAGCCGCAGAGGGGCGTAGGCGAGAAGCGAACGACACGCAAGAGACAAGGTCTCACCGTCCATGGGATAAGGCAGCGTCTGCACGTGCAGTGACGTCAATGAAGGAGAACGAATTGGCCCCAAAGCAAGTGGTTGAACCCCTTGTCGCGAGCAATGCGACGGACGGATTGGGTCAGAAGGAGCTTCCCATCGCTGAGGCGATGCGCGACGCGGATCCCGTCAGTGGTGAAGCCAGTGGTGCAGGCGTCGGTAGTGGCAGCGTTGACACTCAGGCCCAACGCTTGGACTTCTGGTCGACAAGCCGGGATAGCGGCCCGACGGCGACCGTGTCATATCGGCGCCGGCGGCCTTACGCAGCCCCGGACGCTTCCACGGAAGACGTGGCACCGGAAGCATCGAGGGAAGCCGCCGCCTCGGAAGCGTTGAGGGAATCTGATGCGCCGGAAGCGCCCATTGAAGCCATGCCCTCGGCAGCGCCCACTGAAGCCGTGGCCGAAGCTCCGGTTGAAGTCCTGGCCACGGACGAACCGACGGAAGCTGCCGCCCAGGACGAACTGACCGAGACGGCCGCCCCGGTCGCACCGCTTGACGCCCCAGCTCCGGAAGTTGCGCCGGAAGAGACGCGGGCCCCGAAGCGCGGTCGGAAGCCGAAAATGCTAGCTGAAGTTGCCGCTCCGGAAGTCATGACTCACGAAACCCCAACCCGGAAGCGCGGGCCGAAGCAGATAACACTGCCTGGAGTGGAGGCTGCCCCGGCAGCGCCAACTCGGAAGCCGCCAACTCGGAAGCCGCGACAGGAGCAAAAAGCGCCTACCGCAACCCAAAGCCGGTCCCAATCCTCACTGCTCGCCCAACTGGCATCTGTCAATGCGCAACTTGAGCAGTTGCGAGCCACGGAAGTGCCAAAGGTCGTGGAACAGATTCGGCAGTGGATGCAGGAGTACGACCTCAGCATTGAGGACATTGCGGGCAAGCCCAGTGTTGAGCCCGCTGCCCGCGCTGTTCCGACGAAGGCCGCGCAGCCTCCGAGGTACCGCAACCCGAAGACGGGCCAGACCTGGTCGGGGCGCGGTAGGGCTCCCGCGTGGATTGGCAAGAAGCCCGAGCGTTTCCTAATCGATCTCTTGTACTGAACGACAGGTTGGCGGGCGCGGCCGGTCCGCCTAGCCATAGCGGACCGCCGGCGGGATCGCAGCCGCAACCATCTGAGTCTTTATCAGCTCTCGGCCCCCAGCGGCGGCTGCGAAACGCCGGGGCAGCCCCGTCCGCCGCCTGAAAGAGGGCGCGGCTGCAGCGCCGCGGTAGCCGGCGAGGCCTGCTCGGGGAGAAGGCGGCCGCGGCGGCCTTTCGCGCACCAGCGCTCCGCGCTATCTCTTGGGATGACGGCGCAGTTCCGCGGGCGTTAAGCCTTCGGCGGACGTCCAGTCTTCACGGCTTCGATCTTCCTGATTGCCGCCAGTAGTTCCTTCGGCGACCTCTCGGCCAGCAGTAACAACCCGGCACGCAGAATTTCGCTCTTCTTGATACGGACGCCGCCGTCCAGGCAGCGCTCCTTCAGTTCAGCGATCTTCTGGTAGTCCGACTTCGGCATCGTGAAGCTGTCGCGCACCACCTTTTCGCGCTTGGGCGCGGGCGCCTTCTTCGCCGGCTTTGCATTCGGGCGCGACCCGGACTTTGCGGCCTTGGTCTTTTCAGCCTTTGCCGGCTTTGCGGCCTTCACGGCCTCTGTGGGCTTTTCAACCTTCGCGGCCTTCACGGCTTTCACTGTCTTCACGGGCTTCTCGGCCTTTGTGGCCTTCGCGGACTTAGCGGCCTTCACCGTGTTCGTGGCTTTCACAGCCTTCGCGCTCTTTACTGCTTTCACGTCCTCCACAGGCCTCTTCGCCTTTGCGGTCTTAGCAGCCTTCGTGGCTTTCACAGCCTTGGTTGCATTTACAGCCGTCGGGTCGTTCACCGCCTCGGTGGCCTCTGTGGCTTGCGGGGCCTCCATGGCCTGCGGCTCGACCACTTCGTCGTTCGGGACTTGCTTCTTCACATCCGATTCCGCTTGTTCCGGAGGCGTGGCGCTGGTCGGGAAATAAAACGCTTGCTCCGTCGGAGCCTTGATAATCGGCGAGTTCACAATGGGTCCTGGCATGAAAAATTGGAGAAACAGTATATACCGTTTTTGGCCCATCCCTGGCGATGTGACGCGCCGCCAGCGCTTCATGAGGGAGATGGAAAGCGTGGTGCCATAGTCGCGCCTGATTGCGGCCGTCAAGCCGTATTACCCCAAGGGCAAACGTGGACGACCGACGATCGGCCTGGAGCGGATGCTGCGCATTTACCTCCTCCAGCAATGGTATGGTTGTCGGACGAGGCACTGGAAGACGCGCTGTACGAAAGCATGCCGATGCGAGCGGGATCGACCTGGCAGTCGAAACGGTGCCAGATGTGATCACATTGGCTGAAGTTTCGCCGCCTGCTCGTCGAGCATGAACTGACGCAAAAGCAATGAGGGTGGCATCCACGATCGTGCTTTTCTTCATCATCAGCCCCGCTCGCACAGCATGATGCTGATCTCGTCGAACAGCTGAGGCGCCACCGTCGACCGAGAACAAGGAGAGCGAAATCCTGCGTGCATGCCTATCGCTGTCGGCGAAGAAGTCTCCGAAGCAATTGCTAGCAGCCATCGCGAAAATAGAATCCGGCAAGCCGCCCAAGGCATAGCCTGACTCGGAGCGTTACTGCCGCACCTCGTATGCCGAGCGATTGGGCATGTGCCAGTCGAAAAATCCTGACCACCAGTAGCGCGCACGAGGGTGCTTGGTGAAGGCGCCGAAGCGCTTGGTGCTGCCCCCACTGCGGCACCTCGCTTTCTCCAGATGTTCTGGGATGCGCGCGGCCATCCTGCTGTTCTTCTTGATCACGCCGTCGCGCTCATTGCCAAGCCGAGGCCGCACCTGTGCCGACCAGGCTTTAGTCTCTCCCGCCGGCGGACCGGGGCGATTAAAGGGGGACATGCGTGTTGTCATCAGCTTGTCGTATTTCGCTGGGCATCATCCTGAACCTTCACAGATCGGGGCCAGCACAAGCGCTTCGCCTGACTGCCTCCGCGTTCCGTATGACAACCCCGTACTATGCCGCAGTAGACCTTGGCTCCAATGCGTTTCGCATGATGATCGGCCAACCCGCGCGCGATGGTAGCCGTGTCATCAGGGAAGTGGCATTTTTCCGTGAGCCGGTTCGTCTTTCCCACGGCCTGCGCGGCTCGGAGTTGGACAACTCCTCTCTCGAGCGGGGCTGGCGCGCGCTGGAGCGCTTTGGCAAGCGGTTGCGGGGATTCGAGCCCACCCGTGTACGGGCCGTGGCCACCAATACCGTGCGGGTGGCGAGCAATGCCACTGTGTTCCTCGCCAAAGCCGAGCAACGCCTTGGTTTCCAAATCGATGTGATCTCCGGTCACGAGGAGGCACGCCTGGTCTATGCAGGCATCGCACATACCATGCCGGACGCAAACACCACACGGCTGGTGGTCGATATTGGCGGCGGCTCGACGGAGCTGGCCATCGGTCGTGGCGAGCGGCTTCTGGCGGTGGACAGCGTGCCGATCGGCAGTGGCACATTCGGCAAGCGATTCTTTCCCAACGGCGTACTAGACGGACGCAGCTTACAGCTGGCTGAGCGGATCGCAGGCGAGGAAATCGAGAAGGTGGCTGCACGGTATCGGGATCATGCCTGGCAGCTGACCATCGGCTCGTCGGGTACGGCTCGCCTGCTTGCGCGGTTGTTGCGATGCAATGGCCTGAACACACCGAGCCGCAGCACGATTACCTATGATGGACTGTTACGGCTGTCGCTGCGCCTGCTGGAGGCGGGGCATCTGCGTCGCCTAGAGCTCGCCGGCCTGAAGCGCCATCGCCTCGAAGCGCTGCCGGGTGGCCTTGCCGTGATGCTGGCGGTGTTCAAAGTGTTTGGCATCGATGAGATGCTGCCATCCGAGCCCGGCTTGCGTTTCGGCGTATTGCACGGCTTGATGCAAAGCTAGCAGGGCGCTGGTAATCAGGGACTGAGGGCGCGGCGCCGGTCCGAGTCTGGCATCTGGCGGGAGGGTCCTGGCGCGGTCACTGGGAAGGTTGCGCCAGGACGCGGCAAACGCGCGACCTACCGTTGGCTGTCCAGCAGCGACCGACCATCGGCAATCATTGCCTTAAGCTTCGCAGCCTTCAATTCGGCACTGGTGAAAGCGGTAGCCTGTTGCACTTCCTTGCCGCCGGCTCGGAAGATGGTCTGCTGCAGGCCGGTCAACGTGTGATGGCGTACCAACACGAAGCCTTGGTAGCCTCCACTGGAAAGCGGCTCAACGTAGGCGCGGAAGTCGTAATAACCGGCGCGGTGGAAACTCTCAAAGGAAGAGGTGGGATTGTTACTAGTGGTGGTCAAGCTGGAAACTTCAATGCGATGGCGTCGGAATGTCAAACGGCGGCATTGCGGCCACCAGGTACCGGCGGTAGGCGTGCTCGATGTCGGCATCCGCGTCAAAGCGCGCCTCAAGGGGATCGCTTCGGTACTTCGAGCAGTGAAAGCTGCTAATGCCGGCGGGGGATTCCAACGTCACCAATCCTTGATACCGTCCGGACGGTAGTTCCAGGACCGAAGTCGTAATGGATACCTCTCCACGCTGATACGTCGCCATCTTTGATTCCATTCTGGACACCAAATATCGACAGCTTATCAGAGGCTTGCTGATTTCAAGCAGGATTTGATGTGCGCACCAACGTGGCGCATCAAGGCGGAGATCGTCCAACTTCCGAAGAGGATCCTCATCAACGATTGCGCCGGATGGCGCGCCTCGGTTTCGACGCCATCATCAATTGTAGTGCATAGATCACTTAGCAAGCCTCTTTGTTCGATGCCTCGGCCAGAGTCCGTAGCTGTTTCGCTAGAAGGGCAGGCGGGTTCCCTTGAAGCGTCTCCACAGGCTTTGCAGTTGCTCCTTGTCCGCGTCCACCCTACCTGCAAGGTAGCCGCGCGCATAGCCGGTGCCAGAGGCCAGCTGCGGGTCCTTGACGGTGAGGCTGCGCAACAGGTCATCCGCAACCGCCATGTCGTTGCGCCAACCCAGGTCATCCTGCAGGCGCGACAGCTGGCGACGGAAGCGCTGCAGCTTCTTCGCCGGGAACAACGACTCGAAAAATTCCGTCGCGTAGCGGAGCTTCTTGGCGGCAATGCGTGCGCGGTGGCGCCGATGTACGTCGAGCCTTGCCATGCGCCGGCCGCGCTTCAACAACTTGCGATGGCGCTGGTGCAAGGTGTCCAGCGCGAACTTCGCCGCCGGCCCAGCCAGCTCAGTGTGTTGCGCATCGCCGTGCCCATGACGCCAGTCGCCGCTACCTGCCCAATGGTTTAGTGCAAGGATCAGCCGGGTGTAGCGCACCGAGTCGACCGCTTGCGCGGCACGTTGTCGCGCTTCGGCGGCGACCTCATTCGCCGCAGCCAGGATCTCATCGGCGCCCACGTCACTCGGCGCCCCGTCGACGGCCTCGCGTAATGTGGAGTGGGCGAGGACCTCCCAGTCCCGTGCAGGGCCGAGCTCGCCGGCAATCCACTTGATTTCTTCCTGAAGTTCGGGCGGGCAGGCAATCAGCGACTGGAAGATGTCCAGTGCGGAGCGCAGGCGGCGTAGCCCGACCCGCATCTGATGCACTGTCTCCGGGTTGTCGCTGTTCACGACGCCGTGTTCGTTGGCTGAAATCTGCGCCAGGCAATTTTGCACAATGCTTTGGAACACGGCTTCGGTCGAAGCCTCGTCGGAAAGCGTGAGGGGGGCGGCGCGAACCGCTTCCGAAGGCTCGCAAACGACAAGCGCGTAGCCGCGGTCGCCCTTGCTCGCTCGGCTCAGGCGCATGGGAATCGCGTCGAGCAACTCCAGTGCGAACCCGAAGAGCGCCGTCGGCGCTCCGGCCTGGATCTCCAGTTCGAGCTCGCGGATGGGCACCGTGGCTTTTCCTGCCCGGATGCTGCCGCGATCCAGGGCCACCTCTACCTCTGCGCCTTGTGGCAAGCGCAGCAGCGCAACGGTCCGCTGCACCTCAGAGACGAAGAGCGGCTCCAGGCGCTCCGCCAGGTCGCCTTCACGAAGCAGGTCTCCCAACGCCGTGTCCTTGGGGAGTTTCTCCCGCAGCGCAGTCAGGTCGGGCGTGGGCCCGGCAATCGCAGATTCGAACTCATTCCGCTCGTACAGACCGCCCTGCCGCCTGCCTTGGGTCTTCAACGTCTGCACGAAGTGGTCCCCTGCCTGACGCACGCGCAGGGAGGCACGGTGTCGACGCAGCGATAGGTCACCCGTATCAAAATAGGTACTGACGAGCTGCTCGTCGTGAGGCGGCTCCACGCACCGCGACGAAAGCAGGGGCAGTGCAATCAGCCGGTCAACCTCGTCTTGCAGCAGTTCGAGCTTCAGTTCGCGTTCCATCTATTCCAGCTTGGCGGAACGCTCGAATTCCGCAAACACGCGGGCCTGTACCGCGTCCATGACCGCCAGGACCTGGGCATTTGCCGGCCCGCCGGCCATGACACCCGTCGCATTCTTGGGCTTCGACCCGAGCGGATAGAAAACAAACACCGTATCGAACTGGCCTGCCGCCTCCTTCTTGAGGTTCCGGTTGAGCGCTTTCAGGTATCGCTTCTTTGCGGTCTTCGACATGGGCGTCATCGCTTACTGATGTTGTCAAGGGTTGGCGGTTGCCGGCGAACTCCAACCAGTCCGTCTAGAGCCGTTGGTACCATTGCGCGCCGCCGAGGTCAAGCATCCACCCGCCCGTGGCAGACGGCGCCAAGGACGTAGCGGATGGGCAATTCGGGATCGTGTCTGCGACGGCTATATGCGTGCGGGACGTGATCCCGTCTCGATCCGGGTCCAAGTCTGGGGGCACTACCGACTCAAATTGCAATTTCCGAAGCCGAGCGATGGTGCGCTTTGCAGCGAACAATGGCAGATAAAAATGAACGCGGGCGTCCACGCTCAACTCTGCGATGGCGGTGAGGTAAGACTCCCTGACAACCTCTGGCGGAAAACCCGTGTCGACCGCGATTCTCGCGACCATAATGTCCTGGTCTTCTGTTCTCATCGCTCCCCCTTTCCCTTCTCATTCATGCATGGGTGATGGGAAGGCTCCGCATGCATGCTCGCGGCGTCCCTTAGATGTGATGACTGCGGCAGCCCTGTTTGGGGATGGCTCGTCGAGCCTGCCACCTATCGCTTGGAACTGATAACTACTCTAGTCAACCTCGCGAGCAAAAGTGGCACCGTCTTGCGTAACGTAGGGGCGAGCCCTTTTCGGTTGGTGCTTACTTAGGACTCCAGCGCAGAGGCGTCTTTCCTGGAGCACCGAGGATTGCGGCGATGACGAGGTGCCGCGGGCATGGTCCCGGCGCGCCGTCGCCTCGCTGTCACAGTCCCAACCTACATTCTTCTAAAAGTCTGCCGACCGTAGACGGTATCCGGATTGCCAGACGTCAAGTGCAAGCACGGTCACGGGTTGGAATGTCCACGCAGGCTCGATCCTGACCGTCTTGGGCAGTTCCGTTCCCGCCCCGCTCTCTCACGGGGCGATTCACTGGGCGCCTTCTCAAACGTGCCATCGCCGGCAGAGTGGGGCGCTTCCCTACAAGTCAGGAGTTGCAAATGGATCAATCGTCCTCCGATCAAATGACGGAAGCGCAGACCGCGCATGTTGACGCCTTCATTGGGCTGGCCAACACCACCTTTGAGGGATTCGAGAAATTGCTTGTGCTGAATTTTCAGACTGTGAAGACCGCGCTGGCGGAAACATACGCGGAAGCGCAGAAAGTGCTGTCAGCCAAGGACACCCACGAGTTGCTGTCGGTGGAATCGGACTGGCTTCGTCCGGTGCCGGACAAAATGCTTTCGTATCAGCGTCATCTTTGCAAGATCGCGACCGATACCCAGGCCAGGCTCGGCGAGGTAGCCGAAGCGCAATACGAGGCCAGCAAGCACAATATGACGGACTTCGTCAAAGGCACAGCAAGCGCAGTCGTAGCATGGGACGCCGGAACCTCCGACGCCGGCCTACGGGCTGCCATCGAGACAACGGACCTGCTGTTCGAAAGCATGCGGAAGGCCGCGAAGCAAATGGCGCAAGCCGCTGAAAGTAGCCTTGAAGCAGCCGGCGATGCTGTCGCCAATGCGAGTCAGTCTTCAGGCGAACGTTCATTGCAGGAGGCTGCGCAGTAGTCCCTGGTATGAACGCCTCATGGCCGCGGGCCGTTGCTGTGGGGCAGGACGCTGCACGGCCCCGTCTGGGGTCACCAGTGAGACCGTGTGAATACCAGCTCGGTACTCTCGAAAGAGCCCGATGATGCGCAAGCCGCGGCCTTGAGCGTCGGCCGCTCAATACCCGGTTGCGCCCGTGCAGGCCGCTACCAGAGGTTTTGGCGTGTTCGAGTGGCGGCGTCGGAGAATCCCCGATTGGACTTTTCATGTTGGTGCCCGGATTCTGAGGCGGGGATCCCTTGACCGGGCGCACACACGATTCACTCGGCTCAATCGCGTGGAAGAAGGGGGTGGTCAGTGGGGCCGTGAGGGCGGAAAGCCCACCGGCCGGGGCGTGAAATCTGCGCATGCTCGGCTCCTCTCGTCGCCATGCATCGCGCCGCAGGGCAACACAACGCCAGCGCGTTCTGGCAGGGCAAACAAAGAGCGGGGCTGCGAGGCGAACGTGGACCAGATCCACTGCCTCGTTCTTCTTTTCGTGGGTACCAAAAAGCCAGGCTACTCCTGGCGAATCCACGAACCTCGCATCGTCAATACTATATATACTGTATGAACGTAAATGCATAGGGTAGAGGGCTTGATGCCAGGTAATTCCCGGAAGAAGCTGGTGACGACGTTACCATCGGACGCACGGAACGAGAAGGGATCCGAAGGCACGCTGCGCGCTGGCAAGGCAGGACGGAAAACTTCTACCCAGACGATGTCGCCTGCCTTGGCGCCTCCGACCGACGAGGGGTCTGCCAGCGTAACGAAAGCCAAGACGCCGAGCAATGATGCGGCGCAGCAGTCAGACAAATCAACCAAGAAGCCAAAGGTCGTTCGGGACAGTTTCACGATGCCGGCGCACGACTATGGAAAGCTGGCCGAGCTCAAGCGAAAGTGCCTGGCAGGTGGCGTCCCGGTGAAGAAGAGCGAGTTGCTGGGGGCGGGACTATGGGCTCTCGAAGCCCTCTCGCAGGAGAGGCTACTCAGCGTTGTTGCGCAAGTCGAGGCAGTCAAGACGGGACACCCCGCGAAGTCCTGAAGCGGACGCCGTTACCGATACCCGAAGAAGCCGTCCATCGGGATCACTCCGACCCACCCGACAACAGGTCCAGCTAAGTTTGCAGCCACGGCCGAATGACTGTCTGCCGCTAACGGTAAGTGTCATGGTCGAAGCCTCCGGTCTCGAAGGATGGGGAGGTCGAAGGGCAGGGTGCAAGCGGATTTCGTCAAAAATTTGTCATTCGCCAGTGGCAAATGGCCCACGCCCTGCCCAATGCAGATTAGGACAGGAGTATCAACGTTTGATGACGAAAGTGGGCTGCGCTGCAGACCAGTGACGACCTCGGCGCTGAGAGACGAAGACAGAGGCAGCGTGCAAACGCCTCGGATAGGTTCAACCCGCAGCTAGAATCCAGGGTCTCTTGTTGACCGAGCCACAGCGTTGCCCAGGGGTCCCCCTCTGGGCCCGACCATCATGAAACACGCAGCCGAGCGCATGCAGACGACCCCGTCGAGCCCCCCGGGAGCGGACGGGAGCGGGGAGCCTTGATATCCTGGCAGAACCCGTTGGCGTGCAGAATGGCAATGACCTCCTCTTCAACCGCGAGCTCAGCGAACTCGAGTTTTACGACCGCGTTGTGCAACAGGCCGCCGATCCAGCGATGCCACTGCTGGAGCGTCTGCGCGCGCTGTGTACGGTCAGGAGCAATCTGGACCAGTTCTACGAGATCCGGGTCGCTGGCCTGAGAGAGCGCTGCTTGATTCAGTCTGCTACCGTCGGGCCGGACGGGATGGCGCCGCAGGAGCTCTACGCAAGTCTCAACTCGCGGGTCCGTGATCTGGTGGATCGACAGTACCGTCTGTTCAATGACGTGCTGGTGCCCGCGTTGGCCGAGCAACAAATATGCTTCTTGCGGCGTCCCACGTGGAATCCCACGCAATCAGCCTGGACCCGGGATTCTTCTTCGCCGAACTGATGCCGGTGCTGACGCCCATCGGACTGGACCCGGCGCATCCGTTCCCACGGTTGCTTAACAAGAGCCTGAACTTCGCCGTCGAGCTCGAGGGCAGGGACGCGTTCGGGCGCAACGCCGGCCATGCGATCGTGCAGGCGCCACGCGCGTTGCCGCGGGTGATTGCCCTGCCGGAGGACATCGCCGGATGTCAGTACGGCTTCGTTTTTTCTCTCGTCGATTCTGCACGCCCACGTTGGCGAGCTGTTTGGCTGCATGACAGTGCGCGGCTGCTACCAGTTCCGCGTGACCCGGAACAGTGAACTGTTCGTGGACGAGGAAGAAGTCAAGAACCTGCGCAGGCGCTGCAGGGCGAACTACCGCATCGCCACTTTGGCGATGCGGTTCGATTGGAAGTGGCGGACAACTGCACGCCGGGGATGACTACGTTCCTGCGGGAACAGTTCGGCCTGACGGCAAGCGAGATATTCGCCGTCAATGGCCCGGTCAACCTGGTTCGCCTGTTGCAGGTCCCGGACCAGGTCGATCGACCGGAGCTGAAGTACCCCCCGTTCCGGCCTAGCCTGCCAAGGGCCCTGCGGGAGCATTCGGACAAGTTCCGCGCCATGCGCGATGGCGACATCCTGCTGCATCATCCATTCCAGTCGTTCGCACCGGTCGTGGATTTTGTCAGGCAAGCGGCACGTGACCCGGATGTGGTGGCCATTCGCCAGACGGTCTATCGGGCGGGGCACGACTCGGCCCTGCTCACGGCATTGCTTGAGGCGGCGCGCAATGGCAAGGAAGTCACCGTTGTGGTGGGGAGTTGCTGGCCCGCTTCGATGAGGAAGCCAACATCGGCTGGGCTGCGCAGCTCGAGGAAGTCGGCGCGCATGTCGTCTATGGCGTCGTAGGCTTCAAGGCGCACGCCAAGATGGTCATGGTCTTGCGCCGCGAAGGCGGGGTGCTCAGGCGCTATGTGCACCTTGGCACCGGGAACTATCACAGCCTGACGACCCGAACCTATACGGATTTCGGGCTGCTGCCTGCCATGAGACGCTGACGCAGGATGTGGCGCAGGTCTTCAGCCAGCTGACGGGCCTCGGTCAGACCGAGGGCATGACCCATCTCTGGCAGTCTCCGTTCACCATGAAGCAGGCGTTGTTGTCAGCAATTCGCCGCGAGACCGAGAATGCTCGGGCGGGCCGCAAGGGGGCGATCGTCGCCAAGATGAATGCCTTGCTGGTTCCGGAGTTGATCCAGGCCCTCTACGAGGCCTCACGTAACGGTGCGGGGCGCTTGTGCGCTGCGGCCGGGCGTCGCCGACTTGTCGGAAAACATTGAGGTGAAATCGGTCATGGGCCGGTTTCTCGAACACGCCCCCATCTTCTACTTCCACGATGGCGGGGAAGAGCGGGTGATGCTGTCCAGCGGCGAATGGATGGAGCGCAGCCTCTCCCGACGGATTGAGATCTGCTTTCTGATCCTCGACCCCATCCTGAAGGCGCGCGTCATCGCCGAAGGCCTGAAACCCTACCTGACCGACCGGCGCGACGTCTGGCAGATGGCGCCGGACGGAACATATGAGCGCCGCTCACATCAGGAGGGCGCCTCGGCGCAAGATACTCTGCTGTCGTCTTTGACCTGAGTTGTCGTGGTTCTTCCGTTGGTTTATCTGGCCCGAAGCGCCACCATGTCAGAAATATGACCGTCACAATCGGGGCGAGTCTGGCGAGCCGGTCCACAGTGGCACGGATATTCCTCGGCAACAAGCATGGCGCTCTTTCCGCGCGATGGCGGCGGTGATCTGCTAGGCTGAATTGCCAAGGCGTTACAACGCAACCGTCAAACCACGGAAAAATAATCATGAAGCGGACGCACGACTTCCGGATACGTTCCTATATCCACGCTTTGGCTCGCCACCTGGCAATCGTGTTGCTATCTCTTGGCGTGGCTTCGTTGGCACGAGCCGGGGATATTACGGGGGCGGGTTCCACCTTTGTCTACCCGCTGATGTCCAAATGGGCGGCAACGTATTACGCCCGTACCGGTCAGCAGGTCAACTATCAGCCGACCGGATCCGGCAACGGCATCCGCCAGATCCGTGCGGCGAGCGTGACCTTCGGTGCCACGGACATGCCGCTCAAGTCGGAGGACTTGCGGACCGCGGGGTTAGCGCAGTTTCCCATTGTGATCGGTGGCGTGGTGCCGGTTCTGAACCTGGACGGCGTTGGCGCGGGACAGCTGCGCGTGACCGGTTCGCTATTGGCGGACATCTACCAGGGAAAAATCGTTAACTGGAATGATCCGGCCATTGCCGCCGCAAATCCAGGCATCAAACTACCCGATCAGAAGATCGTGGTCGTTCACCGTAGCGACAGTTCAGGCACTACTTTCAACTGGACAGATTACCTGGCCAAGGTTAGCCCCCAGTGGGGCGGGTCTGTTGGCGCTGGCACGACGGTGAAATGGCCCGTTGGCGTCGGCGCGAATGGCAATGAGGGCGTGGCGACCTATATTCGCAACGTCAAGGGATCCATTGGCTACGTAGAGCTGACCTATGCATTACAGAGTAGGCTGGCCTATGCCGCCGTCAGGAATCGCGATGGCATCTTTGTGCAGCCGTCACGCGAATCGTTCAGCGCCGCGGTGTCGGCGGCAGAGTGGAATCCGAAGGTAGACTTCTATCAGGTCCTGACGAATGCTTCTGGCTCTCAGGCTTGGCCGATTACGGGTGTCGTGTTCGTGCTGATCTCCAAGACACGCGGTAACGCTGCCGAGACCCGAGACGCGCTCGCATTTTTCCGTTGGGCGCTGTCCGAAGGACAGGCCGACGCGGCGGCCGAACACTATGTCGCTCTTCCAGAGAGTCTGGTCCGGCACGTGGAGTCGTATTGGAAGGAAACCTTCCAATGAGGGAGGGCAGAAGGCGCAGCAGATGCTGATGCGGAGGGCAGCGAGTGAAGACCCTAGACTCCCTTAACTCCCATTCATAAGGATTCAGTTGCTCCAGGTGTTCCGTTGCGGGCTGAATGAGAGTTGGCGTCGCGAGATATTTGGCATGAGACAGGGGCGGATGTCTCGCGCTTTTTGCACAAGAGATTCATTGCCGTAGAGCGCGAGACATGTTGGATCGCCTGGAAGCCGGTATCGGTGCGGCCCAAGCGAATCGGCCCCGGTGGAAGCCGGGGCCGATGTTCAGAATGGATCGTCAGGCAGATCGCCGCCGTCGGGCTCTTGGAGATCGGGCGGCGGGCGGTAGCGACGGGCCTGTTCGCCATAGACGGTGTTGAACCACAGCCATAGGTCGTCGAGGATAAGCTGGATGACGAAGGCGGTTTCGTCGGAGAGTTTCGGATCGGCAGCGCCGGTGCTGCGAGTGAACATGTACATGATGGATTCGCGGATTGAGGCGTGCGGGGTTCTCATCGCATTTCCCCGATGGCCTGCTGCAGCAGTTCGTCAGGCAGATGGTTCAGCCCCTTGGGCACGGCCAGCTGCATGGCGGTGCGCAGGATGCGTCCGGCGTTGCGGGGCAAGCCACGCGAGGCTTGGCGCAACAGCTCGAGCCCGGTCTCTGAGAGCAGCGTGTGGTTGCAGCCGGCGGTCTTGAGTGCGTGCGAGGCTGGGCGAAGCGGGCATGCTCGGTGACGGGTTGAAGTTGCGCGCAGGTCTGGATGCGGCTGTAAAGTGCGGCGTAGACGTTGCGTTCGAGCATTGAGGCCAGCTCCGGGTGGCCAACGAGCCAGACTGTGATGAGATGACGGGCGTCGAAGGCGAAGTTCAGGAATGAGGGGAAGTCGCGGAAAAACTCGGGAGGCAGGTTCTGCGCCTCATCGATTATCCATAGGGACAGAACCTGTTTGCCATTAGCCAGTTCGGTGATGCGCGCCTTGATGTCGCGCCAGAGATCGGCGCGGCGATGGCTGGGTTCGAGCCCGAGCGAGCGGGCCAGTGACCGGTACAGGTCAACGCGGCCGAACTCGGTCTCGGCCAGGTAGATGGTCTGGTAGCGATGCGGGTTGAGGTTGCGCGTGAGATGGCGTAGCACGGCGGTCTTGCCCACGCCGGGCTCACCGGTCAACATTTCGGGGTCGATTGGTCTTGCCGCTGTGCTCGCGCCGCCAGGCAACACCGGGGGCCTTCTCCGAGCAGCGCATCACCAGCGTGTCGTCGAGGACCAATGTGAGCATATCGCAGGGCAATACCGCAATCACCAAGCGCAGCAGTGGCCGTGCGAGCCGTACCGTGCGCAGGCTGCCGCGCTCCAGCAACTTGTAGTACGTCGTCCAGTGCTTGTTGCTGTCGATCGCCGAGATCGCTCGCGTCACACAACCCTCCGGCGAAACCATGCAGCCGCACAGCAGTTCCACGAAGCTGGCCTGCGAGCGAAGCGGGACAGTGATGAGGAGAATGTTGATCCATTCGGACAGGTAAAACCGTGTACGTTCAGTGAGGGACATCGACGGGCAAACAAGGATCGAAAACGATCCTCATTGGCCGCTGCGCTGCTTGCGCTAAGAACCCGCGCAAGCAGCGCAGCGGCCTCACGATTGCCCACCCATGTCAAGCGTTTTTCCGATTTCCAACTACTTTCTCGACCCCGATTCGGGGCGCTGAATGTCTAAAGTCCAGTATTGGGTTGCGACGATAGGTCCCGCGAACAGTCAACGGTCGTCTCTAGCCGACCCACCTTCAAGGTTGGCGCCTTGAGTGGCCCAATGGGCTTGATATGAGTCCGTAAAGCTGGCTTAGTTTCCCGGCGCCGATTTCTTTCACATGCCGCGTATGGTCCTTGTCAGCATGTTTAGCGAAAGTATTCTGAGGTACCGTCCCACAGCAACTTCAAAGCGGTGAAAACCCGATCGCGACCGCGCCGCGTACATCACCATCACATGCTGACAGCCGAGAATTAGGAGCGGAAAGCCTCCTATTTTTTGATCAACGCTACTCGGTTGCATTTCAGTTCTCCAAAGTAAAAGAAACAGTTCGACGGCTCCGCAAATAGGGAGACGTACCAGTTCCGTGCACTGGAGAGGGGTAGTAATCTTCGGCCTGATTTTTTGGGGCTCTCTTTTGTGTGCTTCCTCGTGCCTCGTGAGCGATCTGAACGATGACAATATGACATTCGCGCGTCCACTCCAGGGCGTCAAGGTTCGGGAGTTGTCGCAGATTATGGCAAGGGCCCACCTGCGGCCTCATGCTCGCATGACATGGGCGTCGAAATCTACAAAGTCGAGAAGTTCCCTGGCGGTGGCAATTCGAGCAACCGGGACTCCTCGGTTTCGACCGAAGGATGCTGTCCTGAGCCTGCTTCATCTGTAGCTATGTGTCGCCGCCGCAAGAGAAGACCACGAGTTCAACCGCCTGGTTCACGTCGCATCAACCCATCGTTATGCCGCGGCCGATGTCGAAATGTGGCAACCTGTGCGTGCCCACGCCGGCGAGCGCAGCACCAGTCTCCCCTGTACGGCCATCGCCAGTGATGGAGCAGTAGATCGGGGCCGGATTAACCTCCCGAAGCACGTCATAACCCAAGCCAAGCCGCTCCATGACGCCTAGGGGGAAGTTCTCGGTCAGCACATCCGCTTGTGCCACCATGCGCAACAACGCTGCCCGGCCCACCTCGTTCTCCATATTGATGCCGATTGAACGCTTGCCCCGGTTCAGCATCATGAACGACGGCGCAGGCCGGCGTCGCCATCACGGCGATAGTTTCGGGCGTCGTCGCCTTGTCCAAGCAATTCCGCACGCAAGTCGTGGCGGAAACGCTTGACCCGACACGCTCCCTGGCAGAAGTTGCCCGCTCACACGGCCTGAACGCGAATCTCGTGTCGAACTGGCGGCGGCATCAGCAGCGGGCCGCGGCGTCCGCATCCGAGCCGGCCGAACTATTCCTGCCTATAGAGAGATGGCATCGCCGCCAATGCCGAGGGTTGGCCGCCATTCGTGAAAAATCCGCCACATCTCCGGCAACCCACTGATTTGTATAGAAAATCAGCTGTT
Source organism: Cupriavidus sp. KK10 (assembly GCF_018223725.1). NCBI lineage: Bacteria > Pseudomonadati > Pseudomonadota > Betaproteobacteria > Burkholderiales > Burkholderiaceae > Cupriavidus > Cupriavidus sp. KK10. The sequence goes on from NZ_CP073678.1 coordinate 76,629, forward strand.
CTCGATGCGCAGAAACGGACGCGGAGGGTGCCGAGGCAGGCTACTGCGCAGCAAGCGTTTGCGCCGACAGCGCGGTGGCAATGCCGCCGCTAGAACGGCATCTCATCGAAGACGGGTGCAGACGGTGCAAGCTTGAAAGTCCTGAGCCAACCTTTCAGATTCTTAATGTCTTCGAACGCGGCAAGATCATGCTCAAGGGTTCGAATATTGAGCCGGAGATCTTTCATGTCTGCGGCAAGGTTTCGTAGGAGCGTCTGTGGAGATAGGTCTTCGAAAGGATCGATTCCATAGCTGTGCCGGAACGCGGTTTCGACATGCTGGATCTCCTGATCCAGTTCGCGAACTTGCTCCTTGAGGATCTTGTTGTAGTGCTTCAGCCGATCTTCGCCGATGCCATTGATCGAATGCTGGTCGATGTGTTCCAGCTCCAGTTGTAGCTCCAACAACTGCAGCAGGTTGTTCTTGTTGTAGGCCTCGTTGACGCGCTGCATCAGTTTGGTCTTTCGCTCGCGCTCCTGCGGGTCGGTTTCGCGGTCCGGATGCAGGGCGCTGGCCAGCTTGCGATAGACCTCGCGGATGGAGAGGCTGAGTTGAGCCTGCTCTTCCTGGGCACGTGCCTCTGCCGCAAGCTGCTTGGGGGATTTTTTCCGCTTGGCGCGACGCGCTTCGCGCGCAGCGGCTTCAGTGGTCGCTTCCGCTTGTTGTTGCTCAATGTGTGCCTGGGCGCGTTGGAGCAAGTCTTCTGGCGAACTCATGTCCACGTCGTCGCCCAGTTCGACACCAAGCACGGCCTCCAGCATGGATTTCATGCCGTCGATTTCGGCAGCGGTTTCGCTGTCATAGTCGGTCGTGCTGTACTTATTGTAGATGGCTTTCAGGCTGTCATCTTCACCTGCCAGATCACCTGCCAAATTCGTGATCACGGCGGCGAGCTTGTGGCGTTCTGCCTTGGTCAGTCCCTTGTGCTCGTAGGCGCGGTCAAGACAATGCACCATCTGGATCTGCAGATCGGTCGAGGACTGCTCAAGCGGCAGGAAGTCGTTGACGTACCGCTGATGGAACGTGGCGGTGGCAGATTCCCAGGCACGCAGCCTCATGCGACGCTTCTCAATCTGCTGGATCAGTGAGTTGAACGTCTTTTGCCCTTTCGATAGGGTGGATCGGTTGTGGTCAGGCGCGATGCTGACAGACTGGTGGTTGGTCCGGGCCATGAGCTGGATCTGCGCGAAGAAGCGGCGGAAAGCGAAGTCTGTCCGCATTCTAGTCGCTGTGGCGGATGGAAGCCACCTGGCGCAGGGCTCATATTCGCAGTCCTATATCGATAACCGCTGTTAGCGATATAGACATGTTTGTCTGGCAAACTGCCATCTTGCGACTTGCGCCTGACCCCAACGCGCCGGCCTGGTCATCGACCGTCAAGGCCGGCTCAATCCGACCAGCACTTGATGCCAGACACGAAGATCCCGCCCGACTTCCCGGATGCCGCCTCCCTGGCCGCCCTGCGCGCCTGGTATGCGGGCGCGCCATCTCTCGATGCCGGCTATCTGTTCGTCTAACCTTGCGAGCCCGCTCCACTGCTCACGCAATGTGTCGATTAGCGCCGCCGGCAAGCGATCGGCAACCCCCGCGAGCACTTCCGGTATCGTCTTATCCAAGGCAGTTCGTCCTTTGCACATCACTTCTCCGTACTCTGCCAGCAGTCCGCGCAATGCGTTGATCTGCATAGTGCGGAACTTCACCGGTTGCTCACACATACGGTGCAATGCCAGCATCGCCTGCTGCATCTCGGTCTTCACCGCAACCGCTTTGATTGGCTGCTGCACCGCCAGCCAGATCGCCCGGGCATCAGCAGCATCGTTCTTGTTGCGGATGTTGAACGCCTTAACGAACTCTGCTGGCATCAGCCTGACTTGGTGGCCCATCTTTGTCAGGCGTCTCGCCCAATGGTGCGCGTCGCCGCATGCTTCCATTCCGATCAGGCAGGGAGCACGGTTCGCAAAGTGCTCGAGGAATTTTGCTCGCTTGATCGGCCTGTTCACGATCTCGCCTGTTGCCTGATCGATGTAGTGCACCTGAAACACGGTCTTTGCGATATCCACACCCACGGCCGTACAGTTCATTTCTCGATCCTCCGGTTGCCTGGGAAATATGCACATCTTCGCACTTGGCCACTTCAATGCCGTTGGCCCGTGAGGATCCATCTTAAGATCCTTCGATCACCGCCTCACAGTGGGGACGCGTTCATTTCAATTCTCTTCGGTCATCGCAAAGTTCGCTACAAGGGTCTGGTCAAGAACACGGCGCAGTTGTTCAGCCTGTTTGGTCTGGCGAATCTAGCACTCGGCAGGAAACTGTTGCTGGCTTCCCAGGGTAGCAATCCGTCCTGAGCGCGCAAGGCGCGGCAGAAAAGGTACGAAGCGAGGCAAATGCCGTCCTGAATTGGCCTTCTTCTCTCACATTACGAAAGCCGAGGTCGGGCTGACCTGCATCGCCGTTCTCCGACCTCATTGATCAGCGTTTCCCAAGGAGCGCATGGCATGGTCGCGTCGACCACAGCCCGCCGCTGTGGGCTTCCCCGACCTACGCCCCTTGCTGCTCGCGCAGCAGATCCAGCGCCACATCGACGATCATGTCCTCCTGACCGCCCACCATGCGGCGGCGGCCCAACTCGACCAGCACGTCCACGGTCTTCAGGCCATATTTCTTCGCCGCCGTCTCGCTGTGGCGCAGGAAGCTCGAGTAAACGCCGGCATAGCCGAGCGCCAGCGTCTCGCGATCAACCCGCACCGGGCGGTCCTGCAGCGGGCGCACGATGTCGTCGGCCGCGTCCATCAGCTTGTACAGGTCGCAGCCGTGGTCCCATCTCATGCGTTCGGCGGCGGCGATGAACACCTCCAGGGGCGCATTGCCGCCGCCGGCACCCATACCGGCCAGGCTGGCGTCAACGCGGTCGCAACCTTCTTCCACCGCAACAATGCTGTTGGCCACGCCCAGGCTCAGGTTATGGTGAGCGTGAATGCCGGTCTCGGTCTCTGGCCGGAGTGCGTCCTTGAAGGCCCGCATGCGGTCGCGCACATCGTTCATATTCAGCGCGCCGCCCGAGTCAACCACGTAGACGCAGGTAGCACCGTAGCGCTCCATCAGCGTGGCCTGCTCGGCCAGCCCCTGCGGCGAGTTCATGTGGCTCATCATCAGGAAGCCGACGGCCTCCATGCCGAGGTGGCGGGCGTACTCGATATGCTGGCGCGAGATGTCAGCCTCAGTGCAGTGCGTGGCCACGCGCACGATGCGCGCGCCAGCCTCGTAGGCGGCCTTGAGGTCATGCACGGTGCCGATGCCGGGCAGCAGCAGCGTGGCGATCCGGGCGTGCTTGACCACGCTGGCGACGGCCTCGATCCATTCCAGATCGGTGTGGGCGCCGAAGCCGTAGTTGAAGCTGCCGCCCTGCAGCCCGTCCCCGTGCGCGACCTCGATCGAGTCCACGCGGGCCTCGTCGAGCGCGCGGGCGATGGCCTTGGCCTGCTCGACACTGTATTGGTGGCGCACGGCATGGCTGCCGTCGCGCAGCGTCACGTCGGAGATGTAGAGTTTCTTGCGGTTGCTCATGGCGAGGTGTCCTTGGTCAGTCAGGCGGCGGCTCTTCTGGCCAGCATGGATTCGGCCATGCGTTCGGCGGTGGTCAGCGCGGCGCTGGTCATGATGTCGAGGTTGCCGGCGTAGGCAGGCAGGTAGTGGGCGGCGCCCTCCACTTCCAGGAAGACGGTGGTCTTGAGCCCGCTCACGCGGCCCACACCCGGCACCAGCAGCGGCGCGGCGGCGGGGATGCGGTCGAACTGCACCTTCTGCTTGAGGCGATAGCCCGGCACATACTGCTGAACGGCCGCGGCCATTTCCTCGACGGAGCGCGCGACGGCGTCCTCGTCGGCGGACTCGCTCAGGCAATAGACCGTGTCGCGCATGATCAGGGGCGGCTCGGCCGGGTTCAGGACGATGATGGCCTTGCCCTTCTTCGCGCCGCCGACGACCTCGATCGCCTTGGAAGTCGTCTCGGTGAACTCGTCGATGTTGGCGCGGGTGCCGGGCCCGGCGCTCTTACTGGAGATGCTCGCCACGATTTCGCCGTACAGCACCGGCGCCACGCGCGACACGGCCGCTACCATGGGTATGGTGGCCTGGCCGCCGCACGTCACCATGTTGACGTTGGGCACGTCCAGGTGGGCGTCGCCGTTCACCACCGGAATGCAGTAGGGCCCGATCGCCGCCGGGGTCAGGTCGATCATACGGATGCCCGGCTTGAGCCCGCGCAGGAAGGCATCGTTCTTCACGTGCGCGCCGGCGCTGGTGGCGTCGAACACCACGTCGATATCTGCGAACACCGGCAGACGGGCGAGGCCCTCCACGCCTTCGTGGGTGGTTGCCACGCCCAGCCGCCCTGCGCGCGCCAGGCCGTCAGAGGCCGGGTCGATGCCGACCATTGCGCCCATCTCGACATACCTGCCGTGACGCAGGATCTTGATCATCAAGTCCGTGCCGATGTTGCCGCTGCCGACGATGGCAGCTTTCAATTTTCGGGTCATTCCCTTATCTCCTAAACTATGCGGCAGGCGACGCTGCCCAGTGCAGCGATCTGTGCGTGGATATGGTCGCCGGCGACGACCGGCACCATCGGGCCGAGAGCGCCCGAGAGAATCACCTCGCCTGCCTGGAGGCCCGCGCCGCGCGCAGCCATCGTGCGCGCCAGCCAGAACGCGGCGCGCAGCGGGTGCCCCAGACAGGCGGCGCCGCCGCCCACCGAGGCCAGTTCGCCGTTGCACGTCATCTGCATGCCCAACTCGCCCAGGTTGAGCGCTCCTAGCGCCACGGGCTGGTCACCGAGTACGTAGAGGCCGCAGGACGCGTTGTCGGCCACGGTATCGGCGAGCGTGATCTTCCAGTCGGCGATTGCGCTGTCGACGATCTCGATGGCGGGCAGCGCATAGGCGATGCAGCGCAGGAACTCCGCCCAACTCGGCACACCGGCGTCGAGCTCACGGCCGACGACGAAGGCGATCTCGGCTTCGGCCTTGGGCTGCATCAACCGACGCATCGGCACTTCCTGGGCATGCTGGAATTCCATGTCTTGGAACAGCATGCCGAAGTCGGGTTGGTCAACGCCCAGTTGCAGTTGCACCGCACGCGAGGTGAGGCCGATCTTCCTGCCGACGATGCGCCCCCCTTCGGCCACGCGAATCCGCGTGTTGATTTCGGCCACCTCATAGGCGGCCTCCAGACTGGCGATGGCGAAGCCCGCTGAAATCGGTGGGATCGGCGTACCGCTTCGGCGCGCTTCACGCAGCGCGGCCGCTGCGCGGTTGGCGGCGTAATCCATCACGCAGCCTCCCGGGTGACGACGCTCACGGGACGAGGCGACGCGCCGGCGACCATTCGGTCCCGCTGCAGTTGTTCGCTCGCAACCCGCGTGGCGCGGGCCAGCCCATCGCCGCGTTCTAGCGCAAACACGTACTTGTCCGGCCGGAGGATCGCGACGCTGCCGCGCTTGTGGCCCTGGGCCTTCAGCCAGGCGAACCAGGTGGATTCGAAGTCTTCGACCTCGATGAGCCCCTCGGGTCGCGTACGCTGACGCGGGTCCTGCGGCCTCAGGCCCCACGGGTAGACCACGACGAAGCGGGCGCCAAGCGTCTGCCAGGCCGCGAGTGCCTCCGCGCTAAGTTGAGCGCGGGGATCCACGCCGGCGCCGATCAGCGCATACTCGGCGCCGATCAAGTCGTCGAGGCGGTGCGTCCTGCCGTCGGGACCGATTACCTTCGGCTGCGGCATCAGCCGTCCTTCCGGCCCGCCCAGCCGGCGCCGTGCGAGGCCGTGGTAAGTCCCTCGACGGTAGGTGGCCGAGGGAATGAAGTTCCCCTCGCGCATGAACTTGCCCACCACGGGCAGCCTCAACGCCAGCCTGAACGCGATGTTGCGCAGCCGCGCGCCAAGGGGGCTGGTCATCGACACGATGCTCTTCACGCGCACCGCCTCGCGCGTCATTGCCGCGGCATGCGGGCGGCGTTCGGTTTCGTAGCTGTCGAGCAGGCGATCGCCAGCGCGGCCACGCAGTACGGCATCGAGCTTCCAACCCAGGTTGTAGGCGTCGCGTACACCGGCGTTCATGCCCTGGCCGACGAACTGAGGCGTCATGTGCGCCGCATCGCCCGACAGAAAGACGCGGCGCTCGCGCCAGCGCTCGGCCATCAGGGCGTTGAAGGTGTAGACGAGGTGGCGCAGGATCTCGAACTTATCGACCTCGATATGGCGCGCCAGCAGTTTGCGCACGGTATGGATGTCTTCGAGGTATTCGCGCTTCTGGCCCGGCATCAGCATGAACTCGAAGCGGTGGTGCCCATCGGGTTGCACGCAGTTCACTGTCGGGCAGGCGGGGTCGCAGATGAAGCTGAAATAGGGCAGATGGTGCAGGCCGTCGCCGCGTACTTTCTCCTTGATGTCGACCACCACCCAGGGATCGGGAAAGCTCTTGCCCTGCATGGAGATGCCGAGCTGCGTGCGCACGAGGCTGCGGCCGCCGTCGCAACCGATCAGGTAGCGCGCGCGCACTGCAGATTCGTGCGCCGAGGGCTTCAGCTTGACTTCCGCCGCCGCCGGCTTGCCGTAGTTGCAGCCCTCCGTGGTGATGTGAAAGACGGTGACGCCCTCATCGTCCTGCTCGAAGCGGGTCAGCTCCCGGCCTCGCTGCACCGTGACGTTCGGATAGCGTGCCAACGCGTCGCCAAGCGAGGTTTCGAGCCGCGGCTGATAGAGGAAGTAGGACGCGTCCCAGGCGTAAAGTCGGTTCGGGTTGCTCAACTGCAGGAACACGTCGCCGTCGGGCATGGCGAACTGCACGACCGGCGACTGCAGCATGCCTGCCGCTAGCTCCTCTGCCAGACCGAAGGACTGGAAGATGCGCATGCATTCACCATCGGTGTAGACCGCGCGCGCATTACCGTAGAACTGCGGCTCGCGCTCCAGCACCAGCACACTGTGGCCGCGCTGGCCGAGCACGTGGGCGAGCGTGAGTCCGGTCGGCCCAAGGCCGACGATAACGACGTCGTAGTTAAACTCCCCGACCCGACGGCCGGGGGGCTCCCACGATTCGGAGCGAAGCCTGTCCGCTCCCGAGTCGGAGCGATCGCCCTGCCGATCTCCGGCCTGCGTGCCCAAGCGCGCACTGGGCGCGTCGTCGAACGAACGGTTTGCGGTATCCATCTTCATGATGAAACCCCTGGCGTGTATTCCTTGCGGGTGAGCGAGCCGAGCGCTCGCGCCATCTGGACCAACTTCATGCCGAGCGTCAGGCTTTCGGGAAAATGCCCCCACAGGCTGATGCCTTGGTAGGTGCAGGCCTGCCAGCCGGCCTCGGCCTCCTCGGTGACGACGATCGGGTCCCAGCCGAACTCGACCGCGAAGCCGGAAGGGGTCGTGACGTAGAACGAGAGCTCGCGGTCGTTCGGATGCTGGCCGATGCCGTTGGCCATGGCAAAGCCCATCTCGCGCAGCCGGCGGTAGGCCGTCACCACGTCATCGAAGCGGGCGACCTGCAGGTTGAGGTGGTGAATGCGGTTGCGCAGCGGATCCATGCGCTTGCCGCGGGTCGCGGCAAGCGCGAGGCTGTGGTGGCGCTCGTTGAGACGCAGGAAGGTGATGTCCATCACCACGCCGTTGACGCGTTCCTCGATGAAGTCGGAGATCCGGGCGTCGAAAGTGCGCTGTAGGAAGGCGAGCAGGGCCTCGGGTTCGCGCGTCGAGATCGCGAGGTGGCCCATGCCGGCCGCTGCGGTGACGAAGCCGCCGGCCTTCATCTGAAGCGGTGCGGTGCTGAGGATCGACCGGGTGAAGAGCTCGAAGGCCATGTGTTTCGGCCCCTCGAAGGACCAGTAGCGCTCGACGCCGCGCAGGCCCGCCGCTTCGCCGGACTGCTCCCGCACGATCACGCCGTCATTGCGCAGGCGGCTCAAGACGAGTTCAAGTGCCGCTTCGTCTTCAAGCTGCCAGCCAACGGCCACCACATCTTCGGCAGGTCCGAGACGAACGATGAGCCGCCGCTGGTGTTCATCGATACGCATGGCCAGCACGCCGGCCTGAGGCGCGTCGACGTGCAGGCCGAGGCCTTCCCCGGCGAAACGCTGCCACTCATCAAGCCGGGACGACTCGACTAGCACATATCCCAGGCGGATGCGGCCGTACAGGCTGGTCGCGATTGGAGTCGAGCTCGATTTCATGCTGCGACTCCGACGACAGCCGGCTTGGCGGCAAGCTCATCCGCCTTCAAGAAGGCGCTGACCGCCGCATTGAATTCGTCGGCCCGTTCCCACTGCACCCAGTGGCCGGTGCGGCTGAAGAGGTACAGATCGCAACGGGGCATCAGCTTCTGCAGTGTCGCGCCGCCGCTTGCCGGATTGACGCGATCCTCCACGCCCCAGAGCACCAGGGTCGGATTGGCTAGGGCTGGCAGGCGCGGGTCGAGAGTCAGGTCCAGCTTTGCCAGCACCGCTGGATCCCCAGGCGCACGCAGCGGCGGATTGGCGATCACCTCGGGGTCGATGCTGGCCTCGTAACGCTCGCGCAGTACCGATTCGGGGACTTGGCTGCCGTCGTACACCAGGTCTTCGGTGATGAAGCGGCTCAGCTTTTCGAAAGTGGGCCCGTCACCGGTGTAGTAAGTGAGGAGGCGCTTCAGCCCGTCGGTGGGCGGCGCCTTGGAAACGTCTACACCGCCCGGGCCCATCAGTACGACGCGATCGATCCGCTCGGGCTGATCAAGCGCCATCCGCAGCGCGCAACCGCCGCCGGCGGAATTGCCGACCACGTGCGTGCGTGCGATGCCCAGCGCATCAAGCAGGCCATGCATGGTGTCGGCCAGGTCGCCCCAGATGTCGCTCGGGTCGAGGCCTTTACTCGACTTTCCATAGCCAGGCATGTCGGGCACCAGCACGCGGAAATGCGCGGCCAGCGCCGTGATGTTCCGCGCGTAATTGGAGACGCCCGAGGCGCCCGGGCCGCCGCCGTGGAGCATCAGCACCGGCGGGCCTTCACCCGTGTCGGCAAGATGGATCTGCCGGTTACCGACTCGCAGCATGCGGGTCTCGGTACTGCGATCGAGGGCTTGGATGACGCTCATGCGATGCTCTCCTGAGGTGGCTGAATGGGTATTGCGTAATACAACACACATGTTATATATTGAACATATGTGTTCAGTATAGAGCAATATGGTCCACTGTTGTCAAGGGTATAATCGTGCAAGAATTTCTGGAGCTGTCCTTTTATGAACGAATCTGTTCAAGGCGGAGTCGACTCCGCCCCGCCCCCCGAACCCGCCCTCAGCGCGGCCCAGAAGCGCATTCACAGTGCGGCGATGAAGCTGTTTGCAGAGATGGATGTGACCCGGGTGAGCATCAGCGATCTGGCCGCCGCGGCCGGCGTCGCGCGCGGCACGGTCTACAAGAACCTGGGCGACACCGAGGGCTTGTTCGAGCAGGTCGCGGCGCAGCTGGTGCGCGAGATGACGATCCGCGTCACCCAAAGCCTCGCGGACACGGGCGACCTCGCCTTGCGCCTGGCCTTCGGCATCCGTCATTACCTTCGACGCGCCCATGAGGAACCGCACTGGGGGCGCTTCCTGAACCGCTTCGGATTCAGTAGTGCTTCACTTCAGACGCTGTGGTCGACCGACCCTATCCATAACCTCAGTGAAGGCATCGAAGCTGGCCGCTACCGGATCACACGCGAGCAACTGCCGTCGGCCGTGGTCATGCTGGCCGGAACGGTGATCGCCGCCATGCTGCCGGTGCTCGAAGGCCACCGCACTTGGCGAGAGATCAGCGCCGATACGGCGGAATTGCTGCTTGTGGCCCTGGGAATTGCGCGCGACGAAGCAAGGGTTCTGGCGAATTGCGATTTGCCGCCGCTGCTGACACTGGACAAGTGATCCGCGTAACTGACACTCTCAACCCAGGCTTATCAGAAGCTGTTGCACGCGACCGGTATGAAGTAGCCTGAAAATGGCGGCGCGCACAAGCACGGGGTCACCCTTCGAGAACTCGCGCTCGATGGCTAGAAGCGGCTTCGGACTGGCAACAAAGCGCTCGACCGCGTCGAGCAGTGACACCGACACGAAACCTCGCGTGGCTACGATACTTGGCAGCATGCGCTGCCAGTTGTCGATCCACATGCGTGATGCTGCCTGTTCGGCCGCGTCGACCAGCCGGACATTGAGCACATCAGCGCTCAACTCAAGGCCCTTCTTCGCTTCTTCATCGATAACTGGATTCGGCAGGAGTACTAACTCCTGGCGGTCGGAGCATGAGAGCAGGAAGTCCGCAAGGTACCGCCGTCCGCGAAACTGAACGAACCCGGGACGCTCACAAGAGTGGGCGATCGCCGGATCTGATTCGATCAAGACCCATTGGTCGAACGCACAGCGTCGGTAGAAAGTGAGCCGCCGCTTCAGCTTCGGACTGAAGGCTTCGAAGCGGTGCGCGCCGCGGGGGCGGACGAGCGCAACCGGCTCCGCTAGTTGCAGAGATCTTCTGGAGGCCATTTGCGCCGTCAGTGATCACCGAGAGTCGCGGCTGAGCACAACCGGTGACGGACTGTACAAATCTGGCGAGCCTTTGCGCCGCATCTGCCAACTCACTTCTAACGAACGCGAAGACCCGCGGCGGTTGACTTTTAGCGGCCAGCCTCCCGTCAGGATTTCAAAGCTCGAACACTCAATTTGCACGGTGCGGAGAGGGGGCACCGGTTCCTATCATGCCGGTTATCAACCTCGTCGAGCGCAGAGGCTGTTCGGGCGACCAGGAAGACGGTTCATCTCTCGCGCACAGACATCTTGGCTCAGAAGGGCAAGGTTGATCTGCGTCAATATCGCCGGGTCCGGTTAGCCCAATCTTTTAGCATGACCGTTGCGATGGCACCCCCGATCCACCCGAAGGAGCGGAGATGGCTCGACCCGTACCTGGAACGGCTCCGCCTTGTTGGGCCCGGACGCTTCGGTGGTGGAAACGCAGTTTTCGAAGGGGACTGCAAATGCCTTTCGAGGGTCTTTGGCTAACGGGACGAGGCGTCAGTTTCAGGTCGATGCAGCCGCAAGAGTGCATCGCCTGGGTGGCCGAAACCCGCCTTCCTGAATGCTGATGCCATGAATCTGTTGCCGAGGAGATAATGCAATGTCCGGGTCCCGGAACGAGGTGAAGGCGAACGGTGCGAAAACAGGCAACAAGCCAAGCAAGAAGGCATACGAGAAGCAGTTGGCTTTGCTTCACATTGAACTGGTCAAGCTACAGGAATGGGTGGTGCGGACCGGTGCGAAGATTTGTATCGTATTCGAAGGGCGTGATGGCGCCGGCAAGGGCGGCGTGATCAAAGCGCTTACCGAGCGTGTGAATCCGCGCGTTTTCCGGGTCGTCGCGCTACCAGCGCCGACAGATCGCGAAAAGACACAGATGTACTTCCAACGCTATCTTTATCACCTGCCGGCTGCCGGCGAAGTCGTCGTGTTTGATCGAAGTTGGTACAGTCGGGCAGGTGTCGAACGGGTCATGGGGTTCTGCACTGAGGCGGATGTGCAGATGTTCATGTTGGCCACACCGATGGTGGAGCGTGCCTTCATCGACTCTGGGCTTATCCTCATCAAGTACTGGCTGGAAATCGGCCCTGAAGAGCAGACGCGCAGGCTGGAAGCCCGGATTCACGACGAGCGCAAGATCTGGAAACTTTCGCCGATGGATCTCGAATCCTATCGCCGCTGGTACGACTACTCACGAGCGCGAGACGCAATGTTCACCATGACCGACACAGAGTACTCGCCATGGTATGTCGCAAACGCGGATAACAAAAAGCGCACTCGACTCAACGTTATCAGCCATCTGCTCAGCAAGATTCCGTACGAGGATTTGCCGCGCAAGAAGGTTTCGTTGCCCACACGACAGAAAGCAGAAGGCTATCGCGAATCGGATCACCATTTCAGGTACGTGCCCGAGAAGTTCTGAAGGCGCATTGCAACTGGCGGCAATAAGGATTGTTGAACGTCGGTTACGTGGTCCGATCTCGCAAGAGGAAAATCAGAATGTACCGGATCGAGGAACCACGGCTGGGTGGTCTACGAATCAAGGAATGGCGACGCCGTACGCACCTTGCGATCGGGCTGTTGTTTCTGGTGCTGCTGGGATCGACGCTTGGGATTGCGCTGCTCGACCACACAGATGCACCGGTAAGAACCAAGACGTTCACGGCGTTTTGGGATGCGATCAACCTCATCTCGACACTTGGCGACTTCTCGGACTTCAATGCGGACCAGAAGGTTTTCATGCTGGTCGCCATTAGCGTCACGATGGTGGTCGCGGGCTACGCGTTGCGCCAGCTAACGGGGATGCTGTCGGGCGACGACGTGATGATTATTTGGGAGAACAAGGTCATGGAACGCACGCTGGAAACGCTGGGCAACCATGTCGCGGTTTGCCCGTTTGGCGCGGTTGGCCAGATGGTCGCCGCCCGCCTCCGAGATGCGGGATCGACCGTGCTAGTTCTCGATTCCGACGCGAAGCAGGCCGATAAGGCGTCCCGACTCGGATACATGGTCATGCTCGGCGATCAGAATTCCTTCGACGACGTACTCGAACGTGCCAGACTGGATACCGCCCATGCGCTCTTCCTGACGGGTTCCGATCCCAACAGCAATCTGGAAATCACGCTGGTGGCGCACACGCTCAATCCGGACCTCAAGATCGTGGTATCAGGCGAGAACAATTTGCGCAGGATGTTGCTGCAAAGGGCAGGCGCGTCGACCGTGATCGACCAGAACGACATCGTCGCGCGCGCCATGGTCGTGCAGATCGATGCCCGCAAATGAAGCCCGGTGATTGCAGCGCAATCTAGAGACCGGTATGACAAGGCGACTTTTCTAGAGTCGTGGCTTTTAGGACAACTGTGGGATCCGCGCGATCATGGGACAAGAGTCATCAAGACGTTCCACCGGCGGTTTTCGCGTTCCGCTGCCCGAATGGATCCGCGACTATCGGAAGACGTGGATCAAGCCCGATATCGTCGCCGGTGTCTCTGCTGCGGCGGTCGTCCTTCCGAAAGCCATGGCCTACGCGACTGTTGCTGGGCTGCCCGTGCAAGTCGGGCTTTACACGGCCTTCGTCCCGATGGTGATCTACGCCTTCCTCGGCACATCGCGTCCGCTCAGCGTGAGCACCACCGCAACGATCGCGATCCTCACCGCAGCGGCACTGGCCCGGGCGGTCCCGGGCGCGGGCCCGGCAGACCTGCTAAGCGCCTCTGCAACGTTGACATTGATGGTCGGTGCCATCCTCACGCTCGCAGGGCTCCTGCGGTTGGGCTTCGTTGCCAGCTTCATCTCCGATCCAGTGTTGACAGGGTTCAAGGCTGGTCTCGCCGTTGTTATCGTGCTGGATCAGTTGCCGAAGCTACTCGGCATTCACTTCCCAAAAGGGTCGTTTTTCCACAACATGCTGGCGATCGTCACGGGTATTCCACATACAAGCGCAGCGACGGTCGCTGTGGGAGTGATGACAGCAGGTGTTCTGGTGGCAATCGAACATTTCTTTCCACGAGCTCCCGCCCCGCTGTTAGCGGTGGCGGGCGGGATCGGCGCCGTAAGCCTGCTCCACCTGCAATCTCACGGGGTCGACATTGTCGGCCATGTGCCGCCAGGCTTGCCTTCCGTCGCCATCCCGAACCTTTCTCTTCTCGCATCGCTCGGGCCGGCTGCTGCGGGCATTGCTTTGATGAGCTTTACCGAAACCGTCGCATCGGGGCGAGCGTTCGTTGAGCGCGGGGAACCCGTGCCAAATGCCAGCCGGGAGTTGCTGGCGATCGGGCTGGCTAATGCGGGCGGCGCGCTGTTGGGCTCGATGCCGGCCGGCGGAGGAACGACGCAGACAGCCGTCAACCGGCTCGTCGGTGCCCGCAGCCAGCTTTCCGAGCTGGTCACAGCTGCCGTCACGCTAGGCACGATGCTGCTCCTTGGGCCTTTCATTGGACTCATGCCGCAAGCCACAATGGCGGCAGTTGTCATCGTCTATTCGATCGGCCTGATCGAGCCATCGGAATTTCGCGCGATTGCCGCTGTGCGGCGCACGGAGTTTCTCTGGGCCGTGATTGCGGTCTTCGGCGTTGTGCTGTTTGGAACGTTGCCGGGCATACTGACCGCCATTGTCGTCTCACTTCTGGCGCTTGCTTACCATACATCCGATCCACCGGTGCATGTCTTGCGCCGCAAGCCGGGTACGAACGTGTTCCGCCCTGTGTCCGCTGAGCACCCCGACGACGAAGCTTTTGCCGGCCTCCTGTTGTTGCGGCCGGAGGGTCCAATATTCTTTGCGAACGCCGAACGCGTCGGGCATAAGATTCGCACGCTGATCCACCAATATCAGCCGCAAATCGTCGCGCTCCATTTGCGCGCCGTGTCCGATCTCGAGTACACGGCGCTGAAGATGCTGACGGAAGCGGAAAAGGAACTGCGCAAGCAGGATATCGAGCTCTGGCTCGTTGGTCTCAACCCGGGCGTACTGGCGATGGTGCAGCGTTCGCCGCTCGGCGACGCCCTCGGGCGCGGCCGGATGTACTTCAACCTCGATCGCGTGGTGGCGGCATGGCAGGCGCGGCGATCACTCGATCGCCAGGGGCCACTCGGGTAGCTGTGCGTCGAGCAAGCCGGCCGGCTGCTCGTTCAGCATTTCAGACCGCAATGCCGCAGCCGCAGCAGAGGGGACTTGACCGTCTCGACAGCGGCGCGCGCGATTTGGGCATCGTGTCTTCCGTTCGCGCGACCACCGTTCAGGAAGGGTTGGAGGGCGACGAATTTCGCGCTTGCGATTCGGTCGTGCGTCGAACGTTGAACCACGCCGCATACAGAGCCGGCATGAAGAAAATGGTCAGCAAGGTCGCAACGGTAAGGCCGCCCATGATGGCGATGGCCATAGGCGCCCAAAAAATGCTTCGGGTCAGCGGAATCATGGCGAGGACCGTGGCCGCCGCAGTCAGCGCCACCGGACGCGTGCGATGCACGGCGGCATCGACGACCGCCGTCCAGGTGTCCCGCCCTTGCGCGATTTCCGCCTGCACCTGGTCGACAAGAATCACTGAGTTTCGCATGATCATCCCGCTCAAGGCGGTGACGCCAAGAATGGCGACGAACCCCAGCGGCGCCTGGAAAATGAGCAGCGCCGCGACCACGCCGATGAGCCCCAGCGGGGCGGTGAGGAAGACCATCGTCATGCGCGAGAAGCTCTGAAGCTGCAACATCAGGATCGTCAGGATGGTGACCAGCATCACGGGAAATACCGCCATCAGCGCGCGATTGGCCTTGTCGCTTTCCTCGACCGCGCCGCCGACGTCGATGCGGTAACCGAAGGGCAGCTTCGCCTCGATGTCCTTCAGGAGCGGCCGGATTTCCTGGGTCACTGACACGCCCTGCTCACCATCCTTGACGTCCGCGCGCACGGTGATCGCCATGTCGCGGTTGCGGCGCCAGAGCACCGGCTCTTCAACTTCGTACCGCACGCGCGCGACCTGCGACAGCGGCACCACCGTTACCTCGCGGGTATAAAGGCTCACGTCCTTCAGGGCGCCGAGATCGAGCCGCTCGGAAGGCACCGCACGGGCGACTATTTCAATCAGATCCTCCCCCTCGCGCAAGTGGGACAGCGTCGCGCCGTTCGTGAATGTTTGGGTCACGAAGGTGACGTCGGCCGGAGCCAGCCCGAGCGCGCGCGCCTTGTCCTGGTCGAGGTCGAACTTTAGCGTGCGAACCGGGTCGTTCCAGTCGAGCTGGACGTCGCGCACTTTGAGGCTCGACGCCACCACTCTTTCGACCTCGCGGGCGATTTCGCGAACCTTCTGTGTGTCCGAGCCGACGACGCGGAACTGTATCGGGAACCCTACCGGAGGACCGAGTTCGAGGCGGGTGACTCGAACCCACACTTGCGGGAATTGCTCGTTGACGCTTTCCATCAGGCGCGAGCGCACGCGCTCACGAGCCTTCGTGTCTTTCGTCATCACGACGAAGACAGCGTAGCCCGGGTTCGGCAGTTCGGGATTGAGGGCGAGATAGAAGCGTGGCTGCCCCGCCCCCGTGTAGGCCGTGAAGAAACGCACGTCCTGGTCCTTCTTGAGCACCGCCTCCATTTTCTTCACCTGCTCGGTGGTCGCGGCGAACGACGCGCCTTCCTTCAGTCGCAGCTCGACGATCAGCTCGGGTCGCGCGCTGCTCGGGAAGAACTGCTGTGGTACGAACCTGCTCGCGGCAACCGCAGCGGCGAGCGCGGTCAACGTCGCCCCGATGACCCACCAGCGTCGCACGAGAGCCAGGTCGATCCATGTTCGCAGCTTGCGGTAGAAAGGCGTGTCATACGGGTCGCCGCCATGGTGCTTCGTTCCGAGGTCCTTCGGCAGCATGTTGACGGCCAGATACGGCGTGATGATCCCGGACACAACCCACGAGAACAGCACCGCGGTGCCGACGATCCAGAAGATGCCGCCCGCGTACTCGCCGGTGGTCGACTGGGAGAAACCGATCGGCATGAAGGCGGCAGCCGTAATGAGCGCGCCAGTCAGCCGCGGCATCGCAGTCGCCATGTACGAGTAGGCGGCCGCCTTCACGCGGTCCCACCCTTCCTCCATTTTCACAACCATCATCTCGACCGCGATAATGCCGTCATCCACCAGCAGACCGAGGGCAATGATCAGGGACCCGAGCGAGACGCGCTCGAGATTCCAGCCCATTGCACGCATGACCAGGGCGACGACGCCGAGCACGATCGGCACTGAAATCCCGACCACGATTCCCGTGCGCCAGCCGAGACTGATGAGGCAGACAGCGAGAACGATGGTCAGCGCTTCCAGCAGCGAGCGCTCGAACTCCCAGATCGATTCGCTGACGACGGTCGGCTGATCGGCCACCCGCTCGAGTTCAACGCCATAGGGCAGCTCGAGCTGCACTTTTGCGACTGCCTGCTCGATCGCCTTGCCGAGGTCGACAATGTTGCCGTCGTCGGTCATCGTGATGCCGAGCATCAGCACCTGCTGCCCGTTATGGCGTACCGTATAAATCGGAGGATCTTCGTATCCTCGTGTGATCGATGTGAAGTCGCCGAGCTTGAGCAGCCGCCCGCCGGCGGCGATCGGCACGCTGCGGATCTCGTCCAGGTTATGGAACTGGCCGCTCACGCGCACGAGCACGCGATCGCCGTGCGTGTCGATCTGTCCGCTGGCCAATACGCTGTTTTGGCTTCTGAGGCTTTCAGCGATCTGTAGCGGCGTAATCCCGAGCGCGGCGAGCCGCTCGTTCGAGAATTCGACGTAAATCTTCTTGGCCTGCTTGCCATAGATGTCGATCTTTTTCACCATCGGCACCTTGAGCAGCTGCCGCTTGATATTTTCCGATACGTCGGATAGCTCCCACTGACTGATGCCGTCTCCTTTGACGGCATAGAGCAGGCCGGTCACGTCGCCGTATTCGTCGTTGAAGATCGGGCCGATGACGCCGTCAGGGAGCTCGAGCTTGATGTCGGTGAACTTCTTGCGCGCCTGGTACCAGGCCTCGCGCTGGTCTGCATGGGACGTGCCGCCCTTCACGGTGATCGTCATGCCGCCGTAGCCTTGGCGCGCATAGGTCACGACTTTCTCGAAATGATCGAGCTGTTCGAACTTCTTCTCCATGCGGTTGAGCACCTCGTCCTGGACCTGTTGCGCAGTGGCGCCGGGCCAGATCACAAGCGCCGTCATCGACGGTACCGAGAAGTTCGGATCCTCGAGCTGGCCGAGCTTTGCGAAGCTGAGCGAACCGCCAATGCCGACCAGGAGGATCAGGAACAGCACGATGGCGCGGTGGCTCAACGCCCATTCGGTGAGATTGAACGGCTTCATGGCACAGCTTTCCCGGTTTGCGAGGCGCCCGCCGCGCCTGCAAGCGCGACCTTCAGGCCCGGGGCCATCTTCTGCACTCCCGCAGTAACGACTAGCTCGCCAGCGGGCGGTCCGGAAACGAGCACATCGTCATTGCGATAGCCGTGCACCGAGACGCGGATCAGATCGACCCTGCCCACCGGCTGGGAACCCTCACGACGAACCGCCCAGACAGCGGGCTGGCCCTTGTTCTGCGTGAGCGCCGAGGCAGGGATCACTGCTGCTGACGCTTCGCCGGATGATCGTTCGACCAGCAGCGTAGCGGTCGCGCCGAGCGGCAGCAGCCGGGGTACCGTAGGCTTCAGGCGGGCGCGGTAGGTCCGAGTTTGCGCCGCCGCCTGCGGCGAGAGTTCGCGCAACTCGACCTCGAAGCTTTGCTCGGGCGTGCTAGCGAGCCGCGCCTCGTATCGCGCCGCCCTGAACGTTGCGAGGCGATCTTCCGGCAGATCGGCGACTATTTCTGGCTCGCCCTCGTTGGCGATCGATACCATCGTCTGTCCTTCGGCGACAACTGCTCCCACCTCGAAACGCACGGCGGTGATGACGCCACTCCGCGACGCACGCAGCACCGTGTACTTCAGCCGGTTGCGTGCGAGCTCGAGTTTCTTCCGCTCGGCTTCGGCCGTCGCGGAGGTTGTCTGCGCACCGGTCTGTGCCTTTTCGTCGTCGGAGACGCTGACGGAGCCGTCGGTTTTGAGCAAATTGAGCCGCTGCCGATCGGACTCGGCGAGCCGCGCCTGCGACACGGCCGCGGTGAGCTGCTGCCGCGCCGCTTCCTCGGCGAGCCGATAGTCGGTATCGTCGAGCACGGCCAGTACATCGCCCTCGCTAACCTTCTGACCGACGTCGACCTTGCGCTTGACGACCTTGCCGCTGACACGGAACGCCTCATTGACTTCATGACGTGACTGCACGGTGCCGACGTAACGGTCCGTCACCGCGCTCTTGTCGTAGCGGATCTCGGCAGTGCGGACCGCGCGAAGCGCCTCGGGGGCGGGCTTCGATCCGCATGCGAGTACCATCGCGGCACTCGGCAACACCGCGAACAGCGCGCGTAGAGAGGTTTTCACGATGGTTCCTTGTGTCGATCCACACTTGATGAATTGCCGGAAACCGACGTGCCGTCAGGCGCGTCAGCGGTCTCGAAAACCTCCCAGCCTCCACCGAGCGCCTTGTAGAGTTGGACGCTGGCGAGCAGCAATTGCGTGCTGCTGTCGTTGGCGATCGCACGGACGGCCAACCGCGTCCGCTGAGCATCCAGCAGCGGCAGCAGATCGATCTGGCCGCGGTCGTAGAGGGATTGCGCGCGGCCCAGCGCCGCTTCCGCCGTCGACGCGGCGTCGTGCAGCAGTTGCGCCCGTTGGCGCTCGTCGTCGAGCGCGACCAGCGCGTTCTCGACGTCTTCCAGCGCTCGCACGATCGCGTCCTCATAGTGGAGCACCGCTTCCTTCTGACCGCTTTCGGCGATGTCGTTGATCGAGCGCGTCCGTCCCGCATTGAAGATTGGCATTGCGATGAGGCCCGCTACGTTGCTGAAGCGCGCCGGACCGAGCGCAATCCCGTTGAGATCAATCGACTCACGGCCGAATACTGCGCCGAGAATGAGCCGCGGAAACCATTCCGCCATCGCCTGTTGCCTGCGCGCGTTGGCCGCGTCGAGTTGCGCGCTTGCGACGAGCAGATCCGGTCTGCGCTGCAACAGGGCGGCCGGTTGCCCCGGATGCGCGGGCGGAACGATGGCTTCGACGCCCGATGGCGTGATGCTCGCGGCGTTGAAGGCCTGATCCCCCACGAGCACCGCAATGTGATGGCGCGAGATCGCGGCAAGCGTCTCGAGCGGCGGTATCGCCGCGTGCGTCTTGGATGCTTCCGTTTTCACGCGCTCGACGTCGAACGGAGTCGCGAGCCCGACGCGTTCACGGGCGGTCACGAGGCGCAGCGTCTCGTCTTGCGCAGCCGATATCGCGCGCACGGTCTCCAGCTGGCGCAACGCCCCGACGAGCGTAAAGTAGTTCGTTGCAACATCGGTCAACACGAGAAGGCGCACGCCGCGCGCGGTATTCTCGACTGCGACCGCATCGGCTTCAGCCGCCTTCGCACCTGCCCGCAGGCGGCCGAACAGGTCGACTTCCCACGAGGCACCGATACCGACCTGTCCCGCCCGCGTATTCGCCGCTTCGGGCACGAAGTTTTTCAGGGCAGTATCGTAAGTCGTCGTGTGATTGAAGCCGTTGGCGCCAACGATCACGGTCGGCAAGAGCCACGACCGGCTGATCGTTTCTCCGGCTCGCGCGGCGCGCACGCGTTCCGCCGCGATCCGGATGTCCCGGTTTTCGTGCGCCGCGTGACGGACCAGATCAGACAGCACCGGATCGCCATAGCTATCCCACCAGGCGGCCTCGGGCTCCTCCACAGATGCCGACGTGGCCGCGAACCTGCCGGGAACCTCGATCGACGGTTGCATCACCAGTGTTGCGCAACCAGCCAGAACAACCGCCAGCGACACGGCCAACGTGACCGCCGTGCCGCGACCCGCCACTTCACCAGGGCGGGGTGGCAACCTCGGCGTCTGAGAAATGGTAGATGATGGCAGCATCGCGAGCGGATCCGGCAAAGTTGGTCTTGCGACTGGTGTAATGGAAGGCCGGCGTGATTCGGGTTCGCGGCGCAGACCCAACGCCAGCCGGTCCACCACGCCAGGTCTCTTATGCAGACGATTGCGGCTGGGACTGCGACCGCGGTTATCTGTCAGCCTGAAATCACGTTACTCATTCTGTAGCCCAAAACCTTGACGCAGATCATGAGACTGGCGCTGTGAAGCTCGGGCGGCCAAGGCCATGCGGCGGCCCCTCACCCGGGGTAGACGTCTATCGTTGAGCGTTATGCACCGGCATGGAAACCTGCGCAGGAATGGCAGGATTTCCGCAAATGATTCGAATTCGTTCCCAGGCATGTTTGGAAGGTCGCGAACGACCGCAGGTGGGGGGGGTGACGGGTGATCTGCGTGACCTGTTACTAACGCTCTCGGATGGCAGGAACTGGCCGATCTGACGCCCGGTGCCAGATTTCAAGCAGGCTTCAGCCAGAGTACACGCGCTAGAATCCGTGCGTGGCTGAGGCAGCGGTGCAGCCAAAAGCCATCCAGGCCGGCCTTATAGCAGGAGCGCAACGGTGCATCGGCGGCCAGATGACACCGAGCTTTCGCCTTGGCGATAGAGGTAAGAACCGACGCCATGTTGGTGGCCGGCCACCGAGCACCGGCTCGGCGCACGCGCGCCGTCGCCCTGCGCCAGCGCCGAACTCGCTATCACCGCGAGCCCAACCGTCATCAGGAATGTCTTGCTTTGCATTCTTCGCTGCTTTAACACACCAGAGACACCCCCCTTCTCCCGCTCCCCGCTACAGCAAGCGCTCGGCCTCGTCGAGCAAGCTCATGCGCGACAACATCGCTGCGCGTGCGAAGCGCACCAGCGCGAACGTCCGGACCAGCGGCGGATCGCCGGGAACACGCGCCGTCAGCAACTCCAGTTCATGCCCGGGCACGGTGCTGCCTTCCGGCAAAAGCAAATTCATCAGGCTTAGCCGCCTGCGCTGGCTTTCAATGGAGAAGCACGACCTTGCATCCTTGAACACCGCCGCCATGCCTTCCAACTGGCGGTCAAGCGCGCCGGACTTGTCGCCCAGTTCGCGCAGTTCCCTGTCGTTCTGTTCGATCTGCTCGCGCAGCCGGGCCCGTTCCCCGGCGTCCGCTTGCTCGTCGCCGCCCATCACCGAACGCAAACCGGTGCTCTGCCGTTCCAGCAGGCGCAAGCGCGCCTTCAGCAGACCATGCTCCCGCTCCAGCACATCGCGCCGCGATGTGTCGGCAGCAATATTGGCAAGGCTCTGAAGGGCCATCTGATCCAGCATTCGCCGGACGATCTCCTCGCGCAGCGTCGCATCGGTCGAGGCGCAAATCCGGACCTCATGGTCACTGAAGCAGACCCTGGTCTGTGGCACCTCGGCACGCATCACATCCCCTTCGAGGGCAATGCCCAGGGTACGGCGCTCCGTCATCGTCATACCCAGCACGGCGTAGGCCTGGTCCGCGCCAGTGGACGCATCGAAAAACTCGCGTAGGTCCGATGAGCGGCTGAAGGCGAGCTCCACGTCATGCGCCGTGCCAAAAAAAGCATGAATATAGGGATCGGTTCCCCACGTCGCCGCGCTGGCTTCCCGCGGCGCCGGCAAGCCGGCTACGAGGTCCCGCACATAATCGAGCGCCATGCCGACCGCGGGGCCGAGCCGTTGCTGGTAGCGCGGCACCAGCCGCAGACGCGGGCTGAACCCGAGCACGCGCTCCGTCAACCCGGCTATCTCTTGCTCGTCATGCGGGTGCGCCCCGGCCTCACGCCGCCGCAGCCAGTTCAGAATACTCATGCAACTGCTCCCTTCACACGCGTCGCCCTGCTCTGCGAGGTCAGCTATAGCGCTCCGCCATGACCAGCGCGCTGAGGTTGTGGCCTTTCCAGAACATGTTGTGGATGCGCGGCTGAAGCTTGCGCAAGGCATCCGGATCGAGGGAATGGAAGGTCAGCGTCACGGCTAGCCGTGACCCGTCCCCCGGAACATGCTCGATTTCGTCGAACGGTGGGAGGCTGTACTTGACCAGGAATGCCTTGATCTCGTCATCGGTCGTGCCGCTCTCGATATTCTCCAGTAATAGCAAGGACATGATTCACTCTCCTCAGTTGCTGCCGGGGCGCGCTACGCCATGATGTTGACGCCGCCTCCCGCGAAGCGGTTGCCAGCCCTGACAGGTATGGGTCGAAATGCCCGCCCTTCAACAAGACCAGTCGCTTGGGCTCCAATGCCTGTTGGTAAGCGTTTAGCGCCAGATCGGTGACAGCGATTTGATCGCGCTCGGCCACCAGCATCAGCAATCCATGGTTTCGTCACCCGGCGTTCAGCGGTGGGCACCGCTGAACGCCGGGCCCGTTCGAGAGTGCCGCCGCTACCCGTTCCACCGCGGCACCCAGGCTTGCAGGCGCTGGCCGTGATAGATATGACCGCTGATTCTCAGGGCCAGCGCCGTGGCCTCCGCGCGCGTCATCTCCATCTCGATGACCGCGGTCGGCATCTCGCCCTCCACGATGAGTGTGATTTTCTTGACCGGTGCGTATGCACTCAGGGCCTCACGGACTCCGTCTTCCGACACGTCGTGGGGCAGGTTTTGAATCACGATTCGCATAGACGTCTACCCTTCCGGCATTTCGCTCGATTACCGCTCCGTCACCGACCAACCGCGCGCAGGGCCCCGCTGCCGCCCGCCTCGCCGAGCACGCCGCGGATGCGCGCGAGCATCGCCCTCTGCGCGGCCGTGGGCTGGATGCCCTGCACCCGCTCGTCGGCGAGCACGCGCTCCAGCAGCGTGAGCAGCCGATCCCGGTCCTCATGCTCGGCCAGCAGTAGCGGCAGCGTCTCGATTGCTTCTTCCGGCTCGTAGCGCGCGATGATTGCCTGCTCGCCGCCGATGCGCCGCACTTGGTCGCGCGGCAGATCCGGCAGCAGCTCGCGATAGTCTTCGATCAACTCCTGCGCGAGCTGCACGCGGGAGAGCGGGAGCGGCTCGCCCTTGCGCGCCAGCAGGACGGCGACCCGCGCGAGTGCTTCCGCGTAGCCGCCGCTCCCGATCGAAGCCAGCGCTTCCTTGACGAAGGCGAGCTCGCGCGGGGCCGCTTGCTGCGCCTCCGTTTCGCCCTCTCGCCCGTCGGCGAGGTAGAAGGCGAACAGGTTGCCGTAGATCAGGAAGAAGGCAGCCTCGCTCAGCGCATCGCGCAGGGCGCGGTGGCATTCGAGCGACGCGCTGGTCAGCTCGGACACCACCTCCTCGATCCCTCGCGCCGGATGCTCGGCCCCCGGCGCCTGGCGCTGGGCCTTCACGGCCTGGGCGGCCGGCCCCAGCCACCACAGCCAGGGGTTGAGGTCGGAGATCGCCCAGCGTTGCAGGCGCATCGGGTGGAAGATGCGCCCCAGCTTGGCGGTGTACTCGTTTGCCAGCGCCTTGACCCATGGCCGCCCGAAGAGCTCGTACGCGTGCTGGTTGAATTCCGAGACGACGCTCACCGCCTCGAAGGGCCGTTCATCGGCGCGCTTGAAACGATTCAGGCGAGCGGCGACGTCCTCCAGGCGCAGTTCCTCGAAGCTCACCTCGTACGCCGACTTGCCGCCGGCGTCCTTCTGCTCCGCGATCCGCATTCCGTACAGGCCGGGCGGCAGCGCCTCGATGGACTTCAGAACCGAGACGATCTGGGTGTATTCCTTCCTCGCCACCTGGCCGGAAACGAAGATGCCGAGGTGGCCGACTTCCTCGTGCATCAGACCGACGATCACCTGCCCGTTGGCCTTGATCTCGTCCGTGCTGCCATAGACGTCGGCGACCCAGTTGAAGGCCTGTTGCGGCGGCGTGATGTTGTCTCCCAGCGAGGCGAACAGCACGATGGGCGACCTGATCTCGCGCAGGTCGAGCGCGCCGCGCGGGCCGGCTTTCACCGTGCCAGACCACAGCTTGTTGCCGACGAAGAGGTTCTGCGTGATCCATTCGATCTCCTCGCCGTTCAAGATGTAATAGCCGCCCCACCAGCGTTCGAACTCGAGGAAGCGTGCCGGCTCGGTGTCGACGTTGGCAAACACCCGGTAGTACTTGTCCCAGAAGGTGTTCGCAGGGTTGAGGTTCTCGAAGTTCTGCACCAGCCAGGCGCCGTCGAATTTCCCGGCGCCGAGGTCGGAGGTGAGGGAGGCGAGCCAGGTGCCGCCGAGCAGTCCCCCTGCATAGCGCATCGGATTGTCGCCCTCGCCCTCGCGCCAGGCGCCGCCCCAGTAGGACATCGGCGCGCCGACGATCACCACCGGGCCGATGTCGTCGGGGTCGGAAGCGGCCAGCATCATCGCCGCCCAGCCGGCCTGACAGTTGCCGATGATCGCGGGCTTCTCGGCGTCGGGGTGCAGCGAGCGCACGCGGTGCACGAACTCGCGCTCGGCATTGCACACGTCCAGCAGCGTCTGTCCCGGTTCGGGATTGGGGAAGAACATCACGAAGTACACCGGATGGCCTGCGCGCAATGCCACGCCGACCTGGGAATCGTCTTTGAATCCGCCTATGCCCGGTCCGTGGCCGCCACGCGGGTCGATGATCACGTAGGGGCGGCGCCTGGGATCGATCGTCGTGCCCTCGGGCGGAACGATGCGCACCAGTGCGTAGTTGACCGGACGCTCCAGCGAACGCCCGTCCATGATCGTCTCGTAGTCGAAGTGCAGCACCGGCGGCAAGCCTTGCTGCTCGTGCTCGATGAAGTTGTTGCCGCGCTGGCGCAGCGTGTCCCAGAGTAGGATGGAGCGCTGGCCGAAGTCCACCGCGTATTGCGCACCGCCCGCCCACATCTGCCACGGCATCATGGGGCTCGCCATCAGCCCGGCGGGTTGCCCCGCACAGGCCTTCTGTACCCGCTCGCCGAAGCGCTCCACCGCAAGCTTCGTGCGCGTCTGCAGTACCTGCGCGACCTTCGCGGAGATGTCGTGGCTCTGGGAGAGTTGTCTGGCTGTATTGCTCATCAGGTCTTCCTTTCCGGGGTGCCGGCAAACGGTTCGCCCCGGCACCATTTGTATCGAAAACGCATCAGTTCACTCCCGAGCGACGCGGCACCATGCACATCCTGGTGGCATCCGATCGCCAAGTCGAAACCCTGCTGCGCAGCCTCATTCGGAATTGCGGGGGTCAGGCGGGATTGAGGTCGGAGATCGCCCAGCGCTGGGCACACATGCCTGTTGCACGCGCTCTGAATTGTGTGAGCGCTAGTCCCGCGCGAGTCTGCGGCATCTGCGCAACCTTCGCCGTCATGTCGTGGCTCTGGGAAAGCTGTCTGGCCGGATTGCTCATGGTGTCCTTCCTCCTTGCGTGTGCCGGTTGCGCGGCGGCAGCGCGTGTGCCACGAGATGTGCTCGGCACGTGAGCCCTGCTCGAAGCGCGCCACCAAATGGAGCCGCGGCCGAGCGACGCGAGCCCCGGTCTCGGTGCAGGGCTCAATTCACAGCCTCATACGTGTAAAAGCCGCGGCCGGTCTTGCGGCTGAGGTGCCCGGCGGCCACCACTTCCTTGAGCAGCGCAGCCGGCCGGTACTTCGGATCGTTGAAGTCGTGGTGGAACACCTCCACCACGTCCGGGTCGATCAAGAGGTTTCTCTGCTCTGTACCAAGCGCTTGCATACGAATAGCAACCGTTTTATCGCTAAGTCCTCATGACCTTTCCCCGGCTCCTTGTGCTGCCCGCGTGCTGTTCAAACTGGGCTCCGTGACACCACTCGAAAAAGACTGGCACACGCGGGCCGAACCACCTTGCGCTACGTCAAGGAATGCGCGGTTGCCCTTGAGTGGGTGCTGCTATCGGCATAACGCCCGAGCCAGTCGGTCATAGCAGCGGCGCGGCAGTCATTCTCGGATGCGGTCCTCGATCGGTGCCGAAATGCCATCGGTGCGGACGATTTGGCTAGCAATTTCAGTGGCCAATTCCCGGATAAGGACATCCGGAGACGCGAAGTACTTGTAAAACGTCCCGCGTGACACGCCCGCCTCCCGGATCACGTCATCGACCGACATGGCGGCGTGGCCCTTGCTCGCTACCAGCTTCAGTGCACTGTTCAGAAGCCTCCAACGCATTCGAGGGTCGGCCGGAATTCGTGAAATTTTCGCCACATCTCCGCTAAGCGGCTGATTTGAATAGAAATTCAATCGTTGGGTCAAGCGGCGGAGCCCGTCTTCGGAGGTCCAGCAGGTAGTCCCCAAGCCGGTTGATATGCTCGCGCCGGTAAGGCGAAAGCACCTTCAGCACCTCGGCATCGACGGGGTGCCCCTTCTCCTGCAACGCCTTGAGCTTGCGCGACATCCACTGGACGTTGTAGAGAATGACCATGTTGGCGACGAGCTGGTTGTATTTGATGACCTTGCGCTGCTCGTGCCGCACGTTTTCGGCAATGGTGCCGTCCCCGCCGAACATCAGCCATTGCGCGAAGTCATTGAACTGCTCGCTCTTGTTCGTCGCCGCATGGATTGTGCGACGCAACTCCGGCTCGTTCAGGTACTTCAACAGGAACAGCGTGCGGATGACTCGGCCGAGTTCGCGGAACGCGAAGTACAGCTTGTTCTTGGCGCTGTCCGACCCCAGCCGGCGCAAGATGGTCGACGGCGTCATTCTGCCGGCCTTGATCGAGACCGCCACCCGCAGCATGTCGGGATAGTGGCGCTGAATCAGATCCCAGTTGATGGTCTGGCGACACAGGGACTCGATGTGAGCATATTTCCGGCGCCGGTCCGCCTTGAACAGCACCAGGCCCTTGATATTGCGCATACGCGGCATCAGGTTGATACCCAGCAGGTAGGACAAACCGAACACCGGCCCGCTCTGCGCCTGGGTGTCGCCGTGAATGGTATCGGGCTGGATCTCCGAACCATTGCGGATCAGCCCGTCCAGGATGTAGACGGCCTCATGCACCCCACACGGAATGAAGTTGCTGAAGAGCGCGATGTACATGTCGGAGACATGATAGTAGCCGATCCCGCCATACCCGCCATAACGGATGTGGTACTCCGACAGCAGGTTTTGCTCGTACAGGCTCCACTTGGTTCCGTCCGCCGACACGCGCTTGCCGCTGCCCCAGTACTTCGGCAGCGCGAACTGGTTGTAGGCGTTGATGACCTTCACGATCGCCTTGTCGAGCCGCTCTTCGGTGACGTGATGCAGATTCAGCCAGGCGATCTGCTTGCGGCTCAGCCCCTTGACCGAGCGCGCGGTCTGGCTGGGCCCGAGGTTGCAGCCGTAGCAGAACAGCGTGCTGATGAAGCGCTTGCGCGGCTCGTCGAGCTTGGCATCGAACCCGGACAGCGGCCCGAAGAGCTGGTGCAGGTTCAGCCATTGCTCGGTCTCGGTCAGCACATCCAGGATACTGATCTGCGGCATCGAGGCCGTGATGGCCTGGTCGATCAGCATCTTGTTGGGCGGGTCGGGCTCTTTGCCCGGCTTGTGAATGATCAGGCCCTGTTCGCCGAACTCGATGCTGTCGTTCGCAGGGAAGTTCGCGTCCACCTCGTCGAGCACGGCGCTGAGTTTGTCCCGCAGCGTCTTGATGAAGCTCTTGCCATCGGTCGGCAAGCCCACGATTTCACAGTAGCGCGGCATCTCCCGCTGGAATTCCTGCTGCGAGACCTGGTGCACGCGGAAATCATCAAAGCGATCGCTGCCTTCGACGTAGAGATCGCCGGAACTCAGTTCCTGCATCACCTGGTGGAACACGCACAATTCGAAGTACCGGCGGTGGAGCAGCCGGGCGCTGCGGCCGTCTGGGAAGATGGCCTTATTCCACTTGTCCGGGATCCAGTCCAGAGGCAGGTTGGCAAGATCGTTGTCAGTGAGCTGCAGATACTCGCGGTGGGAGGCTCGGAAGCCATCCATCCAGGCCAGCGCCACCAGGATCGCCTTGTCCTGCGAGCTGGAGCGCAGCGGCAGCACCTCAACGCACTGAAACAGCAAGGAGCGCTGCTGGCGATATGGCGCCAGCATGAACGGCGGGTCAAAGTTGCCGGCGTAGGCAATATGTTCATTGCAGCGCGCGAACGCCCCGGCGGCGTCGTTGCCGAGCACTTCGCGCACCTTCTGCAGCCGGAAAATGTCGGCGATGCCATCGTCCTGCAGAACCTGCAGCACGTCGCGGAACTGGCCGACCAGGCTCTCCAGCGCGTCCGCGTGCGCCAGCTGATATTGCTGCAGCCGGGTCCTGGCGAGGGATTCGAGCTTGCGCATCACCTTGATGAAGATCTCGGCCACATCATCGAGCGCCTTCTGCAGTTGCGCCTGAATGAAGAGCACCGCCAGCGTGTAGCGCTTGGGGGGCTTGAGCCCGCGCAACTTGGTAATGTCCAGCGCCCGCGCCTCCGTGACCAATTGCGTGCGCTTGGCGACCGAGAGCATGGGCGGTGCTGGCGGCAGGCCATCGGCCAGTTTCCGCAGACCGTGAATATGCTTCAGAAAGCTCGCGATCTCGCGCGTGGCCGGGCGTTTGGGCTCGCGTTTGAGCTGGTCCCAGCCGGACTTGCCGGTCTGGCCGTCAAACAGCGCCTCGATCCGAGTTTTCAGCGCGTCATCGAGCGCCCCCGTGATGGTGCGGTAGATCGCTTCGTTGAGCCGGGCCCGGGCCTGTGCGGCCATCCGCTGCAGGCCCGCCAACGGCGGCAATTCGTACCGCCCCCGGATCAGCTCCTCGATCAGCAACTTGACGATGTCCGGCAGTTCAGCCTTGGTCCGCGCGGCATCGGTTGCCTGCGACTCCAGCCATGCCTGCGCGTTGGCGTCCACCTGCCGGATGCCAACATAGGCGCGCAGCAACTTTTGATGCCGGGCGCGGGTGCCCGAGACATCGTAGCGTGTCAGCACGCTGCGCGACAACGGCCGCGCGCGCAGGGCAGCCCGTACGTGCTCGATCACCGCGGCCGGCACCTCGGTCAGCATCGGAAAGTAGCCAAGGCGCTGCAGCAATTTGAGCTGCACGAGAATCAGCACCGACGTCGAGGCCTGGCGCGCCTGGCTGCGCGCAAAGCGGATCTCGGCCGCGGTCGGCGTGAACGCTGCCCGCAGTTCCACAACGGTGGGCTCGGCGGGCAGCACCGGGTAGGCGGTCTCGTGGATCGGCGGCATGATTTTTATCTGCGCCAGAAGGCCTGCTCAAGCTGGCGCGTGCGCTGCACCTCGTCATCGTGCAAGTAGATCGAGGTGGTGGAGATGGAGGCGTGCCGCAAATTGTCACGCACCGTTGTCAGGGTTGCGCCGTGCGCCAGGGCATGAGTTGCATGGGTGTGTCTTACCCAGTGGGGCGTGGCGCGCCGCAGCTTGTCCGCCAGCGCCGGATGGTCACGCTGAATGAAGTCGGCGGCCAGCAGAAAGAAGCGGCGAAACACGTCGCGCAGACGCGGCGTGGTAATGGCCGCGGCGCTGTCCAGGTTGGCGAGCAGGGGCGTATCCGGCTTCCAGTGCGAGGGCGTCACCGGCAGGCCACGTTGGACCAGGTATTGATCGAGCGCGTGGCGCGCCAGGGACGGCAGCGCGACCTTGCCAGGCTTGGCACCTTTGCCGACCAAATGCAGCCAGCGCTCGCCGCGCGCGCCGATCTCGATTCCGCCAAGTGTCACGCCCACCAGTTCACCGGCGCGCAGCCCGGTGGCGTACCCGAAGTCCAACAGAAACCGCAGTCGCTGCGCGGCCGGCTCCGTCCAGCCATGGGACCATTCGAGCCCGTCGGCAATGGTCCGCACCAGTTCCCAATCGCCCGCCGAGAAGGCGCGGGAAGCGTCCAGGCCGGCCGCCCGCTGGCCGCCGCGCACTTTCAGTCCGGCAAAAGGGTTCGCCAGCACGTAGCGCTGCTGGATTAGCCAGCGGAACATGCCCCCGAGCACGGACAGGGCATAGGCGATCGAGCGTGGCGACAAGGCGCCAGTAAAGGGGCGCCATTCCGGCGACGTGCGCGGCCGTGCCGGCGCGACCCAGCGATGGTGCGGCGTGGGCCGGCGCAGGAAGGCGCGGTAAGCCGACGCGTCTTCCGAGGTCAGCGAGGACAACGCCTTGCCGCGCTCGAGGATGGCCCACAGCAGCAGGCGCTCCGCCTCCTTGCGGTAGGCACGTTCGGTCTCGGTCGACTCGTACAAGGCCAGCCAGGCCCCGATGGCGTCATAGTCATTGTCGGCAATGAGCGTGCACATCCGGCGCGGGGCCCGGAAGGCTCCATGCGATCCGTCGACCTCATGCGGCAGCCGGATCTGCTCCCAGGGCACGACCGGATCGGGCGGTGCCGCCGTGACCAGGGCGCGCGCCCGTTCGGTGAGCTTCGGGTGCGCCGCGAAGAAGGCCTCGATGGGCCTGGCGCCGCGGGCGCCCAGCCCATCGATGGCGGCCCACCAACGGCGTCGGCGCGGAATGCGCACCGTCAGGTCGGCGAGCGTGCGGATACCATGGGCGCGTAGCGCGGTGACCGCGCGTGGGGACAGCCACCAGTCAACCGAATCGCTGATCTGCGGCTCGGGGAGGGGCAGCGACCGCAACGTTTCGAGCGCGCGGGCGACCGCCTTGGCGTGGCTGGCCCGATCTGCCGCGTCACAGCAGAACAGTGCAGCAAAATCCTCGCGCGCCGCCGCCGCGCGAAGTCGGCGAGCTGGCGGCGAATGACCCCGAGCACGCCACGCGCCGACCGGCCCACGCCCAGCGCGTCGGGGCAATAGCGTGCGACCGCCTGGCGCGACGACGCGCCCACGTACCAGGCCCGCAAGGCCGCCAAGGAGGCGGCGTCGGGGAAATCGGGCGAGATCGTCGTGTCTTGCATCGAAAGTCGTTCGCGGGGTGCGTAAGCCTTGGTATGGAGATGGCCAGGCCGGCACGCCAAGGTGGGGGCAAATTGCAAGACTGCAGTTTGCCAGAAAAATGTTCCTATATCGCTAACAGCGGTTATCGATATAGGACTGCGAATATGAGCCCTGCGCCAGGTGGCTTCCATCCGCCACAGCGACTAGAATGCGGACAGACTTCGCTTTCCGCCGCTTCTTCGCGCAGATCCAGCTCATGGCCCGGACCAACCACCAGTCTGTCAGCATCGCGCCTGACCACAACCGATCCACCCTATCGAAAGGGCAAAAGACGTTCAACTCACTGATCCAGCAGATTGAGAAGCGTCGCATGAGGCTGCGTGCCTGGGAATCTGCCACCGCCACGTTCCATCAGCGGTACGTCAACGACTTCCTGCCGCTTGAGCAGTCCTCGACCGATCTGCAGATCCAGATGGTGCATTGTCTTGACCGCGCCTACGAGCACAAGGGACTGACCAAGGCAGAACGCCACAAGCTCGCCGCCGTGATCACGAATTTGGCAGGTGATCTGGCAGGTGAAGATGACAGCCTGAAAGCCATCTACAATAAGTACAGCACGACCGACTATGACAGCGAAACCGCTGCCGAAATCGACGGCATGAAATCCATGCTGGAGGCCGTGCTTGGTGTCGAACTGGGCGACGACGTGGACATGAGTTCGCCAGAAGACTTGCTCCAACGCGCCCAGGCACACATTGAGCAACAACAAGCGGAAGCGACCACTGAAGCCGCTGCGCGCGAAGCGCGTCGCGCCAAGCGGAAAAAATCCCCCAAGCAGCTTGCGGCAGAGGCACGTGCCCAGGAAGAGCAGGCTCAACTCAGCCTCTCCATCCGCGAGGTCTATCGCAAGCTGGCCAGCGCCCTGCATCCGGACCGCGAAACCGACCCGCAGGAGCGCGAGCGAAAGACCAAACTGATGCAGCGCGTCAACGAGGCCTACAACAAGAACAACCTGCTGCAGTTGTTGGAGCTACAACTGGAGCTGGAACACATCGACCAGCATTCGATCAATGGCATCGGCGAAGATCGGCTGAAGCACTACAACAAGATCCTCAAGGAGCAAGTTCGCGAACTGGATCAGGAGATCCAGCATGTCGAAACCGCGTTCCGGCACAGCTATGGAATCGATCCTTTCGAAGACCTATCTCCACAGACGCTCCTACGAAACCTTGCCGCAGACATGAAAGATCTCCGGCTCAATATTCGAACCCTTGAGCATGATCTTGCCGCGTTCGAAGACATTAAGAATCTGAAAGGTTGGCTCAGGACTTTCAAGCTTGCACCGTCTGCACCCGTCTTCGATGAGATGCCGTTCTAGCGGCGGCATTGCCACCGCGCTGTCGGCGCAAACGCTTGCTGCGCAGTAGCCTGCCTCGGCACCCTCCGCGTCCGTTTCTGCGCATCGAGAACAGCTGATTTTCTATACAAATCAGTGGGTTGCCGGAGATGTGGCGGATTTTTCACGAATGGCGGCCAACCCTCGTTTACCGCTGGATTTCCGGCTTACTGCGGACCCAGCTTGCAGATGAGGGCGTCGAGCTCGGCTATTTCCGCTTCGGTCAGGTCGGTCAGCGGCGCGCGCACCGGGCCGGCATCGTGGCCCACCAGGCGTGCGCCGGCCTTGACGATGCTGACGGCGTAACCCTGCTTGCGGTTGCGGATATTCAGGTAGGGCAGGAAGAAAGAGTCGATCAGACGGCCGACGGTCTCGTGGTCGTCGGCGGCGATGGCGCGGTAGAAGTCCATCGCAGTGCGAGGAATGAAGTTGAACACGGCCGAGGAGTACACGGGCACGCCCATGGCCTTGTAGGCGGCGGCATAGACTTCGGCGGTGGGCAGGCCGCCGAGGTAGGAGAGGCGGTCGCCCAAGCGGCGGCGCACGCGCACCATTGCCTCGATGTCGCCCACGCCGTCTTTGAAGCCGATCAGGTTGGGGCAGCGGTCGACCACGCGCTCGAGCAGGTCGGCGCCGATGCGCGAGTTGGCACGGTTGTAGACGATCACGCCGATGCGCACGGCCTTGCAGACCTCTTCGATATGGTTGGCAATGCCTTCCTCGCTGGCTTCGGTCGGATAGTGCGGCAGCAGCAGCACACCCTTGGCGCCCAGGCGCTCGGCTTCCTTGGCGTACTCGATGGCCACGCGGGTGGGGCCACCGGCGCCGGCGAGGATGGGTACCTTGCCGGCGCAGGTTTCGACGGCGGTTTGGATGACGTGGGAATAGTCCTGCGGGGTCAGCGAGAAGAACTCGCCGGTGCCGCCGGCGGCGAACAGTGCGGTCGCACCGTAGGGGGCGAGCCATTCGAGGCGTTCGACGTAGGTGCTTGCGCGGAAATTGCCCTGTTCGTCGAAATCGGTCACAGGGAAGGAAAGCAGGCCGTCTGAAATAATCTGCTTGATTTCTTGCGGTGTGGTCATAGTCGTTCTTTCGTAGTTGTTCGCAAGCGGCTCGGCAGCGCGCCTGCGGTCTATTTGCTGATAGCGTCAGGCGCGGCCGGGTTCGCCGTCCTTGAGACGCCACAGGCCGAGCGGGTTGCCGTCCTGCAGTGCGGCCGGCAGCAGGGCTTGCGGCACGTTCTGGTAGCACACCGGGCGCAGGAAGCGCTCGATGGACGAAGCGCCAACCGAGGTCGCCCTGGCGTCGGACGTGGCCGGGAAGGGGCCGCCGTGCACCATGGCATGGCAAACCTCGACGCCGGTCGGGTAACCATTGAAGAGCGCGCGGCCCGCCTTGCGTTCGAGCAGCGTCAGCAGTCGCGCGGCGAGGGCGTAATCGGCTTCGTCAGCTTGCACGGTGGCGGTCAACTGGCCTTCCAGCTGGCGTGCCACTTCAAACAGGGATTGTTCGTCGCGGCAGCGTACCAACACGGTGGACGGGCCGAAGACCTCTGCATGCATGCGCGGATCGGCCAAGAAGCGCTCGGCCGTGGTCTCGAAAAAAACTGCCTGCGCCTGGTTCGGGCCGGCAGGCGCCAGACCACACGCGGTGCGGATCAGGCCCTCGATGTCTTCGAGCGCGCTGACGCCGCGTGCGTAGGCCTGGTGAATGCCCGGGGTCAGCATGGTGCCGGCGGGCTTGGCTTGCTCGGCAGCGGCAGCGGCGGTGCGGAAGGCATCCAGCGCGGGGCTTTCGATGGCTAGCAGCAGGCCCGGGTTCGTGCAGAACTGGCCGACGCCGAGTACTAGCGAATCCACCAGATCACGCGCGATGGTCTCGCCACGGGCGGTCAGCGCCTGCGGCAGCAAGAAGACCGGATTGATGCTGCTCATTTCCGCGTAGACCGGAATGGGCTGGGAGCGCGCGGCAGCGACTTCCATCAGTGCCTGGCCGCCTGAGCGCGAGCCGGTGAAGCCAACCGCCTGGATGGCGGGGTTGGCCACCAGCGTGGTGCCAACGGACTGGCCCGAGCCAAACAGCAGCGAGAATACGCCTTCGGGCAGGCCGGCTTCGGCCACGGCGCGCTGGATGGCGCGGCCGACCAGTTCCGACGTGCCGGGATGGGCCGAGTGTGCCTTGACGACCACCGGGCAGCCAGCGGCCAGAGCGGCTGCGGTGTCGCCACCAGCCACGGAGAAGGCCAGCGGGAAGTTGCTGGCGCCGAACACGGCCACCGGGCCGAGCGGGATCTTTAGCAGGCGCAGGTCGGGACGCGGCGGGGTGCGCTGGGGGATGGCTGCATCGAGCGTGGCGCTTTGCCAAGTGCCGGCGCGCAGCACCTGGGCGAACAGGCGCAACTGGCCGGTGGTGCGGCCGCGCTCGCCCTGCAGGCGGGTCACTGGCAGGCCGCTCTCCTGGTGGGCGCGCTCAATCAGGGTATCGCCGATTCCTTCGATCTGCGTGGCCGCATTTGAAGAACCTTGGGGGTAACGCGGCAGTCTCCAGCATGACGCCCTACGACATCCCGCAACAATGGTCGCGTGCGCTGCATGACCATCCGGCGCACGTGGTTCGTGATGTCGAAACGGTCTGCATGCATGTATCCGGCTTGCCTAGTGGGCCCTTGCCGAAGCATGCCCGCTACCTCGAGGAGATCGGCAGCCCAGGCACGCCACCTTCGCTGTCGTCCATTGTCGTCAAAACGACAATTGCCGTTTTGACGACAATGGACGACAATACCCACATGATTACCTTCGACGATATCGAGATCCGCCGGCCCGAACTGGCCAAATCTTACTTGCAACTACTCCAAGCTCAGCCTGGGCGGCCAATTGCATTATTTGCACCACGGCGGGTCGGCAAGACGTTTTTCCTGGACCAGGATCTCACTCCTGTATCCCGAAAAGCGCGGTTCGTCCCCGTTTAT
The DNA here is from genome assembly GCF_018223725.1 of Cupriavidus sp. KK10. Classification (NCBI taxonomy): domain Bacteria; kingdom Pseudomonadati; phylum Pseudomonadota; class Betaproteobacteria; order Burkholderiales; family Burkholderiaceae; genus Cupriavidus; species Cupriavidus sp. KK10. Next base: position 112,334 of record NZ_CP073678.1, read on the forward strand.
GCGGATCTCTGGTTGAATCAGGCTGCGCCATTGGCGGCAATCAACCATGCGTTGGAAGAGGCGCTTGATGATCTCACTATGCCCACGACCCGCGCCGGAAAGATCGGGAAAACACCCGTCAAGAAAATTGGGATGCTCAGCGCCAGTGTTGAGCTGGGCGAAGAGCCTACCAGGCGCAAGCTGCCCGACGATCCTGCACTCCGGTTTGACACGCTGGTCGCACGGCTGGCGTCGCAATCTGGCCATACGGTTCTACTGATGTTGGATGAAGTGCAAGTGCTGGCCGAGATCGCCGACGGTCGATCAGCCATCGCTACGATCCGAGCGGTTCTGCAGAAGCGCAAGCGAGACGTCCTCGCGGTTTTCACGGGTTCCTCGCAAGAGGCCTTGGCAGCAATGACGGTCGCTTCCGGCGGACCGATGTATCAATTTGCCCAGTTGCTCGATTTTCCCGCACTGGGTATCGAGTACCCCAAGGCCCTGGCCAAACACTATGCATCAGTGCACACCGATAAGACCCTTGATGTCGACGATCTTGTAAAAGCATTCGAGTATCTCGGTCACAAGCCAGCATTGATGAAGGACCTGGTGAAATGGATGTCAGCCGAGGGCGTGACGGACGTGCAGCTTGCTCTGAATCGCTTCGTTCAAGACGGACGCCTTATCGCGGGCTGGGAAGGTCTGCTGGCAAGCCTGCAGCCATTTGAACAGGTATTGCTGAGCGTCATCGCGAAGGGTCACGCACCGTTCGCTAAGGGCACGATTACATTGCTCAATAAAGACCCGCGTTTCACCGCTTCGGTGTCGAAGGTCCGTGCCGCTCTGGAGCGCCTGCGCAAGTCCGGTGTTCTGGCCAAGACGGCAGGGCGCGGCTACCTCATAGACGACACGTTGTTCGCCGAGTTTCTGAAACGTCATTAAGACCAGATTGGACTGGACTGGTATGAATACGACGGACTCCCATGACGCGACATCTTCAATTCTTGGCCCGGACCTTCTGCGTCGGCCATCATTGTGATCGTCGCAATTGTCTCCCGGCAAGTATATCTGCGCAGCGCCGCAGAGGCTGACCTAGCGGATTCGGATGCGGAATCCGCGAGAATGATGTTGATTCGCTGCGAGACGATGCACGATCGTCTGCAGAATGAGCAGCGCAGTTTGGCTGTAGAAGCTGACCCGCGGCCGCGTGCTCGTTGTCGCGAATCCTGAGTTCGGCGAATCTCGATGCACTCTGTGCTGGTGTAGCGCTGGCGGCTGTCCGCTTCCGGAAGGAACGCAGGATTTTCCGCTTGCTTCATCCCCGTGGCTTCTTTTCGCGTAGCCCCGCTACAGGTAAATGCCAGCAGATCCCCCTGCGGCGGTTCAGACGCCACCACTGCCCGCGTTAGGGCGAAGACCTAAACCAAGCCAAAAAAAGAATAGCCCACTGCAAGGGCGGGCTGGAATCAATCCACCCAAGATAAGCACCGCCCAAATAGGCATCAAAAAGCCTTGTAAGTAGCATGTCGATGAGGTTTGTGGCGAGGCGGGCGTGGCTTAGCGCGATCCGGTCGCACGCGATGGGTACGTGTTGCGATCAAGGCCAAGGTCTCATTCAGAGCAGCCTTGGCCCAGCGCAAGCCGAGCAGCGCCGCTGACAGGACAGGTTTGAGAGCGGTGATGGCAAAGGTTCGGTTGATGCGATGGTCCGAGTCAATTTCATGTTCCTGCGCGGCGCTGAGGCAGCATAGGGCGTGCAGGTTGTCGCTGAGGATTTTGGCGCCGAAGTCCTGCCTGGCGGCCAACTGTGAGAGGCCGGACAGATGTTCGAGTGCCATGCGGTGCTTGAGGCGTTTGAACGCCTCCTCGAGGCGCCAGCGTTGATGGTAGAGATCGCGGAAGGTGGCCGCCGGATAGCGCTGCATGTCGAGCAGATTGGTGATGAGCACGCGCACCTTGCCGGCTGGCGAGATCTGCCGGATCAGCCGAACGGTCTGCGGGGTAGCCGCACACTCATAGTCGCGCGCGTCGATGCGGGCTGGAGCCGGGAGCCTGACGATGGCCTCGTCACGGCCAGAGCGCACAAAGCGCTGTACGGCAGCAAAGCCGCTGCCGTCTGCGCGCATGCAGAAAGGAATGCTTTGTTGGTTGAGCACGGCCACCAGCCAGCGAGCGGGGTAGCCGCGGTCGAGGAGAAGCAAGTCGTCGGATTGCAGGCGGTCCAGATGCTCGAACAGGATCTGGCGTTCGTTCTCGTGCACGCTGTGCAATGAGGCGGTGAGCATGATCTCGGCCTCGGGCAGGTACAGGCCGAAGGCGAGTTGATCGCGGGTGGCGGCTCGAGGGAGATGGCTGTGGCGGATGGCAAAACGCAAGTGTGAGGCGTCCGCGGCGACCAGCCGAAAGCCATGCCAGCGCGGCAAATGTTTGGACACTTGCTGAAGCAGCCAGTCGTTGAGGTGAGCAAAGACATCGCCGCTGAGTTTGCTGCGAGCCTGGGCGAACGCTTGTTCACTGACGCCTCGGCACAAGGTATTTTGGCGGGCGAGTGCGGCGAAGAATTGATCGAGTTCGGCTTGTACCCCCATGCGCAAGTTGCCAAGCATAAAGGTGATCAGTGTTGGCAGGGTGAGCTTACGCTGACGGGTGAATGCAGCCGGATATTCGGCATGACGGGCAAGATCGCGAAAGACCTGGGTGTGCAGATATTGGGTAAGCGTAGCGAACAGATCAGACAGGGGCATCAGAGCCAAGCGAGGATCGAGAAACGATCTTCTATTGGCCGCCGCCCTGCTTGCGCTAAACAGCCAGCGCAAGCAGGGCGGCGGCCCCTCGAACCTCGTCACCTGTCAAGCGTTCTTGGCGAAAATTGCGATTTTTCTTGGCGGCTTATCTTGGGTGGATTGGGGCTGGAATCCCTTCGGTGAAAGGGAGGAGACAGGGTGAGTATAAACCCCAATAAGAAATCTTGCAGAGCATGGTCAGGGCCGTCGGGTGGTGCCAACCCTAACTTTCATGATTGTGAAACAATGAAATGGCGATGCTAGCGAACGGTGCAATGAACGGCAAGATCTCGCCGGCGCCTACTCGTCGTCTCTTCGCGCCCCGAGGCGTCATACGAGTTCGCGAGTTCCCAAGTCAGCTTCCGAAGTACAGCGGTCACTCGTCATATGCGATAACTAGCGAGTTCCATCGGCCTCAGCGGCCTGTTACCCCGTCCGTCCTGGACGTCTGCCCAGGACTCCATACCGGCCATTTCTCTGTTACCGGGACCGAATCTGCGCTTTTTGTCTGTGGCAACGCGGAATCTTGACCTTCATGGGATATTCGCGATTTCGGAAAGCGACCATGCGAGCCGGTCGAACGATAATGCAATCAGGACACGGCTTATTATTTCCTGCTGCATGCCGCGGATTGCGATTGCCGGTAGCGCCCCGGACTTTGTCCAACGATCCGTTTGAACGCGGAATTGAAGGCAGCCTCTGAACCATAGCCGATGCTTTCGGCGACCGAAGCTATACTTTTCCCTTCTCGCAGCGCGGCGCCAGCTTTTGCGATACGCCAATCGGTCAGATAATCAATGGGCGTCATGCCGACTAGCGTCCTGAAGCGCTCGGCAAACGTCATGCGCGACATGGCCACTGCCGCCGCGAGTTCATCGACTTTCCAACGCCGGGCTACGTCCTCATGGATGAGGGCAAGGGCGGTCCCGATCTTTGGATCGGCCAGCGCGCCAAGCCAACCCGGCGTATGCGCTCCCGACGCCAAATATTCGCGCAGGACTTGCACAAGTACCATGTTCGCGAGGCTCGCTGCGGCAACCGACGCGCCCGGGCGGGGCGTCTCCGTTTCAAGTCGCAGCAGATCGAGCACGGCCCGCAGCGCCGGAGCCATTTCAGAAGCAGCCGGAATATGGATAAGGGGCGGCAAGGACTTCAGGAAGCGTTCGCTGGTATCGGCGTCGAAGACGAAGCGGCCTCCGGCTGCACTGACCTTCTCTCCGCTGCGGCCATAACGCACGATCCCGTCTGCGCAAAGGCTCGTGGCAAGCACTTCACGGCCATCGACAGGAGTAAGTGAAGGGTCGCTTCCGGTGCAATACGCCCGCCCTTGAGTCAACAGATAGAAATCGCCCGCCCTCAGCTCGACCGGCGGGGCGCCATCTTCGAACCATAGCCAGAAAGCACCTTCCAGGACGCTACCGAACTTGATGTGTTCATAACCAGAAAAGCGCAGCGACCATGCGCCATACGCTTCCAGCCGTGCCGACAGCACGCTGTCGACTTTGAGCAAGTGAAAGACATCTGAGAGTGGGTCCATCCGAATCCGTACGATCGATAAATAAATACGTTGATTCGATTATAGATTAGACGACCCAGCTAGGCGAACATGGGATGTGCAGAGCGTGCGGGGGCCATTTCATGATTCTCGCCCTCTTGGACAAACGATGAGGAAAATATCATGTCGACAATCAAGGACAAGGTCGTTGTCATCACCGGTGCAAGCAGCGGAATCGGCGAGGCGGCGGCACTGCTACTGGCTGAGCGCGGGGCGAAGGTGGTGCTGGGCGCCCGTGGGGAGTATCGGCTTCGCGACCTCGCCGATCGCCTTGCCAAGGCGCAGCGACCATGTGCATGGGCATGCACGGATGTTAGGCTCCGAGAGGACATGTCGCAACTCGTAAAACTGGCATGCGAGCGATTCGGTCAGCTTGACGTGCTGATCAACAACGCTGGCGTCGGGCCGATTTCTCCTCTCGACGAGCTGCGCGTGGACGATTGGGAAGACATGATCGACGTGAACATCAAAGGCGTGCTGAACGGTATTGCAGCGGCGTTACCGCTCTTTCGTACGCAGGGCTTCGGTCACTTCATCAATACCGCGTCCACCGCCGCTCTTCGCATCGCGCCGAACATGGCGGTCTACGCCGCAACCAAGAGTGCGGTGCGCGCGATCTCGGAGGGGCTAAGGCAAGAGGCGGGAGACAAACTGCGTGTAACGGTCATTTAACCCGGCTTCACGCGGACGAACTTTGCAGAATCGGTGACCAACTCGGAAGCCAAGGCGCAAATCTCCGCCTCGATGGATAAATTCGCCATGCCGCCGGACGCCATTGCCCGGGCGATGGCGTTTGCAATCGAGCAACCGGCCGATGTTGACGTGGGCGAGATTATCGTCCGCCCCACGGCGCAGGGATAGATTGCTGCCGCCGCAGCCGGCATTATCGCTTCTGACTGGTAGCTGACATTTCAACAAATTGCTCGGGTTGTTCGTGGCCGATGCGACGGGCGTCGGCGGCCTGCGAACGGCCGGAAACTGAACGGAGCCGACACCTGAATGTCAGGTCCACGACACTAGCGGACGGCTCTTCATGGCCGGTTGCCGACGCTGGCGGCGGTGAGGCTGTCTCGGTCGCGGCGGCGGGCCAAGTGTGGTAGCCCCCGGTGCGGGCCTTTTTATCGATCTCGCGACGCCAGCCGCCATGTCGGAATGCCGTCATCGAAACTATCGAACCACTCACGAATCGCGTCGACCACAACGCTTGGATCGCAAGTGGCGGCATCCGGAACGCATGCCCGAATGAGACCTTCAACGTCAAACCCTTCTTCCACCCGCGGCCGCCAGCGTCGTGGTCCGGGGCTAGGATAGCTTGGTGCTGTTTTCGGATCGGGAGTTACGCATGGCGCAGACAGGAAATGGAGTTGCCCCGTATTGACGGCCGCCTCGCCGACATCTTGACCCACTCACTGCTTTAGTCAGCAGAGTGTGAACTGTGTGCCGACCGTCAGGTACTGGCTCAGCTTCGGGGGGAATTGCACGGCAGTCCAGCTAATTCCGGTTTCCTACAGTAACCCTGCGAGATCAAATCGGGGTTTAACGGGAGCTACCTTTCACCCGTCGAGTACTGGCGCGCTTGCTTGTTGCCGTCTCTTTCGGGGTTGCAGACGAGTTCGCCACGTTCGCTTTACCGGCAACAACGTTGCCAGAGGTTGATTTGCGTGGCCCAGCAGATCTCTTGACCGGTAACTTCTTTGTGACCGATTTATTGTCCTCCGCAGTCTTCGCGTTCGCAGGGGGCTTGCGGATTTTCGAGACAGCCGACCTGGTCGCCTTCTTCGCTGTCACCTTACCTGCCGGTGGCTTGTTACGCCCGGCAGCAGGCGTCGACGGTGGGTAAGCGTCGGCCATTTCGATGCCAAACACATCGGCCACCAGCGCGTCGTCGAGCACCTTGCTGGAAGTGGGTCGTTTGGTGGATTTGGGCAGGCCAGCGCCGGCCTGCCTGACGAGATCAGTGGCCTCGACGCGGCGCAAGGCGAAGAGCAATTCCGGCTGTTGGTCGAGCCGCGCGCCGACGCCGTAGAGTACGGCGGCAACGTGCTTGCACATTGACGCCCAGTCCGGACAACTGCAATTGAACCTGATTTCCTTCGGCATCGGGAAAAGGCCGGTGCCAGGTTTGCAGATGCGCTCCATCACGGCTGTCGAGAGCTTGCCCTGCAAGAGTTCCACGACCGAATCGATTGACCCCGCGCAATCGGCTCCGATCGCTCGCCATTGCTTTGCAGGACACGCCGTCACGGTCACAGCAACCGTGTAGAGGCTCGAACCCATTACCTGCGCGCGGACTTCGCCTGCCGTAATCTGAAGGTCGATCACGGAACCGTTGCGCACATAGGTGCGGCCGCGCGGCAGCCGGTTGGCATAGTCGCTGTAGACTTCCAGATTGTCGCACCAGGCCTTGCCCCAGAAGGTCTTGGCGATAGCACCGCGATACGACGCAATGGGCGACAGGACCGCACCAGCCTTCTTCGCCTTCGCGGCGGCCACCTCCGCCTTTTTTCTGCGCTCGGCGGCCGAGACATAGGGCTTCCATTCCCCGTAACCGTAATCCATTGCGGTTCCTCTGACGATCAGTTTTCCTGCGCGGCATGAACGTCGAGCTTCACGAGATCGAGCAATTCGCGATCGCTCATCTCGGTGAGCAGGAGTTCTGCGCCGCCCTCCAGCACATCCTTCACCAATTGCTGCTTCGCTTCGATCAACTGGTCGATACGGTCCTCGATCGTGCCACGGCAGATAAATTTATGCACCAGGACGTTCCTCTGCTGGCCGATACGGAATGCTCGATCAGTCGCCTGATTTTCCACGGCGGGATTCCACCAGCGGTCGTAGTGGATCACATGCGAAGCGGCGGTGAGATTCAGACCGGCCCCACCGGCCTTGAGCGAGAGCACGAAGAAGGGGATCAGCTCATCTTCCTGGAATCGCTTGACCAGTTCGCGGCGCTTGGCTACCGGGGTGCCGCCATGGAGCACAAGACCTTCGCGGCCAAAGATCGACCCCAGAAATGCCGCCAGTGGCTCAGTGGTCTCGCGGAACTGGGTGAAGACCAGCACCTTTTCCTGCTTGGCGGCAATGACTTCGGCCAGTTGGCGCAGGCGGGCGAACTTGCCGCTGTCTTCCGCGTGCCAGGCCGCGTCGCCCAACCACTGTGACGGATGGTTGCAGATCTGTTTGAAGCGCATCAGGAAGCTCAGCACTACACCCTTGCGACCAATGCCTTCGGCGTCTTCAAGCGCGGTGGCCAGATCCTTCACTGCACGCTGATAAAGTGCCGCCTGGCTCGGGCTCAGGTGGCACCAGGCCTTGAGTTCGGTCTTGTCCGGAAGATCGTCGATGACCCGCTTGTCGGTCTTCAGGCGGCGCAGAATGTAGGGCCGTACCAGCGTTCGCAGCGGACCGAAGTGCTCGGCCTGCGCCAGCCGCCTGGTAAAGTTGGCAAAGACTTTGTCTGAGCCCAGCAAACCGGGGTGGGTGAAATCGAAAATGGACCACAGGTCGGACAGACGGTTTTCTACGGGGGTTCCGGTCAGCGCGATGCGCGATTGTGCCTGGAGTTGCTTGACCTGTCGCGTTTGCTTGGCGCCCGGATTCTTGATCGCCTGGGCTTCGTCGACAATGGCAACGCGCCATGGGATGGTGCCCAATACCGGCTGGCGCAGCAGCGAGCCAAAGCTGGTGATGACGAGATCGGTGTCCGCAAGCCGCGCGGGGTCCAGCGCACGCAATTCGGCCGCCGGCATGACCGACGGATGGGCGATCAGGAGGCGCAAGCTGGGGGCAAAGCGCTCGGCCTCTGCCGCCCAGTTGGCCAGCAGCGATGCGGGGGCGACCAGCAGGCTGGGCCGCACCTCGGCGCTTTCGCGCTTCAGCACGAGCAGCAGCGAGAGTACCTGCATGGTCTTGCCTAGGCCCATATCATCGGCCAGGCAAGCGCCCAGTCCGAGCCGGGTGAGCAGGTACAACCACCGCACGCCGGCCTGTTGGTAGGGCCGCAGGTTAGCCTTGAGTTCCGGCCCCGGGCAGATCTGCGCCAACCCCTCCGGCTGACGCAACTCCTGCAGGATGTGGGCCAGCCAGGGCCCTGCCACCAGCTGCGACCAGTCGCGGTCAGCGGGATCGGCGCTATCGTCGAGCGAAACACCCGCCAGAAGACGAAGCGCCTCATTAAAGGGTAGGCCGGTTTGCGCCGCCTTTTCCATGGCCTCGAATCGCTTCAGGAGGCGACCGAGCTTTTTCTTGTCCACCTCGACCCAGCGGCCCCGGATGAGTTGCAAGCCGTCGGCGCCTTTGAGCAGATCCCTGACCTCGGCGGCGCTGAGACGCTCGCCGTCGAGCGAGACTTCCATGTCGAAATCGAGTAACGCGTCCTTGCCCAGGAGCGAAGGCGGTTGTGCGCCGACGCTGGCTTTCACAACGGGACGGGCAGGGCGGCCCGATTGCCAGCTGCCTGGGGTGCGTACGACAATCCCGGCGGCTTCGAGTTGGGACAGGTCCGAGAGAAAGCGATAGGCATCGAGCGGCGTCCAGCGCAGCGGATGGTATATCTCGCCGGTATCCACCATCTCGCGTAGCCAATCGCAGTGTTCCGCGGCGCGCTGCACCGGCAGCAGTAACGACAGCAGTTGCGCCTTGCTCCTGGCTCCTGAAAATTCCGCCAGGGCTTGCGACAGTGGCTGATGTTGCGCTTTGCCAAGGGCCGACAGGCGCGAGGTGTACGTCGCAAGGAAGGCGAACGGTGACTCCGGATCCCTGCGGTTCTCAGCGAGATTGAAATGCACACGGCCGACAAGATTCCACGCCGGGTGACGCATTTTGAGGAAATCCTGAAGCGAGACATTGGCGGCCGCCAGTTCCTGATGCAAGGCAGTATCCATCTCGCCCCACAGCGTGGCCAGCACATCGGGCGTGAGATACTCGCCGCCCATCATTGGCGGCGCATCGTCGATCAGGGCATAAAGGTCTTGGGCAGCAGGCGTTGCGACCTCGATCTCACCGCCTTCGGGCGTAGCGCACAAGGCGGTAACATAGCGCGCGGCAAAATCACGCCACCAGGCCCATGCGGGGGGCAAAATGCGGTCGATTTCCGCCGCGCCCAGATGCAGCAGGCCATGCCCCGCGCCAAGGGCGAAGGAATTTGCCAGCCGCAGTCGCGTTTCATCTGCCAAGATTGGCGCGGCGTCCTCCGGCACTGCGAGCAGGTGTCCGCCGGGCGTCAGGTGTGGTGCGAGCATGTCGGCAGCAGTCAAAGGCGCCCGTCCCCATCGCACGGTTGCAGCAAGCGCTGACGCCGCATGTCAAGATAAGTGGCTGCGGCATCAAGCAGCAGGCCCGCCAGCCTAGGTCGGACCGGGCGAATCTCCGTTGACGTCGGGGCCGACCGAATTATCGGATCGACCAGTCGTCCGGGGTACGCCTGGCCGCCGCGTTGTACATGTTCTGCGCACTGTTTTTGCATCTGCTGTAGGAGAACTAATTGCTATGTATTCACTCACGGAAAGTCGCTTCGCGCTTTGCCGCCCATCAAAGGGTACCAAAACCTCAATCATGCGAGATTGAACTGCACGGCGAAAATCAGTTGGCTAAGCTTGCGCGCTGGTTTGCAAACGACTAAATGGAGGCGTGTCCGTGCTCGACGACGGCGCTGCCGGAGTTGCGGTGCCGGCACGGCCTAGGAAAGCTCTCGGCCAGCCCGTGAGGCCCACCGTATGTAGCCCTCAGCGGCGGGTCTAGCGTGGACCAAGCAGATATGTATCTAAAATCGATCAATACCACCAACATGCTCGATTTGACGAGCATATTACTAGCTGCGGATGCGTTTTATATAATGTTCGTGAAATCGAGCAATATCGCTTTTTGCGAGCGATTTTCCGAGCATGAAAGTCTCCCAGTCCTCCGTCCTCTCCCCAGAGTTGGCGCAGCAAGCGGCATGTTGGCTGGCTGCTGGCCCGGCTACGCCAGGCTCGCCACATCAAGCAAGCCGACGCTGCGGTGCGCGCGGGGCTTTCTCGCAACACGGCCTATCGAATCGAGAAGGGGGATCCAGGCCTCGCATTCGGCCAGATGCTCGAGTACCTCATTCATGGAGGCCGCAGAGCGTATCGAAGACGGCCTGCCTGTTCCGGCCAACCTCGAGCTGATCTCCGGCAACCGCCTCGGCAACCTGTGCCGCGACCATCGTGCGCTGCAGCCGGCTCAACAATAGTCTCGCTCGAACTGCGCGATCTCGGTCACGGTGGCCGGCGTGTCACTCGGTATCCACTACGATTTGTAAACTGATCCACATGGCGGCCTCCCACGCATGTCCGGGCAGCCAGTCTATGCCAGGATCTCTCTTATCTTTTCGGACGCATCGCTTTTTCGTTATCTAGTGCGCGAGCACCGCGCCGAGATTGAGTTCATCGGCAACTTTCTTCAATCGCTTGTCGCGCGTCCAGATGGTGATGCCTGGTTGTAGGCGCGCGGACGCCAACAGTGACGTGTCGACATATCCGATTCCACGATTGAACAAACCTTCGCGCTCGATCAGATAGAACGTCTCCTCCGGCGTTACAACTGGCGCGCGCGGCAGATCGAGCAACGCGCCAAGCACGACGTCACGGTCACGCAGACTACTGAGCGAAATCTCGCCTATCACATATGGATGAGCCAGCACACGCTCCTCGGCAAGCAGGCTAATCAGCACAGGATCAGAAGCGTTGATGTGGTCAATCCAGACCGACGTGTCGACAAGAATCATTCGACGTCCCGCCGGCGACGCGGCGCCCCCTTGATGCCCGGTTGGCTACCGCCAAGATTCGCGAGTCGTTTCGCGGCTTCGCGCTGGATCAAGGCCTTTAGCGCTTCGCGCACGAGTGCCGTTTTTTCCTCCAGGCCCGTATAGGCTTGAGCCTTGGCGATCAAGTCGTCATCAAGCGCAATAGTCGTGCGCATCGGAACCTCCGTAAGTACCGGCACTAATTATAGCATCTTTTGATGCTTATAATAGTGCGTTTTGCGTCTCGTAATGAACGCGTTTTGCCGCGACATTCCAATGCAGTTACACGCGAGAACAGCCGAAAACCGCCTGCGAACACACACCACATAATCGTGGTGCGGTGTGGCCCGGCAGTCAGCAGAAGTTGCGACTGCCGGTTTTCGAGCCTGCCGAGTAGCGGCGACAGATCCACCATGCGCTGCGCCACCAAGTGCCGGACCCCGTCTTCGCATTGCCATTGCCCATAGACTCCTGCTAGCGTTGCGCTCAGGATCTCCTTGCGGAATGCCTCCAGCACGCCGGGCCAGACAATCACGTTCACCAGTCCATCATTCGGGCACCCTCGCATATGTCCTCTTGAGCGAGATTCCCGAGCCTGCCCACTCGTTCTTCACTCGCAATAGCAAAGACTCGACCAGGCCAGCGGTTGACCGCGAGACCGACCCGAAGGACTGCGCGTATCTCTGGGATTGGGAGGACTTTTTTGATGGCAGGAGATGAATAGCTGGCAGCCGGGAGGCTAGCAATCATGTCCATCACATCCGTTCAGCAAGACTCACCATGCCAATCTGGCCAGCTAGGCCCGTGAGTTTGCAACTGGAATCTTTGCGTTGTACCCAAATACCAGCACGTCGACAGTTCAAAAGTGGGAAAGCGGCCAAAAGCAGCCCAGCGGCATGGCTGCCAGGCTCCTGCAGGTAGTCAAGAAGCATGGCCTAGATGAGGCCTAGATGTACTCTCTTGAACTGTCATTGGCTCTGACAATGCGGGGCTCGTATGGGATGGGGCGATCGGTGGAGGCCTTGCCATGCTCAACTTGTAGAGTCGCCGCGGCGGGGTTCGCGTTACTGCCGTAGGCGCCGATAATCGGACGCTGCATACCCCGGGGTCGTGCGGCTGGGGCGTGTCGCGTTCGTATTGCGCGAGCTCGCGTACGATCGGTATCGTCGCCACTCCGCGTTGCGGAGGATGAACGTGAGAACAGAGAGCGCGCCATCCGTGAAAGTGCCCCATAGAGCACGTTTCGCATAATTTGCATTATGTAAAATTGTTATGATGCATAACAATGGCCGGGCACGAGGACTTGCGGCATTGCTTAGATTGCAGTGTGCCTGCGCTGGCGGGTGCGGCGTCCTCATTCGTTGGCAGGCGCACCTGCAAAAAGTTCATGTGGCGTCGCGGACCGCTATAGGCGCCACGCTTGTCGGTCCGAGGGCGGGGACACCAAATTTCACGTTGGTGAGATTTCAACCTTAATGCCGGGGATGCTCGCGGAAGAGTATCTGGCGCAAGAACGGCGGAGCCCGCTTAGTCGTATTGTCATCTTCCACGGGGCGTCACTAGCGGGCAGCTTAGCCGTTTGAGCCAGCCGCGTAGCTCTGCCGCGCGAAAGGCTTGGAACTTGCCGCACAGGGCCAGGAGCAGATCCGCTTGCGATGCTTCAATGAGGGTTGCGGCCTGGCAAACCGTCAGTCCACTGCCCCGAATCCGTTCGGTGATGTCTCGCACAATGCCCGCCTTGAGCGGGATTTCGTCTGCGTCAGCGAAGCCAAGCTGCGCATAGACATTGGTCGTTCCATACTCGAAGCGAAACACGTGGACTCCTTTACTGGTAGACAACAACCCCTTTCTGCCGCTGCACGGTGGTGGCTGAGGGCGCGATTATTCCGGGAAGGCAATGTAAAGACAACTTCGGGGAAATACCAAGAGTGCCAGGGCATCCAAGGAACTGAGCGGTACTCGCACGGACGCGTCGCGACGGCTGATCACATCAAGATGTGATATAAAACCCGCCTTGTAAACGGCGAGAGCTCGGGCCGTGGGCATCCCCTACATTGGGGGATGGAAGGGAAGGATAGCCCGATGGCAATATCATTGCGCTGGTGGTTGCGACCCGCCAGCAGACGCTCCGCCCTCGGCATTTCCACGCCGAGGGCTTTCTTTTTTGCGGGTCATCGACTACAAGCAGCTAGCGCGGCAGCAAGCCCGCCGACGGTCTTTGCGGTCACTAGCCGTTGATGGTTCGTTCTAGGTTCTCGACCCTTGCAAGAATATCTTCGAACGAAGGCGGGTTCTCATCGAACATCATTGGCGCCATCGCCCGGTAGTCAATGCGTAGGTCCTTGATGCGCGTCGCGTTCGGGATGAGCTGTAAGGTGCCGGGCCGTGCGAGGTCGTAACGCGCCCAGCTCGACCGAAAGAACGTTGCTTTGTGCGTCACGACTTGTGCGAGAAGGCCGAAGTCGGTTGCGGCCTGCTTCCCCTCCTCGGTGTCGGACAGCATGGCGAGGTCGTAATAGTGTCGCGAAAAATACTGCGGTGTCGGCGCCTCCATTGGGCGGTGTGCCTCCGCATGCAATGCAGTGGCCTTCTCCCAGAAAGTACGTCGTGCGGATAGCACCGGCACCGTACAGGTGGAGTCTTCGAAGAAGCTGGGATAGTCCTCCGCCGCGTAAGGGCGAATCACTCGCTGCTCGGTCGGCCACGGATCACCGCGTGCGCCAAGCTCGAGCTTTACCCGCGGGGTGATGTAAGCCATGCCCTCGTATTCGGAGGCCTGTAGTGCGGTCGGATAATGGAAGTTCACCGTCTGCGCGTCGGCGGTGTCGATCTCCAGGGACCACCGCCCCTGGGTCGGCTCGCCCAGTTGCTCGACGATCGCGGCTCGAAGCGCAGGTAGCAGCTTCTGGGCAATATGGTCCTCGACATCGCCTATCAGGTCTTTGATGAGCTGGTTCGCTTGCTTCCGGCCGATTCCCTCCATTTCGGGATCGCGGTCGCCCGTGTAGCCGAGGTCGGCTCGATCGAAGGACAGATCGATATCCTCGGAGAAGCGGCGGATGGCGCCGAACGCCTTGGATAGCGATGTTCCGCCTTTGAAGACGAGGGCCGCAGCGTCCCGGCGCTGCAGGCCGAACAGTCGCTTTAACGTCCAGCAGACCCAGAAATCCTTTTCGATGATCGTATTGGCGACCCCTCGACCGGCGCCAGTTTCGCCAAAGAGAGCGGCTCGATCGTCCGCCGGAAGCTTGGCAACTTTATCCATCGATCTCACCCGTTGCCGCGTTAGCAATCGATACGAGGGTCGGTCGCATCCAGGCGGGCGCCTGGATCGCGGTCGATGCGAGCGTCCGCTTGTCGCTGGCCGACAGACGACTCGCTGCGACTCGCACAACGTCCGCTGCACGCACGGGCCCCACATGACGAAGCGCCTGAAACACGGTGCCCGCCGCACTGCCCGGAGCAATCAAATGCTTGGGCGAAGCATGCCGCAGATCGACGACGCGCTTGCCGAGCACGACACGGCGAGAGGGGCCGTTGGTCAGATAAGTCGTTTTCGCTGGAACCTGCGTGGTCAGCCCCAGAACATTTGCCGCGCGTGCGCCGGCGATCTGTACTTGAGACCCGGTCTCCCGCGCAAGCGCCTGCGCCACGTCATCAGGCGCCGGGGAAAGCGGGCCAAGCTTCGGGTGAACTTTGGGAAAGTCGTACAGGCCTCGTGCCAAACGACGGAGCTTTCCGCCTTTCGTCAACCGTGAAAGGGCCTGGTCAATGGCTGCCCTACCCCCTACGTCCAGAAAATCACTGGGTGTGAAAACTCCCCCACGCCCGGCAGCGCGGGCGCGCCTCATGATCTGGTCCGGAACGGATGGTGTGGTCGCTTTCATAAGTCAGAAATTAACCTATTTTTTTCTGACATACAAGCGCCGCCGCGCAAGAGTTTGAACGCGGCGTTTGTGGCACATATTGCTTCAGCAAATGCAGCATTCAGCGCAAATTATGTGCAATGGCAGGATTGCCGTCATGGCTCCCCGACTCAAAACCTGCCACTCACCAGCGCTTCCATCTGGCGCGGAAACGGCACCCGATTTTGTACAGGTGACCACTGTATAAATATACAGTAGACTGTTAGCAGGAGCCCTCATGCTGACAGTCGCCCCCGAAACCATCCATCCATCACTTTGGCTCGCCTCGCAGCTGGCCCGCGGCTACGAGCGCGCCGTGTCGACCGGACATCCCTCGCTGGACCGCGAATTGCCCGGCGGCGGCTGGCCGATTGGCGGCCTGACAGAACTGCTCCAGCACCAGCCCGGGATCGGTGAACTGCGCCTGCTCCGCCCCGCCCTGGCCGCCCGCTGCGGACGCCCGATCGCACTGCTGACGCCCCCGCACGCCCCACAAACGCTGGCGCTGGCCAACTGGGGCATCCCGCCGGAGCAACTGCTCTGGGTCGCCGCCGAGCGCACGGCCGACGCCCTGTGGGCAGCCGAGCAGATGCTGCGCGCCGGAACCTGTGGCGTCCTCATCCTCTGGCAGTCGCACCTGCGCAACGACGCCATGCGGCGGCTGCATCTGGCCGCTCAATCGTCGGACACGTTGTTCTTCGTCGTGCGCCCGAGCGCCTGCGCAAGGGACGCTTCGCCCGCGCCGTTGCGACTGGCGTTGGAGCCGGCCGCCGGCGGCGTTCGGGTCCAGTTCGTCAAGCGCCGCGGGCCGCAGCAGGAGTCGCCATTGCTTCTGACGCTGGAACCCTCCCCCATTCTGCTGTACCGCCATGCTGCGCCTCTGGATCTGCCTGCGCCTGCCGTGCCTGCCGCTCGAAGTCTTCCGGCCGAGCTGGTCCACTGAGCTGGCCGTCGCCGTCATCGAGCGCGAACGCGTGCACTTGGCCTCGCCACTGGCAGTCAGCGCCGGCGTCAGGCTGCAGATGCGCCGCGGCGGCGTGCAGACCATCGCACCCCAGACTATTCTGTACGAGCGGGACACCTGCGCCGAGGCAGCGGCGCAGGCGCGGGTCACCATGGCGATGCTGCAGTATTCGCCGAACGTGGTGGCGGCCGACGAGGCCGCGGTCCTGATCGACGTCAGCACCACGCTTCGGCTCTTTGGCGGACTGCGCAAGCTGCGCGGCCGGATGCGGGCGACCGTACAAGCGATGGGATTCAGTGCAGTCGTGGGCTGCGCGCCCACGGCGCAGGGCGCTTGGCTGCTTGCGCGCGTCGGGGGCGGCACCTCGCTTCGGATGCCCTCGCTGCAGCGTCGGATCGCTAGCCTGCCGGTAGACGTTCTCCCGGAGGCTCGCCCGTTCGCCGAATGGCTCGATGGCCTCGGCTGCCGCACCTTGGGCGATCTGCGCCGGCTGCCACGCGTCGGCCTGCAGCGACGATGCGGGGGCGACATTGTCGCGGCGCTGGACCGGGCTCACGGCGAAGCCCCGGAAATATTCACCTGGGCTGAGGCGCCTCTCGCCTTCGATGCCGCGGTGGACCTGCCGGACCGTTTGGAGAACGCCGAGGCGGCCCTGGCCTATGCCCGCGGCCTGCTGGTGCAGATGGTGGGCTGGCTGACCGCCCGGCACCTGGCGATCCGCCGCTTTGGCGTCGAACTGCGCCACGAGCGCGGCCGCGCCGCGGTCGCACCCACCAAGCTCGAGATCGCGCTCGCGGAACCCAACTGGCATGAAGAGCATCTGGTTCGCTTGGTGAAGGAGCGGCTGGCACGCCTCACCGTTGAAGCCCCGATGATCGCCGTGGCGGTGTCCGCGCTCGAGACCGAGCCGGTGGCGCCGCCCAGCGGATTGCTCTTCCCCGAGCCCGGCGGCACGCCCGCCGACCATGCGCGCTTGCTGGAACTGCTGGTCGCGCGTCTGGGCGCCGACCACGTGCGCCAGCCCTGCCTGCAGGCCGACTACCGGCCCGAGGTGGCCAACGGCTGGCAACCGGCGACCGAGAAGCCCGGGCGGTCGCCGCTGCCGCCGGCCCTGCCCCGCCCGACCTGGCTGCTCGGTAAGCCCGTCCCGCTGCTCGAGCGCGACCACCGGCCGTTCTACGGCTCACCACTGCATCTCGTGTCACCGCCCGAGCGCATCGAAGCGGGCTGGTGGGGCGGCGAGCTGTTGACGCGCGACTACTACGTGGCCGAGGCGCACGACCACACCTGCTACTGGATCTTCCAGGAACGCATGGGCAGCCGCGAGGGCGATGCGGCGCGCTGGTACCTGCACGGCCTCTTCGGATGACGGGATGCCAGAGATCACCGACCCAGGCCTGCCCGCTTATGCGGAGCTGCACTGCCTGTCCAATTTCAGCTTCTTATCAGGCGCCTCGCGTCCCGAAGAGCTTGCCGAGCGCGCCGCGCAACTGGGCTATCACGCACTGGCCATCACCGATGAATGCTCGCTGGCCGGCATCGTGCGGGCGCACATCGAGGCCAAGAAGGCTGGCGTTCGGCTGGTCGTGGGCGCGTCGTTTCGCCTGCAGAACGCCGATGGGTCGCCTGCCCTGTCTTTCGTGGCGCTGGCCCGCAACCGGGAGGGTTGCGGCAACCTGTGCGAGCTGATCACGCTCGGGCGCATGCGGGCCGCCAAGGGCTCGTACGTGCTGACGCCGCGGGACCTGGCCATGCCGGAAGCTCCGCAACAGCATTTGAAAGGTCTGCCGGACTGTCTAGTGGTCTTCACGCCGGACTACGACACTCCGGCCGAGAAGCTCGACGCCCAGGCCGCCTGGGTCAGCGCCACGTTCGCCGGGCGGGCCTGGATGGGATTGAGTCTGCTCTATCGGCCGATGGATGACATCCACCGCGGCACCGTCGAAGCGGCCGCGGCGCGCCACCACCTGCGCATCGTCGCCACCGGCCAGGTCAACCTGCACGTGCGCTCGCGCAAGCCCTTGCACGACGTGCTGACCGCGGTCCGGGTCGGGCGCCCGGTGTCGGCGTGCGGCTACCACCTGACACCGAATGCCGAGCAGCACCTGCGCTCGCGGCTGCGTCTGGCGAACATCTACCTCCATCGCTACCTCACCGAATCGGTACACATCGCCAACTTGTGCCAATTCTCGCTGGACGAGCTGCGCTACGAATATCCCGACGAACTGGTGCCGGACGGCGTCACGCCGGCGGAATACCTGCGCTCGGAGACCTTTGTCGGTGCGCACCGCCGCTTTCCGCAAGGCATCCCGCTCGCCGTTCAGCAGCAGATCGAGCATGAGCTCGCCCTCATCCGCGAGATGTCGTATGAGTTTTATTTTTTGACAGTTTTTGACATCGTGCGATTCGCGCGTTCTAACGGCATTCTGTGCCAGGGTCGGGGCTCCGCGGCCAACTCGGCCGTTTGCTACTGCCTGGGCATCACCGAGGTCGACCCAGCGCGGGGCAACCTGCTATTTGAGCGCTTCATCTCCAGGGAGCGCGGCGAGCCGCCCGACATCGATGTCGATTTTGAGCACCAGCGGCGCGAGGAGGTGATCCAGTACCTGTACCGCAAGTATGGGCGCGAGCGCGCCGCCTTGACCGCCGCCGTGTTCACCTATCGCCCGAGGAGCGCGCTGCGCGATACCGGCAAGGCCCTGGGCATCGATCCGGCGATTGTCGACATCGTGGCCAAGTCCCACCACTGGTTCGATAGCAAGGGTGATTTGCTCAAGCGCTTCAACGAGAGCGGCGTGGACCCGGACGCGGAGTTGTCCCAACGGTGGGCCAGCATGGCCGTGGCCCTGCTCGGCTTCCCGCGGCACCTGTCGCAGCACACCGGCGGCTTTGTGCTGTCCCGCGGCAAGCTGTCCCGCCTGGTACCGATCGAGAACGCGGCGATGGCCGATCGCAGCGTGATTCAGTGGGACAAGGATGATCTCGACGCCCTGGGCCTGCTAAGGTGGACGTGCTGGCGCTGGGCATAGAACGTGCGCGGCCGCAGGCGCGGCAGCATCGACATCTGGGCCCGGGACTCGATCTGGAATACCCCAACGGTGTCGGCCTTGCAGATCATGTCGTAGGTGGCGGGATCCTCGGCGGGAATGTCCTGCAGCTCAAAGGCCTCGCCACGCTGCTGCGCCACCAGGTCCAACGCACGGCGAATTGCAGACAGCACCTCGTCATCGAAGTGGCGATCGTGCGGCCGGGGCCGGTGCAAGGGGGCATGGTGCATCCCTACCTGCGCCGCCGGCAGGGGTTGGAGCCGGTCAGCTATCCGAGTCTGGAGATGGAGCAAGCCCTGTCCCGGACACTTGGTGTGCCGATCTTCCAGGAACAGGTGATGCAGGTGGCGATGCTGGCGGCCGGCTTCACCGCTGGGGAAGCGGATCAACTGCGTCGCGCCATGGCCGCGTGGAAACGCAAGGGCGGCCTCGACAAGTACCACGAGCGCATTGTGACGGGCATGCTCGAGCGCGGCTATGACCGCGAGTTCGCGGAGAGCATCTTCCGGCAGATCCAGGGCTTTGGCGAGTAGGGCTTTCCGGAAAGCCATGCAGCAAGTTTCGCACTTCTCGTCTACGCGAGTGCCTGGCTCAAGTGCCACGAGCCTGCCGCCTTCCTCTGCGCCATGCTGAATAGCCAGCCGATGGGCTTCTACACGCCATCGCAGCTGGTGCAGGACGCAAAGCGCCATGGCGTCACGGTTCTTCCTGTTGATGTGACAGTGAGTGGCTGGGACGCCAGCCTGGAAAGTCACGAAGGCTCGGTGCTGGCCGTACGCCTGGCCCTCTCGCAGCTGCGGGGCATGCGCCGCGAAGCGGCCGAACGCATCGAAACGACACGCGCACTCCGGCCCTTCGCCTCTGTCAAGGATCTCGCTCGCAGAGCCTCGCTAGACCGGCACGATGTCAATGTACTGGCCGCTGGCAATGCGTTGATTGGCCTTACCGGTAGCCGGCGTCAGGCGATGTGGCAGGCGGCCGCAGCAGTCCCTGACAAGGATCTGCTGCGGCCCGCGGATCTGGACGAGCCAACACCCGAACTCCCACAGCCAACGGAAGGCGAGGAGATCGTCAGCGACTATCGCTCGCTTGGCCTCACGCTGAACCGCCACCCGCTTGCCCTGCTCCGCCACAAGCTTGCCGCGTTTCGCTTTGTTCCCGCCGATGTGCTTGCCACCTATGCGACGCGGCAGATTGCCCGTGCCTGCGGAATCGTGACCGTACGGCAGCGCCCGAGCACGGCTAACGGGGTGGTGTTCTTGTCGCTGGAGGACGAGACTGGCACCGTCAGTGTCATCGTCTGGCCGTCCGTGATGGAGAAATACCGACGCGAGGTATTGACGGCCTCCCTGCTCGGTGTCTATGGCCAGTGGCAATGCGAAGGCGAGGTGAGACACCTGATCGCGCAACGCTTTGTCGACCTGTCGCCCATGCTTGGATCCCTGGACACCGCGAGCAGGAATTTCTGCTAACGGTATTCTCGTTGCCCTCATCAGGAAGGCTCTCGCCCACGTGAGGCCTGGAACTCGGCGATGAATTGGATTGCCTGTTCGCACTGATCAAGCGAAAGGGCATGGATGCTGGGGCTGTTGACTGGAATATGGAGCGATGCAATCAGCCACTTCATTGCCTTGCCCCGCGCCTCAAAGGCGTTGACACCGTCGCGCCGCATCTTCGCAGTGACCAAAGGCTCGAGGGCATCGTGCAGTCGGCTCTTCTTTTCGCGTAATGCCGCGTCGGCCAACCTTCCAAGCGGGGTGTGTTGCTTGCTTCGCGCACGCACGCCGATCCACGCCTGGCACGGGGAGCAGATCCACACAGGCCCGTGGTCCTCCAAATAGGGGTATGCCTCTTCTCCCACGCGGGCAAGAACCGCCTTCCCGCCGCAGTAATCGCAGAGGGGCTGGGGAGGAGCAGGTATCGGTCGGCCAACACGCATCAATGACCCTGAGTTGCGCAGTGCAGGAAGTGCGAGATTCTACGACATGGAATCGGGATCCTTCGTTCCCTACGCTGCCAGCTGGTGCTCGTAGTAGGGCTGGTTTCGGTCGTCCAGGATTGCATCGAGCGCGGCCAAGTTCTTCGCGTCGGGATTTAAGGCTACGCTGAATAAGCTGCTGATTTTTTGTGGAGCGGTTCGACGCGGAGCCTATTCGCTTTGAAAAATGGCTCTGATGACGAGATTTTGGCTTGCTGCGCCCCCCAACGGGGTGTGTTGGCGAGGCGCTCGCCCCGCACTCGCCCTTTATGGGCGGACTGCTCCCATCAGATGTCCTCGGCTCAGGTAAAGATTGGCCAGCGCCAGGGCCGTGAAGGCCCGGCCGGCATTCTTTTTCAGGCCGCGGTAGCGGACTTTGGTGAAACCCCACAGGCGCTTGACCACGGCAAAGACATGTTCGACCCGGGCACGGATCTTCGATTTGTTTCGGTTCTTCCCGCGTTGCACCTCGTCAATCTGGCCGTTCTTGCGGGTACGCTGATTGGTGAAGTCCTTGGCGTGGGGAGCTTTCGATGCGATCAGCTCCTGCTGACTGGCGTAGGCACTATCACCATAGACGCGCTGTTCCTGCCCATGCAGTAACTGGGGTAGCGCATGCTTGTCGTGGACATTGGCCGGCGTCACGACTGCCGAATGGGCCAACCCACTCTGGCTGTCCACGCCGATGTGCAGCTTCATCCCAAAGAACCACTGTTGTCCTTTCCGGGTCTGATGCATCTCGGGGTCGCGCGCCTTCTTTTCGTTCTTCGTCGAACTGGGGGCACCGATGATCGTGGCATCCACAATGGTGCCGGTTTTCAGTTTCACGCCGCTGGCTTGCAGGATCCGGCCTACCTCAGCGAATAGCCGCTCCGCAAGCTGGTGCTTTTCTAACAGGCGGCGAAACTTCAGCAGCGTGGTGGCATCCGGCACAGGTTCACGACCCAGGTCAATCCCAACGAAGCGGCGCAGGCTGGCGCTGTCATACAGCGCCTCTTCGCAGGCCAGATCCGCCAGGTTGAACCAGTGCTGCAAAAAGTGGATGCGCAGCATCCGCTCCAGGCCAATGGGCGGCCGGCCGTTGCCGGCCTTCGGATAGTACGGCTCGATCACCGCGCACAACGCCGCCCACGGCACGATCGTCTCCATCGTCGCCAGAAATGCCTCACGTCGCGTCGGCTTACGGTATTGCTCGAATCCAGCCCCTTGATCTGCACCCGCTGCCAACGTCATCTGCTTCATGTTCTTCTCTTTGCGCTCTTGATCCCTCACATAACGCTCTTCCTCATGAAGCGGAGGACTTAATCAGCATTGCCTTAACCAGGCTTCCACATGCTCGGGCTTGACTGGCACGATACAACGATCATGCCCTGCGGCCGACACCTCAGCGGGCGGCTCGTCGGTAATGGCAGCGAAGGAATAGAGCTCGGCCTCGCCCTCTCCTCCTTTGCTAAACGACCATAGACACGCCACCAGCATGTCCTGCCGCGGCTCGGGCCTGAACTCCAAAACTACGTTCTCTTCCGGCTCGCCAGGCGCCAGCTCTCGCTGCTCCATCCGATGCCGTGCGACATTTTCGTAGAAAGCATTGACGATCATGATGCCGTGTTTATAGCCGTATAGCTGTCGCCATGCCTTCTTCAAATTGTCGCGTCTTGCATTGTATGAACCAAGTTTCTGGCGCTCCATCGCCGGCGTCCACCCCGGCAGCCTGCACTGATAGCGCATCGGAATCACAACCCGCTGGCCGTCCTGCACCACCATCACAGGCGCGTAATGCCCCGGGGAAATACGCGAGTCCCGATCCATCAAATCGGCTCGCTGCAGGTCGGCAAGATTGCGCTGTGCCCTCGCGATCTTGTCAGTCGCGATGCGCTGATCGTTCTCCGCCTTCTTCGTCGGCTTGGCTGCCAATGCGCGCTCCGCGGCCGTCAGCCGGGTCTTCTGCTGGAACAGCTCCGTTTCCAACGCTCTCGCCTGATCTTTGTCACCCGCCGCCACAAGGTCGGCGACAGCGCGCTCCTTGTCGCTGGCGGCGGAAAGGAATGCGGCACGCATTGCCTTAGGCAGCTTGGACCAGCCGCCGTCTCTGCGCTTCTCCCAGAAAAGCTCGACAAAATGCTCAAAACTGACGGAGGCCCCGAATTCCCGAACGTACTTCCGATAGCTGGCGTGAATCTGCGCGGAATAGCACATCGCTGTCACCGTGGCGTTGTGGCTGAAGAAGCCATTCTAGTGGCGTCGGCCTGACCCTGCAGGGGCACCCCCTTCTTGAAAATGGGTGAGCACGCCGGTTGCACGGCAGGCCTTCCGAGCATACCTGTCAGACGCCGCCTTCTATATCGCATTGAGATAGCGGCCTAGACTGCAGCAATATGGCAACCCGAGGAGCCGACATGTCAAATGTTCATGTGGTGCCAAGCGGCGACCAACGGAAGGTTGAAGTGGAGGTGGCGCAGAGGACACTCCCACATTCGACAGCTAGGACGCAGCGATTAGCTCCGGGACGACGCTGGCAAAAAGACAGCAGGCCGAGCTGATCGTCCATGGAAGGGAAGTAGCGATCCGGATGCGAAACGCCTATGGCAATGACCCCAGGGACGTCAAAGGCTAGAGCTCGCACTGCAGAGCGATTGCCCAACCTCGACCGCTATCAGAAGAAGCGCAACTTCAGCGTCACTTCAGAGCCGGCGGGAACACGACAGCGGCTCCAACAGGCCAATCCGTTACGCTTCGTGGTCCAGAAGCATTGGGCACGGCGGCTGCACTACGACTTCCGGCTTGAACTCGATGGTGTGCTGCTCAGTTGGGCAGTGCCCAAGGGCCCTAGCTACGATCCCAGCGAAAAGCGCATCGCGGTCCATGTGGAGGACCACCCGCTCGACTATGCCAATTTTGAGGGAGAGATCCCGGCCAAACAGTATGGCGCCGGCTCGGTGATCGTCTGGGATCGTGGCACGTGGGAGCCAATCGGCGATCCGCATGAAGGTATGGCCGCAGGCAAGTTGCTCTTCGACCTGTATGGAGAAAAGCTGGCAGGCCGTTGGGAACTGGTACGCATCGCCAAGCCCGGTGACCAATCAGAACAGTGGATCCTGTTCAAGAAGCGAGATGCCTGGGCGCGACCACTGGCGGAGTTCGACGTGTTGGCAGCTTTGCCGGATAGCGTCATCGCAAAGCCACTGGGTACGCTGACTCAGACGTCACAGGGCTCAACCGAAATGGCTTCCGATTCCGCCATCACGGACGCCCCGCTCGCCCCCTTGCCGGCTAAGCTCGGGCCACAGCTTGCGAACCCGGCACCCGCACTTCCGACTGGTACCGGGTGGGTCATCGAAACCAAGTTCGACGGCTATCGCATCCTGGCCAGGATCTCCGACGCCCGGGTGACGCTCTTTACCCGCAATGGGCATGACTGGACCCGGATGCTGCGTTCGCTGGCCGCGGAGATCGAGAAGCTCGACATCTCGGAAGGCTGGCTGGACGGCGAGATCGTCGTGCTGCGCGATGGCATGCCAGATTTCAATGCCTTGCAGAACGCCATCGACGGGCATCGCAGCGACGCAATCGTCTTCTTCGCCTTCGATCTACCCTTCTGGGAAGGCCGGGATTTGCGCAACGTGCCCCTGGCCCAGCGTCGGGCTAAGCTGGCGGAGCTTGTCGGAGATCGCTCCGAACGCGTGCGCTTTAGCGAGGCCTTCGATGCCCCCCCGGCGCAGATCTTCCAGGCGGCGTGCCAGCTCGGTCTCGAAGGCTTGATGTTCAAGCGGGCGGACGCCTCCTATGTTTCCGCGCGCACGCAGACGTGGCTGAAGGCCAAATGCAAACTGCGTCAGGAGTTTGTGATTGGCGGGTTCTCGGACCGCAGTGGTGCGGCAGCCGAGGTAGGCAAGCTATTGCTTGGTGTGTATGCGCACAGGGAACTCCGTTACGTCGGCGGCGTTGGAACCGGCTGGGACAGCGCGACGGCGACAGAGCTCAGGAGGCGCTTGGCCGCCTTGGAGGTTGACCGAAGTCCCTTTTCGACGGAGGCGCATTCCAGCCGGCGATGGGGTGGAGGTCGAGAAGCCGCTGTGCGTTGGGTAAAACCCACCCTCGTTGCAGAAGTCGAGTTTTCCGATTGGACCCCTGAAGGCCAGGTGCGTCAAGCCTCGTTCAAAGGCCTGCGCGCCGATCATCCAGCTAAGTCGATCCGGCGAGAGGCGATCCAGACTACCGTGACGCCGCACGGTGTGAGCGCCATCAAGGTCACCAATCCGGACCGTGTCATCGACAAATCCACAGGGATCACGAAGGTCGAGTTGGTTCGCTACTACGAGAGCGTGGCGGAGCGGATGCTGCCCCACCTCAAAGATCGGCCGCTATCCTTGGTGCGCGCGCCGGATGGCATTGATGCGCCGACGTTCTTTCAGAAGCACGCGGAAACGGCGATGCCCGGCCTCACCGAGCAACCCCAATCCCTTTGGCCCGGCCATGCCGCATTACTCACTGCTGATTCGGCAGAAGCAATCGTCGCCGCTGCCCAGATGAATGCGGTTGAGTTTCATACGTGGAATTCGACAGCCCGCCACATAGCGTGTCCCGACCGAGTCATTTTCGACCTCGATCCTGGCGAAGGGATTGCATGGGAGACGATGGTCGAAGCCGCCATGCTGGTGCGCACGCTGCTGGATGAACTGGGGCTGCAGTCCTGGTTGAAAACGAGCGGTGGCAAGGGGCTGCACGTCGCCGTGCCACTGGCGCCGCAGCGTTCCTACGACGAAGTGAAGGCGTTTTCGCGGGCCGCCGTCAAGCACTTGGCGGCCACCCTGCCCCAGCGCTTCACCGCCCGCTCCGGGGCGGCCAACCGCAAGGGGCGGATTTTCGTGGATTATCTGCGCAACGGCTTCTCGCAAACCACCGCAGCCGCGTTCTCGGCGCGAGCGCGGCCAGGACTCGGTGTCTCCATGCCGGTGTCCTGGGAGCAGCTTACCAAGCTGAAAAGTGGCGCACAGTGGACTATCCGCGACGCCCGGGAATACCTCAGTTTCCAAGTGGCGGATCCCTGGCAGTCTTACTGGGAGGCACGCCAAAGTTTGACCGCCGCCATCGAACGATTAAGCTGAATGCTGGCGCATCTGTACTGTGGAGTATCCAATGCCTGCACGATCTCTCGCCTCTTTGTCCCTGTCGTTCGGCCTGGTGTCCATCCCCGTCAAGCTCTACACCGCCACCGAGACAAGTTCTGCCGTGCGCTTCAACTTACTGAGCAAAGACGGCGCGCGGCTGAAACAACAGTACGTTTCCGAGCAGACCCAAAAGGTTGTCGAGCGTGCAGACATGGTGAAGGGCTACGAGTTTGAGAAAGATCGCTTCGTGACGTTCTCCCCCGATGAACTCAAAGCCTTGGAAGAGAGCGCCAGCCACATGGTCGATATCGTTGCGTTCATTCCCGAG
Organism: Cupriavidus sp. KK10; assembly: GCF_018223725.1. Classification (NCBI taxonomy): domain Bacteria; kingdom Pseudomonadati; phylum Pseudomonadota; class Betaproteobacteria; order Burkholderiales; family Burkholderiaceae; genus Cupriavidus; species Cupriavidus sp. KK10. Next base: position 138,744 of record NZ_CP073678.1, read on the forward strand.
CACAGTGTGGATCCTCTGTATTACGACAAGGCGTACTTCATCGCTCCAGATAAGCGCGGCGGTAAGCCGTACAGCCTTCTACGCGAGGCCATGTCGAAGACCGGTCGCTGTGCCATTGCGAAGTGGGCCTCGAAAGGCAAATCGCATATCGTGCAGATCCGACCGGTCGAGGGCGGCCTGGTGTTCCAGCAACTGTTGTTCGCGGATGAAGTCCGCAACATCGCCGAACTGCATATCGAGGAAGTGGCAGTCTCAGATGCGGAGCTAAAGTTGGCGATGCAGCTTATCGAGCAAGCCTCGGAAGGCCAATACGATCCGGCCCAATACAAGGACGAGGAGAAGGTCAGGATTCTCGCCGCCATCGACGCGAAGATCGCCGGCAAGCAAATCGTATCGCCCGAACCGGTTGAAGTCACCGCTGGCGGGCAGGTCATCGATCTGATGGATGCACTTCGCGCGAGTCTGTCCAAGAAGGGAGCGCCCGCGGGCAGAGCGAAGGCCGCCGAGCCGTCAACTTCCCGCAGAGCCGGTAAGCGGGGCACAGCGCCTTCTGAGCCGACCCCGATCCGACGCAACACCAAAAAGTCGGCATGAACCACGGCGAAGGGTTGACCACGCGCGATTTGGAGACGCGCCTGGGCGCTTCGCGCCGGCTGATCTCCAGTCTGGTAGCGGCCGGGCTGGTCACTCCTGCACGAGGCCCACGCGGTCAGTACGTCTTCTCTTTCCAGGACGTGGTTCTGATTCGCACCGCCGAATCTCTGCACAGATCGAGCGTTGCGCCCGCACGGATTCTGCGGGCGCTGCGTCGTCTCGAACGGCTCACACCGAACCGGCACCTATCGGCGCTGCGAATCTCCGCAAGCAGCGGAAAAATATCGGCATGGGACCGGCACGGCGCGTGGCTTGTCGAGAGCGGCCAACGTCTGATCGAGTTCGGACCGGATGAAGCCGATGTGCGAGTCGTTGATCTAACGCGAACGCGTGCCAACCAAGCGACCGCCGAGGAAGCCTTTGCGCGAGGCTATGCACTTGAACCTGTCGACGCGGATGCGGCTGAAGCGGCGTACCGACGCGCCTTAGAGATCTCGCCAGGAATGCTGAACGCCTACCTGAACCTTGGGTGCATGTTGGCAGACCAAGAACGCTTCGACGAAGCCATCAGGCTCTATGAAGGGGCATTGTCAGTGCTTCCGAACGCGCCGCAGTTGCATTTCAACCTGGGGGTTGCACGCGAGGATGTCGGCGCCCTGCAGTCAGCTCTGGCGGCATATGAACGATGCATCGAACTTGCGCCTGATGATGCCGATGCCCACTACAACGCAGCGCGTTTGCATCAGGAGTTGGGCCACTTCCAGAATGCGCTGCGGCATTTCAACGCATTCCGGAAACTCGACCGTCCATAAAGCCACAAGTGGGTGGCCGCTCGATCAAGTGGTCACCAGCCCTCCTAGAGCGGACAATCGAGCGCGGCCAGCCGCGGCATTGGTGCCACGCCGTCATGAGCGACGGCGATGCCGTTCGGGCGGCATTTCTGGCTGGCCACCCCTCCAATGGGATGCCTTTCAAAATAACGTTTAGATCACTTAGAGAAAGAGATGCGTAGATCATTTTCACGCTTGAAAGTGATGGCTCCACTTTCCCATTGGTAAGCGGATCGCCAGCACCGTGGTTGACGACGAGACAGGAATGGTGCTGCTTTAGGCTTGCAACGCCAGTTGAGCGGCGACGTTCCACGGCAGAAGTTCGTCGATCCGATTGACGGGATGATCGGCGATGCGGGCCAAGACGTGACGCAGATAGGCCTCAGGATCGATGCCGTTGAGTTTGCAGGACCCGATGAGCGAGTACATTGCGGCCGCGCGCTCGCCGCCACTGTCAGCGCCGGCGAATAAAAAATTCTTCCGACCCAACGCGACACCGCGCAGCGCATTCTCCGCGATGTTGTTGTCTATCTCTGCCAGGCCATCATCACAGTAGTAGATTAGCGCTTGCCACTGGTTCAGCATGTAGTTGATGGCTTTGGTCGTTTCCGACTGCGTCGAGAGCGTCAATAGCCGCTCTCGCAACCACACTTCGAAGCTGTCCAGTAGGGGCCGGGATCTTTGCTGCCGCACCTGTTGACGCACGGCAGGTGGCTTACCCCGGATTTCCGCTTCGATGGCATAGAGCTCGCCGATCCGGCGTAACGCCTCCGTTGTGGTCGGCGTTGCCTTGCGGACATGCAGATCGTGCACCTTACGGCGCGCGTGGGCCATACAAGCTGCTTCGCGCACACTGCCATCGGTAAAAACAGCGTTGAAGCCCGCATACGCGTCTGCCTGAAGGATGCCTCGGAAGCCGGCCAGATGCGCTTGGGGATGTTGGCCCTGGCGATTTGGTGTGTAGGCGAACCAGACCGCAGGTGCAGCATCTGAACCCGATGCACGATCGTCCCGCACGTAAGCCCATAGTCTTCCCGTCTTGGTCTGTCCCTTACCTGGCGCAAGTACCGGCAGCGGTGTGTCGTCCGCGTGCACCTTGCCGGGCATCATCACGTATCGGTGCAAAGCCTCGACCAGGGGGCGTACCAGCGCACCGCAAGCGCCGACACCGCGAGCCATGGTCGTGCGGTCCAGCTCCACGCCCTGCCGGGCATAGATAGCGGCTTGGCGGTACAGTGGTTGATGATCAGCGTATTTGGCAACCAGTATGTGAGCGTGCAGCCCCGCCGTGGCAATGCCGCGCTCAATCGGCCGGCTTGGCGCCTCAGCCTGGACGATGCAATCACAACAGGCGCAGGCCTTCTTGCGCCGCACCTGCCGAATCACCCTGAATGAACTGCTGATGATATCGAGTTGCTCCGAGATGTCCTCGCCCAGCGGCTTGAGCTTACCGCCGCACTCTGGACAGGCTTCGGTCTCGGGCTCGAGAATGCGCTCCTCCCGCTCCAAGTGCTCCGGCAACGGCTTGCGTACCGCTTTCTTCCGGACAGGAGGGGTAGCCTGCGGATCGGCTTCGGTTTCGGCCGCACCTTCCTCGGCCAGCAGATCTTCCAGTCGGGTCTCGAGCTGTTCAATCTGTCGATCCAGTTTCTCGGACTTCTGGCCAAACTGCATCCGCCTCAGCTTTGAGATCTGCAGATTTAGCTGCTCGATCTCCATGGAGCGGACCGCCAAGGCCCGTTCCATGAGTGCGATCGATTCCCGCTGTGCCAACACCAAGGCCTTCAGGGCCTCAATGTCGTCGGGGAGATCGCTGGGGTCGATTGGCATGCGCGGCAGTTTACGCACATGGCGCAAGGTTTACAACACCGACAGTGGCGGCCAGGTGCGCTCGGGCTGCTTCCAGTTAATCCCCTCCAGCAGCATCGACAACTGCGCTTGCGTCAGGTGGATCTTGCCGCTGTCGGCCTGCGGCCAGACGAAACGTCCGCGCTCCAGGCGCTTCGAGAGCAAGCAAAGCCCATCGCCCGTTGACCACAACACCTTGATGACGTTGCCGCGCCTGCCGCGGAAGACGAAGACATGACCGGAGAACGGGCTCTCCTGCAGAGTCGCCTCCACCTTCGCTGCGAGCCCGTTGAATCCGCAGCGCATGTCGGTCACGCCTGCAGCGATCCAGATGCGTGTTCCCGCCGGCAACCCGATCATGGCGTCAAACGGTCCAGTACGGTACGCAACGTGGCCGGGTCGACTGCCCCTTCAATGCGAATCACCGCTCGGCCCAAACGGATCTCAATGGCGCCGTGCGGCGGCGTCGGCTCGCAAACCGCAGCGGCCGGACTCATTGGCATCGGACCGGGTGGCGAGCTTGGGTGTTCAACGGTCACCGGCAACAACACCGCGGCTTCATGGCGCTGCTCCATTCGATAGCGTCGGCGCCAGGTGAACAGCATGTTCGCGTTGATGCCGTGCTCGCGCGCCAATTTCGATACCGAGACACCCGGCTCACACGCGGCGGCTGCCAACCGCCGCTTGAATTCCTCGCTGTGGTTCGGCCGGCCTTTGCGACTGCCGGCGACTGGTTCTTCCTGTGACTGTGACAAAGTAGTTCCCATCACTATTTGGTGGGAACTACTTTGGCGCCACTCTACTGAACGGTACAGACGGTGCTGGCGACTCGCTTACCTTTCGGTGCTGATTGACACGGTTTCAGCAAGAAAACCGTTCTGTATCAACGAGTCGTGCAAAGAGCTTTTCGTGGAAAAGTCGGTGTGTGCAAATTGTTGATTTCAAAGAGGAATTCGCCCGCCGGCGTATCATTTTGCAGCTAAAGCACTATCGCCCCAAATAGCGCCCACCTCTACCCGAGCCGCAGCGGACTCGGCCGGGTCGCGTCGCGCTGGGCCTCAGTGGCGCTCGCGGCGTGGCGCGCCTCGGAGCACAGCCTGTCGAGCTCGCCAGTGGCCGCCTCGTTGGCCGCGTGCCAGATGGTCTGGACCGCCCCGACCGCGATTTCCTTCAACGAAGGTCGGGATGGTCGATGGTGACCCGCGTGCGCCTGCGCAGTTCTTGCCAGAACGCCTGCAGCACCTCGGCGGGTGTGGCCATGCTGCCCATTCGCACCAGGCTAGCGCTTTTGGCGGTGCGTGTGACACCAACTCAGCCAGGTCGGCATGTAGGTAGAAGCTCCCGCCCGCTCCGCGCCGACAGCTTCAATTGCCTTAATACTCGGCCGAGCGCTCAGCACTAAGATGCCATTTCCGTACCAGGGCGGCCGCCGCCGGCTGCGCTGCCAAGACTTGCTCCGCCTCGGGAAAGAACGCCACATCGTGATGCGCGAAGAAGCCCGGAATCACCTTGCCGGCCTGAGATTCGATCAGCTGCACTGTCAAGTGCAGCAATGTCCGGGATTCGCTCGTTCGCGCCTGCGTGACCACCACGTTGCTGTCTGCCATCACGCGTGGCGCAATCGTCTGGCTTTGCCAGCTCCTTTCCCGCCTGAAGTTGGGTGACTCTATCCCTTGCTTCTGGGCTTGCAGGGAGAAAACACAACTGTAACGCTAGGCTTCGATGGCGGAGCCGGAACTTCGTCGCCGGCCGGACGCAAACCAGCCGCCCTAGCCTCTTCAACCGCCTTCACGACCGCGCGGGAACAAGCTTCCTGAAACTTCTCGCTCATGATGTACTGGGTAAGTTTCGTCGCCATGCCGAATCCTCCTTCCCTGTCAGTCTACCGAACTCGGAACGCCTGTGCAGCGCACTATCTGCCAGGCAATTCCCATGTCGACGCGCCATCCGAGACCGATTGAGCCAAAAGATTATGTCCCCAAAACTCGCGGTTCGGATGGGAACTCGCCTGCCAGGCATGAGCGGTCGTATAGGGTTTATGCGCCTCTAATTTCTCAATTTGACATAGGTGGGGCTATGTCAAAAACACAGAGAAAAACGCAGCAAAAACAATGCATTGGCGGCGCATTACGGCTTGTCGATCTCCCAGAAGGCAGGCTCGGGCTTGCCTTCGAAACCCACGCGCATACCAGGACATTCGATGACGAGCCCTGACGATCGCGGGGCATCATTCTGGATCTTCACAGCTCGGGCTGGCGCAAGCGCCTCGCTTGGACTGCCTCCACTTTCCGTATGACAACCCCGTTCTATGCCGCAGTAGACCTTGGTTCCAATGCGTTTCGCATGATGATCGGCCGACCCGCGCCGATAGGCGTTAGCCATGTCATCAAAGAGGTGGCATCCTTCCGCGAGCCGGTCCGCCTCTCCCATGGCCTGCGCGGCTCGGAGTTGGACGACTCCTCGCTCGAGCGGAATCGCCTCGTGCCTGAGGTCGTGGAAATGGAGATCCTCAATCAAGAGGTTCCGGACCATACTGCGCCACGAGCTTTTGAATCCGTTGGCTTTGTACTTGAACACGCGCCCGGCGAGCTGCACACCTTGGGCCGCCAGAATGTCCCGGGCTCAAGCGTCAAAGGAACGTCTCGTTTGCTGCTGTTCTTTGTCTCCGGAAGATGGGCGATGCGGGCCTTCACGTTGATGTGCTCCCATCGCAGTGCCAACAACTGTCCCTGGCGCATTGCCGTCTCCAGCGCGAGCTGCACAATCGCCCGGACGTGCCTTGCTTTGCGCAGTACCGCATGATCTGACGTTCTTCCCGCGGCGAAAGGCGTCGGTCCCGACCTGGTGGAAGCTTCGGCTTGCGGACATGGGTTACGGGGTTGTCATCGCAGATTCCCCACTCGATCCGGCCGATGCGGAAAGCATCCGAGAGTAGCGCTAGATCCAACGGACGGTAGCTGGGGAAAGTGGTTTTTTGGTTCGAGGGTTGATTTCGGCTAGACGCTGATCGCGAAATGCCGCGACATCGACTGACGTGATCTCCCGCATTCGGAGGTCTGCAATGGGATATCGGGAGTAAAGGGCGCTGCGATAGACCTCTTGTGCGTACCCTTTCTTCAGAATACTAATGCGGTCGCGGTACATTGCGAGCGCTGCTCGCAAAGTGGGTTCTTCTGTGGTGCTCATTCCGTGTCGTCTGTGCCTCATGCGTCGATGCGTAAGTAACCACACCGTCACGTGTACAGGCACAGACAATTGTCGGAATTCGTGTCCTGGTCATGCCGTAGCCCACAGTCACCAGCTCGCTTGAAAAAGCCTATGGACAGCGGCAAGCCCCCGCTTCCGGCGAGGCCCGAGAGGAAGTCCCTGCAGCCAAGCATGGGCTGAGGCTTAGTGAGCGCGCCTCAGCATAGCTTTCATGCGGGTCGCCACGCCGCACGCGGCCCCGCGTGCAAAAACGGTGGGCCGCCCTCCCGCTGAGTCAGTACCACGTCGAGCCAGAAGCGTGTGCCGACCGGCCAGGCCGTGCGCATGGCGACTGAGCACCGTACCTTGAGCCCGCCGATATCCTGCCCGTCCAGCCTCTGATCCGGCAGGGCACGCACACGTACGCGCGCGTGGGAAGGCTCGCCAGGATTGCGATAGGTTTCAACGAGAATCTCCACTACGGGCCCTCCTTCACCCCATTCGTTGTCGATAGCGGGCGAGGATCCTCCGCATCGACCCAGTTGGCGGCCAGCGCAGCAGCGGCCCGCCGGGCGGCCGCCGGCACGTCGCCGGCCTGGACCGGTTCGCGGTGCTGCTGAGACATTGACTCCGCCACCATCTCGTCCCCGCAACGTTGGAATGAGATCCCGGTGGCCACCAGCAGGCGCAGGCAGTGGTCGCTGTCGTGTAGCGGCGCAAAGCCATCAAGGGGCTCGCGTACGCTGCCGTCCTCGTCCATGAAGGCAGCCAAGCCGGCGCGCAGGTTGAGGTCGTGATAGTTCATTGGTTCTTCGTGTGGTGGGAAAGCACTCACTAACGGTTGTCACGGGAGTCGGCTTAACGGCGTTGAGGCTTGGGGCGCGTTTTGGTGTCTGTTAGAGATACTTGCTCTTTGATTACAGCGACAACGTGGCCCATCATGCTCAACCATCCCGCCTTCTTCCAGGAGATCTCCGGCAAATGTGCTGAGGAGTGGGAGAACATCGGAGTGCCCGGCGGCATGAAGCCACGTGGCGCGAAGTCTGCAAATGCGAAACAGCCCCTGACAACATTTGTTGCGCGAATGCAACGGCATTGTGCGCATCGAAAGACATTGCACAAGGCGGCTTGGTGCGTCGCAGCAAATTGTGTATCGTGAAGTCTGTCTCCTCCACCACCTCGGTGGATTCCAACCCACGCATAACCTGCGTGGGTTTTTTTTGCCCTGAAGCCGGAACATCGTCAAAAGCCTGCCTGGTCTCGACGCGGCAACGCGCAAAAATTGTGAAGACACGCACTCCATCCTGGCTTGAACTGCCATCGCGGTGCAACGGACCGATGCGGCCCGCAGGATTCGTTTTGGTGCAGCGCACCAACCGCTGTTGTAGAGTGGTTACACGAAGCGCCGCCAGCGTGGCGGCCCGCGCGACCCTGGCCCGCGTGTTCGCCCCTACCGGGAATAATCCGCCACTACAGTAGTCAAGCGAACCTCTGGCGATAGCGCAGCCGTGGCCCGGTGGGCCGATGTCAGAGACCGGCCAGTGGACTAAACCGCTCCCGCGGTAACCCTCCGGCCAAGCGCAAAGTGACTGAACCGCCAGCGCTGTTTCCTATGTTGAGGACCGAGGCAACTCGCCTCGAGCCTCGACAGGAGCACAGCCATGTCAGTCGCGACGCCTACCATCAGCCCGCTACGCCAGCGCATGATCGAAGACATGCGGATGCGCAAGCTCTCAGACAAGACCCAGTCCCACTATATCCGCGCCGTGCGTCAGTTCGCGGTCTTTCTCGGCCGCTCGCCGGACACGGCCAGCACCGAGGATCTGCGGCGCTACCAACTCCATCTGGTCGATCACGGCATTTCTCCGGTTTCGCTCAATGCAGCGATCACCGGATTGAAGTTCTTCTTCGAGGTGACTCTCAGCGATGCCAACCGGATGGCCAAGATGCGCCCGGTGCGAGTGCCACGCGTCCTGCCAGTGGTGCTCAGCCCCGATGAAGTCGCCCGACTGCTGGCTGCCGCCAGCAACCTGAAGCACCAGACCGCGCTCGCGGTCGCCTATGGCGCAGGCCTGCGCGCCAGCGAAGTGGTGGCGTTAAAGGTCAGCGATATCGACAGTGAGCGGATGACCCTGCGGATCGATCAAGGCAAGGGCCGCAGGGACCGCTACGCCATGCTCTCGCCGGTCCTGCTCGAACGACTACGCGTCTGGTGGCGCGTGGCCCACGCTCAGGGCAAGATGCTCGATGGTGGCTGGCTGTTTCCGGGCCTCAACCCGATCGAGCCGCTCAGCACCCGGCAACTCAATCGCGCCATCCATGCCGCCGCCCTGGATGCACAGATTGACAAGCGCGTGTCCATGCATACGCTGCGACACAGTTTCGCCACTCACCTGCTGGAACAGAAGGTCGATATCCGCGTGATTCAGGCACTGCTTGGGCATAAGAAGCTTGAGACCACAGCGCTGTATGCCCAAGTCGCGACCGACCTGCTGCGCGAGGTGATCAGCCCGCTCGAGAACCTGCGTTCCGACTAGGCATACTGCCACCGAGCCTATTGTGCTCGAGGTCGCGGACATCTTCCGCCTCCACGGGCCGGCCTGGCGACAGACTGCACACCTGAGCCTAGGTCAGTTGCAAGTCATGTCGGCCATTGAACAGTGTCGCACCGCGGCACTGGGTGGGCATGTGCTGCGCTGTTCCGGCTGCACAAAGCTCGAGATTGCCTACAACTCCTGCCGCAACCGGCATTGCCCCAAGTGTCAGGCCAATGCTGCCCGGCGCTGGCTCGACGCACGCAGCGACGACCTCCTCCCCATTGAGTACTACCACGTCGTGTTCACGCTGCCTGCGCCCATCAGCGCCATCGCCTGGTACAACAAGGCGGTGATCTATGGTCTGTTGTTCGATGTCGCCGCTGATACCCTCCGAACCATCGCCGCTGACCCGAAGCACCTCGGTGCGCAGATTGGCGCCACCCTGGTGCTGCACACCTGGGGATCGGCACTCACACATCATCCGCATGTACATGGCATCGTCCCGGGCGGCGGCCTCTCACCAGATGGCGAGCGCTGGGTGGCCTGCCGCCCAGGTTTCTTCCTGCCAGTCCGCGTGCTCTCCCGTCTGTTCCGGCGGCGCTTCCTTGAGGCACTCCAGACAGCACACACGATGGGGCAACTGCAGTTCTTTGGCGAGTACGCTGCGCTCGCCGACCCGCACGCCTTCGCGCGGTGGTTGGCACCACTACGCGCCACCGAATGGGTCGTCTACGCCAAGCGACCGTTCGCTGGACCGGAAGCTGTGCTCGCCTACCTCTCGCGCTATACCCATCGTGTGGCCATCTCCAACCAACGCCTGGTCGCGCTCGACGAACGTGGCGTGACCTTCCGCTGGAAGGACTACCGCGCCAAGGGACGCACCCGCTACAAGACGATGACGCTGGATGTCGGAGAGTTCATGCGGCGCTTCCTGTTGCACGTGCTGCCTGGCGGCTTCCATCGCATCCGCCACTACGGTCTCCTTGCCAACCCCGTGCGCCGCACGAATCTGGTCAAGGCACGCGAGCTGTTGAACGTCGTGCCGACAGTCACCGCTCCCCCTGACGACACCGATCTCGCTATACGTCCCTCCTTCCTTTGCCGGCACTGTGGCACACCGATGCTCATCGTCGAGGTCATCCCTCGCAGTGTCTGCATCCGCGGACCGCCAACACAGTGGGTTATGCCATGAGCCCGCGCGCCCTCCGTCATCGACCCGCCCGACGGCTCTCCGGAATCCGGAGCCGCAAGCGGACAGTCGCGCTCGCCGTCTCGCGCGACCACGTTGCATGCGCACGGCGCCCTGGCGGTCCCGACCTGTCCGGACCTTCCCCCCATGACGGGCGCCGATCGACGCCTGGCTTACTCCATAAGCCCAGGCGCTACTGACCGCCCGACCCCATCAATCGCCATAGCCCGCATCACGACATCGCTGGGCTCCGCGGTTTCCTCCCTTGAGGTTTGTTCAACGCCTGCCCTCATGCGCCTAGAGTTCAGCAGCCACGGGCAGGCATCAAACAAACCTAAACACTTGCAGCCATTTGCCGAGGTAGCGTTTCGGGACACCCCTACCTTTCCGATGGCCTTAACTGAGCCTTAGTCAACGGGCGTTGCGCCAGTCCCCACACTTTGCACTCCCCACGCTTTTCATGACGGCGGCCATGGGCCGGCGTCGCACAGCACCTTCCACGACCCCGGTGCCCACGGCCCGGTGGGACATTCAACTACCCGATCTGCGACCAGCCCGCCACGCATCGAGGCGGCATGTTGCCACGGCGCACGCCGCGGTATCCGCACGTCCGTCTTTCCCGAGTTGAAGCCATATACCTGGACAACGCCTTCTTGTCCGCGGAGAACCAAGCACGGTCGAACTCTCGTCACGATTACACGGACGGCAAACTCGACGATTCTCCAAGAATCCCGAGGCTCGCACTTTAACACAACGCATGTTGTCTTAAATCGGATTGCGAGTTATTGTTCATGCATCGCGCCGGCCAGCGTCCATCACCGAGGAATGAAGGAGACTTATCATGCTCACCACCCAATCCCAACGAGAGGCGTTTCGCGAGCACGGCGCCGTACTTGTAAAGAACTGCCTCGACCCTGTGCAGCTGGCCCGGTGCTACGAGGCTTTCAAGTGGAACGTCGCCAACCCGGGCCCATATCACTTCCGCTCGCTGGACGGCACCAGCCTGCAGACCCACATCGACAACGCCAATCCGGTGGTTAAGCAGAAGCTTGACGACCTGGTCACGACGCTGCCGTTCGGAAAGGTGTTCCAGGAGTTATGGGGCTCTGAGCATGTCTGGTATTTCGCCGAGGAGGTGTTCGCCAAGGAAGGCGGCAACAGCGGCCGCGGGCCGTGGCATCAGGACACCGCGAACCTGCCGTGGGCCGGCAAGCATTGGGGCAACGCGTGGATTACCTTCCAGGCCATTCCAAAGAAGAATTCGCTGGAGATCATTCGCGGCTCGCACCTCGGCATCCAGTACGACGGGGCCAGTTTCGCGAATGCCGATGACCCGACCGATCCGCTGTACGGCGACGGCACCCTGCCCCGCCTGCCGCATATCGACAAGGAGCTCGCCGAAGACCCCAATTCCTGGGACGTGCTCTCTTGGGAGGTGACCCCTGGCGATGTCGTGTTCCTGCATCCACGTTCGCTTCACGGAGGAGCTGCCGTCGATGCCGCCTGCCCGATCCGGCACACGCTGGTGCTGCGCTTCTTCGGTGACGACGCCACGTTCCGCGCCCTGCCAATGTCGAACCCGCGCTATGCCCGCAACGGGCCGCTCTTCCGGGAAGAAATGGCCAGGCTCAATGAAGGCGAACCGTTCCGCTCGCCTGTCTTCCGCCAACTCGCCTGATATCGCCTTGCATGGAGCAGCCGCCATGAAACGACAAATGATCAATCCCGGCCTCATGCAGGCTAGGCACTACGACCAGCTTCACTTCTCTTCGGCAACCCGTGTCGGCGACATGATCTGGGTGTCCGGCCAGGTGGGCTTCGATCTGGCGACGGCCTCGGTGGGCCAGGGAATGGAAGCGCAGGCCCGGCTGGCGTTCGAAAACCTGAAGGCGGTGCTCGAAGCCGCAGGAGCCAGCCTTGCCGACGTCGTGGAAATCATGACGTTCCACACCGACCTGCGCGGCGAGATACAGGCGTTCGTGAAAGTCAAGGATGAGTACTTCCCCGACCGCTATCCCTCGTGGACAGGCGTGGGCGTAAGCCAGCTGGCACGTCCCGAGTTCCTGGTCGAGATACGCGCGATTGCAGTCGCCGGTTGCGGCGCCGGCTGACAGCCAGAAGCCGCGGCCCGTTTGCACACCAGGGTCGCGGCACGACATCCCTTAGAAAAAAGAACAGCGACAAAGCTGATGGAGACACAAACATGAACCGTCCGAATGCGGTCGTCAGAACGGACAAGCCAGCCAGCATTCTTGCGCGGCTTGACCGCCTGCCGGTAATGGCTTCCCACTACGTCTGGGCCGCGCTGCTCGCGGCCAACCTGATGCTGGAGTATTACGACAACGCCATCTTTGCCTATGCCAGTCCCACGATCAAGGCCCACACCAACCTGAGCACCGAGCAGATCGGCGCCATCAGCAGCGCGTTCTTCATCGGGATGATCATCGGAGCGCTGGTGGGAGGAAGACTGTCTGACCAATGGGGACGACGTTCGGTGCTCGTATGGACCACTGTGCTGTACTCGCTGGGAGCGTTGGCGACGGCATTCGCACCTACCTACGAGACCATACTGGCCTCCCGCGTCATCACAGGTATCGGCGTGCAGGCCGCCACCTCGGTGCTGCTGGTCTATATCGCCGAGATGTTTCCCGGCACGGCACGTGGCCGCTTCGTCTCCATCGTGACGATCGGGTTCGTGGTCTCCGGCATCGGTGCTGCCGCGCTGGCAATGTTCTATCTCCCCCACAGCAGTAGTGAGGCCTGGCGCAACCTGTTCCTGGGCGGCAGCGTCGGCCTGTTGATTGCGCCCCTGGCACGCTTCATCCTGCCGGAATCGGTGCGCTGGTGTGTCTCGCGCGGTCGATTCGATCGCGCCGAAGGCATCGTCAGCGAGTTGGAAGCGCGCGCGCTGCGCCACGGTCCGCTCGACGAACCCGCAATTGCCACCGTTCAGCCGACCGCCGCAGCGCCTACGCTACGCGACCTCTTCAACGACAAGGCCTTGCTGCGAACCATCGCCGTGCTCACGCTCGGCTACTTTGGTGCCAGCCTGGCCTATTACTTGTTCGGCCAATGGGGCGTCTACTCGCTCGTATACAGCCTCAAATACTCCGAGGAGCATGCGTATTACATCCAGTTCCTGTGGAACGTGATCTATGGCGCCACGCCGCTAGTCGCCATGCTGTTTCTCGACCGGTATGAACGCAAGTCCACCATCCTTGTCGTGTCCGTGCTAAGCGCACTGCCGTTGGCGGTGCTCGGCATCTCGGCCACCAGTTGGGCAGTGACCGGGGCAGGCGGACTCGCCGCCATCATCACGGGGCTCGTCGTCAACGCCTACTACACCTACATCCCGGAGACGATACCGACGCAGCTGCGTGCCCTCGGCAGCGGGATCGTGATGTCTGGCGGCCGGTTCGGCGGAGCGGCCGCCGGCGTCCTGGGCGCCGCGCTGTTCTCCGCAAGCGGCATGGCTGGCGTCATGCTGGCAGCGGCAGCCTGCTACATCGTCTTCTCCATCCCCGTCGCGCTGTTCGGCCCGCGCACGACCAACCGCTCGCTGGAAGCCGTTGCCGGCGACGAGCCGGGCGCTGCCAACGGAGCGCGTCCATGCCCGGACACGTCCATGGCCGCCTGACACGGCATTTGCGACAAGCGCGGATTGTTCCCGCCCGCATGGCTCACCAGACAAAGGAAGGCGGCAACGTGACCGAAGACTTCAAGACATATCGAACGCTGGGCGGCTGGATCGAAAGGCCGGCTGACCTGCAGCCATCGCTCGAGGGCCACACCAACGCCGATGTGGTCATCGTCGGCGCCGGCTTCGCCGGGCTATGCGCGGCGCTGGAGCTCGCCCGGCAGTGCGTGAAGGTGGTCGTGCTCGAACGCGAGTTCTGTGGCCATGGAGCGAGCAGCCGCAACGCGGGCTATCTCGCCGGCGGGCAGGGACTAAAGTACGACCGCTTCCTCAAGCGCGCGGGCCACGAAAAGGCGAAGCAGATCGTACGCTTCTACGAAGACGGGGTCCGCTTCGCCGAAGGCAAGTTCGCGGAGCATGGGATCGACTGCGACTACCACCGGTCGGGATTGATCCGTGCCGGCATCGAGCCGTCGCAGGAAGCCAGGGCGCGCGAGGATATGCGGATCGGCGCCGAACTCGGATGCCCATCGGAATACCTGGACCAGGCCGAGATGCGCGCACGCGGCATCCCGCCAGCGTTCCTGTTTGGCAGTTACGTGCCGACCGGCGGCACGCTCGATCCCGGCAAGTACGTCCTGGGACTGCGGCGCGCGGCCCTGCGGGCAGGCGTGACGATCCACGAAAACACGCCGTTGCTGTCCTTCACCGAAGGACCAACCGTCAGGGTGCAGACACCTCGCGGCAGCGTCAGTGCGCCGGTGATGATCCTGGCCACCAACGCCTATACGCCCCAGCTCGGCCCGCTTGCGGACAAGGTGGTGCCGTTGCGGCTTTCGGCCATGGAGACCGAACCGCTTTCCCCTGTACAGCTGGCGGCGCTTGGATGGCACCGCCGCGAAGGCATCACAACCATGCACTGGGTCATGGAGAGCCATCGCCTGACGGCGCGCAACACGCTGGTCTTGACCACCAAGCGCCTGCGCTACCCGTTCGGCTCGCGGACGCCCGAAGTGGCCGAGCACGACCAGTATCGAGCCCTGCGGATGGCACTGCATGACCGCTTCCCGCCCTTGAGGGGCATCGCCATCCGGCGCTGCTGGAGCGGCTACATCAGCTATGCCGACGATGGCCTGCCGGTGATCGGCCGCACAGGAGCAGACAGGAACATTTACTACGCGGCGGGATGTTCCGGCCACGGCGTCGGCACACAGGGCATGGTCGGACACATGCTGGCGCAAGACATCCAGGGTATCGGCAACCCGCTGCTTGCCATGCTGATGCAACACGCGCCGCCCGCGACGCTGCCGGAACCCCTGCGCTGGCTCGCCCTCAACGGCGCCCTGAAGGTCGCAAGCGGTCTCGATGAACGTTCGAACCGCAAGGCGCGCCGCGCATGAGGCAGCGTGAGAGGCGGCCTCGCAATTGCCGGGAGCCATCCTTTCCCGCCCACGCATCACCTGAAACTCAATACGGAAATTCCCATGACAGATCTGTACGATGTGGCCGTGATCGGCGCTGGCTTCGCAGGCGTGACCGCTGCGCGGGACCTCAGCATGGCAGGCCATTCGGTGCTGCTGCTCGAAGCGCGTGACCGGATTGGCGGGCGCACCTGGTGGGGCAAGGCGCTTGGCCTGGACCTCGATCTGGGCGGCACCTACGTGCACTGGACGCAGGCGCATGCGTGGCGGGAACTCAAGCGCTATGGCATCGGCCTGGCGACACCAATGCCGGTGACCAGGGCCTATTGGTACGCCGACGGCGTGGTACACGCCGGGACATGGGAACAGCTCAACCAACTGGCCACGCCGCTGGTCGCCCGCTTCTTTGCCGATGCGCGGATGCACTTTCCCCAGGTGGATGACCTGGCAGCCGCCGACGTCGGCACGATCGACAGGCAAACCATCGGCGACCGGCTTGACGCGCTTGAACTCTCGGCGCACGACCGCGACGTGCTGGTCAACGCGATGTCCATCCTGGTTTGCTCCGAACGCGAGCAAGGGCTTGCGCAGCTGCTGTTCTGGTGCGCGATCTGCTTCGGCAACTGGAGCGCGTTCAAGGAAATCGCCGGGCACTGGCCGATCGAGGGCGGCACCGGTCGCCTGATTGGCGCCATGAGCGCCGAATCGAAAGCCGAACTGCGCCTCTCGACGCCAGTGGCCGCTGTCGATGACAACGGGCACGAGGTCATTGTGACCACTCGCGATGGACAGCGTATCCGTTCCCGGCGCGCCGTGGTGGCATTGCCGCTGAACATGCTGAGCGAGTTTTCCGTCACGCCTGCGCTGCCGCGCCCCGTGCGCGCCATGATCGAGCAAAGAAACCCGATCATGCCCACCAAGATCTGGGTACGGGTCAGGGGCGAGATCGAGCCCTTCGTGATCTATGCACCGGCGGGCAAGCATCCCATCAACACCGCCCATGCCGAGCGGCGCGACCATGGCGATACGCTGGTGGTGTGCTTCTGTTCCGACAGCTCGGCGCTGGACGGCAATGACCGCGAGGCAGTACAGCAGGCGCTGCGGGACTTCATTCCGGACATCGAAGTGTTGGACACCGTCTGCCAGGACTGGGCGAACGACCCGTTCTCCAAAGGCGGATGGATGCATCACCGCCCCGGCAATCTGACGCAGGCCGCGCCCCTGATGCGGCAGAGCCACGGCCGCATCCATTTCGCGGGCGCGGACATAGCGCCCATCGGGGTCGGCGGCATCGACGGCGCCATCGAGACCGGCGCCAAAGCCGCTATTGACGTCGCTCGCGCCCTGCGTGGCGAGCACCGGTTGTGATCCGTGCTACGCGCGCGCCGCCCGTCCGCCAGGCTTCCGCTCGCCCGGCACGGGCGCCACCAGCACCGCCAGGGCATCAATGAGCGCCCGCATTCGCTTGGGCGTGAAGCGCTTGGGTTCGATCGGGTACATCATCATCCATCCATCCCCCATGGCAACGAGCTGGTCGGTGAGGATGTCCGCCGGAATATCGTTGCGGACCGTCCCCCGTTCCTGCGCGTCCTTGACAATGGCGGTGAGCAGGCGACGATAGCGAGCGTAGCGCCTGGTAATGACTTCCGCAAACGCAGGCTCGTGTCGTCCCTGCGCCAGCAATTCCGATGTCGCCGGCCAGAACCTGGTGCTGCGGTCGGTCAGCCTGATCCAGCTTTCGAACGGGGCGAGGATGTCACCGCTTTCCCGGGCCGACTCCAGCATCCCGTCGAAACGGTCGAATGCGCTTTCCATCAGCGCCACGACCAGCTCTTCCTTGTTGGCGAAGTAATAGGTCACCGCGCCGGTGGTGTAGCCCGCATGCTTCGCAACCTTGCGCAACGATGCGTTGGCATAGCCCTCCTGTGCGATCACCGTCGATGCCGCGCGCAGCAACTCCTTGCGCTTCGCTTCGCGATCGCCGACCGGACGACCCCGGGTTGAGACCTGCTCGATATCGTCGTCGCTTTCCATTGTCTTGTTCTGTCTCTTGAGCATTTCGATCACCAGCTGCCGGCCTGGTTAGCCGCCAGATGCGTGATTTTACAGAATCATCGTTATGTTCTGATTCCATGTGGTCCTCTCCCGCTAGCTCCGCTCGGGCAAGGCCTATGCGCAGTCTGTTCCACCCAGGTAGTGCGCCGGCGTTCGCACGCCCCCACGTAGCCACACCTGTGCCAGCTCAGGGCGCCGCCCAAGCAGGGAATACCCGGCCTTTTTATTTAACATTACGATCGTTATGCTAATTCACGATTTGCGCGAATCGCCGACAGGTTTCAGGACGAGTGCGCGGCCGATGCGCTGCATGCGGCCGCCAGGCAACTGACAAACAAGGAGATCGTTGATGGATGCATTCAGGCGCTATGCCTCTGACAAGGATGGGGCTGTGGTCACGGCGGTGCCGTGCAAGCTGGCACGCGACTGGGGCAAGACGCCTGTTGTCGCACTGGCAGCTTTTGGTGTCTTCGCAGGCGCGGCGCACGCCCAGTCGTCCGTCACGTTGTACGGTACGCTCGATACCAATCTGGAATTCGACACCAACTTCAAGAGCGCCGGCAGCGGCTCGGCCCATCGATACGCGCTGAACGGGGAAGGTCTCTCGGGTTCGCGTTGGGGCCTGCGCGGCGTGGAAGACCTCGGCAACGGACTGAGCAGCGTCTTCGTGCTGGAAAGCGGCATCGGCGCAGACGATGGCACCCTGCAGCAAGGCGGTCGCCTGTTTGGCCGGCAGGCGTTTGTCGGCCTGCAGAGCGCCACCTACGGCAAGATCACCTTCGGTCGCCAATACACCTCGATGCTGGAGGCACTGGCCAACTTCTCGCCAGCGGCGATGTCGAGCCTGTATGAGCCCGTGATCGCCCAGATCGGACCGGTGTACCGCGAGGACAACACCGTCAAATATTCGGGCACCTTCGGTCCGGTCAGCGTCGGGGCACACTGGAGCTTTGGCACCGGCGGCAGCAGCGGCACCGTGGACCTGAGTCGCCTGGGTGGCTCGGGCGAGGTTCCCGGCCAGTTTCGCCGCGATACCGGCTTTGGCGCCCGGGCCTCCTATGCGGCGGGGCCGTTCAGTGCCACCGTCACCTACGACCAGGTGAATCCGAGCATCATCGGCAATGGCGGTTTCGCCGGTACCGGCACATTCAAGAAGGCCGCCGCAGCAGCCAGCTACGCCGTCGGTCCAGCGATCTTCATGACTGGATACCGCTGGGGCATGTCGACTGCGCCGGGGCACACACTGACGCGCGACAACTTGTACTGGGCCGGCGTCTACTACGAGATGACGTCTGCGCTGAGCCTGACGCTGGACTACTACTACCAGACGTTCCGGTCCTCGACCTTGCCGGCGCTAAGGCCTGCCGGCAATCCGAGACAGTGGATGCTCATCGCCGACTACCGCCTTTCCAAGCGTACGGACCTGTACCTGACCACCGCTTACGCAAAGAATGCCGGCCTGTGCCTGGACACCGCGTCCATTGCGTTCAACAACGGCTATCAGCCCGCTGCCGGCAAGGACAGCATGTTCGGCGTCGCGCTGGGCATCCGCCACAACTTCTGACCGCGACGGCAATCGTCAAACTGATGCAATCCCGATGCGGGCAGCTTCAGTGATCCGCATCGGGAGATGATGCAAGGGCGGCCACTACCGAAGTGGTCCCCCCGGGTATCTCATCCCACCCGGTAGACGCCTTCTTCGTTCACCTCGACCCGCCCGTCCGCCAGCAGTTCTGCCAGATGCCGGGAAATCGTACGGGTCTCGGCATCGACTACCCATGAGCCTTGAAAGCCCGGCGGATACAGCAGCCGCAGGTCGACCAGCTGTGCCAGTGTCTTTGGCGATTCGCGCAGCAAGGCCAGCAGGCGCTGTTCGCGTTGGTCCAGCTTGGCCGCATAGGCAGCGAGATCGCGCAGGAAGTGCTCACGATCGGTATAGACGCCCCGATGATGGGACGTAACCCAAACCTTGGCCGGAACCTCAGGCAACCGTGCCAGGCTACGACGGAAGTCCCCCAGGCTGGACCCTGCATCGCCATAGTAGGGTCCGAATCCGGTCAGGTCGATATCGCCCGTGAAAGCCACCCCCTCCGGTTCCACCAGGAGAACGGTATGGCCCGCGGTGTGCCCTGGCAGGTGGAAAGCCCGAATTCCGGTCTGCCCCAGATCCCAGCACGCACCGTCCACGTAGCCTTGCGCGTCGGGCCGCGGCGCATAGAAGAATTCACGCTGAAACCTGAGCAGGGTCTCCGATGCATACGCCGCATTACCGAAAGCGGCAACCATGCCATCCCAGCTCCTCGCCGCCGGCAAATCGCCTTCGTGCACATGGACCGATGCATCCGGCAGGCGATGCAACCCAGCCATATGGTCCTCATGCACATGGCCCATCACCACCAGCTCGGTGGCGTCAAACTCGGGACCGATGTAGTTCGCGACAAGCGGCGTGTCGAAAGCCGCTCGGGTCTCGGACCCCCTTATCAATACCTGGTTGCCGTCGGGATACTTGCCGCTCTTCTCGCCAAAGAAGACCGACACGCGTCCGAAATCCACGCGCTGGATATGTCGCTTCGTGCCTGAATTGCAGAACGCTGTGCTCATGTCGATCATCCTTGCCTAGGCAGTCTTGGCGATCTGCCGCAGCCGGAGCGTCCCGGTAGCGATCAGGTCAGGCTGCGCAGTTCTGTTCTCTGTCTATTTATAATAACATCAGTCATCAAAATAAAAGATGCCTGCAAACGCGGCACAGGCAGAACGGGATGTCGTTATGGACGCAGACGCCTTCACGCGTGCATCAGGGTTATGCTTCGACCGCCTTGAACATGTCCTCGACCACCTTCTTGGCGTCGCCGAACACCATCATGGTCTTGTCCATGTAGAAAAGCTCGTTGTCCAGCCCGGCATAGCCGGCGGCCATCGAACGCTTGTTGACGATGATGGTCTTGGCCTTGTAAGCCTCCAGGATCGGCATGCCCGCGATCGGCGACTTGGGGTCGGTCTTGGCCGCCGGGTTGACCACGTCGTTGGCGCCTAGCACCAGCACCACGTCGGCCTGGCCGAACTCGCTATTGATGTCTTCCATCTCGAAGACCTGGTCGTAGGGCACCTCGGCCTCGGCCAGCAGCACGTTCATGTGGCCCGGCATCCGGCCCGCCACCGGGTGGATCGCGTACTTGACGGTCACGCCCCTCTCGGACAGCTTCTCGGTCAGCTCCTTCAGGGCGTGCTGGGCGCGTGCCACCGCCAGGCCGTAGCCGGGCACGATGATCACGGTCTCGGCGTTGCCCATCAGGAAGGCGGCGTCGTCCGCAGAGCCCGACTTGACGTTGCGCTGCGCCTGCGCGCCGGCGGCCGCGCCAGCCGATGCATCGCCGCCGAAGCCGCCCAGGATCACGTTGAAGAACGAGCGGTTCATCGCCTTGCACATGATGTACGAGAGGATTGCACCGCTGGATCCCACCAGCGAGCCGGCGATGATCAGCATCGGGTTGTTCAGCGAAAAGCCGATGCCCGCCGCCGCCCAGCCCGAGTACGAGTTCAGCATCGACACCACCACCGGCATGTCGGCGCCGCCGATCGGGATGATGATCAGCACGCCCAGCACGAAGGCGATCGCCAGCATCACCAGGAACGGCAGCCATTCCTGCGTCATGAAGAAGGCGATGCCGAAGCCGACCATGGCCACCGCCAGCGCCAGGTTCAGCATGTGCTGGCCGGCAAACACCACCGGCGCGCCCTGGAACAGGCGGAACTTGTAGCGCCCGGCCAGCTTGCCGAAGGCGATCACGGAACCGGAGAACGTGATCGCGCCGACGAAGCAGCCGATAAAGAGCTCGATGCGGTTGCCCAGCGGGATCAGGTGCGAGCCGGCCGGGCTGATGCCGAACGCCGCCGGCTCGGCCACCGCCGCCACCGCGATGAACACCGCGGCCAGGCCGATCAGCGAGTGCATCGCGGCGACCAGTTCCGGCATCTTGGTCATCTGCACCTTGCGCGCGACGTAGGCGCCGATGCCGCCGCCCACCACCAGCGCGGCAAAGATCAGCGCCAGCCCCGTGCCCACCGACGACTGGGCCGTGCCCGCCGCGAGGAATTCATTCTTCAGCTTGATGATCAGCACCAGCGTGGTGACCACCGCAATGGCCATGCCGATCATGCCGAAGGCATTGCCCTTGCGCGCCGAGGCCGGGTGCGACAGCCCCTTGAGCGCCTGGATAAAGCAAACCGAGGCCACCAGGTAGAGCAGGGTGACGAGGTTCATGCTGACAAGGCCCGCCATCACGCGCCCTCCTTGGCCAGTGCCGGCTTGGCCTCGGGCGCCTTGGCCTTCGGTTCCTTCTTCTTGAACATCTCCAGCATGCGCTGGGTCACCAGGAAGCCGCCGAACACGTTGACCGTCGCCAATGCCACCGCCAGCGTGCCCATCACGCGCCCGACGCCGCCTTCAGTCAGGCCCGCCGCGAGCATGGCGCCGACGATGATGATGGCCGAGATCGCGTTGGTTACCGCCATCAGGGGCGTATGCAGGGCCGGCGTGACCGTCCAGACCACGTGGTAACCCACGTAGATCGCCAGCACGAAGATGATCAGGTTGATCACCGTGTGGTTCACCATTTCCATGATTGTTCTCCTGATCAGGCCACTGCCTGTTCTTCCCGCCGCGTCATCAGACAGGCGGCGACGATGTCGTCTTCCTTGTTGATCACAAGCTGGCCGTCCTTGTCGATGATCAGCTTGAGGAAGTCCAGCACGTTGCGGGCGTAGAGCGCCGAGGCGTCGGCCGCCACCATTCTGGCCAGGTTGGTATGTCCGATCAGGATCACGCCGTTGTGGTTGACCACCTGGTCGGCCATCGTCAGTGGGCAGTTGCCGCCCTGCGCGGCGGCCAGGTCCACCACCACCGAGCCCGGCTTCATCTGCGCCACGGTGGCTTCCTGCAGCAGCACCGGCGCCTTGCGGCCCGGGATCAGCGCGGTGGTGATGACGATGTCGGCCTGGAGCGCGCGCTGGTGCACCAGCTCGGCCTGGCGTTTCATCCAGTCCGGCGGCATCGGGCGCGCGTAGCCGCCCACGCCCTGCGCGATCTCGCGCTCTTCGTCGGTCAGGAACGGCACGTCCACGAACTTGGCGCCGAGCGATTCGATCTGTTCCTTGACCGCGGGGCGCACGTCCGAGGCTTCGATCACCGCGCCCAGGCGCTTGGCGGTGGCGATGGCCTGCAGGCCGGCCACACCCGCGCCGAGGATCAGCACGCGCGCGGCCTTGACGGTGCCGGCGGCGGTCATCAGCATTGGCATGAAGCGCTGGTAGTGGTGCGCGGCCACCAGCACGGCCTTGTAGCCGGCGATATTGGCCTGCGACGACAGCACGTCCATGCTCTGCGCGCGCGTGGTGCGCGGCGCGGCTTCGAGCGCGAAGGCGGTGATGTTGGCGGCCGACATGCGCGCGTTGTTCTCGGCATCGAAGGGATTGAGCATGCCCACCAGCACCGCGCCGGGCTTCATCTGCGCCAGCTCGGCGGCATCGGGCGCGCGCACCTTCAGCACCAGTTGCGCGCCGAGCGCGTCGGCGGCGCTGCCGATGGTGGCGCCGACCGCCTCATACGCGCCGTCGGGCTGGCTGGCGTTCAGGCCGGCACCGGCCTGCACCACCACCTTGTGGCCCTGGGCGACGTACTTCTTGACGGTCTCCGGGGTGGCGGCGACGCGAGTCTCGCCGCGGAGTGTTTCCCGTGGAATACCAATTTGCATATTCGATTCCCTTGTGTCAGGCCAGCGTCAGCCCGCCGTCGACAAGCAGCGTCTCACCAACCATGTAGGAGGCCAACGGCGAGGCCAGGAAAAACGGCGACTCCGGCGATCTCGTGTGGCAAGCCCATGCGGCCCAGGGGCACGCGCGAAAGCGTTGCATCGAGCCGCGCCGGCGAAGCCGTGGTGACCTTGGTGAGCTTGGTATCGACCAGTCCCGGGGCAATGCCGTTGACGCGAATACCTTCGGCTGCCCAGGCTTCGCCCAGCGTGCGGGTCAGACCCACCACGCCTGACTTGGATGCGGCGTAGGCCGGGTTTCCGCGCACGGACCGGAAGCCCGCAATCGAGCTCAGCGTAACCAGGGAACCCTGGCTCTCGCGGAGCATTGGCCGGAACTTGACCGCGCACGCCATCACGCTGGACAGGTTAACGCTCAGGACCCGGTCAAAGGCTTCCATTTCGAACTCGGCCCGCTTGTACAGAATGGTGCCCTGTGACAGCACCAGCGCATCCAGGCGCTGGAAGGCAGGCTGCACGGCGTGGATGGCGGCCTGGTCGGAGACATCTACCTGCGCATAATGCAAACCGGAGAGATCAGAGCCGTCGTCGGCGCTGTAGTCCGCCGCGCGGGCACGCGTGCCCCATGCGTGGACCTCTGCGCCGAGTTGCCGGAATGCCTGGGCAATGCCGTTGCCGATGCCGCTGGAGCCTCCCACCACCAGCACCGTCTTGCCGGTGAAGTCCAGGAATCCGGCAAGGCTGGGCTGCGCGATAGGGGTCGGTGTTGAATTCGCCATGATGCTGTGATGTTGGAAGAAGTGCCGGTCAGCGCGAATGCATTTGCAGATGCTTCCAGGCCATTGCCGCGACCGGGCTGGCCAGTTTCCCGGCTTCGAGCGCACGCGTGGAAGTCGCGGTGCCATCCGACGCCCGCTTCATGATGCCTTGCAGGATGCCCGCGGTGCGAAACATGCTGAAGGCGAGGTAGAAGTGCCAGTCCTGCGCAATCTTGCGTCCGGTACGTTGCTCATAGGCACGCCGATAGGCCGCCTCGTCCGGGATACCCAGGCTGGCGGCGTGAACGCCTGCCATGCCCCGGAGCGGGCCCGGTTCGATATGCCAGCTCATGCAGTGATAGCTGAAGTCCGCCATCGGATGGCCGAGGGTCGAGAGTTCCCAGTCGAGCAGCGCAAGGACACGAGGCTCGGTCGGATGGAAGATGAGGTTGTCGAGCCGGTAATCACCGTGAACGATGCAGACCTGCTCCTCCGCTTCGTGCGGGATGTGCTGGGGCAGGCATGACATCAGCGCATCCATCGCCGGAATGGATTCGGTCTGGGAAGACTTGTACTGCCTGCTCCACCGCTCGATCTGTCGCGAAAAATAGTTGCCAGGCTTGCCATAATCGCCCAGGCCAACAGCCTTGCAGTCGACGCTGTGCAGCGCCGCGATGACCCGGTTCATCTCGTCGTAGATGGCCGCGCGCTCGTGCGGGGCCATGCCGGGCAGCGACGGGTCCCACAGCACGCGCCCTTCGACATGCTCCATGATGTAGAAGGCGCGGCCGATCACTGCCTCGTCCTCGCACATGGCATAGGTCCTCGCAACCGGCACGTCGGTACCGGCGAGCGCTGCCATCACGCGGAACTCGCGCTCGATGGCATGCGCCGATGGCAGCAGCCTTGCCCGCGGCCCGGGCTTGGCACGCATGACATAGGTCTGATCCGGCGTGACCAGCTTGAAGGTGGGATTGGACTGGCCGCCGTTGAACTGCTCGATGGCCAGCGGGCTGGCGAATCCCTCCACGTGCTGCGTCATCCAGTCCTGCAGTGCAGCGGGATCGAAGCCGATGGCTTCGGTCACCGGGCGCGTGCCGGCGAACGCAGAGAAGTCCGTGCTCATGGGAGTCGCCGGGTTCATCGGGCCGCCAGCATCGACGACAGCGATGCCTCGTTCTTCTCCGCGCGCTCCAGCGCACCATAGGCGTAATACATCACGACGCACATGAGCGACCACGCCAGGCACGCGAGCACATAGAAGAGGGCCTGCTCGTCATCGCCGGGGATCTTGTAAAAGTCGTAGATGGTGGCGATGGCCTGAGACGTCAGCAGGACTACGAGCACGCCGAGTGCAAGCAGACCTTCCCCGGCGCTCAGCAATCTCCAGGCAAAGTAGGCGAGGTACACCGAGAATGCGGACCACATCGCTACGTAGAAGTACGGCCGGGGCTGCGCCATGAAGTCTGCCGACACCAGGACCGCCGTTGCCGCGATAGCGGCGGCAAAGAACAGGACATCCGACAGGATGGACGGCTTGTAGCGATGCGTGACGGCCATCAGTCCGGCAGTGGCGATCACCGGAATACCGAAGCCCCGGGAGAACGCATCCAGGAAGTAAGAGATGCGATAGGAGAATTCCACACCGCCCAGGAAATAGAGCAGGAAGTTCGATGCCGAGAACGTCACGACCAGCCACTCGAACCCGAGAAGATAGTTGCGCTTGCCCAGAAACTTCAGGCCGAAGATCAAGGACGTTGCCACCAGTGTGGCGATCGAAAGGCAGAGAATGTAGAAGCTGAGTTCCATTACGACTCCAGGTATATGTTTTCGGGCAGCTTCGTCACTTCTGCGGGGCGAGGCTGGCGAGGTAGCTCGCCATCGCCTTGCGGTCCTGCGCTGAAGCCGCCATGGCAATGCGTTTCATCATTCCGGTCGGATCGCTGCGCGTGCCGTCGGCGAACGCGTCGAACTGCGCAAGCAGGTACTTATAACCCTGGCCGGCAAGGCGCGGAAACTGGTCACGCCCCATCAACTGGCCGCCGTGGCAAGCGATGCAGTTGCCCGATGCCACCAGCTGCCTGCCCCGCTCCCGCAACACCGCATCCGGCGTGAAAGTCCGGTTGGCCACGGCCGGTTGCCTGGCAAAGTGATCGGCCAGATGGTTGATCTCGGTCTCGCTCATGGTCATCGCCAGCGGGCCCATGGTAGGGTTGGGCCGCTCGCCGCTCGCGAACTTGTGGAGCTGGGCCGCCACGTACGGGGCCGGCTGGCCCGCCAGGCTCGGATAACCCTGATGCATCGAATTGCCCCTGACGCCGTGGCACGCGATGCAAGCGTCGGTCACGTGAGGCCAGGGCCCGCTATTGGTCTCGTAGGCCGCCGCGGACGCAGAGATGTAGCGGTCAAGCCGATAGAGTCCGAGGAGGTCGGCCCCCAACCAGGCCGTCAGTCCGGCAACGATGGCGCCGGCGGCGCCCAGCAATATACGTTTCTTCATCTCTGCCTCCTACACGCGACGCAGCGCGTTGAGCGCCTGGAGCGCGGCGTGGTGACCCGATCGCACGGCGCCGTCCATGTAGCCGGCCCAGATCTCGGCCGTCTCGGTGCCGGACCAGATCAGCTTCCCGCACGGTGGGCGCAAGGCCTCGCCGTGGGTGCTCCAGAAGCCCGGCGGGATCGCGGAGACGCAGGTGATCGTCCATGGATCAGCGCGGCCCCAGTCGTGGTCGTGATATGACACCGGGGACAGCGCTTCGCGGCCAAAGGCACGGGCGTACAGCGCCGTCAGGAATTGCTGCGCGGCCTTGGGTTCCGACGGGACCTGCGCGTTCGAGATAAAGGCGTTGATGACGCCGATCTCCCCCCCTGGCGGAGAGTTGTCAAAAGCCCACAGGATGGGCCCGTTCACCTGGAAGATATGTCCGTTCAAGCCCTTGTCGCGCCAGAACGGCCGGGAATAGACCATGGCCGTCTTCCGCGCCGGCGAGTGGGCGGGCCAGGCACGCTGCAGGGCGGCACGCTTTGCCGGCAGCGGGGGATCGAACTGGATCTGCTGGCACAAGGGTGGGCTCAGGGCCATGATCACCTGCCGGGCGCGCATCTCGCCATGGTCCCTGTGCAGCGTGACGACGTCGCGGTCCCATCCGGAGATTCGTCGCACCGGGCTCGACAGTCGCACCTTCCCGCCCAACGCCTGCGCCATCCGGTTGCTCAGTACCTGCGACCCGCCGACGAAACGCGTTTCCTGCGCGCTATGCTTGATGCTGTCGAGCTGCATGTAGTCGCAGGCAGCCGAATTGATCATCGAGAGGAAATGCAGCAGTCCCATCTTGGCCGGCATCACGCCGCCGGAGAGCGCGATGCTCGCATTCCAGCCGGTGCGGTCCTCCGGCTTGATGTTCTGTCGCGTCAGCCAGTCGCCGACCGAGAGCTTGTCCAGTTCGGCTGCCTTCGGCGACTTCCATGGCGCGCCGGCGGGAACTTCGCGCGAGAGCCCGCTGAGCTTGCTCCCGATCGCCTCGTCACTGCCGAACGTGCCCTTGAGGTCCATCTCCAGGCGGCCGTCGCCGCCGAGAATGACGGTGTTGCCCTGGTAGAAGCTCGGGAACGTGCCGACGTCCAGTTCGCGCGCAAGGTCGGCCACGGCGGTCTGGCCAGGGCCGATCCACTGGCCGCCGACCTCGGACACGTGCCCGGAACCCACGTCGTAGTTCAGCGTCCGCCCGCCAACGCGATCACGCGCTTCGAGCACGACCAATGACTCGCAGCCGGCATGGCTCAGGTCCCGTGCCGCCGTCAGGCCCGCCAGGCCCGCGCCGACAATGACGACGTCGAGGACGTCCCCCGGCTTGCCGGCATGCGCCGGCCCAGGGCTCAGGCTGCCCATACTGCCTACCGCAGTCGAGATGCCAGCCAGCTTGAGCAGCTGCCTGCGCTGCGTGTTGATTGAAGGCTTCACCATGTTGTTTCGCAATTTCATTGCCTCACTGCGGGTCGAGCGCGAACCTGCGCGCGCCCTTCCCGCTTCTCATGCTTCTGTGCCGGACAGCCCAGACCAGTCCGCGCAGCGCCTGCTGATCAGCCTGTTGCACGGCGGCCGTACACTGCTCCAGGACCTCCGGTTCCGGGAACAACATCAGTTCTGCCGCGCTCCCGAGCACCAGCGCGATCTCGAACGGCGAGCCCGCCGCGAGCGCGTGGCGCAGGAGGGTCGACAAGAGGCGTTCGATGCCGGCACCGTTTGCCGCATCCACGCGAATGCGCGCCACCGAGGCGCGGATCCGGTGGAGCAGTTCGCTGGAGCCGGGCTGCTGCCCCCATGCGGCTGCGCTCGCGCTGGAACATGTCGTCATGACTGCTTCTCACTGCAAAGGGCTGCTTTGTCCGTTGCCCTGCGCCGGCCGCCGCGACGGACGGTGTCTGGCGCATGGCCGGACGCATGCCGATACGCTTACTCGCGCGCCCAACCATTCTGGTAAAGCCGCCCGGCCAGCACCCCCAGGCGCGAGGCGAGCACGTAGTTCTCGCCGTCCTCGATCAGTGCGGAGCGCACATCGCGGAAGAGCTTCTCGATCGGGAACTCGCGCGTGGTGCCGTTGGCACCGAAGAGCTGGAAGGCCTCGTGCGTGATCTTCATCGCCTCTTCGGTCACGCTGACCTTGGCTTGCGCGGTCGCATAGGGATGGCTCTGCGGCGACAAGCGCGCGAATGCCAGGCTGCGGCGCGCGATGGCGCGCGCCATCTCCAGCCGGCGCAGCATCTCGCCGACGCGCAAGTGGGTCATCTGGTGGTCCATCAGCAGCGCCCCACCCTGCTTGCGTTCGTGGCAATAGGCCAGCGCCAGCTCGAAGGCCGCACGCGCCACGCCGACGAAGACCTGGCACATGTGGGTGCCCGCGAACGACCAGGTCGAAGCCAGGTTGCCAAGGTAGTCGTCCTTCAGCGCAATGGCGAAGCGCTTCGGCACCCTGACGTTGTCGAAATAGATCTCCCCCTGGGGCAGGGAACGCTGGCCGATCTTGTCCAGCGGTTTGCCGCGCGAGATTCCTGGCAGGTCGAGCGGCAGGATCAGGCCGATGCCGTTGGTGAACCCGCCCTGCTCCCCGGTGCCATGGAAGCCGTCGCCGTAGTCCGCCGCCATGTAGGCCAGCGCGACCTGCGCCACCGATCCGTTCGACACCCAGGCCGAGCTCTGGCCGTTGATGACGATCTCATCGGCACCGACCTTTGCGGTGACGTTGCCCACCGGCTGCTTGCCGCCGGCGCTCAGTTCCTCGCGGTACAAGATCGCGGCATCGGAACCGCGGTCGGGCTGTGTATTCATCCAGCAGCCGATCTTGCCCGCACACATCTCGACCAGTTCCTGGTTGCCGAGCGATTGCGCCATCGTCAGCGGCATGGTCGCGGCGCCCAGCGAGACGGCCAGGCCGGCATCGCCCCACCCGAGCTCCTCACCGATCAGCGATTCGATGCGAACGGCAACCTCAGGCGGAAACTGCGCGATCAGCTGCGGGTCGAGCCCCAGCTTCGCGCTTTCCATCATCGCCGCCCAATACGGCGACCCCGGGGCGACGACCTCCTCCGGCGTCATGCGGTCAAGCTCGCGGCCAACCGGCCGCAGTACCTCGCGAGCAAAACGATGAACGGTCTGCTGGATCGCGTTTTCCTCTTCGCTCAACGGCGTCTCGAATCCGGTCAGGCCGACTGCGGGCAGGGCCGTGGTCTTGTTCAGGCGAATCATCTCTGTCTCCTTTGTTCGTGGACAAACCGGGCGGCTGTCGGGACCAGTCGCTCATTTATTAGAACACTATACAAAACATAGGTCATGTTGCCAAACATACAAGCATAAAAAAAGACAGGGTAATCCCTGTCTTTCCGCATCCGGGCACCGACGTTGTGACGCCTAGCCGGCCTCTTCGGTCGACCGCTCGCCCAGCACGAGATGATTGACGGTGGCACGAAAGGCCTTGTTGAGGCCGCCGTGGTACGCACGCTTGCGTCGTCCCGCACCGAGCTGCAGGGCGAGTCCATCGGCCATGGCGATCAGCAGCGAGGCGACATGCAGACTTTCTGCCGTCTTCAGTTCAGGATTCACGGCTCGCGCCAGTTCAGCAATGCCGCGCGTGAGCGTGTCATACCACTCGTCGAACATGCGCGCACACTCGGGATCGGTGGAGGCCAGCGAAACGAAGTGCCACCACAACGCCGACTCCTTGTGGCTGCTGGCGTCTGTGAGCGCCTTATCCAGCAGCGTGTCGAGCGCCTCCCGCGGTGCCATGCGGCTGTCCAGCGCGCGCTTCAGGTCTTCGAGGTAGGCGTCGATGATCGGCGCCATGATGGCGCGCAGCACGGCCTGCCTGGTCGGGAAGTAGTACTGGAGGTTGCTGATGCTGATACCGGCGCCAAGGGCCACGGCGCGCAGCGAGAATTCCAGGCTGCCGCCTTCGAGCAGCAGCTTCCGCGCGACGCGGATGATGGCATTGCGCGTGCGCAGGCCCTGGGCCCGCAGCCCTTCGGGGTCTGCTCCGGTGGACGCTGCGGTCGCGGTGCGCCGCTTCCTGGTGGTGCGCGGTTCCGTAGGCACGGTCATCTCTTCTGCCTTGAATCAGGGCCTTTCGGCACTGGGGAAAGGATCGCGCCAGCGGGTCGCTGGGCGGGCGTCATTATAGCTGACGCCCGTCGGCGCGCATGGCGCCAGAGTCGCTTCGGCGGCGGCTCCCTCCTTGAAGATAGCAGTGAAATGGCATGCTGCCGCACCTTACCGGCGCGCGGCGTCCCTCGCCTTGCGGTTCACCCGGTGGTCCAGCCTGTTGGCCACGCCCAGCGCGGCATTGACCGCGCACCACTGCAGCGGTTCAGGCAGCGTCAGCGGCGTCTTGTGGCGCAACGCCGCAAGCAGCGGATTTTCCGCGCCGCAGATCCGCTCGGCCAGCAGCAGCCCCATCAGCGACTGGGTGCCGACGCCATGCCCCGAACAGCCGGCGGCATAGAGGACGTTGCGCTGTGCGCCGGCTTCGCCGACCACGGGCAGCGCGTCGTAGGCGAAACTGATATAGCCGCTCCAGCATGACCGGATGGCCAGGTCCCCCAGCATCGGGAAGCGCTGGTGCAGCCCGTTCGCCAGCGCCCGATAGGCTGCCTCGTCCGGCACATTCGGCGTCTGCCTGCCGTAGACGTAGTGCAGCCGCTTCGTCGTTGTCACAAGCGTGTTGCGCGCGGTCAGGCGATGGCTTTCCATGGTCCAGTGCGCCGTCACGATGCCTTCGCGCCGTGGCCAGCCGAGCGACGCCAGTTGTGCCGCGGACAGCGGCTCGGTCTCGAGCGCCGACACCCGCAGCGGGATCACCTTGTTGCTCAGCAGGCCAAGCTGCGGCGTATAGGCATTGGTGGCAAGCACCAGGAATGGCGCGTGCGCGCGGCCCCGTTCGGTCTGCACCGTGACGGTGGGGCCGTCGGCCCAGGACAGCACCTTCGTGTTCTCGCAGATCCTCACCCCGGCACGCAGCGCCGCGCGCCGCAAGCCCATGACATATTTGCCCGGATCGAGCGTGCCACCGCCTGGCAGGTAGCAACCGAACAGGAATGCCGGCGGTATGCCGCGCGCGCGCATCGCGGCGTAGTCAAGGAACTCCCCCGGCGAGCCGAGTGCCACGCCGGTCCGCAGGCTCTTGCGCAGCTTCTTCTCCTGCGAAGGATGAACCCCCGCACGGATAATGCCCGAGGCGTTGTATTCGCAATCGATCCCGAGCTCGGCAAGCTTTCGCTCCACGTAATCCACGCCGTCATCGTAGAAGCGGATGATCTGCTTCGCCTGCGCGTGACCCACGCGCCTGAGGAACAGATCGTACTCGAGCCCTTGCCCGCCCGCGAGATAGCCCGCGTTGCGACCGCTCGCGCCAAATCCGGCGAACTCGCGCTCGAGGACGATCACTTTTGCGCCGCGCGCGGCCAGCTCCAGCGCGGTGGAGAGGCCGGCAAAGCCGGCGCCGACAATGATCACGTCCGCGGCCGCCTCGCCCTCCAGTTCCGGCTGCAGGTCATCCGGCGCCTCCACCCAGCCGCCGAGCGGGCGATACACCGGCCTGCCCTGCCTGTCGAACCCAGCCATGTCTGTCTCCTTCAATCCTTGCTCAGGATATGGATGGCGAGCGCCGCTTCCTCGACGCCCTGCAAGCCCCCGCCGTTCTCCTGGATCGCGTGACGCGCGCCCTGCACCTGCCGCACGCCGGCTTCCCCGCGCAACTGGGTGACCAGTTCATAGAGCTGGCCAATGCCGGTCGCGCCCAAGGGATGACCCTTGGATTCGAGCCCGCCCGAGGTGTTGATGGGGATCCGCCCGCCCAGCGTGAACTCGCCGCGCTCGGCAGCCGGCCCGCCCTCGCCGAACGGCACCAGGCCGAGGTTCTCGGCCTGGATGATTTCACCCATCGCCGAGGCGTCATGGACTTCTGCGACGTGCATGTCCTGCGGGCCCAGGCCGGCCTGTTCATACGCCTGGCGCGCGGCCAGGTAGCCGATGTTGCGTTCCGGCGCATCAATGGGCCGGTGCGTGAAGCTGCGGATCACGCTCGCCGCAACCCGGATGCATCGGCCGCGGTCCGCGCCGATGCGCCGCAGGCCTGCCTCGGTGCAAAGAATGGCGGCCGCCGCGCCGTCCGAGACCGGCGCGCACATCGGCAGCGTGATTGGATACGTGATCGGCGGCGCGGCAAGCACCTCGTCGATCGTGAACGGCCGGCGGAACTGCGAGTGCGGGTTATGCACCGAATGCCCGTGGTTCTTCGCCGACACCGCCGCGATTTGGCGCTGTGTGGTGCCGTAGGTCTTCATGTGATACCGGCACAGCGCGGCATAGATCTTCATGAAACGGCTGTAGGGCTTGTCTGACTCCGATCCGGGCGGTGGCTCGATACCTTCGCCCAGCCGTGCCAGCGTCGCGAAATTCTCCTCGACCCTGGACACGTCCCACCCCCCTTCGAACAGCGCAAATGACCTGGCCTTGTCCGGAACGTTCATCTTCTCGGCGCCGATGGTCAGCGCCACGTCGCACGCTCCGGCCCTGAGGTGCTGCACCGCCAGGTGAACGGCGGTGCTGCCCGAGGCGCAGGCGTTCTCGACGTTGAACACCGGAATGCCCTCGACCCCGGTCTTGCTGAAGACAACTTGTCCGGGGACCGACAACTGGCCCTGCAGCGCGCCGTTGGTGATGCCGGAGTAGAACGCCGCGCCAATGGCGCCGGCGGTGCAGCCGGCGTCCGCCAGCGCGCCGCGCAGCGCCTCGCCGGCAAGGTCCTCGATGCTGCGCTCGGGATGCCGGCCGAATACGGTCATGGCGATGCCTGCGATGTAGATATTGCTCATAGCTTGTCGTTCCCCGAAAACCCGATCAGATCTTGCGTTGCAGGCCTTGCCAGTATTGCTCGCGCAGGTCTTTCTTCAGGACTTTGCCGACCGGGCTGCGCGGCAGCGCGGCGACGAAGTCCACGCTCTTGGGCGCCTTCACCGAGCCTAGCTTCTGCTTGCACAGGCCGACCAGTTCGTCCGCACTGACGCTATGGCCCGCGTTCAGTTCCACCACGGCCTTCACCGCCTCGCCCCACGTCTCGTCGGGCACCCCGATCACCGCGCAGTCCTGCACCGCCGGATGCGCCCAGATGACCTGTTCGACTTCGCTGGGGTACACGTTGAAGCCACCGCTGATGATCATGTCCTTCTTGCGGTCGGTGATATGCAGATAGCCGTCCGCGTCGAGATGGCCGATGTCGCCGGTGTGCAGCCAGCCGTCGACAATGGTCTCGGCCGTCTTGTCGGGCGCCTTGTAGTAACCCTTCATGACGAGGTCCCCGCGCACGCAGATCTCGCCGCTCTCGCCCTGGGGCAGCACCTCGCCACGGTCGTTCAGGATCTCCACGCGAATCAGCGGGTTCGGCCGGCCAACCGAGGACAGCCGCTCGTCCGATGCCAGCCGTCCGCCGACGAAATGCTCGGCCGGTGTCAGGTAGGAGATCGACGCCGGCGCCTCGGTCTGGCCGTAGCCGCCCGCCATGACCGGGCCAAACACTTCGATCGCGCGCTTGAGCTTCTCGACCGACATCGGCGCGGCGCCATAAAGGAAGCACTTGAGCGAGGAGAAGTCCTGCTTCGAGATGCCGGGGATGTCGAGCATACGATAGATGACCGTGGGCGGCAGGAAGAACTCCGTCACCCGGTGCCGCGCAATCGCGCCCAGCACGGCCGCGGGATCGGGCTTGGGCAGGACCACCACGGTGCCGCCCCGAGCGGTGCAAGGCAGCGACAGCATCCCGGCCGTATGCGTCATTGGCGCGGCGGCGAGGTTCACGGGGCGCTCCTCGCCCTGGTAGGGGAACGCAGTCATGAACTGCGCGAAATAGGTCTGGTAGGCGCGGTGCGTGTTCATCACGCCCTTGGGCCGGCCCGTGGTGCCGCCCGTGGCCGACAGGGTCACGACATCGTCCATGTCGTAGTCGACCACCGGTGCGCTCGACGGCTGGCCCGCGCTCCACGTCGCAAGCGACGGCGCCCACGGCAGGTCGGCGTCGATGCACACCCAGAGCTTCACCTTCGGCAGCCCGCCACGCAACGCATCGATCACCGGTGCGAACGCCTGCTGGAAGAACAGCACCTCGCAGTCGAAGGCGTCGAGGATGAACTGGTTCTCGTCGGGCGCATTGCGCCCGTTGACGGGGATATACGCCATCCCCGCGCGCCATAGCCCCAGCGCACAGCCCCAGGCCGTGACATCGTTGTCCGCCCAGACCGCGCCCTTGGTCTCCCTGGCGAGCCCTTCAGCGAGCAGCCCGTTGGCGATGCGGCACGACAGTTCGCCGATCTCCCGGAACGTAAAGCTGCGCTCGTCCTGGATATAGGCGATACCGTGCGGATTGATGCGCAGGCCGCGATCAAAAAAATCAATGATTGCCATCTCAGGCGTTCCTCACTCTCAGCGTGTTCTGACGAATTCTGTGAAACTATTCTGCGCAGCTATTCCCCGCCCTGAGGCGGGCAAGGAATAGCCGGACCGGCGAGTTAAAGGCTGGTCACCATGGCGCGGGCCAGCCCGCGCTGCTCGAGGAAGCCGAGCAGGTACCGATGGCCGAAGGCCTTCGAGCCCGAGGCAAAGCCGACGCGTGCCGTGTCGCCGTCAAGCAGCTTGATGACCTGGGCCGCCTGGATCGCGCCGGTGGCGATGTAGGGCGTGATGCCGTGCACGGTCGCGCGCACCGATGCGAGCTGGCCGCGACCGATGGCAAAGTCCACCGTGCGCTGCAGCGTGGTGCGTTCGCGCGGCGGCATGGCCGGCGTGGTCGAATCGACCAGCTGCTTGAGTACTGCGTCCTGCTGCTCGGGCGCGAGGTGCTTGTATTCGGACTCCCACTTCTGTCCGATCGCATGCACCATGCGCATGGCGTTGTTGTCGTAGAAGCCCACGCAGGAGGTACAGCTGCGCACGCGCGGATCGTTCTCGAAATAGACCGGCAGCGAGGTGCCGCCCCACGGCAGGCAGAACACCGGCTGCATGAACGCCGGGTCGACGATGTTGAACGACGCGTCCGGCGCATGGCGCTCCAGCTTCTTTTCCCACAGGAAGCACGCTTCCTGTCGGTAGCCTTCGAAGATGGTCGCGGTCGAGCCGACGCTGACCCCGGCGCCGCCGCGCGGGCCGCGGCACAGCGCGGCGGTCTCGAGCGCATCAACGCCCGGCGTCTCCAACGCGAGCTCGGCCGCGATTTCCGAGAACGTGTACATGTAGGCGTTCGACGGGGACACCAGCAGCCCGGCCTCGCGATACTGCTCGCCGAACTCGTCGCGGACCTGGCGGATGTAGTGCTGCTCGCCGGCCGGGTCTAGGTAGTGGCATCCGGCCTTGAGCGCCGCCTCGACCGCTACCATGCCGAAGCGGAAGAACGGTCCGACCGTGCTGCACACCACCTTGGCGCCACGGAAGGCCTTGACGAGCGAGTCGACGTCGTGCTCCGCCTCGATGATCTCGTACTCCGCCGCTTCGAGGCGGACGACACGCTGCGCCATCATTTCCCTGGTCCGGCCCGCATTGCGCGCGACAGCGGTGAAGGGAATGTTCTGGTCGATCAGCCAGTCCATGATCAGCATGCCGGTGTAGCCGCTTGCGCCATAGATGACGACGGGGTGTTTTGCCATGATTGTCTCCTTGAGAGGATGGGCAGGTTGGTTCTGCTCGGTGAATGAAGGTGTTGCAGTGCCGCGTGTGCGCGAAGGTCTATCGCTGCGCCGGGCCGGACGCCGGTAACGGGCCGGTCATCGACACCACCAGCGCGCGCGCGCCGTCAGCAAGCACCGCTGTCAGCGCCTCTTGCCCGGCGCGCTCCGTGCGCGCAAAGGTCTTGCCGTGGTCCGTGCTCGCGAGCACGGTGCCGCCCATGCCGACGATGGTCACGCTGCCGTCGGCGAGCTCCGCGATCCCCGTCAGCGACTGGGTTGTATGCGCGTCGACGGCTTGCCACGTCTTGCCGTCATCGCTGCTGCGATAGAGGTGACCGCGCATGCCACAGACGAGCAGCGTGCCGTCCGAGAGCGCAAGGCCGTGCCAGAGCGAGCCCTTGCCTGCGGTGGTCGTCGCTTCCCATGACTTGCCCCGGTCGGTTGAGCGGTAAATCGTCCCGCCCTCGCCGAAGACGAACAGCGAGCCGCGGGCGGTAGCGAACATGTGCAGCAGATGCCGGTCGGCGCTTTCGCCTGACGCGATCGCCAGGTCGGTCCAGGTCCGGCCTGCGTCGTGTGTCTCGATCGCCCAACCGTACAGGCCTACGACGATGCCATGCTTGAGGCTGTCGAAGTGCATCGCCAGAATCGGCTGCTCGACGCCGGGCGTGGCGCGCAGCAAGGTCCAGGTCTCGCCGCCGTCCTGCGTGGCCAGCACCACGCCATCGTGGCCCGCCGCGTAGCCGTGGCGGGCGTCGATGAATTGGACCGTGGTCAGCAGCGTACGGACCGGAACGGCTTTCGCCTGCCGGAAGCTGACGCCGTCATCGGACAGCAGGATCACGCCGTGGTCGCCGACCGCGACGACGCGCTTCCCGGCGCGCGCGGCTGCCAGCAGCGGCGCAGTGGCTGCGTTCGAAACCTGCCGGGCCCGTTCCATGGCCGGCCAGGGCGCGGGTGCCGTGGCCCCGGCGGCTGCTGCCGGCAACGACAGGCATGCCATGAGCGCGGCAAAGGGCAGGTATCGGAGCGGGCTCATCAAAAGGTGGCTCATCGTTGTGTCCTAGTGCTTCAGAATTTCCGGCATGTACACCGGTCCACGCCGCGGGAAGAATTTCTCGAGCATCGCCGCGAAGGCGGGCAGCAGCGTGATGGCCATCACCATGTTCACGATGAACATGAAGGTCAGCAGCGCGCCCATGTCGGCCTGGAACTTGAGGCTCGAGAACGTCCACGTGGCCACGCCGACCGACAGCGTGATGGCGGTGAACACGGTGGCAAGCCCGGTCTCCTTCATCGCCAGCTCGAGTGCCCGGGTGAACTCCAGACCGTGCGCAAGCTGCACCTGCAGGCGGTTGTAGATGTAGAAGGCGTAGTCCACGCCAACGCCGACCGCGAGCACCATCACCGGCAGCGTGGCCACGGTCAGCCCGATCTCCAGCTTCTTCATGAACCAGTAGCCGATCCACGTCGCGACGGTCAGCGGCAGGCAGCAGGCGATCATCGCGCGCCAGTCGCGGTAGACCAGGAACACCAGGATCAGGATGGCGGCGTAGACGTAGAGCATCATCGGCAGCTCGCTTGCCTCCAGCACCTCGTTGGTGGCGGCCTGCACGCCCGCGTTGCCGCTCGCCAGGCGCACGTGCACGCCGTCGATCCGGTTGGCGTCGCGGAAATCCTTCACCGCCTCCACCACCCTCTTGATCGTCGTGGCGCGGTGGTCCGGCAGGTAGAGGTTGACGCCCTGCACGCGGCAGTCGATCGACGACAGGCCGACGATGCGGTTGTTCACGCCCTGGAACTGCGAGCCGAGGCCGCGCGGGTCGCGCGTCACGGTCGCCATCTTGGGGCTGCCCTCGTTCATGCCGACGTTGTAGAGCTTGAGCTGCGCGGCCAGCGAGTCGGTCGACACGACCCCGGGCACGCTGCCCATGCGCCAGGCAAAGTCGTCGATGAACAGCAGCTCGTCGGCGCGCGAACAGACTTCGCCCTTGTGCTCCGGTCTCGCCTCGAACACGACGGTCAGCCAGTCCAGGCCCACGTCGAAGCGGTCGACGATCGCCGCCACGTCGAGGTTGTAGCGCGAGTCCGCGCTCAGTTCCGGCGCGCCCGCCTGCAGGCTGCCGATGTGGCGCCCCTGGCT
This sequence comes from Cupriavidus sp. KK10, assembly GCF_018223725.1. Classification (NCBI taxonomy): domain Bacteria; kingdom Pseudomonadati; phylum Pseudomonadota; class Betaproteobacteria; order Burkholderiales; family Burkholderiaceae; genus Cupriavidus; species Cupriavidus sp. KK10. Next base: position 176,911 of record NZ_CP073678.1, read on the forward strand.
CTGCCAAACCGCCAGGCCGAAGACCACCGCGCCGGCAAGCGTCACCATCGCGGCGTTGCGCGGCCGCGCGATGCGGGCGATGGCTTCCAGCCACAAGTTATGGCGTTCACGCCGGGCCAGGGACCGGCGCGCGAACTCCGGCGAAAAGCGGAAGTACGACGCGGCCACCGGCAGCATCATCAGGTTAGTGACGATCTTGTAGCCCACGCCGATCGCCGCGGTCAGCGCCAGCTCACGGATCATCGGGATCGGAATCAGGAGCAGCGTGACGAAGCTGACCAGCGCGGTGATCAGCGCGAGCGAGCCTGGAATCAGCAGGCCCGTGAAGCTGCGCCGCGCGGCCATGGCGGAATCGGTTCCCTGCGCAACTTCACGCACGATGAAGTTGATCTGCTGGATACCGTGCGAGACGCCGATGGCGAACACCAGGAACGGCACCAGGATCGCCAGCGGATCAAGCCCGTATCCGAGCAGGCGCAGCGTGCCGAACTGCCACACCAGCGACACCAGCGAGCACGCGAGCGGCAGCAGCGTCAGGCGGAGCGAGCGGCAGTACCAGTACACGGCGAGCCCGGTGAGCAGGAAGGCGATGGCGAAGAAGCGTGCCACGTCGGCCGCGCGGTCGGCGATGTCGCCGGTCTGCTTGGCAAACCCGATGATCTGGATCTCGACCTTGTCATTCTCGAACGGGCGCCGGATCTTCTCCTCCAGCAAGCGGTTGAACTGGATATAGTCGAGCTTCCTGCCCGTGGCCGGGTCGACATCACCAAGCTCGGCGGTGATCAGCGCGCTGGTCTGGTCGCGCGCGACCAGCGTGCCGATATGGCCCCCGGCGGTGGCACGCTGGCGGACCATGCCGATCACCTCGGCCGACAGCTTCTCCGGCACGACGTCTCCGCCGGTCACCGCCTCGGCGCGGAAGCCGTCTTCGGTGATCTCGGTGAAGAAGACGTTCGGCGTCCACAGCGAAGTCACGCTCGCCCGGTCCACGCCGGGCAGGTAGGTGACGGCTTCGGTTACCTTGAGCACCTGGGTCAGCGCCTGCGCGTTCCAGATGTCGCCGTCGCGGGCATGGACGGCGATGGTCAGCCGGTTGGCGCCGAACAGCTGGTGGCGGTACTGCTCGAAGGTCTTGATGTACTCATGGCCCTGCGGCAGCTGCTTTTCGAAGCCGGCTTCGAGCTCGAGCTTCGCCCCCAGCACGCCCATGACGGCCGTGAAGCCCGCCAGCAGCAGCAGGAATGGAAGGCGATGCCCGAACAGGGCAGCTTCTAGACGGGTTAACAGGCGTGCAAGCATCAGAAGGCGGTGGTCATGCTGAGGGAAAAGAAGTCGCGGTCGCGCAGCAGGTTGCTGCCGCTACCGCCCCAGTTGTGGGTGTAGTCCAGGCGCAGCTTGGTTTCCGGCTTGGTCTTGAAGTCGATGGTCGCGCCGATCACCGCGGCGCCCGCGCCCTGGATGAAGCCCGGCAGCGCCGTTGCCGAATAGCCACCGATGCCCTGCATCACGGCGATATCCGGCGACAGCGACGCCCTTGTGCCGATGATATTGGGATAGGTCACCGACGCCGCCAGCACCATGCCCGCCGAAAGCTTCGTCGGCAGCTTGTAGTCGGCGGTGACCGCATACGGGATGCCGGCGTTGAGCTTCAGCTTCGGGTAGTAGGCGAGCGCACCCTCGGCGGTGAGCGTGCCCTCGCTGGCGCCCAGCGCGCGCAGCAGCCAGCCGAACGATCCCGATGGCGACATGATGTGGATGCCGGTCAGGTGCAGCTGGTAGTGCTGCGTGTCGACCCAGCCCTTGCAGCTGCTGCCGACCGGCTTCACGTTGAAATCGGCCAGCGCATTGCAGTAGTACGGATTGCCCGGATCGATCACCGTGGTGGGGTCGATCGCGACGCCATCGCGCGGCCGATAGGAAAGCTCCGTGCCGATCACCCACTCGCCCGCCTGGAAGTTGTACGACAGGCCGAACAGGTCGCGGTTCTTGCCGTAGTCGAGCGACGCCTGCCAGCCGAAGGGGTTGGCCGTGGTGGTGCCCACCTGGTAGCTGACGAACGGCACCTTGTCGCTGTAGTGCTGGTAGTAGAAGCCGAGCTCGTTGCCGCTATCGGGGAACTTGTAGCGCAACGCTAGCCCGCCCTGCCCGGCATTGGTCGGCTTGTTGTCCGGGCCGCGCGGGATGAACGTGCCGGCGCCAAGCAGCGGCCCCACCGGGTTGGCGCCAGGGTCAGCCAGCTCGCCAGCGCTCAGGCGGCGGTTGTAAGGCAACCCGGTCGCGGGATTGATGCCAACGATCCGGGTGCCGTTGTCGCCGATGGTGGCGCGCGGAAACGGCGGCAAGCCCGCGGCGCCCAGCGCCGCATTGACCGTAGAGGTCGGGATATAGAGGCCGCGCCCACCACTGCCGACGAAGTCGCTGGTCGAAAAGAACGTCCCGGGCGCATCGAACACAAAGCTGTTCCACTTCCACTGGTAGAAGGCTTCGATGCCCAGGTCCGAACCCAGCGACGAACTGGCCGAGACCATCGGCGACGGGATGAACAGGTTCTTCAGCGGCGTGCCGGGCTGGTGCGCCGACGGCAGGTAGATCGGGTTGATCGAGTTCACGCCGCCCGGGATGTAGAGGTTTTCACCCCAGCTCAGCACCTGGTTGCCGACGCGCACGCGCGCCTGCTGGTCGCCGACCTCGAACTCCTTAGTCACGTAGGCGTCGAGCAGGCGCGGGTTGCTGGTGGCAAAGTTGCGCGCCGACGGGTCGAGGTCGCTGCGCCGGGTGTGGTCGACAGCGAAGTCGTAGTTGACCACGCCGCGCAGCAGCCCGCTCCAGCCGTCGGACGCCTTGACGTACAGGTCGCTGGTCCACTGCGCATTGGCGGACACCGGCTGCCAGCGCTTGTAGTTCAGGTTGCCGTCGTCCTGGTTCACGCGCAGCACGTCCAGGCTCGACGAGAACACGGCCGGGTTGCTCTGCTGCAGCGGCGTCGGGGCGTCGCCGACGCAACCGCCGTTGTCATTGCCGACGAAGCTGCAGTTCGTTTTCGACGTGCGCACCGCCACGCCGAACGACACCGTCGAGTCGAAGGCCACCTGCCAGCCGTTGTCGAGCGTCCATTGCGCGGCGCGGGCCGCTCCTGCATTGGCCCCAGCCAGCACGCCGACGATCGCGGTGCAGACCAGCTTCCGGTCCAGTTTCCTTGCGCTTGCACATGCATTCGCACTCGCCCTGCCGATCGCCCCGGCGACCGGTCCCGCGTGATCACGCAGTTTCATGATGGCCTCTCCGTACCCGTGTGATCGCTTAGCGCGTGGTGAATCGGCGCAGGCCGTCCGGCTCGAAGGTCTTCTCTTTCAGGCGTCCTTCGCGCGTGGCCAGCCAGTCCGGCTCCTTGCGGCCTGCGACCACGCGGTCGAGCACCGCGCGCCGGGTCTGGTGGTCATAGCTGGTGTTGGCCGCCCACACGCAGGCCGGGATTTCCCAGGCCATGTAGGGGCCCATCTCGGTCGTGCGCCAGACCTTGCCCTGCGCGTCGTACATGTCTTCCACCAGGATGGTCCAGGTGTCCTCGTCGAGATAGAACACGCGCTTGGGGAAGGTATGGCGCATGCCGGACTTGAGCGTGGCCTCCACCACCCACATGCGGTGCAGCTCGTAGCGCGTATGGTCGCGGCTGAGGAACTTCGGCTTGACGACATCCTCGACCTTGTTCGCGGAAGAATTGAGGCGATAGGTGTTGTACGGGACGTACATCTCCTTCTTGCCGACCAGCTTCCAGTCGTAGCGGTCCAGCGGGCCGTTGAACTGCATGTACTGGTCGACCGTCAGCAAGTTCTCCGTATTGAGCTGCGGCGCGTCGTACTGGTACGTCGGCGCCCGGCGTACGCGGCGCTGGCTGGCGAAGTACAGCCAGACGTCGTTGGCCTCGGCGAACTTGTACCGCGTGAGCGTGGCATCCCCGGCGATCGACGGCGGGCTGGTGAAGGTGTTGAGGTACAGGCTTTCGATGCCGCGCGCGTCGGCGACGCCCTTGTTCGACGGCGACCACATCGGCGACGTCTGCCATTCCTCCTGGCCGAGCGGCTCGCCGATGCCGTCGCCGCCTTTGGGCGGGATATAGCCGGCGTAGCTCATCTGAAAGCCCTCGCCCTTCCAGTGCAGCTTGTGGTTCCACATCGCTTCGACGCCGCTTTGCGGGATCGGGAAAGGCACGCCGGCACCGAGCGCCTCGGCCAGGTTCTGGCCGTTGTCGGCAAGCCTGGCGCTCGCCGCATTCTTCTTCGTGCGCTCGTAGTAGAAGTCGGGGAAGCCACAGGAACGGCGCGTCGTATAGACGTCCATGCGGTAGCCCGGGATCGTCTTCACCATCTCGACCTGCCCGGGGGCGAGCTTGTCCTTGTAGCGGTCGACATTGGACGCGTCGATCGACAGCAGGCGCTTGTCGTTCGCATAGGGGTCGGGGCGCGGCGTGCCGGGCTTCCAGCCGCCTGGCGCCTTCATGTCGCCACCGGTCCATTCCGGAATGGACCCGTCCTTGTTGCCGGCACGCTCGGCACCCACCGGGGTAAGGTCCTTGCCAAACCGGGCCATGTCCTGTTCGGGAGCGGCGGCGTAAGCTGCGCCGCCGAGCGCAACGGTCGCGCTGATCAACCACGTCGTGTATTTCATCTGTGTCTCCTACCACCAGGTTCAACCGGTTACTGTCCCGGCTTCGCATTCTTTAAACAGAGTGCCTAACATAGGACACTATGACAAACATAGGCGCAAAAAAATGGCGGTTGTTGCCCGCGAGCGACCTGGCTCAGGTTTCGCCGCTGCCCACTACCGCAACCGCCTGGATCTCGATGCACAGCCCCGGCAGCGCCAACTCGGTCACGCCGACCGCAGTCCAGGAGGGATAGCGGTTGGGGATGTACTCGTCCTTCACCCTGGTGAATTCGGCGAGCTCGCTGCGAAAGCGGGTGTGGTAGGTCGTCAGTTCGACCACGTCGGCAAGGCAGGCACCGGCCGCCGCCAGGACGCCTTTCAGCGCTTCGAAGGCGAGCCGCGCCTGCGCCTCCATGCCTTCTGCAGGGGTCATGGTGGCGTCGACGCCAACCTGCCCGGAAACCCAGATGGTGTCGCCAACGCGGGTCGCGGGAGAGAAATGGAGGGCGTCGTACAGCGCCTCGGTGCCGGGCGGAATGATGGACTGTCGGTTCATGGCGGGAGTCGTCATGTCAGGGAAGGCCTTGGCTTAGAAAATTTGACGGAAGCAGGAAGCTCGGAACGGGTCGCCCGCCTTCAGCGATGCCAGTTCTTCAACAAACAGGACGCCCGCCGGCGTGAAACCCGCATCGCTGTGCTCCGGCAGCGGACTGAAGACCGCATCGTCGCCAAAGAAGCGCATCACCAGCGTGTGGCGATCCGGGAAGTCGGCGTCGACGGCGCCGCCCCCGTGCAGCACGCCGGGATGCAGCAGCAGCACGTCGCCGGGCCGGGTCGCCCAGGAGACGATGTCGTACGCATCGGGATTGGCACGGCGCTCGACCTCAATATTCGGCAGCTGCGGCCAGGCGTCACCACCGTGCAAGGGTTCGGTGGGATCGTCAGGGTTCTGGAAGGTGCTGCCGTCGTGGCGCGTGCCGAGATGCGAGCCGCGGACGATCTCCAGCGCGTTGCGTTTGGGTACCGCTTCGAAACTGATCCAGGCGTTGGCGAAGTGCTTGCCGGCCCAGGGGAGATAGGAAGTGTCCTGATGCCAGGGCGAGCGCCCTGCGTTGCCGCCGGCCTTCAGGAACAGTTCCTCGGCGAAATACCAGACGTGCTCGGAGCCCCACAGGTCGGCAAACAACCTGCCAAAGGGCAGCGCGGCGGCCAGTTCATCCAGCCTGCCCTTGGCAAAGGGATTTGCGTTGTCGACATGCGACTTCTGCACCGAGCCGTCGAACAGGCTGTGCGCATTGGGACCGGGGTTCTCGATGCCCCAGTCGAACGCCTGCCGGCACAGCGCCAGCTGTTCCGAATTGAGACAGCCTTCGATAAGGACGGCCCCGTCCTCCGCGAAAGCCTTGCGCTTGGATTGATCCATGGGTGAACTCCTGTCGTTCCGAGGCCGATTCGTTAATAGGCCAACACACCAAAGTTAGGTCACTATGACAAATATCGAAAGAAGAAAAAAGACAGGGTATTCCCTTCCCTGACTCGTCATTCATGGCGCGAAGCGATGCCGAAACCACCTACACCGCGGTCTTTTGACTTGTTTGTCTTTTCGTCCTATATTTACACTCATATACTACTTTTGGCTTTCACCGAACAATGAGCGAGCACACAAGGCGCCGGGATGGCGCGGCACAGGTCGAGGCGATACAGGACAGGGCGCCCGGCTCCGGGCCGGACTCACACACGCGGCGCCGGCTGCTCGGCATTGCGGCAGCGGCGGCGGCGGCATCGCTAGCGGTAGCTGCCGCACCGCATGCCGCCAGCGCCGCACCCCTGCGCGCGGGCGCTGCACGCGCTCAGCGCGACGTGCTGGACGTGGCCATCCTCGGCGCCGGCCTGGCCGGACTGACCGCCGCGCGCGACCTGCAGCGCGCCGGCTGCCAGTCCTTCGTGGTGCTGGAGGCGCGCAACCGCGTCGGTGGCCGCACCTATAACCACGACCTCGGCAACAGCGTGGTTTCCGAAGCGGGCGGCCAGTGGATCGGCCCCGGCCAGACCGCCATTGCCGACCTGGCGCGCGAGCTCGGCGTCGAGACCTTCGGCACCTATTACGCCGGCAAGACCGTATTCCTCGCCGACAACATCCGCGTGACCCAGGACCTGCATGGGGGCATCGGTGCGCAGGGACAGGTTGCCGCCAGGCTCAGCGAGATGGCGCGCGGCGTGCCCAGCGGCGCGCCATGGAAGGCGTCGAAAGCGGCGGAATACGACAAGCTGACGCTTGGCGACTGGCTGGCGCGGCAAGGCCTGAGCAACGAGGAGAAGTTCTCCTTCAGCATGGCGGCGACCCTGTCGCTCGGCGCGCCGCCCGCACAACTCGGGTTGTTGCACTATCTGTCCGTGATCAACAGCGCGAACAGTGACTACGACACGCTCGAGAAGATCAAGGACGGCGCACAGGAAACCCGCTTCGTCGGCGGCTCGCAGATTCTCAGCATCCGGATGGCGCAAGACCTCGGCGACAAGGTCCGGCTGTCCTGCCCGGTGCGCAAGATCGTGGGCTGGGACCGCGAGATCGTCGAACTGCACACCGATCACGGCGTGGTGCGCGCGCGTCACGTGATTGCCGCGCTAAATCCGGCGCTGTGCCAGCAGATTGTGTTCGATCCCCCCCTGCCTCCCGGCCGGGCCCAGTTGCACCGGGCGTGGCCTGCCCATGCGCCCATGCGCAAGGCCGCACATGTCTACCCACAGCCGTTCTGGCGCGAGAAAGGCTTCAACGGCCAGGTGGTGCCGCTCGACGGCCCGCTGATCTGGTCGGTCGACAACTCGCCGCCGGACGGCTCGGTCGGCGTGCTCAGCGCCTTCGTCAAACCCGGCTACCTGCCGGCCGACCCGAACGCCGCCGAGCCCATCCTGTCCGCCATCTATGCCAGGGCATTCGGAGACCAGGCGCTGAAGCCCACGCAATACCACGACCTTGACTGGGGCAAGGTCGACCCCTGGTCGATGAGCTGCATCAACCCGATGCCCGCCGGCTTCTGGACGAAACTCGGCCAACACCTGCATCCACCGCTGGGCCGGCTGATCTGGTCGGGGACCGAGACGGCCGACATCTGGGCCGGCGCCATGGACGGCGCCGTGCGCTCGGGACACCGTGCCGCCCTGCAGGCACTCGGCGCGCTGCAAGCGCCGCTGCCCTCTCCCGTCCCGGAGGCATAAATGAAGATGAAGCGCATGATGCTCGCGACGGCCGCGGTAGTGGCGGCAGCGGCCGCATTCCTCGTTCCCGAACTGGTGGACTACCATCGGTTCGGCTCGGCACTGGACAATCAGGCCAGGGCAAGCCAGGCCAATGGCGGCCCCTGGCCGCAATTTGCGGAGACCTGCTTTGCCTGCCATGGTCCGCAAGGGCAATCCCGGAACGCGGAGTACCCGGCCCTGGCCGGGCAGCCGGCAGCGTATCTCGAGGCGCAGCTGCGCGCGTTCGCCAGCGGGCAGCGCGACAACCCGACCATGGGGCCACTTGCCAGGAGCCTGACCGACGAGCAGATCCGGTCACTGGCAGCCTACTACGCAAGGCAGGCACCGGCCGACAGCACGGACGCGATGGAGAGCGCCGCGCTCGAAGCGCGCGGCAAGGCCGTGGTCCAGGCGCGCAGCTGCCAGGCCTGCCATGGGGAAGCACTGACGGGCAAGGCGCTGGCACCGCGTCTCGCCGGCCAGGGAGAGCATTACCTAGCCCACCAACTTGCGGCGTACAAGAGCGGCAAGCGCCATGACGCGACCGGCGCGATGGACGGCATTGCCGCCACCTTGTCGAACGAAGACATCCCGGCCGTGGCCCGCTATCTCGCCAGGATGTAGTGGCATCCAGCCTCGGTTGAGCTGCCTGGAGTGGTGCACTATCGACTTACGAGTTGACCAGCGACTTCACCGCCCCGGCCGGTTTGCACCGGCAGTGGCTGGGCGTATTCTTTCCCTGAGACGCGGATTCCGGCCGGCCTGCCATCGCCGCTTGCATGCCAGGCGCCAGCCCGCGGACTGCGGGGGTAGATCATGCGCAGGCAGACTCACGGCGGAGCGGGAAAGGATCGCCTTTCCGCCCTCGACTTCAGGCAGTTCGAGCCGCACTTCAGGCAGCTAGCCGATGGCATTCCTCACATGATCATGACCGCCGATGCGGATGGTCAGATCGATTACTGCAACCGGCGGTGGACCAGCTATACCGGCCTTGGCCTCGACCAGACCCGGTCCGGCGCCTGGAAATCGGCCGTCCACCCCGAGGACATCGCGCGCAATCTCGGCCGCTGGGCAGACGCGGTGGCGCAGGGCCGCGAATACGAGATCGAATATCGCCTGAAACGGGCATCCGATGGCGCCTACCGGTGGCACCTCGAACGCGGGTCGCCATTGAAGGATGCCGACGGCAAGATCGTGAAATGGCTCGCATCCAGCACGGATATCGAAGCGCTGAAGCAAGCCCAGGCGTCCGCTGAAAGCGCCAATCATGCCAAGACGGAATTCCTGTCGAACATGAGCCATGAGTTGCGCAATCCGCTGAACGCCATCCTTGGCTTCGCGCAGGTGATGGCCTCCGAGTCTCCGCCTCCGACTGCGTCGCAGCAGGCCAGCATCGACCAGATCCTGAAAGCGGGCTGGCATTTGCTGGAGCTCATCAACGAAGTGCTTGACCTGGCCAGAATAGAAGCCGGCCAGGCGTCGCTGTCCCCCGAGCCGGTTTCGGTCATCGACACCGTGCACGAGTGCCAGGCAATGCTTGAGCAGCAAGCAGTGAAACGCGCGGTCCGCATGCGGTTTCCCGCGGCCACGCCACCCTGCTTCGTCCGTGCCGACCGGACCCGCCTGAAGCAGATCCTTCTCAACCTGCTTTCCAATGCCATCAAGTACAACCGGGACCGGGGCTCGGTCGATGTGCAGGTGACGACGACGGGACATCGCGTATGCGTCAGCGTGCGCGACACCGGCACGGGGTTGACACCGGAACGGCTCGCTCAGCTATTCCAGCCGTTCAACCGCCTCGGACATGAGGCGGGCCCCGTGGAGGGCACCGGGATCGGGCTCGTGGTAGCCAGGCGACTGGCCGAGCTGATGGGTGGGACCATCGACGTTGAAAGCACGCCCGGCGTGGGCAGCGTGTTTCGGGTCGAACTGCCTGCCGCCGCCCCTCCGGCAATCTCTCGCGAAAGCACGGACACCGCCGCGCCCGTCCGGGCGCGTGTCGAATCTTCGAGCACGATGCATACCTTGCTGTATGTGGAAGACAATCCGGCGAACCTCAAGCTCCTTGAGCAACTTGTCGCGCGCCGGGCAGATGTGCGTTTGTTGTCCGCGGCCACGGGGACGCTCGGCGTCGAACTTGCGCGCACTGCCCTGCCCGAGGTGATCGTGATGGACATCCATTTGCCCGACATCAACGGCATCGACGCACTGGCGCGCCTGCGCGACGACCCAGTGACGCGGCATATCCCGGTCATCGCCCTCAGTGCCAACGCGATGCCGCGCGACATCGAGCGTGGCGTGAAGGCAGGATTCTTTCGATACCTGACCAAGCCGATCAGGATTCAGGAGTTCATGGACGCACTGAACGCTGCGCTGGAACCGCCGCGAACCAGCTTGCCATGATCGACACGGCGGATATCCTCGCTGCAAGAATCCTGGTCGTTGACGATCTCGAGGCCAACGTCCTGCTGCTCGAGGCCATGCTGCATGGGGCCGGCTACACCCGTGTCGAGGCAACCACCGATCCACGCACGGTCGGCGAGCTTCACCGCAGGAATCACTATGACCTGATTGTGCTGGATCTCCAGATGCCGGGCATGGATGGCTTCGAAGTCATGGAGCACCTCCAGGCCGTACAGCCGGAAAGCTACCTGCCGGTGATCGTCATCACCGCCCAGCCCGATCACAAGCTGCGAGCACTTCGGGCCGGAGCGAGAGATTTCGTGAGCAAGCCGTTCGACCTCGGCGAGGTGCTGATGCGGGTAAGGAACATGTTGGAAGTGCGCCTACTCCACTGTGAGTCCCTGCGGTACGGCGAGGAACTCGAGCGCAAGGTATGTGAACTGGAAGCGAGCAGGGAAACGATCGTTCACCAAAGCGATGAACTCAGGCAGCTCTACGAAAAACTTGTTCGCGAGCAACAGGTCACCGAACGACTGCTCCTTAATGTACTGCCGGCGCCCGTTGCCGAACGGTTGAAGCTGCGATTCGATCTCATCGCCCCCGGTCCGCCCGAAATCATTGCCGACAGGTTCGAGGAAGTGTCGGTGCTGTTTGCCGACCTCGTCCAGTTCACCTGCTTCTCTCCTGCCCTGAGCCCCGAAGGCCTGGTAGCCGTACTAAACGAGATCTTCGCTGAGTTTGACGATATCGCGGAGAACCGCGGGCTGGAGAAGATCAAAACGATCGGCGACGCCTATATGGCAGCGGCCGGCCTTCCCGTCCCTGCTGACGACCACGCAGCCCGGGCCGCTCACATGGCACTGGACATGCTGGATTTCCTGACCCGGTTTAACCAGCAAAGCGGCTTCAGCTTGCAACTGCGGGTCGGTATCCACAGCGGCGCGGTCGTTGCCGGCGTGATCGGCCGACGAAAATTCATCTATGACTTGTGGGGCGAAACCGTCAATATTGCCAGCCGGATGGAGTCCCACGGTATTGCCGGCCGTGTTCAGATATCGGAAGCCACCAAGGAACAGCTGGGGGAATCCTTCCTGCTGGAAGCGCGCGGAACCATCAACGCGAAGGGAATCGGCGAGCTACGGACATGGTATGTAGCTGGACGAACCACTGACGGCTCTCGGTAATCGCCCGCTGGCCGCGACGCCGCATGGTTCCACCATTGATTTCAGCCCGCCTTAACACAGGCTCGAGCCCATTCCCCGCTCACGCTCGTTTCGTCCTTCGCCCGGAGCTTCGCCTGAAGTCGGTGCTGTACTCGCGCTAGCGCGCCCACTCAATTTTCGACGCCTTTCCCTGATCCTCCTTCGTGAGGAAGCGCCAGATCCCCTCCCTCGATTGCAGTAGATGAACTGGTCGCTTACTGTACACCGCTGCAACGAAGATCATTCTGGATGGCCGTTACAGATTGCTTACCGGCCTTAATTGCAATTAGGCCGGCTGACCGAGAAGGGTCGGGAGCAGCCGTAGCACTCGCGTCGGAGCGAAGGGCAAAAGTGGGTCGACTGCTGCCTGTCGCCGGTGACTTTTTCGCACCGGCGACGGCCGAAGTCGCGCCGACCTTCATATCATCGCAACGCTACCTGTCGCGCCCGAGTCCGGGCAGTCTCACGATTTCCGTTTTTCTAGTCTCACGAAAAGTCGTCCTAGTCTCACTAATTCCGTTTCCCTGCAGGAGATCGCAGTCTCGAGAATTCCGATTCCTCACACCAAGAAGGCTTTTAATGCGGGGTGATTTGGTCGCGCAGCTACCACAGCGTGAGGTGATTTGGTCGCGCCCACCGCGCGTATGGGGTGATTTGGTCGCGCCCCATCAAAGAGTCGCATGCAGCACATACAAGAGATGGGGTGAATTGGTCGCGCCCGCTCCCGGCGCGAGGTGAAATGGTCGCGCTGCAAAAGGATGGGTGTCGTTTGCCATTTCATCCTAGACCGAACTTTGAGCACGCGGCGCGCATAACGCTTTGATTGCTCGCGGTTATGTGCTCGCGAGCGAGTCGATTACTGGGTACAGGCGACGGGGCTGATGTTGAGGAGGCGGAAGGCCTTTTCTTGAATGGGGGTCGGCCGCGTGATCATGACGATCTTTGCTTGCGGGTTCAGGGGTGTGTGACAGACGTTGTACGCGAGCGTGGCCAGATCATCGAGCAACGTGCGGAAGCTGTGCACCGGCAAGCCGTCCTCGCCAAGCCTGGTGGCGTCCTTGGCTTTCGCCTGGTCCGAGCGTCGTGCCTTGGCCACTGGCGAAGGCCGGGCCGCACGCGCGAGCTCGACGTATTCATCGTCAAACAGCATCGGCTTTAACGTCTCGCGCATGTGCCACTCGACGTAATAAGCGAGCATGCACAGAAAGACGTGAGCGCGCACGCGCGCGGCGTTCCAATGGAACACGGGGCGCACCTGCAGATCGACCGTCTTGAGCGAACGGAAGGCCCGCTCCCCACGTACAGGCCATCGAGTGCAGCCTCCTGCTGAATCTGTTCGGCCTTGCGCCCCCACGTGAAGCTCGAGTCGGTGATGCTCAGCTCGAAGTGCTTGCCCATCCTGAAGTGATCGATGACGCGGCCTACGCGCAGGGCAATCGCCTCGGTGCCCTTGAGGCGGTTGCGGGCACGCGTGGTCGCGTCGGTAATCTTCATCAACTCGGCTTCGGTGGCCTGCAGCAGCGCCTCGCGTTTGCGGCTGCGCTCCTCGGCCAGTAGCGGATTGCGACACACGATGAGCCGCTCGCCGGGGAACGCCTCGCTGGTCACCTCCAGCAGGTTGCGCTCATCGAACAGCGAGGGCTGGAAGGGCCCCTTCTCGTGAGCAAGCGCGGCCATCTGCGGCGCGCGCAGGCTGCTCACCCAGTCCAGGCCAGCCGGGCGCAATACCGTGTCGATGCGCGCCTGCGTGAGCATGCCCCGGTCGCCCACCCACGCGAGCTTCTCGATGCCATAGCGATTCTTGAGCTTGTCCACCTGCGAGGCCACGGTTGCCGGATCGGCGGTGTTGCCAGCGAAGACTTCGACTGCCACCGGACAGCCCTCAGGCGTGCAAACCAGACCGAACACGATCTGGGGATCCGTCGAACTCGAGCAGGTCTCGTCGCGCTTGCCATCGCGGCTGTTGCCGTGGGCGGCAAGCTCGCAGCAGCGTCCCGTCACCCACGTGGAAGTGAGGTCATAGAGCACCAGCGTACTGCCGCTCAGATGCTGCCTGGCAAGCCGCTTCTCGATGCCTTCCTGAGCGTCTCCCAGCCAGTCGAGCGCGGCATAGAGTCCGCCGATGAGGCCTTCGTGATCGAGCGCAGCCTGCCACACGGACATGTGGCCGCCGTGCTCGGCGCGGCGCGCGCCTGCGGCGCCGAGCAGTTGGTTGTCCTCAGCGCCGGCCGCGCTGCGCTCGGTGGGGTGCGTACGAGCCTGCCGGCAACGGACCTGTCAGCTGAGGCGGCCGTGACGGCCTACAAGGGGCTGGCAGTGGTGGCATGATCGGGTTGCCGGCGGGAACACGCATCTGGATCGCTGCAGGCGTGACCGACATGCGCTGCGGATTCAACGGGCTCGCAGCGAAGGTGGAGGCGACTCTGCAGGAGAGCCCGTTCTCCGGCCATGTCTTCGTCTTCCGCGGCAGGCGCGGCAATGTCATCAAGGTGTTGTGGTCAACGGGCGATGGGCTTTGCTTGCTCTCGAAGCGCCTGGAGCGTGGACGTTTCGTCTGGCCGCAGGCCGACAGCGGCAAGATCCACCTGACGCAAGCGCAGTTGTCGATGCTGCTGGAGGGGATCAACTGGAAGCAGCCCGAGCGCACCTGGCCGCCACTGTCGGTGTTGTAAACCTTGCGGCAGGTGCGTAAACTGCCGCGCATGCCAATCGACCCCAGCGATCTCCCCGACGACATTGAGGCCCTGAAGGCCTTGGTGTTGGCACAGCGGGAATCGATTCGCACTCATGGAACGGGCCTTGGTGGTCCGCTCCATGGAGATCGAGCAGCTAAATCTGCAGATCTCGAAGCTGAGGCGGATGCAGTTTGGCCAGAAGTCCGAGAAGCTGGATCGACAGATTGAACAGCTCGAGACCCGACTAGAAGATCTGCTGTCCGAGGAAGGTGCGGCCGAAACCGAAGCCGATCCGCAGGCTACCCCTCCTGTCCGGAAGAAAGCGGTACGCAAGCCGTTGCCGGAGCACTTGGAGCGGGAGGAGCGCATTCTCGAGCCTGAGACCGAAGCCTGTCCAGAGTGCGGCGGTAAGCTCAAGCCGCTGGGCGAGGACATCTCGGAGCAACTCGATATCATCAGCAGTTCATTCAGGGTGATTCGGCAGGTGCGGCGCAAGAAGGCCTGCGCCTGTTGTGATTGCATCGTCCAGGCTGAGGCGCCAAGCCGGCCGATTGAGCGCGGCATTGCCACGGCGGGGCTGCACGCTCACATACTGGTTGCCAAATACGCTGATCATCAACCGCTGTACCGCCAAGCCGCCATCTATGCCCGGCAGGGCGTGGAGCTGGACCGCACGACCATGGCTCGCGGTGTCGGCGCTTGCGGTGCGCTGGTACGCCCCCTGGTCGAGGCTTTGCACCGATACGTGATGATGCCTGGCAAGGTGCACGCGGACGACACACCGCTGCCGGTACTTGCGCCAGGTAAGGGACAGACCAAGACGGGAAGACTATGGGCTTACGTGCGGGACGATCGCGCATCGGGTTCGGATGCTGCACCTGCGGTCTGGTTCGCCTACACACCAAATCGCCAGGGCCAACATCCCCAAGCGCATCTGGCCGGCTTCCGCGGCATCCTGCAGGCAGACGCGTATGCGGGCTTCAACGCTGTTTTTACCGATGGCAGTGTGCGCGAAGCAGCTTGTATGGCCCACGCGCGCCGTAAGGTGCACGATCTACATGTCCGCAAGGCAACGCCGACCACAACGGAGGCGTTACGCCGGATCGGCGAGCTCTATGCCATCGAAGCGGAAATCCGGGGTAAGCCACCTGCCGTGCGTCAACAGGTGCGGCAGCAAAGATCCCGGCCCCTACTGGACAGCTTCGAAGTGTGGTTGCGAGAGCGGCTATTGACGCTCTCGACGCAGTCGGAAACGACCAAAGCCATCAACTACATGCTGAACCAGTGGCAAGCGCTAATCTACTACTGTGATGATGGCCTGGCAGAGATAGACAACAACATCGCGGAGAATGCGCTGCGCGGTGTCGCGTTGGGTCGGAAGAATTTTTTATTCGCCGGCGCTGACAGTGGCGGCGAGCGCGCGGCCGCAATGTACTCGCTCATCGGGTCCTGCAAACTCAACGGCATCGATCCCGATGCCTATCTGCGTCACGTCTTGGCCCGCATCGCCGATCATCCCGTCAATCGGATCGACGAACTTCTGCCGTGGAACGTCGCCGCTCAACCGGCGTTGCAAGCCTAAAGCAGCACCATTCCTGTCTCGTCGTCAACCACGGTGCTGGCGATCCGCTTACGCCTAGGGCGCGCGCCAGTCCGGTTTACCACCCGCTCGATGCATTCTGAATGCCAATGGCAACCTTGTGCGCCGCGCGGTGATGAGGATAGATCTTGGCAAGGCTCGAAATGACCGCGTACTTGTAGAACATGACACTGGGCTGTGGTTCGCTGGCACTGCCGACAAATTCGCCGCTGTCGGGAAGGTGCACGACATATCCAACGAACACGGACTTTAGGAGGCCCAGCCTTCCTCGTCTCCCGCCCTCCAGGCCTATCCTTTGAACGTGCGCATGGACGAGATCCGCGAGCTGGAAGGAATCCTGCGCCATATCTATCGCTACGACGCCGAGTCTCAGGCGATGAACAAGCAACTGGCCTACATCAAGCTCAAGCGCACGCCCCAGATCGAGCTGAGCGAGTCCAACCGCAAGACTGTCGAATGGGTGAGCGACGACGAGGACGAGGCCCAGAAGTACAACTGACTGCCGGCGCGCGCGCCGAAAGAGAGGTTCGACTGAACGGGCCGGCTTGCGCCGGCCCGTCTTTGTCAGGTCACGATGAAGGGGACGGAGAGATGGGACGTTAGCGGGGCACCCGTGCAGACAGGTTCTTATTGCAAGTTTCATTGACCGCATTACGAACCAAGACAAATCCGGGTTGGTTCCATTGCTCTGGATGCGAGGCAATATAAAGGCGCGCAATGGTCGTGAACTGTCCCCTGCTCACTACTGAGCCAAAGCAGCTCTTATATGTCTTGTCGTCTTCGGCCCACAATTCGTCAACGATCCGCAATTCCTTTCACTAGTCTCGGCGCCGCAGGAGGCGCACCATCAGATGCGGCCTGGAATGCGTGCAAACGGGTTGTGAAGCCGAGTTCCATTGTTAGAATGGAATTATCGTCGACGCTCTGGAGGGCGTGATGGCATCGTATCAACGTGGATGTATATCAATCATCACTTCGGTGGAAGAACTGCCATCGGGACGATACCGTGGGTTCGTAACTCTTGCCGAAGGCAAGGACGAGTGCTCTCGGCACACATGCAAGCAGTGCCGAGACAACCCACTTGATGCGCACCTAGACGCGGACGGTGAAGTGGAGTACGCCTATCGGCACTATCTCTCTGAACACATTAAGGGCAGCGATCAGCGCGGCACTGCCGTGCACTGAAAGCAACCTGAAATTCCCGGGAGAGGAAATGGAAAGTGTCAGGCGAGCGGGGTATCACGACTTCAAGGCATTTACAGAGCAACTTGCAAGTGGGAAGTACCAGGGCTGAGCCTGTCAGATTTCTTGTGTGTTGAGGTCATGAGACGATATCGAAAGAAACGCCCTTATGACCGAAACAAAAAGCATGACCAAGAAGAGCAAGAAATCGAGCGCGCCGAAGCTGTTTCCGGATGAGTTGATCGATCAACTACTGGCTCAGGTACAGAACAAGGACGCCGAGTCGATTCTCGGTGAATCAGGCTTGGCCGGCCTGCTCAAGAAGCAGTTGGCCGAGCGTATGCTTGCCGCCGAACTGACGCACCATCTGGCCAGCGAGGCCAAGCAAGGCAAGAGCGGCAATCACCGCAACGGCAGCAGTGCAAAGACCGTCATCACGCCCAACGGCGAGCTGGAACTGGACATTCCGCGCGACCGGCAAGCCACCTTCGAGCCGCAACTGGTCGCCAAGTACCAACGCCGGCTGTCCGGCTTCGACGACCACGTAATCAGCATGTATGCTCGCGGGATGAGCGTGCGTGAGATTCAGGGCCATTTGCAGGAACTGTATGGGCTGCAGGTCTCGCCCGACCTGATTTCCACCATCACCGACGAAGTGCTGGCCGAGGTCGAACAATGGCAGCAGCGCCCGCTGGAGGCGATGTACCCCATTGTCTACTTCGACGCGCTGCGCCTGAAGATCCGCGACGAAGGCACCGTCAGGAACAAGGCGGTGTACCTCGCGCTGGGCATCCGCGCCGATGGGCGCAAGGAAGTCCTCGGCCTGTGGATCGAGCAGACCGAAGGCGCCAAGTTCTGGCTCAAGGTCTTCAACGAACTGAAGAACCGCGGCCTGGAGGACATCCTGATCGCCGTGGTCGATGGCCTGCGCGGCTTCCCCCAGGCCATCGAGGCCGTCTACCCGGCCGCGCAAATCCAGACCTGCATCGTCCACCTGATCCGCAACTCGCTCAACCTGGCGAGCTGGAAGGATCGCAAGGGCCTGGCGGCCGCACTCAAGCCGATTTACCAGGCTGCCACGGCCGATGCCGCTGCCACTGCGCTGGATGCCTTTGCCGGCAGCGACTGGGGCCGCAAATTCCCGACGGTGGCCGACATGTGGCGGCGGCAATGGGAGCAGGTCATCCCGTTCTTCGCCTATCCGCCGGAAGTGCGCAGAATCATCTACACCACTAATGCCATCGAGAGCATGCACATGCAGTTGCGCAAGATCGTCAAGAACCGGGGCCACTTCCCCAGCGACGAAGCCGCCAGCAAGCTGCTGTACCTGGCCTTGCGCAACATCGAGAAAGATTGGAAGATGCCGCCCATCACCTGGAAACAAGCGGCCAACCAGTTCGCCATTCTCTTCGGTGACCGCTTCACCAACGCCCTACGCTGAGATTTAATTAACCGACCTCAGCACACAGAATTCCTGACACCTCCCCAGGGCTTTGTACTCGTCCGACACCATACGGTGACCGGGACAGTCCAAACAGTATTTCGGGCCGGACGGGCGGTTCCGTTGGAGGAAGATGCCTTCGCAAGCGCCGAATTGAAGGCCGCTGCCCTCATTCGAGTCGCAGGAGAAGCCGCATTCCGGCCGCGCCGCAAGTTGTCAGCATGAAGGACAATCAACCTGCAGTAGGCAGCACAATGGCCAGCCATGCGGCGTTCCCAGCAACGACAGCGGCCAGGCGGGCCATGACCCTGCAACCGGCAGTCCCCAATGTGGGTCTTATCGGGATGCAGTTTCAAGCCGTTAGCGTCCACCCAAGCCCTCAGGCGAGTGAAAGCAGCTTCTGCTTCCTCACGCGTACGGCCCCTGACCAAGATACGCCCAAACCGCTATCATAAGTCTTTAGGTTATAAAGACAGCAACATTCATTACTTTCTAAAATAAGAGGCAAACTGTCACCTGCCCCAGCTAGGCTGGCCGGCCTTTCAGCGATTGTCGAGATCCTGTATGGCTACCGTCGAGCGTACCGCCTACCCGCGTTTCCCGAAGGTCTTTTCCCTCAAGGAATTGCGGGCCTGCTACATACCCAGCGCGGAAGAGCTGGACTGGGCGACTCGGTCCACACGCGGGCAAGAATCGCGACTTGGTCTGCTGGTGCTCCTGAAGGTCTTTCAGCAGCTACACCACTTCCCGGACCTTGACACAATTCCCGCCAGCGTGACGGAGCTGGTACGCATCAGCGCCGGCCTGAACCCAGGTACGAGGTTTGGCTACGACCGAAAGGTGTCGCCGACTTTGTTCCGGCACTACAGGGCGGTGCGAGAGTTCCTTGGTATCCAGGCCTACCTCGGCACCGATGCCAACGAGGTTACTATCCGCGCCGCGCGCGACGCCGCCGAAACGATGGACCAGCCGGTTGACATCATCAACGCGACGATCGACGCGCTGGTCCTGCATCAAATCGAACTGCCATCCTTCTCTACGTTGGATGCCATCGTTGAGCAAGTCCACGCGCGCACGCAAACGGCCCTGTTTCGCCGTATCACACGACGCCTGTCCGAGGACGAGCGACACCGGCTTGACCGGCTGCTGACCCGAGACCTGGCGAGCCGTCAGACCGCTTATCACAACATCAAACGCCACGCGCTGCGTCCCTCGCGCAAGCACCTGACTCTGCTGATCGAGCATCTGACCTGGCTGGACACCATTGGCGACTTTTCCAAGACCGTTGCAGGCGTGCCGGCGTCGAAGCTGCGGTCCTTGGCGAGCCAGGCCATGAGCCTGGACGCAGCCAATCTCAAGGAGATCTTGCCGGAGAAACGCTATACGCTGATGGTGGCCCTCCTCAATCAAATGCGGGTACGGGTGCGGGACGATCTCGCCGAAATGTTTATCCGGCGCATGAGCGCCATCCACAAGCGGGCACGGGAGGAATTGGAGCAAATCCACTCCCGCCGGCGCGCGCAAATGGAAAAGCTCGTCGCGCTGCTCGATGGCGTGGTGGAGATCGTCGCCCAGGGCGACGACGACGCTCAGATCGGCGTGGAGGTACGTCGCCTTCTTGCCCCCTCAGGCGATTTGGAGCCTCTACGTGAGTGCTGCGCCGAGGTCCGCGCCTTCAGCGGGAACAACTACTTGCCCCTCTTGTGGCGGCATTTTCGCCCGCACCGCTCAGTAATGTTGCGCCTCGCCGAAGTGCTGAAGTGGCAGTCAACCAGCCAGTCATGCACCCTGCTGGCCGCACTGGCAGTGGTGTTGAAGAATGCGGCTCTACACCGCGAGTGGCTTTCCACTGACGTCGATCTGAGCTTCGCCTCGGAGCGGTGGCGCAAGCTCGTCTATCGCACTGACAAGCTGGGGCCAGGCATCAATCGGCGCCATCTGGAGCTATGCGTACTTTCGCATATGGCCAGCGAATTGCGCTCTGGCGACCTCTGTGTCGTCGGCTCAGACGCGTATGCCGACTACCGGCTGCATCTGTTGCCCTGGCGTGAATGCGAGCGGCGCCTCCCTGACTACTGCGCCAAGTTGGAGATGCCGGCCAACGCGCAAGATTTCGTTGCACACCTACGTGAGTGGTTGGCCGTGACGGCACAGAACCTGGACGACTGCTTCCCGAGCAAGCGTCAGCACGTCACCATTGGCCGCAACGGCGAGCCGGTACTCCGTCGGACCGTCGCCAAGGAAATCCCCGCCAGCGCGCTTGCGCTTCAGCAGACGCTGATCGGCCACATACCGAACCGCAACCTGTTGGACGTCCTGGCCAACATCGAGCATTGGACCCACTTCACGCGCCACTTCGGCCCGCTCTCCGGCAGCGATCCCAAGATCCGCCATGCCGCCGAGCGCTACTTGCTGACGATCTTCGCGATGGGTTGCAATCTCGGACCCACGCAGGCAGCTCGCCACATGGGCGAACGGGTGACGCCGCACATGATGTCATTCGTCAATCGGCGGCATATGAGCCTCGAACGGCTGGAAACCGCGCAGCGCGAATTGATCGAGTTGTATCTCCAGCTCGACCTGCCCAAGCATTGGGGGGACGGTAAGACCGTGGCGGCTGACGGCACGCAATACGATTTCTACGACAATAACCTGCTCACGGGCTACCACTTCCGCTACCGCAAGAAGGGCGCGGTGGCTTACCGGCATGTCGCAGACAACTACATCGCCGTATTCCGACACTTCATCCCGCCCGGCGTGTGGGAGGCGGTCTACGTCATCGAGGGCTTGCTCAAGGCAGGCCTGAGCGTGGAGGCAGGGAGGTGTCAGAAATTCTGTGTGCTGAGGTCGGTTAAATAAATCTCAGCATAGGGCGTTGGTGAAGCGGTCACCGAAGAGAATGGCGAACTGGTTGGCCGCTTGTTTCCAGGTGATGGGCGGCATCTTCCAATCTTTCTCGATGTTGCGCAAGGCCAGGTACAGCAGCTTGCTGGCGGCTTCGTCGCTGGGGAAGTGGCCCCGGTTCTTGACGATCTTGCGCAACTGCATGTGCATGCTCTCGATGGCATTAGTGGTGTAGATGATTCTGCGCACTTCCGGCGGATAGGCAAAGAACGGGATGACCTGCTCCCATTGCCGCCGCCACATGTCGGCCACCGTCGGGAATTTGCGGCCCCAGTCGCTGCCGGCAAAGGCATCCAGCGCAGTGGCAGCGGCATCGGCCGTGGCAGCCTGGTAAATCGGCTTGAGCGCGGTCGCCAGGCCCTTGCGATCCTTCCAGCTCGCCAGGTTGAGCGAGTTGCGGATCAGGTGGACGATGCAGGTCTGGATTTGCGCGCCCGGGTAGACGGCCTCGATTGCCTGGGGGAAGCCGCGCAGGCCATCGACCACGGCGATCAGGATGTCCTCCAGGCCGCGGTTCTTCAGTTCGTTGAAGACCTTGAGCCAGAACTTGGCGCCTTCGGTCTGCTCGATCCACAGGCCGAGGACTTCCTTGCGCCCATCGGCGCGGATGCCCAGCGCGAGGTACACCGCCTTGTTCCTGACGGTGCCTTCGTCGCGGATCTTCAGGCGCAGCGCGTCGAAGTAGACAATGGGGTACATCGCCTCCAGCGGGCGCTGCTGCCATTGTTCGACCTCGGCCAGCACTTCGTCGGTGATGGTGGAAATCAGGTCAGGCGAGACCTGCAGCCCATACAGTTCCTGCAAATGGCCCTGAATCTCACGCACGCTCATCCCGCGTGCATACATGCTGATTACGTGGTCGTCGAAGCCGGACAGCCGGCGTTGGTACTTGGCGACCAGTTGCGGCTCGAAGGTGGCTTGCCGGTCGCGCGGAATGTCCAGTTCCAGCTCGCCGTTGGGCGTGATGACGGTCTTTGCACTGCTGCCGTTGCGGTGATTGCCGCTCTTGCCTTGCTTGGCCTCGCTGGCCAGATGGTGCGTCAGTTCGGCGGCAAGCATACGCTCGGCCAACTGCTTCTTGAGCAAGCCGGCCAAGCCTGATTCACCGAGAATCGACTCGGCGTCCTTGTTCTGTACCTGAGCCAGCAGTTGATCGATCAACTCATCCGGAAACAGCTTCGGCGCGCTCGATTTCTTGCTCTTCTTGGTCATGCTTGTTGTTTCGGTCATAAGGGCGTTTCTTTCGATATCGTCTCATGACCTCAACACACAAGAAATCTGACAGGCTCGGAGGCAGACACGGTGCATGCCGACACCCAGGGCCAGTCAGCTGCCGTTTTTGCCTTTACCTACCTGCTGGGCATCAACCTAATGCCGCGAATTCGTAACTGGCAGGATCTGAAACTTTACCGAGCCGATTCCACTTCCAAATATCGTCACATTGACCGCCTTTTTTCGGCCGCGGTGGATTGGGACCTGATCACCCTTCACTGGCAGGATCTAATGCAGGTCGCATTGTCGATCCAGGCCGGAACCATATCCTCTCCCCTACTGCTACGCCGCTTGGGATCGGATAGTCGCAAGAATCGCCTCCTGCTAGCCGCTCAGGAACTGGGCAAGGTTGTTCGCACCGTGTTTCTGCTGGAGTGGATCGGTAGCCGCGAATTGCGCCAGGAAATCACTGCGACGACCAACAAGATCGAGTCCTACAATGGCTTTGCCAAGTGGTTCTCGTTCGGCGGCGATGTGCTGCCCGTGAACGACCCCGACGAACAGCAAAAGCGATTGCGCTACAACGATCTGATCGCCTCCGCAGTGATCCTTCAGAACACCGCCGACATGATGCAGGCGCTTCGTGCCATGGAGAAGGACGGTATCAAGGTCGACGTGGACGACATCAGCTTCCTCAGCCCATATCTCACCAGCAACATCAAGCGCTTTGGCGACTACAAGCTAAACCTTGAGCGGACTCCGGAGGCCTGGATCCACGACAGTATTTTCGCTGCCCCAGCATTCTCCGTTCGGAAACCACGCCATGCCTAACACCCAGACCCCTTATGGCCCGGTTGACACCGAGGCCTTGCGTTGCCTGCAGGACAGTTTCGACACCCGGGAGATCCTGCGCATTGTGGACCTAGTTGATACTCTTCGAACTCGATTGTGCGAGCCAGAAGGGATTCGCGACGACCTACTCCAATTACATGGCATGGCCCATACGGTTCTCAATGGTGCTAGTCTCGTCTCAAGAGACACGAATCCTACCTTGGTCCAGCAGGCCGAGACCATTGTGGAGGAACTGGAAGACTTGATACGGGTGCTCCAACACGCTGTGCACGTGCTGCACCCACTAGAACTTCTCCGACCATCCGGCGACACGTGACAGGCTTGCTGCATCGATAGCTGCCCTGCCCTTCAATTGCCGACAGTCCATTCTGTACTGCCTTCATGCCATTCTCCCGGCTGAAAACAAGAAAAGCCTTCGTACGTCTCGATCTCCCGCCTTATATCAAATGAGCACAGTTAGATGGATTCATCATAACCGAAAGGCTTATGATAGTGGATTGGGCGTATCTTGGCAGGACCCCATACTGGAAAGCCGGCAAGTTGCCATCTACTTCTGCACCGTCGCGGCCGCCACGGTCGCCGCCTTGTTGGTACCCGATACGACCGCGTTGTTCGAGGTCGCCGTCAATCCTGCGTTGGCGCTGATGTTGTTTGTGACGTTCCTGCAAGTGCCAGTGGCGGAACTCAAGCGGGCCCTCGGGCAACTCCGCTTTCTCACTGCTCTGGTCGTTGCAAATTTCGTCGTGGCTCCGCTTCTCGTAGGCGTCCTCGTGCAGTTTCTACCCGTCGACCCCATGGTGCAGTTCGGGGTGCTCCTGGTGCTGCTCACACCATGCATAGACTATGTCGTTACGTTCTCCCATCTTG
This sequence comes from Cupriavidus sp. KK10, assembly GCF_018223725.1. Taxonomy (NCBI): domain Bacteria; kingdom Pseudomonadati; phylum Pseudomonadota; class Betaproteobacteria; order Burkholderiales; family Burkholderiaceae; genus Cupriavidus; species Cupriavidus sp. KK10. The sequence goes on from NZ_CP073678.1 coordinate 201,130, forward strand.
GGCGCGCCGACGCTCGGTTGTTGCTGGCAGCAACCCCGGCACTGCTGATCGCACAAATGTTGCTGTTGCCGGGCTACCTCGGTGTATTCCTTGGTGAAGATGCTGCCCGGCTTGTCAAATTGGGGCCGTTTATTCACGCATTCGTCTGGCTGATTGCCGTACCCCTCGCCCTGGCCGCGCTCACACAGGTCTGGGCGGCCCTAAGCGCGACCGGCTCGCGAGTGGCAACGAAGCTTGGACTGATGCCGGTGCCGGCCACTGCGCTGGTCCTTTTCGTCGTCGTTGCCGCCGTGGTGCCACAGCTAGGCCCAGCCATCGACGTAGCCTGGCGTGTGGTTCCAATCTATGTGGCTTTTGCGATCTGCGCCCCCCTGCTTGGGTGGCTCGTCGCCCGGATTTCCCGCCTTGAGGCGGCGGCCGGACGGGCGATTGCATTCAGCGTCGGTACTCGCAATTCGCTCGTGGTACTCCCATTGGCACTGGCAGTGCCTGGTGCGGTGCCGGTGCTGCCTGCGATCATCGTCACGCAAACGCTTGTGGAATTGTTCAGCGAACTGGTCTATGTGCGTTTGATCGCCATGCTGGGCAGCGGCGATCCGGCCGGTTCGCAGACATCATAGACGAGGGGGCGAGAGCACCTTAGGCACTGGTCTTAGTTGATTGTGATGGTCGATCCGGTAACGCCGCGACTCGCGGGAGCACAGGAAGCGCACAGATGCGGCCAACCCCCTTGAGTTGTCCCAGGCGCTCCACGGGGATCGTCAGGATGGCCTAGGTATTCAGCCGCCTTCACCAACTTGGTGGCGATATAAGGCCGAAGAGTTGGTATTGACAGTCGCGCCCGGCTTGTACCCCAGCAATCTGATGCGACCGAGCACGCCGGTCTTGGCGACCGCGTAGCTGTCCTGGCAGGCCCGTCGAAGGCTTAGCGTGCAATATTTTCCTTTTTCTGAAGCGACCCCAACATTGCCAACAGCCACAATTCAACGTAAGAACCAGGATCTGGCTGACGCGGCCTGCTCTGCCGCGAAAGGCTCTCGTGACCGGAAGAAGAAACCGATACCGACAATCACAGCCACTGCATTGCCCGCGATATAGCCGTAGACGGCGCCACTTGCACCGTGGTTCGGGATCGCGATGAGGTCGACCATGACGATGGTAACCAGCACCAGCAGCCATTTCTCCACCAACCACTTCGGTTTGCGCAGATGGATCACTAGCAGCGACAGCGCTGTATCAGCGAACACCAGGCCGGAGGCCCAGGAGCAAAGCCGCAGCAGGTCTGTCGCCGCAGCATAATGTTCGCCGTAGATCAGTGTAATGATCCAGGGGGCGCAGTAGGCGAGCACCACGCCACCGGCCACGCCGACGGCGACCATGCCGAGGGCAACACTCAGCACATTTCGCCGCACCAGCGCAATGGTTGGCTGCGCGTAGATCATTAACGGCGCGACTGAACTGGCAAGGATCGCGCTGAGCATCATGAAATTGTCCAGGATCTGCATACAAGCTGCATATGCACCTAGATCGAACAAGGAGATGTGTGGCCTAAGCAGGAGTTGGTCAACGCGCTTGGCACCGAACATCAGCATTAGGCCTACCCAGAACACCGAGCCGTCTCGCAGCAATTGCCTGGCTAGCGGCCAATCAAAGCGCACAGCAACGCGGGGGCTGTGCAGCCGGTAATAGCGGGCCAGCAGCCCGGCGATCAAGATGGACTCCACGGCGATGACCCACGCGAAATCCGGGGCGGAGTCCATGCCAACCAAGTAGAGCGCCGAGACCGCCACTACTCGGAACGCAAGGCCGATCATGCCGTACACCACGCCAGGCCGGCTATCGGTACGCGCCTGCATCCAGGACCGGACTACACCGAACGGTTCGCGCAACAGCATGGGGAAGCCGAGGATGGCGACGACCATCACAATGACCGTGTCCTCTTCTGTCATCGCCACGAGCGCCAGAAGCAGCCCATAGCCCGCCACCGCGGCAAGCTCGCTTAAGCCATACACATGAGCCAGTAGGCGATGCTGCGCGGCTGGCACATCGTTGGCCACCAAGCGCGGGATGACCACTTCATTGCCACAGATCAAGGCCATCGATGACGCAATTAGCACCAGCGACTGCGCGTACTGGAACTCGGCAAAGCCCTCTGGTCCGACGGCGCGTGCGATCATGGCCACGCTGACGATGCCGAACGCCACCTGTAAGCCGCGCTCGGCAACCAGCCAGAACACATTGCGCGCGATCTGCATACGCATGCCATAACTCCCCGGAAAGAAAATCAGCAACGTCGTCGCCGGATCCGGGTGCACCTTCCCGCTTACCAGCTGTCTGTTCTTTGGATTACTGAACGGTCAGTACACGCGGATCTGACTCATGCCGACGCCCGGATCGCCGGGAGCCTGCCCCGATTCTAGACATGTTTGCCCCCCTGGTTCGACGCTTACTGTTCCACTCCGCACAGTGCCGCGACGTGCCAGAGTGGTGCAACCAGACCGAGTCCTATGCTCGAGTGTCAGATTTCTCTGTTAATCGGGGTTGGTACCTTCAGCACTCCACCGAGAGCCTGACTCGATCTCCCTCACCGCTGAGCGGCGCCTTCAGCGAATATTTAGGCCCGACGATGCTCACTTCCCGTTCTGGGGCTTGGGGTTACCCCGTTTCATCGGACAGTTCTGCATTTGAATTTCATGTCGATGGGCCGTGCGTAGCGTCGTGCCATCCATCGCCCACAGGCTGAGTCCCTTGAAGGCGTAGTCGCTGGAATCCTGCAAGCTCCAGGCACGTGCTGTTCGTTCGAACAGCCAGGCCAGCGGCGCTTCCCCCACGCGCTGGCGAGCTTGTGCCGCCGCGCTCTTGCTGACGAACGGCGCCACCTCATCAGGCAATGCCCGTTCCAGGTTGTCGAGCACTTCGCTGATCGACCAATGGCGGTACATCGCCAGCGCAATCACCAGCCAAACCACCTGTTCCGCGGGCAACCGACGGCGACGAATACTCGCCGTTCCCGTCGCCTCTACCGCACGCTCGATCCACTCGTACGGCAGATGCTCGGCCAGCCGACTTAAGTCGGCTGGCTGTTGCGCTTCGAGCAGGAAGGTCAGGTGACTGGAGAGCATCGCGCCCGAAAGTTAACACCCCGGCGCAAGGTTTACAACTTCCTCTGACGCTCCATACAAAAATGCCGTTCAGCTCTTAACTGAACGGCATTACACCCTTCTGAGTGCTTTTTTATTCATTTCGCACGGCTTGTCCGCCAAGCTACCAGATAGTTTGGCCGTCTCTGGCGCGCCTTTGGTAGGTCGCCGGCTATGCGCTCCAGACGTCCCCTTTTTTGGTTGCTTCAATGGCCGCGCTGCGACGCCTGCGTTTCGGCCCCCCCTACAGTCACCTACAGTCGGAGGACCACGAGGCGCTGGCGCAGTTCGTCAAGCGCCTCACCTGGACGGACATGCGTGCCTGCGCCGTCGACGACGAGGAAGCGTATGCGATCCGAGACGCGGTAGACCGGCTGGGTAAAGCGCTCGCCGAGCAAGGCTACGCTCCGCGGTAGAGCCTCGCGCACAGGAGGGTTCGCTCGCGATGCCTCAGGCTCCGGCTCGGCGCGGTCGCTCGCGCGATGCCGGTGCGAATAGCTCGTTTCGCGCGGCCTCGGTAATCGCCGTCACGCAAGGATGTGTAATGCGGCGTTCGACCGAGATTGCGAAGAACTCTTCCGCCACGTCGGTGGCCGCCCCGAGCGCACGCACGCCGAATTGTTTCTCGATGTCCCGCTCTAGGACAGTGAGCCCGATAAAGATGCCCATCCCGCGCCGTCCGAACTCCTTGGCGAGGGCGCTGTCGTCGCATTCGCCGACGACCTGCGGGCGCAGCGCCCGCGCTTGCAACCAGTGTCGCAGGCGCTGGCCGACCGCGGACTCCTCGGCGGGCATGAGCATGGGTGCCCCGTCGAGGCACGCCGGGAAGGGCCTGTTGCAAAACTCGCGCAGCGCTGGCGCGGCGAAGAAGCTGATCCCGCAACCACCCAGCCGGTGGTTGAAAGCGCGCACGCTGACGGCGGAGGGAATCGGTGCATCCGCGATGATGAGGTCGAGGCGGTGAAGCGCCAACTCGGCAAGCAGCATGTCGAGCTTCCACTCGCGACAGATTATGCGAACGGGTTCCGGCAACTGCGAGGCCGGCTCGATCAGCCGACAGGCAATCGTTTTCGGAACGGCGTCGGCAACGCCCACGCGGAATTCTAGCAGCTTGCCTTTGTGGGGATACTCACGCACGGCCTCCTCAAGTTCCGCGCCGATAGAGAAGATGGCCTCAGCGTAGCCAAACACCATGCGTCCTGTCTCGGTAAGCGCTAGACCACGTCCGCTCCTGATCAGCAGCGGCATGCCAAGTGCCTCTTCGAGGGACTGGATCTGGCTGCTGATCGTCTGCGGCGACAGATGCAGACATTCGCTGGCTCGGATCACGCCCCCAAGTTTGGCTACCTGATAGAAATAGTGGAGATGCTTGTAGTTCATGATCGCCCCGTGTCGGAGCCTGGCCATGCAGGCAAATCCTCCCATTTTTTCGAATGATGGTATCCAAACAATCTGCTTTTCCCTGGCAGTTTCGCATCCTAGATTGCAAATGTCACCTGCAGCGGTGCCTAGGATTCGGCAGTCGTTGCATCCGGTCCGCACTCGCGAGCGATGAATTGGAACCCGCCGCGCCATGGATGGCCGCGGGAACGGTCGGGTCATTGCCACGTACCTGCGTGCGTCGCGGCAAGACGGCTCGCGAACCTGCCGCCGTACTTTTTTTCCAACGGCACGGGCGAGTGCATCACCCATCTCTTTCAGGAGATATCGCGACATGGCTACGCTCCTTTTGCCTTGCGACGGCTCACCCAGCGCGCTGCTTGCGGTGCAGCATGCCATCGCCGAATTCCGCCAGGGTGATGCACAGCGAATCCATTTGCTGAACGTGCAGCCGCCTTTCTCACACTACGTGAAACGCTACACGGCCCCCCAGCTGCGTGCCGACTTCCAACGCGAGCGGGCCGACGAGGAGCTTGCCGAGGCGCGGCGTATGCTCGATGCCGCCGGCGTCCCGAATTCTGCGCACTTCCAGGTTGGCGACAAGGCACGTTGCATCGCAGAGATGGCGAGCCAGCTGCATTGCGATCGCGTTCTCATCGGCACCGCACGAAAAAGCGCGTTCGTGCGCGCGGTGGAGCACTCGCTTACTAACCAGCTGCTAGAGAGTTGCCCGGTACCGGTCGAGGTGATCGGCGGCGCTCCCGCGCGCATGATCGAGCGCGTTGGCATTCCGGCAGGAGTGGGGGCCGGCCTGGCATTGCTTCTCGCGAGTCAAGCGTGAATCGTATGTCGATGAACGGAGCGCCCGCATGACTGGGTCTCGCTGGCCGCTTCGTCACCTTCGTCAATACGCCGTTCTCCGGCGTATCGGCGGGCCGGACTCGCATCGTTTCCTGTCATGATGATGGACTCTTTCGCAAACGCCGCAATGTGGGTTGGTTTTATCGCCTTCGTGCTGTCGATGCTGGCGCTGGACCTGTTCGTTTTTGGCGGGAACAAGGTGCACCGTGTCTCGGTCAAGGAAGCCGCCGCTTGGGTTGCCGCATGGGTCACGATGGCCTGCACCTTCGCAGGCCTCCTCTGGTGGTATCTCGATATCAATGCCAGCCGCGAAATCGCCAACAGCAAGGCGATGGAGTTCATCACCGGTTACCTGATCGAACAGTCGCTATCGATCGATAATATGTTTATTTTTGTCATGATCTTCAGCTACTTTTCCGTACCGCCGGAATTGCAGCGGCGAGTACTGCTGTACGGCGTGCTGGGGGCCATCGTGATGCGAGCCGGCATGATCTTGGCGGGCGTGTGGCTGGTGAGCGAGTTCGCCTGGGTCCTATACGTTTTTGGGGCCTTCCTGATCGTGACTGGCATCAAGATGCTCATCTTTGCCGAAAAGCAGCCCGATCTGGAGAAGAATGCGTTGCTGCGCTGGCTGCGAGGCCACATGCGTGTCACACCCGATTTCCACAGCGAGAAGTTCTTTGTGCGGATTAATGGCGTGCGCGGGGCGACGCCGATGTTCCTAGTACTGATGATGATCGAAGCAAGCGATCTCGTGTTCGCCGTCGACAGTATCCCGGCCATCTTCGCAGTGACTACCGACCCCTTCATTGTCTTCACGTCCAACATCTTCGCCATCATGGGGCTCCGGGCACTTTACTTCCTGCTCGCTGATATGTCGGAGCGCTTTCATCTTCTCAAATATGGATTGGCGCTGGTGCTGGTATTCATTGGCGGGAAAATGCTGGCGGCTCCGTGGTTCCACATGCCTGTGCAGTGGTCGCTGGCGATCGTCGGCTCGGTGATCCTGGTCTCCGTCCTCCTCAGCCTCAAGTTTTCCGCCCGCAAGCTCCACCACCGCGCAACATGACAGGTGTTACGTCCCGCGCAATCTGTGGGAAGGGCCGTTGATCCCGCGAACGGCTGGGGCGATTTTCTGAACATCTCCGCAATCAGCGCGAGACGCAACGGACATAAGGAAGGCCAGTACTGGGCCTCTGACCAAGATAAGGAGCGGGTAAGAGAGCAGCGTCGCCGCCACCCCCAATCCACCCTATAAGGAGCCTCGCCCTATAGCAAGGTCAGTTTGTGGTCGCGTGGCGTGGCGCGAGTTGTCCACGGGCGGGCGGCGGGTCGCCGTTGTCGATCACGACGCCGCCCAGCAGTGGGCAACTCGCTGGCGAGCGCGTTTCGTTGTGCTTCGGCCTGACGCTGCCCCCCGCGGCAGAATAGATGTCGCCCCGTTAGAATTTGAACCCTGGGGGCGATAAGAGATAGAAGTGGCTCGATACGGACAAGCATTCAAGGACCGGGCAGTAGCACGGTTGTTACCGCCGGAGAGTGCAGCGGTGGAAGTGGTTTCAAGGGAATTGGGTGTGGCAGTGGCCACGCTGGAGCGCTGGCGTGCGGACGCTATGTCCATGCCCGCTCGCGAGCGGGCATGGACAGCGGCGGCCCGGTTTGAGGCGGTGCTGGCGACGGCAGCGATGGACGAGGCCAGTAAGAGCGCCTGGTGCCGCGAGAACGGTGTGTTTCCGCAGGAGTTGGAGCAGTGGCGCCAGGCCGCCACGCAGGCGCTGGCCGAGCCCGAGGATGCCCGCGCCAGCCATCGCGAGACGAAGGCCGACCGGCGGCGGATCAAGGAGCTTGAGCGCGAACTGCGCCGCAAGGAGAAGGCCCTGGCCGAAGCCGCTGCCCTGTTGGTGCTTTCAAAAAAGCTCGAGGGGATCTTCCCGAAGGACAAGGACGAGGACGCATGATCGGCCTGGAAGATCGCCAAACGATGGTCCGCCATATCGAGACCGCTCACGCAGCCGGGGCGCGCCTGCGCCTGGCCTGCGAGGTAGCTGGCATTACCGTGCGCGCGCTGCAACGCTGGAAGGCCCACGATGGCCTGGTGGTCGGCGACCGCCGCCCCGGGGCCGAGCGGCCCACGCCAGGGCACGCGTTGAGCAACGAGGAGCGCGAACGCATTTTGGCCGTTGCCAACGAGCCGCGCTTCGCCGACATGCCGCCGGCGCGCATCGTGCCCATGCTGGCCGATGAGGGCGTGTACCTGGCCAGCGAGTCGAGCTTCGGCCGAGTGCTGCGCGCCCATGGGCAGACCCGGCATCGGGGGCGTGCCAAGGCGCCGCGCCAAAGCCGTCCGCCCACCACGCACGTGGCAACGGGGCCGCGCCAACTGTGGTGCTGGGACATGACCTATTTGCCGGCCGAGGTCGCCGGGCGCTGGTTTTATCTGTACCTGATCCTGGACGTGTACAGCCGCAAGATCGTGGGCTTCGAGGTCCATGATCGCGACGACGCCGACCACGCGGCGCATCTGGTCAAGCGTACGGCGCTGGCCGAGGGTATTCACGCCATGGCGGCCAAGCCGGTGCTGCACGGGGACAACGGCGCCACGCTCAAGGCCACTACGGTGCTGGCGATGTTGCACTGGTTGGGCGTCAAGCCCTCGTATTCGCGTCCGCGAGTGAGCGACGATAACGCGTTTGTGGAAAGCCTGTTCCGCACGGCCAAGTACCGGCCGGAGTTCCCCTCCAAGGGCTTTGCCGACCTGGACTCTGCGCGTACTTGGGCGGCGCACTTCGTCCACTGGTACAACCATGAGCATCGGCACAGCGGCATCCGCTATGTGAGCCCGGCACAGCGCCACGCCGGTCAAGACGACAAGATTCTCGCCGCGCGCCACGCGCTGTATGTTCAGGCCCGTGAGCGCAACCCGCGTCGCTGGACATGCGACACACGAGACTGGTCGCCAATCGACAGGGTCACGCTCAATCCGGAGCGCGAGATTGCCGTGCCCGCCGGTATCAAGCCAGGCGCCGAAAAACAGCGTTTGGCTGCATAAATGAGGCGACATCTACCTTGACGCGCGCCGGCTGTTCGCAGGCAAGTGGCGAGCAATAGCCCAGCGCGCAGTGAGGCTCTTGGGCATGATGGCACCTCCCCCCCAGGGGATGTGGGGTTCCCTTGGGTGAGGGACGAGTTGGCATGAAGCGGCGGGAGACACTGCACACCTATAATCGGCCTTGTTAGACGGGGAGTCACTGCACGTCCGGGCCCGGATAGTAACCGCGCAGCAGGACTCCATCCAAGATGCGGCGAAGTGAGCGCGACACTTCCCGTAGTACACCCCCATCCACCAGGACGCAACAAGCAACGATAGCGACAGGTCAGACCGGCAGCGGGCGAACTCGGCAATCCACCAGGCGCTACATCACATGTATGACCGTCGGCTGGCGGACATGGGCGGGATCGAATTTTTCCCCTTTCGCGAGGCAGCGTCGCTACCGTGTTCTGCAGCACTTCGTTCTGTGCCGCGTAGCCGCGCAAGTTCCTGGCGTAGACCTTCGAGCTGGTTCTGCAGGTCGAGCGTAGTTCGGCTATTCTGCTCAATGCGCTGGGTCGCCGTCGCCTGGAAGCTGTTGAACTGGTCGCGCAGGTTGATGACCGTTTTGCGCGCCTGCTCATCGTCGAACACTCCGGCGTGCGCCTGCGTGAGGGGCAGCATACCGCCGCTCGCCATGGCGGCGAGCCACAACAGGGTGGAAACGTGTACTTTCATAAATGGGTCGTCGTGGGTTGTGTCGGTTAGCCCTCGTCAGATCGCTGTTGGTCTGCGGGCCAAATGCATCGGCGGCCCCTATCCAACCCGGAAAAACTCAACGCTCTGCCCCGCATTGACCGCGCGCTTGAGCCATGACGGCATCTCGCCCTGCCCGTCCCAGGTCAGCCCCTCCGCATTGCGGTAGCAGACCACCGGCGCCGCTGGTGCGGGCGGTGGAGGTGGAGGCGGCGGCGCGAAGCACCCCGCCGCGTCGAGGTCTTCGAGGGTGAGCCCGTAGTCGTCCATCCGCGCCTGGATCCAGCGGATCGCGTCCGCCCGCTCAGTCTTTGCTGTCATCGGTGCCGTCACTGCCGTTACTGCTGTCGTTGCCTTCGTCCTGATTAACCAGGCAGCGCCGCCGCCCCCGGGCTCGTTGCCCGGCTCTTCCCCTTGGGCTTCCTACGCAGTGGCCGCCGAACTTCCGGCCTGCCGAGTTTGCTAGTCCGAAGGGGGGGCGGACCGGCCGCGCCCGCCAACCTGTCGTTCAGGACAAGAGATCGATGAGGAAACGCTCGGGCTTCTTGCCAAGCCACGCGGGAGCCCGACCGCGCCCCTCTACTTCGGAAGCTGACACCGGGGCTGTCGAGGGGCGAATGACGTCAGGGGGTCGTCCTCTGCCCCGGTGGCCGCTCCGAGATGAACGCTTGGTTGTGCTCAGCGTCGAGCGTGCGTCGGCGCCGGTACTGCAGTGGACGCGGGATCTGCCGGTATTCGAGATGCCGGTCGATTGATCGTGCCGCGGCTTCGTCTGGCGTGCCTGCGGTGTGGACCCAAACTGGAACGCCTGGACTGGCTTGCCCCTTATGCGCGGGTGACAACACGGCTGGCTACCAGCGTGGCGCGGCTTTGCAAGGTAATGTCGCTGCGCCATGTGGCCGCGTTCTATCGGCTGTCCTGGACCGCAGTCAAGCGGATAGACCAACGTCATCTGGAGCAGGAACTCGGGCCGGTGGACCTGCGTGGCGTCACGGTCATCGCCATGGACAAATTTGCAATCCAGAAGGGGCACCGCTACGCCACCGTCATCGTTGAGCCGTCGAGCAAGCGGGTGCTCTGGGTGGGCCGCGGGCGTTCCCGCGACGACATCCGACCGTTCTTCGAGCTACTCGGCCCTGACGGATGTGCCAGGCTGCGTGCCGCCGTCATGGACGTGAATACTGCCTACGATCTTGAGGTGCGCGAGCATTGCCCGCAAGCGCAGGTGGTCTACGACCTGTTCCACGTGGTAGCCAAGTATGGGGGGAGGTCATCGACCGAGTGCAAGTGGACGAGGCGAACCGGCTGCGCGGCGACCGCGTGGCTCGCAAGGTAGTGAAATCCTCGCGCTGGCTGCTGCTACGCAATCGGGAGAACGTCAAACGAGAGGCCGACCAGATCTGGCTCGAAGAGATCCTGGCTGCCAACCAGGCGCTCATGGCAGTCTACGTGCTCAAGGACAATCTCAAGGCGCTGTGGGACTACCGGCACCCGGGCTACGCCAGGCGCTTCTGGGAGGGCTGGTACGAGCGCGCCATGAGCAGCGGGATCGGGCCGCTGTGCCAGTTCGCCCGGCGGCTCAAGCCCTACCTGCAGGATATCCAGGCCCATACTCGCTGGCCCTGGGACCAATCTGGTTGAAGGCGTCAACAACCGGATCAAGGTGATCAAGCGCATGGCCTATGGCTTCCGCGATGACCACTACTTCTTCCTCAAGATCCGAGCGGCCTTCCCCGGAAATCGGTGAAGAACCTTTCTTTTTGGCGCTCTGACGGGATAACTCCAAGATATGCACTCGCGCCGCGCCTATCCATAGCGATTGGGGAAGCTCGTTGGAAAATTGCGTCGGCTTATGCCGAAGTCGGGGCGCTTTTATGCCGTATAAACCCGCGAGGCGTTTTACTGTTCCATCACGGCCTGAGGCGTGTTCCGGAAGCTGATCGCCATACGGTTATACGTATTCATCAGGCTGATGGCTATGGTCAGGTCAACCAGTTCGCGTTCATCGAACACGGCGCGGGCGGCCTCGTAGGCCGCGTCCGGCACGCCGGTCTGCGCCACCAGCGTGACCGATTCGGCCCACGCGAGTGCTGCTCGCTCGCGGTCGTCGAACAGCTGGCCTGCTTCCCTCCATGCTTGCACGAGCGCCAGCTTTTCGACCTTCACGCCTTTTTTTAGCAGGTCGCGTGTATGCATGTCGAGGCAATAGGCGCAGTTGTTGATCTGCGAGACGCGCAGGTAGACCAGGTCGACGAGGACCGGCGACAGGTCGCTCTGCATGACGTAGCCGTAGACGCCGCCAAGGGCTTTGACGCCCGTAGGCGCAATCTGGGTGTAGTCGAGGCGCTTGCTCATGAGGTGACTCCTGGAGGCGGCGGTTTACTTGATGGGGGTGGTCAGGGCTTTGTCGTTGCTGTCCGCGACGAACACGGCGAGCAACTTTGCAGGCCTTGTTTCGCTCGCGTTGCGGCTTATGCGGTGAACGGCGCCGGGCTCCTCGAAGAAGCTCTCGCCGGCATGGTAGACGTGCTTCGGACCGTCATCCACCTGTGACTCGATGTCGCCCGATACGACGTAGGCATAGATGAAAGCCGAGCCCGCATGCCTGTGCGCGGGCGACGCTGCACCGGGTGCGTAATCGACGACGACGGCGGTCAGCGACTTACCCGGAATGTTGGGAATGGCGTGCTGAAAGTTCGGTGTGACGGTTTCAGCCGCGCCATGTGCTGCGGCCGGCACGGTGATGGCGAAGGCCATGGCTGTGCCGGCGGCTCTTACGATGGATTGAATGTTCATGGATGTCTGGCTCCTTTGTGCTCCTGCATTGTGGTGTGACTTGGGTGCCAAGCAAAAGCACCAGGAATGAACATTTTCGATGTACCAAGAAGCGATGGCAGAGTAGGTGCCGGTGGTCCGTCAGTGGCGCCCGTGAACGAGTTCGAGCAGGCGGGCACAGTTGGCCGGCAGCGTTCTTTCATTCAAATTCGTCACGCCAAGCAGTAGCCCGTGCTGCGCCGGATTGCTCGTGTACCAGGGTGAGAGAGGAACTGGGGCCAGCCCGAAAGCTCGTGCCCGCAAAGTGATATCAATATCCGATACGGATTCGGGAAGCGCGGCGACGACGGTCATGCCGGCGGCGGCCTGCACTTTGATTGATTCCGAGGCCAGTTCCTTCAGACAACGAACGAGGGCTTCCTGTCGGGCAGTGTAAAGACGCTTCATACGTCGCAGATGGCGAAGAAAGTGTCCGTCGTGCATGAACTCGTTCACGGCGTGCTGCACGGATGCAGCCGGGGCGGGCGCAAGGCACGCCGCGACGTCGCCGAAGCGGCGTGCCATGTCCGGCGGGACAACGAGAAATCCCAGGCGCAGTGCCGGGCTGATCGTCTTGCTGAAGGTCCCGATGTGCAGCACTCGTCCGTCCTGATCGAGCGAGGCCAGCGCCGGTGCGGCCCGTCCTTTCAACTGCAACTCGCCGAGATAATCGTCTTCGACGATCCAGGCGTCGCGTTGTTTTGCCCAGCCGAGCAGTGAAATTCGTCGAGCGAGCGACATCGTCATCCCGAACGGCGCCTGTTGGCCCGGTGTCACCACCGCGAGGGGGGCTTCGGGCGCGATCCGCATGCCTGCTTCGATATCGAGCCCGTCCGCGTCCACCGGCACCCCTGCCACGGTCATGCCGGCCAGTCCGAGCGCCGTACGCGTGAGCGGAAAGCCAGGGTCTTCCATCCAGGCTTGTCTGCCTTCCACGCGCAGGGCGCGAATCGCGAGATTGAGCGCGCCAGAGAAACCTGCCGTGACGAAGACCTGAGAGGGACTGCATCGAAGCCCGCGCGAGACGCCAAGATACGCCGCGATCTCCTGCCGCAAATCCGGTTCGCCGCGTGGATCGGGGTATCCGACAGGAGCCGCTGCCGCCCGGCGCGCCGCGCGTGCCTGAATGCGTGACCAGAGCTTGAAGGGAAAGGCGTCCTGGGAGGGCACACCCATTTGAAACGCCAAAGGCGCCGTGCCGAAGTCGTAGAACAGATCCGGAAGGGGCGGCGCCTCCGGCGACCATCCAGTTGTCGCCTGCAGGGGCCGTGCGGCTACCCGGGTCCCGGCCGCGCCTAGGCCGATCGCCAACTGCTCGTCGATCAGACGTTCATAGGCGGCACGCACGGTGCCCCGGGACACGCCGAGCTGGGCGGCCAAATCCGACCAGGAGGGCAGCCGCGCGCCGGCGACAAGCTGGCCCGACTCGATCGCATCTCGGATCGAGCCGTAAATTTGCGCCGATAGCGAGATGCGTCCGGCGCGATCGAGGCCAATAGAAAGTGTTGCCATGGACGCGATAGTACATTGGTATTTCTCGATCTTGGTCCTGTTCCATGATCCATGGGCAGCGTAACCTCCTGGATGTAACCCCGCCAGTCAGTCCCGGCGCGGAATCAGCCGCCCACGTGGGGCGGTCGGGAAGTCAAGCGTGCCGCAGGAAACGCACGCTCTCTACAGCTCGAGTAACCCGATGAAGCAAGATAAGACAGCACCGACGAACGAAATGTTCGACGTCGTAATTCCAGACAGCCAGCTGGCGCGTGAGGTAGCCCAGCTCATTCGCGACACCGAAAGCGAATTGCTGTTTAACCACTCGACACGGGTCTACCTTTGGGGCGCGCTGTTGGGAATACGAAAGAGTGTCGCATTCGACCCAGAGCTGCTCTACGTTGCGGCCATGTTCCATGATATCGGTTTGACGTCCGCCTATCGCGAAAGCCAACTTCGTTTCGAAGTGGACGGCGCCAACGCCGCGCGCGAATTTCTGCGCAGCCATCATGTCGACGAGGCGGACATAGCAAAGGTGTGGACCGCTGTGGCGCTCCATACGACGCCGGGCATTCCCGAGCACATGCACGGTGAAATCGCGCTGGTGCAAGCTGGAGCTGGGATGGACGTGGCGGGACGGGGCTTCGATGCGTTTACCGAGGAACAGCGCACGGCGGTGGTCGCGGCCTATCCGCGCGGCGCCGATTTCGCCGGCAAGATGATCGATGCCTTCTACGATGGCATGAAACATCGCCCTGGCACCACGTTCGGCACGTTCAACGACGATTTTCTGGCGCACAAGGATCCGGGCTTCGAGCGCGTGAACGTGTGCAGCATCATCTTGACTTCCAGTTGGGGTTGACTTTCTCGGCGGACCCCAAGGGCTCACTCCTACATCTATCGGATTTTCGCAATGCTCAGACGTACATTTTTGGTCACTGGCGCCAGCAAGGGCATCGGGCGCGCGTTGTCACACCGGCTCGCCGGCGACGGACATCAGGTCATCGGGCTTGCGCGCGGGGCCTACGACCCCAGTTTCCCCGGCACACTGGTTTCCGTCGATCTGACCGATCGCGATGCGACGACACGAACGCTCGAGGGGCTGGTCGACCGTTATACCTTTGATGGCGTCATCAACAACGCGGGGTTCGTCCGTCTGGCCGGCGTTGAAGCGGTTGATCTCGACGATCTCGAAGCCTCCTTCCGTCACAATCTCACCTCCGCCGTGCAGACCGTGCAAGCCTTGCTACCCGGCATGCGGAACCGAGGGTGGGGACGAATCGTCAATCTCTCGAGTCTCGTCGTGCTTGGCGTCGCCAATCGCACGGCCTATGCCGCGGCGAAAGCCGAGATGATGAGCTTTACGCGCACTTGGGCGCTGGAGCTTGCGCAGACCGGCATTACCGTCAATGCTGTCGCGCCCGGGCCTACCGAGACCGAACTGTTCCGGCAGAACACGCCCGTCGGCAGCGAAGCGGAGCAGCGCTTTCTGTCGCTGGTGCCGATGAAGCGATTCGGCAAGCCTGAAGAATTGGCTGCGGCCGTGGCGTTTCTTTTGTCCGAGGATGCGGGCTTCATCACTGGACAGACCTTGTTCGTCGACGGTGGCGCGTCGGTGGGCAAAGCGGCATTCTGATCGTTCGCCTCTTGTCGTCCTCAAAATACGCGACGGAACAACGCCGCCCTCAAGCAATATTGCCTGAAGCGGCCTGGCGACTGACGCTAGGGAGTTTCACGATTTGTCATGCGCTGCCTCAATTCGGCAGGCAGCTCGACACCAGGATGACGAGCCGCCATATCGGCCAAATCCACTGCGATGACTGTAGCCGACCCAGACCGGGCATTCAGTCGCACCGATAACGGCCGTTCCCGTCGCCCCGCAGTTCTTCGACCGCCTCGTCAATGGGGCTCTTCCCGACCATGAAGCGCCATTCGACCGTCGCGTCGCACGGACGTTCAGATTGGCGAATACGAACGTTGCTTCGTCGGCCCTAAATGCCTCTATCCAGCGGACATGGCAACCGGAACTGATAGCTGCCCTTCACCCTGCCCGCCGGCAAGCGCGAGGGCATGACGCGCGGGAAGAAAGCCTGGGTCCTCGATCCATACCTCATCGCCCGTGGTCAGCAACGTCCGCGCAACCAGAGTCAAGGCGCCCATGAACCCTGATGTGACGAATATCTGTTCCTCGCTGCACGGAATGCCGCGGCCGATGGCCAGGTCATTCGCGATCGCCTCCCGTAGGGGGCCATACCCGCTTGTTCCTTGGTAGACCATCCTGGAGAGCGAGAGCGACCGCGCGTGGTGGGCGGCAAGTCGGGACCAAAGCTTACGCGGAAATGCGTCGAGCGCCGGTAACCCCATCTGAAAGAGGCGCGGAGGCTGATCAGGTTCCGAAGCCACCCCAGGAATCAATGTCCGCGGCGTCGGTGGCGCATGCCGAACAGGCAGGTAGATAGGGCGCGCCGCCACGCGCGTGCCGGCGGCATTCTGGCGGGTCAGATAGCCCTCGCCAGCGAGGATGCTGTAGGCAAGTTCGACGGTTGCGCGAGAAATCGACAGTTGGGTTGCTAGGCTGCGGGACGAAGGAAGACGGGCTCCCGGGCGCAGCGAGCCCGTCGAGATCGCCCGCTTGATGCGGTCTGAAACCTGCTGGTGCAGGGGCGTGGCTTGACTCCGATCAAGTGAGGAGTCAGCCAGCATCGACTCGGGCGTGCGTTTGATCATCGATCGTTCATTTCAAATGGCCTTGGTCAGCTTCGACAGGCGTGATTTACAGCGCTTCCGCCTGCGGGTCGGCCGTTGTGTAGTCCCGCCTGCGCGTTCGCTCAGTGCACAGATGCGCGGCCTCGGCACAAGCCAAAGCGACTGCAACCAAGCCCGATCCGACGAGACTGAGGTACTGCCGGTCGACGAATAGAAGCACAATGCCGCCGAGAACGCCCGAGCAGGCAAGTCCGCCGTAGGTGGCTGTATTGTTCAGGGCGAGCAGCAACGGAGCCACTTGCGGCGCGATCTTCACCAGCCGGTGTTGTTGCGGCACGATCAGTCCCCATCCGACCAGCCCCCAGACAATCAGGGCGGCCACGGCGGTAACCATATATGCGGAAGTCCACGGCAGCGCACAGAAATTCAGGATGCCAACGCAAAGCCCCGCATTGATGATCTTGCGGCCTTCGAAGCGATCGACTAGACGGCCAGCAAACATGTTCCCGACTGAGGCGGCGGTGCCCCAGACGAGAAGCATGCCAGCGAGCACGCGTTCGTCGCCGCCGGTGACCTGCTCCAGCACCAGTCCGGCATAGGTATAAACCATCAGGAACCCGCCAAAGGCGAACAGCGATGTGAGCAGGGTGAGCGCAACGCGAACATCGCGCAAGGGGGCCAGCCGCTCGCGCAGCGTGATGCGTTCAGGCTGAGGAACCGAGCTCAGCATGGCCCCTACCCCGACCATCGCGATCACCCCAAGAAGCGCGACGAACCAGAGCGTGCTTCTCCAGCTTCCGAATCCACCGATGAACGTGCCGATCGGGGCGCCCAGCGCCGTTGCGCCGGCTAGACCGGCGGTGACGGTGGCAAGCGCGCGCCCTCTTCTATCAGGTTCCGCAAGCAAGGTGGCAACACCCAGTGCGGTTGGAGAAAACATCGCCGCGCCAAGGCCCGCCAGCGCGCGGCTGAGCAGAACCGTATTCAGATCCGTTGCGAGCGCAGTGATGGCGTTGCCGACGACGAAGATACCGAGCGCGGATACCAGCAGCAGCTTCCTGGGCCACCGCCCTGCGACAGCCGCCATCACCGGAGCCAGGATCGCATAGGAGAGGGCATAGACGGTGACCATCTGGCCGGCCAGGCTGACAGTGGTGTGCAGTGATTCAGCGACACCCGGAAGAATGCCTGCGACAACGAAGTTGTCCGTCCCCATGGCGAACATGCCTAACGCAAGCATGAGCAGTCGACGATCCATTTGATTGACCTTTATGTGGTTCGGTAAGCTTGAGATGGGGCGCGGGCTAGAAGCTGTACGACTCGCCGTCCTGCGGCACCAACACGCGCCGCGGGTCCATTCCCTTCTCGGCGATGTAGTCGCGCAATTCCTTGCGTGATTGCGTGCAGTGGGCAAGCGCCTCCATATGGCTGGCAACCACTGTAGCTCTGGGCGCGGCCTGGTAGAAGCGATAGAGGTCTTCCTTGCCCATGATGAAAGCGCCGTCATAACCGACCAAACGTCCAAAGCAAGCGTTCAGGATCACGACGTCTGGCCGGTATTGCGAAATTGCGTCCTCCACATATCGGTTCCATACCGTGTCTCCGGCCACGTACACCGTCTTATATTCTGGCCGCTCGAATACGATGCCCGAAGACTTTCCCAGGCGCTTCCCCCGGCCTTCCTCCATGGCGTCACTGCCGTGCTGGCCACCAGTCTTGCTCAAGCGTGTCCCATGAAAGTCAACGTTGGCGGTAAGGACGCGCACGTTCTCAAAGCCATCCTTGCGCAGGCTTTCGGCATCGTCATCGCTCTGCGTAAAGATCGGAATGTCCTTGGGGAGACTGCGCCTGGCGACTTCATCCCAGTGATCATAGTGTTGCGCGTGGGTGATGATGACCGCGTCAGCCTTGATGACTTCGTCCAGTGGCATCGGCAGGTCTACCAACGGATTTCTCAGCTGGCTGTTGTAGGTACCCTCGAATCCGGGGTATGCGCCCTTCTTGCCGAGCATTGGGTCGATGAGGAAGGTGGCCCCGGCATACTCCACTTTGATCGTGGCGTTGCGAACCTGCCTGAATCGCACCACCGCCGTGACTGGGGCGGGGTTCGCGTGGGCGATGGCATCAGTGGCAACGACGTCCGCACAGCCGGCTAGCAGGATGGCGCATGCCGCGGCAACTGCGATCTGCAAGTGCGTGGAGATATTCATGGATATCCTTTGTATTGACCGGGAATGTTCCGGCAACAGCGCCGCTTCCCATGACCCGAATTCTGTGCGTATCGCTCGTGAGCGAACAGTGTCCTGGAGGCCCACCTTCGATATAATCGGGCCAGGCGGAAAACAGCCTCCACACCTCGACGCCTGAGAGTTGCTGTCGTTGCCTTCGACGGCATAACGCCTTTCCACTTGTCGGTGCCATGCCTGATTTTTGGCGGCAATCTCAGCGATCCCGGGGTATCGGCTTTCGACGTGATGGTTTGTGCAGCGGACGCGGTGCCGCTAAGGACTACCGCCGGCTTTGCCATCGACACCTCGTACGACCTTGCCGCCCTGGACTCTGCCGATCTCGTGATCATGCCTTCCTGGCATGACGACTGCCGTCAAGCGTCACCCGATTTGCTTGAGGCGCTGCGGCGCGCGCATCGTCGCGGCGCGAGGGTGGTGGGCTTATGCCTCGGGGCATTTCCACTGGCCCAGGCCGGCCTGCTGGATAGCAAAACCGCGACAACTCACTGGGAATGTGTCGGCACACTGTCGCAACGATATCCGAAGGTAAGAGTGAATCCGGATGTGCTGTATGTCGACGAAGGCGATATCCTCACCTCTGCGGGCGTCGCTGCTGGCATAGATTGCTGCTTGCATCTGTTACGCCAGATTTCTGGCGCAGAGGTTGCCAATCGTCGCGCCAAACGGCTACTGATCGCTCCACATCGACAGGGAGGGCAGGCGCAGTTTATCGAGCGGCCGTTACCGATCACCCACAGCGACGACCGGCTTTCACAGGTTCTTGACTGGGTGACGCACCATCTGGAGCAAGCCCACAGCATCGAATCGCTTGCGGAGCGCGCCGCGATGAGCCGACGCAACTTTACCCGCCATTTTCGCCAGACCACCGGCACGTCGTTCAAGCAGTGGATATTGCACCAGCGGCTGGCACGTGCTCAGCATATGCTTGAAAGTAGTGACGCCTCGATAGAATTCATCGCGCAAGCAGCGGGTTTTGGAACAAGCTTGTCCCTGCATCAACATTTTCGCGCCGCCCTGCTCATCTCGCCGTCGGCCTACCGCAAGCAATTCCGGTCGGATCCGTCCACCTAGCCGGGAAACCCCGGGCGCTGGTCCCAGAGCTGCTGGATCAGTGTTCCGTGCGCTGCCTCGATGATGGCGCCCGCATGCAATAGTCGCATTTCACGGAATGCCGGCGCAACGAGCTGTACCCCAAGGGGCAACCCCCGAGCCAGTCCCGTCGGAACGTGCAGACCCGGCAACCCGCATACTGCCACTGCCATCAGCGGACTCTGCACGTTGAGCAAGGCACGCATTTCATCGACTGACCCTTGGTCGGCGTCCCAGCACAATGGCAGGCGGCACGACGTAGGCATGAGGACCAGCGGATAGCGCCGGAACAGGATATTCCACTTGCGGCGCATTTCATCGCGAGAGGCAATCGCCTCGGCATAGCCGGACAGGCTCAGGTCTGGCGCACAGGCTGCCATGTTATGCACCGGCGTACTGATGACCGCGTCGCCAATTGCGTCCACGGCGTCAAGCATGCCGAGCCTGCATTCCGACATGACGATGCTTTCCCATAGCTCCATCCCTTGCTTAAGATCTGGCAAGGGAACCCGCTCAACCGTGTAACCCGCGCTGGCCAGCGCGGCGGCGGCCGAGAGTAGTGCTTGTTGAATCTCCCGATCGACATCGATGCCATCTATCTCGTCTACGAGAGCGACATGGGTTGGCAGTTCGTCATCGTCGTATCTGAGGCGCGCATCGACCCAGATCGGGTCAATGCCGCCATCACATGCCATCGCCTCCAGAGCCAGCCGCGCGTCTGAAATAGTGCGCGTGAGCGGACCCTGCGCAGAGATCGCCTGAAGTCCGAAGTAGCGTCGTGGCGCCGTGGCCTGGAAAGAGGGAATGCGACCAGTGGTTGCCCGCAAGCCTACGACACCATTGACATATGCCGGATAGCGGATTGACCCCGCTATATCAGTTCCGTGAGCGATCGGACCCACACCACTCGCCACGGCTGCGCCGGCGCCACCGCTCGAGCCACCTGATGTCACGCCCGCCGACCATGGGTTGCGCGTACGTCCATAAACCGAATTCTCGGTGAACCAGCGAAAAGAGTATGGCGGAGTGTTGGTCCGCCCGATGACCACAGCCCCCGCGCGGCGCAGGTTAGAAACAACGCCACTGTCTTCACTGGCAATTCGATTGAGCCATAGCGGATTGCCATTGCTCGTCGCCTCGCCAGCGACATCAACATTCAGCTTGATCGAGACGGGCACTCCGGCAAGCGGCCCCAGCGTTTCGCCCGCATTGCGCCGCCGATCCAGCGCTCTGGCTTCGGCCAGCGCGCGTTCCCGGTCCATATGGACGATGCTGTTGATCACGGGATTCACCGCCGCAGCACGAGCGTAAACGCTCTCTACGACCTCTACAGCCGAAATATCGCCATGACGAACCGCGGCCCCTATTTCTGCGCCAGTCCAGCGCCAGAGATCGTTGGGGCCATCGATCGCGCGTTTGCTGCTCTCCGTTTGATTCACTGACATCATTTCCTTCTCAGTCTCCTCTGGTGACGTGGCAGGCCCTGGTTGACATTGGCAATCACCTAACTGGCCGGGGCGCATTGTGTTCGCGCCAGATTTGGAAGCGTGCAAAATCAACGCATGTTGCAAGGCTGAACGCTCCCCTCCTCCAGGATCGTGGCTGTGACCGTCATTGAATTCGGTCGTCGGTCAATCAATGCGACCGCAACCATTGCGATAGCGGCTGGCGTCGCTATAAGCAGGAAATTTTGATGGAGCGGGAGTTGCATCCCGACCACGGCGCCAAGGATGACTGGCGCCGAGATTGCGCCAAACCGGCCCACGCCAGAACCGACACCGATACCAGTCGAACGAACCGATAACGGATAGTACTGCCCTGCATAAGCGTAGACGACAATCTGTGTGCCAATTGTTGATGCACCCGCTACGCACAGAAGGCAATACAGCACCGGCGATGACGTGAATCCCAGTAGCGTGATGGAGGCACCGGCCAATGCAAACATGAAGATGAGCACGCTGCGAATCTTCATGCGGTCCGCAAGGATCCCACCACCAATTGCGCCAAGCATGCCACCGATATTCAGGATGAGAACGAACGTCAACGCCGATCCCAGGCTATAGCCCGCATTGGCCATGAGTTTCGCCAGCCAGGAACTCAGGGCGTAGACCATGAACAAGCACATGAAAAACACAATCCAGAACATGCATGTACTCAGGGCCCTTCCATCACTCAACAACGTGCGCAAGGAAGCCTCGCCATCTCGGTTCGAGCCGATAACGAATTCATCATCGGGGCGGAACACGTAAGTACAATCCAACCTTGCACAGATACGGCTCAACTCCTTCCGGCGATTGTGCTTGACCAGGTAAGCGATTGACTCGGGAACATACTTCAATACCCAGGGAACCACCAGTACGGGCGCTGCCGCCGCGTAGAAGACCGCCTGCCATCCATAACTCTCGATAAGTCCCTTTCCGAGCAGCGCGGCAATCATGCCTCCGACAGAGTAGCCACTGAACATCACCGTAACCAGCGTGGTCTTCAACTTGCGCGGGGAATATTCCGTCATGTGCGCCACAACCGCGGGCATCACGCCACCAATGCCAAGTCCGGCAATGAATCGCGCAATGCCAAAGGCTACCGGATTGCTAGCCGAACCAGCGATTGCCGTAAACACACTGAAGAGAGACACGCAAAGCGCAATGGCACGACGTCTCCCGATGCGGTCAGCAAGGGTACCGAGCAACACCGCGCCGCACATCGCGCCAAACAGTGCTGAACCGACCATCATCCCGGCGCCGGTGGCGTCCACATGCAGATCTCGCATAATGGATGGCAGCGCGATCCCGGCAACAGCGAGGTCATAACCATCGAAGATAATGATCAATGCACACCACGCCAGCACCAATGCATGGAAAGCGCTGAAACGCGCATCGTCCGCAACTTTTTGCAAATCAATAGAACGCCCGACAAGTTTTCGGCCCACCACTGTCTCCTTCTTTATATCGCCTAATTGAATCCGAAATATTCTCTATCCTGGAGACCCATTCATCCCCAGGAATTGCGCTGCGGCCAATCTTGAGTCACGCGTTTGTGGTCGTCTCGTGAAGGCGATCATCGGAACGCACCTGGCGCTGACTGTGCGTCCGGGGCGCCGAAGATGGATCGAGAAAATGTGCCCGATAGTCTTGGGGTGAAATGCCCAGGCGCCGCCGAAATACCGAACGCATTCGGTGCGCGCTGCAAAAGCCGCACTGGTACGCGATGGTCTTGATGGGTTTCGATGATGTTTCGAGCAGGCCTCTCGCCGCATCTATCCGGACGGCCTCGACGAAATCCATGACGCTGACGTTGGACTCGCGCATGAAGGTTCGCGTGAAGTGGCGAACGCTCATTCTTACGACGTTCGCCAGAACGTTGAGTGACAGATCAGCGGTCAGATTGGCAAATACGTACTGCTGTACCTGCGATACCAATGAATTCGGCTCAGCCGAGATATTGAGGTATGAACTGAACTGGGACTGCCCCCCTGCGCGATGGGTAAAGAGCAACAACTGCTTGGCCACGTTGACGGCGACTTCCCGACCATGGTCTCGCGCAAGCAGATACAGGCTCATGTCAATGCCGGCGGTGACTCCGGCAGACGTAACCAGGTTACCGTCCTGGATGTATAGTCTGTCAGCACTTACCAAGGCGGACGGACACTCCCTTGCAAGACCGGCCGCGTCGTTCCAGTGAGTCGTGACATGCTTGCCATCGAGAACGCCAGCTCTGGCCAAAAGAAATGTGCCATTGCAGATGGTGCAAACGCATCCTGAATTTGCGAAGGCCGTCCGCAACCACGCATACAAGGACGGCGCAAAGCTCTGTTGAGGCAACGTAGGACCTCCTGCAATGAGCAACAGGTCGTACGCGCCACCCGAGTCCGAAAACAAGCGATTGGCATGGATTTCCAGGCCGTTCGAGCAACGTACGCGGCCGCTCTCTGTGCCCAGAATTTCAAAGCTGTACTGATCGTCTGGAGAAAGAAAGCGATTCGCTTCCGCAAAGACATCGAGCGGCCCGGAGACATCGAGCCCCTGAACCTCCGGGAATATCAATATGGCTGCGGTTTTCATGTACGGGCCTGCACTTCCGGTGATCTCCAACCACGGCAGCTACGAAACGGCACGGGCCGTTTTCCTGTCAGCCCCGGTCGGGTCGGCTTGCCCTGCAGGTCCGTCATACAGATCGGCAAATCTTCCACTCTTGCTTGCCTTCTCAAGCACGCATTCCGGAATCAGTGTGACAAGGAGGTACGTTGTGTACCCGCCGAAGAGCAGCGCCAGCAGAACATACGTCACGGAAAGTAGCGCGAACATGAATGGCCTCAGTCCAGAAACTTGAAGGGAAAGTCCGCTATGCCGTCCTTTGAGACGGCCAGCGACACGCTGATTGGCCCGTCGTCGTCCCTGCATGTACCTACGAGCCTTCACACCGCAGTTTAGGCGGTGTGGAACATGTCTCTCGTAGCAGACGGCGAACGAATCCAGCCAAAGTACGGTGGTTTCGGGTCGCGGTGGTCTGGCCGCTGTCCCGGAGGCGCACGGCACGGCACTTGTGATGGAGCCTTCCACCGCACTTCGCGTACGCGACTAGCCTCGGAGCGAGGTTATCGTTAGGCCGCTTCGTCCAGCAGCATGTCCTCGAAGAACGCGCCGAATCGCTTCCGTGGATCGCGTAGGTGAATCTCGAGAATCCAGCGCATTGCCGCCGGGCTGTCTTCGAAATCGGCTAGCGATCCGGTATAGATCGTGGCGTGAGGAAAGTCCGACACACGGTGACCCGGCAGATCGAAGTTGAGTTCCCAGCCCATCGATTTCGCCATACGGTCCGCTTCGGCGTACAGCGCCTGTCCGGTCAGACGATCGCGCTTCCAGACATTGCGCACCTCGTGGAACAGTACCTCTGCATCGCGTGCACAACGTTCGTACTCCGTATGCTGCCCGACCACAAAGGATGCCCCGCCGTCGCCTTCCCAGGCCTCCACGCGAGGGGCGATGTCGATGAAGAAGATGTCGTTCTCCTGCAGGATCACGCCGGGCTCCGACGCCAGCTTCATCGGTTTGATAGTGTTGCGGCCGAATCGGACACGCGTGGGATGCCAGCTGAGGACAAGGCCTGCGTCGAGCATAACGCGCTTGGCCATCTCAACGGCGTCCTCCTCGACCATGCCCGGTGTGACGCGTGCCGCGATCTCGGCGATTGCCTGGCGGGTCTTGCTGCGCGCCAGAAGCATGCCATCGACAGTAAAGGCCGGGCCGACGCGCTCGGCGAGGGATGCTGGAACTGCGCTCATTCAATGCTCTCCTGTGAGAAGGCCGAAACAGCTTCGGACCTCGAGCAGTGATTGTTCCCGCGTTCGCCATTCCAGGCAGCGCAGACAGACCGCTGGGGAGTGCCATTCTGCGTGCTTTTCGTGCCAGTCTCGCGTGGCTGCGATGTCAGCGGTGCTTCCGGGCCAAAAGGCGTTCAATTCGGGCTATGACAGAGGAGTTGCCATGGCTCGAACCGAGGCGTTCCGATATCGTTCTACATTCAACAATGTCCTCGTCCGCCGCCTTCCGCATCTGCGCCTGTGAGCCGAACTGTTGCCCTCCTCGTTTTCCCCGGCGTGCAGGCGCTGGACGTCGGCGGTCCGATGGATGTGTTTGCGGAGGCGAACCGCTTCGTGCCGGAGGACGCTCGCTACGAAATTGAAGTCATCGTCATAGGCGGTGATGGGTTGATCGCTTGCTCCAATGGATTGCTGCTCAAAGCGCATCGTGCGTATGGCGACGTCGATCCCGTGATCAGCAGTTACGACCTCGTCTTGACAGCCGGCGGCCCGGACTTGCCCAAGGTCATATGGAACTCCGGTGTCTATGACTGGTTGCGACGCATCTGCGCAGTATCGCGGCGTTACGGGTCCATCTGTAACGGCGCCTTCGCACTCGCGCGTGCAAGCCTGCTCGACGGGCGCACCGTCACCACGCACTGGAGCGATGCCGGGGAGCTTGCGAACCTATGCCCGAACGCACGCGTGGAGGCTGACCGGATCTTCGTACGTGACGGCAACCTTTATACGTCGGCAGGAGTGACGGCGGGCATTGACCTCTCGCTGTACCTGGTGGCGCAGGATCATGGCGACGATGTAGCACTCAACGTTGCCCGACGCCTCGTCGTGTTCAGGCAGCGCGCGGGTGGGCAATCGCAGTTCAGTCCCTACCTCACTCCCTGTGCGGAGCCGACTTCGCCGGTCGCGCTGGTGCAGGAATACGTGCTTGGGCACCTGTCGGAAGAGCTGAGCGTTCGCGTCCTCGCCGGCGTTGCGAGGATGAGCTTGCGCAACTTCGCGCGGGTCTTTGCGCGGGAATCCAGGATGACACCCGCCGCCTTCGTCGAAAGCGCTCGGGTCGATGCGGCGCGTGCCATGCTCGAGAAAGGCAATGCACCGCTCAAGCGCATCGCCTACGAATGCGGATTCAGCGATTCCCACAATATGCGGCAGATCTTCAAGCGGCGCCTTGGCGTGTCTCCTCAGCAGTATCGCGCCACCTTCTCTGCACCGGCAGCTGACCCGGTCTTCCCAACACGTTGACGCCAATGCTGAGGCTGGCACGAAGGCGTTGCAGTTTGGCCTGAATCGTCCCCCTGTCGCGACGCCGTCGCTCGCCCCCATTTGCCATACTTGTCCCAGATGCAGGCAATCCGGCTCGCGTCCCCGCATTAGACACACGACTTCATGTTAAAGCGACTTCTTCTATCTACTCTTATCGTGGCGAGCCCGCTGCTCCCGTCCGCGGCGATCGCTGGCAATCCTGCCAGTCTGGCCCCCGCCAGTCCCGAAGCCACACCAGACGATTACTTCCATACCGGTGCAGGGGCACGCTATCTGCGTCGCGCCGATGCCGATCTCGTTGTTCAACCCTTGCGCGGAAACATCACCGTGCTGATGGGATCCGGCGGTAATATCACAGTGCTGTCGGCCAAGGAAGGAATGTTCCTGGTTGACGCAGGTATCAGCAAATCGCAGGAGAAACTGCGGGCAGCGCTCATGAAGATTAGCCCGGCCCCGCCAAGGTTCGTCGTGAACACGCATTGGCACTGGGATCACACCGATGGCAATGCGTGGATGCACGCGGCGGGCGCCACCATCGTTGCGCAAGAGAATACCTTCAGGCATCTGACCGAAACCACACATGTGAACGCCTGGAACTGGACATTCGATCCGGTGCCCGAAGCGGCCCGCCCAACGCTGCTGGTCAAGGACGGGAAGACCTTCAACTTCGGGGGCACCCGAGTCGAAATCGAAAATTTCGGCCATGGCCATACCGATGGCGATCTATGGGTGTACTTCAAGGACGCAGACGTACTGGCGCTCGGCGACACCTTCTGGAACGGCTTCTATCCGTATATCGACAATGAGGACGGCGGCAGTATCGACGGCGCAATTAAATGGGCCAACAAGGCTGTCGCGCGTACCACCGCGAACACCATTGTCATTCCCGGCCACGGTGCGATCGGCACGCGCACGCAGTTGGTCGAGTTTCGAGACATGCTGGTCACGGTACGCAACAACGTGGCGGTCCTGAAAAAGCAAGGCAAGTCGCTCGACGAGGTCATCGCGGCCAGGCCGACGGCCGCGTTCGACGCGAAATGGGGAAATTTTGTGTTCAACGGCGACCAGTTCACAAAGATGGTCTATGCCGGCTTGTAGGTCTCCCTTTGTTTTTTCTGCAGTTTACTGGGGCGTGCCAAGATATGGGGAATCCGCTATCACAAGGGGCTACGGCCGCAGATCGATCCGCAGCCGATGCCGAGATAACCGACATCGCTATCCGACGCGGAAAAACTCAACGCTCTGCCCCGCATTGACCGCCCGCTTGAGCCACGACGGCATCTCGCCCTGCCCGTCCCAGGTCAGCCCCTCCGCGTTGCGGTAGCAGACCACCGGCGCCAGTGGTGCGGGCGGTGGAGGTGGCTCGGGTGGAGGCGGCGGCGCGAAGCACCCCGCCGCGTCGAGGTCTTCGAGGGTGAGCCCGTAGTCGTCCATCCGCGCGTGGATCCAGCGGATCGCGTCCGCCCGCTCAGTCTTTGCTGTCATCGCTGCCGTCACTGCCGTCACTGCCGTCACTGCTGTCACTGCTGTCGTTGCCTTCGTCCTGATTGCCAGGCAGCGCCGCCGCCCCCGGCTCGTTGCCCGGCTCTTCCCCTTGGACTTCCTACGCAGTGGCCGCCGAACTTCCGGCCTGCCGAGTTTCCTAGTCCGAAGGGGGGCGGACCGGCCGCGCCCGCCAACCTGTCGTTCAGGACAAGAGATCGATGAGGAAACGCTCGGGCTTCTTGCCAATCCACGCGGGAGCCCGACCGCGCCCCGACCAGGTCTGGCCCGTCTTGGGATTGCGGTATTTCGGGCGCGG
Organism: Cupriavidus sp. KK10; assembly: GCF_018223725.1. Classification (NCBI taxonomy): domain Bacteria; kingdom Pseudomonadati; phylum Pseudomonadota; class Betaproteobacteria; order Burkholderiales; family Burkholderiaceae; genus Cupriavidus; species Cupriavidus sp. KK10. The sequence continues at coordinate 229,028 of NZ_CP073678.1, forward strand.
CGCGGCCTTCGTCTTGGTCGGAACAGCGCGGGCAGCGGGCTCAACGCTGGGCTTGCCCGCAATGTCCTCAATGCTGAGGTCGTACTCCTGCATCCACTGCTGAATTTCCTCCACGACCTTTGGCACTTCCGTGGCTCGCAACTGCTCAAGTTGCGCATTGACAGATGCCAGTTGAGCGAGCAGTGAGGATTGGGACGGGCTTTGGGTTGCGGTAGGCGCTTTTTGCTCCTGTCGCGGCTTCCGGGGTTGCGTCTTCTGAGTCGGTGCTTCCGGGGCAGCCTCCACTCCAGGCAGTGTGATCTGCTTCGGCCCGCGCTTGCGGGTTGGGGTCTCTTGGGTCGTGACTTCCGGAGCGGCAACTTCCGCCAGGATTTTCGGCTTCCGACCGCGCTTCGGGGTCCGCCTCTCTTCCGGCGCAGCTTCCGGAGCGGCGGTTTCGGTGAGCGCTTTCAGCTTCCGACCGCGCTTCGGGGTCCGCGTCTCTTCCGGCGCTGCTTCCGGAGCGGCAGTTTCGGTGAGCGCTTTCGGCTTCCGACCGCGCTTCGGGGCCCGCGTCTCTTCCGGCGCAGCTTCCGGAGCTGGTGCGTAAAGCGGTGCGACCGGGGCGGCCGTTTCGGTCAGTTCGTCCTGGGCGGCAGCTTCCGTCGGTTCGTCCGTGGCCAGGACTTCAACCGGAGCTTCGGCCACGGCTTCAGTGGTCGCTTCCGAGGGCATGGCTTCAATGGGCGCTTCCAGCGCGTCAGATTCAGTCAACGTTTCCGAGGCGGCAGCTTCCATCGATGCTTCCGGTGCCACGTCTTCCGTTGAAGCGTCCGGGGCTGCGTAAGGCCGCCGGCGCCGATATGACACGGTCGCCGTCGGGCCGCTATCCCGGCTTGTCGACCAGAAGTCCAAGCGTTGGGCCTGAGTGTCAACGCTGCCACTACCGACGCCTGCACCACTGGCTTCACCACTGACGGGATCCGCGTCGCGCATCGCCTCAGCGATGGGAAGCTCCTTCTGACCAAGTCCGTCCGTCGCATTGCTCACGACAAGGGGTTCAACCACTTGCTCTGGGGCCAATTCGTTCTCCTTCATTGAAGTCACTGCACGTGCAGACGCTTCCTTATCCCATGGACGGTGAGACCTTGTCTCTTGCGTGTCGTTCGCTTCAGCGGATCGCGTCCCCCGCTCAGTCTTTGCTGTCATCGCTGCCGTCGTTGCCTTCGTCCTGATTGTTGGGTAGCGCCGCCCCCGGCTCGTCGCCCTGTTCTTCGCCCAGCTCATCCTGCGGAGCGCCCCCCTGACCGTCGCCCTGCTCTTCCGGCGCGGTCGCCGCCGAACTGCCGCCCTTGCGCCGCCTTCCACCAGCGCCACCGCCGTCGCGTTCGCGCGGCGCGACGCGCAGGGTGGCCAGCAGCTGACGCGCGAGCGCCGCTTCCGCTTCGCTGCGCTCGGCCCGGCGCTGCGCCACCGCGAGTTCCGCCTGCACGGTGTCCAGGTCGCCCGCCGCCTTGCGTTGCGCCTGCTCGGCCACTGCGAGCCGCTCGGCCAGCGCCACGGCCTGCGCTTCCAGCTTGGCACGGCCCTCCGCCTGCGCCACCGCGGCATCACGCGCCTCGCTGCGTGCCACCGCCAGTTCGGCGCGCAGGTCTTCGGCCGTGCGCTCGCTCTTCTGGCGCGCAGTGCGCTCCTGGTCCAGTTCGCGCAAGCTGCGACGCTCGCTGGCTTCGGCGCGTTCCTGCGCGAGCGTCACCGCCTCGCGCGCCCGCTCGAGCTCCGTCGAGAATTGGGTGCGCAAGGCGTCCAGCTGGCGCCGACCCGCCTCGAGTTCCGTCCGCCCCGCCTCGAGCCGGGCCTGCGTGGCGGCGTGCGCCAGCCGCTCGGTGGCCAGCTCCGCGTGCACGGTGTCGTGCGCCTGCCGGGCTTCCGCCAGTTGGGCGGCAATGGCCGCCGCGTCCTCGCGCGCGGCGGCCGTCTCCGCGCGCGCCGCATCGCGCTCGGCTTCCGCTTCGCTCGCGGCGTGCCGGGCCTCCGCGCGCAGCGTGGCGAGTTCCGCCGTCGCGGCCTCGTTGGCCGACTGCCAGATGGTCTGCACCGCCTCGGCGGCGATCTGCTTGAGGGGGTCCGGCAGGTCCGGATGGTCGATGGTCACGCGGGTGCGCCCGCGCAGTTCCTGCCAGAACCCCTGCAACACCTCGGCGGGCGTGCCCATGCTGCCCTTGCGCACCAGGCTGTAGAGCTTGTTGGCGGTGGGCGTGATGCCGTAGCGAAAGAACAGCAGGCCGCAGACCTCGCGATACAGCGCGCGGGTCTCGGGGAAAGGTCACCCCTTGTTTTTGCTGCAGTTTACCGGGCTAGCCACCCCAAGTAGTCATGCGGGTTTCCGGGCCGCCACCCAAGAAAAATGCCAATAAATCAATAGGTTGCTGTCTACCCCATTCTTTTCTTTAGGTGCTGCAGGCGGCATATTTTCGTGCTGAATGTTGCGACCACCTCTCATTGCCGCTACCCTCCGCAGTCCGTCTCACGCGTGGGAGAAGCGCGATGGATCACTGGCGGTTGGCCTACCTCGGGATGCGGCAGATCCCACAGGAACTCAGCGAGTTCGAGCTTGCCACGTTCTTCACCTACTCCCCCAAGGAGCGGGCACTGATTGATGCTCGGCGCAGCCCCTTGTATCGCTTGGCCGTTGCCGTACACATCGGCTTTATCCGCATGACGGGACGCACGCTTGATGCCTGCAAGCAAGTGCCTAGATTTCTCTGGGCGCATGTCGGTGCCCAGGTTGGTGTGACGCCGCCGGATATGGGCACGCTCAACGCACTCTACGATGGGCGCACCGATACACTGTCAAATCACCAGATGCTGGCTTACCAAGTCCTCGGCTTCAGTCCGATGGCTGAGCACCAGCGCCGCTATGTCACGCGCTGGCTCAAGGAACGTTTGACGGGACAGCCGAGCCGCACCGAGCTGTTTCATGAGCTGAAGCGCTGGCTGTATGAACATCGGATACTGATACCCCATGATCGCGCACTAAAAAGACTGATCAGCCTGGCCGTCGCCACCGCCGAGGCGGCGCTTGCCGTCGCTCTGGTGCGCGCCTACGGGGCTTCCGTGGATTCGTGGGGCATATCACTTGCGCGCCCGCATGGCGATCGCACGAGCCTGCAGCAATGGCTTTGGGCCGTCCCGTTGCGAACCTCGACCCACCAGATAGGGGAATTGTTCGACAAGGTCGAACTCCTTTACAAGATGGGCATTCACCGAAACTGGCCAGCGGCGTGCAATGAAGCGCTGATACGCTACTATGCCCGGCGCTGCGCCAATCGTCCGCCTTCAGTGAGCAAACGAGTCGCGCAGCAACCCCGCCGATTGGAAGCTGCCTGCTTTCTGCGTTACGCTTTATGCGCCGCCACGGATCATCTGGCGACCATGTTGCGACACTGGATTCAAAAGTCCGTCAATGACGTTCGGCGCCTGATTGAGGCTGGCCGACCGGACCCTGGCACCCAGATGCGAGAGTTCGCGACCGCGGTCAAAGCGCTGGCCGCGGATGAGATGCTAACCCGTGAAGCACTCTGCCAGCAGTTGTCGGCGCTGGCCGACGCGGCGCTCAACCGGCGTGTGCCCAGCCGTGCCAGCCTGATCCGCGCGCAACTCCTGTCGCGACACCGCCAAGCTCGAGCGTTGCTCGGCAGGTTGGTTCTGCTGCCATTCTCCGCCCTGTCAGCACACCCGGTGATTGAAGCGTTGGCAGTGCTCCAGGAACTCTACGCGCGGAAGTCCGATCATCTTCCCGACCATATCACGATTCGACTTGGCCGCGCCTGGCAACCCGCTCTGGATGGAGAGGACCGACAGCGGGCCCTGGCCGCATTCGAGTGGGGCACGCTTTTCGCCCTGCGGGTGGGATTGCGCAATGGCTCAGTCTTCCTTGAGCACAGCTTTGCCTTCCGAAGCCAAGCGACCCTCTTGATCGGCGCCAGCGATTGGAAGGCCAAACGCAACCACTTCTATGGCCATCTTAAGCTGCCACAGGATGCTCAGGCATTTCTGAAGCCTGTGATCGCGCATCTGGACGAAAGCCTCGCCAGGCTCCGGGACGCTGTCGTGTGTGGGAAGCTCAAGATTGACGATGCGATCCACATCGACCCCTTGGTGGCAAGCGCCACGCCCGCGAATGTGGAGACATTGCGAGGCGCACTGTTCGAGCGGCACCCAGGTGGTCAGTTGCCTGAAATCCTGCTCGAGATCGACAGCGCCACGCACTTTAGTTGGCTCTTGCTGGGAAGAGAGCCTCATTCCCGCAGCGAATTGCTATTGGTCTACGCAGCGATACTCGCGCACGGCACATCGATGTCAGCTGCGGATCTCGCCCGAATGGTGCCGGAGTTGTCGCCTCCCGCGATCCGGCAGATGATGCATCGCGTTGCGGACGAACGGAAGCTGCGCCACGCGGCTGAAGCCGTGCTGACCTTCATGCATCAACACCCGATTGCCCAGCATTGGGGACGCTCCGATTTGGCCTCGTCAGACATGATGTCGTTGGAAACGACACACTCTGTCTGGAAAGCGCGGGCCGACCCACGCCGGCGAACCGCATCGATCGGGATGTACACTCACGTTCGCGATCGGTGGGGAATTTTCTATGACCAGCCAATTTTGCTCAACGAGCGCCAGGCCGGCGCAGCGATCGAGGGCGTGATCCGACAAGGCGGTTCTGAAGACGTCGCGCAACTTGCAGTGGATACGCACGGCTTTACAGATTTCGCGATGAGTCTGTCACGGCTGTTGGGCTTCGATCTCTGCCCACGTCTGTCCCACCTGCGCGACAGACGTTTGCATGTTCCCAGGCATCATAATGTGCCTGGCGAACTGGCTGCCGTCACCGATGCAGATGTTCGACTGAGCCTCATTGAGTCCGCCTGGGACGAGCTGGTCCGGATTGCGGCGTCCGTGCAAAGCGGGCAATGCACTGCAGTCCAGGCACTCTCGCGCTTTGGGGTGGCGGCGCGCGGACAGCCCGTCTATGAGGCCGGCATGCATCTCGGACGGTTGTTTCGTACGATCTTCCTGATCGACTATTTCACGAATACCGCATTTCGCCATGAGATGCAGCACGTGCTGAACCGCGGTGAAGCGGTGCACATTCTCCAGCGGGCGATCCATTCCGGCAAGATACCGATCGAGCTGGCGCGCCATGACGCGTCGCTGGCGGCAGTGTCATCGGCCTTGACCTTGCTATCCAATTCAGTAATGGCTTGGAATACGATGCACATGCAACGCAGCTGGGACATCCTCGAGAGAATCAGCAGCGAGACGACTCGATCTGAGGACCTTCGGCACATCGGTCCCACTCATCTCGAGGGAATCAATCTGCGGGGCACATTTGAGTTTCCCATCGCGCGCTATGCGCATCGGCTCATGCCCACCGCGGCGTTCCGGTCCGACTCACCTTCGCAGTGGCGTACGGCATAACCAATCTGTTTTGAAAGCGGCCCCGAGGGCTGTACCAAAGACCAGATACCTCTGGGTCCGCGATAGGCGCACCAGCGGCACACGTCCCCGGGCCGGCGAGAGCGTGGCGTCATCCGTCCGTCGCGCCCGACTCGGTTTCTCGAAGGCTTACCGCCCTTCCCCGCGGTCAAGCCCATTCTGCGATCGGTATCTGTGGATGCGGGGAACGGGCCAGTCAGCAAATGATTGATTTTATGGGGATTTCTTGTGGGCACCGGCCGGAAACCCGCCTGAATACTGGGGGTAGCTATCCCGGAAAATTGCATCAAAAACAAAGGGACACCTGGACGGCTCGCTTTCAACCCGATGCCGGCGTTCTGGCTAGCGCTGATTCCGCCAAGCGCTCTCGCATTGAAAGTCGCCAGAAGGCGTGTTGGCTTTCGGGACGTAATAGTCTTGGACTTACCCTTCGCTGGTTGTGTTGCAGCCATCATGGCACTTCGGTGCTAACTGTCGGCTTCCGCCGCAACCTCTGGACGGGCAGTCCTTCCATTCGATTACCCCTATAGGGGTCGCTTCAGAATTCGGAAAATAAAGCACGCTAAGCCGGAAGACCCACCAGACGCCGGTTACCGGGCGGCAAAGGCCTGATCCATCTGGCGTGCCCGCTTGACCTCATCGCTTTGCAGGTAGATCGAGGTGGTGGCCACCAACGCGTGGCGAAGGTTATCGCGCACTGTGGTCAGCTCCGCACCGCGGGCCAGGGCATGGGTCGCGTGCGTATGCCGCATCCAGTGGGGACTGGCGCGGCGGAGCTTTTCCGCGACTGTCGGGTGATCGCCGGCGATGATGTCCGCAGCCTGGCCAAAGAAGCGCCGCATTACCGTCCACAGGATGGCCGACGCCTCGGCCGAATTACTGCCGATATGAAGGCAAGGTGGCAGAACCTCCGACAGCAAGCTTGCCACGCTCCTGGTCCAAGGCAATGTGCGCACCAACGGCGAAGAAGTCGACACCATGGCCGACTGTCACCATCTTTTCCAATGCCTCAGAGAAAAGCCCGCTGCAATCGACGGGAGTGGTTTTCAAGTCGCCGGCCAAAACGAAAGCCCGATCGGCCGGAAGCACGAATACGTCGCGCCCGTCATGACCTGACGCGGCGCTGCCTTCCCTTCAATGGTCAGCCAGCATTCGCCCTTCATGAGGGCCACAAACTTGAGCTTCCTGGGCGGAGGGAATCGCAGTGCCCACGATCCTCCCGCCGCCAGGCTCCCAACGTCAACACATCGCGCGCTGGCTAAGGTGAGAATGTCAGTGAGCGGGTCTTCCTTCATTTTTCAATCATGGCGCAGACCCCCGCGCTTTACAAGTCTCCATCCCCGACGCCCGAAGGCAGTCGGCTCTGAAGGTCAGATGTACAGAGCGCCTGCCTACATCTCCACGACGATCTTGCCAAAATGGCGACCGGCTTCCTGGCGCCGGAACGCTGCAGGCAGTTCCTGCAACTGGAAGCTTGAATCGATCACCGGACGTACTCCCAGCGACTCGATAGCGCGGATCATCTCCAGCTGATCCGTCCGACTGCCGACCACGACCCCTTGCAGCCGAACTTGTTGGGCCATGATCCGGCCTGTGGCGACACGGCCGGACGTGCCTGCGAGCAGGCCCACAAGCGCGATGCTGCCGCCAGTACGGCATGCCTCAATCGATTGGTTCAGAAGGTCGGCGCCGCCGATATCGACAATGTGATCGACGCCGCGCCCGCCGGTCCATCTCTTGGCCGCGCGCCCCCAGTTCGGCTCCGCTCTGTAGTTGATCACGTGGGACGCACCAAGCGCACGAAGACGCTCCAACTTGCCCTCGGACGATGAGGTAGCAACCACCGTTGCCCCCATCGCCTTGGCGAACTGCAGTGCGAATACCGACACCCCGCCAGTGCCTTGGACAAGAACCACATCACCGGGACGGATACCGCCGCAACACCCGAGCGCGCGCCAAGCGGTCAGGCCTGCGCAGGGCAACGTTGCGGCCTCAGCCAGCGAGAGTCCATGCGGTACGCGCGTCAGCGCGGCCACTGGCACGACGGCGAACTCGCGTGCGTACCCGTCGACGTGCTCGCCTGCCACTACGGCATGCCCCCACTGGGCAGGAGCACCTTCGCGCCAGTGACGGAAGAAGGTTCCCAGCACAGCTTCGCCCACCCGCAACGTCATGGACGGATCGGCATCGACCTCGTCCCCAGGTGGTGGCCCTACCTCGACTATCTCGCCTGCGCCGTCAGACAACGGGATACGGCCGACCGCGGTTGGCATGCGGCCGGTCACCACAAGGTAGTCATGGAAGTTCAGCGAACTGCCGCGCACCCGTACCAGCACCTCCCCGGCTCCCGGGCGACCCGGATCCTCTTCGAACGGCACCAATTGATCGATGCCGGCCGGCCGCCCCAAGCGCATTGTTATCGCCATGTCGATCGCCCTATGAATGTCTCAGGCGTGAAATCGGGCGGGCGTCAGGCACGTAGCTGAATTGCTTTGTACTCGAGGAACTCTTCCAGTCCGTAAATGCCGTTCTCGCGACCTTGTCCGGATTGTTTGTATCCGCCGAACGGTGCAAGGGGGTTCCAGCGGCCGCCGTTGATGTCGACCTGGCCTGTGCGCAATTGCCGCGCGACACCGAGCGCACGCTCGTCTGTTCCGGCCCAGACAGCGCCCGACAACCCGTATATCGTGTCATTGGCAATGCTCACAGCGTCGTCCTCGGAATCATAGGGAATGATCGTTAGTACAGGGCCGAAGATCTCTTCCTTTGCAATTGTGCTCCGATGATCAGCGACGAACACGGTAGGCCTGACGAAATACCCGCCGCCCGTGCCGGCCGGAGCCTCAGGTCCACCGGCCACGAGTTCGGCACCTTCTTCAAGGCCGAGGCGGATGTAGCTGAGTACCCGGTCGCGTTGCGCTACCGACGCCAACGGACCCAGCTTCACACCTGCGGAGAATGCACTTCCGACGACGTACGAATCGGCGGCCTCCTTGGCTAGTCCGCGTACGTGGTCCAGGTGAGCTCGCGGCACCAGCATCCGAGTCCAGGCAGCGCAGGTCTGGCCGGAGTTCAGGTAGCAGTGTGAAACGGTTGCCTTCACAGCCTTCTCCAGGTCAGCGTCCTCAAGCACGATCGATGCGCTCTTTCCGCCCAACTCCAGCGAGACGCGCTTGACCGTCTCCGAGCCGACGCTGCTGACGCGCTTGCCCGCGCGTGTCGAACCCGTAAACGACACCATGTCCACCTCCGGATGTGCTGCCAGTGCTTCACCGACCGACGGTCCGAGACCTGTCACGAGATTGAAGACCCCCGGCGGTATGCCCGCCTCATGGAGGACCTCAGCAAGAACGAAAGCATTGAGAGGAGCGATTTCAGACGGTTTCAGAACAACCGTGCAACCACTGGCCAGCGCCGGCGCAATCTTTTGCGTGATCTGGCTCAGCGGATAGTTCCAGGGCGTGATGGCGGCAACCACTCCCACTGGTTCGCGCAGGACCAGTGAGTTGCCAACGCGTGCCTCGTAGCCGAACTCCTGCGACAGTTTCGAATAGTACGCCCAGGAATTCACTGGCGCGGCGACCTGGACCAGTGAGCAAGCCTTTAGCGGTGTACCGACCTCTGTGGCAATCAACCGCGCGAGTTCGTTACTGCGGTTCAGCAGCCCATCGGACACCTTTTGCAGGAACCTCGCCCGATCGGTTGACGAGGTCCGGGACCATCGGGGGAACGCTGCGCGAGCCGCATTCACGGCCGCGTTCACATCGGCCTCGGAGCCCGCAGGGATAGTTCCGTAAAGGTCGCCCGTGTTCGAGTCTGTAACCTGCAGCGTCCCGGAGGAGGATGACGTCAACCAACGTCCGCCAATATAGAGTGTGGTGCGTTCGATCATAATGCCTGTCTCACGTCGTTCAATCAGCACGCGGGGAGATCCAACCCCGCCTGCCGCCACTGAGCCAGTACTTCTCGCTTGGCGACCTTGCCGGTAGCATTCGTTGGCAACGCCTCGGAGCGAAGCCACCAGCGGGAAGGCACTTCATGCCGCCCAAGCAGCGCGGCTGCATGGGCGCGCAAGAGCTCAGCCGTAATGGCCGTCCCGGGCCTTAAGACAACGACGGCGCCGACCTCCTCTCCAAGGTCGGCGTGCGGAAGTGGCACGACTGCTGCCTCGACCACGTCGCCGTGTTGCAAAAGACATTGCTCGACCTGCACGCATGCGATGTTTTCGCCCGCACGAATGATGATGTCTTTCGAGCGGCCAACCAAATATAAGTAGCCCTCGGCATCGAGCCAGCCGCGATCGCCAGTGGCAAACCATCCCTGCCGGTCAGTGATCGGCTTAGGGTCGCGAAGGTATCCGCCGGTGATCGTGGCTGTGCGCACCATGATCTCCCCTACGCCCTTTTCGTCCGGGGCGTCGATCCGAACCTCGACGAGGGGAAGCGGCCGGCCAACACAGCCTTTAGGCCGCCCTTCGATCTCCGCGCTGGAGCCCGCCGCCACAACACCGCCAGCCTCCGTCATCCCATACAAGCTGCCCACACGCTTCTGCATGGACGGGAACGCCTTCTGCACCTTGGCTCGAAGGTCGTCGGACAGCGCTGCTCCACCCATTGGAATCGACCGCAAGCTGGTGGTATCGAACTTGCCGAACAGTTCGTGCTCGACCACGCGCGAGACCATCGTGGGCACACTGCCCCAAACGCGTACCTTTTCCTGATCGATGAGCGCCAGCACCGTAACCGGGTCGAAGCGCCCCTCCAACAGAACAAGGGTACCGCCGGTCAGCAGGGTGGTCGTCGCAATTTGGATGCCGCCCATGTGGAACAGAGGCATCGTCAGCAGGCTGATAGTGCCCGGCGCTCCGGGCGCAAGTTCGTCAGGCAGACGCCCGGTCAGGACAAGGAGATTCTGGATATTGGCGATGATCGACCGATGCGAGATCACCACGGCTTTGGGGTCGCCACTGGTCCCCGAACTGAACATGACAACGGCGGTCTCGTCCTCCATCTCGGGGGCATGCTCCAAGCATAGCAACTCTGCAGTGGCGTCGCGAGAGACCTCGCCAATCTCATCGAAGGCAATGGTGAACCACGCTCCCTGAAGCGACCCCTTCGCTCTGTCCGTAATAAGCAGAACCGGTTCAGCCAATTCGGCGGAAGCTTTCGCTTGCGCGTTGCCCCACATTGCATTGCCAAGTACAGCAACTCCGCCAAGGCATTGCACCGCCCAAAATGAAAGCAGCCACTCGAGGCTGTTATAGCCGAGCAACATGACGCTCGTCCCGCGGCCAATCCCCTGCGCGGCAAGGAAGCGGGCAACGCGCCGCACGGCTCGCTCGAAATCCTGAGTGCTCAGGCGCAGATCACCTTGCACGATGAATGGACGGTCAGCCCAGCGGCGCGCGTCAATCAGGAACTCGACCAGCGACATCGGACGATGTGTATAGACCAGTGTTGAGTGGTTCTCAACCCTTGCGCTCGCGACGTCGCGAGACCAGCGTCGTGGGGAGATCATAGGAAGGTACGAATGCTGACGTTTACGTTGATGGGGGGCTAGCACAGGGCATCGACATCTGGCGTCCAACCCATGGGCCACGCGGTATCGATCATTGACCGGGATACCCCGATACCGATCGCACATCGCGTGGGTAGTAGTAGACCCTGCGCGCTGACGGAGATCAACGAAACGGAACGAACAAGAGTACTTCGCCAGACGAGAGATGCATGGCGTACCGAATTGAGCGGCGTGAGCTCGCCGTTCGGCGACCGTACCCTACAGCCGTTGCGCGAGCTTTCCTTCGGGCATCGACGCAGAGTCATCCGAGCGCATGCTCACGGCCATGCCACTCCAACCCACGGGCAGAACGCGGGACAGGAACTCGACGAAGGCCTTCACTTTGGCGTTTCGGCCTTGCGCTGGCGGGTAGACCGCGTACAGGGTCTGACCGCGCGCGACGTAGTTGGTCAGGACTTGTTCAAGGCGCCCGGCGCTGACGTCGACATCGAACAGGATCGAAGGGCCTTGGCCCAGCCCCAACCCGGCGAGAACGGCTTCTCGGTAGTTGTCGCTGTTGTCGAACGCAAGGTTGCCTTTCACGGGCACCAGGCGTTCTCCCTCCGGCATCTGAAAGAGCCACGAGCGCCCTCCATGAAAGAGGTCCGCAGTCAGGCAGTTATGCGATGCCAGATCCTCGATGCGTTGGGGTCGGCCGCAGCGGTCAAGATACTCTGGCGTTGCGCAGGTGACGCGCAGATTCCGTGTCAGCGGACGCGCGACGAGGCGTGAGTCGGGCAGATCGCCGCCCCAGACGGCAATGTCCAGGCCTTTTCCAATCAGGTCGTGCTGCAGCCCGTCCGCTTGTGTGATCTTCAGTTTGATTCCCGGATACTGCGCAACAAATTCACTGAGGCGTGGCACCACATGCAGCCGCGCCACAATCAGCGGCAGTTGGACATGCAATCGTCCGACCGGATCATCGCAGGCACGTTCTAGCTCCTGTTCCGCTTCCTCCATGGACGAGAGGATTTCGCGGCAGCGCACAAAATACGCCTCGCCCGCCGGCGTCAATGCGAGCTTTCGGGTATTGCGCACGAGCAGCGGCACGCGCAATTCCTGCTCCAGGCTCGCGATCCGCCGAGTCAGTATGGACGCCGTCACGCCGAGTTGGCGAGCGGCCGCAGAAAATCCTCCCCGTTGCGCAACGGCGACGAAGGATTGAATAGCCGCGAACTTGTCCACTAACCTTTTCTCCTGCGCCCAGTACTGCACTGCACTGCGCGCACGGTTTCAAGTCCACTCAACGTCCCATGAATCTCGGCGCGCGCCGCTCGGCGAATGCGGTGCAACCTTCGATGAAATCCTCGCTCGCGAAGCAGGCAGCAATGCATTGGTCCCAACGCCCAGTATTCCAGTCCACGGGTGGCTTGTCCAGATCGCGGTCTATCAGCTTGATTGCCCGAACCGTCAAGGGCGCAGCTGCGGCGATGGATGCGGCCACGCTCCCGGCTTCCGATGCCAACTCCTTATCGGGCACGATCGTGTTGACAAGTCCAATACGCAGAGCCTCCGATGCAGAGAACTGGCGTCCCGTCAGGAGGATTTCCTTCATGAACGCCGGGCCGACAAGCGAGCGGATCTTCTCCATGCTGTCACCCGGATAGCCAACCCCCAGCTTGACGGCAGGAATGCCAAACCTCGCCGTATCCGATGCGATCCGAAGGTCGCAACAGCATGCCAGCGCGAGTCCGCCGCCGAGGCAGTAGCCACGGATGACTGCCACGGTCGGCTTGGCACAGTCCCAGACTGCCCTGTAAGCCTGCAGCGCACTGCGTTCGACAGTGCGTACGGCATCGGCCTGCGACAACCGGCTATTGAACTCGGCAATGTCGGCACCGGACATGAAATCCCGTCCGCCGTCGCCCTCGATCAGGATGACTCGTATGCCCGGGTCAGCAGCGAACGAATCCAAGGCTGGCGCGAAGGCGCGCCACATCGAGTCGGTGCCGGCGTTGCGACGGGCCACATTGCTGATCGCTATACGCCCCGTCGCACCATCACGCTCGACGATCAGGTGTCCGCTATTCTCCATCGTGTTGTCCAATTATCGTTTCAAAGCGCCAGTCGCGTCAGGTGCCTTCGGCAAGGCCGGCTCAGCGCTCGGCATCCTCGACCTCGATAGCGAACTCGGGGCAGTTCGCCCAGGCGAGAAGCGCCTGTTCCTTCAGGGCCGGCGGCACATCGCCACATTCTCTGACCTGAGCAAAGCCGTCTTCCCCGACAACGAACAATTCCGGCGCCGCCCGGACGCAGTTCTGATGCCCTTTGCATCGCTCCGATTCAATTCGAATTTTCATTGTCACTCCGTAGTCTGTGGTTAGTTGGAAGCATTCGTCTGCAATCACACCACGTGACGCTCGCGCAGGTCCGAGATCTGTCCCGCGGTGTAGCCAAGTTCCATCAACACGTCGTCGGTGTGCTCGCCTCGCCCGGGCGTTGCCGCGCGCATCTGGCTTGGTGTTCGGGAAAGCGTGTACGGCTGCGCCACGACCTTTATCTCCTGAAGCACCGGATGCTGCAGGGATACGGCCATGCCGAGATGCTGGGCTTGGCGGTCCTTGAATACCTCGTCCATCCGGTAAATGGGACCACAGGCAACGCTCGCCTGCTCGAAAGTGCAGATCCATTCGGAACTTGTTTTGCGCATCGTATGTTTCGAAAGCTCGGCCTTCAACGCCTCCCGGTTCTTCGTTCGAAATTCGTTGCTGGAATATTCGACCCGCTCGAGCAACTGGGGCGCCTCGATCGCGTTGCACAGGCGCCTCCACATCTCCTCACCAGCCGTGGCAATGTTGATGTGGCCATCGGCGGTCGGGAACACGCCCGTTGGCGTCGCAGTTGGATGATCGTTGCCAGCCTGTTCTGGCACCTCACCGTCCATCAGCCATCGCGCCGCCTGGTAGTCGGTCAGTGCGATCATGCCCTGCAGCAAGGAGGTCTGTACCCATTGCCCACGGCCCGACACTTCGCGCTCGAGCAGGGCAGTCATGATGCCGAGCGCAGCGTACAGGCCTACTCCGGTATCCGCGAGCGAGATGCCGGTCCGCAAAGGCGGCTGCCCTTTTTCACCGGTAATTGCCATCAGCCCACCCATGCCCTGAACGATCTGGTCATAGCCCGGCCGGTCGGCATACGGGCCGTCCTGCCCGAACCCCGAGATGCTTGCGTAAACGAGCCCGGGATTGCTGCGCCGCAGCGTCTCATAGCTCACCCCAAGCCGTGTCTTCACGGTTGGCCGAAAGTTCTCTACCAGCACGTCAGCCGTCTCGGCCAGACGCTTAAGAATTCGGACGCCTTCCGGATCCTTGAGATTGAGAGTGACGCTGCGCTTGTTGCGATGCAAGTTCTGGAAATCAGAGCCCAGGCGGTCTCCGATCCAGCCGTCGCTGACGTTAAGCGCCTCCGGGCTTTCAACCTTGATGACATCTGCGCCCCAATCCGCGAGCTGGCGTACAGCCGTTGGGCCTGCCCGCAGGCGGGTAAGATCAAGCACACGAAAGCGTTCGAGCGGGCCCTGCCGATAGGATGAACTCATGACCCGGTACTCCCCATGGCTGTGCCCGGCAGCGGAGTGAAGGCCGGGGCGCGCTTGTCCTTCATGGCCCGCAAGGCTTCACTGAAATCCGGTTCCTTCATCAACTGCCCCATCAGTTCCCGGGAATCCTCAATCGCGGCACCTGCGTCGTGCCGCATGAGGTCGGCGTAGACCTGACGCTTGGCCGTCTTCACCGCCACAGGAGACGTTGAGCCCGCCAAACCGCGCGCGATTCGGAGTACTTCCTCCTCAAGCTCCTCACGCGGCATCACGCCGTTGAGAAAGCCCATGGCGCGTGCCTCGTCCGCCAAGAACACGCGACCCGACAGCAAGATGTCGGCACTGTGGGTCAGACCGACGATACGGGGCATGATCCAGGACAGCCCAAACTCGGCAGGCAATCCCAGACGCGGCGTTGACGTCGTGAATTTGGCGCCTTCCGCGGCATAGCGGAGGTCACAGTAAGCGGCCAGGGCGACGGCAATTCCGGCGCAGGCCCCGTTGATTGCAGCAATGACGGGCTTTTGCAGGCCCCAATGCCAGATCAGCTCGTGCTCGTATTCAGGGCGCACGCCGTAACCTGGCGTTGCCATCACGTCATTCCGAAAGCTTTCGAGATAGTTCTGATCGGACTCTCGGTAATGGTCCAGCGCCTTGGTGTCTGCGCCGACGCAAAACTGCTGGCCGGCTCCGGTAACGACAATCACGCGCACCCGTGGGTCATCGTCCAGGCATGACATCAGCCAGCGATATTCGGCATTCATGCGCGTGGTCCAAGAGTTTCCGCGCCCGGGTCGGTTGAGCCGAACCAGACCGACACCGTTGTCGACGTTCAGTTGGGTGACATGCAGTTCCACGCTGTCTCCTTGTCAGAGTGATTAGCATTGACGCTCAGGTGTGCGTCGTGGTTGGCGGTCGGGCCTTGCCTCAATCGGCGTCCCTATGGTTCATGTCGCGCAGCTTGAATGTCGCTGTCGTGCCTGACTCGCTGCGCTCGCGCAAGAAGTTGAACTCGTCGCTCTCGAACCTCAGGTTCGTACCGAGAGTGTGACCGACGAAGCCCCGCGTGAACTGGGCCGCGCAGCCAAGGCTTTCCAGCGCCATCTGGTGCATGGCCTTGCCCGTCACCAAGGCGTCACGTGGGTGCTTGGCGATACGCCCGGCCCAGTTCTCAACGGTAGACTCCAACTCCGCCAACGGCACCGCACGATTGACCAGACCGAGCCGGCAAGCCTCACTGCCGTTAAAGCGCTCGCCCAGCAGCATCAGTTCCCGAGCAACCTTGGCGCCGTACATCAGGATCTGCGAGTTCATGTGCCAGGTATTGCCGGCGAGACCAAATCGCTGCTCCGCATGACTAAAGCAGGCGTCCTCCGCGGCAATCGCCAGGTCCACCAACTCCACTAGGTAGATGCCTACGCCGGTGCAATGGCCATGGACCTGCGCGATGACCGGCTTGGCCGAATTCTGGAATGCCATGTAGCTCATACCCAGACGTCGGTCCCGCTGCAAGCGCATTCTCTGGCTGGGGCGGCGCGGCTTGCCGCCGTCCGGTGTCAGCTCCAGCCCGTACGACTTGACTGCATCGTTGTAGTCGTGCCCAGCGCAGAATGAGGGCCCGTTGCCCTTCAGGATGATGACTTTGATGTCATCGTCGTACTCGGCATCCCGCAAGGCGGCAACCAGATCGTCCATCTCATCGAAGCGCAGAGCATTGTGTTTCTCCGGTCGATTTAAGATCAGCCGTGCCACCGCGCCGTCCTTTTCCAGGATAACTGTGCTGTTCAACGGAGTCTCCTTGTTCTGTATCTGCTTTTGGAAACCAGGCGTCAAAGCACCCGGATACGCACATTCTCAGGACCGCGGGCATTGCCCGCAGACCACTTAACCGCGCCGGATATGCGCTCATAGTTCGGAATCGCCTTGAGCCATTCCTCGATGGCGACGCGCATCTCCATCCGGGCGAGGTGGGACCCGAGGCACCGGTGCACGCCCACCCCGAAGGTCAGGTGGCGGTTGCGCTTGCGCTCGAGCTGCACTTCGTCCGGGTTCTCGAATACCGCTGGGTCACGATTCGCCGCCGGGTAGGCCAGAATCACCCGCTCGCCAGCGCCGATGCAGCGCCCGCGCAGTTCTGCCTCCTGGGTGGTGACGCGCGCGATAGACAGCGGCGCGTAGAAGCGGAGCAGTTCCTCAACCGCGGTAGTCCTCAACAAAGCAGGCTCATTGATGAGCTTTTCCCGGTCGGCCGGGTTGTCGGCCAAATGGTTCAGACTCGCGTTGAGCGCGTTCCATGTAGTGTCGGCGCCGGCGAGGACGGCAAGCAGCAGGCTACCGATTCGGTGCTTGCGTGAGATGGGCTTGCCGTCGATCGTGGCCGTCGCGATATGGCTGACGAGGTCTTCGCCGGGATCCTGTGCCCGCTCATCGAGCAGTTGCTCGAGATCGGCGAAGGCTTCGTCGAAAGCCGCCTTGCGCAGTTCCTGGTCGAACGGCCCATACTTCAGAACCCGGATGGCCCAGTCCATAAAGCGCTCCTGACGGTCCTCGGGCACGTCGAGGAAGCGTGTCAGCAGCGACAGGACAAACGGCTTGGAGAAATCGTCACCAAGGTCAGCTTCGCCATTGGCGGCAATCCTCTGCGCATGATGACGAGCGATGCTCTGTGCATAGGGCTCAATCGCTGCAACGCGAGCGGGCGTAAAGTAGGGTTCGAGCAAGTCCCGGTGGATCTTGTGATCCGGCGGGTCGCTGGTCAGCGGTGGCAACACAAGGCCCGAACCTTCCGAAGGTACCTCGCCCGCAATTTCTGCTGCACGCGATGAAAACACGGCTGGATTTTGAGCGACGTGGTGGATGTCCTCGTATGTGGTGGGCAGCCATGATCCCCCCCATTTTTCACTATGCGCAACCGGGCAGCCGCTGGAACGGATGTCGCTCCACAGGACATGCGCCTCCTGTACATAGTGGTCGGAGAGAAGGTCATACCCGTCATGGGGTAGTGAGTGCTGGTTGGTGTCGGTCACCTGGGATCTCCTGGAAAAGGTCAATAGGTTTCAACGTGATAGCGTCCGCTGGTCAGCAGGCTCTCCCGGATCATTGGCCATGCAGATGTCCCATCCCCGCGAAGGACATCCGCGAAAGCCTCCTCCACACCGGTTTCCATGCCCTTGCGACCACACAGGAAAACGTGCGTGAGTTCGTCCTGCAGAAGCGTCCTGATTCGCTTGCCGGCGGCCCGGATTCCGTCCTGCACATACATCCGGGGCTCGTTCGGTTGGCGCGAGAAGCAGAAGTAGTGCTCTACGAAGCCCTCCGGTAACCCGTTCTCCTCGCCGGAGTAAGGCAGCTCTACAGGACGACGGCCCCCGAAGAACAGCATCAGGCTGCCGCTAGCGTCGCGCATACTGCGCAGGCGATGCTGAATGAAGCCCCGAAAGGGCGCGACGCCCGTGCCGGTGCAGACCATGATCAGGTTGGCGGACCTTTCCATGGGCAGCAGGAACGTGTCGCCCAGCGGGCCGACGACCCTCACCGTCTCGCCTGGCACCAGGTCGCACAGATAGTTTGAGCAAAGACCGCCTGGCTTGCGGCGCACCGTCAGCGCCACGGTGCTGGTGCCCCGCCGCTCGCCCGTTCGTGCGCTGGCGACCGAGTACAGCCTCTCGATGTGCGGGCGCCCATTGGCGTCGATGCCGGGCGGTAGGATGCCAATGCTCTGGCCCTCCAATACGGGCATCGACTGGTCTCCGAAATCCAGTACGATGTGCCAAACGTCATCGTCAGCGTCGAGCGCCGTGGCCCGCTGGCGCAATTTCACCGTTGCGACGGCCGGTGCAGCGCGGCTGTAAAGATGCAGCGCTGGCGCACTCGCCGACGCGGGCGCCCTCACGCTGACAGGACCTTCGGTGGCACGGATCTCGGTGCTCGGTTGCGTCGGTGGCGGCAGGTCCTGCCACGAAAGCTGTTGCTCAAGGGTGTACGGCTGCTGCAGCGAGTACCAGTGATTAATCGCACCTGTTGGGCACGGCGGGATGCACGCACGGCAATGGCTGCAGCGCTCGACGTCGACCACGTAGTTGTTGTGGTCGTGCGTGATAGCGCCGATCGGACAAGACTCCTCGCAGCTGTTGCAGCGGATGCAGATAGCGGGATCAATCAGGTGCTGCGTGATCGATGTTGGCTGAGGAAGCATCATTGGTGTTCCTGTTCGTTGGCATCGCGTGCGCGGTGATCTGTCATCGCGTGCGAACTCATGGCTTCACAATCGCCCGACCGCCCTCCTCCATGGCGCAATGGGCCATGGCCTCGTTAACCTGGTCGAGCGAATAGATGACTGACGCGAGGTTGGCTAGTTGCAGCTTGCCGGCGTCGTACAATTCAACCAGCCGCGCAATGTCGCGGCGCACGTGCGCTGAGCCATAAAGCGAGCCACGGATTGTCTTCTCGGTAAGAACCAGTCCGCCAAAGGCGGATATATTCACCACCACGTCCTTGCCCGGAGCACTGACGATGACGGCGCGACCGCCACGCCTTGTCATCCGTATGGCGTCGTCGATGGATTGCTGGCGCCCGGCGACTTCCAACGCGACCTCGACGCCTCGCCCGCCGGTGAGCGCGCGCACCTTTTCCACCAGGCCGGGCGCAGGCTGGAGCTGATGGGTCGCACCCAGTGACCGCGCCAGCTCCAGGCGATCGGGACGGGGATCGATCGCTATGATCATGCTGGCCCCGCTGACGCGCGCGCCCTGGACCGCATGCAAGCCGACACCACCGCAACCAAGAACGGCCACCGCTTCGCCGACCTCGACCTTTGCCGTGTTTACTGCCGCGCCCCAGCCCGTCATGACCCCGCAGCCGAGCAATGCCGCCTGCTCCAGCGGCAGCGAGTTCGGGATCGGAACGACCGATGAAGCGGGTACAACAACCCGCTGCGCAAGCGTTCCCAGGCCGGCCATCTGGAAAACCGGTGTGCCATTCCAGGCAAAACGCGTGGTGCCATCTGACATGGTGCCTTGAAGCATCGATGGCTGGCCAGACTCGCACAGCACCGGCTGGCCATGGTTGCAGTAGAAGCAGTTGCCACACTGAGCGAGCAGGCTGAGCACCACGCGATCGCCGATCGCCAAGCCCGAGACATGAGATCCCATGCCCACGACAACGCCTGCGCTTTCGTGTCCCAGGATCACCGGCAACGGTGTCGGGAGCACTGCCCGATACACGGACAGGTCCGAATGGCACACGCCTGTCGCGGCAATCTCCACCATCACTTCGTTATCGTGCGGTTCATCCAGGTCCAGCAACTCCACCTGGAGTTCGCGGGCCTGCACCATCACGGCAGCATGCACCTTTGTTCCCATCTCGTCGCCTCTTGTTTCCAGTCTTCAGTCGCTTGAAGTTTAGAGGCGCACATCCGAGTGCATTGCACCGTTTCACGAAGTACTCACTTGCTCAATTCGAGCAATTCCCACCTTTCTTCTGTCTGGCACTCCATACGCTGCTGCACTGCGTCAGCGCGCGTGCGCTTTGCCTGGCCAAGCGCTCGCAGACGTTGCCTATCGCGTTTTGCGAAGTTCTCATCTTCACGGGCTCCTGTTGGCTCGGCGGTGCGCCGTTCCTACACTTCCAACACGTGACCAGGGACGGCATGGTCCCCGCAGTCTGGAAGGCCGTGCCACACGAACAACCACTTGATCGAAACGCTAATCCACTATGTTCATTGATACTTCCGATGCAGCCATTGCATCCACTGCCCGGACCAATCCGATTTCGCCCAGGAGCGAACTTCGCGAAATCTTCACAAACATTGCGCGTCAACGTCGTATTGCAGAATCTGACCTTCGCAAATACCTTGCAGAAGTTGACCCCGCACTGCTGCTGGCGTCACTTGTGCATATCACGCGTGACCCAGCGCTGCTCAGCCGCTACGCGCCGGAACTGAAGATGCCGGACAAGGCCGAGCTCATGCCCGGCGTGAAGGTGGTCGAAACGCTAAAGGGCTTCGCTCAGGTCGCCACCATCCCCGGGGCAATCCGGCAGGAAATGATCGAGCTGGCAGTCGCCGCGCTGGACAAGCCTCCCTCCGAACAGACGGAATACCTGTCCGGCTACGATTTGGAGCCCGATCTGTTTCTCAAGATGGCAGCGATGGTTACCGGCGAGCCGATCGATGCCGAGTTTGGCGACATGCTTCTCGAACAGGCTGGCTTCGTACGCAACATGCCTGTGCTGCCTCAGCGCGGTCGCCCGACCGAGCGTATCGAACTGGCCATCATTGGTGCCGGCATGACTGGCATCGCGGCCGCCATCCAGGCGAAGGACCGCGGATTCCGCTACCGCATCTTCGATAGCAACAACAAGGTCGGAGGCGTATGGGCGGCGAACGACTACCCAGGTGTCGCGGTCGATACACCAGCCACGTACTACTCATTGTCATACGAGCTCAATCCGTCGTGGAGCAACTACTACCCGGTGGGCTCGGAGTACCTGCGCTATCTCGAAGGCATTGTCGAGAAGCACCACATGAGCGAGTTCATTGAGCTCGAGAGCGAAGTGCTGAAGATCCAGTGGATCGAAGAGGATGAGGAATGGGAGTTGATGGTGGTCAAGAAGGGGCGCGAGGCCTCGAAGGTGCGCGCCACAGCGGTCATGTCATGCCTGGGCCATCTCAACCGCCCGAACTATCCTGACCTGCAAGGTCGCGAGACGTTCAAAGGCGTATCGATTCACGCCAACCGCTGGAAACATGACGTCGATTTGCGTGGCAAGCGGGTCGGCATCATCGGTACGGGAGCTACCGGTGTGCAGGTGATCGGCAAGATCTCGCAGGAAGTTGATCACCTCACCGTCTTTATGCGCCAGCCGATGTGGATCATTCCCAACCAAGCGGGAGACGGGGATATCCCGCAGAGCAAGCGGTGGGCGCGCCAGCATCTGCCGTACTTCCTGCACTGGGACAGGCTGAAGTCATACTGGACCTATAGCGACAAGGTCGGATATCCGATCGTTCGCACGGATCCGGAATGGGCGAAGACACACATCTCCATCTCACCGGCCAACGACCGCCTGATGCAGTTCTGCATCAACTACATCAACTCGTGTTTTGGTGAGGGCAGCGAGCTGGCTCAAAAGCTGACGCCGGACTATGCGCCGCTGGGCAAGCGTAGCGTGCGTGACCCATACGATTTTGCCCCTGGCGGCTTCTACTACGCGTTGTCGCAGCCGAACGTGGCCCTCGAAACCAGCAAGCTCGCGCGGGTGGTTCCGGACGGCATTCTTACCGTGGACGGCAAGCTGATCGAATTGGACGTCATCATCTACGCAACCGGGCTGACCCTCGACTGGCTGTCGCCGATCCAGGTGGAGGGCCGCAACGGCGTACGGCTGTCCGACGTCTGGCGTGACAACAGTCCGTCCTCGTATCTGGGCGGGATGGTACCAAAATTCCCGAATCTCTTCGTGAACTCCGGCCCGCATACAGGGGCCGGACATGCCGGTGGGCACAACTTCATGGCGGAGGTCGTCAACCACTACGCGATGGAATGCCTGCAGATGTTGGTCGAGGAGGGTGCCCGCTCGCTCGAGGTGACTCAGGAAGCGTTTGATGAACACAACCGCAGGCTCGACGAGAAGATGGCCGGGTCGATCTGGGCCTGGGAGCGGCGTGCCCATACCTATTACACCAACCAGAAGGGGCGGCCCCTCCTTCCGACGCCATGGCGGCACGTTGAGTTCTGGCGCATGACCCGCGAGCCCATCAAGGAAGCCTTCATTCTGCGCTGAGGCAGTTCCATCGGCGCCCCGCAGTCCGGAAGCCCGCCTGCCGGCGGTCTTCCGGTGCGGGGTTGTGAACAAGTCAAGATAACGGGTATTTAGAGCATGAACCGCGGATTGATTCTTGGGGGCGGTGGCGTCCTCGGGCTCGCCTGGGAGATTGGGGTGCTCCACGGACTTGCGTCTGGTGGCATTGACCTGCTCGGCGTAAGCGAAGTGATAGGGACATCGGCCGGCGCCTTTGCCGGCTCCGCACTCCTTGACCAGAGGGGTATTTCATGGGCATACGAACGGCAGGTTTCCGCGAGCGTACAAGAGGTGCCGGTAGCCTCATCGTTAGACGTCATCGAGACCCTGACCACGATTCTGAGGCGATGCTCCGGAAACGAGCATCTCGCGGGACGGTGCATCGGCGAGTTTGCCCTGGCGGCATCTCCTATTGACATACGGCTGCGCCTGGCTGTCGTTCGAGACCGGCTCGACCGCGATGATTGGCCGTCCGACCGACTCACGCTCACCGCCATCGACGTGGACAGTGGCGAGTTGCACCTGCTTACCAGCGATTCGGGCATCGACCTCGTGCACGCAGCCGCTGCCAGCGGTGCGGCACCGGGAATCTGGCCCGTGATTGTCGCCGGAGGAAAACGCTGGGTGGACGGGGGCAGCGTATCGGTAACCAATGCCAAGCTGGCACGGAGATTCGACCGGTGCATCGTCATCTCGCCTCGACCTGGCAATCTGACCGGCCTCACCGTGCAGTCCGAGATCGACGGCTGTGGCAAGCGAGACGATGCCGTGCTCATTGTTCCCGACTCGCTCAGTGAAGCCGCGATCGGGCAGAACAACTTCGATCCGAGCCGGCGCCGTGTGGCAGCCGAGGCAGGAAGACAACAGGGTGAACGATTCGTCCGCGAGATGCCAGACGCATGGCGGGTGTGCTGACGTGGGGAGCCCAGCGGCAAAGTCGCACACACGCCGCCGAGCTGTACAGTAACTTCGGGGAACAATATGACTACCGACAACGGGGACAAAGCGTCCGGTCCGTGCGCAGGATTGCGCGTGTTGGAATTCGCAACGATGGTTGCGGGGCCGTTCGCCGGCCAGATGCTGGCCGACCTTGGGGCCGAGGTAATCAAAATAGAGCCCATCAGTGGTGATCCCATGCGCAAGGGCCACCCCCAGCACCAGGGAGTATCGGCCGGATTCGCTCTGTTCAACGGCAGCAAGCGGAGCATGTGCATCGATCTCAAGTCCCCTTCGGGACAAGCGCTGGCGCGCGAGCTGGCGTTGACGGCCGATGTGTTGATTGAAAACTTCCGCCCAGGCGTCATGGAGCAACTTGGGCTCGGGCATGATGCCCTTTGCCAGACCAATGCAAAGCTCATCTACGCGTCGATCAACGGCTTCGGCGTAGATGGACCGTACGCCCCACGGCCCGCGTACGATCACGTCGTTCAGGCGTTGAGTGGGACCATGCCGAGCATCGGAAGCCCGGACAAGCCCGAGCCTGTCCGCAATTCGGTCGTCGACAAGATTACCGCTGCCACCGCCGCCCAGGCAATCCTTGCCGCACTCGTCCACCGCGAACGGACCGGTGGGAAGGGCCAGCGGGTCTGCGTATCGCTGCTGGATTCCTACGCCGCATTTATGCTGCCGGATCTCATGGTGAACCACTACTTTCAAACGCCAGGTATCGGTGCGCATGCCCTACCCAACACCTACTTTCCGATCAGGACGTTGGACGGCCATGTCATGGGTCATATCTTTACCGACGAGCAGTTCAGGAATCTATGTCGAATGTTTGGCCGCTTGGATCTTATCGATGATCCCCGTTTCGCTGGCGTGAAAGAGCGTCGCGATCACTGCGAGGCGATGTGGGATGAAATCCGGTGCAGTGCGCAAAGGATCGACACGGCCACCATCGAGGCGCTTGCCGAGAAGTACAGCGTGCCGCTTGGACGCGTCAACGACCTTCCCGGGTTCTTCGCTGACCCGCAGGTCCTGCACAATGGCACGTACTCCGACGATGACGATCCACTGCTCGGAAAAGTGCGTCAGTTGCGATCCCCCATTCGCTTTGCACTGACACCCGCGGCCAGCCGCGGTCGGCCACCCCTGCTCGGAGAGGACACCAGCGAACTCCTCACGAGCCTGGGCAAGACGACGACGCAGATCGACAAGGCCTTTGCAGGTCATGTGGTCGCCGGTCGCATGGACGAAGCGGATGCCGCAGGCGAGTCCGTTGTGGGAGCACAACCATGAGCGGACCTTTGAAAGACGTCCGGATCATCGAGTTCGGAGCGATCGGCCCTGCACCGTTCGCCTGCATGATGCTGGCCGATAACGGCGCGGACGTGATCCGTGTGGCGCGACATGTACCGGCCTGGCGTCAAGGCATCATGGATGCGAGCAAGGACGTTCTGGCACGCTCGCGCCGTGTCGTGCACCTTGATCTCAAGACGCCCGACGGCGTGCGCGAGGCCCGAGCGCTCGCACGCAGCGCAGACGGCATTGTTGAGGGCTACCGCCCAGGCGTCATGGAAAAACTCGGGCTCGGGCCCGAGGTCTTGTTGGCAGACAACCCGCGGCTTGTGTACGGGCGAATGACGGGGTGGGGCCAGGAGGGACCCCTCGCGCAACGAGCCGGGCACGACATCAACTACATCGCGCTCGCCGGTGCCTTGCACGCCTTCGGGCGCGAGGGTGGCAAGCCAACGCCACCCGCCAACCTGGTCGCCGACTTCGGTGGCGGTGGCATGCTGCTTGCGTTCGGCATGGTCAGCGCCATCCTGCATGCACGAACCTCGGGTGAAGGCCAGGTGGTGGACTGCGCGATGGTCGATGGCACCGCTTTGCTGATGGGCATGATGTGGTCGCTTCGTTCCGCCGGCGTCTGGCGCGACGAACGCGGCGTCAATCTCCTCGACACCGGCGCGCATTTCTACGAGACATATGAGACCAGCGATGGTAAGCACGTCGCGATCGGCGCGGTTGAGCCCGAGTTCTATGCACTCTTGCGAGAGAGACTGGGTCTGGTTGATGACCCGGACTTCGACTGCCAGCGGGACCCGAAAGCTTGGCCGGGTCTCAAGGCCAAGCTTGCCAAGATCTTCAAGAGCCGCAGCCGTGACGAATGGTGCCGCATATTCGACGACAGCGATGCCTGCGTCACGCCGGTACTGTCGATGAGCGAGGCACCCAATCACCCGCACGCGCGCGCGCGCGGGGTGTTCGCGACAATCGACGGCGTCATTCAACCCAGCCCGGCACCGCGCTACTCGCGCACAGTAAACGATGCTCCCAGGATGCTTCGCCCTCAACAGGACGATCGCGATGCGGTCATCGCGAGTCTCGCACCGCTCCATGCGGAATCGGATAGTTCACTGACAAATAAGGGGTAAGAAAAATGAAAAGAATCGCATTCATTGGTCTCGGCAACATGGGCATGCCAATGGCTCTGAACCTTATACGTGCAGGCCACGAAGTTCGGGGATTCGATATCTCGGAAGCCGCAATGGCCGGCTTCGCTGAACATGGGGGGCAATCACATCGCTCCATCGCCTCAGCAGTCGACGGTGCGTCGATTGTCATTTCCATCGTTAGAAACGCCAATGACGTGAAAAGCTTGTACTGCGCAGCAGACGGTGTCCTGAAGGTCGCGACGCCGGGAACCTTGCTGATCGAGAGCTCCACGATAGGACCTTCTGCGGTACGTGCCGTCGCCGCCGAAGCGGCGCAAGCTGGCTTTGCGATGCTGGACGCGCCCGTGGCCGGCGGCCAGGCAGGCGCGCGGGATGCCCGGCTGACATTCATGGTCGGCGGCGATCGGCAGGCGTTCGATCAGGCTGAGCCAGTCTTGCGCCAGTTGGGCGCCAGGATCTTTTATGCCGGGGCCATCGGCAATGGCCAGATTGCCAAGCTGTGCAACAACCTGATCGCATGTGTCAGCAGCGCAGTGGTCTCGGAAGCCTTCATCCTGGGCCGTAAGCTCGGCATGGACTATCAGACGATGTACGACATCATCACTCAGTCAACCGGCCAATGTTGGACACTCACAAACAACTGTCCGGTACCGGGCCCGGTACCCTCATCGCCCGCAAGTCGCGACTATGTGCCTGGATTTGCGGCGGATCTGATGCTTAAGGACCTCTCCCTTGTCGCGTCTGCCGCCAATGAGGTTGGCGCAGCAACGCCTTTTGGTGCCAGGGCCGTCCAACTGTATAGGCAGCTAAGTGACTCTGGCTACGGCGCGCACGACTGGACCGTCGTATCCAAGTTGATCGAAGACGGCACTTTCCTCAATTAATACTGCATAGCCCAGGAGACATCTGTGTCAGCTAACACGCTCCATCCCAATCTAAACGCCGAAGACCTGGCCCGAACCCTGAGCGGGCACAATTTCATCGACGGTGAGCTCACGCCCGCGCGCTCGGGCAGAACCTTCGCTGTGATCAACCCTGCCACCGGCCGCAAGATCGCGGATGCGCCCTTCAGCGTTGCCGATGACGTGGATGTCGCCGTCCGGGCCGCGCATCGCGCCCAGCGCGAGTGGGCCAATGCGCCGGCGCGTAGGCGCGGTGCCTTGGTAATCGAGTGCGCCCGGTTGCTGGCCTCACACGTCGAGGAACTGGCTCGCCTGGTGACGCTGGAGACCGGCAAGGCGATTCGAACCGAGAGCCGTCCCGAAGCCGAAGGTATCGCCGACATGCTGCAGTACTACGGCGGACTGGCCTCGGAGCTGAAGGGCGAGACGGTGCCCCACCGGCCGGATGTCTTGACCCTCACGGTGCGCGAGCCGATCGGTGTCGTTGGCGCGATACTGCCGTGGAATGCGCCAATGTATATCCTCGCGATGAAGATTGGGCCTTCGCTCGTGGCGGGTAACGCTGTCGTGGTGAAGTCTGCCGAGGAGGCGCCATTGGCGGTGCTGCGTGTGTGTCAGATCTTGAACCAGGTGCTGCCCAAGGGCCTGCTCAACGTGGTCGCGGGCCACGGTCCGGAGTGCGGAGCGCCACTGGTCGCACATCCGAGTGTGCATAAGATAACTTTCACCGGGTCGGTGGAAACCGGCAAGATCATCTATAAAACAGCGGCCGAGAAGCTGATCCCCGTCACGCTTGAGTTGGGCGGCAAGAGCCCCATGATCGTCATGCCCGACGCTGACCTGGATCAGGCTGCCGCTGGCGCTGTGGCCGGCATGCGCTTCACCCGGCAGGGCCAAAGCTGCTCGGCCTCCAGCCGGATGATCGTGCATGAGTCGGTGCACGACGCGTTTGTCATCAAGGTGAAGGCGCTGGTCGACGCGATGACGATTGGCGATCCGATGGACGAGTCCACAGATATCGGCACCATCATCTCGCCAGCCCAGTACGACAAGGTGTGCGGCTACATTGAAACCGGGCGTTCCCTGCCCGGCACAACCGCGGTCGAATGCTCGACACTGCCAGCAAACGAGGCACTACGGGCCGGGCTGTTCGTGCGCCCTGTGATGTTCACCGGCCTGACCAACGATAGTAAGTTGGCGCGCGAAGAGATCTTCGGTCCGGTCGTCTGCGTCATAAAATTCTCGAGCTATGAGGAGGCGTTGGTGATGGCCAACGACACGGACTACGGCCTCACCGCGTCAGTGTGGACCCGGGATCTGCAGACTGCAATGGATGCCAGCCTGAGGCTTCAGGCCGGCTTCGTGCAAGTGAACCAAAATATCGTAGCCCAGCCTGGTCTTTCATATGGCGGCTACAAGAATTCGGGCTTGGGCAAGGAGGCGTCGCTTGAGGCGATGTTGGACCACTTCACACAGATGAAGACCATTCTCGTGAATCTCGCATAGCAGTAGCACCGTGGGCGCCGCCCTGCCCCAAAAAATATTAAGGAGACACCGGTCATGAAAAAATCGATTGCGTTGTTCCTCTGTACATTGGTCACGACAGTTTCTGTGCCGTCTCACGCCCATGATAGCCCGACGCCCCGTCGGTTGATTGTTCCCTACACCTCGGGCGGCGGCAGCGACATGCTTTCCAGGGCGCTCGGCCAGAAGCTGTCTCAGGCACTGGGCGAACCTGTTATCGTTGAGAATCGGCCCGGCGCAAACGGCTACATTGCTGCTGGCGTTGTCGCCAAGAGCCCGCCCGACGGGCATACCTTGCTTGTCGGCGGCAACGCGCTGATTATCGGGCCAATGTTGTACTCGTCGCACAAACTCAATACGCTGAAGGACTTCACTCCTATTGCCAGCCTGGTCAGGGTGACACTTGTACTGATCAGCAGCCCGGGCCTTCCGGCCAACAATGGCCGGGAATTTGTCCAGATGGCACGGAAAGAGAAAAACTTGAGCTATGCCTCCCCGTCGCCGGGTATCATGTTTGCGACCGAGCAAATCAAGGCGCTGGCCGGTGTCGACCTGATGCGCGTGTCGTACCGCGGAGCGCCTGAAGGTTTTATTGATGTGACTTCGGGTAGGGTTTCCGTGATGTTTGACAGCGTTGCCGCAGAACTGCCAAACATCAAATCAGGCCGCGCTAAGCCGCTTGTCGTAACCAGCGACAACCGCCACCCTCTCCTTCCCGACGTACCCACGCTGGTTGAATCGGGCATCGCGGGTTACGTAGAGGACAACTATATCGGCGTGCTTGGGCCGGCTGGCATGGATCCTCATGTCGTCGATACGCTGAACGCGGCGATGCTCAAGGTCCTGCGGGATCCTGAATTCAAGGCGTTCGCGGAAAAGCTGGGATTCCTCCCGTCACCTACATCGCCCAGGGTGTTCCGCGATATGCTCGCCGCGACAACGGCTCGGTACCAACAGATTGCCAATCAACTCGGCCTCAAGCCGGAATAGCGAAGCCTGCAACATTGGTACAAACAACCTGGCGTGCGCGCATCGCGGGCAGCGCGTCGTCTTCGCGCGCAATTTGCTGGCGACGCTGCGCGGGCGCGAGCTGGCGCAGGCCGCGAAGGACATTGCCGCCGAAACCGGCCTGGAGCATCGGCCGGCGGCCGACGGGCAGCGTGTGGCCGGCATCTACCGGCGCAGCCTCATGCTCGCCAGCGGGCGCTACGCGATGCTCGATGACGGCATGTCTCGCTGGTGCCGTGGAAACCGGTGATCGAGCCGCGGTTAGGGCAGGCTATGACTGCCATTGTTCGTCGAAGTAGTGTTTCTTGGACTCTGGACAGACGAGGATGGTCAATTTGACGCAGCGACTCGAACTCCAATAACAATTAGCTATGAAGTTTGTCACGACTGAACATTAGCTTTCGGAGGAGAACCAAAGGCACGTCGAAAAGCGTGGGAAAAAGCGCTTTGTGACGTGTAGCCGACCTTGCTCGCTATGCGAGCGATAGTCGTATCACCCCGCATCAATGCCGCACGAGCAATGGTAAGACGCCACGCTCGTAAGTAAGCAAGTGGCGGCTGTCCTAGCCGGCGTGTAAATTCCGCAGAGAAGGCTGCGCGCGACATGCCGGCCACACTAGCAAGTCGAGCCACCGTCCACGGTTGCGCAACATCTTCGTGAATTACGCGAAGTGCTTTGCCGAGGCGAGGATCTGAAATAGCACCGAGCCACCCCATTTCGGTTTTCTCGACATCACTCGCGTAAGTTCGGATCGCCTCCACTACCAGCACGTCGGCGAGGCGAGCACTCACGATCTCGCTGCCTATCATCTTGCGTTCTATCTCGTTACTCACAAGCGCGAGGATCGTCGCGATTGCTTCAGATGCGGGCGAAGATCGAGGAACGATCATGAAATCCGGCATCCTTTCAAGCAGGAAATCTGCGTTTGAGGCAGCGAACGTGACTGTTCCCCCGACTCCAATCGTATCGTCTCCGCCGATGCACGCTACGTCGCAGCCGGAACCGAAAACGGTTTGACCGTCAATTGGCATCACGTCCGGGTCGCTGGCCACCACATATGCAGTGCGTCCAAGCAAGCATATGTCCCCCTCATTCATAAGCTGTGGTGCGCGCCCAGGAAGCAGCATCCATTGGCTCCCACGCAGCATGGCGACAAATTTGAGCCGGTCGATGGCAGGAAATTCGAGCGCCCATCGTCCCGTAGCTTCCAGTCGAGTGCGTCTGGTCACCCTTGCACCGAGAACGTCAAGGAAGGGGGTCGAGCACAGTTTTAGACGATTGCGACAATTTCATATACTTCTTAGCATAGATGATCTTGAATCCATCGCATATCCTTTTCAAAGATTATTTTGTAAAGGAAAGAAGTCGTGAGCATCAGAGGCAAAGTTGTCGCGATCACGGGGGCAAGCAGCGGGATCGGCCGTGCGACGGCGAAGTTACTTGCAGAGCGTGGTGCGTTCGTTGTGCTGGGTTCTCGCAACGAATCAGCGCTTCAGGCCGTTGTGGACGAAATTACTTCCGCGGGCGGCAAAGCTGTATTTAAGACAACCGATGTACGCCACCGGGGCGAGCTTGAAGAGCTTGTCGCATTGGCGGTCGAGCGAGGTGGCAGGCTCGACGTCATGGTTAACAACGCAGGGGTTGGGCCGATCTCTCGTTTCGATGCGCTGAGTGTCGAGGACTGGGATTTAATGATAGATATTAACTTGCGCGGCACGCTTTACGGCATCGCTGCTGCCTTGCCGGTGTTTGCGCAACAGGGGAGCGGGCATGTGCTCAACGTCATTTCAACGGCGGGCATCCAGATCGTCCCAACCATGGGCGTCTATGCCGCCACTAAAAACGCAGTGCGCACGGCAACCGAGGTGCTGAGGCAGGAGGCAGGCCCAAATCTCCGTGTGACCGAAATCTCTCCCGGGGTGATCGCCACGAATTTCGGTGACAGCATCACGGATCAAGCCACGAAGAAACTGATTGACGAGCGGCTTGGAGGTATTGCGATCTCGCCTGATGCGATCGCGCGGGGCATCCTCTTTGCTCTTGAGCAACCGCCAGAAGTGGATGTTGGAAGCATCGTTATTCGTCCAACAGCACAGAGTTGAGTGCCAGTATGAGCCGAAAACAACGTAAGGCCGTGGACGCGCTACTGCGAAAAGGCTCCAGTGGCTTCGCGCCGCAGCCCGTTGAAGAAATGCGGAAAAAATTTACCGCCCTCATGGGGCTGTTCCCGATCCCAGATGCACGGACGCGTGAAATCCAGATTGCGAATCGCCCAGCGGTACTCGTCGAGTCCAATGGTGAAAACAGGCCGGGAACGATTCTGTATTTCCACGGCGGCTCGTTCTCGTTGGGATCGCCGCAAACGGCGATGGGCCTGACCGCGAGCCTAGTTACGCGGACGGGGTTTCGCGCAATCTCGCTCGATTACCGCCTCCCCCTGAGCACCCGTTTCCGGCGGCAATCGAGGATTGCGTTGCCGCGTACCGCTCCCTGTTGGAAGACGGAGTGGACGCAACCATGATCGCTTTTGCTGGCGATTCCGCGGGTGGCGCTCTGACAGTGACGGCAACGCTCGCCGCGCGGGCAGCCGGGCTTCCACTGCCGGGCGCGATCTTGGCCTTTTCGCCGGGCCTTGACCATACCCGATCAGGCAAGACTGTGGATACCAAGCCAGGCATCGATCCGTTTTTTACCCGAGAAGGGGTGGCTTTGATTTTGGTGCAATTTACGACGGTTTGCTAACCCAGCTTTGGCGCGGGCGTGTCGAGATAAGTCATTGAATATGAATGGATTTTTACCTTCCCTTCGATCATAC
This sequence comes from Cupriavidus sp. KK10, assembly GCF_018223725.1. Classification (NCBI taxonomy): domain Bacteria; kingdom Pseudomonadati; phylum Pseudomonadota; class Betaproteobacteria; order Burkholderiales; family Burkholderiaceae; genus Cupriavidus; species Cupriavidus sp. KK10. The sequence continues at coordinate 261,045 of NZ_CP073678.1, forward strand.
GCAGGTGGAGGCAATGCAAGTCTGATTTCAGCTCGCAGCCCGTGTTTTGGGTGCAGTCTGTGACGGCAGCAACTGTCCGGTGTAATGCTCAATCGGGAAGCGATAGACGCCTCGCAAGTTGATGCCCTCCACCCTCGTTGGCGCGATGCGTCCGAACAACTCGGCTGGCAGGGGCTGGCGCCGGCTCATCTGCTGGTCGAGCATCGTCTGCATCTGGGTGGTATTCCACGCCATCAGAATATTTGCCAACAGGCTCAACGCGTCGGCAACGGCTTGCACCTCGTCTGTACGTTTGGCTTGCGTAGCCGAGACCCGACCTGTATAAATTGCCCGCTTCAGTGAGTTGACCGCCTCGCCGCGATTGAGCACTCGCAGCAACTCACGCCGAAAGCTGGCATTGACGAAGTAGTCGGCTAGGAAGGCGGTGCGCAGCAGCTTACCCAACTGCACGCCGGAGTCGTAGAGCGGGTCACCACGGGCGGCCGAGCCAAATCGGCCCAGCACAGCCACCGCGCTGGCGTGTCCCGACATCACCGAGGCCGCCAGATGTACCAAGGAGTCCCAATGCGCCTCGATGGCTGCAGTATCCACATTCGCAACGCAAACGGTTGCGATCTCATCGGGGATAGCGGTTCCGCGGGGCACAAATAGCCGACGCTGCTTGAGCTCGCGCAGCCGCGGGCAGAGGTCGAATCCCAGAAGCCTGGCCAAGGCCATGGCAAAATCCGTATAGCCATGGGTGTCGACCGCCAATTGTGTGGTCTCGATTCGCTCCTGCCGAACGACACCCTCAATTGCCGCGCCGGCCTGCCTTTCGTTGAGCACAATCGGCTGGGCGTGGAAGATCCCCCACCGATCTCGAACGTGAGTATAGATGCCGACCGCGGCGGTGTGGCGCCGTGGGTCTTGCCGAGCTTGCCAGACACGCTGACTCGTTTCCAAGCTCATCATGTCCGAGGACGCGAGGTCCGACCGGCCCCAACTTGCCGCGATCGGATGGCGGTGCATGAACTCCAGAACTGCCTTACAAGCCTGAGCCAGTCGCCGCTCATCGCCCGCCCAGCGCATGGCTTGGCGGATGCTTGTGGCCGACAATTGCGGAATCATCCTGGCACACTCGGCCGCCGTCAGACTCGTGCCATGCGCCAGGATGCCGGCGTATACCATCAACAGCTCCTCCTCAGACCGGGGTTCGCGGCCGAGCATATGCCAGCTGAAGCGCGCCTGGGCGTCCACTGCCAGGATGACCTCAGGTAGCTGGACATCGCCGATGTGGTGGTCAAGGCGGGCCCGCAGCCTTGAGACCTCAGGATCCTCTTCCTGTGCCGCTAGTGGTGCCAGGTGCAACTCGTCATCAACGCGTAACGTGCCAGCTTGCGTCGCTGCCGCCACTGCGGCAATGCCTGTGCGCACGCGCTCAAGTAACGGCCTGAGGAAGTCGTCAGCTTGGGCTGGCAGCGACAGCCGCGTATGGTGTCGCCGAGCTTCAGCCTGCCAACGCTCGGCTGGCAGAAATAAGCGCTCTCGACCTCGGAAGCTCAATGAATGCTCGATCCAAACCGAGCCGTTGCGAATAGCCCGACGTAAGGCAAACAGGGTGGCGACTTCAAATGCTCGGAAGGCGCGCTCGCGATCCGCACCGCTGACGGCCTCGAGCCAGGGTTGCCCTAGGCGAGGAGCGGTCACATCATCGGGTAAGCGTCGATCGCCCCTCGCATACAGGTCGCGCAGCTTGCCCAAAGCGTCGATTACTGGGTCTGGCCGGACTCGAGCTGATTATTGGCCACCGCGATCATGGCGTCCGGCACCTTGGGATGCGTCGGGTTGGCATCGATCATTTTGTGCAGCACCCAGGTGGATCCCTTATAGTCGCGCCGCGCGTAGAGCGAGTTGCCGAGCCAGTACTGCGCCAGCGGTAGGTACGAACTCTGCGGATACTTCTTGATAAACGACGAGAACGAATTCCCCGCGCTCTTGAAGTCGCCCGCCTGGAAATGCTTGAGCGCGGCGTCGTATTCGGGCTTCTCGCCCGGCGGCGACGTGCCCTGGCGGTCTTCGACCGAAGCGTGCTGGGGCTCGAACTTCTTCAGGCGCGCATCCAGGTCGGCGTAATAGTCCTTCTGCTGCTTCTGCAGCGTCGCTACCGTGTTCTGCAGCACTTCGTTCTGGCCGCGTAGCCGCGCAAGTTCCTGGCGTAGACCTTCGAGCTGGTTCTGCAGGTCGAGCGTAGTGCGGCTATTCTGCTCAATGCGCTGGGTCGCCGTCGCCTGGAAGCTGTTGAACTGGTCGCGCAGGTTGATGACCGTTTTGCGCGCCTGCTCATCGTCGAACACTCCGGCGTGCGCCTGCGTGAGGGGCAGCATACCGCCGCTCGCCATGGCGGCGAGCCACAACAGGGTGGAAACGTGTACTTTCATAAATGGGTCGTCGTGGGTTGTGTCGGTTAGCCCTCGTCAGATCGCTGTTGGTCTGCGGGCCAAATGCATCGGCGGCCCCTATCCAACCCGGAAAAACTCAACGCTCTGCCCCGCATTGACCGCGCGCTTGAGCCATGACGGCATCTCGCCCTGCCCGTCCCAAGTGAGCCCTTCCGCGTTGCGGTAGCAGACCACCGGCGCCGGCGGTGCGGCCGGTGGCGGCGGTGGGGGCGGCGGTGGCGCGAAGCACCCCGCCGCGTCGAGCTCTTCGAGGGTGAGCCCGTAGTCGTCCATCTGCGCCTGGATCCAGCGGATCGCGTCCGCCCGCTCAGTTTTTGCTGTCATCGCTGCCGTCACTGCTGTCGTTGCCTTCGTCCTGGTTGTTAGGCAGCGCCGCCGCCCCCGGCTCGTTGCCCGGCTCTTCCCCTTGGGCTTCCTGCGCAGTGGCCGCCGAACTTCCGGCCTGCCGAGTTTGCTTGTCAGAATGGGGGCGGACCGGCCGCGCCCGCCGACCTGTCGTTCAGTACAAGAGATCGATTAGGAAACGCTCGGGCTTCTTGCCAATCCACGCGGGAGCCCGACCGCGCCCCGACCAGGTCTGGCCCGTCTTCGGGTTGCGGTACCTCGGACGCGGCGCGGCCTTCGCCGGAACAGCGCGGGCAGCGGGCTCAACACTGGGCTTGCCCGCAATGTCCTCAATGCTGAGGTCGTACTCCTGCATCCACTGCCGAATCTTTTCCACGACCTTTGGCACTTCCGTGGCTCGCAACTGCTCAAGTTGCGCATTGACAGATGCCAGTTGGGCGAGCAGTGAGGATTGGGACCGGCTTTGGGTTGCGGTAGGCGCTTTTTGCTCCTGTCGCGGCTTCCGAGTTTGCGTCTTCCGAGTTGGTGCTTCCGGGGCAGCCTCCACTCCAGGCAGTGTTATCTGCTTCGGCCCGCGCTTCCGGGTTGGGGTTTCGTGAGTCATGACTTCCGGAGCGGCAACTTCAGCTAGCATTTTCGGCTTCCGACCGCGCTTCGGGGTCCGCGTCTCTTCCGGCGCAGCTTCCGGAGCGGCAGTTTCGGTGAGCGCTTTCGGCTTCCGACCGCGCTTCGGGGCCCGCGTCTCTTCAGGCGCAACTTCCGGAGCGGCAGTTTCGGTGAGCGCTTTCGGCTTCCGACCGCGCTTCGGGCCCCGCGTCTCTTCCGGCGCTGCTTCCGGAGCGGCAGTTTCGATGAGCGCTTTCGGCTTCCGACCGCGCTTCGGGGCCCGCGTCTCTTCCGGCGCAGCTTCCGGAGCTGGGGCGTAAAGCGGTGCGACCGGGGCGGCCGTTTCGGTCAGTTCGTCCTGGGCGGCAGCTTCCGTCGGTTCGTCCGTGGCCAGGACTTCAACCGGAGCTTCGGCCACGGCTTCAGTGGTCGCTTCCGAGGGCATGGCTTCAATAAGCGCTTCCGGCGCGTCAGATCCAGTCAACGTTTCCGAGGCGGCAGCTTCCATCGATGCTTCCGGTGCCACGTCTTCCGTTGAAGCGTCCGGGGCTGCGTAAGGCCGCCGGCGCCGATATGACACGGTCGCCGTCGGGCCGCTATTCCGGCTTGTCGACCAGAAGTCCAAGCGTTGGGCCTGAGTGTCAACGCTGCCACTACCGACGCCTGCACCACTGGCTTCACCACTGACGGGATCCGCGTCGCGCATCGCCTCAGCGATGGGAAGCTCCATCTGACCCAATCCGTCCGTCGCATTGCTCACGACAAGGGGTTCAACCACTTGCTCTGGGGCCAATTCGTTCTCCTTCATTGAAGTCACTGCACGTGCAGACGCTTCCTTATCCCATGGACGGTGAGACCTTGTCTCTTGCGTGTCGTTCGCTTCAGCGGATCGCGTCCCCCGCTCAGTCTTTGCTGTCATCGCTGCCGTCGTTGCCTTCGTCCTGATTGTTGGGTAGCGCCGCCCCCGGCTCGTCGCCCTGTTCTTCGCCCCGCTCATCCTGCGGAGCGTCCCCCTGACCGTCGCCCTGCTCTTCCGGCGCGGTCGCCGCCGAACTGCCGCCCTTGCGCCGCCTTCCACCAGCGCCACCGCCGTCGCGTTCGCGCGGCGCGACGCGCAGGGTGGCCAGCAGCTGGCGCGCCAGCGCCGCTTCGGCCTCGGCTCGTTCGGCCCGGCGCTGCGCCACGCCCAACGCCGCCTGCACCGCGTCCAGGTCGTGCGCCGCTTTGCGCTGCGCCTGCTCGGCACTGGCGAGCCGATCGGCGAGCGCCGCGGCCTGGACCTCGAGCCGGGCGCGGACTTCGGCCTGCGCCACCGCCGCGTCGCGCGCCTCGCTGCGCGCCGCCACCAGTTCGCCGCGCAACGCTTCGGCCGTGCGCTCGCTCTGCTGCCGCGCGGTACGTTCCGCATCCAGTTCGCGTAAGGCGCGCCGCTCGCTGGCCTCGGCCCGTTCCTGCGCGAGGGTCACCGCCTCGCGGGCGCGCTCGAGCTCGCTCGAGAATTGGGTGCGCAGTTCCGCCAGTTGCCGCCCGGCGGCCTCCAACTCCGCCCGCCCCGCCTCGAGCCGGGCCTGGGTCGCCGCGTGCGCCTGGCGCTCCGCGGCCAGGTCCGCCTGCACGGCGTCTTGCGCCGCGCGCGCCTCGGCCAACTGCGCCGAGAGGGCGGCCACCTCTTCCCTCGCGGCGGTGGTTTCGGCCCGGGCCGCGTCGCGCTCGGCCTCGGCGACGCTGGCCGCATGGCGGGCCTCGGCGCGCAGCGTGGCCAGCTCGCCGGTGGCGGCCTCGTTGGCCGCCTGCCAGATGGTCTGGACCGCCCCGGCCGCGATGTCCTTCAACGCATCCGGCAAGTCGGGATGGTCGATGGTGACGCGCGTGCGCCCACGCAGCTCCTGCCAGAACCCCTGCAGCACCTCGGCGGGCGTGCCCATGCTGCCCTTGCGCACCAGGCTGTAGAGCTTGTTGGCGGTGGGCGTGACGCCGTAGCGGAAGAACAGCAGGCCGCAAACCTCGCGGTACAGCGCGCGGGTCTCGGGGAAACGGCCGCGCAGCTCGGCAATGTCGTCGGCCATGGCGGCCTGCAGCGCAGCGTCGGTCAACTCCAGATCGGCGGTGGCCATCGGGTAAAAAAAGTGTCTTAAGACAGATAAATATTACTACGTAATACGTTATTTATCAAACACAACACGATATACTTTAGACATAAGTCCGCTTATGTCTATAATAAGGCTTCAAACCGCTCCCGAGACTGCCGACGTTGGTTTGCACAATTTTGTTTCCGTTTTCTGCACAATTTTGTTCCGAGCCCCCTGGGCCGAAACTCTGGCGTCGATACGCCGCAAGCCAACGGCTTTCACGTTGCCCACGGTGCGTCGCGTTCAGATCCGGGATCGCCCCCGACGCACATTCGCTTCTGCCCTCGTCCATTTGATCAGCAGCAGGCCATCGTCGGTTTCGCACAGGCGGACGCAAGATTTGGAATCGTCGCGCTCAAGTGGATCGACACCCCGATCGATGTCATCTAGCCAAGTGGTCAGCGCGTCGAACGTCAGCTCGGCTTCCCACGCGACCGCCATATCGAGCACTGCGCTTAGCGCCGATTCCCGGACCCACCCGCAGCAGGTCCAGACGTCCTGATCGGCATATAGATAACCCGCCGGCGCTACCGCTGCATCCCGTGTATAGCGGATGAGGCCCAAGTCGCGCATGGCGTGAGAAACGCAGGAGAAGCGCCGCCGTTCCTGCTCCGCCTGCCGATTGGAGAGCACCAGGTCCGAACGGCCCCAGCCGAGTTGAAGTTCGTTGAGCGCGATATCGTATGGGCAGATCAGGCCCCAGCGGGGCCCCTCCTCCGGATGCACGCTGACCCAGCGGGAAAGCCATCCCGCCTTGGTCAGCCTCCACCGACAGCGACAGGTGCCATGGCGAGTCTGCCGGTCCTGCATGGCATGCAGGCGAGTGACAAACGAAGACGGATTCGCCGAAGCGGCGTTGATGCGTATATAGAAGTGAAGAACTTCGGCAAAGCTGAGGTGGCACAACCTGAGGCGGCCGAGCTGGATTTTCGCTTGCCGCGCAAACGCGTGGCTTTCCAGAGTCCACCGATCACCGGCTTCGATAAGGAGCTGCTCGATGTCCTCGGGCGGGGGCTCAAGCGTGCGCAGCTGGCCGAACGCTTGGTCGAGGGAGACGGCCCCCGGCATGCCATCGTTGCCCGACGACCAGATCTCGCCGAGCGACATACGCGCGGCAGCGACGCTCGCCCGTGCGACCCAGCCAGCGAGCGACGCAACACGCCCCTGCTCTCGGGCGGGAAAGCCGGCATCAATGCCGTGCGGCCACGTCCTGCAGCGTTGCCGCATCACGAACTCCAACGCGCCCACGCGCTGCGACACGAGGCTGGCGGTGTGCTTCTGCGCCCAGGTCGTTTTCAGCTCGCTCAGGTGAAATGGGCACCGCGAAAGCCACCCAAGCTGATGCAGGTAGCTGTGGTAGCCGTGCTGCACACAGGTCTCGCAATAGCGGATGGCACCTCGCTCGCGACTATCGGGAGGCGGGCCATAACGGCCGACATCGATGAACCGTATGGAAGGCGAGAAAACGTCTTCGACAAGCGGCGCGGTCTCACCGAGCACGGACGCCAGACGCCTGATTTCGTCGATCGGAAGCGGCGTGTTGCTATCGGGCTCCACACTCAAAAACTTCGCGCATTTTCGGACGTTGATGCCATTCAGTGCGCAGAAGCGGGCGACGAACGACAGCCTCGACTCGTACGGACGGAGGTTTCCCGGCCACCAGTTCACCGATGGGTAGGCCGCCATGTCAACTACCCGTCGAGATGATCCTCATGTGGTCCGGGAAGTTCGCTTTTGCGAGTTCTCGCAACCAGCTCTCGTGGGAGGTCACGTCGTCCCAGTCTTCGCCCCGCGCCAGTTGGAAGAGTATCGCCTCGGTCGCTTTCGCGACATGCTGCATTGGAAACTCGAAATGCCGGCGCGCCGATTCGGGCGAAAGCTCCATCAGCGCTTTCCACAGCTGCGCCGCGCATTCGGCGAGCCGGCGCCCTGCCGCATAATCCGCCGGTGCGAAGTACTCCAAGTACGGAACGCCGCTGCTTGGCGGCCACTCGGAGTCGATATCGTAGCCGTTGAGCACGTACCCGATCTCCTCGGGGGAGCGCAGGCCGTGGAAGCGCGCATGCGCTGCCATAAAGCGCGCGGCGACGTGAGCGTTGCCCGTGATGGCCATATATTCGTGGCGATAGTTCAACTGGTGTGAGCCGACTGAAAATACGCTGAGTAAATAGCCCTCGTAATCGAGCTCATTTTGCAGGCCGGCCAGCCATTTCCACTCCCGCAACGTCAGGTCCTGCGCTTCGTCAATAAGCAGCACCACGTAGTTCCGTTGCGCGTTGTTCGCAATGGCGATGAAGCGTTGCTTGCACAGGTATATGCCTTCGGCTTTCTTCGGTGGCTTTGCCGGGTTGGCGAATTCGAAGCGTGAGGCGAGTAGGAGCTGGTGCCAGAATCCCGCTTCACTACTCTGACTGTCGGGGCGGCGATTCCACACCACCAGGGGCATGACGGCCTTGAAGCGCTCCTGCAATTCGTTTGCAACGTACCACTGCAAACAACGGGACTTGCCCAGGCGTGACGCGCCATAGATATAGCCGCCGGGGCGCTGCTGGTCGATCCATTCGCCGATTTGCTCGATCATTTCGTGCATGGGCGGTGTATACACCGCGTACTGCTTCGTCACGATGCAGTGCCGTGGATCGATGCGCTCGGGCAGTGAGAAGGACATGGCTTACCTCGACTGCGCCATTCGACGCGGAGGCAGCGTGGAACCCGCAGGAGGCTTCGGCGGGTCCGCGGCGCCAGACTGCGCGCGTCTTGCCGTCGGCTCCTGCGCGGACCCCTTGCTATGGTTCGAAAAACTGCTGCCTGCCTTGGCCCGAGCCATTGCTGCATCCAGCATGGAAGGCCCGATTGATGAATCGGCTGCGGCTGTCAGTATGCGCCGTGCCTCGAGGTAGGCCGGATGGACCGGCAAGCGGTTGTGCGCCTGGCTCTCCACGTAGCGCATGAAGACATCGATGGCGTCGACGCCTGCCGGGATCGCAAACTTTCCGTGAGAGCACGCCTGGCAAATTGCAGCACGTAGCGACAGGCTGTGCGGCGACATGTTCCAAGGCGGTGCTGCCCGCAACACGCCGAGTGACATACCGTCCAGCGTGGAGGCAAGCGCCACCCGGCAGTCATCCTCCTTGTGGCAGACCACCCAGATCTCGGATCCGACAAGGTCGTGCCGGTTGTGCAGCACGTCGTTGGTGTAACGGCCGTAATGGAACTCAACGAACGGGGCACGCCCGCTCGCAGCGCCCCCGCGCACGATGCAGCGCTTGCGGATGCTGAATAGCGTGTCCACGACAGCGGGGTCGGCTCGCCGGAAGCTCTGCTGCGAATGGTGGTACAAGAACTTCGCATACGCGAGCGGCGTGCGGTTACCAATCCCGCTGTGCGGTGTCGCGTTGTAGTTGGCAATGAGCACGTCCAGCAGCTCTTCCGCATATTCGTACTGGAATCGACTCGCCAGGGCGACCTCTTCCGGCTGTCTTCCCTTGCGGTCCTGGAAATTGGCGCCGGTGGTGTTGGAAAGACGCTGAAATCCCTGTCCGGCCAGATTGCGGAAAAACGCCTCGATGAACGGGCGGTCATCCTTGCTTCGACGTTTCGAAAACGAGGTCTTCGGGTCCAGTAGCGTGGAGCCGACGCTGTCGCGCAGCGCATCCCGCACGTGCTGACAAGTCTCGGCAAGCGCGCCATCTACGCTGGTCTCGTCCCAGCATAGTCCGACGAAATCGTTACCCAGAGCGGAAAGAAGCCCGGCTTCAGGTAGATACGGCGTATCGCAAAAACTGACCGGGCGCAGGCACCATCTGCCCAATGCCCGCTTCAGCGCGCGCATGACGTCATCATTCGATATTTCCCGTCTCACGCTGAAGTAGTACCCTAGCACCGCGCGCGAAATGACCTCCAGGATCACAACAACCCAGAGACGATGAACGATCTTCTCCTTGAAACCGCCCCCCATGAGCGGAAGCGACACGCAGAAACGTCCGTCTAGCTTGTGCGCGTCCATCTCGACGCGTTGCATGAACCTCAGCACCGGCCGCCCGGTTCCGTCACCGGACCTCAGCTTCAAAGCCAAATTCGGCCCGCCACTCGCCGCGGCCAGCGCCCTTGGGTTGGCCGACAGCACCTTGTCGATATACCGACAGATCGAATAGTAGCCAAGGCTCGATGTATTGAACGGCCATTCGTTTCGCGCTTCGTACCCGAAGCTACGCAATTGGTCCAGAAACCACGCGCAATGACGCCTTCTCGACTGTTTAGTTTCGACTAGCCGCTTGGCTGAGGCGCTCGCAAGGATACGCGCCTCAAATGCCTGACGAAGCGCCGGCTGGCAATCCAGCAGCGCCTGCATCGCGCCCGCAGCGCCGCGGCCGAACTGGTCGACATGGACCTTCCTGCTACGACGGTATGGCTTGACTCGGAGCCATGGTACAAGTCCGCGCCAGCCATAAGGACGCCCGTCGGGATGCGTCTCAAGGCAGCGCTCCCGGATGAGACGATAGACCTGTCTTGTGCCAAGCGACGTCAGCCGCCTGATGCTATCGGCCGAGGCACCGGAAAGATACAGCGAAACCGCCTGCTTTCTCGCAAGGTACAGGACGCGTCGGTCACCAGTAAGTGCTCCCTCGTCGGGGCTGGCCCAGTGGGAAGTGTCGACGGTTCGCCCGTCTATCATCCGGCGGGAGTAAAAGGAATTGTCGTCAATGCCCTCTTCCATGCGACGCTCCAAAATGGGCTGATCGCCCAAGAGGCGATGGTTGTAAACCATAGGGCACCTTCGGGAGAAATCGCACGACGAGCATGGAACAAACGTTGGCGAAGATACAAAATTGCTTCGAGTGTTCGCCGGAGGAACAAAATGGTGCAGAATTTTGTGAAGTAAATTTGTTCTCGCACGCCCGGACTGCGTCGCTTTCACGGCCACGTATCGGATACAAAATTGTGCAAACTAACGCCCCGGCCGACTCCCCGCCCATGGAACTCCTCCCCCTCGAACCCCTGCCAACCTCAGCCGCGGCGCCGCCCACCCCGCTCGAGCGCCTGCACTTGCCGCCCGCGCTCTCCGGCGCCGCCGGCAGCAACCGCGCGCCCGCCACGGCCACCCGCATTGCCGCGTCCGACGACCTGGCCGCCGTCACCGCCTGGCTCGCGCGCTATGCCGACACCCCGGCGACCGTGAGCGCCTACCGCCGCGAGGTCGAGCGGCTGCTGCTGTGGGCCGTGCTGCAACTCGGCAAGCCGCTGTCTTCGCTGACGCACGAGGACCTGCTGGTCTATGAACGCTTCCTGGCCGACCCGCAGCCGGCCGCGCGCTGGGTGCTGTCCGGCAGCAAGAAGCTCGCCCGCAGCCACCCCGACTGGCGCCCGTTTGCGGGGCCGCTGTCGCCCGCGAGCGTGCGCCACGCGCTGGTCATTCTGAATGCCCTCTTCGCCTGGCTGACCGAGGCCGGCTATCTGGCCGGCAATCCGCTCGCGCTGGCGCGCCGCCGGCGCGCGCCGACCCGGCCGCGCATCACGCGCTACCTCAGTCACAACTTGTGGGACGCGGTCAAGGCCACCATCGAGGCGATGCCGGTCGCGACCGAGCGTGAACGCCTGCACGCGGCGCGCTGCCGCTGGCTCTTGACCGTGCTCTATCTGGGCGGGTTGCGGGCGGCGGAGGTCACCGGCACGGCGATGGGCGCGTTTTTTTGCCGGCGTGATGCCCAGGGCGTCGAGCGCTGGTGGCTGGAGGTGACCGGCAAGGGCAACAAGACCCGGCTGGTGCCGGCCACCGACGAACTGATTGCCGAACTGGCGCGCTACCGCCGCGCCCACGGGCTGGCGCCCACCCCGCAGCCCGGCGAGACGCGCCCGCTGCTGCTGCCGGTGATTGGCCGCAAGGACCGGCAGCACGAAGAAAAAGGCCTGTCACGCGGCGCGCTGCACTTGATCCTGAAGGAGGTGTTCGGCCTGGCGGCCGCGCGGCTGCGGGCGCGTGGGCCCGAGTGGGCGGCGCAGGCCGATGTCCTGGCGAGCGCCTCGGCCCACTGGCTGCGCCACACCGCCGGCTCGCACATGACCGACCAGCAGGTCGACCTGCGCTATGTGCGGGACAATTTTGGCCATGCCTCGATCGCGACCACCAGCGGCTACCTGCACAGCGAAGAGGATGCGCGGCACGAGGCCACCCAGGAGCGACATCGTATTGGGTGGACCGCGAAGACGTAAGGCGCACCCGCGTGGCAAGCCCCGAAGGGGACGCGGCTGCTAAAATCGCTCCACGCGATAACCACTAGAGACGATGGGCTTCGAACAACTGGCGGCACTTAAAGCACAACTGGCAGAGCAGGCAAAGGCCGAAAAGGTTGCCAAGGCTCCGAAGCGGGCCAGGCCGCCCCGCGCCCGGGAAGCCACGCCAGCCAATCCGGCAAAGCCGGTCGATCCGGACGGCGTTTTCCGCTAGCCTTTCCGAAGCACCCGGCACCCAAGGTGCCGCTCAAGATCGGCCTCTTCGAGGATCTCCTCCCGCATGCCCATAAGCTTGCCCTCACGGAGGCCGAATTGCGCGAGGCGATCAAGACCTGGTGCCGCGGCGCCCGCTACTGGGCCTGCCTCATCGAAGGCGCATCGCGGATGGATCTGGCCGGCCAGCAGGCGGGGCAGGTTCGCCCGGAGGATGCAAAACGGGCGCAGCAACTGCAAGCGAGGCGTTCGCCGGGGGCACCATCCCAATCGGCGAAGGCGTCGCACCCCATTGACGCGGCTCGATAGGTTGAAGTTATGGCATGGACAGCCGGCTCAGCGAAGGCACACAGCAACCCATCTCCGCGCCACGGCACCCGGGGAGCGCGCTTCTCGCACGCGGCATTTTGTCTGACCTCGGCTGAGTCAGACCCGGCTGGCTTCGCGCATCGGCGACTCCCAACTTTGACGCCGATGCTGACCACAAACGCCAGCATGGCAGCCCCGCTAAGGACTAATACCACGCTGCCAGCTCGCCGGTCTTGGACGCATGGGCCGCAGCCTCCTCGAGCCAAGGTGCATGCGCCTTGGGCACGACCAGCATCGTCAAACCCAGTCCGTCCAGCACCCGCAGGGCGCGCTCGAGATTGACGCCCTTGCCGTTTTCGAGCTTGGACAGCATGCCTACAGAGACACCGCAATGCCTCGCCGCCTGGTCTATGGGCATCCCTTCCCCTGCCCGGGTGGCGCGAATGCGGTCGCCCAGTTGGTGAATGGTGCGAATCGTCGCGCGCGACGGTGGCGTCGGATCAGGTAGTGGTCGCGGCATAAAGGACCGTCCCGTGGAGAAGGCAAGCCAGCGTGGAGGCGGCGGGCCAGATTATTTCATGATGGTGAAATTATAATTCGAAACGGGACTGGCTGCCTTCTATGCAGAGGGGAACTCTCTCGTGCCAGCCGGCAATTGATGGTTGCAGGGGAAGCTTGGCGATTAATTGCATTTTAAGTTCGACGTAACGGCTGGGCCTGGATACGTGGGACGCCCCACTACCGGAAGAGCGCAACCACGGCAACCGCCAGGCCCGTCCGACCGGCCTAGCGCTCCTGGGGCAGAATCAACGAGGCCGGCGACCGGGTCGACTACCTTGCGGCGGACAGCCTGCAAAGCTATGTGACGGGACTCTATCGGGCGGCAGGGCTTGGGAATGGCTACAGCAGCCACTCTGGACGGCGGACGTTCGCCAGCCGGCTTCTGGCGCAGGGGCATTCGCTCGAAACCGTGCAACTGCTGTTGGGACATGCCGAGCTGGATCAGGTTGCTCCCTATTTGGAAGTGCCGAAGAAAGAATATCGAGAGGCGATAGCCGAGTTGGGCGCCGGCTGGGTGTAAAGAGCTAATCACAAATGCCGATACCTCAACGAGGTGTTGGCGCTCCGCTCTGATGCTATCAATGCTTGCACTTCGTTGTGTGCGTGCTATCATTGATAGCACAAAGACAAGGAGTAGCAATGGCAAATCTTTTGGTTCGAAATGTCGATGAGGCACTCGTGCAACGACTGCGTGAAGCGGCAGCAGCTCACGGGCGTAGCGCTGAAGCCGAGCATCGTGAAATCTTGGCCAAGGCGTTGAGCGGGACGAAGCGCAAGAGTTTTGCGGAAGTCCTTATGAGCATGCCCAACGTTGGCGAGGACGCCGACTTTGCGCGCATTGATGACGTGGGAGATGTCGCGCGTGTATTTGGTTGATACCAATGTCATCAGCGAGGTGCGAAAGCGCCTGCGTGCTAACAAAGGTGTACTGGCATTCTTTCGTCAGGCAGTCAAAAAGGATGACGGCCTCTACCTGTCCGTGGTGACTGTGGGAGAGTTGCGGCGAGGTGTCGAGGTGGTTCGTCACCGTGGCGATGAGCAGCAGGCAGCAATGCTTGACGCATGGCTGGAGACTGTTCTGAGTGATTTCGCGCAGAACATCCTTTCGGTGGACGAGGCAGTTGGCCAGGTGTGGGGACGCCTTCGGGTTCCGCATCCCGAGCACGCGCTAGACAAGCTGATTGCGGCAACTGCCCTGATACATGACCTGACCGTTGTAACGCGTAACGTAGAAGACTTCGCGGGGCTGGGTGTCCGAGTGCTGAACCCATTTGACTAAGGAAAAACGGTGTGCTGAATTGAGCGAAAGAACGCAGAGACATTGAGAACTAGCGCGAGACTGTGAATGCCAGATAAGACACCAATAGAACATCTTGTAGACCTAGCAGGCCGCTGAAATACCTCCAGGGAATGTCGGCGCCACGACAGGCTGAAGCGTTGATCTGAGGACTCCACCCAACCTGGGGTCTCCTTGATTTTGGTGCAATGTGTGCCAAGAACGGCGGTTGTCAAGATAGTTGACGCGTCACTTCATGCGGACTGCTTTAGTTCTTGCGGCTGCATCCGCTCCGGATTGAGCCAGACTTCGTTCTCCAGCTCCCAATTGCGCGTCGATCGAGACCAACGCTGCGGATTGCGCGCCTTGGCCTCTGCGTACACGCCCTTGCGCTGCGCGAGCACAGCAGCGGCTACACCGTTATGACGCTGCGCCGGCGTGACGAATTTCAGGCCGCTGTGCTTGTGCTCGTGGTTGTACCAACGCACGAACTTCTTCGTCCAGGCACGGGCCTCATCGACACTGCCAAAGGGCCTGCGTGGGTAGTCAGGCCGGTACTTGCAAGTGCGGAACAGCGACTCGGCGTACGGGTTGTCGTTGCTCACGCGCGGCCGGCTGAACGACGCCACCACCCCCAGGTTTTCCAGGGTGGCGAGCATCGTCGCGCCTTTCATCGGGCTGCCGTTATCCGAGTGCAGCACCAGCGGACGTCCCGCCAGGCTCTCGGCCAGACTGGCACGCCGCATCAGCAGCGCGGCCAGTTCCGCCGATTCCGCCTCATGCACTTCGTGACCGACAATCTTGCGGCTGAACACGTCCAGCATCATGTACCAGTAGTAATACCGTCCCTTGACCGCCGACGGCAGCCACGTGATGTCCCACGACCAGACCTGGTTCGGCGCCGTCGCACAATGACTGGTCACCACCCGAGCCGAGGGTTGGCGCGCACGACCCCGGTGGTGCTGCTGCGAAACGCTGCGCAGCACACGGTAAAAGCTCGACTCCGACGCGAGGTACACGCCGCGGTCCGCCAGACCCGGCACGATCTGGCTGGGCGGCAGGCTGGCAAACTCCTCACTGTTGGCAACCTCAAGAATCTGTTGCCGTTCGGTGTCGCTCAGTTTGTTGCCCGGCGCCGGCCGCACGGTCGTCGTGCGGCGATCGGCCGGCACTGCGTCGCCGTCAGCCACCCAGCGCTGGAACGTGCGCAGGCTCACGCCCAGCTCTTTGCAAGCCTTCTCCAACCGACAGCCGGACTGCGCCGCCTCGCGAATCAACGATACACATAACAGGCGATCCGGGACGTTGATCAATCGTCCTCTTTGTTTCCCCAAATCGCCTGGGCTTTTTTTCTCAGAATCAGCAGCGCAGCCGCTTCCGCCAGCGCTTTCTCCTTGCGCTGTAATTCCTTCTCGAGCTGCTGGATGCGTTTCCTGTCGTCTTTCGACTGATGCCGCTGCTCGCGCGCCTGCTCCGCAGCGTTCGCATTGGCTGTCAGACATGCGGCCCGCCAGGCGGCGATCTGTTCGGGATAAAGACCCTTTCGCCGGCAGTACTCGGCCAGCTCCGCGGCATTGAACGGGGCGGTTTCCAGCACCACCGCAAACTTGTCTTCCGAAGACCATCCTTCGGGATTCTTCCCATCGCCCGGCACGACCAGCCCCTTTCCTTTCGCCTGTCGGCGCCACGTGTACAACGTCTGCTCGGTAATCCCCGTTTCCCTGGCCAACGCTGAAACCAGCGCGTTTTCTGGCGGCATCATGCGACGAACCAGCGCTTCCTTTCTTTCTGCTGAGTAGGCTTTCATTTACCCCTGATTTTACCGCCCCCGGTCTTCGTCTCTAAGAATCAGGTGACGTGACATCTATCCTGACGCCGGGGGAGAACGTGAGCATCAGAAGACCGATGCTTGCGATGCTTTATCGAAGATGAGGGCCGGCCCCTCGAAGTCGGCTTGCAGGAGCAGGCTTCAAACCGCCACAAGCTGCGTGGGTAAAGAGCATTTCCTTATACAGAAGTCATGACTCTTCCCGCAGTGCTTGAATGGTGAGCGCGGCGTCCATGGTTCGCTGCATGCCGATCCAGATCGTCTTAGCGCCGGGCTCGCCATCGCTCTTCCGCCCAAGGAACCCACCCAGGGAAGCAACCAACCGAATCATCTGATTGAGTGTGACCGGTGTCTTCGGGCGGGCCTTCTTGGCAAGCACGTATGCTCCCCGAATCTCGTCGGCGTCAAAGAACAGGGACGCATCCAGATCCGGGCAGGTTCTGCCCAATCGCATCAGGCGGGCAATGCGCCACGCCACCACCATATACAACGCCAAGGCCCGCTCCACACGATCCATGTGCGATAGCTGTAGCGCTTCGACCTTGCAGCCGGTCTTCAGGACATGGAAGTACATCTCGATCTCCCACCTGGCCCGATACCATTCAACCAGCTCGATGACCGCATCGGCATCCTGTGCTTCTCGGTTCGTCAACAGCCGCCACACCACTGGCTTGACGCCTGCGGGCGCTCCGATCTCCCTGGCCTCTACACAGGTGAGAGTCGGGCCATCCAGGCCGGGTAGCTTCACACGTTGTGCGCGTAGCTCCTGTTGAACCTCGCGCGCCTTCTGGCCTGCACGCCCTGGCAAGATAAAGGTGATTTCCCCGAGTACCGGGCTGGCGCCGACGCTATCCCACAACTTGCCGCCCTCAGCAAGGTTGCGGTTGTGTTGGCTGCGGATCAACCAGTCGGCCGGTTGGCCCAGTTCCTGGGCGCGCGCCATCAACTCGGCAATATCACCCTCGCGGTCCGTCACATACACCAACCGTGTCCGGGGCAACAGCGCGGCTTGCTCCGCAACGCGTTCATACCCTTCAGTCCAGCGTACGCTTTCCTTGATCCCGCCGCGGTTGCCGTCGGCGTCCTTTGATTCCCGAGCCCACATCCAGGCATCGATCACCCCCAGCGGTTCACGGTCAGGCGTCACCGCGTAGGTCGGATGCAAGAACATGCCTCGCTGGGCTTCGTAGCTCAGCGGCCCCAGCCCCTCGGTTTCCTGGCCATTGAAGTTCAGCTCGGTCGTATCAGCGATGCACAGCACTACCGGAAACTGCGCGACTCTTTCCGCCGTGCGCTCCCAATGCGGCTGCATCACGTCCCGCCAATCGATCTGCTCGTTGCCGAGAAACCGATACGCCCCAATGGTTTGGGACCAGTCATCGCATGCGCCGGGAATGCTCGCCGTAGGCAGAGCCGCAAACCGCTTGAGCAATTCCTTGGCGCGCCGATCCCGCCGCGGATCACCAAGATCCAGACTCTCAAATTCCTCGTCCACCCATGCCCCCGACTCGTTGCCCATTGCTGCGCCAAAATCCGAGAGTAAACGCGAGTCTGGCGAAGTTAACAACCCCTTACCTCGAAATTTCCGCGACCGCAGGCTCCATGCACCGCTGCGGGGACGGTACTACTTCTGTATAAGGAGATGGGTAAAGAGCCCTCGTGGTGAGCGTTGTTGGAAAAGTCGGGGGGAACCCCGGCAGGTGGGAGTCAAAGAGACGAACGTGAGTGAACCGCTGATGACGTGTCGTAAGAATCATAATCGATGTCAAAACCGGGGGGATTGCACGCTCCGGGACAAGGTTGGGCGATGCCTGCTGACGGCCCAATCGGCATCCGGCATAAAGGCGGCGTGACTTTGATTCAGGCTTCGGTAAGGAACTTGGGAACCTGTCGTCCCGATGCGAAGGGAGAAATCCAAGCGGAAGGACTCCGCAAGGATGAGAGTACCGATGCGGGGCACAGGGGCGGAGACGTTCGTAGTAGGGTTGAAGGTCCTGTAATGGGGCTGGACCGAAGGGGCGTCATCGTCTGGCTTTGTGCTGCGGGCAACCCGCAAGGGGAGGACTCGCATGGATAAGGCAAAACCGTTTTGTATTTCCAAACGTGAGGTGTGGGAAGCGTATCAGCAGGTGAAGGCCAACCGCGGGGCGGCGGGCGTGGATGGACAGTCGATGAAGGAATTCGAGGCGGATTTGAAGAGCAATCTGTATCGGATCTGGAATCGGATGTCCTCTGGCAGCTACATGCCACCGCCAGTCTTACGGGTTGATATACCAAAGGACGGGGGTGCGGGAACGAGGCCGTTGGGGATAGCCACGATTTCGGATCGCATCGCTCAGACGGTGGTCAAGCGATACCTGGAGCCGCTCGTGGAACCTGTGTTTCACCGCGACTCATATGGATATCGTCCCGGACGATCGGCGCATCAGGCGCTCAACGTGGCTCGGCAGCGATGCTGGGAGTACGAGTGGGTGCTCGACCTCGACATCAAGAATTTCTTCGGTAGTATCGACTGGGAATTCATGATGCGCGCGGTGCGCTGTCATACGGACTGCGCGTGGGTGCTGCTGTATATCGAGCGTTGGCTCAAGGCACCCGTGCAAATGCCTGACGGGACCGTGGTGCATCCGGACAAGGGTACGCCGCAAGGCGGTGTCAGTACGCCGCCTACAATGTTGCATATTTTCCAGTCCCTCGTCTGAGTCGTTCGAATTTTCGCTGCTTGAAGCCGGCGGCTGCGGATCGACGCGGAACACAACTACGATTTCATCCTTGTGGATCTCGACACGTTTGACTAGACCCAGAACGATCTTGCGTTTCGTTTCAAGGTCAATCGTATCCAGCCTCTCGGTGACCGCGGTTGCAAATTCCTCAAGCCGGTTGATGACCAGAAACAGCTCGCTTTGCACTGCTCCGTGGCGCCGTGATTCCAGGATCTGCTGTTCAATCTGCACAAGCCGGTTCTTCAACTGCTGCATCTTCGGCTCGAAGTCGGCCTTGTCGATGATGCCGTCCGCGTAGCTGTCAATCAGTCGTGACTTGCCTTTTTCAAGCTGAAGCCGCTGCTTGTCCAGGCTGGTGGTGTCGAAGCCGTTCTTTTCATTTCGCTCCAACACGTCCAGTCGACGTTCGTATTCTCCCCTCAGTCGATCTGGTTGCCTGAGCAACTCCACAACTTGCTGCCATACAAGATCGTCGAGCTTGTCGGTTCGTACCTGCAGATTGTCACAGATGCGTTCGCCGCCGAAACGATAGGCGTCGGTTCCTACGCAGCGGTAATAGGCGTAATCCCGCTGATGTCCTTTGGCTGCGGCTTTGCTAACTTTTTTCGCGTAATAGGCGTAACGGCACTGTCCGCATACAGTCAGCCCCTGCAGCAGGCGCAGCGGCGCATTATCCCGTCTCTGACGTGCACGCTTGCGGTTCTCGGCAAGCTGCTCCTGGACCGTATGAAACAGCGCTTCACTGATGATGGCCGGCACCGGAATTTCGATCCATTGCTGCGGATCCGCGCGTATCGTCGAATACGGTTTCCTGGGCACATCAGCGCTGTGGCGTTGGGCACGTACGCGTACATGCAGATGATCGCGCACCTGCGTTTTGCCGAACGCGGCCCGTCCCATGTAAGCCGGATTGCGCAATATGCCCCACACCACGCTACGATCCCAGAACGGCTTACCCGAAGCCGTCTCGGTACCGGCCTCGGCAAGCCGGCGTACCACTTCTCCGATGCTCAGGCGCTCCAGACCCACCCATTGGAACATCGCTTTTACCGTTGCGGCTTGGGGCAGTTCGATGACGTAGTGGGCCGGCGTCCCGTCGAGCTGCCTGCGGATATAGCGATAGCCGTAAGGCGCCCCAGATAGCACATTGACGTTGCCACGTTTGGCACCGTGAAGCTTGCCACGGCGGTTGCGCTCAGCGATCTTGGCCCGCTCGTATTCCGCAATCATGCCCTGCATCTGCAAGAGCAGTGACTCTTCCGGCGTCGTGCCAATTGCGTGGTTGAGGAACATCACCTGTACGCCGCACGCGGACAACTCTTCCATCAGCAGCGCCTGATGCGCGTACTTGCGTGCCAGCCGGTCTGGCGACAGGATGTACAGCCGATCGATCGTCCCAAGTGCGGCGGCGTCCCGCAGGCGCTCAAGTTGCGGCCTAACCAGCGTTGCACCGCTCACCCCGGCATCAATGAAGCACAGGTCCTCCACAATCTGCGCACCGTCCGCCTGAATCCGCTCCTTCAATGCTGCGATCTGGCTGTCAATCGTTCCGCGTTTGCTTTGTTGCTCAGACGACACGCGCGCGTAAAGCGCGACCATGGCAGCGTTGTTCATCGCTTCCCTCGCTTCATAGCCCGTTGTGCCGCCACTTCGGGCTCGGCATCCGATGGCCTCGCAGTGCTGCGCGCGTCCACTGGACTGAGCCGTTCGTAGGCCTTCTGCAATTGTTCGCCGGAATATCGGTTCGGCTCAAAAGCGAGACGCACTCGCCAGTGCTTGCGTCGTCCCCGTGTCATCGATGCGACTCCCAGTCAGTGGGAGCAACGGCCTCAAGCACGAGAACCGCATCAATGGCAAGACATTCTCTGGACCATGGCGCCAGGCACTCCCTTGATATGCGAAGGCCACATCTTACCCGCGAGTTTGCTATGTTGTTGCCGGGGTTGTGAGTCCGGTGCTGGCTAACCTGTTTCTCCACTATGCGTTCGACCGGTGGATGCAGAAGCATCATCCGGACGTGCCATTCGAGCGTTATGCTGATGACGCCATCTGTCATTGCAAGAGCGAAGCGCAGGCGCAACGGCTCAAGCAGGGGCTGGAGACGCGGCTCGCCGATTGCAAGCTGGATCTGCATCCAGAGAAGACCAAAATCGTGTACTGCAAGCAGGCCAACCGGCATGCAAGCTATCCGATCTGTCAGTTCGACTTTCTCGGCTATACGTTCAGGCCGCGAAGTGTCAGAAATCGGGTGGGCAAGTTGTCGGTCGGCTTCTTACCCGCAGTCAGCAACAAGGCTGCGAAGGCGATGCGGCAGGAGCTGCGCCGTCGCAGTGTGTTGCACCGCTATGACCTGGGTCTGACTGAGTTGGCGGACCGAACCCGTCCGACTTTGCTCGGTTGGATTCAGTACTACGGTCGATTTTATCGGTCTGCGCTGGGGCAGGTACTGCTTGCAGTAGATGCCGCGCTAGTCCGCTGGGCTCAACGGAAATACAAACACCTCCGCGGCCGGAAGGTACGTGCGGCGGCATGGCTGAAGGACGTCAAGTCTCGGCAGCCGGGCCTATTTGCGCACTGGGCCATGGAAACCACGGTTGGACGATAGGAGCCGGATGAATCGAGAGATTCATGTCCGGATCTGTGAGGGCGTGAGGGTGTAATTCCCTTGCGCTACTCGACTTACCGGGGTAACCGCTCCTAGCATCCACGCGGGTTTCCGGGCGATGTCCCACTGAAATCCCTTTCGAAACAGTCATTTGCTGACTGGTCGCTTTCCCGCCTTTTTGAACCCTTTATGAGCCCCCGCGGGCCGGTTAGACCGGTTCGGCGGGCTCTCGATGCCGGTTTTGGTCTGATAATGAAATTTATCCGGTTTAGCTGCTTACAAGCGATATATAAATAGCTCTCCTAACGTTAGGATCGTGCGTAAGATGGCATGTAAATCCCCGCTCGGAAGCCGCCATGCCCCGTCTCGCCGTCCCCCCCGAACAGATCCGCGCCACCGTGCTGGCCATGCTGGCCGAGGCCGGCGACGCGGCGCCGCCCACCGCGGCGCGCTTTCGCCGTGCGGTGTCGGTGCGCAAGCTGCGCGCGCGCCTCGGCGGCGGCGATCCGGCGACGCTCTCCCGGACCCTGAACGCGATCGAGGCCGAGGTGGTGCGCGCGGGTCTCGCGGAGCTCGCGATCCCGGACCTCCCCGAGGAGATCGCCGAGGCGATGCGTGCGCTGTGGCAGGCAGCCGTGGCGGTGCAGCTCGACGACGTGGTGCGCCTGCGGCGCGAGGCGCAGCAGACCGCGGAGGCCGCGCAGTCCGCCCGCGCCGAGGCAGACCTGCGGGTCGAACTGCTGCGCGACGAGCTGGCCGACCTGCGTGCACTGCTCGCCGCGCGCGACACCGCGCTGGCCGAGGCGCGCGCGGGCGCTGCTGCCGAGGCGGGCCGCGCCGAAGCGCTCGCCGCGCGCACCGGCGAACTCGAGGCGGCGCTGGCTACCGCAGGGGAACGCCTTGCGGCGGGCGAGCGCGCCCAGGCCGAGGCCATCGCCAGTGCGCAGGCGCGCTACGAGGGTCTGTCCAGACAACTGCTGCAGGAAACCGCCCACCAGCGCGACGCGCTGGCGGCCGAGGGCAGCCGGCTGGCGTCGCAGCTGAAATTCGCCGAGCGGCGCATCGCGGGGCTGGAGCAGGAGCACAGCCGGCTCGAGGCAGAGCTCGCCGGCGAGCGCGCCGCGCGCCAGACGGCCGCCGGCGAGGCCAGCGCCCTGAAGGCGGTGAACGCCAGCCAGCGCGCCCAACTCGACGAACTGCTGCGCGCCACGCTCGCCGCGGCGACGCCTCCCGCGAAGCCCGGACCGGCAAAATCGTCGACGAACGCGCCGGCCAAAGGGGCAGCCAAACCGGCAAGCAAGCCCGCGACCAGGACGGCCACGAAGCGCGGGAGCCGCGCATGAATCCAGCCGCGTGGGTCGCACGGCCACCGTGCCGCCGCGCCACCTGCCGCCCACCGTTGAGGGGGCGCTGGCCTACCTGGCCGCAGCGCTCGGCCATCCGGTCTACGCGCACTGGACGCTCGCGGGCGTCAAGCTCCGCTATGGGTCGTTAGCCGAGGCCAAGGCCGCACAGCCGACCGTGCTCAAGCTGCTGCTGGCGCACGACGCCGCGGTCGAATACTGGGAGCGCGGGCGCCTGCGCACCGTCTCCGCCGAGGAGGCGCCAGGCCCTGAAACGGTCCTGACCCGGCTGCTGCACACCCACCGGCGCCGCTTCCAACAATACGCGACCCAGCCTCCCGCGAACCCGGTGTCGACGTCTGCGGCCGTCGGCCCGTGGCTCGCGACCCAGGATGCGCGCACGTTGGCCTGGCTGACCCGTGCCGGACGCTTCGCGCAGCCCGAGGCGCTCACCAACACGCTGGGCGTCCGCGACGACGGCCAGGCACTGGCGCACTTTCTGCGCGACCGCGCCACCCGCTCGGCCCACACGCTGCGGGCCTACGGCACCGAACTGCGCCGCCTGATCACCTGGTGCGACACGCACGGGCACGGGCCCCTGTCCGACCTGACGCGCCAGCACCTGCTCGCCTACCGCCATGCGCTGCAGCAGGGCGTGGGCAGCCCCGACGGCCGCGGTGAGGGCCCGACACCCCGGGGTCGGCCGCTGGCCGAGGCAACCCGCACCCGCGCGCTGGCGGTGGTGGCGAGTTGCTACCGCTTCTGGTACGACACGGGCTACCTGCACGCGAACCCGGCTGCGGGTCTGTCCGCGGGCAGCCGGGCCCGCGCCGCCTTTACGCCGACCCGGTGGCTGCCGCCGACGCTGCTGGCCGCCTGCGATGCGTGGTGCGCCACACCTATTGCCGATGAGGTCGACGCGCTGGCGACCCTGCGCCGGCGCGCGATCTGGGCCCTGTTCCGCTATGCCGGCGTGCGCCTGGCGGAGCTGGCGTGGTCGGCGGATACCGGGTTACCGCGTCTCGAGGCCGAGGCACCGGCGCGCTGGACCCTCTACGTGCACGGCAAGGGTGACAAGCGCCGCGCCATTCCGCTGCCTTCGGCCTGCGTGACCATGGTGCGCGCCTACCGCCTCGCGCGTGGCCTGCCAGCCGAGCCACCTGCGCATGAATCGCAGCCGCTCATTCACGGCAACAAGGCTGAGGCCCTGCAGACCGCCGGGTTGTACCGTGAAGTCAAATCCATCCTGGATGCGGTGGCGGACAGCTTGCCGGGCAACGATGCCACGCAGACCTTGCTGCGCAAGGCCTCGCCGCACTGGTTACGCCATGCCTATGCGCGCACGCTGGTGGTCGACCACCAGGTGCCGCTGTCGGCCGCGCAAGCACTGCTCGGGCATGCCTCGGTGCAGACCACGGCGGCGTATGCCCGGACCGACCTGAGTCAGTTGCGGGAGTTTGTGGAGCAGACCTTTGCCGATCCCCGCCAGCGGCCTGAACCGTAGGGGAGCGAACCTCGTGCGGGCTGGCAGGCAAAAATCGGCCATGGCGGCCTGGATGCTGCTGATCGGCAAGACCAGTAATCAGTCGAAGAACGGACGTTCCCGGTCGGCGCGCGTCAAGGTGTCCTCAACCGCCGCCTTGGCTTCGAGCGCCATTGCCCCACGTCAGCACATCATCGATACGGCCCATGATGGTGAAGTAGCCGGTCTCCTTGTCGCGAATCGAGCCATCGCCGGCCAGGTACAGCTTGCCGCCGAGCTCTTCCGGGAAATAGCTCTTCTTGAAGCGCTCCGGATCGCCCCAGATCGGCCACGGACGCTTGACGACGAGGATGCCGCCACTGTCGTTCGGCACATCCTGCCCGGTCTCGTCGACGATCGCGGCCATGATGCCCGGCAGCGGCAGCGGCAGCGGCAGCGGCAGCGGCAGCGGCAGCGGCAGCGGCAGCGTGCACGAGCCCGGCACCAGATGCAGCGCCAGATCGAACTCTCGGACGCATTCGCAATGTCGTTGCTACCTCCGCCTCCCGTCAAAACCGGTGACGAATGCCCACCACCGCGCCGAACTGGTTCGCGCCGGGCTCCACGTTGAAGATGGCAGTCGAGCCCGATCCGCTATTGAAGCCATTGACGCCCAGTTGCGACTTGTCCTTGTTGAGCGCATACGAAACCGAAGCATAGATATCGGTGCGCTTGCTCAACGAATAGTTGCCCATTATGGAGAACAACCACGGATCCGAACCGGTCTGACGGAAATCCTGGTAGTAAGCCGCGCTGGTGACCGAGAATGCTGGCGTCAGTTGATACCCGAGCGCGAGCCAGTAGAGATTCGATCCGGAATTTGCTGCTTGGGCACCTGGCAGCGTGGCGCCATCGAGCGCCTTGGCGAGTCGGTAGCCGGCGAATACCTTCGCCGGCCCTGTCGCGTACGTGCCCGCCACCGAATAGCGCCGGAAGACTGGCGCCTGGTTTGCAGGCGTGCCGGCATGGGCATCGTCGTAGGACACGCCCATTGAAAACGGGCCCTTGGTATAGTTGAAGAATGCACCGAAATCGCGACCGAACACATAGGCGCCGGGCACCTCGTTTCCGTTGGACTGGAACGAATAGAAGGCTACTGCGGTCAACCCGCCGAACTGGCCAACGTATTTGATTGAGTTGTCCGCGCGTGCGCCAAACTCCGGCGCGATCGACAGGATGCCGTAGCGGTCAGCCAGTTGCGCCGGGTCATAAACATTGCCGAACTCGCGCATGGCCGTCTGCTGCCGGCCGAGCAGCAACGACCCGTAGGGGCTGTTCGCCCCGACGTAGGCATTGCGCCCGAACAGACGCCCGCCCTGTGCCGAACTGCCGGTATCGAGATCAAATCCGCTTTCCAGGACGAATACGGCCTTCAGGCCGCGACCCAAGTCCTCGGCCCCACGCAATCCCCAGCGCGAGCCAGACAGATTCCCGGAAGTCAGTCGAGTGAGACTGTTGCCGTTGGCCCCTGCGTTGGTAACGAATTCGACACCAGCATCGACGATCCCGTACAGCGTGACATTGGACTGGGCGTATGCGGTGCCGGTCAGGGTGGCGGTCGCGATCAGCGCAAAGAACTTTTTCATGAGCTTCCGACTCCTCTTTTTGCGCACTTCCTATCCTGGATAGGCTAACCGGTTCGCCAGACGCGTGCCATTGGCCTCAAGGCCAATGGTCGTATGCGATTGATTGGTCGGTGCGTATGCCTGCGGAGAGTATCTCGACGGCTCTCACTCCTTGAATGTCCCCCTTCGCACACTCTTACCAGAAATCTGGTAGCCACCGGTTATCCCCAGGAAGGCTGCACTGCCGAACTGCGTGCGCCCTGGCAGCAAGAGGCCTCCGCATGCCACCTTCCCCCCAAACGGATCCCTCGGCCGGCGAGCTCTCTTCCTCGGGTTTACGTTAGTTGCCCAGCTCTGTACCACGGCCTAAATTTATCGTTAATTGTTAACAATCAATTGTTGGCGATCAACAAAGCGAGGAAACATGCGTATTGAGCACTTTGAGACCATCGCCTGCGATGCGGGGTGGCGTAATTATTACTTCTTGAAGGTTGTAACGTCTGATGGCACGGTTGGCTGGAGCGAGTACGACGAGTCCTTTGGTCCGCCGGGGCTGACCGCTGTAATCGAACAGTTGGCCGCGCGTTTAATCGGCAAGTCGGTGTACGACCACGAAGAGGCCTATGGGCGGCTGGCGGCATCGTTGCGTCCTGCTCCCTACGGCCTCAGTGCGGAGGCGATCGGTGCCATCGAGAATGCGCTGCTCGATGCGAAGGCCAAGTCGCTAGGGTTGCCGGTTTATCAGTTGCTGGGCGGCAAGCATCGGGACAGCGTGCCGATTTACTGGTCTCACTGCGCGACCTGGCGGATCTCCCATCCCAAGCTCTACCAACCGGCCATCGTCGATCTGGACGGGGTCAAGAAGGCCGGCGAAGATGCGCGCAAATCCGGCATTTCGGCGCTGAAGACCAATCTGTTTGTCGATGAGCATGGCAAGCCGCGCCAGTGGATGGCTGGATTCGGTTCGCCTTATGCGCCGTCGCTCAACGTCGACAAGGCATTGATCCGGAATTTGCGCGCTCACCTGGAAGCGTTGCGCGATGGGGCTGGCCCGGACGTCGATATTCTGGTCGATTTGAACTTCAACGCGCGTACCGAGGGTTATCTTGCGCTGATCAATGCGATCAAGGACTTCGATCTGTTCTGGGTCGAGCTCGATATCTACAACCCGGACGCCATGGCGTATATCCGCCAGCGCAGTCACGCGCCGATTGCCGCGTGCGAGACGCTGTTTGGCGTGCGCCAGTTCCTGCCCTACTTCAAGGCGCAGTCGATGGACGTGGCCATTGTCGATGCGGTGTGGAATGGCGTCTGGCAGGCGATGAAGATTGCCAACGTGGCCGACGCGTTCGACGTCAATATCGCGCCGCATAACTTCTACAGCCACCTCTCCACGATGATGAACGTGCATTTTGCGGCGGCGGTGCCGAATCTGCGCGTGATGGAAGTAGACGTGGATCGGCTGCCCTGGGACGACGCGCTCTTTACCAGCACGCCGCAGATCGAGCGTGGCGGCATTCTGGTTCCAGATGCTCCGGGCTGGGGTTGCGATCCCATCGAGGAAGCGCTGCGCGCCCATCCGCCGCAAGTCCGCCGCAGCCATCTGGGCCTGTAGTTGCCGTGTCTGAAGCGTAGCCCTCAAATCATAAATACCGATCGCTTCCGGGGAAAAGGTGGAGACCGTCGCGCCCTGGCGCGACCGACCTCTCCTCGGGAGCCGCCCATATCACCACCATTCCAATGGCTGGAGCAGGATCATGATGACAGTTTCCTCCCCCACCGCGCGGCAGCATTCAGCGCCCTCGCGCACAAGCGATGAGGTGCGGCGTACCTTTGCCAAGGTCACGCTGCGCATTATTCCGTTCCTTTTCGTCTGCTACGTCTTTGCCTACCTGGACCGCGTCAATATTGGCTTTGCCGCGCTGCAGATGAAACATGACCTGGCGTTCTCCGACGCTGTCTACGGGCTGGGAGCCGGCATTTTCTTCCTGGGGTATTTCCTGTTCGAGGTGCCCAGCAACCTGTTGCTCGAAAAAATTGGTGCACGCAAGACGCTGACGCGGATCATGGTCGTATGGGGATGCATTTCGGCGAGCTTTGCGTTTATAGCCACGCCAACGCAGTTCTATGTCGCGCGCTTCCTGCTGGGCGCGTTCGAAGCCGGCTTTTTCCCCGGCATCGTGCTGTATCTGACGTATTGGTATCCGCCCGCCATGCGTGGAAAGATCATTACGATTTTCATGTCGGCCATTGCGGTATCGGGCGTGATTGGCGGCCCGCTTTCCGGCTGGATCATGGTCCACATGACCGGTGCGTCCAGTCTTAATGGCTGGCAATGGCTGTTCATTATCGAGGCGGTGCCGTCGATTATTCTCGGCGTGATGGTGATGTTTGTGCTGTCCGACAAGCCGGCAGATGCCCGCTGGCTCACGGCGCGGGAAAAAGAGATCCTGATTCACGAAGTGGGTGAAACCGGCACGCATGGCCATGACCATTCGTTCGTGAAAACGCTGCGCGACCCGCGGCTCTATGCACTGTCGATGATTTACTTCACGATCGCCGCCGGCCTGTACATCATCAGTTTCTGGCTCCCGGAGATGGTGCGCAGCTATCACGTGACCAATCCCCTGCAGATCGGCATCCTGGCGGCGATTCCTTATGTGGTGACGTGCGTCGGCATGGTGATCGTCGGCAAGCATTCCGACAAGACCGGCGAACGCCGCTGGCACGTGGCGCTGGGCATGTTCGTTGCCGCGATTGGGCTGGTCACCGTAACGTTCGTCCATAGCAGCCTGGTCGTCGCGCTTGTCGTGTTTTCGATTACCACGCTCGGCATTCTGACCGCCATGCCGCTGTTCTGGACGATCCCCACCTCATACCTGTCCGCGTCCGGTGCGGCGGGTGGCATCGCGGTCATCAACAGTATTGGATTGATTGGCGGCTTCGCCAGCCCGTCCGTGCTCGGCTGGGTCAAGATTACGACCGGGTCCCTGAATTACGGCCTGTACACGTTCGCGATAGCGCTGGTACTGGGTGCGATTCTGCTGCTGACGGCCATGCCCCAGCGATTGCTCAAGGGCGACGCTCGCGTTTAATGACAAGGAGACATCATGCGAATTCTGGTTTTGGGCGCCGGCGCGATCGGCGGCTACTATGGCGGCCGGTTGGTCCAGCACGGTGCGGACGTCGCCTTCCTTGTGCGCCCCGCTCGGCGCGCCATTCTCGAACACGATGGCCTGAACATTCGCAGCCAGTTCGGCGATTTCAAGGCCACCGTGAAAACGGTCACCCAGCAGGAGCTGGACGGGCACTTTGACATCGTGCTGCTGACCAGCAAGGCTTATGACCTCGCTTCCGCCATCGAAGCCATTCGCCCCGCCGTGGGTCCGAATACCGCTGTGCTGCCGTTGCTGAACGGCATGGCGCATATCGACAGGCTCAATGCAGAGTTTGGTGCGGATCGCGTGCTCGGCGGGCTGGCGAAAATCATCGTCACGCTCGACAAGGAAGGCACGATCCAGCATTTGAACGACTGGTGCTATATCAAGTTCGGCGAACAGTCGGGCGTCTTGAGCGACCGGGTGCTGGCCCTGCAGGAGGCATTTCCGCAGGACAGCGTCAAGGCCAGTGCCGTGCCCGACATCATGCATAACCTCTGGGAGAAGTTCGTCCATCTCTCCACGGTTGCCACGGTGACCACGCTGCTGCGCGCCAGCGTCGGTGAAATTGCTACGGTGCCCGGCGGGACCGAGTTCTTCTATCAGGTGCTGGCAGTTCACGCCGAGGTCGCCGCTCGCGAGGGATATCCGATGACCGATGCATTCCTGGCGGAATATCGGGCGTTGTTCGCCAACAAGGAATCGGCGTATGTCCCGTCGATCTTGCGCGACCTGGAACGCAAGTCGGCCATCGAGGGCGAGCACATTGTCGGATACATGCTCTCGCGCATCCGGGCGCATGGCCTGGACGACAGCGTGCATCGGATTTGCTGGTTGAACCTGCAGGCCTACGAAGTGCGGCGGGCCGCTGGAAGGCTCTGATTTCGCGTCAAAATCGTGCCTGGAAAGGCACAAATGGGATATCTTGCCGCCAGGGTTAACTGCCCACAATTAACAATCGGCTCCGCCGGGCGGTATGATGCATGTCATCCGCCCCTGTCTGGCAGCCCAGGCTTGCGCCTCGCACCCGCTCCAGGATTGGTTCGGGTGCGTTTCCGTTTCCGGTCAAGCACCTATGAGTACTCGCATTGAAATCGACAAACGCAGTCTGGATCGGCAAGCAGCCGACTGGATTCGCGACGCCATTTTTTCTGGCGACCTCGCGCCCGGTTCACGGCTGACCGAAATAGCGCTGGCGAAACAAATCGGCCTCTCGCGCTCGACGGTCCGCGCCGGCATGCAGCGCCTGGCCAGTGAAGGGCTCCTGATCCAGCACGCCTATACCGGATGGGAAGTCGTGTCGCTGTCGGCGGAAGACGCCTGGGAGCTTTATACGCTGCGCAGCAACCTGGAAGGCATGGCTTCCAGGCTGGCGGCCGCGAATATCAACGACGCCGGCCGCAAGAAACTGCGAGCGGCACTGGCGGACCTGAAATCCGCCATCGCCGATTCAGACCGCCGGCGCATCGCCGAGGCCGACCTGACCTTTCATAAGACGGTTGTTGCGCTGTCGGGCCACCGCCGCCTGATCGTCCAGTACGGATTGATCAGCGACCCGGTGATGCTCTACATCCTCATGACGACAAAACTGATGGAGTATTCCGAGGCGATATATGCCGAACACGAGCATATGGCGTCGGCAATCCTGCAGGGGGACACGGCGGAAGCCGAGAAACTGGCCCATGACTATGCACAGATGCATGGCGAGCGTCTGGTGAAGGTGCTGCAGACGCAAGGCGAGTTCCAGGAAGTATGAAGCGGAACGGCGCCGATGCATCCAAAGCATCGGCGCCGTCATTCATCAGGCGCTAGTCGTCTCGCTCGTCTCAGTCGTAATACGCGGGAAGGACCTTAAGCTGTTCGGTCTGATGCTTGTCATGGTTGATGAACAGCTTCGCCTTGTAGGTGGTCATCAGTTTCCTGACCTTTTCCATCGACGCGAGCGAATCCGCATTACTGGTATTCAGCGACGGTACGATGCTGCGCTCGAAGTTGCCTTCCAGATGCACCACGTCGCCGGACAGAATCACGAAGCCCGAGTTCTTCAGGTGAACCATCAGCGACTGGCTACCCGGCGTGTGGCCCGG
This sequence comes from Cupriavidus sp. KK10, assembly GCF_018223725.1. Classification (NCBI taxonomy): domain Bacteria; kingdom Pseudomonadati; phylum Pseudomonadota; class Betaproteobacteria; order Burkholderiales; family Burkholderiaceae; genus Cupriavidus; species Cupriavidus sp. KK10. Next base: position 291,984 of record NZ_CP073678.1, read on the forward strand.
TGTGGCCACGAGCGTCACGCTGCCGTCGCCGAAAACGTCGGTATCGCCCTCCACCAGCTTGAGGTCCTTCGGTTTTCCCATCAGCTTGCGCGCCAATGCCATCAGCTGATTGACGTTATCGTTCGACCCGTTGGGAGAATGGATCCAGTCGTACTCGGCCTTCTGCATGAGAATCGTCGAATTCGGGAACAGGCTCACATTCCCGATATGGTCGCCATGCGTGTGCGAAATGGCCACGCGGCCGACGTCGTCCGGCTTGAGTCCGAGTTCCGCGAGCTGGCTCGTCAGCGTTTTGTCCAGGTGATAGACGATCAGTTTCGGCAGGGTCGACCAGCCCTTGGGATCGTTGTACGCCGACTCCGGCACGCCGGTATCCCACAGTAGCCAATCCTTCCCGTGCTTGACCAGCCAGCAGGTCGACGAGAATTCGATGCTCTTTCCGACGTTCTCGCCCGGTGTCCACACCGATTCGTCATTGGCCAGGGAGCGACCGCAGTCCACGCGGTAAAGCCTGTCGGCCACGCCGGCCCGAGTTGCATCCGGTAGTGCGGATGCCGCATGCGCAACCGGCGCGCCTTCAAGCAGGAACAGCAACGACATCACCGCGGATGCCACCGCCACTTTTGTTTGCCTCAGCATTACCAATTCTCCTGGTGAAGATAATCGAGTGGGATATCAGGGCGCACGCAGCACCAGTGGCTTGTTCTTCTCGACAATATAGTGAGCAATTGCCTTGAATCGCGAGGTGCCGGTGTTGCACACGTTATGCATTTCTTCCTGCCCGAATTGAAGTGGTCGCCCCGCCACAAGAATCTGGTCAGGCTTGTTGTCGAACTTCGCCACCGCCTCGCCTTCGAGCACATAGGCGCTTTCGATGCCCGGATGAGCATGCCGGGTCGTGCACTGCCCCGGTTCGAGTTCGGCAATCACGCTGATCGTCTGGTAACCGGGCGGAAAATCGATGGTCTGCAGTGGGGTTCGTTTCTGGGCCAACGCGTTGGTGCCTGCACCCAGCAGAACGACTCCGGCAGCCGCAAGGGCCAGCGATCGTGTTGAAAGCTTCATGGCGTCTTCTCCAATAGATAGTTTTTGCTGTACTACGGGGATTCTCTGACCCGTGCGCGTCGTACGCGGTGATTCACGAGCGCACAGGCCAGAAAGGGAGAGCGGTAGTGGCAAAGACTCGCCGCGGGCCGATATACGCGGCCGCCTCGCTGCCAAGCAACTGGCCAATGACCTGAGAAGAGAACTGTCTTGAGCATCGCTCCACCGCGGACGCCGCGTCATCCATTGTTCTCATCGTCGTAGGCCCATCGCTACCGCAGATGACTCAAGGCTATGTGCAATAGCGAATGCCGAGAACTGAAATATCGAGATATGAGCTATCTTTGATTCAGATAGGTCAACCCGTTCTTGCGCAACAGGCTACAGTTGCACAACAGCATTCCTTGGCAGACGGAGGCACGGTTCGTATGGAACTGGCAGACTTGAAGACTTTCGAGGTTGTGGCGCGGCTGGGCAGCATGAACCGGGCCGCTACCGAACTGCACACCGTGCAGTCGAACATCACGGCACGCATCCGCGGGCTGGAGGAAGAACTCGGCACGAAGCTGTTCGAGCGCCATGCACGTGGCGTGCGCCCCACACCCGCCGGCCAGCGGATCCTTCCGTTTGTCGCGCGCATTGGCAAGCTGATGGCCGAAGCACGTTCGGCGGCTCAGGACGATGGAGTTCCCAGCGGCACACTGACGCTTGGCGCACTAGAGACGGCTACGGCATTGCGGCTGTCACCATTGCTCACGGGGTTCGCGCGTGCCTATCCGGACGTCAGGCTTTCCGTGACGGCTGGGAGCACCGCCAGCTTGGTGCGAGATGTGGTGGCGTCCCGCTTCGATGGCGCTTTTGTCGCTGGCCCCATCTCGCATCCCGATTTGTATCACGAGCGCGTCTTCACGGAACAACTCGTTCTTGCCACCAGTCCAGAGGTTCGTTCGCTCAACGAGCTTTCCCACATCCCCGACCTGCGGATCGTAGTGTTTCAATCTGGCTGCTCGTACCGCCAACGGCTGGAATCATTCCTCGCTACGAAGGGAATCGTGGTTGCTAGGCCCCTCGAATTTGGCTCGCTGGATGCCATAGTCAGTTGTGTGTCGGCTGGCGTGGGCATTACGCTGCTTCCCCGCGGCGTACTGGGCGAATTCGCCGTTGCCGGACGCATCGCCATTCACAGCCTGCCGCGCAGTCTGTCCCAAGTGGACACATTGTTCATACACCGGAGAGACGCATACCTTTCGAGCGCAATGCAGGCCTTTCTTGCCATGGCGCGCGCAAGCGGCCAGGCCATCTTGGCCCCTAAGTCCAACGTGGCCAAGACTGCACAGCATGCGCAGATGGAGCAATAGTGATTGGAACCGGCTGTACCAAGACCCAACTCTACGAACATCGATGCTTGTTCTCGCCAAGAAAAAGTCTTATGTACGGACTGGCATTTATCTCGGTGACCCGGATGCACAGAATAGGTCGTACCACCGCGCAACATGATTCGCGGTTCATCAAGGTGGTGACGATCAGAGGCTCGCCGGCTCGCTGCCGGCCCACGTGGGACAGCTAAGCCTGGCAATCACAAGTCCGATTGGCAGGTAGCTTGCATTGCGGCGGCACTCATCGCTCCCCTACCCAGCTTATAGCCAACAGGAGCTTTGCATGCCACAGGACATCCCGCCCAAGGCGCCGTCGCGCCGACAGTTTATCGGCGCCGCTGCCGCGACCATCGCCACCGGTTCATGGGGTCTCGCTCTCGCGGAATCGGCGCAACCCATCATTGACGTTGCCCCCTTGAGGGAAGGCGACAGGACTGCTATCCGTCCGTTACGGGTGCGCGTCCCCGAGGCGCAACTCACCGATCTGCGCCGGCGTATCAAGGCGACCAGATGGCCCGAGCGGGAGACGGTTGCAGATGCTACGCAAGGCGTCCAGCTTGCAACGGTTCGGCATCTTGCCGATTACTGGTCGACAGGTTACGACTGGCGCAAGGTGGAAGCCAGACTGAACGCCCTGCCTCAGTTCATCACAGAGGTGGATGGACTCGACATTCATTTCATCCACGTTCGTTCCGGCCATGCAAACGCCTTGCCGGTGCTCGTCACCCATGGCTGGCCCGGTTCGATCATCGAGCAGTTGAAGATTATCGATCCGCTCGTCAATCCGACCGCGCATGGCGGAACGGCATCAGACGCGTTCGATGTCGTGATTCCATCGCTGCCGGGGCACGGGTTCTCTGGCAAACCAACCGCCACCGGGTGGGATCCGGCACGCATCGCACAAGCCTGGATTGCCCTGATGAAGCGCCTCGGATATACACGGTATGTCGCGCAAGGCGGCGACTGGGGCAATGCGGTAACCGAACAGATGGCCCTTCTCACACCATCCGGGCTCATCGGGATCCATACCAACATGCCAGCCACGATCCCTGACAACATCGCAGCCGCGCTGAAGACCGGTGGCCCTGTGCCGGCGGGTCTTTCGGTTGACGAGCGGCATGCGTACGAACAACTCGACTATTTCTACAAGCATGGCCTCGGCTATGCCCTGGAAATGGCCAACCGGCCGCAAACACTGTATGGCATCGCCGATTCGCCGATCGGTCTCGCAGCCTGGATGCTGGATCATGACGCCAGCAGCCAGGCACTGATCGCCCGCGTCTTCGACGGTCGGTCCGAGGGACTGACGCGCGATGACATCCTCGACAACATCACGCTCTACTGGCTGACCAACACCGCTGTGTCCTCGGCACGCCTGTACTGGGAAAACAAGCTGAACTTCTTTGCCCCGAAGCAAGTGTCCCTGCCGGTTGCAGTGAGCGTCTTCCCCGATGAAATCTATGCGGCCCCGAGGAGCTGGGCAGAGAAGGCCTATCCGAGGCTCATCCACTTCAATCGCCTGGCCAAGGGCGGGCATTTTGCCGCATGGGAGCAGCCGATGGCCTTCACGGACGAGGTGCGTAGCAGCTTCCGATCGCTACGCTAAATGCACCGGCGCGGACGATGCCCTAGCAAGCTGTCCGCGCTGTCGCGTAACGGGAAGAGAGGCAAGGCACCGATCGATCCGCCGGGCTTTGCGAGCGACGCTCCTATACGTCACCGGCAAGCCCCCTTTCCATTTGGCGCGAACCTTGCCATGTCTCCCGCAAGCGCATTTCCACGCCGCACCACGCATCCCCTCAGCGTCAGAATGATCGTTAGGCGATCCGCGTGAACCACGCGCAGCGAGAATGCGTACACCAGCCTCCCTAGGGCACGCTCCCATCTTGAAGCCATGCCATTCAATGAAACTTCCCCTATTTCCGCCGCTGCACGTCCTTATGTGTCGGTACGCAATCTTCCGGTCAGCCTGTTCGCTTCGGTCATGAGCATCGCCGGCCTGTCCCTCTCGTTGCGGCTTGCGTCGCGGCAGTTCCCGATCAGCGAGAAGATCTCGACAGCGGTCGGGATTATTGCGGTGACCGTGTTCCTGGTCCTATTCCTTGCCTATTCTGTGAAAATCGTCAAGCACCCCGACGCAGTGCTGACCGAATTTCGCCATCCGATTGCAGGTAATTTCTTCGGCGCGATCAGCATTGCAATGTTGCTGCTATCGGCTGTCATCGGACATACCACACCACGCCTCGCAGCAGTGCTATGGACGCTCGCGTCAATCGCTGCCATCGCACTCGCCTTCGTCGTCGTCAACCGACTGTTCCGGGGAAGGCTGGACCCCAGACATGCCCTCCCCCGCATGGCTGATTCCGGGCGTTGCATCGCTAGATATCGTCGTAACCGGTGCGCAAATGCCCATGCCATGGGCTCACGAGTTGAATGTGTTCGCGTTGGCCATCGGTACAGTGCTCGCACTGGTTTTCTTCACGCTAATCGTCTCGCGTGTGATCCACCACGAAAGACTAGCCAACCATCTCGCCCCTCCCTGATGATTCTGATCGGCCCGTTCGAGGTCGGCTTTCTTGCCTACACAAACTTCACCCAACAGGTGGACGTCTTCGCCGCCACCCTGTTCTACTTTGGCCTGTTCCTCTTCATCGCCCTGTTCTTCAGGGTCTTTCGCCGCAGCATTCCGTTCAGTACCGCGTGGTGGGCAGTTGGCTTTCCGCTTGCTGCGCTAACCAGCGCAGCCTTGAAGTACGCAGCGGTCGCCCAGTCTGAGGTCGTTTCCGTACTCGCGCTCCTTTTACTGATGCTCCTGACGGTTGTCATCGCCGTGTTGTCAGTGCGCACGCTACATATCGCCTTCAATGGCCGGCTTCTCGCCGGAAACTAGGCCGCAGGCCCCGGACCCTATACCGCGAAGACTTGTTCCGCCGACGAAAAATTGTCTATCCACAGTGTGTCTTTGCAGAGAGCGTCGGCGCGCCTAAATTTGATTCCCATCGGAGCCGCCTTCGGCCTCGTCCGGCAAGCAAGCCGAATTCAATTCTCTGGAGCTTTCAATGAGCACATCTCAAAAGGTAGTAGTCGTTACCGGCGCCTCGCAAGGCATTGGCGCAGAGTCGGTCAAGGCATTTCGCGCACTTGGCTATCGCGTCGTTGCAACCGCACGCAGCATCCAACCGTCTTCGGACCCGAACATCGTGACGGTCGCGGGTGATATCGCCGACCCTGATACGGCACGACGCGTGATCGCCGAGGCGGTGTCGCGCTTTGGCCGCGTTGACACGCTGATCAACAACGCGGGGGTTTTCATCGCCAAGCCGTTCACCGGTTACACCGCGGAAGACTACGCCGCCGTAACGGGTGTCAATCTCCAGGGTTTCTTCTACATCACACAACTGGCGATCGCCGAGATGGAAAAGAACAAGAGCGGCCACGTGGTCCAGATCACCACAAGTCTGGTGGACCACGCCATCGAAGGTGTGCCGTCGGTCCTGGCCTCGTTGACCAAAGGCGGCCTGAATGCAGCCACCAAGTCCCTGGCCATCGAATATGCCAAGACTGGTATCCGCGTCAACGCCGTGGCGCCGGGGATCATCAAGTCTCCCATGCATGCCCCCGAGACCCATGCAGCGCTTGGCGCACTGCACCCCATGGGCCATATGGGGGAGATGAGCGACATCGTCAACGCCATCGTCTATCTGGATTCGGCGCCGTTCGTGACCGGGGAGATCCTGCACGTGGACGGCGGGCAGAGCGCAGGACACTAACTCAAAAACATCCGCCCGGGACGACTCGGTCCTTGACCGCACCCTGGCCGTTTCATTGACAAACACCATCTCAGGAGCACACATAATGTCCATCGACAATGTTCTCTATCGCGCGCAAGCCGAAGCAACCGGAGGTCGGGAAGGCCGTGCCGTCGCTTCAGAAAGCGGTCTGGATCTCAAGCTGACGCGGCCCAAGGGACTGGGCGGAAAAGGCGAGAAAGGCACTAACCCGGAAGAACTCTTTGCAGCCGGGTACGCCGCATGCTTCATTGGCTCCCCACCATGCATTGCGCAATCAGGTTGGTCGCTGGCGTACTCCTGATGTCACCATCCTCGGCATGACAGCGTACGTGGGGCGGCTCGTTCCCCCAAGTTTCGGACCGGAGGCATATGCCAGCCTCGAGCCGGCCCGCAATCCAGAGGCTGAGGTTCTCACCTGCAGGAACTCCCATTTTCCAGAGCAAGAGGCCCGAAGCGTCACCGCACCCGCGGAAGGTGGAATGCGAGGACGCATGTGCGTCGAGGCCTGAGCACCGCTGAGGAAGGTGCGAGATAAAGTCATCCGGGTAACCGTAGGGAGCGAACTGACGCGCATGCGTCGGATCGTCAACGCCACTGCATCGCCAAACTCGGCATCGGCGATCGCCCGGCCGCCTTCGAAAGCCGGCGTGATCATCGGCCCCAAGCATCCAGGGGGCGCTTTCGCCACTGGCATGCCGCCATCGGCAAGCGGCCCCAGGCATTATCAATGGTGCGGAACAACTGATTTGCGGCCCACCCCGATGATCTCCCGAAGATCGTTGACCACAATGGCAAGCATCAACTCACTGCCTGGTCGTCGGGCAACACGTAAAGAGATCCCATGAAAACCAACCCTTCCGAATCGTCGAACGACACGCATCCCCATTGGGCCGAAGAGTTGCCACGAGACAGGTCGCTCGACGCAGCCGAGTTCTATGAGCTTCCCTATACGTTTATTCGCGGGGCCGAGAGTCTGCCTGGTATCTCGCGTAGAGCGACACGATAGATCGCGGATTCCCAAGATCGGCCGAAGCGCTCGGCGGCCGGATGACTTCATGCGAGCGCCAAGCATCATTCGCTCGCTCTATTGACTCATATGTCCAAATCCATCAGCGCCCTTCCTGCTCCGGAGAACCTTGCCGGCGCCAGCTACGCAGCACGCAATGCCTCGTACTGGAAACGCAACCTGGCCGTGGCGACATTCGGGTCGTTCACCACGCTGGTCAGTCTCAGCATGCTGCTGCCGTTCCTGCCGCTCTATGTGGAACAGCTTGGCATCACGGCGCAGGCCGAGATCGTCCAATGGTCTGGTGCCGCCTTCGGGGTAACCTTCCTGGCGACCGCCATCACCGCGCCCCTCTGGGGACGATTGGCAGATCGCTTCGGGCGCAAGCCGATGCTGGTTCGCGCTGCGGTGGGTATGGCCATCGTGATGTCGATGATCGGACTTGCGCACAACGTCTATGAACTCGTCGCCCTGCGGTTTGCGGCGGGCCTGATCGGGGGCTATGCGTCCGCAGCCACGGTCATGATCGGCACGCAGGCACCGCCCGACCGCGCGGGATGGGCGCTTGGCGTGCTGTCCAGCGGTGCACTTGTCGGCAACCTGGTTGGCCCTCTCGTCGGCGGCCTGCTGCCGAACCTGATTGGTATTCGAGGCACCTTTTTTGCGGGCGGTGCGGTCATCGCGGTGGCGGCGTTGCTGACCATCCTTGTGGTACGCGAGGATTTTCAGCGGCCGGCGAAGCGGACAGATGGCCTCCCTGCCGACACGGGCGTGCGCCAGCACACCTCCCGCCTTCCCTTAATCGCACTTCTGGTAACCGCGACCATGGTGCTGCTTTCCAACATGTCGATTGAACCCATCATCACGATCTACATTGGTCAACTCGGCGTGCCTCATTCGCAGTTGGCCAGCACCGCAGGAATCGTCATGGCGAGCTCGGCGTTTGGCAGCGTCATGACCGCTTCACGGCTTGGCGCGCTGGCTGACCGAATCGGCGCCTGGAAAGTCATCATTGGTTGCCTGGTGGCGACGGCCATTGTCATGATTCCTCAGGCGTTCGTCACCAACTGGTGGTCACTCGCCATTTTGCGCGGCCTGATGGGAATGACATTGGCCGGCCTGCTGCCTGCGATTGGGAAACTCGTGCGGCAGGCCGTAAAGGAGCACCAGTCCGGCAGGATGCTTGGCTATCTGCAGTCAGCCCAGTTTGCCGGTCAGGTGATTGGCCCGCTCATCGGCGGTCAGATCGGTGTGCACTTCGGCATGCGCTCCGTGTTCTTCGTGACCAGTGCGGTGCTGCTGGGGTGTGCGGCGTTCGATCGCTGGGCGAAGGCCCAGTGACCAGGTCCGGTGAGGATCCCAACCAGTTCAAAGGCGATGCCGCCATCACCACACGCACCTTGGCGGCGGCAAGTGTTGCGTCGCGTCCCATGACAAGCAAGTCACCATCAAGACACAGAAAGGAGAATCATGAGCAACTCACATCGCTTGTTTCTGATCACTGGCGTCGCCTCCGGTTTCGGACGCGCCTTCGCCGAAGCCGCACTGGCGGCAGGCCATACCGTGGTCGGCACCGTGCGGACCGAGGCCGCCCGGATTGCATTCGAGCGCTTGCACGAAAGCCATGCCCACGGGGTGATACTGGACGTGACCGAACTTTCCGCCGTCGCGCCCACGGTGGACAAGGTTGTCGAGCGCTACGGGCCGATCGACGTTCTGGTCAACAACGCCGGCTATGGTCATGAAGGAACGATGGAAGAGTCCTCACTGGACGATCTTCTCAAGCAGTTCCAGGTCAACGTGTTTGGCGCGGTAGCGATGATGAAGGCCGTGCTGCCTGGCATGCGAAATCGGCGTGCGGGGCATATCTTCAACATTACGTCGATGGCCGGCCACGTTGGTCTGCCGGGCATCACGTACTATGCCGGCAGCAAGTTTGCGCTCGAGGGCATTTCGCAGGCACTTGCCGCCGAAGTACGCGGCTTCGGCATCAAGGTCACCGCCGTGGCCCCCGGGTCGTTCCGCACCGATTGGGCGGGCCGGTCCATGGTGCGCACGGAACGCAGTATCGACGACTACGACGCTGTATTCACCCAGATCCGCGAAAATCGCCTGGCAAAGAACGGCAAACAAGCCGGCGATCCGGCCAAGGCGGCTGCTGTTCTGCTGTCGCTCGTCGAGAATGAGGATCCGCCGACCAGCCTGCTGCTTGGCAACGATGCCTTTGACCTGGTCACGAACAGGCTGGCATCACTGGACGCGGCGTTTCATGATTGGGAAGCCATTTCCCGGAGCACCGATTTTTCCTGACACCATCTCCCGGCCGTCAGGCATCGGCTATGCGCACAAGGAGGACACTCACCACCTGCAACAAGGACGAATGGCCGCGTGCTGCCGCCGAACTCCTGTAGAACTTCAACCAGCGTCCCGTCACGCAGATCCTGTTCCACCACGAAGCGATAGGTCTGGAACAGACCTGCTCCGGCGCGCGCCAACGTTGCGCCGCCGAGCGCGTCCTCCGACGTCGCATACGCGCCGCTGGTTGTCACGTCGAACGCCTCACCGTTCTGCATGAAGGTCCACGGGATGCGCCGCCCACTGCTAGGACGCTCGAACTGGATGCATTCGTGCGACGGCAGATCATCCAGCGATTTCGGCACGCCGGCGCGTTGCAGGTAGTCTCGAGTCGCCACCACTACCATCTCGGCGTCTTCAAGCTTGCACGCGATCAGCGTGGAATCGTCGGGGGCGCGTCCGCGAACCGACAGGTCATAGGTGTCGTCCGCAAAGTCGACGTTGCGGTTGCTGATATGCGTGTCGATCTCCACCTCCGGAAATCGCTTGCGGAACTCGGGCAGGACCGGCAGTACGCGGTAATGCGCATAGGGCGTGGGCAAGCTGACCCGAGTTTGCTGCGAGCCTGGGCGAAGGCTTGTTCACTGACTCGCCGGCACAAGGTGTTTTGGCGCGCGAGCGCGGCGAAGGCTTGCGCTGAGGGGTGAAAGCGGCGGGACGCTCACTCTGCCGACATTAATCGCATTCATGCTCGGCAACTTGCGCATGGGGGTACAAGCCGAACTCGATCAATTCGTTCGGGATGTCGAGCAAGATCGTGAAAGACTTTGGTGTGCAGATATTCGGTAAGCAACGCGAACAAATCGGACAGGGGCTTGGGAGCCAAGCGAAGATCGAAAAACGACCTCTATTGGCCGCCGCCCTGCTTGCGCTAAACAGCCCGCGCAAGCAGGGCGGCGGCCGCTCGAACCTCGTCATCTGTCAAGCGTTCACGTGGCAAATTGCGATTCCATTTGACGACTCAGCGGCGATGTCTTTGCTCACCTCAATGACTGGCTGCTTCTGCAGGTGTCCAACCATTTGCCGCGCTGGCATGGCTTTCGGCTGGTCGCAGCCGACGCCTCGCACCTGCGTTTTGCCATCCGCCACAGCCACCTGCCTCGAGCCGCCACCCGTGATCAACTCGCTTTCGGCCTGTACCTCCCCGGGGCCGAGATGATGCTCGCCGCCTCACTGCACAGCGTGCTCGAGAACGAACGCCAGATCCTGTTCGAGCATCTGGACCGCCTGCAATCCGACGACTTGCTGTTGCTCGACCGCGGCTACCCGGCCCGCTGGCTGGTAGCCGTGCTCAACCAACGAAACATCCCTTTCTGCGTGCGCGCCGACGGTAGCGGCTTTGCTGCCCTGCGGGACTTCGTCCGCTCCGACGGCGCCGAGGCCATTGTCACGCTCCCGGCTCCAGCCCGCAAATGACGCGCGCGACTATGAATGTGCGTCCGTCCCGCAGACCGTCCGGCTCATCCGGCAGATCTCGCCAGCCGGCAAGGCTCGCGTGCTCATCACCAATCTGCTCGACCGGCACCGCCATCCGGCTGCCACCTTCCGAGATCTCTATCACCAGCGCTGGCGTCTCGAGGAGGCCTTCAAACGCCTCAAACACCGCATGGCACTTGAACACCTGTCCGGCCTCTCACAGTTGGCCGCCAGGCAGGACTTTGGTGCCAAAGTCCTGTGCGATAACCTGCACGCCCTGTGCTGTCTTGCGGCCGCGCTGGAACATGACATTGACTCGGATCATCGGATCAACCGTGCCTACGCTATCACCGCCCTCAAACGTGTCCTGCCTGCAGTGCTGCTCGGCTTGCGCTGGGCCAAGGCTGCCCTGGACGAGACCTTGACCTTGATCGCAACACGTCTCCAGCGCGTGCGACCAGATCGCACCAAGCCCCGCCCACCACGCCACAAGCCTCATCGACATGCCGCTTATAAGGCTTGTTGATGCCACTTATCTTGAATTGGATTGCTCTCCCGCCGCGCAGGAGAGGGGTTGGGGGCGAGGGCCGGCGGCTCAATCCGCGACGCGTCGCAATTTGAACGGCGGCGCCCTCTCCCATACATGGGAGAGGGAAGCAAACCTGAAATCAGTTGAGCGCCTCGACGCCCTCAAGCAGCACCGCAAGCCTGCGCTCAAGCATCTCGACCGACGTATATCCCGTGGTCAACGCATGCAGTTCATTGCCCACGCGCAGCGCCAGCACCGGGAAGCTCGTGATGTTCCACGAGCGGACCAGCGTGAAGTCGGCCTGCGTATCCGCAACGGTTGCGGCATTGCTCCATTTGCCGAGGATCGTCTCGGCAGCGATATCGATGTCCTGGCGCTTCAGCGCCCGTGCTACCACCTCTGCCAGTACCACGCCATCCGTCGTGTCCAGCGCCTCGACATAGAACGCGTGTTGCAGCGCCCGGAACACCGCCAGGATGTTCGCCTCCGGTGCCAGACCGCGTGCTGCGACAACGGCCCGGCAAACGGGCTCGGTGTCGTAAACAAAATTCTTGCGATCCAGCAGACCCTGGCGGTTGAACGGCAGCCCGCTCATCTGCTCGACGCGGGCCCAGTGCTGCAACCGGAATTGCTTGCCGGCATCGTCGAGCACATCGGTGGCACTGGCCCTGAGGCCACCCACCACGATCCGAAGGTCCAGCGTGGGAAAGCGCGTTACCAGCAGATCAAGCGCCTTGCCGAAGCCGTAGCACCAGGAGCACATCGGGTCGCCAATGTAGATCAGTTCCATTTCAGTTTCCAGTCGAATGCGGTAGGGACCAATGTAGTGCCAGCGCGGGCGACGAAACATCTCTGGCCTGGAACATCTGTTGATCGGCGATGTAACAAGTCTCGGGCCTGCCCGCCATGCAGGCAGGCCTTGCGCGCTTAAACCACGTCGATCACGACATTGATATTGCCATGCGTGGCCTTCGAGTACGGGCAACGCTGATGCGCATCCTGCGCCAGCGAAAGCGCGGTCTCGCGATCGAGACCGGGCAGGCTGACGGTCAGGCGAGCCTGCAGGAAGTAGGCGTCGCCAGCCATGCCGAGATCGACCTCGGCGTCGACCGCCAGACCTGCCGGCAGCGTGATCTTTCTAGCCTGGGCAGCCTTGCCCAGCGCGCCGATAAAGCATGCCGACCAGCCCGCCGCGAACAGTTGCTCGGGATTGGTACCCTGGCCAGTGCCGCCCGGGGGCGTGAGCTTGATATCCAGACGGCCGTCGTCGCTGCGAGCCGCGCCATCGCGGCCACCGGTGGTGTGGGTCTTGCCGGTGTACAGGACTTTTTCAACCGCGGTCTTGCCGGTGTAGACAGCTTTTTCGAGCGTGGTCATGTTTGACTCCTTGTCAGGTATATGAATTGAACGGGTCAGGCGGTGGCCGAATCGGCGTGCGATGCATCGGGAGTGTAGCCGTCACGATTGCTGATGCGGGCGCCGTCGGTGTACGGATCGCGGTTGCGGATGCCGGCATCGGCAAGCTTCTGTTCGACGCGCTCACGCACGAAGGCGCCGTCGGTATAGGGATCACGGCGATCGCCGACGTAGGCGCCGTCCAGGTACGGGTCACGCTCGGCGCGCGATGCCGCGGCAGAGACGGCTGCGCCGTGACCGGCGTCCGCCCCGGAGTCCGCAGCCTGCGCTACGTGCATGGCGCCCGATGCGCCCACAAGTGCCGCTGCGGCAAACAGGCGTCGGGCTAGCTTTCCGGTGTTCGAAGTGTTGAAAAGGTTCATGATGGATCTCCAGGGTTGGCAGGCCGCCAGACTGAGCGGCCGAATCTGCATCGCTGTCCGGTACCTCACTTGAAACCGGCTGTGCACGGAGATCATTTAAGAAGATCGATGTATCAGCGCTGTAGCGACATGCACGCAGATTCTTGAGCGCGCGTATCCCGGCTTCGGTCTGATACAGAGGAATACAAAGCGGAGGGGCGATGCGGCGCTTGCCGCGCCCCATCAGTGGCTGACAGCAGGCTCGACCGAGTCAGGCAGCGTAAGCGTGGCCTGCAAGCCACCGCCCTTGCGGTTGGCCAGCACCAGATGTCCGCCCATGGCACGGGCCAGCTGCTGGGCGATCGCGAGACCCAACCCCGTGCCGCCGGTACCCCGGTTGCGCAATGTCTCGACGCGATAAAACGGCTGCATGACCCGTTCGAGTTCGGCTTCGGGAATCCCGGGGCCCCGATCCTGCACGACGATCGCTATATTGCCGTCGGCCTGGCGCGAGACCGCCACGCGTACGTCGTTGCCAAATTTGAGTGCGTTGTCGATCAGGTTGGTCAGGATGCGCCGCAGCGCCTGTGGCCGGGTCTGGACCGGCGCGCCGGCCTTGCCATCGACCGCGATATCCTGGCCGCCATCGCGGTAGTCGAACGAGAGGCTATCGAGGAACGCGTCGAAGTGGATACGCACCGGTGTTCCGGCACTGCCGTGCACCGTGCGCGCATAGGTGACACCTTCACGCACCAGATGCTCCATCTCGCGCAGGTCGTGCAGGAAGCGCTCCTGCGTGTCCGACGGCTCCATCAGGACGTAACCGCATGCGTGTAATCGGCGTCTGCAGGTCGTGCGAGATCGCCGCCAGGATCTGCACCCGTTCCGACAGATACCCCGCGATACGCCCGCTGCATCGCGTTGAAAGCCGCCGCGGCGTGCGCCACTTCGACCGGACCCGATTCGGGAACCTGGTCGGCCTTGAGATCCGGCCCCAGGTTCTCGGCCGCAGCGGCAAGTTGCTTGAGCGGCCGCGTGACCACGCGCACCGCGACCCACGCGATACGCCAAGCAGCACAAGCTGGAAGCACAGCAGGACGAGCAACCACATTGAAAGTGGCGTGGGCGCCGGATGGATGTCGATGGTCAGTGGGCTGCCGTCGCTGAGGCGCGTGTGCACCTGGAAATACTCCTCGGGGCCCGGTACGGCGTTGCTCGTGACTTCAAAGCGGCCTCGCGGTGCTTTGGCAATCGTCGCCACGGCGTGCCGCGAAAGTGCCTCGCGCGGCGGCTCGTCACTGCGCACGCCGGCATCGAACTGGTAGCTGTAGTTCTTGCGGTCCAGCTTGCCCACCCAGGCCGGACGCTTGTCGGCGGGCATCATGTCGAGGACCGACACGGAACTGGCCCACATCCTGTTCAAGGTTCGCCAGCATCAGACGGTCGGCCGCATTGAGCGCTCCATCACGACCAGCGCAAATGACAGCCCCTGCGCCAGCGCCAGCCCGACCAGCAGGATCACCATCAAACGCGCGAACAATGTACGCGGCCAGGCCCGCAGTGCCTCCGGACGACTCATGTCCGCTCCTCGCGCACCTCGACCGCCGCCGAGAAGACGTAGCCACCGTTACGCGCGGTCTTGATGCAACGTGCTTCACGCGCATCGTCGCCAAGCCGCTGGCGCAGCCGGCTGACCATCAGGTCAATCGAGCGATCGTAAAGATCGGCATCGCGTCCCTGCGTGAGATTCAGTAGCTGGTCGCGGCTCAGCACGCGCTGCGGATTGTCGAGGAAGACACGCAGCAGCCTACTCCGCCCCACTGAGGGCCACCATCACGTCGTTGGCGTCGAGCAGATGACGGGCGGTCGTATCGAGGCGCCAGTCGCCGAACGCCAGCACGGTGGCCGCTTCGGTGACCTGCAGGTTGGGCGGCAGCATGCGTGTGCGCCGCAGCACCGAGCGGATCCGCGCCAGCAGTTCGCGTGCGGCGAATGGCTTGACGAGGTAGTCGTCGGCTCATATCTCCAGCCCAAGTATCCGATCGGCATCTTCGTTGCGGGCGGTCAGCATCAGCACCGGCGTGATCTTGCGCGGGCCCGCACGCAGATCCCGACACAGGGTCAGGCCGTCTCGTTGCGATCGAGATACGTTGCCACGAGTTCGCGGATTTAGCGGTCGTCGTCCACGATAAGGATATGGTCAGGCCGATTCATTACCGCATCCATTCGATGCGCACGGCGTCCGTGGCCGTGCATGTCTTGCGCATTGTGCAACCTCTCGGACAGTGCTTTGTATCGTTACGTATCTGAGGCTAGCCCGTACAGGATTCTTTGCATTTCCCCCTGCCTCCCAACACAGGGTCGATACGCCGCAAGGCTCAAATTCCATCATCGGAACGGATCGAGCATGACCGTTTTCCACCATCTGCCCCTAATCGGGGTCTGAACCATGCGCATAACTACCCGCATCGGCATCGCAGCCGCTGCCCTGCTTGCCGCCACCACGGTCTATACGGCCACCACGCAGACGCCACCCGTCGGCAACTACGGCGAGGCGCCTGAATTCACCGGTATTACGTAAACAATGGCTGAATTCGCCTCCGCTGACCATGTCCTCGTTGCAGGGTAAGGGTGCTGGTCGGAGATAAAGCGTGATCGTGGCCGATGGTCAGGCGGCGAGCTTCTGCTGATCCGGCGGATTGTCTTGCGCCGGAGCCCCGTCCTTGAAGGGGATCCCCTTCAGGAGCAGTTCGATGTGTTCGGCACCGTTGATGCGGCGCCATGTTTTCTCGGCTTCCTCGATCAGCTTGAAGGCCAGGCCAAGGAAGGTCGCTCGTGACACACAATTGCGCGTGCGCGTCGTGCGGTGACGCACGGTCGCGAAGGTGGACTCAATCGCGTTCGTCGTGCGGATGTGCTGCCAGTGCTCGGCCGGGAAGTCGTAGACATGTTTTATAAAACATGTCTACGACTATGTGTTGGCCGAATTTATGTTGCGCTGCGTGGCGTCATGTCGTTGGCACGGTCTTCCGTCCCTGTATTGACAACACATAGATTTTGCCTTTCTGTGGCCGGACATCTTCATGTTTTTGTGGAGGTCCGGCCATGTTTGATCACCTGTTTAAGTCGCCTTCGACAATAGCCCTTCACGCCGCGGCGCCGTACGCCGAAGAGCGAATCCGATATCTGGATTACTGTGGGCAGCGAGGTGACACGCACCACACGGTGCTACGTAAAGCGTGGGACCTTGTCTGGGTCGCTCGCAAACTTCCCAGCTTGCAAGTCTCGATTGGGCAGATCCAAGCGCTCATGTTCGATTGCAGTGCTCGTGATGAACTCTGCCACTGCGATCTCGATAGTCGCTGGACACGACGGCGGATCATCGCCAACGCTCGCGGTTGGCTACGCTATCTCGGTTGTCTTCATAAACCGGCGGAGAAGCTCGCGTTCCAGTCGCAACTGGACGAATACTGCAGATGGGCGACGCATGAGCGCGGCCTGAGCGAATCGACGATCAGGCTTTACCACCGTCACATCAAACGGTTTCTGCATTGGTATGAACTGGTTGGACGACCGTTGTCTCACATTCATGTCAACGATGTCGATGCGTATCTTTCCTTGGGTAGCGAGCAAGGATGGGATCGCCTCACCATTCGCAGCGTAGTCAACGCACTGCGGGCATTTCTGCGTTTCGCCGCCGAACATGAATGGTGCGCGCCGCACGTGGCACCAGCCATTCGAGGGCCACGGATTTACGCTCTGGAGAGACTACCCTCCGGACCCACGTGGACAACTGTCGAACGTCTTTTTGCAGGACTGGATCCGAATCATCCGAGAGACGTGCGGGACCGGCCGATCCTGATGTTGTTCGCGATCTATGGCATGCGCACTAGTGAAGTGGCGGCACTTCGGCTCGACGACATCGACTGGGAGCGCGATCAATTGCATGTGCGTCGGGCCAAGCGGCGTGAACCACAAATTTATCCGCTCCTTCCTTCGGTAGGCAAAGCCATCGCGCAATACCTGCAAACGGTCCGCCCTGTATCCACCCATCGTCAGGTGTTCTTAACCCTCGTGTCGCCTTATGGCCCACTTTCGCTCGCAGGGCTCTATTCCTTGGTCTCCCGCAAATTGACGGCATGCGATGTGCATTGCGCGCATCATGGACCGCACGCGCTAAGACACGCTTGCGCGGCGCGTCTTGTTTCAGAGGGGTTGTCGCTCAAAGAGATAGGTGACCATTTGGGGCACCGCAGCACTGCCGCGACCCGTATTTATGCGAAGGTCGATCTGCCGGGCCTGCGCGAGGTGGCGGCCTTTGATCTTGGAGATCTATCATGAAACTCCATGATCTCACGGAGGCATATATCGATTACGAGCACGCTTTAGGTTTGCGCTTCCGCTCGGACGCCAAGGAACTCCGGTCCTATTGTCGCGCGATGGGGGACATCACCACCGAAGAGGTAAAGCCCGAAGCCGTTCTCACATTTATCGCCGGGCGCGGGCCGGTAACGGCCCGTTGGGTGCAAAAATATCGAATCCTCGCGCGCTTCTATCGGTATGCACTCGGTCGAGGTTTCGTTTCGATATCCCCGCTACCGAGCCAGATTCCGAAGCTTCCGCCGCCGTTGACGCCGTACATCTATTCCGTCGACGAGCTACAGCGCTTATTGACGGCCACCGACAGCCTGCAGACGCCCCAGTCACCGCTGCAGCCGGCGACCATGTACACCTTGCTCCTGCTTCTTTACGGTACGGGGATGCGGATCAGTGAGGCGCTTTCGCTAACGATACAAGATGCTAATCTGCGGGACTGCGTATTGACGGTTCGGAACACCAAGTTCTTCAAGACGCGGCTGGTTCCAATCGGTCCCCGACTAGTGAAGGTCTTGAACGACTATGTCTTGCGCCGCCGTCGACTCCCATTGCCCGCTGGCGAGGCCTCCACATTCTTTGCTACGCGTACCGGCCACCGCTTGAACTATGAGTGGATTGGCAAACAATTTCGGCGGCTACGAACGACTACAGGAATTCGCCGCGAAAGCTCCGCACGTTACCAGCCACGTATTCACGACATTCGGCATACCGCTGCCGTCCATCGGATTATTGCGTGGTATCGAGCCGGCGCTGACGTGCAACGCTTGCTTCCGCAATTGGCAACCTACCTCGGGCACGTCGACGTCTCGTCCACGCAGCAGTACCTAAGCATCACTGCGGATCTGCTGCATGAAGCCAGTCTGCGCTTCGAGCGCTACGCTCAACCGGAGCTGCGCCATGCGTGACCAAACCCTGATCGGCCCTTGGGTCCGCCGTTTCCTGATGGAATATCTTGTCACCGACCGGAACCTCGCCCGCAATACGCAGGCCAGCTATCGGGATACGCTCGTCCTCTTTCTTCCCTACCTGAGCAATGCCAACGGGAAACCGGTAGATCGCCTGACGATTGACGACCTCTCTCCGTCGCTGCTGCGCTCCTTCCTCGAGCACCTGGAGCAGGAGCGTGGCTGTAGCGGTGCCACTCGCAATCTGCGTCTGTCGGCGATCCACTCGCTGGCGAGGTTCATCGGCATGCACTGCCCGGAGTATGTGGCCTGGTGCTCCACGATACGCGCAGTACCGTTCAAGAAGACGGCGAAGTCAACGCTGACCTACCTGGATAAGCCCGAAATCGATACTCTCCTCAAGACACCTGACCTGCGTACGCCACTGGGGACGCGCGACTACGCTTTGTTGATATTCCTCTACAACACTGGGGCGCGCGTCGACGAGGCTGCCCACTTGACCGTGGGCGATATAACCTGGGGCGGCGCTCCCGCAGTCCGCCTGATGGGCAAGGGCAATAAGACGCGCTGGTGTCCTATTTGGACCCGTACTGCTGACGTTCTGAAACCGCTCGTCACGGGACGTGCTGCTCAAGACTTCGTCTTCCTTAACCGACTCGGCCACCCCCTAACGCGTTTCGGCATCTATGGTCTCGTCCGACGCGCCGTTGTGCAAGCGAGTCAGACCTTACCGTCGCTGACGCAGAAGCCCGTCGGCCCACATTGCATTCGACATTCGTGTGCCGTCCATCTGCTCCGTTCCGGCGTGGACATCAATACCATTCGCGCCTGGCTTGGACATGTCTCTCTGGACACTACACACATTTACGCTGAGGTTGATCTCGAAATGAAAGCGCATGCCCTTGCACGCTGCGATCTCCCCGATGATGTGCCGACCAAACCCTGGCATACCGATCAGGGACTTATTGCGTTCCTGAAAGCGCTCTGACGGTTACCCGGCAAGAACTATGTTGCCGCCCTTCGGGCGGCGGCGGCCTTCCTTCCGCGCTTCTGCGCGGTCCCGGCAACATAAATTCGGCCAACACATAGTCGTAGAACGTCAGCAGGCTGTCTCGATCTTTGGTGAGCACACCGGTGGCCTTGGGGTACTTGGCGCCGTAGATCGTCACAAAGCGATCGAAGGCAGCATAGGCATCTGCGCGGGTGGCCGCCATCCAAATCGCCTGCAGGTCTGCCTTGGCGCGGCCGTGCTGGGATTTTGGCAAGGCGTTCAGGACATTGCCCATCTTGTGGAACCAGCAACGCTGGGCGCGCGTGGCCGGAAACACCTCCTCCAGGGCAGCCCAGAATCCCATGGCGCCATCGCCGACCGCCGCCGCGGGCCAGCCTTCAGGCCGCGGGATTTCAGGTCCAGCAGTACTTCTGCCCACGATGCCTTCGATTCCCGATAGCCGTCACCGATCGCCACGCGCTCCTTCCTGCCGTCGGGCGTAACGCCGATGATCACCAGCAGGCATTGGCCGTCCGAGCCTTCGCTGCGCAGACCCGTGTGGATGCCGTCCACCCACCAATACACATAGCGCGCCGCCGACAGATCACGCTGATTCCAGCTCGCATGCTCGTCTGCCCACTGCGCCTTCAATCGGCTCACCACGTTGGCCGATAGCCCTTTGGCATCCTCGCCCAGCAGCACCGACAGCGCCTCGCTCATGTCGCCTGTCGAGACTCCCTTCAGGTATAGCCAGGGCAGCGCTGCACTCACCCGCGGCGATTTCCTCACATACGGCGGCACGATCGCCGAGTTGAACTTCACGCCAGACCCGGACCGGTCGCGCACCTTGGGCACCTTCACGGCAATCGGTCCGACGCCCGTCAGCACCTCGCGCTCCGGGAGGTAGCCATTGCGAACCACGGCGCGCTGCCCGCTCAACGTCTTGACGTTACTGAACTGCTCAAGCAGCTCTGCCAGCTCCACTTCAATCGCCTCCTGGATGACCCGTCGGGCCCCGCGCCTGATCAGCTCCTCGAGCCCAAGCCCGATTTCCGATAGACCGACTGCTTCTTTCCCTTTATCCTTGCTCATGGTGGACCTTTCTTGTGCTGGTTTCCGATCTCGACAATCAGATTCTCAGCGGAAAGCTCCACCGGCCTCTACTCCGCGCCTCAAATTCCCCGCCTGTACACCAGTTTCGACTTTAGCTCGCTGGTCGACTTCTGGACATACACCTGCATCAACTGCATCAATACGCTCCTCCATGTCAGGCAGTGGTACGACAAATACCGCCACAAGGGCTTGGTAGTCGTCGGCGTGCACACGCCTGAGTTTCCGTTCGAGAAGTCGACCGACAACGTCAAGGCTGCCATCAAGCGGCTCGACGTACGCTATCCCGTTGCGCAGGACAACAGCTATGCAACGTGGAACAACTTCGGCAACCAGTACTGGCCGGCGGTCTACCTGATCGACGCCAGTGGCAACGTCGTCTACAAGCATTTTGGCGAAGGGAACTACGAAGAGACGGAAGCCGAGATCCAGAAGTTGCTTGCAGCACGAAAGTAGCGCGCAAGACGCCATCCTAGCCGGAATCCGGATTACGCGTTTTCCGTTTGTTCCCCGGTGTAGGAAATCCTGTTCCGCCCGATGCCTTTTTCGGGCAGGGGCTGCCGCCTAGAGTCATACCATGAGCAACGGAACCCCATCAGGAGCCATCATGTCCGTCCAGGAACGCCTTGCAGCACGTGGCTTGACACTGCCCAATCCGCCACAGCCACTGGGCAGCTACACGGCTGTCAGCCAGGCAGGAGACCTGCTCTTCATTTCCGGGCAGCTTCCGCTGGCCGACGGCAAGGTGGTCTGGCAGGGCCAGGTCGGCCGGGATCTGACCCTCGATGAAGGCAGGCGCGCCGCGGAGCTTGCGGCACTCAATGTGCTGGCGCAGATTCATGCGCATCTGGGCGGCTTCGAGCGCCTGGACCATATCGTCCGGCTCGAAGGTCACGTGACCAGCGCCGAGGGATGGCTTCAGCAGCCGGCAGTGGTGGATGGCGCGTCCGATCTCTTCGCCGACGTGCTCGGCGAAAAGGCCGGCCATGCCCGCGCCGCCTATTCACACTTCCAGCAGCCCGGCAACGCGGCCGTGATTCTGGTGGTGATCGCCCAGATCCGCGCCGCCTGAAACCGCCGGTTGCGAGTCGTGGCACGTTCGAAACGTGCCACGTGCAAGCACTTCCCGACCCGCCCGATCGTTGCCCGCCGCGCCCGCCAGCGGTTGCATCCCGCAGCCCCGTTACTATCTTCATGCCCCGCGGCGCGAGTCAAGCTAGTTGTCGGTGTGCCAAGAAGGAAAGCGACAGTACGTCGCTGTACATGCTGTATCCGTGATGAGGGTAGGCCCCTCGGTTTCGCCGATCAGGCGGTGATACCAAACCACCCAGAGCTGCTTCCGTTAAGAGCGGTTGTGGTGAGCGTCTAGGGAAAAGGCGAGATGAATCTCGTCAGGTAGGCAGGAAGGAGGCGAACGCAAGTGAACCATCGAAGAAGTGTCGATAATTGCAATGATGTCAAAACCGAGGGCTCGACAACACCTCGGGATAAGTCAGACGGCAACCTGGAGGTGGGTCTGACGGCATCCGGCATAGAGATGGCGCGACCTTCCTGCAGGCATGGATACGGAACTTGGGAACCTGTCGTCTCGATGCTAAGGGAGAAGCTCAAGCGGAGAACCCGTGAGAGTCAGAGTACCAATGCGAGGCACAGGGGCGGAGTCATGCGTAGTAGCGTTGAAAGGGTTGTAATGACCTCTGGAGCGAAGGCATGACCTTGTCCGGCGGAGATCATAGAACAACCGCGATGCGGGAGGATCCCGGGGTCGACGCCAAGTCGTTCGAAATACCCAAGCGATTAATCTGGGAAGCCTGGAAGCGCGTGGCCGCCAATCAAGGAGGGCCGGGCGTGGACAGGGAAAGTATTGAAGTATTCCGAAATCGCTTGGCGAGAAATCTATACGCCCTGTGGAATCGAATGAGTTCGGGGAGTTATTTTCCTCAGCCGGTCAAAGAGGTGCTGGTTCCGAAGGGGGATGGGTTCCGCCCTCTCGGGATACCGACGATCACGGACCGAGTGGCTCAGATGGCGGTCAAGTTAATGGTTGAGCCGGGAATCGACGCGATATTTCATTCATCGTCGTTCGGTTATCGTCCTAACAAATCGGCGAAGCAAGCTGTGGCGCAAGCGAGAAGGAACTGTTGGCGCTACGACTGGGTAGTCGATATTGACTTGAAATCCTTCTTGGATCGCGCATGAGAATGCCCTTTGGTTCATGAAGAGTGTTCAAAGAGATCGGGTTGCTCGCTGACAGCCTTGATGCGTAAGCCTTTGCGCCGTCCCTGGCAGACCAGGACGGCATCGAGTTCGCCGCGCTTTACACGCTGCAATACAGTTTGGCGGGACACGCCGAGCAGCTTGGTTGCTTCCTGCATGACGACGTAGCCATCGGGGCTGTGCGCGACGAATTGTTGTCGCAGCGCATCGGTGATGCGGATGCGCCAGGGTGCACCGGGCGTGGTCTGTTCGCCGGCGATAAAGCCGTCGTTGACCCAGCGGTGTAGCGTGGACGGCGCGGTACCCAACACGCGAGCGGCTTGGCGGATGCTGAGCAACTCGCCGTCGGGAAGTTCGGTGGGGCGTTCAAAACAAGGGATATGCCAGTGCCGCCGTAAGTTGCCGACGAGGCTCTGGTTGAAGCGCAAACCGCGTGCAGTTACCCGGCCCTGCGTGTTGAGGATGCCGGCGATGGTGGCATCGGGATAGTGCTCGGCCAGACGGCGGACCAGGGCAATCGTGTCTTCGTCGGTGCGAATGGTCGCGGGTCGTGAGCGTGGCAAGGCGACCTGGAGGTGTCAGGAATTCTGTGTGCTGAGGTCGGTTAAATAAATCTCAGCGTAGGGCGTTGGTGAAGCGGTCACCGAAGAGAATGGCGAACTGGTTGGCCGCTTGTTTCCAGGTGATGGGCGGCATCTTCCAGTCTTTCTCGATGTTGCGCAAGGCCAGGTAAAGCAGCTTGCTGGCCGCCTCGTCGCTGGGGAAGTGACCTCGGTTCTTGACGATCTTGCGCAACTGCATGTGCATGCTTTCGATGGCGTTGGTCGTGTAGATGATCCTGCGCACTTCGGGCGGGTAGACGAAGAACGGGATGACCTGCTCCCATTGGCGGCGCCACATGTCGGTCACCGTGGGGAATTTGCGGCCCCAATCGCTGGCGGCGAACGCCTGCAGCGCGCCGGCGGCGGCGTCGGCCGTGGCAGCCTGGTAAATCGGCTTGAGCGCGGCCGCCAGGCCCTTGCGGTCCTTCCAGCTCGCCAGGTTCAGCGAGTTGCGGATCAGGTGGACGATACAGGTCTGGATTTGCGCGCCGGGGTAGACGGCCTCGATCGCTTCGGGGAAGCCACGCAGGCCGTCGACGACGGCGACCAGGATGTCGTCCAGGCCGCGGTTCTTCAACTCGTTGAAGACCTTGAGCCAGAACTTGGCGCCCTCGGTTTGCTCGATCCACAGGCCGAGCACCTCCTTGCGCCCGTCGGCGCGGATACCCAAGGCCAGGTAGACGGCCTTGTTCCTGACGGTGCCTTCGTCGCGGATCTTCAGGCGCAGCGCGTCGAAGTAGACGATGGGGTACATCGCCTCCAGCGGACGCTGCTGCCATTGTTCGACCTCGGCCAGCACTTCGTCGGTGATGGTGGAAATCAGGTCAGGCGAGACCTGCAGCCCATACAGTTCCTGCAAATGGCCCTGAATCTCACGCACGCTCATCCCGCGCGCATACATGCTGATTACGTGGTCGTCGAAGCCGGACAGCCGGCGTTGGTACTTGGCGACCAGTTGCGGCTCGAAGGTGGCTTGCCGGTCGCGCGGAATGTCCAGTTCCAGCTCGCCGTTGGGCGTGATGACGGTCTTTGCACTGCTGCCGTTGCGGTGATTGCCGCTCTTGCCTTGCTTGGCCTCGCTGGCCAGATGGTGCGTCAGTTCGGCGGCAAGCATACGCTCGGCCAACTGCTTCTTGAGCAGGCCGGCCAAGCCTGATTCACCGAGAATCGACTCGGCGTCCTTGTTCTGTACCTGAGCCAGTAGTTGATCGATCAACTCATCCGGAAACAGCTTCGGCGCGCTCGATTTCTTGCTCTTCTTGGTCATGCTTGTTGTTTCGGTCATAAGGGCGTTTCTTTCGATATCGTCTCATGACCTCAACACACAAGAAATCTGACAGGCTCGGCGACCTCGCAATCGGTGAGCTTGCCGCCGCGCCAACGCAGCTTCAGATGCGCCCGGTATTGTTCGCGATGGACGGTAATACTCACTTCCTCGAGTAGCGTGCGCAGCAATTGCTTCCTGTCGCGCAGTGTGAGGGTCGGCGCGTCCCACAGCTGTTTGAGGTCTTTACCGATAGCAAGCAGACTCTTGCGCTGTTCCGCGCTCAGCGTGCATGGACGAAGTTGTTCACGCCGAGTAAGTTCTGCCTGAGCCTGTTCGAGCTCACGCAACTGCTGCTCCCACTGCGTTTCGAGACCGCGTGCCACCAGGCGGTTCTCGGGGTCGACGGCGTGGTACCGCCGTTCGGCGCGCTGTGCCTCGTAGTGGGCACGTTCAACATTCAGTCGCCACTGTGCAAGCGCCGCGTCGTGATCGGCCTCGATGCGTTCGGCCGCACGTACGGCTGCTGCGATGCCAGCCGGCTCTACGGCTTGCAAGAAGGCCTGCGCAACGGCGGCATCGATTTGCAGGCCCCCGACATTGAGGCAGAAGACGCCGCGGCCATTCTCGATCCCTTTGTTGGAGCAATGGTACCCGGGCGTCTGATTGGTTCCGCGATAGTGCGTCTTGAGTCGCCGACCGCAGTGACCACAGCAGGCCAGGCCTTGCAGCAAGGCGGCCCCCTCTCTCACGGCGCCTCCGGCCTGATGAGGCCGGGGCTTGGTATTGGCCCCCAGGCGCATTTGATTGGCTTCATAGGTCATCCAATCGAGATATCCTTCGTGGTGGTCCCGGATGAGTACGGCCCATTCCGATTGGGGCAGCCGGCGCAATCGGGTCTTGAGCACGCCATGTTCATCGACGTAGCGCTCCTGCCGGGTCTTGCCGTAGCAGTAGGCGCCAGCATAAACCGGATTGGTGAGGACATTGTAGATGGCGGTATAGGTCGGGGCGACCCAGCGGATCTGCGCGGTGTGATTGAGCTGCAGCGGAAACGACAGATTCTCGGCGCGGAACCACAGCCAGACGCGGCGAGCAGAGCCGAATTCGCTAAAACGTTCGAACACGGCGCGCAGCGCACCGACAACGGCTTCGTCCGGATGCAGTCTGACTTCGCCCTCTGCCTCACCCCACACCAGCCCAATTGGCAGGCCGCGGCGCAACTCGCCCCGGGCAGCCTTGTTGCGGATGCCGCCGTCCAGACGCGCGCGCAGGATGTGCAGTTCGGCCTCGCTCATGGTGCCCTTCAGGCCGAGCAACAGACGGTCGTTGAACAGCGCCGGGTTATACACGCCGTCAGCATCGCCGATGAGCGTATCGGTCATGCTGCAGAGGTCCAACAGCCGGTACCAGTCGGAATTATTGCGCGCCAGGCGAGAGACCTCCAGTCCAAGAATGATGCCCACGTGCCCGAGCGCGACTTCGGCGGTCATGCGGGCGAATCCGCCACGGTTCGCGGCGCTGGCGCCCGAGAGGCCCAGATCCTCGTCGATCACGCTGACCTGCTGCGCGGACCAACCGAGGGCAGTGGCCCGTTGAGCGAGCGCGTACTGACGCTGCGTCGATTCGCGATTGTGCTCGACCTGGCTGGCACTGGACTGGCGGATGTAGACGAAGGCGGTGCGTTGCAAATGGCTGGGGCCGATCTTGTTGGCGGTGTCAGTCATCATTGCTCTCCCGTGGCATCGGGTTGTTGTGGATCACGAGCTTCGCGATCGCCTGGGCGAGACCGTTGATTACCGCCTCTTGTGTTGTTGGATCGAGTTGTTCCCACAGGCTGTCGTCGCCGGACGGCAGATCCGCAAGGGGTAGGTTCAGTTGCATCGTTGCTCTCCTGTTCCGTCTGGCGCAGCAAAGCGTCAATGATGAGGCGAGCGTGGAGCAGGTCGGCAATCGAGCCCAGCGTGTCAGATGCTAGAGCGGGAGTGCTTGCCGGAACGCTGCCGGAGCCGGCAGCGAAATCGGTCCAGTCGGCGGGAATGAGTCCGCGTGATTGGTCGGGAAGCGTTAGCAGAAGGTGCAATCGGCCGGCCCGTTGCCGTCGGCTGATGACCTGGAGGCGCCGGCCCTGGAACGGGTGGCCGGATCGTGTGATGACAACGGATTCAGGAACGTGGTGGAGAGGGGTAGTCTGTGGTGATTTCCTTTGACACCATCGACCACGAGCTTCTCAGACGTG
The DNA here is from genome assembly GCF_018223725.1 of Cupriavidus sp. KK10. Classification (NCBI taxonomy): domain Bacteria; kingdom Pseudomonadati; phylum Pseudomonadota; class Betaproteobacteria; order Burkholderiales; family Burkholderiaceae; genus Cupriavidus; species Cupriavidus sp. KK10. Next base: position 318,963 of record NZ_CP073678.1, read on the forward strand.
CGGTAAAAAAGCATGTCACGGAGCCATGGGCACGACTCTACATTAGACGCTGGCTAGAGAGCCCGGTGCAGAAGCAAACCGGGGAACTGGTTGCTCGGGATAGAGGCACTCCGCAAGGCGGGGTGAGTACGCCGCCTACAATGTTGCATATTTTCCAGTCCCTCGTCTGAGTCGTTCGAATTTTCGCTGCTTGAAGCCGGCGGCTGCGGATCGACGCGGAACACAACTACGATTTCATCCTTGTGGATCTCGACACGTTTGACTAGACCCAGAACGATCTTGCGTTTCGTTTCAAGGTCAATCGTATCCAGCCTCTCGGTGACCGCGGTTGCAAATTCCTCAAGCCGGTTGATGACCAGAAACAGCTCGCTTTGCACTGCTCCGTGGCGCCGTGATTCCAGGATCTGCTGTTCAATCTGCACAAGCCGGTTCTTCAACTGCTGCATCTTCGGCTCGAAGTCGGCCTTGTCGATGATGCCGTCCGCGTAGCTGTCAATCAGTCGTGACTTGCCTTTTTCAAGCTGAAGCCGCTGCTTGTCCAGGCTGGTGGTGTCGAAGCCGTTCTTTTCATTTCGCTCCAACACGTCCAGTCGACGTTCGTATTCTCCCCTCAGTCGATCTGGTTGCCTGAGCAACTCCACAACTTGCTGCCATACAAGATCGTCGAGCTTGTCGGTTCGTACCTGCAGATTGTCACAGATGCGTTCGCCGCCGAAACGATAGGCGTCGGTTCCTACGCAGCGGTAATAGGCGTAATCCCGCTGATGTCCTTTGGCTGCGGCTTTGCTAACTTTTTTCGCGTAATAGGCGTAACGGCACTGTCCGCATACAGTCAGCCCCTGCAGCAGGCGCAGCGGCGCATTATCCCGTCTCTGACGTGCACGCTTGCGGTTCTCGGCAAGCTGCTCCTGGACCGTATGAAACAGCGCTTCACTGATGATGGCCGGCACCGGAATTTCGATCCATTGCTGCGGATCCGCGCGTATCGTCGAATACGGTTTCCTGGGCACATCAGCGCTGTGGCGTTGGGCACGTACGCGTACATGCAGATGATCGCGCACCTGCGTTTTGCCGAACGCGGCCCGTCCCATGTAAGCCGGATTGCGCAATATGCCCCACACCACGCTACGATCCCAGAACGGCTTACCCGAAGCCGTCTCGGTACCGGCCTCGGCAAGCCGGCGTACCACTTCTCCGATGCTCAGGCGCTCCAGACCCACCCATTGGAACATCGCTTTTACCGTTGCGGCTTGGGGCAGTTCGATGACGTAGTGGGCCGGCGTCCCGTCGAGCTGCCTGCGGATATAGCGATAGCCGTAAGGCGCCCCAGATAGCACATTGACGTTGCCACGTTTGGCACCGTGAAGCTTGCCACGGCGGTTGCGCTCAGCGATCTTGGCCCGCTCGTATTCCGCAATCATGCCCTGCATCTGCAAGAGCAGTGACTCTTCCGGCGTCGTGCCAATTGCGTGGTTGAGGAACATCACCTGTACGCCGCACGCGGACAACTCTTCCATCAGCAGCGCCTGATGCGCGTACTTGCGTGCCAGCCGGTCTGGCGACAGGATGTACAGCCGATCGATCGTCCCAAGTGCGGCGGCGTCCCGCAGGCGCTCAAGTTGCGGCCTAACCAGCGTTGCACCGCTCACCCCGGCATCAATGAAGCACAGGTCCTCCACAATCTGCGCACCGTCCGCCTGAATCCGCTCCTTCAATGCTGCGATCTGGCTGTCAATCGTTCCGCGTTTGCTTTGTTGCTCAGACGACACGCGCGCGTAAAGCGCGACCATGGCAGCGTTGTTCATCGCTTCCCTCGCTTCATAGCCCGTTGTGCCGCCACTTCGGGCTCGGCATCCGATGGCCTCGCAGTGCTGCGCGCGTCCACTGGACTGAGCCGTTCGTAGGCCTTCTGCAATTGTTCGCCGGAATATCGGTTCGGCTCAAAAGCGAGACGCACTCGCCAGTGCTTGCGTCGTCCCCGTGTCATCGATGCGACTCCCAGTCAGTGGGAGCAACGGCCTCAAGCACGAGAACCGCATCAATGGCAAGACATTCTCTGGACCATGGCGCCAGGCACTCCCTTGATATGCGAAGGCCACATCTTACCCGCGAGTTTGCTATGTTGTTGCCGGGGTTATCAGTCCATTGTTAGCTAACCTCTTTCTTCACTATGCGTTTGATCGATGGGTCCAGACTGAGCATCCGGAGGTGCCGTTTGAACGGTATGCCGACGATGTGGTCTGTCATTGCAAGACGAAGCAGCAGGCGGAAAAGTTCCTGTCTGTCTTGAGGGGGCGGCTTACCGCTTGTGGGCTTTCGCTACACCCGGAAAAGACACGCTTGGTTTACTGCAAAGATGGACGGCGTCGAGAGGAACATACCCACACCAAGTTCGACTTCCTTGGATTCAGCTTTCACGCTCGGACGGTACAAGACCGAGAGGGAAACTTGTTCACCGGATTCGGACCTGCGGTAAGTCAGAAGGCGCTAACGCGAATGTCTCAGGCCATCAAAAGCATGGGTCTCAATCGAAGTACCTCATTGACGCTGCCCGAACTGGCGCGGCGCATAAACCCAATGGTACGGGGATGGGTGAATTACTACGGTGCCTTCTATCCAGAGCCGCTAAAACGGTTCTTGATCAGAATAGACTTACGGCTTGGTAGTCTTACTGTGTCATAAATGTGCCATACTATAAACTCCTTGGCACCCTTCATGAAGAGCGATGAGCGCGAGCGAGCGATTTGAGCAATACATGGAGCATTTGGCGGCGGGACTGGGGCATGCGGACCGTCATGCGGGACTCAAGGGCTCTGCACAGGTCTGATGCTGCCGCTCACGCGGAAGAGCGTGGAGCCGATGGCGGCTGGAGTCGACCCGCTTCACGCTAGCGCTCGCCACCAGGCACTGCACCACTTTGTGGCCAAGGCCGATTGGTCCGATGAGGAGATGCTGCGCCGGATCAGTCAGTGGGTAGTGCCCAGGATGGATCTCTCGTCCGGCGGCTTCTGGATCATTGACGACACAGGCTTCCCAAAGAAAGGCAAACATTCGGTTGGGGTCGCGCGTCAGTATTGTGGGGTGCTGGGCAAGCAGGACAACTGCCAGGTCGCGGTCAGTGTGTCGCTGGCCTGTGCGCAGGCGAGTGTGCCTGTCGCCTATCAACTCTATCTGCCGCGGGAGTGGGCGGAAGATACTGAGCGGCGCAAGAAAGCGGGAATTCCCGACGAGGTAAGGTTCACGACGAAGACCGAGATTGCTCTGCAACAACTCGAATCGCTGTTGGCCGCCGGCGCGCCAAAGTATTGCGTGTTGGCCGATGCCGGCTATGGGGTGGACAACGCCTTTCGCCAGCGTCTGAGTGACCTGGGCATGCCGTATGTGGTGGGTATCACGTCCGCAGTCGTGGTCTGGCCACCCGGGGTGGAACCGTTGCCGCCGAAGCCATATAGCGGCATCGGCCGCCCGCCCGTGATGCCGCGACGCACTCGCAATCGACAGCCGATAAGCGTCAAGGACCTGGCGCATTCACTGCCGCCTACCGCGTTTCAGGCGATTAGCTGGCGCGAAGGCTCAAACGAAACACTCAGCGGGCGCTTGTAACCGTCCGCTGATGGCCGTGTAGACGCGCAAAGCGAATGTATCCAGAGTAGTCCCCACTAGAATTTGGCGGAGACTACTTTGGAGTCTGTGGCAAAGCAGGTTGGCCGCATTCAGGGCAGCCGCAATCATCCGATTGAGCTTAAACGTAGGCTGGCAGAAGCTGCATGCGTGCCAGGCGTCTCCGTTTCGAAGCTAGCGCTGGAACACGGCCTGAACGTCAACATGGTCTTTCGCTGGCGTCGCATGTATAGGGCTGGCCATTTCGGCCCTCCTGAGGTTGCGCACGACCCACTGCTGCTGCCCGTCATTGTTGCACCTGCAGTCGACGCTTCGTCCGACCTACCTCCTGCAGGGAATCAGTGCGATCAGCCGGGCGAGTCGCCGACCGGAGTCATACGATTGCAACTGGCCAAGGGACAAGTGACCATTGAAGGCCGAGTCGATCCGGAAGCTCTGCGCACGGTGGTGCAATGCCTGAGCCAATGATGGGGCCGCCGGCGAACACCCGAATCTGGGTTGCCGCAGGTTTTACGGACATGCGCTGCGGCTTTGATGGCCTGGCGGCCAAGGTGCAGACGGTACTTCAGAAGGATCCCTTCTCAGGCCATGTGTTCATCTTCAGAGGCAAACGTGGCGATCTGCTCAAGTGCCTGTACTGGCGCGATGGTGGACTGTGTTTGTTTGCCAAACGGCTAGAACGGGGGCGCTTCGCATGGCCGCGCGCTGACGGTGGGGTGGTAGCTCTGACGAGCGCGCAACTTGGCCTACTGCTGGAGGGATTCGATTGGCGGCAGCCGATCGATGCGGCTCGCCCGTGCAGTGCTTTGTAAACGTCTGTGACAACGCACGTGAGGGGAGATGCAGGCGCGTAAACTGCCTGCATGAACTCCAGCGACGCTTCGCTCCCGGACGACATCGACGCCTTGAAGGCGCTCCTGCTTGCGCGCGAAGCGGCGCTGCGCGAGCGTGACAGTGACCTGGAGCATCTGCGCGACACCGTCTCGACGCTTCAGAAGACCCTCTCTGACCGAGCGCTGGAGATCGAGAGCCTGAAGCTGTGGATCGCCAAGCTCCAGCGAATGCAGTTCGGGCGCAAGTCCGAGAAGATCGATCGCCAGATCGAACAACTGGAACTGCGACTTGAGGACCTTCAGGCCGACGAAGGTGCGACGGCTCTCGAAACGATCAAACAGCGCCCCAGTAGCGCAGGCAAATCTACAGAACGCAAACCGCTCCCTGATCATCTACCGCGCGAAGATATCGTCCATCAACCCGATGATGCGTGCTGTCCGCAGTGCGGTGGGACACTCAGCGATCTTGGCGAGGACATCGCCGAGCAGCTCGAGTACGTGCCCGGGCATTGGCGAGTGATTCGTCATCGTCGACCGAAAAAGGCTTGCGCTTGCTGTGACTGCATCGTCCAGGCGGCCGCGCCCAGCCGTCCCATTGATCGCGGTATGCCGGGTCCCGGCCTGCTCGCCCATGTCCTGGTTAGCAAGTTCTGCGATCATCTCCCGCTGTACCGTCAGTCAGTGATATACGCACGAGATGGTGTCGAGTTGAGCCGATCGACGCTGGCCGATTGGGTCGGCCAGGCCAGCGCACTGCTGCGCCCTCTGGTCGATGCCATTCGACAGTACGTGATGGCGGCCTCGAAGATCCATGCCGACGACACGCCGGTCCCGGTGCTCGAACCCGGCAATGGCAAGACCAAGACAGGCCGGCTCTGGACCTATGTGCGTGATGACCGGCCGGCCGGCTCGACGGACGCGCCGGCCGCCTGGTTCGCATACAGCCCCAGTCGCTCGGGAGAATATCCGCAAGCCCACTTGAAGGGCTTCAGGGGAGTCCTGCAGGCTGATGCGTTCGCGGGCTACAACGCCATCTATGAGAGAGGTGACGTGCGAGAGGCCGGATGCGTCGCTCACGCAAGACGCAAATTCCATGACCTGTACCTGGCTCGCAGGAACGAGGTCAACACCGAGGCATTGCGCCGGATCGGCGAACTGTACGCGATCGAGACCGAGATCCGCGGCAAGCCACCAGACGAGCGAAGACGCGTCCGACGGGAACGGGCGCGGCCCTTACTGGATGCCTTTGAAACGTGGTTGCGCTCGACACTCAGCACGGTGTCGCACAAAAGCGATACCGCGAAGGCAATCAATTACGCATTGAATCAGTGGGCCGCACTAACGCTGTATGTCGACCATGGTCACGTCGAGATCGACAATAATGCGGCGGAGCGCGCACTGCGAGGAGTCGCTCTCGGCCGGAAGAACTTCCTGCACTTCGGCTCCGACAGTGGCGGTGAGCGCGGCGCCGCAATCTATGCACTTGTTGCGACAGCCAAACTGAACGGTCTCGATCCCGAGGCTTACCTCCGACACGTCATTGCTCGCATTGCCGAGCACCCCGTCAATCGCGTCAGCGAACTACTGCCATGGGCTGTGGCGGATCAGGTTCGCCAGAGCGCAGCCTGAAAGTATTCCCTCGTCAAGAACGCTGACGGTCGGACGGTTACGGGCGCTTTGCCGCCGTACGAGTGCGTCACGCCGGTGGCAATAGCGGCAAGGCGCGTCTGCGCCCCGAGCAGTGGTTGCTAATCGAGTGGCCTGCTGGGGACGCTGACCCATTGAAGTACTTCCTATCGACCCTCCCGGCTGACATTGCGCTGGATGAACTGGTCGCCCAGGCACACATGCGTTGGCGCATCGAGCGCGACTACCAGGATTTGAAGCAGGAATTGGGGCTCGGGCATTACGAAGGCCGAGGGTGGCGGGGCTTTCACCACCATGCTGCAATGAGTATTGCCGCTTATGGACTCCTGGTCTCTGAACGAATTGCCGCCGGCGGTTCAGTTGGCGCCAAAAAAAACTTCATCGCACGCCAAACGCCTGCCCTTCCCGCAGATTACATTCCGCGGGGAAGCCCAGCGCGCCCAGCGACACGTGGCTGATTCAATCACCACGATCCGCCATCAACTCAGCATTCTATTGATCGGCAGACTCGCCATGTGTCCGTGCTGCCGGAAGCCGAACAAACGGCTTCTCTTGTGACACAGTAAGAGTAGGTGGGCGCGAAACAAGTACAAGCGGTTGAGAGGACACAAACGACAATCCTGGGCGTCGCTCAAACGATGTCGGGAAAGTCTTCCTCAGCTCTTCGCGCACTGGGATTTCTGTTTCGAAGAACGGCGGACAAGAGGAGCCGTATGAATCGAGAGATTCACGTACGGATCTGTGAGAGCCTGAGGGGGCAGTTCCCTCGGGCCACTCGACCCTCGGTCATGCGGCCAATGGGTGTATATCGACGCTCCCAGAATGGGTCTCGACGATGGAATCGCGTTCGGGGTTCAGGGTCACTGCACCGATAGGAGCCCAGTTGCGCGTGGTGCCCGACCAGCGCTGCGGATTGCGTGCACGAGCCTGGAGATATACCTCGTGGCGGGCGGCGAGGATCGCGGTGTCTTCACCCGCATGACGCTGTGCGGGGCTGACATAGCGGATGCCGCTGTGCCGGTGATCATGGTTATACCAATGCACGAAGCGCGAAGCCCAGGCGCGAGCCTCCTCGAGGTTGGCGAAGCCCTTGTCAGGGAACTCCGGCCGGTACTTCGCCGTGCGGAACAGGCTTTCGACATAGGCGTTGTCATCGCTCACACGCGGGCGCGAGTACGACGGCTTGACGCCCAGCCAGTTCAACATCGCCAGGACGGTCGTGGCTTTCAGGGTCGAGCCGTTGTCGCCGTGCAGCACTGGCTTGGCCGTCATGGCGTGGATGCCCTCGGCCAGCGCAGTGCGCTTGACCAGGTGCGCCGCATGGTGGGCATCGTCGCTGTCGTGCACCTCGAAGCCCACGATCTTGCGGTACCAGTCGATGATCGCCACCAAGTAGGCAAAGCCGCGCGCCAGCCGGACGTAGGTCACATCGATCGACCACACCTGGTTCGGCCGCGTCACCCTCACGCCGCGCAGCAGGTACGGATAGACCTTGTGCTTCGGATGCTTGGCGCTGGTCGCCGGCCCCGGCGCCATGCCCGACAACCCCATCTCGCGCATCAGGCGCTGCACGCGCTTGCGGCTCACCACGCAGCCCTGGCCACGCAGGAACACCGCCATGCGCCGGCTGCCGTAGAACGGCCGGTTCGTATATTCCTCGTCGATCAACCGGCACAGCCGCAGATCCTCGGCGCGCTCTTCACGCGTCCCCTTGCCCAGCCGCCGATACACTGTTGCGCGCGACACTTCCGCCAAGTCGCACTGCCGGCTCAAGGGCAGTTCCTCCGCACCATCGATCCACCCCATTCGGGCTTCCCGGCTCACTCCCCCAACTTTTTTTTAAGCCAATCCACTTCCATCTTCAGCCGCCCGATCTCGCCGTACAGGCGATCCTCGGCCTTGAATTCCGCCGTGTGTACCTTGCGCTTCTTGCCTTCACTCATTCGCCATCACCCCTTCAAGGACGACAGCTTAATCTACCGCCTGATCACTGTCTCAAATCGTGGGTCCACTTTACCGGATTAGCCCGGCCGACGAGCCTGCCTTTGGCATAGCGGGCCTCTGGCGTCGCTGGCCGGATGACACCTTCACCTTCACCATGCTGACGGTCAATGCGGAAGGCCATGAGGTGATGGGCCGAATGCACAAGCCCACCGCCGAGAAGCGGTCGGTCGTGCTACTGCCCTCTTGGGAGTGGGACTCCTGGCTCCAGTGTGGTGAGCCGGATATTGCACGTACTTTCATGAGGCTTTACCCGGCCGAGAAGATGCGGGCGACCCCCGCCCTGCAGGCCGTGTAATCGGTTTTCGATGGCATCACCCCTGGCCGCGGATTAGAGAAGGCACCAGACGGGCGCGACCATTTCACCCCAGTAGGGATGGCTGTCGCCCATGGATTCGCACAGCTGGTGGGCGCAGCGCACTGTACGGAACCGGAATTCGTGAGACTACGCGTCATTTCCCTTCGCATCCGAAGTAAGGTTCTCACGTTCCATACTGAAGCCTGAATTGGGCTCTTGCCGCCTTTACACCGACTGCCACCGGGCCAGTAAGCAGGTGTCGTCCCGGTTTGTCCCGCAGTACCTGGTCTGCTGCGGTTTCGACAGTACCTTGTAGCACTAACGATGTGTCATCGGCCGGTTCGCTTTCGCTCAACTTCCCAATCCTTACCTGCCACCCTGACTCGGATAGCGTTTCCACGGTCGCTCACCACCACGTATTTTGGACGCAGCAGCACCGTGCGGTTTGAAGCCCGCCCCTGCAGGCCGGCTTCGGGAGGTCTACTCCCATCTTCCGTACAGCACCGCAGGCTCACGCCTGCGTTCGTGACACACACCAGGCCGCGGCTTTTGCCAAGATATCGCGCTCCATCTTGACCTGCCGAAGCTCTCTACGAAGACTGGTCAGCTCCTGACGCTCGGCGGTGCTCAAGCCATCGTGACACTTGCCGGCGTCGCGGTCGGCCTGTGCAACCCAGTTGTAGATGGTTTGTGCTGTGGGTTCGAATTCCTTGGCCAGGTCTTCCGGCGTCCGGCCGGCATGGACCAGGTCACCCCGCCAAGCCAGCCGCAAACCACACCTCGCCCAGGAGCACCCCTCTCCACATCTCACCCCCAAATTCCCCCTCTTTGTATGCCTCTGTATCAATCCCCACCCCTGATACGCACACCCACACAATCCCCCCCCCACCCGCTACGGTGGCGATACATCGATCGCCTTAAATACGTTCCGTGGCCGGCGGCGAGCAGCAACGATCCGATCCGAAGGCCGCCATATCCAAACGCGAACTTTCAGGGAAACCGATCATGAACACCCACATCGTCAAGCGCTTTGCAATCGCCGTTGCTCTTCTCGCTGCCGCCGCGGGCGCGCAGGCCGCATCGTCCAACATCGGCGCGCGTGACGCATTCACCAACGGCGCGCGTTCCGTGCAGGAGCCGCGCAGCCCCTACAGCGATGGCGCGCGCGACTTCGACACGTTCACCGAAGGCGCGCGCACCGTCGACCCGTACCTCGACGGCGCCCGCACGCTGGCCGGCCTGGACCGCACCGGTGTGTCGGCCGAACCGTCCCGCAGCGTCGATCCCTACCTGGACGGCGCCTACGCCTGATACCCGCAGCAGAACCCGCCTTATCCACTACCACCAATCCCAATCCTGACAACCGGAGTCACCCAATGCACCGCTCGAAGGCCCTTATCGCCGCCACCCTCGCCCTGTCGATCAACGCCCTTGCCGGCGCCGCCCACGCTGCCGAGCCGCCCAAGGCCCTGGAGAAGTGCTACGGCGTCTCGCTCGCCGGCAAGAACGACTGTGCCGCCGGCCCCGGCACCAGCTGCGCCGCCACCTCCAAGGTCGACTACCAGGGCGACGCATGGACTATGGTCGAGAAAGGTACCTGCGCGACGATCAAGACGCCCAAGGGCTACGGCTCCCTCAAGCCGATCCAATGATGTCGCGCACCAGCCAACAAGCGATGGTGATGGTACCGGCCCCGGCAACGGCAACGTCGGCGGCGACAGCGGCAAAGGCAAGGGCTGTGAATGCCGCGATGCTGCTGGTCGCCCGGCTGGGCATCGCCTCGGTGTTCTTCCTGTCGGGAAGGACCAAGGTGGAGGGGCTGCTGACGATCAAGGCGTCCACCTACGCGCTGTTCGCGTCGGAGTACGCATTGCCGCTGATCCCGCCGGACGTGGCCGCGGTAATGGCCACGTGGGCGGAGCACCTGTTCCCAGTGCTGCTGGTGCTGGGCCTGTTCACGCGCTACTCGGCCGCGGCGCTGCTTCTCATGACCGCGGTGATCGAGATCTTCGTGTATCCGGCGGCATGGCCGACCCACCTGACCTGGGCCGGCCTGCTCCTTCCGCTGCTGGCATACGGCGGCGGCGCCTGGTCGCTGGATCGCGCCGTGCCTTGCGTGCTGCGCAAGGTCTAGCCGGACCAGATACTACTTCATTCAATGCAGGCCTTTCCGGCCTGTCGGAGATACGCAATGCGGTTCATACCGATGCTCGCCACCACGGTGGCGCTTGCAATCCCCGCGCTCGCGCCGGCGGCCACGCCGCCGGCACCCGCGGGTGCCAAACACATCCTGTTGATATCCGACGCCCATGAGGACGGCTCGGGCTGGCGCGTGGTCCACGACATCCTGTCCCACAAGGGCTACAAGGTCAGCGTGGTGCAGCTGCCGCACGTGTCGATCGGCGACGACGTTGGCGTCGTACGCGACCAGATCGCCATGCAGCTCGGCCCCGTCGTGGTGGTCGGCCATGGCTATGGCGGCCTGGTCATCTCGGAAGCCGGCGCCCGTCCCAAGGTGAAGGCGATGGTGTACGTCGCCGCCTACCAGCCGGACGTCGGCGAAGGCGTGAAGCAGCTCAACGCTTCCAAGCCGGCAGCCGGCGCGGCCAGCGTGCGCTCGACGCGCGATGGCCACCTGTACATCGATCCGGACCGCTTCAACGCGGACTACGCAGCCGACCTCAAGGTCAATCGCACCAACTTCATGGCGGCTTCGCAGCTGGCGGTGCCCGACGCGCTGTACGCCGGAAACATCTGGACCGCCGCATGGCACGACAAGCCCACCTACGCAATCGTCGCCACGGAAGACCGGCTGGTGAACCCTGACCTGCAGCGCATGATGTACAAGCGCGCCGGCTCGAAGGTGACCGAGGTCAAGTCCAGCCACGCCGTTCACATCTCGCAGCCGGAAGCGGTTGCGCAGGTGATCGAGGAAGCCGCGCGCAACGTCCAGTAGCGGCTCATCTGTTTGTTTCTTTCCCAATCCAATCTGGAGAATTCATCATGAGCATGACCAAGAAGTCCCGCGCCGCCCTGGCCGCCGCCACCGCCCTCGTTGCACTGGCCTCCCTGTCGATGACCGCGCCGGCCCGCGCCGCCTCGGCCGGCGGCGACGAGCCGGGCCGCTGCTACGGCGTCAATTCCTGCAAGGGCACCAGCCTGTGCGCCACCGCCAGCAACGACTGCGCCGGCCTGAACGAGTGCAAGGGCAAGGGCGTGCTGGTCAAGCCGGCGTCGGTGTGCCTGAAGGAAGGCGGCACCCTGACCGAGCCGAAGTAACCGCTGCAAGCAGCGCCGGAAAGCTCCCCGGCGGCACAGGCCGCCGGGGACCTTCCCCACCCTCCTCGCACTGCCGTGAGCATCCCCATGCCAGTACTCAGTCAACCGGTCGCAGGCTATGGCCTTGGCCTGCGCAAGGAACACTACCAGGACTTCCTCGAGACCGAAGTCCCGGTCGATTTCGTCGAAGTGATCTCCGAGAATTTCATGGTCGACGGCGGACGGCCGCGCCATGTGCTGCGCGAGGTGCGCGGCCGCTATCCGGTGGTCCTGCACGGTGTGTCGATGTCGATCGGCTCTTCCGACGGACTCGACCGCAAATACCTGCGGCGCCTGAAGGCGCTGGCCGACGAGATCGAACCGCTGTACGTATCCGACCACCTGAGCTGGTCCCGCATCGACGGCTTCAATTCCCACGACCTGCTGCCGCTGCCTTACACTGAAGAGGCACTCGATGTCGTCTGCGGCAACATCGCGGTGGCGCAGGACGTGCTCGGCCGCGCCATGCTGTTCGAGAACCCCTCGAGCTATCTCGCCTTTCCCGGCGGCATGACCGAATGGGAGTTCCTGGCGGCGATGTGCGAGCGTACCGGCTGCGGCCTGCTGCTCGACGTCAACAACATCTACGTCAGCGCAACCAATCACAGTTTCGACGCGCATGCCTTCGTCGACGGCATTCCCGCGGCGCATGTGCGCCAGATCCACCTCGCCGGACATACCCAGGGGCCCGAGCTGCTGATCGACACGCATGACAGCGCGGTCTGCGACGCAGTCTGGCAACTGTACGCCCGCGTGCGGTCCCGCGTCGGCGCCGTCGCAACCATGATCGAGCGCGACGGGAACATCCCGCCGCTCGCCGAGTTGCTCGACGAGCTTGCGGTCGCGCGCACCATCGGAGGAGAAGCCGCATGAGCCTCGCCGCATTGCAGAAGGATTTCCATGCCTGGCTGACCACGACATCGCCCGATGCGGCGCAGCGCATCGCGCCGGCTGCCACGGGCGGCCTGGCGGTCTACCAGAACAACTACCGGGCGCAGCTCGTCGGCTGCCTCGAGACTTCATATCCGCGCGTGCACGAGTGGATGGGTGATGAAGCCTTTCTCGCCACCGCCGTTGCGCATATCGCCAGCCATCCGCCGCATGCCTGGACGCTCGATGCCTATGCGGACGGCTTTGGTGAAACGCTGGCCGCACGCTATCCCGACAACCCCGATCTGCACGAGCTCGCGTGGATCGAGCACGCGATGTCCCAGTCCTTCATCGCCGCTGACGCCGCGCCGCTGGCGCCGGATGCGCTGCAGGACGTCGACTGGGATGCCGCCCGGCTGGTGCTGGCGCCGTCCGTCCGCATCCGCACCGCGACGACCAACGCGGGGGATACGTGGAGCGCCCTCAGCGACGGCGTGGCGCTGCCCGAGAGCGAAATGCTGGCGGCACCGGCGGGCCTCGTCGTGTGGCGCCGAGCCTTTGGCTGCTACCTGCACCAGGTCGACGCCCTCGAGCGCGACGCGCTCACCCTCATGCAGAACGACGGCCGCTTCGACACGTTGTGCGAGTGGCTGGTCGAACGTCTTGGCGAGGACGACGGCATCGCCAGGGCTGGTGCCCTGCTGGGCAACTGGCTCGGCAGCGACCTCATCGCACGCATAGAAGTGGTCTGACCATTCTCCACCATCCAACCCGGAGCAAAGACGCAGTGAGCAACCAGTTCCAATCCCGTCGCCGGCTGCTGCTGTCCGGCCTGGCAGGCGCCACCATGGCTGCCGCTTGCCACGTGCTGGCATCGCCGGCCGCCAGTGCTGCAGCAGCGGCCTCCCCGCTGAAGCGCATGCCGGTGCGGCAGGTGCGCACCGACTATCTCGATATCGGCTATCACGAGACCGGCCCGGAGAAGGGCCGTCCCGTGATCCTGCTGCATGGATTCCCGTACGACATCCACAGCTATGTGGATGTCGCCCCGATCCTGGCGGATCGCGGCTTTCGCGTCATCGTCCCGCACCTGCGCGGTCACGGCACCACGCGCATCCGCGATGCCGCCACGCCGCGCGCTGGGCAGCAGGCGGCCATCGGCGAGGATGTGATCGCGCTGATGGATGCGCTGCACATTCCCGAGGCCGTGCTGGCCGGCTACGACTGGGGCGGGCGCGCCGCCTGCGTCGTGGCGGCGGTGCGTCCGACACGCTGCGTGGGGCTGGTGTCCGTCAACAGCTACCTGATCCAGGACATCGCCCGCGCCACGGCACCGCTGCCGGCGCCGGTCGAGCACGGCCTCTGGTACCAGTACTACTTCCAGACTGAGCGCGGCCGCGCGGGGCTGGAGGCCGGCCGCCGCGACATCGCCCGCATCCTGTGGAAGAACAACTCGCCGACCTGGCAGTTCGATGACCAGACGTTCCTGCGCGCTGCCGAGGCGTTCGACAATCCGGACTATGTCGACATCGTGATCCATTCGTACCGGCACCGCCTTGGCCTGGCGCCGGGCTATCCGCTGCACGAGGCTACCGAGAAGAAGCTCGCGGCGATCCCGCCGATTCCTGTGCCGACCATCACGCTGGACGGCACCGCCGACGGCGTGGTGCCCGCCACCGACGGCAAGGCCTCGGCCGCCCGCTTCACCGGCCCGCGCACCCATCGCCAGGTCCCCGGCGTGGGCCACAACCTTCCGCAGGAAGCCCCCGAAGCCTTCGCCGACGCCGTGACCGAGCTCGTACGTGGCGGCAAGTGGCGCACGTAGGCAACCCAACCACCAATCAGGCAGCAAGTCTCAGGAGACAGCAAGACATGACATCCGAATCGCGCAACAGCATCGCCAATACCGAAGCCGTCGACTGGCTGCGGGTCCAGACCTACACGCAGGGCCTGATCGGGCCCGGCCAGCCGATGCTGGGGCCGCTGGCCGACGGCGGCACGCTGGTCGCCGGTACGCCGCCCGGCTGCTGGGGGCCGATGATCACGCCGTCATTCGAGGGCGGTCACGAGGTCACGCAACCCGTCGCCGTCGCCGGGGCCGAAGTCGGCGACGCCGTGGCGCTGAAGATCCGGCGGATGACGGTGACCTCGTTCGCGACCTCATCCGGGGTGATGGAGTTCGTCGAAGGCCGCTACCACGGCGACCCGTTCGTCGCCAAGTTCTGCGGCCAGTGTGGCACCGAGCACCCCGCCAGCCATGTCGAGGGCATCGGCGAGGCGGCGATCCGGTGCAGTCATTGCGGCGCGGAGGTGAGTGCCTTCCGCTTCAGCCACGGCTACGTCATCGTGCTGGACCAGGAGAACCACATCAGCCTGACGGTCAACCAGGAGGTGGCGAACCGGCTGGCCGGCAAGGCGCCGGAGATGTCCGCGCTGCCCGAACTGGCCGCGCAGCATTCGATCCTGTCGCTGGCGCGCGCCGACATGCCGGGCGTGGCGTCCCGCATGCGGCCGTTCCTGGGAAATATCGGCACGACGCCGTCGCGGGACATTCCCGACTCGCACAACTGCGCGGACTTCGGGCAGTACCTGGTCGGCGCGCCGCACCGGTTCGCGCTGAGCACCGAGGCGCTGCACGAGGCCAAGACCGACGGCCACATGGACACCAATTCCGTCCGCGCCGGCTGTATTGTGATCAGCCCGGTCAAGGTGCCGGGCGCCGGGGTGTACCTGGGCGACATGCACGCCCAGCAGGGCAATGGCGAGATCGCGGGCCATGCCACCGACGTGTCGGGCGAAACGGAACTGACGGTCGAGGTCATCAAGGGGCTGACGATCAGCGGCCCGATCCTGCTGCAGAACGTCGAGGACCTGCCGCCGCTGGCGCGCCCGATGTCGAAGGCAGAACGGCAGAAGGCGCGGGAACTGGGCAAGCGCTGGGGCCACGCGGAAGTCGAGGTCTCTGCTCCGGTCACCTTCATCGGCAGCGGCGTCGACCTCAACGCGGCGACGAAGAACGGCCTGCAGCGTGCCGCCGACGTGACGAGCCTGCCCTACGACGAAGTGCTCAACCGCGCGACGATCACCGGGTCGATCGACATCAGCCGGCTTCCCGGCACGGTCCGCGTCACCTTCCTGTGCCCGCTGCCCGTGCTGGACCGAATGGGGATCGGACACCTGGTGCGGGAGAAATACGAGATCGAACAGGACTGAGCATGCACGAATGCCCGGCGCTTTGGCGCCGGGCATGTTCAGCGGTCCCTGACCCAGCGTCCAAGCGCGGCACACGCCCGCAGCAGGGCACTGGTCACGAAGAATACCGAGCGCATGCCGACATGTACGCCGTCTGCGGCGTCTGCGGCGTCTGCGGCGTCTGCGGCGTCTGCGGCGTCTGCGGCGTTGTTCATCGTAAGCGCCCTGATGTCGATCGCGGGCGACCGGCGATATCACACATGCTGAAAATGCTAGCCAAGCCATTGCAAGTGCACTAACGATTTGTATTGATGTGAGGTATCACCGGGACAGTTAGCCGGCATGCCGGCTGAATTCGGCGCGCAACGGCTGTGCGTGCGCGCTTCGGGCATGGATGGAGGCGGCCTGGCCGCTCCCCGGGGCAAGGCGCCCAAGGCGGGCCCCTTGCCGCGCGATGGCGCTCAGTGTCCGGCGCTCTGCCCGCCGTCCACGTGCAGGATCTCGCCTGTCACGAACGGCGCATTGTCCAGGTACAGCACGGCCTGCGTGATGTCGTTCATCTCGCCCATGTGGCCGACCGGGTGCAGCGCGCCAAGCGCCTCGTGTGTCTCCGGCGCGTGCATCGGCGACTTGATCACGCCCGGCGCCACAGCGTTCACGCGGATGCCCGTCTTTGCATACTCGATCGCCAGCGACTTCGTCGCGCCGTTCAGCCCGCCCTTGCTGAGCGAGGCCAGCACCGACGGCACGCCGCTGATCGCGTGATCGGCCAGGCTCGTGGTGATGCTCACCACGTGGCCGCTGCGCTGCTTTTCCATCTGCGCGATGGCCAGCTGCGTGATGTGGAAGAAGCCCGACACGTTCACATTGAGCACCGCCGCGTAGTCCTCGGCCGTGTACGCGGTGAACGGCTTGGCGATGAAGATGCCGGTGTTGTTCACCAGCGTGTCGATGCGCCCGAACCTCTCCAGCGCAGTCTCGATCACGTGGCGCGCGGTGGCCGGATCGCCGATGTCGCCCGCCACGGTGACGACCTGCGGATCGTCGGACGGCCGGATGCTGCGCGCCGTGGCCACCACGCCGTAGCCACGTTCGCGGAAGGCCTTGACCAGTTCGGCACCAATACCCTGGGAAGCGCCGGTAACCACGGCAATCTTTTGCGAAGCACTCATTTGCACACCTCTACGTAAGTCAGTGAATGGGATCTGGCTGTCTTTGCCAATCGAGTCGCTGCGACCGATGGATACCAATCTTGGGGAAGACGCCCCGGCGTTGAATGCTCAGCGTGCACAGTCTCTTTTGCGCGGCAGGAACGAATTTGGGAAGGAGCGCGAGGGGCAAGGCGCTGAAACCGGGCGGATGATGGCGGTACGCGCTGTGGGGAATGCAAGGCAAGATAGCCCCCGCCAGTGCTTTCCGGCACCGGCGGGAGCAACGGGGATCTTCAGGAAACAGCGGGTCAGAAGCGGTGACGGACGCCCACCACGCCGCCGAACTGGTTCTTGCCGGGTTCGATGTTGTAGACGGCGGTGGATCCTGAGCCGCTGTTGTAGCCGTTCACGCCCAGGTACGAGTTGTCCTTGTTCAGCGCGTACGACACGGAGGCATAGAGATCGGTGCGCTTGGACAGCGCATAGTCGCCCGTCACCACGAACTGCCACGGATCGGCACCGGTCTGACGGAAGTCCTGGTAGTAAGCCGCGCTGGTCAGGCTGAACGCCGGCGTGAACTTGTACGCCAGGCCCGCCCAGTACAGGTTCGAGCCGGCATTGGCGGCCTGCGCGCCCGGCAGCGTGGCGCCGTTCAGTGCCTTGGCGAGGCGGTATCCGGCGAACACCTTGGCCTGGCCCGCCGCATACGTGCCCGCGACCGCATAGCGACGCAGGACCGGCGCCTGGTCCGCGGTGGTGCCGGTATGGGCGTCGTCGTAAGCCAAGCCCACCGAGAACGGACCGCTGGCATAGGAGAGGTAGGCGCCGAAATCGCGGCCGAACACGTTCTTGCCGGCCACCTCGTTGCCATTGGACTGGAACGAGTAGAACGCCGACGCTGTCAGTCCGCCGAACTTGCCGACATACTTGACCGCGTTGTCGGCGCGGGCAGCGAATTCCGGTGCGATCGAGAGAATCCCATAGCGGTCGGCGATCGCGGCGGGATCATAGACGTTGCCGAAGTCGCGCAGGGACGTCTGCTGGCGGCCGAACAGCAGCGAGCCGGATCCGCTTTCGAGTCCCACGTACGCATTGCGGCCGAACAGCCGTCCGCCCTGCGTCGAGTTGCCCGTATCCAGGTCGAAGCCGCTCTCCAGGTGGAATATCCCCTTCAGCCCGCCGCCCAGGTCCTCTACCCCTCGCAAGCCCCAGCGCGAGCCGGACTGGTTGCCGGAGCTCACCCGGAAAAGGTTGTCGCCGGATCGCCCTGCATTGCTGTTGTATTCGATGCCGGCATCTGCGATACCGAACAGGGTAACGCTTGTCTGGGCGTGCGCGGCGGTAGCCACCACCGAAGTGGTGACGATGACGAGGGTCCTCTTCATTGGATTGGATTTCCTATCGTGTTGGTGTTTCAGGCTCTTGGGAATGGGCGACGCGACCCGGGCTGGTCAATTCCTGGCCAGCCCGGGTCGCGGATCGCCGGTACAGCAGTCGCCCTGGAGGCGAGGTACTTGGTGCGCTCCTGCCGGCGCGCGGGATAGGTCGGTGCGCCAGGCGCAGGGAAGGCTCAGGGATGTGCATCAGGCGTGCGGGCGTTCGGCCAGCAGCTTGCGGATGGTCGCCTCCGTCTCGTCGTAGCTGCCCTCGCCATAGTGCTGGTAGACGATATGGCCGTTGGCATCGATGAGGTACGTGGCGGGCCAGTACTGGTTGCGGTACGCCGACCACATCGCGTAGCCATTGTCCTGCGCGACCGGGTAGCGGATGTCGTAGCGCTTCAGCGCCTCCTTCAAGTTCCCGGTCGATTTCTCGAACGGAAACTCCGGCGTATGCACGCCCACGATGACCAGTCCCTGGTCCTTGTACTTCTCGTGCCACTGCTTGAGGTACGGCAGCGTGTTGATGCAGTTGCCGCAGGAGTAGGTCCAGAAGTCGATCAGCACGACCTTGCCGCGCAGCGACTCCATCGTGAGCGGAGGCGAGTTCAGCCATTGGTCGATGCCGCCGAACTCCGGCGCGCGACCCTGGTCGCCCACCGTGGGCCCAAGCCCGGTACGGCCAAGACCTATGAAGCAAGCTACGGCAATGACGGCCGCGGCGATTGCGATGCGAAATAACGTGCGCATGATGCTGACCCGTGGAAAGCAGGCCTCGGATTCGATAGCCAGTATTTCAGCCCCTGCGCGTATCTCCGCCGTTTCACGAGGACTCGCCTTTGCATCGCTTCATGTCGCAGCGGCCTGCCGATACACGCGGATACAAAGCCCGGCGGATGCTTCACATGTAGAGGGGCTGGAAAGCGCCCGGGGCGTGACACCCGGGGGCAAGAGATCACGGCACGGCATGGCCGTGATGCATGTCAGGCGTAGGCGCCGTCGAGATAGGGGTCCGCGCTGCCTGCAGGCTGCGCCGACACGCCGGTCCGGTCCATGCCCGCCAGGAACCGCTCGCCGTGATCGTGCGGATCGACATTGCGCGCACCGTCAGTGTACGGGTCACGGGCTCCCTGCACCGTGCGGGCGCCATCGGTGTACGGGTCACGGGCTCCCTGCACCGTGCGGGCGCCATCGGTGTACGGGTCGCGCGCGCTGATGTTGGAGGACGTGGCGTGCGCGCCGGCGGCGCCGGCCAGCAGGGCGACGATAAGGACAAGACGCTTGGCGATGTTGGTGTTCATGATCGGTTTCCTTGGAGAGATGTTCATCTGGTATTGCGCTTCCGGGTTCTCAGCGTTGCTGTGCACTGCCGGGCACGGAACGTATTTAAGGAGACCGATGTATCGCGGGGTTAGCGTTTGGAAGGCGTTTGCGTCATTGGGTGTATCGGGTTGGGGGGGAGGATACAAACGGGTACAAAAAAGGGGATGTGAGCGGGGGATTTCTTGGGGATTTGGGGTTCTACTTCACAGCATGCGGGGCCTGCCTGCCACGTAGAACTCCGCGGCGGCCACGGATTGACGTGCTGATTGAACGAACCCCGAAACTGCACGTGGCCCCTGCTGCTGTTCGCCTTTGGCTGCGCTGCGCGCGTCTCAGAACTCCAGTCTGGATCGTGCCTCGCTGCGCTCGCACGGGAGCGTTGGAGGCGCGCGTCGCTGCGCTCGCATGGCGTGTCGTAGGTGGCCCTGCCGTTCGTCGTCTGGAACCTCGTGATGGCCTTCGTCAGGGCCTGTCAGAAATTTTGTGTTTAGGGCATAACATGTCACCAAGGAGCATGTATGCCACGCAAAACCAAGACGAGCCAGGCCGCTGACCGGGGAGCTGCCGACCATTCCCGAGGACCTGATCGCGCATTTCGTCAAGGGTCCGATGACCGCTGAGGCGGTCCAGGACGCCTCGATGGCGTTCAAGAAGGCCCTGATCGAGCGCGCCCTGGGCGCTGAACTGGGCCATCATCTGGGCTACCCGGCTGGTGCTGAGCGCCCAGCCGGCACGGCCAATCAGCGCAATGGCAAGAGCGCCAAGACGGTCTTGACCGATGACGGCCCACTGCGGGTGGATATCCCACGCGACCGCGATGGCAGCTTCGATCCGATCCTGATTCCCAAACACGAGCGGCGCTTTACCGGGTTCGACGACAAGATCATCGCCATGTACGCCCGCGGCATGACCATACGCGAGATCCAGGCGTTTCTGGCCGAGCAGTACGGCACCGAAGTGTCGCCCGAGTTCATCAGTTCGGTGACCGACGCAGTCATGGATGAGGTAATCACCTGGCAGTCGCGCCCGCTGGAAGTGATGTACCCAGTGGTGTTCTTCGACGCGCTGCGGGTCAAGATGCGCGAGGACGGCGTGGTGCGCAACAAGGCCGTCTACCTGGCCTTGGGCGTGCTGCCGGACGGCACGCGCGACATCCTGGGCCTGTGGATCGAGACTACCGAAGGCGCCAAGTTCTGGATGAAGGTGTTCAACGACCTGAAGACTCGCGGCACACAGGACATCCTGATTGCTGTCACTGATGGGCTCAGAGGCATGGAACAGGCCCTGAATGCGGTGTTCCCGAATACGACGCTGCAGACCTGCATCGTGCATCTGATCCGCAACAGCCTGGAGTACGCCAGTTGGAAGGAACGCCGGGCCGTGGCGGCGGCGCTCAAGCCCGTGTACACGGCACCCACTGTCGAAGCTGCGCTGGCCGAGCTGGCGGCCTTCGAGCAAGGGGAATGGGGTCAGCGGTACGCACCGATCGGCGCATCCGGGCGTCGTGCCTGCGATCAGGCGATCCCGTTCTTTATGTTCCCGCCAGCGATCCGCAAGATCATTTACACGACGCCATCGAGAGCATCAACGCACAGCTGCGCACGAACATCAAGACACGGGGCCACTTCCCCAGCGATGAAGCTGCGACCAAGCTGCTGTGGCTGGCCCTGCGCAACATCACCGGGAAGTGGGGCAGTTCAACGCACGACTGGAAGGCTGCCATGAACCAGTTTGCAATCCTCTACGAGGAACGTTTCACCCATCCGCATCGTTGAGATAATGCTGGCTCACCGCTCAAGTTGACGGTGAGCCTAGACTACCCCCTCGATCTTCCAGCACACGGCTCACAACGTGGATAAGACGATCCCGCTCTATCGCCTGGTCGACGCGGGAAAACCTAGGCCATAAAGTTCGGAATCTCGGCAACAGAGGCTTCCGGAGACCGAGCTTCCTGAACAACCGGAACGAACGCTGCCAGCGAACCGTGTTCCGCGGCCTTCGCTCAGACGGTGGTCGTGGCCCCGCATCCGCCGATGGCCGTCGCCGTTGAACCACAACCTCAGCCATCGCGACCAGTGGCGCTGCTGAGCGCGAAGTTGCCAAACGGCGTGACGGTTGAGCTCGCATGCGGTGGGCGCGACGGTGAGCTCGTAAAGGCAATGATCGAAGCGTTGGGAGCGAGCTGATGTTCCGCTTCGACGAAGGGCTGAAGGTCTACCTCCACCGGGAAGCAGTGGACTTCCGCAAGAGCATCAACGGTCTGTCGGCGCTTATCGAGCAATCGCTGGGGCTGGATCCGTTCGCGCAGGCGGTCTACGTGTTCCGCAACCCTTCCTGGCGACCGCCATCACCGCGCCCCTCTGGGGACGATTGGCAGATCGCTTCGGGCGCAAGCCGATGCTGGTTCGCGCTGCGGTGGGTATGGCCATCGTGATGTCGATGATCGGACTTGCGCACAACGTCTATGAACTCGTCGCCCTGCGGTTTGCGGCGGGCCTGATCGGGGGCTATGCGTCCGCAGCCACGGTCATGATCGGCACGCAGGCACCGCCCGACCGCGCGGGATGGGCGCTTGGCGTGCTGTCCAGCGGTGCACTTGTCGGCAACCTGGTTGGCCCTCTCGTCGGCGGCCTGCTGCCGAACCTGATTGGTATTCGAGGCACCTTTTTTGCGGGCGGTGCGGTCATCGCGGTGGCGGCGTTGCTGACCATCCTTGTGGTACGCGAGGATTTTCAGCGGCCGGCGAAGCGGACAGATGGCCTCCCTGCCGACACGGGCGTGCGCCAGCACACCTCCCGCCTTCCCTTAATCGCACTTCTGGTAACCGCGACCATGGTGCTGCTTTCCAACATGTCGATTGAACCCATCATCACGATCTACATTGGTCAACTCGGCGTGCCTCATTCGCAGTTGGCCAGCACCGCAGGAATCGTCATGGCGAGCTCGGCGTTTGGCAGCGTCATGACCGCTTCACGGCTTGGCGCGCTGGCTGACCGAATCGGCGCCTGGAAAGTCATCATTGGTTGCCTGGTGGCGACGGCCATTGTCATGATTCCGCAGGCTTTCGTGCAGAACTGGTGGACGCTGGCGATCTTGCGCGGCTTGATGGGCATGACGCTGGCCGGTCTGCTGCCGAGCATCGCCAAGCTCGTGCGCCAGTCGGTCAACGAAAACCAGTCGGGCAAGATGCTCGGCTACCTGCAATCGGCCCAGTTCGCTGGGCAGGTGATCGGCCCCTTGATTGGCGGCCAGATCGGTGTGCATGTCGGCATGCGCGCGGTGTTCTTCGCGACCAGCGGCCTGCTGCTCGCGTGCGCCGTGCTGGACCGCTGGGCGAAAGCCCGCTGATCGCACCTGATTGGCCCTGAGCAAACCGGCTGCCGGCGGATGCCTGCGGCCGGTCGCTGCATCAGTCAAGCAGGTATTTTTCTCGCACCAGATGCCCGATGCCAATTCGGTCGAGCACCTTCAGCGGACACAGGAAGGTCACGCGAATCGTACCGGGTAACCTGCTGATATCGATCGACCCGGTGATGGTGGCGCGATTCAGCACTTCGTCGTAAGGCAAGCCGGTTACATCGGCCGCGCGTTGCAACCCGTTCTTCGTCGCTACATTCAGATCGACGCCGCTGCCGACGAAAGTGATCGGCGCCGGATCCTCGATCTCGATCTTCCCACAGCGCGCGCCAAGCTCGCGAACCTTCTGTCGCTCCTCTTTCGACATCGGTCTGGCCAGCGGTGGCAGCCCTCAAGATTCTGCAGCAGGATCGGGCCGTCGATCGTCAGATGCTTGATCACCTCGACCTCCAGCTCGGCTTAGCCAGACACGTCCGTGGCGTGTCCGGCTATCTCGCCATTGCCTTGCTGGGCGTCCATGTCGCCAAGATACACACCGACGCCCGGCACCCTGACCGGACAGATCAGGATCGCGCCCTCGCGCACCGAGTTGGTATCCATGTGGCCATCGGTCTTGGCGGCGTGCAGTTCTTCGGTGCTCATTGCAAAGCGGTGCGGCGCACCGACCAGGTACTGCCCCGAAGTCGGCGCAGTTGTGCGAGTCAGGAATATCGCGTGCCCGCGTCGTGCCGATATTGCCCAGGAACGGCCACATGCGTGACGCCACTCCCGCCATGTCGGCACGAGCCAGCGACAGGATCGAGTGCTGTGCCGACAGTCCCGGCAGCGCGGACATCTCCGGTGCCTTGCCAGCCAGCCGATTCGCGACCTCCTGGTTGACCATCAGGCTAACCTGGTTCTCGTGGTCGAGCACGATAACGTATCCGTGACTGAAGCGAAAGGCGCTGACTTCCGCACCACAGTTGTTGCAGCGGATCGCCTCGTCGCCGATTCCTTCCACGTGGCTGGCCGGATGCTCGGCGCCACATTGGCCGCAGAATTTTGCGACAAACGGATCGCCGTGATAGCGGCCGTCGACGGTGTAATCATCGGCCCCCAGCAGCCTGGCGGCGTGCCAGCTACCAGCGTGCCGCCGTCGGCTAGGGGGCCCGAGCATCGGCTGGCTGGGGCCGCGGCAGTTGTTACGTCGTGTATGGACTCATGTTCCGCCGGGACGGTTTTTCCAGCACATTCCGCCGGCTACATTCCATTGCAACGACGCAACCGCTCGTTACCGGAATCAATGCAATGTTCAAGCTCATCAAGCAACTGTTCGCGTCGACCTTCAATCAGGAAGACGCCGCAAAGGAAGCCAACATGAAACCAAAAGTCCTCGTCCTCTACTACTCCACCTACGGCCACACGGAACACCTCGCCAACGCCATCGCCGAGGGTGCACGCAGTGCCGGAGCCGTGGCCACGGTCAAGCGCGTGCCAGAACTGATGCCACCGGAGGTCGCCAGCAAGGCTGGTGCCAAGACTGAGCAGGCCGCGCCGGTAGCGAGTCCCGAGGAGCTGGCCGATTACGACGCGATCATAGTCGGCACCCCGACGCGCTTCGGCCGTGTTGCGGCACAGATCGCAAACTTCTTTGACCAGACCGGCGGCCTGTGGGCGGCGGGCAAACTTATCGGCAAGGTTGGCGGCGCCTTCGTGTCGACGGCCAGCCAGCACGGGGGTGCCGAGACTACGCTTTTCTCGGTCCTGACCAGCCTGATGCACCACGGAATGATCACGGTGGGCCTCCCCTACTCGTTCAGCGGACTGACCCGCATGGACGAGGTCACGGGTGGTACCCCATATGGCGCCACGACGCTGGCCGGCGCGGACGGCTCACGCCAGCCGAGCGAAAACGAACTGGCCGGGGCTCGCTTCCAGGGTCGTCATATCGCCGAGGTCACCACCGCGCTGCTGCGCGGCCGCAACCAGTAAGCCAAGCCAGACGGGCGGCGCAGCCCCGTCGCCCACTTCCCAAAGGAACGCATCGTGTCTAACAGAAGCACTCTGCCGTCCGTCGACGACGACCATCAGCAAATCCTGGAACTGCTGCAGATCTACCTGGATGCCCTCTATGACGGCGACGTCCGCGCATTGCAGTCCACCTTCCACCCCAAGGCACAGCTATTCGCCGAAGTCCGCGGCGAGATCGTACAGAAGGCACTCGACATCTATCTCGACGGCGTGGCCAATCGCGAAAGTCCGGCATCGCGCAACGATCCCTATGGCATGTCGATCCTGTCCATCGACGTGATCGGCAACATTGCTTCGGCCAAAGTCCGTGTAAGAGTAACCGGCAACAACTATTTCAACTTCCTGTCGTTGCTCAGGGCTGACGGCGCATGGCGCATCGTCAACAAGCTATATACCCACATGGATGAGTAGGGAGAGTGGTGCCGCCCGGCGTCGACGTAGCGCAACATAGACGAGGAAACCTTCCAGATCATGTGATCCAAGGCGCTCAAAGAGACTCACTGCTGACATTGACCAAGCTTGATCGCGATGCAGGGAAGGCGTCTAATCACCCAGAGTCGGGCCGAAGAAATCGGGGTGGCATATGCGCTGCACAAATTGCGGATCGGAGAACCCCGACGGCGCCAAGTTCTGCGAAGCGTGCGGCGCTCGCCTTGTTCGACCCTGCCCGAACTGCGGACATGAATCGAGCCCCCTCGCCAAGTTCTGTGCCGAATGCGGCGTATCGCTGACCGGTTCCACTGAAGGCGCGCCCCGGGCAGAGAAGCTTGCCTCCGCCGCCCCTATTCACTACACCCCGCTGCACCTGGCCGAGCGCATCCTCGCAGAGCAGGCTGCCATGGAGGCCAGGGGAGCAACCGCCGGCGAACGCAAGACTATCACCGCGCTGTTCGCCGATATGGCCGGATCCACGGCCCTGATTCACGATCTGGATCCGGAAGAGGCTCGCCGCCTTATCGACCCAGTCATCGCCTTGATGATGGACTCCGTGCACCACTATGAAGGCTACGTGGCGAAGTCCCTCGGTGATGGCATCCTCGCACTGTTCGGGGCGCCGATTGCTCACGAGGATCATCCGCAGCGGGCGCTGTACGCGGCGCTGCGCATGCAGGAGGCTATGCGCCGTCATAGTGACCGCATCCGCCTGGAGCGCGGCATACCGCTACAGATCCGGGTAGGGATCCACACGGGCGAGGTGGTGGTGCGCTCCATCCGTAAGGATGACTTGCGCACGGACTACGACCCCGTGGGGCACACGATTCACATCGCCTCCCGTATGGAAAGCATCGCTGCACCCTCTTCCATTCTCGTGAGCCAGGCAACATGCCGGCTAAACGAGGGTTACTTCGACTTCAAGGCCCTGGGAGCCACCCAGCTGAAAGGCATCCCTGAGCCACTCGCCGTTTACGAAGTACTCGGCCTTGGGGCACTGCGGACGCGCTTGCAGGTAGCGGAGCGTCGAGGTCTGGCACAGTTCGTCGGGCGCCAGGCCGAGCTGGAGCAAATGCAGGTGGCATTGGACAGCGCCAAGGCGGGACATGGCCAGGGTATTGGGGTCGTGGGCGAGGCCGGGGCCGGAAAATCCCGCTTGTTCCATGAGTTCAAGGGGATTTCGCGGCGGGGCTGCCTGGTACTGGAGACCTTCTCGGTCTCGCACGGCAAGTCCTTCGCCTGTTTGCCGCTTATTGAGCTTGTGAAGAATTATTTCAGGATCGGCGCGCAGGACGATGAACGTATGTGCCGGGAAAAGGTTGCCGGCAAGGTGATCACACTTGATCGCGCGCTTGAGGATCTCTCGCCCTACCTGCTCTATCTGTTGGGTATTACCGAGCCCGGTTCATCCCTGCCGAATATGGATCCCGATATCCGGCGCCGGCGCACATTTGATGCCATCACGCAAATGTTCGTGCGCGAGAGCTTCAAACAGCCGCTTGAGATCCTGTTCGAAGATCTGCAATGGCTGGATAGTGAAACCGAGGCCTTCCTTGACGTGCTGATCGACAGCCTACCGAGCGCCAGAATTCTTCTCCTCCTGAACTACCGCCCGGAGTATCAGCATGGCTGGGGCCACAAGACCTACTGCACCCAGCTTCGGCTCGATCCGTTGGGCAAGGTCGAGGCGCAGGGATTGCTCACCGCGCTGCTTGGGGCCGATCCCGAACTTGATCCGCTCAAAGGGCTGATCCTTGAGAAGACGGAGGGCAACCCTTTCTTTATGGAAGAGGTCGTGCAGACCCTGTCCGAAGAAAAGGTACTGCTTGGCCAACCCGGACATTGCCGCGTTGAGCAGACCCCAACCGAGCTGCATATCCCGACCACGGTGCAGGGCGTTCTTGCCGCTCGCATAGATCGGCTTCCCTATGCAGAGAAGAAGCTGCTGCAAACCCTTGCCGTGATCGGCAAGGAGTTCTCGTTAAGTCTGATCGAGCGGATCGTGCCGCCATTGGGCGAAGAACTGCACGACCTCCTGGCTCGCCTCGAGGCTGGCGAGTTCATATACGAGCGGCCCGCATTTCCCGATATGGAGTACATGTTCAAGCATGCCCTGACCCAGGAAGTTGCCGGCAGGTCTCTGCTCACGGAGCAGCGCAGCGAACTGCATGAGCGAACGGCTCAGGCCATCGAAACACTATTCCGCCATCAACTGAGGGACCGCTGCGGCGAGCTGGCGCGCCACTACAGCCTGAGCGGCAACCATCCGAAAGCCGTCGAGTACCTTCATTGCGCGGGACAGCAAGCCCTCCAGCGGTCGGCGTACCTCGAAGCAATACATCACCTGAGTATGGCCTTGTCATTGCTAAACCGCCTGCCCGATACCCTCGAGCGCACGCGTCGGGAACTCACCTTGCAGCTCGCCATCGGTCCGGCCTTGGTTGCTGCCAGAGGTTTTGCCTCTTCCGAGGTGGAGGCGACTTATAGCCGAGCCCTTGCGCTGTGCGGGGAGGTTGGCGAAACGCCGCAGCTCTTCCCTACGCAATTGGGACTGCGCACGTATTTCACTTTGCGTGCCGAGCACGGCAAGGCGCAGGAGCTCGGCAAGCGGCTGCTCGGCCTGGCAGAGCATGCCCATGACCCGGAATTGCTGGGAGAGGCGTACGTCTCGCTCGGCTCCACCTTGCTTTTCCTGGGCGAGTTCAGCATGGCCAGCGCCCATTTTAGCCAGGCGCTTGCGCTCTATGGTAAGGAACCGAGTTGTGCCCATCCGAACCTTCATGGTGTCGACCCGGAGGTGCGCGCGTACTCGATCTCAGCCCATGTCCTGTGGTATCGGGGCTATCCTGATCAGGCCTATTCAAGGGGCCAGGAAGCGCTGACGCTCGCGCGCAAACTGGCCCATCCATTTGGCCTGGGTCAAGCCCTGGTCTTTATGGCGCAACTGCATCAGCTTCGGCGGGAGGCTCAACTCGCGCAACAATGCTCCGAGGCAGCCATTGCACTCTCGACCGAGCAAGGATTCCCACTATGGCTGGCGTGGGCAACCGTCCTTCAGGGCTGGGCGCTTGCCACGCAAGGAAACAGCGATCAAGGAATCGCGCAGATGCGTGCGGGATTGACGGCATATCGCGCCACAGGGGCCAGGTTTGCAGAGTCACACTTTCTCGCGCTCCTGGCAGAAATTCGTGCGAACGTTGGCAAACCCGAAACTGGACTGAGCCTGCTGGCGGACGCCATGGCCCTCGCAGACAGTACCGGCGAACGCTACTACGAGGCGGAATTACACCGACTGAAGGGCGAAATGATGCTCCAAGTCGCTGGGCCCGCGATGGACAACGATGCGCAGGCCTGCTTCCGCAAAGCGATTGCGGTGGCCCACAACCAGGAAGCCAGGTGGCTGGAGTTTCGGGCAACCTTGGGCCTTGCGCGGCTATTGCAACGACAAGGAAACAATGAGGCAGCACTGCAAAGCCTGGCCGGGATCCAGGGTGCCCTCACCGAAGGTTTTGACACGCCCGACTGGGAACAGGCCGTGGCACTGCTTGATCATCAGTCATGAAGACGATCGCGCCCTCTTAGTCGGCGGACTCTGTAACTGTTCGAGAGGCAGTTCTGCGTTATTAGTGCCGAACAGCGCGAGCGAAACAAGCATATGGAGGCCCGGATCAAGCGGCAATATCTTACGCGAAAACTCGCTCTCTAACCGCTGCTGCCCAATGTGCACATGCGCCGGTCAGTGTGGGCGCAAAAAGATTAATCAAGGTTCGACCGACGCCTTTGCAAGGTATCAGGACCTACACTGACCAAGCTCAGGTCGCCGGCGATCGGGCGTACTCCAACAGGAACTCGACGAACGCGCGTACGCGCGATGGCAGCGAACGGCCGTGCGGATAGATCAGGCTGACGGGGCGTGAGCGCCCGGCAAACGGCTGCAGAACTTCGACAAGCCCGCCATCGGCGAGATCCTTCTCGACAATGAAGCGGTAGGTCTGGAAGAGTCCCGCGCCCGCCTTTGCCAGCGTCACGCCGGCAAGCACATCTTCCGCGCAGATGTAGTTGCTTGAGGAGAGGATCTCCTTCTCGTGACCATCCTCCTTGAACAGCCACGAGATCTGTCGCCCGCTGCTCGGTAGCGCGAACTCGATGCACTCGTGCTGCTCCAGATCCGACAGGGCCTTGGGCACCCCCGCTCGTTTGAGATAAGTGGGACTCGCCACCACCACCAGGGCCGCGTCTTCGATATGGCGGGATACCAGCGTCGAGTCCGGCTGCGTGCGGAAGCGAATCGCAACGTCGAAGTTCTCTTCGTGGAAGTCGATGTTGCGGTTGCTGATGTGCGCCTCCACCCTGATCAGCGGGTACCTCGCGCGGAACGCCGGCAACAGTGGCAGCAGTCGGTAATGGCCGTACGTCGTGGGCGCGCTGATTCGGATCGTTCCAGAGGGCTGCACCTGCTCCCCGGTGACCTTGCGCTCGGCCTCAATCAACTGGTTAAGCGCGGCACGGCATTGCTCGAAGTAGATGTTGCCACCTTCGGTCAGGCGGATGCTTCGCGTGGAGCGAACGAACAGGCGCACGCCGAGGCGCTTCTCCAGGCGCGAGATCGAGCGGCTGACCGCTGCAGGCGTCACGCCGGCCGTATTGGCGGCCGCCGTGAAGCTGCTGGCCTCGGCAGCCAGGCAGAACAGTTCGATGCTACCAAGCAGGACGTCGTCAAATTGCCGGTGCATATCCGTTACGCCGTGTAATAGGAGAAGTGTAGCAAATCCTATTTTTTGCGGGCCACCGCGGCCCTACAGTACTTCCACACCGGTGACGGCTTTCGAGTTCAACACCGGCCCCTGAACCCGAATCCGAAACTACCGGAGATACATCATGAGCAACTCTGACAACACCGTCATCATCACGGGCGCAACCAGCGGCATCGGCCTGGGGCTGGCCGAAGCCTTCCTCAAGGCGGGCTACAACGTGGTCGGCACCGGCCGTTCCGCCGAGCGCCTGCAGGCCACCGCCGGGCGCCTGGACGCCGGCGAGCGCTTCCTAGGCGTCGAGGGCGACGTCGGCAACCCCGAATCGGCTCGCCGGGTCTTCGAACAGGCTGTTGCCAGGTTTGGCAAGGTTGACGTGCTGGTAAACAACGCCGGCATCTTCACGGCCAAGCCGTTTGTGCAGTTCACACCGGCCGAAGTCGAGGAGCAGATCTCCACCAACCTGAAGGGTGTGCTGTATCCCTCTCAGGAAGCGGCCAGGCACATGAGCGAGCGCAAACGCGGCAAGATCATTAACATCACCGCTTCGCTGGCACTGCAGCCACACGGCAACGTTCCAGCGCTGCTGGCGGTGGCCCTCAAGGGTGGCATCAACCAAGCCACACGGGCACTCGCGCTGGAACTGGCGCCCCACGGCGTGACAGTCAACGCTGTCGCCCCGGGTGTCGTAGACACGCCGATGCACGCACCCGAAACCCATGCGGCCCTGGGCAGTCTGCATCCGCTGGGCCGCATTGCCAGCATCACCGAGATCAGCGACGCGGTGCTCTACCTGGCCAAGGCCGACTTCGTATCCGGCACCGTGCTGCCGGTGGATGGCGGCTTCAGCGCGGGCCGGTAAGTTCGCAATCCTCCCGTTCAAGGCCTCAACACAGCCGCTTCAGCTGGCACTATCTCCGCGCGGAGTCCCAAATGAAAAACTCGACGAAGACGTTTCTGATCACCGGTGCCAGTGGCGGCTTGGGCCGCGCTTTTTCGGAAGCAGCCTTGCAGGCCGGGCACCGCGTGGTCGGCACCGTGCGGCGCAAGGACGATTGCACTGCGTTCAAGTCGCTGCACCGCACGCGGGCCAAGGCGGTCATCCTAGACGTCAGCCGCTTTGATGACATCGAGCCTGCCGTGCGCGGGATTGAAGAACAGTGGGGCCCGATCGACGTGCTGGTCAACAACGCTGGCTATGGCCACGAGGGCATCCTGGAGGAGTCGCCGCTGGCCGAACTGATCCGCCAGTTCGAGGTCAACGTGTTCGGCGCAGTGGCCATGATCAAGGCCGTGCTGCCCTTCATGCGCCAGCGGCGCCGTGGCCATATCGTCAATATCACGTCGATGGCCGGCTACGTGGGCTTGCCCGGCGTCGCCTACTACAACGGCAGCAAGTTCGCGCTCGAAGGCATCAGCGATGCACTGGCCAAGGAGGTCCGAGACCTCGGCGTCAAAGTCACGGCCGTTGCGCCAGGGTCTTTCCGCACGGAATGGGCCGGACGCTCGATGGTCCGCTCCGGGCGCTCCATCGCGGACTACGACGCGGTATTCAATCCGGTGCGCGAGCGCCGGCAGGAATACAGCGGCCACCAGGCCGGTGATCCGGCCAAGGCAGCCATTGCGCTCCTTCAGCTCATTGACGCCCACGATCCGCCGACCCATCTGCTGCTGGGCAACGATGCACGGCGGCTCGTCGAAGCGCGCCTGGCGGAATTAGGACGGGAAATCCGCGCCTGGGAGACCATCACAACTTCGACCGACTTTGGCTGACTGATCGACGGGCGTCTTTACACTTATCTGCTATCTATGGCGGTGCGAGACGTCAAAGCCGGCGCACCGTACAAACCGTACACGCATCCCATGAGCATCGTCCTGCACACCTGGAACACTCCAAACGGCCGAAAGATCAGTGTCGCGCTGGAGGAAATGAATTTGGCCTACACCGTTAAAACGGTAAACATTATGAAGGGCGAGCAATTTTCACCGGACTTCCTGCGCATCAGTCCGAACAACAAGATCCCGGCAATCGTCGATTCGGACGGGCCCGAAGGTCGGTCAACCAGCATCTTCGAATCCGGCGCGATTCTGCTCTATCTCGGGGAAAAGACCGGTCGATTCCTGCCTGACAGCCTAAGAGACCGCATACCGGTGCTTGAATGGCTGATGTGGCAAATGGGTGGTTTTGGCCCCATGCCAGGCCAAGTCCATCACTTCCGCACCGTCGAATCAGAAGTGGATCGGAAGTACGGTCTCAAGCGGTACTCGGAGGAAACGTCCCGCCTCTACGGGGTACTCGATCGCCGACTTGCGAAAGTGGAGTTCGTCGCAGGCGAGCTGTCCGTTGCCGATTTTGCAATTCTCGGCTGGGCGTGGCGACACGAGCGCCATCAGATTTCGCTGAATCAATACCCAAACGTCAAGCGCTGGTATGAGACATTGTGGGCACGTCCCGGTGTACAGCGAGGTTTCGCGGTCAAGCTGGACGACGCGAGCTAGACCATGATTCCATCAGCGCCGCGATCAGCCCCACATTTTGCAGCGCAGGTAGACACTCTGGCGTCTTCGCTGCGCGGATTCCACAACTAATCCATGGTTGTACTTCCAGAGCGGGCTCGTCTACTGCAAACATATTCACTCGCTCCAACCCCAGAGGCTGGAGGAGCGCCTTGGGGTCCGCCTTTTTCGTGCGCGCCACGCGACTGATTCGCCTGACCGGCGAAGGGCGGGTCTACATCGAGCAATGCCTGCGGCGTGCGGGCACGCCGCAGGTTCAGGCATGAGTGCATCCAGTTTGAGCCCCCGATCAGCGGCCGCAGGATTCCATGGACTCTCCGGATCGACGGCGATGAGTCGGATATCGTGACGACCGGCTCGTATGCGGCGTCAGAGGATATTCTTGGGGGGCAACGCTGGTGAGCGCCGGCGCCGGCCTATTCCAAACCTGCCGCTTCGTGGTGGAACAGGACCTGCGCGACGGCTCGCTCGTGGAAGTCTTGCGGGAGTATGGACGAAGTTCGCGGCCCTTTGAGCTGCTTTACCCGTCCGCGCGCCGCGTCACGCGCCGGGTACGAGTCTTCGTCGACTTCCTCGTCGAAAAATTCTCGGCGTAGCACCGCGGAACCATCGCACTCATGCGGGCCGGATCTGAGCGATGACGACGAGAATCACGGCTGCATCTCCAGGTTGCTGCAAATGCGACGAGATAGTCCGCGCATGACCGGCTTTTTCCGCCAGCACGTC
Organism: Cupriavidus sp. KK10; assembly: GCF_018223725.1. Taxonomy (NCBI): domain Bacteria; kingdom Pseudomonadati; phylum Pseudomonadota; class Betaproteobacteria; order Burkholderiales; family Burkholderiaceae; genus Cupriavidus; species Cupriavidus sp. KK10. Next base: position 352,389 of record NZ_CP073678.1, read on the forward strand.
ACGAAACAGGTCTGACGCGCCATCCAGGACCGCAGGCTGTCCGAACCAGCCCGGAGCGCTGGCGATGTGACCGTCGACGCGAACGATATGGTCCAGTCGATCGAAGCCGTCCAGATAAGCGTTGATTTGTGCCAGCACGTTGAGCGCCGCCAGCTCGGCAGCGCTCCTGCCCTGCTCGACTGTCAAGTCCGAGCCAATTTGGCCCTGCCAGACCACCTTGCCATCCTGCAACGGCAACTGTCCCGAGATAAACAGCAGGTCCCCGGCCTGGCTGACCGCGGTATAGCTACCAAGGGGTTGCGGGGGAGGCGGCAAAAACAGGCCGCGCTGCAAGGCGTTCATCAATAGACATATTGGCTCCAGCCAGTTTGTGTCCGACGGGGGCGCCCCTGGAAGGGACATCCGTGGCGCCGGTTCGGGCGGCCAGGGCCGCAGGCAGTGACCGGTGCCCACTCGATCAACTCTATTTGACCATGAGCCCTGGATAAAGGCTTGGCGAGAAAAACAATTGGTACTGCGGGAAAAAAATCCGCTACTTGGCAGCATTGAATACAGGTCCAGCGTGTTTCGCGCCTTCGCCTGGGCGAAAACGAGGACGGGTTGTCTCTGGTGCATTGGCGGCCATTGAGCCGTAACGTGCGAACGTCACCATCGTAGAGGGCGTCGAGATACGTCTGCAGAAGCTCCAGAATCTGCCGATGCTCATCGTCGATGGACGGCGGGACGATTCGATCCAACTGCGCGGCCGCAATCAGTGAGCCACATCAGACGGATCGCCCGACGCGCGGTGTGTGGTGGTGACCTCGGCAATATGGCGACCGCTGGGAGCAGGCACTGGCGAGTTCGCTTTCGCCGTGCCTTGATGGTGACTTACTCGTCATGGGACGCGACGCAACGCTTGCCGTCGCCGCCGGAGTGCGTGTGGTGATGACAGCACCGCCTTTGAACTGGCTGGAACCCTCACCGTACCTTCACTGGGCTTTCACCCAACGATCGAACGCGGCGCACCCCAGCAACACCGCACTTGTCGCGAAGAACACGGAGCGCATGCCGAAGTGCACACCGATCTGACCGCCGATGAGCGGGCCAATTACCTGACCGGCAAACTGGGCTGACTGCAGATAGCCAAGCATCCTGCCGGACTGGTGCTCCTTTACGGCCTGCCGCACGAGTTTCCCAATCGCAGGCAGCAGGCCGGCCAATGTCATTCCCATCAGGCCGCGCAAAATGGCGAGTGACCACCAGTTGGTGACGAACGCCTGGGGAACCATGACGATGGCCGTCGCCACCAGGCAACCAATGATGACTTTCCAGGCGCCGATTCGGTCAGCCAGCGCGCCAAGCCGTGAAGCGGTCATGACGCTGCCAAACGCCGAGCTCGCCATGACGATTCCTGCGGTGCTGGCCAACTGCGAATGAGGCACGCCGAGTTGACCAATGTAGATCGTGATGATGGGTTCAATCGACATGTTGGAAAGCAGCACCATGGTCGCGGTTACCAGAAGTGCGATTAAGGGAAGGCGGGAGGTGTGCTGGCGCACGCCCGTGTCGGCAGGGAGGCCATCTGTCCGCTTCGCCGGCCGCTGAAAATCCTCGCGTACCACAAGGATGGTCAGCAACGCCGCCACCGCGATGACCGCACCGCCCGCAAAAAAGGTGCCTCGAATACCAATCAGGTTCGGCAGCAGGCCGCCGACGAGAGGGCCAACCAGGTTGCCGACAAGTGCACCGCTGGACAGCACGCCAAGCGCCCATCCCGCGCGGTCGGGCGGTGCCTGCGTGCCGATCATGACCGTGGCTGCGGACGCATAGCCCCCGATCAGGCCCGCCGCAAACCGCAGGGCGACGAGTTCATAGACGTTGTGCGCAAGTCCGATCATCGACATCACGATGGCCATACCCACCGCAGCGCGAACCAGCATCGGCTTGCGCCCGAAGCGATCTGCCAATCGTCCCCAGAGGGGCGCGGTGATGGCGGTCGCCAGGAAGGTTACCCCGAAGGCGGCACCAGACCATTGGACGATCTCGGCCTGCGCCGTGATGCCAAGCTGTTCCACATAGAGCGGCAGGAACGGCAGCAGCATGCTGAGACTGACCAGCGTGGTGAACGACCCGAATGTCGCCACGGCCAGGTTGCGTTTCCAGTACGAGGCATTGCGTGCTGCGTAGCTGGCGCCGGCAAGGTTCTCCGGAGCAGGAAGGGCGCTGATGGATTTGGACATATCTTGAGTCTGCGTGTTGCCCGACGACCAGGCAGTGGGTTGATGCTTGCTATTGTGGTCAACGATCTTCGGGAGATCATCGGGGTGGGCCGCAAATCAGTTGTTCCGCACCATTGAGAGTGCCTGGGGCCGCTTGCCGATGGCGGCATGCCAGTGGCGAAAGCGCCCCCTGGATGCTTGGGGCCGATGATCACGCCGGCTTTCGAAGGCGGCCGGGCGATCGCCGATGCCGAGTTTGGCGATGCAGTGGCGTTGACGATCCGACGCATGCGCGTCAGTTCGCTCCCTACGGTTACCCGGATGACTTTATCTCGCACCTTCCTCAGCGGTGCTCAGGCCTCGACGCACATGCGTCCTCGCATTCCACCTTCCGCGGGTGCGGTGACGCTTCGGGCCTCTTGCTCTGGAAAATGGGAGTTCCTGCAGGTGAGAACCTCAGCCTCTGGATTGCGGGCCGGCTCGAGGCTGGCATATGCCTCCGGTCCGAAACTTGGGGGAACGAGCCGCCCCACGTACGCTGTCATGCCGAGGATGGTGACATCAGGAGTACGCCAGCGACCAACCTGATTGCGCAATGCATGGTGGAGATCTGGTGAGGAGTCGGGCGGCATTGCGTAGCGCAATACCGCCCGATCCGCCTTGCGCCTCAAACGAGGGTGAGCGTTACATCAATGTTGTTTCGCGTGGCGTTCGAGTAGGGGCAAACAACGTGCGCCCTGCTGATGAGGTCCAGGGCTGCTTCGCGCTCCATGCCCGGCAACGAGATCTTCAACTCCACTTCGATACCGAAGCCATTGGGGATAAGTCCGATGCCTACGGTCCCGTTAACCGAAGCGTTGGCGGGAATCGCGATCTTGTCGCGGGAGGCAACGAACTGCATGGAGCCAATGAAGCATGCGGCGTACCCGGCTGCAAAGAGTTCTTCCGGGTTAGTGCCTTTCTCGCCTTTTCCGCCCAGTCCCTTGGGCCGCGTCAGCTTGAGATCCAGACCGCTTTCTGAAGCGACGGCACGGCCTTCCCGACCTCCGGTTGCTTCGGCTTGCGCGCGATAGAGAACATTGTCGATGGACATTATGTGTGCTCCTGAGATGGTGTTTGTCAATGAAACGGCCAGGGTGCGGTCAAGGACCGAGTCGTCCCGGGCGGATGTTTTTGAGTTAGTGTCCTGCGCTCTGCCCGCCGTCCACGTGCAGGATCTCCCCGGTCACGAACGGCGCCGAATCCAGATAGACGATGGCGTTGACGATGTCGCTCATCTCCCCCATATGGCCCATGGGGTGCAGTGCGCCAAGCGCTGCATGGGTCTCGGGGGCATGCATGGGAGACTTGATGATCCCCGGCGCCACGGCGTTGACGCGGATACCAGTCTTGGCATATTCGATGGCCAGGGACTTGGTGGCTGCATTCAGGCCGCCTTTGGTCAACGAGGCCAGGACCGACGGCACACCTTCGATGGCGTGGTCCACCAGACTTGTGGTGATCTGGACCACGTGGCCGCTCTTGTTCTTTTCCATCTCGGCGATCGCCAGTTGTGTGATGTAGAAGAAACCCTGGAGATTGACACCCGTTACGGCGGCGTAGTCTTCCGCGGTGTAACCGGTGAACGGCTTGGCGATGAAAACCCCCGCGTTGTTGATCAGCGTGTCAACGCGGCCAAAGCGCGACACCGCCTCGGCGATCACGCGTCGTGCCGTATCAGGGTCGGCGATATCACCCGCGACCGTCACGATGTTCGGGTCCGAAGACGGTTGGATGCTGCGTGCGGTTGCAACGACGCGATAGCCAAGTGCGCGAAATGCCTTGACCGACTCTGCGCCAATGCCTTGCGAGGCGCCGGTAACGACTACTACCTTTTGAGATGTGCTCATTGAAAGCTCCAGAGAATTGAATTCGGCTTGCTTGCCGGACGAGGCCGAAGGCGGCTCCGATGAGAATCAAATTTAGGCGCGCCGACGCTCTCTGCAAAGACACACTGTGGATAGACAATTTTGCGCCAGCGGAACAAGTGTTCGCGGTCTAGGGATCAGGGTCAGCGACCAGCTTCCCCTAGAGAAGCTGGCCATTGAAGCTGATCCTGTACCGCGTGGACTGCGGTCGCTCCCTTGCCAATGACGAATCTGTCTGGACGCCGGGCGAGAACGTCGGAAAGAGCATCGAATTCTCGTTGACCTGCTGGCTGGTCAAGCACGGGAAGGATTGGCTACTGTGGGATACCGGCGTGCCGGAATCGGCGTACAACGATCCCAAGGGTTGGTCGACGCTGCCGAAACTGATCGTCGACGTGGTGCATCTGGAAAGCAACTTCGAGCGAAGCATCGTGCCATCGCTGAATACCAGTAATGCGGGTTCGCTCGCGTCAATGGAAAAGGTCGGGAAACTGATGGCCACCTACAAGGCGACGCTGTTCATCAACCATGACAAGCCTCAGACCCAACAGCTTAAGGTGCTTCCCGCGCACTACGACTGAGACGAGCAAGATGACCAGCGCCTGATGAATGACGACGCCGGATGCTTTGTATGCATCGGCGCCGTTCCGCTTCATACTTCCTGAAACTCGCCTTGCGTCTGCAACACCTTCACCAGACGCTCGCCATGCATCTGTGCATAGTCATGAGCCAGTTTCTCGGCTTCCGCCGTGTCCCCCCTGCAGGATTGCCAACGCCATATGCTCGTGCTCGGCATATATCGCTTCGGAATACTCCATCAGTTTTGTCGTCATGAGGATGTAGAGCATCACCGGTTGGCGGCGATGGCGGATTTCAGGTCAGCCAGTGCCGCTCGTAGTTTCTTGCGGCCGGCGTCGTCGATATTCGCGGCCGCCAGCCGGGAGGCCATGCCTTCCAGGTTGCTGCGCAGCGTGTAAAGCTCCCAGGCATCTTCCGCCGACAGCGACACGACTTCCCATCCGGTATAGGCGTGCTGGATCAGAAGACCCTCACTGGCCAGGCGCTGCATGCCAGCGCGAACCGTCGAGCGCGAGAGGCCGATTTGTTTCGCCAGCGCTATTTCGGTCAGCCGTGAACCGGGCGCGAGGTCGCCAGAAAAAATGGCGTCGCGAATCCAGTCGGCTCTAACCCACGATTTGGCCAGCGCCCCGATCGGCCCCACGTCTTTGCAGCGCAGGTGGTCGAATCGCTGATGTTGCGACAGTCAAGTTGTGTGTTGGATTTCACGAATTTCGTATCGCTGGGTATATGGCAATGATGAAGATACACGTCGGTACAAATCAGCGCGCACCGAGGGTCGCCATCCTCCAGCGTCTCTTTTAGGTACGCCCAAATGCATCAGGGATAGGCCCGTCTAGAGTGGGGCCATCATGACGCCGGCTTTGGCGGGACGATCCCACCTGACGATCTCGTCTCTCGCACATCCACCGGGCTCCGGGCAATAAACCGGTGGATCTGTCCTACCACGGCCGCACCTTCTCCGACCGCGGACGCAACGCGCTTGGTCGATCCGGAACGAACGTCACCGATGGCGAAGACCCCCTCCACGCCGGTCTGCAAGGGCAGCGTCCGCACCGGCGCTCCTGTTACATCGGTACCGGTCAGAACGAAGCCCTTGCTGTCCAGCGACACGCCGCAATGGCCTAGCCACCGGGTGTTAGGGTCGGCGCCTATGAAGACAAAGAGGTGATGCGCAGTCAGGCTACCTTCGATACCGCCGGCACCGCGATAGCGGACGCGTTCGAGACGCGCCTCCCCCTCCAGCGCCGTAAGTTCGACCCGCGTATGCACTGTCACGTTAGGCAGCGAGCCGATCCGCTCGACCAGGTAATGCGACATGCTGTGCGCCAGGCTTGTCCCTCGGATGAACACGTGCACATGCTCCGCGTGCGAGGCCAGGAAGACCACTGCCTGTCCTGCAGAATTACCGCCGCCGACCAGCAGCACTGGTTCCTTGCGGCATAGCCTGGCCTCAATTGGCGTCGCCCAGTAATAGACGCCACTCCGCTCAAAGCGCGCCAGACCGTCCACGGCGGGGCGCCTGTATTCGGCGCCGCTGGCAATGACCACGGTACGCGCAAGGATGCGATGGGCGTCGGCAAGCTCCACCACCAACGGCTGCCGGTCGCAGTACAAGGCCTTGACCTCGCAGGGAATGCCGACATGCGCCCCGAACTTCTGCGCCTGCACGAACGCTCGACCCGCCAGCGCCTGCCCTGTGATGCCCGTGGGAAAGCCCAGGTAGTTCTCAATGCGTGCACTGCTACCGGCCTGGCCGCCCGGCGCGCGACAGTCGAGCACCACGACCGACAGCCCTTCCGACGCGCCATAGACGGCAGCCGCCAGCCCGGCCGGGCCGGCGCCAACAATAGCCACATCGTAGACGTGCGTGGGGTCGAACTCTGGAATCAGTCCGAGGCAGGAAGCGAGCTGGCCCAAGTCGGGATTTCGCAGCACGGTGCCATTCGGACAGAAGGCGAGCGGGAAGTCATCCGGTTGCGGAGTCAGGCGCTCCAGGAACGCGACGGCATCCGCGTCCTGCTTCGCATCCAGCACCATATTCGGGAATGCATTGCGACGCAGGAAATCCTGCAGCGCCACCAGCCGCGCATCGCAGGGAGCGCCGACCAGCACCACACCTCGCCCGCGCTCGATCGCCAGCACGCGCCGCAGGATCATGGCGCGCATGATCTTCTCACCGAGATCGGCTTCGCCGATCACCAGGGCGCTGAGCGCGTCGGGGCGCAGCAAGACCGCCTCGACGTCATCGATGACCAGCGCGTCGACGATTGCCGGCTTGTTCGACAGTTGGGTGATGTCGGACGTGAACTCGCCGCGCTCGGTATAGGTATGGACGATCCGGTGCCCTACCCCCTCGCGAATAACGATCCGGACCTTCCCCGAAAGTATCAGGAACATGCCGGGGCAGAGGTTTCCGGCGCGATAGAGGAATTCACCCTTGGGATAGTGGCATTGCCTGCCGAAGCGACGCACCCTGACGATCTCCGCCTCGGAGAGCACGGGAAACATCTGGTCGTAGCGCGGGTGCTCGCGCACGCTCGGGTCTTCAGCTAGCGCACTGTCGTCGAAACTGCTCGCGTCCCCTGCCGGCAGAGGATTGAGCTTGTCCCCGTCGGTCCTTAACTCGTCGCTCATCGCCAGTTCTCCTCGGCGCCAACCCCGGGACTGGCGCCGCAACCGTCTCACGTTAGGGTGACGCCCCCGGGATGGAGTGGCTGCTGAATAGTTTCGCCGCCAGTCACAGTTGCTGTGCCATGACCGCCTCACAAGAGTAATCAAGTTGCCCCGGCCAGCCAAGAAATCTTGGTCTTCCCAAGTCCCCGCGTGCACGCATGGCCTCCGGGCCGTGACCTCTTCCATTTTCGACAGGGCCGCGGCACGCCGGCCTAAGCGGCCATCTATCAGTTTCCGAGATACCACAATCACGACAAACCATTCGGAGCTACGTCAAGAGAGCAGGCACGTGGGCCAGGCATCCTGCACTTGGGATGGAGTGCGCATTTCCGCCCACCAGGACAAACAAGCATGAGTACTCGCATCGAAATTGACAAGCGCAGCCTGGACCGCCAGGCTGCCGACTGGATCCGGGAGCCATCTTTTCCAGTGATCTGGCACCTGGATCAAAGCTCACAGAGATCTCCCTTGCTACGCAAATTGGCCTGTCCGTTTCGACGGTTCGGGCTAGCATGCAGAGCCTCGCTACCGAGGGCTTTGTGATCCAACACGCCTACACCGGATGGGAAGTCGTCTCACTTTCGCCGGAAGACGCCTAGGATCTCTATACGCTGCGTAGCAACCTGGAAGGGATGCCCGCACGCCTTGTTGCGACAAATATCGACGACGCTGGTCGGAAGCGCCTGCGTGAGGCTCTGGCGGATCTGAAGTCCGCCATTGCGGACAAGGACCGCAAACGGATCGCTCAGTCCGACCTAGCCTTTCACGAGACGGTTGTGGCACTGTCACGGCATCGCCGACTCATGGTCCAGTACGGAATAATCAGCGACCCGGTAATGCTGTACATCCTGATGACCACAACCCTGATGGAATACTCAGACGCCATCTATGCCGAGCATGAGCATATGGCCTCGGAAATCTTCCAAGGTGACGCGATAGCAGCTGAAAAGCTCGCCCACGACTATGCGCAGAAGCACGGAGAGCGCTTGGTGAAGATGTTGCGGGCGCAAAGTGGGTTCCAGGAAGCCTGAACGGCTGCGTTCGCTTCCGATAAGGACATCGACGACTCCATGTCCAGCAACATCTGCGGTTGCGGCATCCCACTCATGCGGGCCGGATCTGGGCTACGACGACGAGAATCACGGCAGCATTTTCTGGCTGCTGCAAGTGCGACGAGATGGTCTGCGCATGGCCGGAAACCCGCATGAATACTGGGGGGTAGCTATCCCGGCAAATTGCATCAAAAACAAGGGGACACCTACCCCCGTCCAATCCCGACATGCGCTCAGGTGTAAGCCAGTTGGCCCTCCGTCTCGGTACCGCCTCTTGCTCGCCTGTGTCGCTTCTGGCCAGTCCCACTCATGGGTTACAGCCCGACCTCTTCGAGCCTGGCCTTGAGAAAGGCATCGGCATGATCCAGCCAGCTTCGCACTTCGCCTTCCGGTGTGTTCAGCAAGCGTGCAATGTTGTTCACTGGAACGTCGTCTACGCGTGCTAGCAGCACAGTTCGACGCCACTGGTTAGGCAGCTGCGATAGCAATTTGCCGACGATCTCATGCAATTCGTTCCGGGCGGCTACCGCGTCCGGGCTAATGGCAGCGTCAGGCACCACGTCTTCCATGCGCAGCAACTCATCCGGTTGCCAGTACTCGAACACCGCGTCATCAATCTCATCATGAGGGCGTGCCGGCAGATCCGTGGCCTTGGCCTCGAGCGAGACCCAGCGGCCTTCTTCGCTGCGCCGCCGCGCAACCTCAGCTTCCAGCACGGCCATCGCGAACCCATGCAGTTCATGCTCGCTCAGTACCACCTGCGGGGCCTGGTTCAGTCGCTCGAGGGCGCGAGTGAGTGTCTCGTCGACCACATCGTCCAAGGCCGGATCCGCTTCTGCCAAGTCGCCGCGCGCCCGCAGATAGGACAGCTCGCGCTGCGCGAAGCTTCGGAGTGGCGACAGCAGTGCCCGAACCTGTTCGTCGAAACGTGCCGATTCCGCCGGGGTCGCCGCCGCGGTGGCGGCCTTCAGTCGTCGCAGCCCCTCACGGCGCTGCTTGCGCCGCCAAGTATCCTCCCGGCGCAGGCGTGCGAGGTGGCGCTCGATCTGGCGCTCAAGGTCGACGAACGACGCCCTCAGCGCGCTTCGGATCGACTTCCCGTCTTCTGTGCTGACTAACGTGCCACGCGGCAGCGCCAGCCGCAGCCTGACATGATAGAAGGGGTGGGCGGCGTCCATCGCTAGATCGGCGCGCAGCAGCGCCCGTTCTGCCAAGAACCTTTTGAGATGACGCTTGAGATAGTGCGCAGCAGACTCAGTGAGCATCTGCTCGCACCGCGCGTGCGAAGCCTCGGCGATGTTTTGGTATCTCACCAGCAGTTTCACGACATCCCCGCAATGTGTTTGCAGCCACGTGGTCGTATGTCGGGTGCCCCGGCTGGCTAACGCGCCCTGTGTTGAACGCAGTCGGCCGCAATAGCCTATCGCGCCGCGGGATGATTGCAGCCAACATCCAACTCCTCTTCACGAAGGGCCTCCCCACGCGTGGGCCTCGCCAGCACGCTTGCGGCCGCATTCCCCCGGGGCCCAGTTGGTGTTGGGCTGAAGTTGCCCGCGTCGGGTAGCCTGAGCCTAAACACCCAAGGACAAACTCTTGCATGCTCCACCTGGCACCACGGCGTTCAACCAAAACTCGCAAGTGGGTGTGCCCGTTCAGGCGCACCCAAACAATCCGATCCCCAATGCACGGCCGTCACAGGGCGAAACGGAAATGCCCACTGTGCAGCACGATATTGCGTGATCCAGTCAAGTCGAATAGGGTGCGTGCGACGCTTTCAATATCATCGCGATGTCCCTGTAGGGCCTGTACCAGATCCTCTGGCCGAGGCGAGCGCGCCCCAAAGTGATCCTCAAGCGCCTCCGCGGTAATGGCATAGCACGCGGGCGTTCCATCCACGCGAGCGGCGCATTCGAGGCTCAAGTCGGCAGCACGAAAACGCGGTTCGGTGCGAGGAAAGTCAATGTGTTGCATCGCGAAAACCAGGAGCGAAACCGAGCGTGCAAGCGAACACGGTCGCCGCGCCGATTTGTTGCCAGTGTAGGCAGATTCCGACGGACTACAAAGTCGCGAAGCACGCGATTCTCGGCGCGGCTTACCGGTTCATCAGCATTGCCGGCTATGCGGCCGGCGTCAGGCACCACGCACGGCCTATCGTTTGCGTTGATGGCCCATGAGATTGGACCGTGGAGCGAGCGTCGGCCGCGCAATGCCCCGACCGGCGGCTACCCTGGGCGGCCCGACGAATCGAAATCCGGCAGCTCGTCGTCCAGAATTTCGAACACATCTTCCGCCTTGCGTCCTAAGCTGGACTCAGGGTTGCGCAACCTAGGTTCGTCGGCTCGCAACCATTGGTAGGCCCGCCGCACATCCTCAACGGTCGGCTCGATCTCCAGGATTCGTGTGATGACTTCGCCGTCAACGGGACCCACAATCTCGCGGATCTCACTCGCGCTCGCCAATTGCGAATCGCTCTTGGTCGTAGGCATGGCAATGTCTCCATGAGGTGGCTGCGCGCCTTACCGAATCCACCCGTCTGTGGGTGTTGGTCACAGGAACGCTTGCGGCAAGCAATCAGAGGCCAAGCCCGGCTTCGCCTCCAACTCTTCCAGCTTAGCGCACCTGGCAAGCGGCGCCCGCCCACGCACGCCCCGTCGCAACGCCACTGTGGCGCAGCATGGTCATACGGTCAGGATTGCGCGATCCTGGCGGCGACTCCCTGGCGACACTTGGAGCTGGCATGATCCCCGTGCCGACGGGCGCCGGTAGCATTTCGGATAGCCAAGAAGTCTCGCGTCGTGGCTGGATTTTCGCTAGCGTTGCAGTCGCCCTGTGCGCGGGTGGCTATGTCGCTCACGGCATTGTTGCCAACGAAGTGCGCACTTCGCAATGGCAGGCGCACTATCTTGGTCGCGTCACCAGGCAGTTGAGCTTCGACGTGCAGTCGGGCGCCAGCGACAGAATCCGCTTTCCCCATTCCGGCCCCTACGACGCGCGTCTGGGTTACGGCCGGATGCCAGACTTCACCGAGCGGCTGACGCAACACGGCTACGTACCAGCGGAGCAGGCGCGCATGTCGCCTGCGATGGTTCGGCTGATCGAGCGCTTGTCGGCTGACCTGACCCATCGCTTTGGGCGAGGGTTCAGCCGGCAAAATCTGTGGCAAATGCGCGCGTTCCATCTGGCCGGGCCGGCCACCCACATTCTCCAGACACTGTCTGGAGAATCGGCAAAACCCGGATTGCTACAGACACCGTCTGGAGAATCCACTGCCGAGCTCATTCGGCAATCACCGTCGGCACTTACTACAGACCTGCCAGTGCTGGCCCAGGCCTTCCCCTTCCCCTTACCCTGGTCGGCTTACGTCCGCCTGCTGTCCGTCAAGAACCCACAAGCCCGCGCCTTCTATGAAACCGAGGCCCTACGCGGCTGCTGGTCGGTCCGGCAACTCGACCGGCAAATCGGTAGCCAGTTCTACGAGCGAACAGCACTGTCGCGCAACAAGTCTGCGATGCTGGAGAACAGCGCGACCTCCGAGCCCGGCGACCTGCTAATGTAGTGTTCCGTTCTGTTTGGAACTTAAGCGGCGATTGGCGCGAATGACTTTCTGCAAGATGTCGCGAGCGCTCTTGGTCCAGATGAACGGCTTGGGGTTGGTGTTGTGGTGAGCGATGTACTCATTGATGGCATCGACCAGTTCCGGCACGCTCGTGAATACGCCGCGGCGAAGTCGCTCGGTTGTGATGTCGCGAAAGAACCGCTCGACCATGTTCAGCCATGACGCCGAGGTGGGCGTGAAGTGCATGTTGAAGCGCGGATGCTTGGCCAGCCAGTCTTGCACCGCAGGATGCTTGTGCGTGGCGTAGTTGTCGGCAATCAGATGCAGCGTTTTGTCCTTGGGCGTCTCGCGGTCGATCTTGCGCAGGAATTTCAACCACTCGCTATGGCGGTGGCGCTGCTGGCACTGGGCGATGACCTGGCCATCGAGCACGTTGAGCGCGGCAAACAGCGTGGTCGTGCCGTTGCGCTTGTAATCGTGCGTCATGGTCGCCGCGCGCCCCTTCTTCAGCGGCAACCCGGGCTGTGTGCGATCCAGCGCCTGCACCTGGCTCTTCTCATCGCAGCACAGCACCAGCGCGTGCTCGGGTGGCGACATGTACAGGCCAACGATATCTTCAAGCTTCTCGACGAACTTCGGATCGCGCGACACCTTGAAGCCGCGCACGATGTGCGGCTTCAAGCCGTGGGCGTGCCAATGGCGCATGACGGTGCTGGCGCTCACGCCCAACTCGGCGGCCATCTTGCGCGTGCTCCAGTGCGTGGCCGCCACGGGCTTGGCTTGAGTGGTCAGCTCCACCAGCCGCGCCGTGTCCACCTTCAATGGCGGAGCACCGCGCGGCAAGTCACGTTCAATACCGGCCAGCCCCGATTGCGCATACCGCTCACGCCAACGCGAGACCTGCACGCGTCCGATTCCCAACTGCTCGGCGATGTCCTTGTTCTGCATGCCATTGGCGGCCAGCAGCACGATGCGCGCGCGCTGCGCCAGCCTCACGCTCGTGAGCTTCGACTGAACCAGCCGCGTCAACTTGGTTCGCTCCTCGTCGGTCAACTGGATCTCGGGGGCAACTCGCACTCGCTCTCTCCACGCTGTGAGTAGAGCAATAGTCTCACATAAGTTCCATCAAGAACAGAACGCTACACTAACACCTGAGCAAGCGATCAAGGACCCCTTTGTCCTGGAGTTCCTCAACCTCAAGGACGAATATTCCGAATCCGACCTCGAAGACGCGCTGATCCAGCCTTTAGCCGATTTCCTGTTAGAACTGGGCGACGATTTCGCCTTCGTCGGTCGTCAGAGGCGGCTACGCATCGACGACAGCTGGTTCCGTGTCGATCTGCTGTTTTTCCACCGTCATCTGCACTGCCTGCTGATGTTGCAGATCGCTAATTCTGCGAATGGTGCGCACTAATACTGCGAACGTGGCGTGCCAAGGAGGCTTCGGAACGACTCGCGATCCCGCGCGTACTGTTTCCCTACCCAACCGATCACCGCATTGAGATTTTTGAGCTGGTGTAACCTGAACGATGAGATGGCCTGGAGGCGCTGATCGTGAATTTCACAGACAGTTGCCGCCGGATTCAGCCACTCGCGTTTCCAGCGAGGCGAATAGACATCGAGGGGATTCAGAGCGAGGCACTCGAAGCAGAATGAAATGCCGCGTCGGTGGGACACCCACGCTGCTGGTGTTTGGATCGCCACTAGTCTATCGATGTTAACGTGAGTCAGAGCTGCGAGACGGGCAAGCACCAGCTCATCAACCGGCGGAAACAGCAGCCATCCACAGCGGGGCAAGTAGGGGAACGCCCCAAGCTGCCCACTTGCCCATAACTGGGGGACGCTGATTCGATACGTGGCTGCCAAGCGCCCCAGCCAGCCGCCAAAGGCCTCGTCGTCAAACGGACGTGGCGCCACCGGCCAAGGTCTCACACGCTCAGCACAGGAGACCTCGCGCTGCATTCTCGATGTGGCCAAGTTCGATCACCTCTCTGCCGTCGCGAATGGCGAGTTCAGTCGCGACATTGAGCACCCGCGATACCTCCCCGGTTAGTCCGCCGCTCGCCGCCAGAATCGCCTGAACCATCTCTTGCCGCGCTAGGTTCGACGGCCGTCGAAGGGGCAGAATTCGTTCAAAGGCAGCAAGGAGGCATCGGAAGGCCTCTGATTCGTTCCACCTGGGAATTTCGAAGCGTGTGAACCGGCTCACCATCTGCGTATCCGTTTGCAACGCAATCAGGGCGTCTTGGGTGCCAACGAGGACGATGGAGATTCTCAAATCATTCGCCAGAAACTTCAGCAGATTCAAGGATGCCCGCTGTTCCCGGTAGCTTCCTGCCAGCAAGTGATGGACCTCATCAACAATCAGCATCCGCGGCGCTACCTTCCGAAGAAGCTCTCGGGTCAGCTTCTCGAGCGCGGAAAGCCGGGCTGTAGCATTGAAAGGCGCCCCCAGCTCGAAAAGCAGTGACGCATAGAATCGCTGCTGATCAGGTGTCGGCGGCATCTGCATGGCGACAATCTTGCACATCTCAACGCCCTTCTGCTCGTCATACTCGGGCGGATGATGACGCTGAAACTTGGAGATGATCTGCGTCTTTCCGATATTGGAGTCTCCGTGCAGTAACAGGCATGGCATACGCTCGCGCTCAGGTGTCTGGATGAGTCGTTCAAGAATCTCCAGCGCCTGCGTGGCACGCGGGTAATCGATCCATCGGTTACGGGCCAGCCCTCGAATCCGGACATTGTCATCGCACTGAGCCAATGGTCTTGCAACAGGCAGAAGATGTGTGAGTAGCGCGCCCATTACGGATCACCATTGCTCGATATCGTACGCTATGGCTGGCTTGCTGTAGTCGACGGACGCCTCAGTAGGTTTCACCGATGCGCTTTCGCTTTGCCGAACTTGAGAACTCTCTTGCCGAGCGTTCCTTGGCACCGGATCCTTCAAGACAGTGCCTCGACGGCTTGTGCCCAATGATTGCGTTCTTGCGCGCGCAACGATCCGTCGCTGTTCATCGATGGCCTCAAACAGCATCGCCTCGCTGACGTATTTCTGTCCCTGGGCGCGCAGATGCCGTAATGCGCTGCGCTGCTCCCATAACGAAACGCGCTCACGGCGCAAGTCGGCAAAGTTCGCCTCGAGGTACCGTTTGCCATCAACGCTGACAAAGATTTTGGAGAGATCTTCCGGGTGAAACCGTGTAATGACCTTCTGCTTGGTTGCCCGCCACGCAGTAAAGATTGGGTGCCAGTACCGAATGTAGAATAGCGTGAGGCCATCCGCCTGGACCGTTCGATAGGTCATCGGCAGGAACTGGATCAGGAAGCGCTAAGCCTCGGACGCCGTATCGGGAAGCAACTTCGGTGGCGTCACGCCGCCAAGAGTGGCCCACATGGAGTAGGGAGTGGCTCCGCGCAACCCCCGGTGCGCATTATGGTGATAGCGCTGCGCAATCTCCAGGACCAGCCACCGCTCGAACTCTCGGATAGTCAGGGATGCCTCTCGTTCAGGCGCCCTAGCCTTGCGGCCCTTTGGGGAGGATCCAGTCGACCCCGGCAAGCTGTGGACGCGCTCCATGAGGGTCCGGTTCAATCGCTCGATATGTCCGCCAAAGTATGGGCGTCCGGCGGGACGATACATCAACTCCACCCCGTACTGGCTACACGCGGAACGCAGCGCCCTGCTCTTGAACTCGGCCGCATTGTCGAGGTGAAGAACCTTCGGGATGCCGTGCATCGGCCATTCGGCACTGACCTCGAGGCTGGCGAGCCAGCTCACCTTGGCGAGCACGACGCGCGTCAACAGGAGAGCGACTGTGGCCGCATTCGGGCGGTCCATCCCCACATACACTCCCACGACACACCGTGTGGCAACGTCAACAGCGAGGCTAAGCCATGGCCTACCTATGGGACGCCGATATAACTCATCCACCAAGATCACATCGGCCAGCGTGTGATCGACCTGAACGATGTCCATCGGGTAATGCGCCACGAGACTGCCAGGCGGAATTGCTGCCGCCGGTAACGCCGCCTGCAGAAGCGCCTCTTCCTTCCGATGAGCGGCCCAGCGCCGTGAAATGGTTGACCTGGCTGGTGCGGTGATGCCGGCATCTGCACAACGTTTGCGAATTTCAATGGCCAGCTCAAACAGCGGATGCGCCAGATAACGCTGCGGCGGCAGCCATGTGGTTAGTACATCGTTCACGATGTTCTCGACTTGCGCCGGCAGTCGCCCCTTTCCGGATCTCGGACCGCGGTCATACGGGCTCAGCGCGCTCGCGACTGGATCAGCAAGAAACCGTTGCCGAAGACGATAGATCGTGGACCGATGCATTCCGAGCAATTTGCCAGCGTACTCTGCTTGCTTGCGCGAGAGCGGTCCCCTTCCAAGAGGACGCAGGACTCGCGCAATGGCAAGTTCACGCTCCGTAGGCTCAGTCATGGAGGTACGCAGAACACTAACCTTCGACCCACAGTAGTCGAATTACCGGTCCGCAGAGCCACAGTCGCGGAATTTGTGGTCCTGCGCCGGAAGGCCGTTGCCTCTGCGCAACGGCACCAATCGCCTTCCACCGACAGTTTTTCATTGAGAATCAATGCGTTAAGCCAGTGTGATTGCTCGCAGATATGTGGACGCCGCTCGCGGAATTAACGATCTGGAACAGCGGCATAGGCAATCGTGGCCTCTGGCAACGGTAACTGCCGCTGGATCGACGTGACGTGGATAACGACGCCCGAGCCCTGCTCGATCATCCAGGGCAACAGCGCACGATCGATCCGCACTGCCGGGAACAGGTTCAGGCTCAATGCCTTGTTCCATTCGTCGTCGTCGAGCGCCCTAAAGCCACCCGCCGGCGCAGATGAGCCACCCGCCACGTGCACGATAATATCGACGCCGCCGAGCCGTTCGAGCACGGCGTCGACAATGGTTTTACAGCCCTCGGCCATCGTGATGTCCGCACCGATGAACCTTTCTTCGGAAAGGTCATCGGGACGCGAACGTGCCGTCGCGAGGACGTTCGCGCCGGCCTCGCAAAGGTGCGCGACAACGGCTTTACCGACTCCCTTGGTCCCGCCCTTGACAAGCGCCCGAAGGCCCTGAAGTTCGGGTGCGGCGCTCATCAGTGAATCTCCAGAGACGCGATCTTGCCGCCAGCCAGGACAAACGCGTAGGTCAGCACGACCGGGCTACCGGGAAAGGTGCCCGTGAGCCTGGCGCGCATCGTGACGGTGGCGCCATGGTGATCCTGTTTCACCTTTTCGGTGGCCAGGTGCGGCGTTTTTCGGACCTCGAGAGGCTGATTCCCGGCATCACGCAAAAGATGCTTGCCCAGCAATTACGCCACCTCGAAGAGGACGGCATTGTGACGCGCACGGTTTATCACCAGGTGCCGCCGAAGGTGGACTACCGCCTAACCGATTGGGGCCAGGCGCTGTGCCCGGCACTGGATGCGATCCTGAAATGGGCTGAGCGCCGTGAAGACTTTCCATCGGCTGCGTCGAGTGTGCGTGCCTAAGGCTGACAGACCTGTGGGTGGTCGACGAGGTGTCTGCTGTAAAGAAACGGACGCGTTTACATCGGTTTTGTAACTCTCCACGCGCTTTGGTGGACCGCGTCAGCGATCTTTCCGTGATGGTCGATCCGACGCGTTATCCGGGCGGCCGTCGCATGTTGCTCCCGGAACGGACGGTCGTAGAGCTTTGTCCGAGCGGCTCAATCGGGGTCGGAAGCTGCCAAACGAGGGGAGTCGGCGCAATCAACGCGATGGATTACATGCGCTGGAGTCCTTTGCTGGCCCAATTTCGTAGTCATTCGGGGCCGATTCGCCCGGAGCCCGTATCAGATCAATTTATTCCTGACCTTGCCTCGCAGAGGTTTTTTTGCCGGCCCACCCGCCCGTCCATTGGCATATTCGAGCGGCGCACCTGCCTGAATTCGGCCAGGCATCAGGCTGGCCTGCGAGCGATCATTTCCGCCACCTCGTCACACCATGCGATATAGGCCTGTTCAGCCAGCACGCCGCGGCGTGTCACCAACAGCGGTCCAAGTTGCTGCTCGGTCAGCACGGCCTGCCTTGCGAGAAAGAACTCAAGTTGGGCCTGGTGGTCCGCACGCACCGCACGGATCTGCTGCAACGCCGTCTCGCGCGGCAGCAAATCGAAGCACAACACCCGCAGTATCTGTTCATCCTTGATGGCAGGGCGCGGTGAACCATTCGCCACCCAGGCCATCAGCTTCTCGCGTCCAGCAACGGTCATACTGTAGATCGAGCGTTCCGGCCCGCGCGTTCCCGGCAACCGCTCCGATTTGATGAGTCCATCCGTCTCGAGCTCTCGCAAAGCCGGGTACACCGAACTGTGCTCAACCGACCAGCAATGCTGGCCCGCCATCTGCAGCCATTTGGTCAGTTCATAGCCGGAACGCGGCTGGCTATGTATCCCGGCAAGAAGAACATGCTTCAGCGGCTTTTCCTTACTTGCCCTGGCTTCCTTCAGATCACTCACTCGCATTGCTCCTTGATTGCGTCAACGCGCACGCGGAATGACTATGTTTTTTTTGACATAGTCAAAAACCCGTGGCACTATGTATTTTTCCACATACTTGATTTTACCCTATTCCCCGGGCAGCGACTGCGCCAGGCGTCGCAGCGTCGACCGGGTGCGGCCAGTCCGCCGTGTCGCCGCCTCTGAGCGCCAAGGTTGCCTGGTCGAGGCGGCGCCGGCCGGTGCCGACAACATCAGCTACATCGGCTTTATTTTGCTCATTGATACAAGGAAGCAAATCATGTCCCAAGAAACCATCCTCGTCACCGGCGCCGCCGGCAGCGTCGGCTCGACCGCGCGCGCGGCTATCGCCATCCTGCTGGAGCAAGGCCATCGCGTACGCGCCATGGTGCGCAAGCGGGACGCGCGCGCCGACATGCTGCGTGACCTGGGCGCCGAAGTTGTAGTTGCCGACATGCTCGACATCATTGCCGTGCGCGCGGCCATGCGCGGCTGCTCAGTGGTGTATTTCACGATGTCGGTTTCGCCCGAATACCTGGTAGCAGCCGCCACCGTCGCAGTCGCAGCCAAAAGCCTGGGTGTGAAGGCCTTCGTCAATCTGTCGCAGATGACGCTGTCGCAGATGAGCGAGACAGAGACCACCGGCAGCCCGCAACAGAAGCAGCACTGGCTCGCAGAGCAGATGCTGCGGTGGTCCGGCCTGCCGGTGGTCTACCTGCGTCCAACCGCTTTCTTCGAAGGCTTGTTCCTGCCGGCGGCCAAGGGCATCCGCGACGACAACGCGATCCGCCTGCCGTTCGCCGACGGCAAGACCTCACCGATCGCCGCCGCCGACGTGGGGGCTGCCGCCGCTGCTGTACTGGCCAACCCAGAGCCGCATATCGGCAAGGTCTACGAACTGACCGGCCCCCAGTCGCTGACGATGGCCGAGCTCGCACAGGAGTTCAGTGGCGCACTGGGCCGCACCATCCAATACGTCAACGTACCGCCGCAGATCTGGGAAGCCAGGCTCCAGGAGGCCCAACAGCCGGCGCATCTGACCGCACACCTGGTCATCATGGCCCAGTTGCATCGCGACAACCGCTACGACCGCATGACCGACACCTTCCAGCAGTTGGTCGGCCGTGCGCCGATTTCCGCCGCTGAATTCGCTCGCCGCCAGGCGGCCGCGTTCACGCCTGCCTGATCCTCCCTTTTGAAAGGAAACAATGATGGAATTTGTTCTCGCTTTTCAAGAGCCACACAACGCCTATGAAATCCACGCCGATCCGCTCAAAGGGCAGCAAGTCTCGCTCGCGTGGAAACAGTATATGGGCGCCATGGCGGCCGCCGGCGTCATGCGGGACGGCACGCAGCTCGATCCGCGCAACGCCAGCACCGTGCGGGTGCGGGACGGCCAGCGCCAGGTTCAGGATGGCCCATCCCGGGAAGGGCACGCGCTATTTGGCGGCTATGTGGTGATCAATGTCGAGACGCGGCAAGAGGCTTTGAATTGGGCTGAACGCAGCCCCAGCTCATCAGCCGGATACACGGAAGTCATCCCGTTCCTGCCGATCATTCGCGCGTAGGCGCGCATCAGCGCTTGCATATGGCACTGTCATCGCCCGGCCATTGTCGGGCGGTCTCTTCTTCTTGGCATACAAAAAATCATGTCCGCTACTCTTGCTAGTCAGGCCGAGAAGACTTCTCCGCCTCCTGACATCCTTACGGCCGACCCTCCGGCCAACAGACTGCTCCACGGTCCATTGTTGTCAAACTTGATCCGCCTTGCCTTGCCGACAGTCGTCGTACTGTTCATGACGACCTTGCTCGGTGTCGCCGAGACCTATTTTGTCAGCTCACTGGGCGTGAAAGCGATCGCCGCAGCATCAATGGTCGTTCCCGTCATGCTGCTGATGGCCACGGTATCGAGTGCCGGCGTCGGCGGCGGCGTGTCCTCGGCCATCGCCCGCGCCACCGGCGCCCGCTGCCAGGATGAGGCGGAAAGCCTGGCCTGGCATACGGTGGTCATCGCCGCCGTAGCAGGAGGACTGTTCTCCCTGGTGACGGTGTTGGCCGGCCCGGCGCTGTACCGCAGCCTTGGCGGCAGCGGGTCATCGCTGGACCAGGCGGTACGCTACTCAAACATCCTGTTCGGAGGCGCGATCCCGTTCTGGATACTGATGCTGCTGCAGGCGGCGTTGCGCGGCGCCGGCAACGTCAAGGTGCCGGCGATGATCATACTGGGCGGCGCGGTCACCGGCCTGATACTGTCACCCGTGTTGATTAACGGCTGGCTGGGCGCACCGCGCATGGGAGTGGCGGGCGCCGGCGCCGCCCAGGTGCTATGCAATATCGCCGCGCTGAGCGTGATGGTCGTTTACATGCGTTCGCCCTCGTCGACGCTGCGCCTGCGCCGCTATCCGCTGCAGCGCAAGCATTTCAGTGCGATCCTCCGTGTCGGCTTGCTGTCGGCGATCAACGCCGTCATGTCAGCAGTGTCAGTCACCGTGCTGACCGCTGCGGCCGGTGCCATGAGCGTCGCCGCCATCGCCGGCTACGGCATTGCCTCCCGCCTCGACATGCTGCTTATGCCGGTGATGTTCGGATTCGGAACCGCCGCGATCACGCTGGTGGGCACCAACCTGGGTGCAGGCAACGTGGTGCGTGCCCGGCGCGTAGCGATCGTGAACGTACTGTTTGTTGCCAGCGTGGTTGGCATGGTCGGACTGGTTGTCTCGCTCTTCCCGCAACGCTGGCTGGGCCTGTTTACCAGCGATAGCACCGTTATGGCGGCCGGCGCGCAATACCTGCATGTGGTAGCGCCTTTCTATGCGGTGCTCGGCGTGATTTTCGAGCTCTACTTCGCAGGTCAGGGGGCACAACGCATCCTCTGGCCGATGACCGCGAGCGTGGTGCGCTTCGCATTTGCGCTGGCCGCGATGGTGCTGGTCACGCAAGGCTACGCGAGCCTGCACACTGCTTTCGTACTGGTGGCCGTCAGCATCGTCGTGGCAGCGACCATCAGTGTGATCGGATTTCGGCGGACCCGCTGGGACCGTTAGACACCAGGGCTTAACCATCCCGCTCAACTGGTCGCACATGCCCGGGGACGTCGACCGGCGCTTGCAAGTATTCGCGCAGCCGCTGGTCAACAGATCATGAGTCTTTCGCCTTGCAAGTTTCCTACTCAACCAAGGAGTTTCAGATGACCCCCACACGCATGCTAATCCTGGCGAATGCAGCCGCCGCTTTCGCCGCCGCCGCCAACCTTGCCTTGGCTACGGTCAATGACCACGCGGGAGAGCCACCTGTCGGCACAGTGCATCCGAGCGGCAATGCCCGCAGCGAACTTGCGTGCGACCCGCTGGACAATGCGCGCGAAGCCGGAGGCACACTCTACGGGTATCGCGTTTGAGGGACTGGCAGCCATCCGAATGGTCAATGACTAGGTGGAACTCGCGCGCCAGTTTGGCGCCACCGTCGTGATCTACGCGAAAAAGTGAAGACCCTCTTCGGAATTCCTTGCTCGGCAGGCAAGGCCCGCCGCCCTTCAGTGATGTCCGTCGGTAAGGGTGACGGGGCTCGAACCCGCCACCACCTCAGCCCGGCAGCGCTCGGCTTCAGGCCGCTTCGCCGAGCAATGGATAGTCGTTGTAGCCGGTTTCATCATCCGAGTAGATCGTTTCCGGATTGATCTCATTGAGCGGCGCGCCGCTTCGAAAGCGCTCCACCAGATCCGGGTTGGCGATAAAAGGACGTCCGAACGCAGCCGCGTCTGCCTCGCCGCGTTCGATGGCCTGCTCCGCGCTTTCCCTCGTCAGCCCTTCGTTGAGGATGTAGGCCCCTTTGAAGATGCGCCGCACGTCACGGCCGATGCGATCATCTCCGCGTTCGAGCGACTCACGCGCAAAAATGAAAGCGATGTGGCGCGCGTTGAGTTGCTCGGCAACATACGTGAACAGCGCACGCGGATTCGAATCGCGCATCGAGTATGAACTTGACATCAGGTTCAGATGCACGCCGATCCGGTCCGCTGGCCATACGGTGAGCAGCGCGTCGACTGCCTCCAGCAGGAAGCGCGCGCGATTCTCGATCGAACCGCCATAGCGGTCTGCCCGCCGGTTAGATCCGTCGTGCAGGAACTGGTCGAACAGGTAGCCATTTGCCGCGTGCAGTTCGACGCCATCAAAGCCAGCGCGTTTTGCGTTTGCGGCGCCGACCCGGAAATCCTCGACGATGCCGGGAATTTCTTTGGTCTCCAGCGCACGCGGTGTGGTGTACGGGCGATGAGGCCGCACACGACTGACGTGGCCGTCCGGCGCAATGGCGCTGGGGGCGACCGGCAGTTGGCCCTCATGGTAGATCGGGTCGGAAACCCGCCCGACGTGCCACAACTGGGAGACGATCAGGCCGCCCGCATCGTGTACTGCTGAAATCACCTCTTTCCAGCCGGCGATCTGCTTCTCGGACCAGATGCCCGGCGTGTTGGGGTAGCCCACGCCCTGAGGGGTGACCGAAGTGGCTTCGGTAATGACGAGTCCTGCGCTCGCACGCAGCGCGTAGTGCCGCGCGTTGAGGGGGCCTGGACTGCGCTCGGCAAACGCGCGCATGCGCGTGAGCGGTGCCATGACGATACGGTTCGACAGCTTCAGCGCGCCAATCTGGACAGGATCGAAGAGTGTGGACATTTGCGGACTTCTCGTTTCGGTATGGAAGATGAAAGGAACGGCTACTCCGTTTCCGTTGACCATGGAACATCGCAAGGCCCTATGTGTGTCGCCCCCGCACCTTCGATGTAACAATGTTGGTTACAACATAAACCACCCGATCCATCAGCGCAAGCCTTTCGTCATAGACGTCCGGCGCCAAGGAGACGGGGAGGTATGGGCGCGCGGCTTTGGCACGTTGATGCGACCGGGGCGCACAGGCTGGAATCGCCCGTCATATAAGACTGCGGACGCGCAAGGCCGCCCTATTCATCAAGACAGTCAGGTTGACAACCCGCATCGTAACGAATATTGTTACAACTAAATTGACTAATACAGGCTTTCCATGAGCGCCAACAGCCGCCTGACCGTGGCGACCCACATCCTCGCGTGGATGGCGCTCGTCACGCGGGACAATCCTGACCCGGTCACGTCCGACCGGATTGCCGCAAGTGTCAACACCAATCCGGTAGTGATTCGTCGTACGCTAGGATTGCTAGCGAAAGGCGGCCTTGTCGAGAGCTTTCGCGGCATCAATGCGGGATGGCGCCTGACCAGGAGCGCAGGCACAATCAGTCTTCTCGACGTATTTGATGCACTTGAAGACGGGACGCAGTTTGCGCTGCACCCTTCAAAGCCCAACCAAGCGTGCCCCATCGGGCGAGGCATCGGGTCGACGCTGTCCCACGTCTATGATTCGATCGACGCTGGCGTTCGAAAGGCGCTTGCCGCCACGTCGATCGAAGCGGTACTTGCAGACACCCTTGCATTGGGATCATCGAAAAGACGCGGCTGACTCCGGGGCGGCCGAAATGCCTGCTGGGGCCAAATCCGAGGTCTCGTGACTCGCTGCACGTTCCTTTCTGGTAGCGATTGCACTGAGACGTTCCGCATATGGACTGTGTCGCCAGCAGGCCTGGTCCCCGCGCCGGATTTACTGGGCGCCGATCGGCCAGCAATCCCGCCACCGCAATCGCGCCGGTCGACTGTTCTGCCTGATGGCCCGCAGTCTGGCGCGCAGCAAGGACATCGCCTTGGGTGGCTTCTACCGACGCATGGCAGCACGACGCGGCGGACTGATTGCCAAATTGCCTTGGCACGCAAGCTGGCCATCCTCTTCTGGCGCGTCATGGTTAAGGGAATGCAGTACGTCGAAAGTGGCTTGGCACACTACGAGGCCCGCGTCCTCGAAACCAAACGGCGGGCACTCAGGCGCCTGGCCAAACAACTCGGCCAGGAGCTAGTTTCCCTCCCTACTGCCGCATAGAAACCAATTTTCATAGCCTCGCCCAGTCAGCCGCTTTTCTATGACGGCTAATCGCCACATTTTCCGGGCCCTGAGCCAGCGGGGATAGCGACGTCAGCCACTTCCGTGACGCCGCTCATTGAGTCGTCATGGCCCATTTGCACCGCCGCCGGTGGTTGGTGTGCGTCGTAAGGAGCAAAAAGCTCCGCGACCCAGTCGATGAACACCCGCAAGCGAGCATTCATATGCCGATGCGATGGATACACCATGTAGATCGGGACTGTATCTGTGGACCAGTCGGTTAGCACTTGCTGCAGAGCCCCTGACTTCAGGTGCCGCCCCGCAGTCGCTGTGGTCGTGCGGATGACGCCCAAACCTTGAACGCCAGCCTCCAGCGTCGTCATCACGTCGTTCGTCGCTAACAAGTGAGAGCCCTGCACTTCCACGCGCTCCTCATCCCTGGACAAAACAAATGGATAGATGCGACCGGTTCGGTGAAGGAAGTAGTTCACGACGCGGTGAGATCCGCTTTCGAGGTCCTTGGGGTGGGTGGGAACGCCATGTCGCCTCAGATACTCTGGAGATGCACAGAAGATCCAACGAAACTGCCCCAATCGCCTGGCCACCAGTGACTCGTCGCGTAAGTTCCCCGCGCGCAAAACGCAGTCGATGTTTTCACTCACCAGGTCAACGGGACGATCGCTCACGCCGAGCTTGATATCAATGCCCGGATAGCGCGAGAAAAAGTCTGGCATGGCAGGCACAAGGATTGTTTGGGCGACGGCGGACCCAACGTCGACGCGAAGCTGGCCGCTAAGCATCGCCCGCTCGCTGGACAGCCCTGCTTCCAGGTCGTCGACTTCGGCAAGGATGCGGGTCGCGCGCTCAAAGTACGCAGCCCCGTAGGGTGTTACGGCGACTCGTCTTGCTGTCCTGTTGAGCAGAACCACTTTTAGCTCACTCTCCAACCACTGGACCCAGCGACTCACCGTCGGCTTCGGCCAACCTAGCGCTTCCGCCGCCTTTGTGAAGCTGCCGCATTCGACAACTCTGACAAACGCTCTCATCGCACTGAGCTTATCCATCTCCCCGTGACCTCACTCGTCACTACTTGCCGGCGAGCCCTCGCGGGCCGCCCGCTGCGCTCTGAATCGAGTCACCCTCTGCTGGAGAGGACTCTTTCCAGGCCCCGATGCCTGCTGCGCTGATCGCCGCGGCCTTCGCCAAGATCGCATAGCGCCCTCCGGGCCGGCTTGCAGATTCCCTATGTTTTACAGCGGATTCTATAAGAATCTTTCCGGTCCGATCGTCTCACTGCGCGAGACGATCGTTGCGGGACGACGACTTGTTCTTCGTCCGCCCTGACGCCATTCTTACCGTGCTGGCCTTGTGGCATCGACTCCGCGGCGCTGCATCGGCACGCATTGACCCTCACGATCGCCAAGCACTACACGAGGTTTGGTACAGATGTCTTTCTCCATTCAGTAGGAGCCTTCCTTCCATGAAATTCACAGCCAAGAAACTTGTCCTCGGCCTATCGGCCGCCGTTGTCTATTTTGTTGCCTCTGCGCCGCAGCTGGCATCCGCCTCTGTGCTGGCCGAGCACGACGTCCGTACTGACGGTGCGCGGTCCGTTCGCGATGCGCGCAACCCCTACTACGATAACGCTCGAAGCGTGACCGATCCGCGCGATCCCTATACCGACGGGGCACGAAGCATCGCAGAGCCGCGGGATCCTTACACCGATGGCGCCCGAAGTGTGACGGATCCGCGCGATTCCTACACCGATGGAGCTTGATCTGGCGCCTTCCAATGGGAGACGAAACGTCTTCGCGCGCGCCGACAGCGTTCATACCCATTCATTGCCGCCGTACAACTTATGAAAGATCTTGAATCATGAAATGCATGTCTGAGTCACCCAACCCTACCTTCCCTGAAATTACGCGCCGCCAATTGCTGGTTCTCGGGGCCGGCGCCGCAGTTACCGCGGCTGTGCCCAATGCAGCCTCCGCTACTTCGACCGCGTCTGGCAGCGCGGCAACCTCGCAAGGATATTTAGCCATGAGCTACGTCACAACCAAGGACGGTGTCCAAATCTTCTACAAGGACTGGGGTCCCGCCAATGCGACGCCCATCGTCTTCTCGCACGGATGGCCTCTGAGCTCCGATGATTGGGATGCCCAGATGATGTTCTTCCTCTCCAAGGGCTTTCGCGTCGTTGCCCATGACCGGCGGGGCCATGGGCGCTCGTCGCAGGTCTGGGACGGGAACGACATGGACCATTACGCCGACGACCTGGCAGCCGTGGTGACTCATCTCGACCTCAAGGGTGCCATCCACGTGGGCCATTCGACTGGCGGCGGTGAAGTTGTGCGTTACCTGGCGCGCCACGGCGAGAAGCGGGCTTCGAAGGCCTGCCTCGTCGCGGCAGTGCCGCCGCTTATGGTCAAGACTGCGTCCAATCCGGGCGGTCTGCCGAAGGAGGTGTTCGACGGTCTGCAATTGCAGACGGCCACCAACCGGGCGCAGTTCTTCCGCGACCTTCCCGCAGGGCCGTTCTACGGCTTCAACCGGCCGGGCGCAAAGCCCCAGGAAGGCATTATCCAGAACTGGTGGCGGCAAGGAATGATGGGTAGCGCAAAGGCGCACCACGACGGCATCGTGGCTTTCTCGCAGACTGACTTCACCGAGGACCTGAAGAAGATCAATCTGCCTGTTCTGGTGATGCACGGCGACGACGATCAGATCGTGCCCTATGCCGATTCCGGGCCGCTGTCGGCCAAGCTTCTGAAGAAAGGCACGTTGAAGACATACAAAGGCTTCCCACATGGTATGCCGACGACGCATGCGGACGTCATCAACGCGGACCTTTTGGCCTTTATCAAGGCCTGAGCGCGCCAGATGTAATGCACAACCTGGTTCGCTTCGAGGCGGACCAGGAGGTGCCGCTCCAACGCTGGTCTTGGAGCGGAACCACAACGCTCAGCAGGGCGCAGCAAAAGATTTGTCATGCCCTGAACGCGACCGGGCTGGCGGCAAGACACGCCATGACTTGCACCTTGCCAGGAGTGACTCATGAGGGATTTACCAGTTCTGGGCATGTGTCGATTGCAGGGGGACCCCCAGCAGTCTTCGGTACAGTGACGACGCAATTGCGGATGCGCACGCGGCCTTCGTCGACAGCGAACAGATGCAATGGTCAACGGCCGCCAGACCAAGAACCTGCCCGGGTGCAAGACCGATATGCTCGACTGCCAGTGGGGAGCGACGCTGCACGCCCACGGCCTGCTGCGCGCCGGCTTTGTGCCACCGGCCCACATTCGCGACCTGCAAGACTATATGCGCCTGCGGGCCGACCACATTGCCTTGGCCGCCAGCCACGTCCAGCCAGCGGCCTGGCCGTGGTGCGAGCCATCCTCGACGGTGAGCGCAATCCCGATCGACTGCTGTCGCTATGCGACATCCAGATTCAGCGCGCCAAAGCCGAGCGGGTCAAGGGAGTCACTGCGCGGCACCTGGGATGCCAAACACCTGTTCGCGCTACGCCAGGCCTTGCAAAGCTGGGAACACTACCAACACCAGATCACCGAGTGCGACCGCCAGATCCTGGCCTTATTACCCAGGCCAACGACAAACAGCCGCCAAGCGATCCCGCCAACACCAAGCCACGCAAACGTCCGGGTCCCAACGCCCCAGATATCGGGCAATTGCGTCACATCCTCACGCAGCTATGCCACGGGCAGGACCTGACCACCTTGCCAGCCCACACCGAATACAGCGTGCTGCAACTGATCTGCGAGGTCGGCACCGATCTGACCCGCTGGCCTACCGAGAAACACTTCACCGCATGGATGGGCCTGGCACCGGGAAGCCACCAAAGCGGCAAGCGCCGTGGCAGCGTCAAACGCCACCGCAATCGCGCCGGTCGACTGTTCTGCCTGATGGCCCGCAGCGCGCAGCAAGGACATCGCCTTGGGTGGCTTCTACCGACGCATAGCAGCACGACGCGGCGGACTGATTGCCAAATTGCCTTGGCACGCAAGCTGGCCATCCTCTTCTGGCGCGTCATGGTTAAGGGAATGCAGTACGTCGAAAGTGGCTTGGCACACTACGAGGCCCGCGTCCTCGAAACCAAACGGCGGGCACTCAGGCGCCTGGCCAAACAACTCGGCCAGGAGCTAGTTTCCCTCCCTACTGCCGCATAGAAACCAATGTGAACCGTACGCCGCCTCCAGCGTCGGTGCGGAGGTAATTCAAGAACCGGGCGACGAATTCATACAGTTATTAGTGCAGCCGATCGAGTGCTGCCAAGTGTGAAGCACATTTCTTGTTTGACGATCATTGTCGCTCTACGTTGCTCTCCAGATAACCTGGGCGATCCAAGATGGGCGGCAATGGCTATATGGCAGCAATGCCGCCGCCTTGGTGGTGATCCGCACCGAGCGGATGTCCGATGGAGATGCCGCCGCCGAAAAGCCGGACCAAGGCGAAGCCCTGGCTGTCGGTTCCGGCAAGGTCGGTCTGAGCCACGATCCCACCGAGGAGGCAGTCGTTATGCGCTGGCCACGCAGTGTATTGGTGGGGGTCAGGGTATCGCGACGATTCTGGAAAGGATCTGAGTCTAGCGACGGCGATGCGTGGACGACGCCCGGCGGGTCGCCCCTACCGATAGGCGTGGTCGTCCACGACCCTCGCCACTGTCCCAAGCGCCTGCCGCAGCGTCTCGAGCGGGACGGAGCCGAGTGCCCGCCGGATAGCGTGCGGCACCTGCTTCGCGGCGGCGAAAGGATGAGCGGTGGATACGGAGATGCGCTGCTCCAGCAACGCCTTGGCGATGGCATCGGCACGCGCTTCCTCTGGCAGTGGCAGCCAGACGAAGTAAGAGGCGGGATGCCGGACGAGATGCAGATGCCCCAAGACCTCGGTCACGATGCCCTGGCGTATTGCGGCGTCACGCCGCTTTTCCGCCTCCAGCCGCGCAACCGTCCCGTCCTCGATCCAGCCGCAGGTGCCGTCATCGTGGTCGGCGTATGCCAGGTGGTTGCCCGGATCGTTCGCTCCAGTCTGGGAATCAAGGCCTGCGGGGCGCAGACCTGGCCGATGCGCAGGCCGGTTGCCACACTCTTGGAGAGACTCGATACATATACGGTCAACTCTGGCGCCGATGCAGCGAACGGCGGCGGAGCGTCCGCCGCCAGGAAGGCGTACGCCGCATCCTCGATCACGATCAATCCGTGCTGCCGCGCTATGGCAACCAGATCGCGCCGCCGGCGCGCGCTCATGACCCAGCCAAGCGGATTGTGCAGCGTCGGCATGGTGTAGACGGCGCGCACCCGGCGTTGCCGGCATAGCCCGGCCAATGCATCGAGATCCGGACCGTTGGTCCCCGTCGGAATCGCCACCAGCTCCAACCGGCAGGCTTCCGCGGTGAGCTTGAAGCCAGGATAAGTCAGCGCATCAACCGCAACCACGTCGCCGGGTTCAAGCAGCGCCATCGCAGTGACCGTCAAGCCATGCTGTCCACCACTTACCAGTACCGTGTTATCCGGCGTAGCAGGCAATCCGCGTCCCGCTAGATGGCGGGCCATCGTCTCCCGGTCACGCGTTCGGCCTCCATGGGGATGGTATTTGAGCAACGCTTCAAGGTTGCCGGCACTGGCCAGTTCGCGCAGGGCCGTCCTGAGCAGGTCGCCCTGCCGGGCATCGATGGATTGTTGAAGCTCAGGTCGACCGTGTCGTCGCTCCACGGCTGGAGGTCGATACCGTGTCCGCGCGGAAGCACTTCCTTCACGAACGTCCCCCGGCCGGTCTCGCCGCTTACCAGCCCCATGGCGTGCAGTTCCGCATAAACGCGCGTCGCCGTGACCAGCGCCAGGCCTTCGCGGGCGGCGAGTTCACGGTGGGTAGGCAAGCGGGTACCAGGACGCAAGCGGCCCTCATGGATGTCTGCGGCGAACTGATCGACCAGTTGCTTGTAGCGGTGTCTGGGCATGGCGAACGGATGCACGACAATTGTGGGAATGTACTGATTATGGACCTGGTTCCACTCATCGCACAAAACCATCCGGCAGCGTCGCGAGTGTCGGCTCCTGGCAGTTTACTTCGCGCGCGAATTATGCATATACTTCGCATGCGAACTTAAACTTATGGAGACCAGCATGACCTCGGAAATTCACGTCGACCTGACCAATGGCGTCCTGACCATTACGCTTGCCCGGCCGGAGAAGAAGAACGCACTGACCAACGAGATGTACGGAGCCCTGGCCGACACCATCGCGAACGCCGAGCACGACGGCAATGTCCGCGTCGTGCTGGTACAGGGGGAAGGCGACATGTTCACTGCTGGAAATGATGTGAGCGAGTTCGCGGCGATCGCGTCGGGTAAGGGCCCCAGCGAACGTCATGTCCACCGCTTTCTGCATGCGCTGGCAAAGTCGACAGTGCCCGTCGTTGCAGCGGTCCACGGCAAGGCGGTGGGAGTCGGCACCACGATGCTGCTGCATTGCGACTACGTGCTGCTGGCCCAGGATGCGCAATTGATCACGCCATTCGTGAACCTGGCGCTGGTGCCCGAAGCGGCCTCAAGCTACCTGCTGCCGCTTCGCATCGGTCACGCCCGGGCATTCGAGATGTTTGCCATGGGGAATCCGCTCGATGCGCAGACCGCGCTGGCCTGGGGCATTGCCAACAAGGTCTGCGCCAATGACCAGCTCCGCACCGAGGCACGCCAGATGGCGGAGCGCATTGCCGCCAAGCCTGCGGGCTCGCTGAGCGCCATGAAGGCGCTGATGCGCCAGGCCGAGATGCTGGTGACGCAGATGGATAGAGAGAGCGCGAAGTTCCAGGAGCGGCTAACGAGTGCCGAAGCCCGGGAAGCGTTCGCAGCCTTTGCCGAAAAGCGCAAGCCGGACTTCTCGAAAGTCACCCAGCACTAGGCCCCTTCCTGCCGTCCAGCCGCGGATCAGGCTAATCGTCACCTTCGTCGGCGACCGGAAACTTGGTCTGCAGGCTGGTCAGCCACCTCGCCACCACGTCGATCTCGGCTTCGGTAAAGCCTTCGGTCAGCCTAGCGTTGAGATCCGCCATGCCGGCCTTGGAGCGCTGGCGCGCGGAGCGCCCAGCGTCGGTGAGCCACAGGCGCGATGCGCGCCCGTCGTTCTCGTCGGCACGACGCTCGATCAGGCCTGCTCTTTCCGTCCGGTCAGCCAGGCCACTCATCCCTGGCGCGCCCAAGTCCAGCGCGGCCGCGGCCTCGCTCATCAGCGCGCCGTTGTGCGTACCCAGAAAAAACAGCAGCCCCGACTGCGCCGCCGTTACGCCACCACGGGCAGCTCGCGCCTGCGACCAGCGTTGCAGCCGACGGTGCCCAACGTTCAGGAGATAGACGAGGCGATGTTTCATGTTCGGGCCGGCAGCGTTGATCGGTTTAATTCGCGTGCGAATCATATCACGCGCCATAAATGGCGGCTGGCAGCTTCTCCATCGCGTCATGGAACTTGTATCCATGACAATAGTTTGATTGTATTGTTTTTCCAGCCTACGATGGTTTCCAGCCTTTAGCCTCCAGTCTTTGTCGAAGCCACCATGGAACTGAATGTCACCACCATCCTCGTCACCTTTGCCGGAGTCTTCCTGATCTGCTTCATGAAGGGCGCCTTTGGAGGGGGCTTTGCCATCGTCGGCATTCCGCTGTTGTCGCTTGTGATGGATCCCGTATCGGCGGGTGGCCTGCTGGCGCCGCTGTTCATCGCCATGGACCTGTTCAGCCTGCGCTACTGGAAGCCATCGACGTGGTCCCGGCCCGACCTGCTCTTACTGGTGCCCGGACTGGTGGTCGGCATCGGTGTCGGCTACTTCCTGTTTCGGGTGCTGGACCACCGCGCCATCTCCATCGTCATGGCCGTGGTCACGCTGAGCTTTGTCGGGCTGTGGCTCTTGCGGGGCGGAGACGTCGCGGTGCGGCCCCGTTCTTCACCCAAGGCTGTGGCGGCGGGCCTGACATCGGGGATCACGACGATGGTCGCCCACTCCGGCGGGCCGCCGCTGGCGATGTACCTGCTTCCCCTGGGCCTCAGCAAACAGATCTATGCAGGAACGACCAGCATGTTCTTTACGGTGGGCAACGTCCTCAAGGCAGTGCCATGGCTGGTGCTGGCCAGGCCCGTGGGCGCCGTCTGGACGTTGATGGCGATCTGCCTTCTTGCCGTGCCAGCCGGCGTCTGGCTGGGCTGGCGGCTGCATGGGAGGCTCGATCAGCGCCAGATGTACCGGGCGTGCTACGGCCTGCTGGTTTTCACCGCTTTGAAGTTGCTGTGGGACGGTACCTCAGAATACTTTCGCTAAACATGCTGACAAGGACCATACGCGGCACGTGAAGAAATCGGCGCCGGGAGACTAAGCCAGCTTTACGGACTCATATCAAGCCCATTGGGCCACTCAAGGAGCCAACCTTGAAGGTGGGTCGGCTAGAGACGACCGTTGATTGTTCGCGGGACCTATCGTCGCAACCCAATAATTCACTATCGTGAAATTATTGATTGGGATGCGGAACTGAGCGCCTGTGCTTCGACGGCCGACTGAACTGCTAGCTGCCTTCGCACAAACGTCCGCCCTCCCCCAGTGAACCTCCACGTGTCAGGTTAGGCCGACAGTGTCCCCGAAGGGAGGCGCCGGGTCCATCTCAGTAGATTGATACGGTTGGTCTCCAAAAACGCTTGTGATTCAAGAGCTTGCAGAAGAAGCGATTTCTCAAGTGAGGCGAAACCGGAAAGCCTTGCTGTAAGCGGCTTCCCGGGGAGTCACCGTTACATTTTGCACGTTTCGAACGATTACCCCATTTTGGGCACGGTTGCCGCTTAGCGCCGGGCCCTGGTGGTCGGCAGTTGGTCCATCACCGTCTTGAGATGCCTGGGCCCCGCTGTCACGGCGCTCAGGAACATGGCGATCGCGAACTCGATCATCTGGTCCACCCGCACCGGCATATCCGATCTCGGCACACGGTCTGACAGGATCAGC
The DNA here is from genome assembly GCF_018223725.1 of Cupriavidus sp. KK10. Lineage (NCBI taxonomy): Bacteria > Pseudomonadati > Pseudomonadota > Betaproteobacteria > Burkholderiales > Burkholderiaceae > Cupriavidus > Cupriavidus sp. KK10. The sequence goes on from NZ_CP073678.1 coordinate 385,816, forward strand.
GTGGCCAGGCCGTGCTCCATGCTCCATGCGGCGTGGGTCACCAGCGTGAGCGCGCCCTTCTGCCAGCCGCTTTCCAGCGCAATCTTTTCGACCGAAGTCGCGAACAGGTGGAAGGATTTTGTGTGCTGCTCGATCAGCTCTGGATACGTGTCCCGCGCCACCAGACGCAGCCCGACCATGAGATCGAACAGCCCCTTGTGGCGCTGCGCGAAGCTGACGTAGCTGCGCATCATCTCCGCCGCCGTGGCCATGGGCGGTTCCTGCTTCGCGACCGTCTCCAGCCGCAGTTCGGCCAGCTCCCTGAACCCGTCTGCCGCAATGGCCGCGAGCAATCCCTCTTTCCCGGCGAAGTGCCGGGAAGGCGCGGCTTCGGACACGCCGACAGCCCGCGCGAGATAGCGCAGGCTCAGTTCGTGCGCGCCGATCTCTTCCAGCGCACGGCGTCCCTCCTCAATCAGGGCGTTGCGCAGGTTGCCGTGGTGGTACGGCGCGGCGGCGGATGCTTTCGTGGACACGGTGTCGACAAATCTGGTGAACCAAAGGCCATAGGCGCGCCAAAGCCATGGGGCAGCGGCACCATTTCCGGTCCGTTGCCCGAAGAAGCCGGTGCGCTGATCGAACTGACACACGCCGGCCGCACGCCAGTCACGCTCTCGTCTGGCGAAACACGCGCGTTCCTGGAGGACGGCGATGCTGTCGTCATGACAGGATGGTGCGAACGGCCGGGCTTTGCCCGCATTGGCTTCGGGGAAAACCATGGCGAGGTCATCCCTGCTTTGCCGGAATAACGTCCCAATGCTGCTGCAGCGGCCACCAGCCTCACCGCTGGCGGCCGCTTGCCCCGGCCCCCTGGCCATCGACCAGAACACCAGACAGCCGTACCGCGACTCTATCACGAGCTGGATTGAAGACGCCGGTCCCGGACGACGACGGCGTCGCACACGATCTCCGAGCCATCTTCGCGCACGAGCGGCGCACTGCGGATCTGCGGCCCGGACCGGGCATCGAACAACTGCATAACGACGCCCTCCGTGCTGCCGGACCAATCGTATGCCCAGCTCTTGAGTGCCACATAGACCGGGAAGAAAGCCCGCCCCTTCTCCGTCAGGGGGTAGGTGTGCCGCTTTGCCGGGGCGCCGGATCGGCGCTCCAGCAGGCCTCCCCCGACAAGCGACAGGCGCGGCAGCCGAGGCTGCGCTCGATGCAGATACGCATCACGCCGGATGACGGCGTGTTCCGGCGTCGTCAACTCAGACGCAGTTCCTAGCGAGCTGCGTGGCCATTCGCCAATGCTGGCACTGACGCACGCCGGATGGTCTGCCTGTGGGTCGCGCAAGACCACGCGCCCGCCATGTCACTCCCGGTCGCACATTGCCAGCAATTGCCTTTTCGCCGCGGCCAGCACGGCGTCAGACCGCTTTTCGTCGGCCATCACCCGCGCAACCACCAGGGCGCCGATCATTGCGCTGACGGCGAAAATGGCCTCGTCAGGGTCATCAGCACCCAGTTCGGCGTCGATACGATCGACGAACCGTTCGATATGGGCCGACATGGTCTCGCGCGCCGGATCGTCAGCGCGCGCCACTTCACCCGCCAGCGCGGCAATCGCGCAGCCGGTCGTGCGTGAATCCCGATGCGTGCGGCTCAGGTAGCTGCGCACCGTCTTCTTGAAATCCGGCGCCGCATCGCCCTTATTCGCTTCGAACGCGGCCTTGCCATCCTCCATCGCGCGTTCGAGCGCGTGCGTCAGCAACTCCGAGCGCGATGCGAAGTGGCCATAGAAGCCTCCGTGGGTCAGGTTGGCGCTGCGCATCAGCTTCGCGACACTGATGGACTCCAGTCCACCATCCCTGATTTGCTCGGCCGCCTGGCTCAGGATGCGTTCCCTGCTGCGCGCCTTGTCCGCCTGTGAGTGTCCCATCGAACACACCTCATATGTTGTCTTGACATTCTGCATTTTGACCATCATTCTCCTGCATGACAACTGTCATGCAGAAAGGCGGTCACTGCAATACGAAGAACCGGATCAGCCCGGCCCATCGCTGGCGTCTAGATCCTCCAGGATGTTTCGTTCCATCCATCGACAAGGAGACAGTAATGACTGCTGTGGCAGATCTTTTCGACCTGAAGGGCCGAACGGCCCTGGTCACCGGCGGATCCGGCGGCCTGGGCCTGCAAATTGCCGAGGCGCTTGGCACGCAAGGTGCCCGCGTGGTGATCTCGGCGCGCAAGGCGGACGCACTTGAGTCCGCGCAGGCGCATCTGGCCAGCATGGGTGTGGACGCAAGCTGGATCGCGGCGGACAACGCCAGCGAGGACGATGTCGAGCGCCTTGCCAACGAAGCGATGGAACGCCTTGGCAAAGTCGACATCCTCGTCAACAATGCCGGCGCCACGTGGGGCGCGACTACGGCTGACCATCCGCTTGCAGCCTGGGACAAGGTCATGAACCTGAATGTGCGGGCGATCTTCCTGCTCACGCAGAAGATCGGGAAGCTGTCGATGATACCCAACCGCCATGGCCGCATCATCAACCTTGCCTCAATTGCCGGGCTGAAGGGCAACGGTCCCAAAGCCCAGCCGACCATCGCTTACAACACCAGCAAGGGTGCCGTCGTCAACTTCACCCGTGCGCTCGCCGGCGAGTGGGGGCCGTACGGCATCACCGTCAATGCGCTGGCACCAGGCTTTTTCCCGTCCAAGATGACCAGGGGCACGATCGAGAAGGTCGGCGTCGAGAAACTGTCGGAGCGCGCGCCCCTGCAACGCATCGGTGATGACGACGACCTCAAGGGCGCAGCCCTGCTGTTCGCCAGTGACGCAGGCAAGCACATTACCGGCCAGATTCTTGCCGTGGACGGTGGCGTGACGGCCGTCTGATTTCATCCGGCTATCTCCAAATCCAATCCATCCGCAGTGCCAATCCCGCTCAGGGAAGGAGACCTCATGAGCAACGCAGCAATGACGCCCGAAGTCCGTATGACGATCGAAGGCCATATCGCGATGATCTCGGTCGACAACACGACCAAGAAGAACGCTTTCACCCCGGAAATGATGCAGCAGCTCTCGCAGCGGCTGACCGAGTTCGACAACGACGACAACCTTTGGGTCGCAGTCCTAGATCCCGCCGGCGAGCACACCACGGCCGGACTCGACATGCCCAAGTTCTTCGGACCGACTGCTACGGCAAAGCCGATTCCCGACGACCAGGTAGATCCGTTTGGGCTCCGCAAACGCTGCCGCAAGCCGTTGATCTCGGTGGTCCACGGCATTACCTATACGATCGGCCTCGAGCAGATGCTGGCCTCGGACATCGTGATTGCAGCCGACACCGCCCGTTTCTGCCAGATGGAGTCGAAGCGGGGCATCGCGCCGCTGGGCGGCGCTCACTTCCGCTACCTCACCCGCACGGGCTGGGGCAATGCGATGTACCACCTGTTCCTGTGCGACGAATTCTCCGCCGAGGAGGCCTACCGCTGCGGCTTCGTCCAGGAAGTGCACTCGTACGGGCGGCACCGCGAGCGTGCGATGGAGATCGCCCGGGGGATCTGCAAGGTCGCGCCGATCGGCCTGCGCGCGACCAAGACAGCGGCGCTGACCTATATCGAGCACGGCGAGCAGGCAGCGATCGATGTCATCCCGCAGATTCGGGAGCAGGTGTTCGCGTCGGAGGACTTCAGGGAAGGGGTCCAGTCCTTTGTCGAGCGTCGCGAGGCCCGCTTCACTGGGCGTTGATCCTGCTCGAGCCACCCCGCGCTCCACTATTCATCCATTCAAGAGAGAAACTTAATGAAGACGCAGATCACCGAGCTGTTCGGCATCGAGCATCCCATCATCCAGGGCGGCATGCACTACGTAGGATTCGCGGAACTGGCTGCGGCAGTGTCCAATGCGGGCGGCCTGGGCATCATCACGGCGTTGACACAGCCGAGCCCAGAGGCACTGGCGCGCGAGATCCGGCGGTGCAGAGAGATGACCGATAAGCCGTTCGGCGTCAACCTGACTTTTCTGCCCGCACGCAATCCGCCGGACTATCCCGGCTATGTACGCGCGATCATCGATGGCGGCGTGAAGATCGTCGAGACCGCGGGCAACAATCCGCAGAAGTGGCTGCCCACGCTGCAGGAAGCCGGCGTCAAGGTGATTCACAAGTGCACATCGGTGCGGCATGCACTGAAGGCCGAGAGCATCGGCTGCGACGCGGTCAGCGTGGATGGCTTTGAATGCGGGGGCCATCCCGGCGAGGACGACGTCCCCAACTTCATCCTGCTGCCCCGTGCCGCGGACGAGCTCAAGGTCCCGTTCGTCGCCTCGGGCGGCATGGCCGATGGCCGCTCGCTTGTGGCGGCGCTTGCCATGGGCGCGGGCGGTATCAACATGGGCACGCGCTTCGTGGCGACCCATGAAGCGCCGGTCCACCAGAAAGTCAAGCAGGCCATCGTCGCGGCAACGGAACTGGATACGCGGCTCGTGATGCGCCCGCTGCGCAATACCGAGCGCGTGCTGAACAACGCTGGCGTTGAGCGCTTGCTGGAAAAGGAAAGGCGGCTCGGCGCAGACATCACCTTCTCGGACATCACGGACGAGGTGGGTGGCGTCTATCCGCGTGTCATGAAGGACGGCGACATGGACGCAGGGGCGTGGTCGTGCGGCATGGTCGCCGGACTCATTCATGACATCCCCAAGGTCGGCGAACTGGTCGAACGGATCATGCGCCAGGCCGAAGAGATCGTTGCGAAGCGGCTGCACGGGATGCTGTCGCTGGCTTGAACATTGGTGATACCAGCAAGGGAAAAGAGAATGCGCGCAATTGTTGCAAGGATCAGCGTAAAGCAAGGCCACGAGGCCGAGTTCGAAGTGCTGGCAGCCGGGCTGGTGGCCGAGTCGCGTGATGAAGCCGGGTGCCTGGCATATGACCTGTGGCGCTCGGACGAAGCGCAGGAATATGTCTTCATCGAGCGCTACGTCGATGAGGAAGCAGCCCAGGCGCACGTGAAATCCGATCACTATCGCCGGATTGGCCGACAGATGAGCGCGCTCATGGACGGTACCCCGACTGTGATCAGACTCGCTGCACCATAGCCGGGTGCGGGCGTGGCAGTGGACGATCAAGGAATGGCGAAGGGCAGGCTCGTCCCGGGGGCGGGCCAGACTGATGGGGCAGTGGCTTGTGACCTGGGCAGAAACTGCAAGTTCGGCTACGAAAGAAGCGGGCAGGCGAACTTGCCAGGTGCTGCCATCGGATGGACGCACGATGCTCAGCACGAGGTGCAGACGCCTGGAGCTGCTTCGTCGATGACAGCGTGTCCGGCGGCGTAGCGCGATCAGACGGACCTAAAGGAGAGGCCTTCATCCGCTATTGCCCATGACTGAGGTGGCGCCACACGGCCGCTGCTGCATCCTTTGCCTCGAAAGCAGCGATGATCGCGCGATGTTCCGCCACGGCTCCATGCACTCGAATCCCTTCCCTGCAAGCTGCCGGTAAAGGCCATAGCCGCATGGGCCTGCCTCGTAGACGATGCGGATCCGGCGCGCTTTAGACTGCAGGCGTTTGCACAGGCGATCGGTGTGCGCGCCATCGCTGATCCCGAAGAAACCCGGCGAGCGCGTCAAGACCGATCGGCGCGATGCGGTCAAGCTCGTGCGATCGCTGCGCGCCGGTGACCTCTCGGCCGTGTATGTGCCCAGCGTCGAAGACGAAGCATTCCGCGATCTGTCACGCGCCTGGGTCAGCGCCAAGGACGATCTGAAGCGCGCCCGCCAACGGCTGAAGGCCTTTCTGCTTTCGCACGGTGTCCGCTACAGCGGCAGAGCTGACTGGGGACCTGCGCATCGGCGCTGGATCAGTGCCTTTGCGTTTGACATCGCCTGGCAGCAACTTGCCTTTGACGAATATCGACGTGCCGTCGAAGACCGGCTTGCCCAATGCGCCCGCCTCGAAGCGGCCCTGCGCGAGGCAGTGATCAACTGGCGTTTCGCATCACCAAGACCGGCAATAGCTACGCAAGAAAGCTGCTCGTCGAGGCTGCCTGGAGTTACCGGCACCCGGCACGTGTGAGCCCCGACATCCAGCGCCGGCACGAAGGCATCCCAAAGGCTATCGTTGACCGGTCCTGGGACGCCCAGGTTCGACTGTGCCGGCGCTATCGGAGACTTGCCGCACGTGGCAAGAACCCGAACTATCCGGCTGTACTGGGCTTGCAGGCCATGCGCGGAGTGCAGTTCACCACAGCGATAGGCATCCTCGCCGAATTGGGTGATCTCTCACGCTTTGCGCATCCTCGCCAACTAATGGCCTGGCTCGGTGTGACGCCCGCCGAACACTCGTCAGGCGAAAAACGGCGCCAAGGCAGCGATATCTGCCTTCGAGGTACCGATCTTGCCAAGCAGTTCGACCTCGCCCGCGCCGAGTGCGTAGGCGACCGTGATCGAGTCCTTATGGACATCCAACCCGACATACAAAGTGCTATCGTGTTCCATGCTGGCCTCCGCTCTGGAAATCGCTGGGTGTGGCACTGTCCACACCATGCGGCTCTGGCAGTCATGCTAACCCGTGTTTGATTCCTTGTGGCAGGCCAGCCCTCTTGCCCCCAGGGGAGTCATACTGACTAAGATTGTCCATCCGTCGCAGCCACCATATCGGTTGCCTGGCGGCGCTCGCCAAGCAGGCAACCGATCGCGGCTACATAGCGTTGATCGCGACTCAGACCCGGCTGGCAAGCGCGTCGCCCTTATGGGGGTAATCGTTCAAAACGTGCAATATGTAACGGTGACTCCCCGGGAAGCCGCTTACAGCAAGGCTTTCCGGTTTCGCTTCACTTGAGAAACCGCTTCTTCTGCAAGCTCTTGAATCACAAGCGTTTTTGGAGGCCAACCGTATCAATTTACTGAGATGGACCCGGCGCCTCCCTTCGGGGGACACTGTCGGCCTAACCTGACACGTGGAGGTTCATCATGGAAATCGACATTCTCGGCATCGATTTCGCCAAACATGTGTTCCAACTCCATGCGCCGACCGCCGTGGACGGACTGTGCATCGAGCGAAGGTCTCGCGTGGCTCGCTCCTGGAGGCCGTGCGCACACTAAAGCCGGGGATGGTGGTCATGGAAGCCTGCAGCACCGCCCATCACTGGGCACGGCGCTTCCAGTCGCTCGGCATTGAGGTCCGGCTGATCAGTCCACAGTATGTGTCGCCCTTCGTCAAGACCAACAAGAATGATCGCAACGACGCCGAGGCAATTGTCGAGGCCGCCAGCCGGCCCGCGATGCGTTTCGTTTCAGTCAAATCGGTTGAGCAACAGGACATCCAGGCTGCGCACCGCATGCGTGCGATCCTGCTACGCCACCGTACGGCCATGATCAACCAGATGCGCGGCCTGCTCGGTGAGCGCGGACTCACGATTTCTCGCTCACCCGAGGCGTTCATGCGGGCCATCCCGGACCTACTCAGCAAGAGCGCCGACGAATTGACGTCGTTCTGTCAGACGCTGCTGACTGAAATGTTGCAGCACCTGCAGGCGATTGAGGAACGCGTCCATCTGATCGAAGCGTCGATCCAGTCGTTCATGAAGCGATCCGCGCTCTGCAAGAAGATCGCGGAAGTACCTGGCATTGGTCCGATTACCGCCACGGCCATGGTTGCTGCTGTCGGCGACGCGAAGCAATTCAGGAATGGCCGACATCTGGCGGCGTGGCTGGGCCTGGTGCCACGCCAGTACTCGTCGGGCGGTAAGCCTCGTCTGCACGGCATCAGCCGGCGCGGCGACACATACTTGCGGACTTTGCTCATCCACGGGGCGCGGGCGGTCCTCCGCTACGCAACGAAAAAGGTTGATCCGCAGAGCATCTGGCTGCAGCAGCTGATCGCGCGGCGCGGGCACAATTGCGCGGCAGTGGCGCTGGCCAACAAGAACGCGCGCGTCATCTAGGCGCTGCTCAGCAGTGACGCAACCTATGTGACACGAAGCGCGGCTTCGACTATCCGTATCCGGTGCACAACTTCTCCTTCATGTCACAGCGCCAGGCCATGAAGATGGCATACATGGAGGTGCGCCCGAAGCAGCCAAACGGTCGGGTAGCCGTGCTGCTGCATGGCAAGAACTTCTGCGCTGCGACATGGCAAGAGACGATCGAAAGCCTCGCTGACGCTGGCTACCGCGTGATTGCACCTGACCAGATCGGCTTCTGCAAATCGACAAAGCCGCAGGAATACCAATATTCCTTTCAGCAACTCGCTGCCAATACGCACGCGCTGCTTGCCTCGTTGAATGTGTCAAAGGTCACGCTGATCGCGCATTCCACCGGCGGCATGATCGCGACGCGCTACGCGCTGATGTATCCGCAACAGACGGAGCAACTGGTCCTGGTCAATCCGATTGGCCTGGAAGACTGGAAGGTAAAGGGCGTGCCACCGATTTCAGTCGATCAGTGGTATGAGAGTGAGCTTCAGACCAGCGCCGACAGGATTCGCCGCTACGAGCAAGGTACCTATTACGCGGGGCAATGGAACACCAGCTATGACAAATGGGTGCAGATGCTGGCCGGTATGTACAGGGGGTCGGGCAAAGAGGCGGTGGCATGGAATTCGGCGCTGCTGTACGACATGATCTATACCCAACCCGTCTTGTATGAATTTGGCCGGATCTCCATGCCAACGTTGTTGTTGATCGGAGATAAGGACAATACCGCGATCGGCAAGGAATTCGCGAAGCCAGAAGATCGCGCGGCATTGGGCAACTATCCCGAACTGGCGCGGCTCTCTGTCGAACGCATTCCGCACGCGACCCTGGTCGAGTTCCCGGATCTCGGACATGCACCGCAGATTCAGGATCCGCAGGCCTTCCACAAAGCCTTGCTGGATGGACTGGCCAAGCTTCGCGTGACGCCAAAGTGATTGCGGCGAGCACATGACCGGCCCCGATATACGGGGCCGGGATACTCAGAACGTGTGCTTAATCATCCCGACCAAGAAGCCACTCTGCCCTTTCCCGCTAATGGGTGTCAACTCGTCGCCGGCACTTCTATATACGGCGCGGGGTCCCAGGCAGATTCCGGACTGACAGAATTGCTTCGTTCTACGAATGCGCGATAACTGCAGCGAACTCGCGAATTCAGCACGCCGGGCAAGGTCGACTACGGGAAGACGGCATCACTGCCCCCGACCGTAAACAAGGAGATAGCTCTCCGTTTAAGACTGCGACTCTGACCTGCACATGCAGTGCGCCCCTTCGTCCGTCCAGCGCATCTGTCGCTTCTTAGCCATGCGAAGGCTGACGACCTGGTTCACTGCGGACTCCGCGATGCTACGGGACTCGCTGTCCCGCAGCGCCGATCAACGTGAAGCCGGCAATCCTGATGCGCAATACGCTGATCCTGATCATGCAAATCCAGCAAAACAAGAGCGAGGGACTGGCGCCGTACGACGCTGTCGTCGAAGCGACGGTGCAACGTGCCCGGCCAGTGATCCTGACCGCGCTGGCGGCGATCTTTGCCTTCATCCCGCTGACGCATTCGGTGTTCTGGGGAACGTTGGCCTACACGCTGATCGGCGGCACCTTCGCCGGCACGGTCCTGACGCTGGTGTTCCTGCCAGCGATGTACGCCATCTGGTTCCGGATCAGGGTTCCTGCGGATGCGGGCGACAGGAATCCGGAAGCTTCCACGGTCTTTTCGTATTCCGCGGAGTGAGCGACGGGAGCCCGGACACTCCCGCTGCCACCACTTGACTCGGCAGGCTGGCGTTCTTCCTTTCTCTGGACTCAGCCTGGCGCTGACCTCAGCCACATACGAGGTCGCCTGGCTGAGGCAGATCTCCTGGTATAGCCAACGCTGACTTTGCCCTTTCCACCTTCAGGACATCTGGCAAGGAGACGTGGTTCCTGGCGGCCACCACCTCGGCCAGAATCGAGATTGCGATCTCCGGCGGAGTACGGCTGCCGATATAGATGCCCGCCGGCCCACGTAGCCGCGCCAGCTGCTGGCCGGTCAGGTCGAATTCCGTCAGGCGCTCGCGCCGTGCCTGGTTGTTTCGGCGCGAACCCAGCGCGCCAACGTAGAAGGCCGGGGTGCGCAGCGCCTCCATCAGTGCCAAGTCGTCCAGCTTGGGATCGTGGGTCAGCGCGATGACTGCGCAGCGTTCGTCCAGCGCCATCGCCACCACGGTGTCGTCCGGCATGGTGCGCACCATGGTGACACCAGGGACGGTCCAGGTCTCGGTATATTCCTCGCGAGGGTCGCACACCGTCACATCGAAGCTGAGTCCGACGGCGATCTCGCAGAGGTATTTCGAGAGTTGCCCGGCGCCGATCACCAGCATGCGATAGCGCGGGCCGTGGATCGTCAACAAGGACTTGCCGTCGAACACCAAGCCGTCGGTGGCCGTGGCAGGTCCAAGCGTCGCGGTGCCAGTGGCCATGTCGAGCGTGCGCGTCACCAGCCGACCGGCTTCCACTGCGCCTAGCAGTTCGCGCAATCCACTTGCGGAGGACACCGGCTCGGCCACAAGTTCGATGGTGCCGCCGCAGGGAAGACCGAAACGGTGGGCTTCCTCGGCGCTGATGCCGTATTTGATCGCCTCAGGGCCGCGGTTGTGAATGCCTTCGCCGCGCGTCCGGTCAATGATGTCGTCCTCGATACAGCCGCCCGAAACCGAGCCCACTACCAGGCCGTCGTCACGCACCGCCAGCATCGCGCCCGCCGGTCGCGGCGACGAGCCCCAGGTACGGACCACCGTCACCAGAAGGCAACGGTGTCCCTGCTCCTGCCAGCGGACACTGCTTCTCAAGACCTCGAGATCCACGCTTTCCATGATCCTTCCCCACCTGCCATCCAGCCTGCGTATGCTGCCCCGGGAAGCGTCGCAAGCTGATGTGTGTTATCGACACCGGGGCCGCAAGAAGCTCACGCTTCGCTGGCAACGCCCGGCTGCGGCGCCGGCTCCGCCGCGCCCGCCCACCCCTTGTAGGCGACGGCCATGGCTGCAAACAGCGCAGGCACCGCAAGGATGCTGAGAATCGAACTCATACCGAGGCCAAGCTGCAGCAGCGTGCCGCCGGCAACGGCGCCCAGGATGCCGCCGAAGCGCCCGATTCCCAGCATCCATCCCACCCCGCAGGCACGGCCGTGGGTGGGATAGAACGAAGCGGCCAGCGCCGGCATGGAGACCAGGCCAGCCCCCATGAACAGCCCGGCAATCGGGGTCAGCATCGTCAGGTATGCGCCGCTGGTCGCCTGCCCCATCGCCAGCGTGAATACGGCGGTGAAGACATACGCCACGCCGATCACGCGATGCGGGTCGATGCGATCCATCAGCCAGCCGCAGGCAATGGCGCCCAGCGTGCCGCCCAGTGGAAACAGCGCCGCAATCAGCGAGGCCTCGGCCACGGTCGCGCCGGCCTCCTTGACTAGCGTCGGCATCCAACTGGTCACCAGGTAGAAAACCAGCACACCGAGGAAGTAGGTGGTCCAGAGCATGAGCGTTCCCGTCCGATATCGCTGCGACAGGATCAGCCCGAGCGGTGAGCGCAACTTGTCAGCCTGGTCTTCCGGCAACGTGAATCGGGACGCCTGGATTTTCGCCGAGCCCGCGATGCGCCGCAGCACCGCCTGGATCTTGTGGGCTGGCCAGTCGCGCAGCACCATGAACCGGATCGATTCCGGCAGGGCAAGTACCAGCAGGGCGAGGACCATCGGAGCCGCTCCGCCAACAATGAAGACGCTGCGCCATCCCCATGCGGGAATAATGAGGGCGGCCAGGAAGCCGCCGCCCGCCGCCCCGAGCGTAAAACCACAGAACATGCTATTCACCAGGAAAGCGCGACGCCTGGCTGGCGCATACTCGGCCAGCAGCGTGGTCGCGTTCGGAATCGCCGCACCAAGCCCGAGACCGGTCAGTAAGCGCCAGCCGGACAACTCCGCGGCGGATTGCGCCGAGGCAGTGGCCAGGCTGAAAAACCCGAAGACAGCCACGGAGACAAGCAGCACGGCCTTTCGCCCGAACCTGTCGGCGCACGGTCCCGCGATCAGCGCCCCCAGTGCCAGGCCAACGAGCGAAGCGCTGAGGACATTGCCGAGGACAAGCTTCGAGACGCCCCACTCCCTGGTCACCGATGGCGCCACATAGCCGATCGCGGCAGTGTCGAAGCCATCGGCCACCACCACCAGGAAGCAGACGATGAGCACCATCCATTGGTAGGGGGAGAATCTCTGGTTGTCGATAAACGCCTGGACGTCTATCGTCCCCGGCAGGGTGGACTTCTGTGGTTTCATGCGACCGTCTCCGTATGTATTTTGCGTGTTTGCCCGTCGTGCCCGGTGGCACGCTCGGGTTCCCTGTTGCCAGGCTTACCGCTGGGCGGCCAGCTGTGTGGCCCGCTGGATCACGTTCTCCAGCTTTCGGTCGAGGACGAGGCCGATCGCTGTAACAGCCGGGTTGCCAAACTGGCCGAACAGCGTGGAAGGCTGGTCGAAGTCGACCTTCACCACGCCAGGTTCCGCTTCATAGACCAGCACGGACAGCGGTGCATAGAGGCCGGCGCGGATATCGAGGCTGGTCATCTGCAGTGCAATCCTCGGGTTCCCCACGTGATAGCGCCTGGCTTTCCTGTGCGAGCCAACCATGGCGAACAGCGCGCCATGGTCCTGCGCCGCGAAGATCATCAGTCCTTGCTCGCCCTCCATGCGCGCCATCTTTGCGTTTGCCCCAGCGGGGTCGTTGGCAAGGGAAGCCATAACCGCCCGGTCGAATTTTCCCAGGATGGACTCGAAGCTGCGCGTGAATGCTTCATAGTCGATGCGTAGCTCAAGCGTCCTGTGCACGATGCTGACAGACTGTGAACCGGCCTGGGCCCGGGTAACTTCCGCCTGTCCTGTGGCCTGTTCGCCACCATGTGCCGCGGCATACGTCAGTACCAGCGTGGCGGACAAAGCGAACGCGAATGCGCGTCCTAGTTCTTGTCTCATTCCTCCTCCTACGTCACTCAATAGAATGATGATCGTCATACAGCACGGCAAAGGATCTGCGACCTCGCTATGAGTCGCTCTCGTGTCTATACCGCAGCTCTCTGTCAACCTTTCGATCAGCCCCCCGATATATCCGGCGTCTACATGCTAGTCAGGGGAACCGGCACGGTCAAGGAAGATCACGCTGCCCTCCCCTTGGTGCTATCCCTAAGGGCAAGGCCAGACAGTGCCGGCTACACGTCACTACGCGCTGACATCCAGGCCGAATCGGATGCAATGATGATCGTAATGCTATATATTTGGCAGACACATACGCCTTCAATCTGCACACTCTGACCATGCGTTATCCAGTCGGCCAGAAAGCCGAAACCCACAAGCACATCGTCAAGGCTGCTTCCACGCAATTCCGCAAGCACGGTGTCAATGGCAGTTGATGAAGAGCGCCCGGATGGCGCATGGCGGTTTCTACGCACACTTCGGATCCAAGGACGCCTTGATTGCCGAGGCAATCGATGCCGCCTTCGACCAGACCATGGAGTTTCTCGAGCAGGCAGCGCAAGAGCGCCATCGTTGGCGCCTATGTGAGCAAGAAGCAGCGCGATAATCCCGGATCGGGTTGCGCGATCGCGGCGCTCGGCACCGATGTTTCGCGCCTTGACCCCAAGACGCGGAAACGCTTCGAGGCGCTGGTCACGTCGCTGATCGATCAAGGCGCTGTGCCGGCATGCCCATGAGCGCACGCTCGACGACCAGGCGAGCGTCACAATCGCGTCCCTGCGGGAAGCCTCATCACTACTTCCCGCGACCAGTTCGACCCCATGGCCTGCCGCGGCCCTTGCGCAAGCCGTGCCGCCAGCGCGATCGCCACCGCGCCGGCCTGTCCGGCTTCAACCAGCTGGTTGACGACCCTGAAGTGCTGCAGCTGCTCCGCCGTGATGCGATCGCCGGCCAGGGCCAGCTGCGTCAGCACCTGCCGAGACAGGCTCTGCGCCAGCAGGCCCGTAATGCCGCCATCCGGTGTCAGACCCACCTTCACATAGGCGATCGAGAAGGCCGCACCGGCCGATGCCACAAGCAGGTCGCAAGCCAATGCCAGAGAGAAGCCCACGCCCGCCGCGCCGCCTTCAACCGCTGCCACGATCGGCTTCGGATAATCGCGCATCTTGCACACCACGTCGTGCAGGTGCCCCAGGCGCTCAATGCGCTCCTCATAGGTCAGTTCCCGCCGCTTGCTGACCAGCTCCAGGTCGCCGCCCGCACAGAAGTAGTTGTTGGCGCCGGTCAGCACGATCGCGCCAATCTCCGGATTGTCCGCGGCAGTGCCCAGCGCTGCGCGAATGTTGTCATAGAGGTCAGCCGCGATGGCGTTGCGCTTGCCGGGATTGTTGATGGTGAGCACCAGCACGCGGCCTTCCGTGCGCTGCAGCAAAGACGAAAAAGTGGTCATGTCGTGAAGCCTGTAAGCGGAGCGAGGTCCGATCAGCCTGCAGTCTGTTGGGCAGCGCGTTGACGTTCATAGACCTGCAGGTGGCAATAGGCCGTCGGCTCAACGGGAGATCGCGCCCGCGTTCGGCAGCGCATGCAACGAGATCGCCGACGATGGCGTCGGCTTCGATGCGTGGGGCGCCCTGGGCAATATCCCGCATCATCGAGGCCGCCCAGGTCGAGGAACTGTCCAGCAAGCGGCCCTGGATGGCATCGGAAACGGGTTCCGGGATGGGGTGGCCGCACAGCTGCGCCACCGCCTGGCACTCCGCCATCGCGTCAAGCATCAGGCGACGACCGTCTTGCGTCTGCATGATGTCCGCCACAGTGCCTCGCATCAGGCATGTCATGATCGCGCCCGCGGCGATCATGGCCCACTTGTTCCACAGCTCCTGCTCGATCGCGCCCGATACCTCGCGCGTGCCCGCCGCCCTGGACACCAGCGCATGGACTCCGCGGCCAGCGCCGAAGTCTGCGCGGCGCGCGGCCCGACCACCAGCCGGTCCATGCGGCCAGCGTGCAGGACGGTTCCGTCCGCGGCCAGCGTTGTCGCAATGTACGAGACGCCACCCAGCACGCGCTCCCTGCCAAAGCGATGATCAAGCCGGTCATAGGCAGACAGGCCATTGAGCAGGGGCAATATCGCGGTGCCGCGGCCGACGGCCGGGCTGATCGCTGCGATCGCGTCGTCAAGGTCATAGGCCTTGCAGGCGAGCAGGACGAGGTCGTACTGCGCATCGACCTCGCCCGCCTGGACTGTTCTTACCGGGCGATGGAAGTCGCCAAGCTCACTGCGCACCGCCAGTCCCTCGCGTTCCAGCGCCTGCGCGCGTCCAGGCCGCACCAGGAAAGTCACGTCCGCGCCCGCCTCGATCAGTCGCGCGCCGTAGTAACCACCCATTGCACCGGCACCGAGTACCAATATCTTCATGGCGCCCCCGTTTAAGCGTTACCGCCGGAACGGCACTGCACGACCAGATTGACGACGCCGGCTTGCACGGGTTCGTCATGCTGGTTGAGGGTTGTGATGCGCACCTTCACGATGCCTTGATCAGGACGCGACTTCGAGGTCCGCACCTCCAGGATCTCGCTCTCGACATGCAACTCATCGCCGGGGCGCACCGGCTTGGGCCAGCGCAACTCCTCGAAGCCCGCGCCGATGATGCCGCCCGCGGGGCGGAGTTCGCCGTCGACCAGCAGGCGCATGGTCAGTGCCGCCGTGTGCCAGCCGCTCGCGGCCAGGCCGCGGAACAGGGTGTCGCGGGCAGTCGCATCATCGAGATGGAAAGGCTGCGGGTCGAACTCGGCGGCGAAGGACTTGATCCTGTCTGCCTCGACGCGCAGCCGCCCGGAACCGTATTTCTGGCCTGGCGCCAGATCCTCGATGTATTGAATGTTCATATTTGCTCCTCCAGATTGTTGGGCAATACCGCGGCCTGGGCAATGCCGCGGCCCAAGGTGGCACACCGGGCGCGTAAAAGCAGTTCTTACAGGAGATAGATCTTGTCCGTGTCGCAGCTCGCAGGCTTTCGCCAACGCATAACTAACTCGCTCGTGCTGAATTCACGGCTTCCTCGATAGCCATGTCGGATGGGATCCGTTGATCGCCCAATGGCCCGCACAGGCGATCACCATCGTTGCGCCGGATCTACGCGGTGCTGGCGCGTGGCGCAACGCCGGCGGGCCCCACTCGCTTGAGCAGGCGGTCGACGACGTCGCCAGACTGATCGTTGAGGACGAACTTTACGCCGCGGCGCTGGTGGGCCACGGCGTGGGCGCGCAGATCGCTGAACTCGTGGCCGCGCGCCTGCCGGATCGCACTGCAGCCCTGGTGCTGATCACGCCGACACCGCTGGCCGGCAACACTCTGCCCGAAGACGTCCGTACCCTGCTCCGCAACTGCAGCGGCGATGCGCCTGCCCAACGGGCAATCCGCAGGATGTTCTCGCGCCAGCTCCCCGTCAATCAGCTGATGCGCCTGACCGATCCTGCAAACATGATGGAAAAGGCTGCCGTGAAGGCCTACTACGACGCCTTCACCGGCGGCCACCCCAGCGGCAATGCGCCCGGCACCTTTGCCGGCCCGGTGCTGGTGATTGCGGCGAACGAGGATCCAGTCATTCCGATCGCAATGGTCGAGCAGGCTTGCTCGGCGCGCTTTCCCGGCGCGGCAATGGCCGTCATCGAAGACTCCGGTCACTGGCCGCCGATGGAACAGCCGCAGACCACCGCAAGCTTGCTGGCTTCGTTCCTCCGCCTGCCCGTTGAGTGCTGACAGGCAGCACTCAAGGCGCTGCCTTGCAGATAGGAGCATATTCTCGTAGGACGAAATCCAAAGCCTTCGACGCTCCGTGTATCTCACTGTATCTGACGCAGGAGCCCATATTCCTACGCGGCCCAAACTTCGTCGCCGCGCGCCATGCGCCGGATGGCCTGCGGCGGCTGCCCGTAGGCCCGCAAGAATGCGCGCCGCATGCGCTCGCGATCGCCAAAACCGGTATCCCGTGCCACCACATCGATGGCATGGCGGCCGCTTTCCATCATCAGTCTGGCCGCCTCCACGCGCAGATGCTCCACTGCCTTCGCTGGCGTTTGGCCGGTTTCGTCCCGGAACGCGCGTGCGAACTGGCGCGGACTCAGGTGCGCCGCCTCAGCCATCTTCTCCACCGAAAGCTCCAGTTGAAGGTTCTGGCGTGCGAAATCCAGCGCCGCCCGGATCCGGTCAGACCGGGGCTCCAGGTCAAGCAGTGCCGAAAACTGAGACTGCCCGCCGGCGCGGCGGTGGTACACGACAAGCTTCTTCGCCACATCGCGTGCGACGGCGCCCCCAGCATCTTTCTCCACAAGCGCCAGCGCCAGGTCGATGCAGGCCGACATGCCGGCCGAGGTCCACACCGGGCCATCGATGATGAAGATCCGGTCTTCTTCCACCGCGATGTTTGGAAAGCGCCGCCGCAACTGCTCCGCGTAGTACCAGTGCGTGGTGGCGCGTCGGCCGTCCAGCAGCCCGGCTTCGGCCAAGTTGAAGGCGCCGGTGCAGGTAGCACCAATGCGCCGGGACGTACGCGATGCCCGTTGCAGGAATTTCACCAGCCCGGGTGACGCAGGCATAGCGTCGTTGTCTCCCACCACCAGCACAGTGTCGAAGCGGCGTCGGCCAAACGGCTCGGTGTTGACCGAAAAGCCGCCGGAACTCAGCACGGGGCCACCGTCTTCGGAGATCAGGTGGACCTGGTATAGCGGCTGCAGGAGCGAGCGGTTGGCAAATTCCAGCACCGTCGATACGGCAAGGTTCAGCGCCTGGAACCCGGGATATAGGACGAGCGCTACGTGATGCATATGGAACTCCTCGGGCCGTCTTGGCGCCGTCTGTGGCCATGGCAGAAAAGGTGGCATCTATGCCATTGGTGTCATCGCCATTGTGCGCCTAATCTTCGTTTCACGCAGCCACTAGGAAATTCCCCACCGACTGCCAGACGCATTCTTCCCCACCGACCATGGAATTCTGACATGACAACCCACTCCCACTCCCACGCCGGCACCGCACTCATCACCGGCGCATCTTCCGGCATCGGCGCCATCTATGCGGACCGCCTCGCACGCAGGGGCCATGACCTGATCCTGGTTGCACGCAGCCGCTCCCGGCTCGAGGCACTGGCCCGCCGTATCACCGACGACACCGGCCGCTCGGTCGAGATCGTGACCGCAGACCTTGGGCTGGCTGCCGATGTCCGGCGCATCGAAGACCTGCTGCGCTCCGATGCCAGCATCACCACGCTGGTCAACAATGCCGGCGTTGGCGCCGCGGCACCGTTGCTGGTGTCGGATGTCGACAAAATGCAGGCGATGATCGAGCTCAATGTCACGGCTCTGACTCGTCTCACCTATGCCGCAGCCCCGGCCTTCGTGGCACGCGGCGAAGGCACCATCATCAACATCGCTTCGATTGTCGCGGTGGCGCCCGAGGTTCTGAACGGGGTCTATGGTGGCTCGAAGGCCTTCGTGCTGGCCTTTACCCAATCGTTGCAGCATGAGCTTGCCGGCAAGGGCGTGCGCGTACAGGCCGTGCTGCCCGGGGCTACGCGAACCGAATTCTGGGATACCGCCGGCCAGCCGGTCGAGAACTTGCCGCAAGGCATTGTCATGAGCGGCGACGACCTGGTCGATGCCGCGCTTTCGGGGCTGGATCAGGGCGAGGTGGTTACCGTGCCGTCGTTGCCTGACGATGCCGACTGGAAGGCGTTCGATGCTGCACGTGCCGCGCTCGGCCCCAATCTCTCGCGTGACCAGCCTGCGGCCCGGTACGGCGTGGCGCGGTAATTCCACGTCCGGACGGGCGCCGGTTGCGGCGCCCGCAGGCCTTGTCGTCCGGCGGCAGGCCTTTGGTTGCTACCTGAACCTTGTTGGCGGCGTGGAGGCCGACGCACGGCGTGCAGCCTCGCCAGAGTCAACTGGGTGCGGTGATGGGCGTCCGACACCGCTTTTAACTGTCCAGAGAGCGGATCGAAGGCTCGCGGTCTGGCGCAGGGTTACTTCGCATGCGAATTATCTATATACTTTGCATGCGAACCTAACACTGATGCTCGCACGGAGCATGCAGCTTGCCCGGCCGGACAAGAAAAATGCCTTGACGGACGAGATGTATGGCGCACTCGCCGACGCTATTCAGCAGGCGCAGCACGGCCCGAATATCCGAGTCCTGCTGATTCAGGGGGACGGGGACATGTTTACAGCCGGCAATGACATCGGCGAGTTCGCCGTGATCGCCGCGGGAAAGGGCGCCAGCGAAGTCAAGTGCATCGCTTTCTGCACGCCCTCGCCAACTCGACCGTACGGATTGTCGCCGCGGTCAACGGCAAGGCCGTCGGCGTCGGGACCACGATGCTACTGCATTGCGATTACGTCGTGCTCGGTCAGGACGCGCAGCTGATCACACCCTTCGTTAATCTCACCCTTGTTCCCGAAGCGGCTTCAAGCTACCTGTTGCCGCTGCGGATCGGCGCCTTCGAAATGTTCGCACTGGGCGAGCCGCTTGACGCGCAAACCGCAGTGGCCTGGGGCATCGCGAACAAGGTTTGCGCCAATGACCAGTTACGGGCCGAAGCGCGCCGGATGGCCGAGAAGATTGCCGCCAGGCCGCCCGGCTCGCTCAGCGCAATGAAAAAGCTGATGCGCGATGCGGAAAAACTGGTTTCGCAGATGCACAGCGAAAGCGCCAGGTTCGAGGAGCGGCTAGCCAGTGCTGAAGCCAGGGAAGCATTCTCCGCCTTCGCCGAGAAGCGCAAACCGGACTTCACCAAGGTTGCCGGGCAGTAAGTCGACCGGCCTGGCTTTCCAGCCGCAGCCCAGGCTATGGCTCGCCCTCGTCGGCGGCCGGAAACTTTGTCTGCAGGCTGGTCAGC
Organism: Cupriavidus sp. KK10; assembly: GCF_018223725.1. NCBI lineage: Bacteria > Pseudomonadati > Pseudomonadota > Betaproteobacteria > Burkholderiales > Burkholderiaceae > Cupriavidus > Cupriavidus sp. KK10. The sequence goes on from NZ_CP073678.1 coordinate 405,663, forward strand.
CACCGCGCCACCACGTCGATCTCGGCTGCGGTGAGACCTCCCGTCAGTCTGGTATTCAATACCTTCATGCTCGCCTTGGAACGCTGGCGAGCAGTGCGCCCTGCATCCGTCAACCATAGGCGCGATGGCCGGCGGTCGGTCCCGTCCGGCCGGCGCTCGATCAGGCCTGCCCTTTCGGTCCGGTCGGCCAGGCCGCTCATCCCGGGCGCCCCCAGATCCAGCGCCGCCGCAGCCTCGCTCATCAGCGCGCCATCGTTCCCGCCCAGAAAGAACAGCAGCCCGGCCTGGGCTGATGTCACACCACCCGCGGCAGTGCGCGCTTGCGATCACCGCTGCAGGCGCCGCTGGCCCACGTTCAACAGATAGATGAGGCGACTTCCATGTGTACGACGGCATAGGAGAAGGGATTTCGTTCGCATGCGAATATATCATGCACCCCCTGTCCTCATTGGCTGAAGGTGCTGCTGGTGCTGGGCAGCGGTGCGGGGGCGGACGTCTTGCAGGCGATCCGGGCCGCTGTCCGCCCTCACGGCACCGCTGACCTCCCCCTTCTTCCGCACGATTGCGCCGAGTGAATCGTGCGTGCAACCGGTCAAGAAGCCAGCGTCTCAAAATCCGGGCACCAGTGCACCAACCAATCGGTTGTTCTCCGACGCCGCCACCCGAATGAGGCGAAGCCACTGGTAGCGGGCCTGGCGAGGCTGCATTCCAGCAGCGCACTGCTCGGGACAGCGTCCTCGAAGCAGTGCTACCGCAGACGTCACATCAGTACGACAGCCGCGGCCGCGAATAGGCACTTCTGCTGTCACCTGCGCGAAAGAGAATGGAAGGGGAGCGATGAGAACGGAGGATCAAGACCATATGGTCGCGAGTATCGCGGTCCACACGGGCTTCCCCCCAGAGTTGGTCAGGGAATCCTACCTCGAGCTAAGCGCGGATGCCCGTGTGCATATGTATCTGCCGCTATTCGCCGCAAAACGCACAATCGCTCGGCTTCGCAGCTTGAAATCTGATGCGACAGCGCAAACTCCCGCCAACCCGGACGCGGCTCGGGACGATATCCCATCCGGCACCCGTGTGGCAGCCAAATCCCAGGACTTTACCTCCCTTACTCTCGCGGCACAGCCCGCGACGGGAGCTGGGCGCTTGACCTGGGTGGCGCCGCAGTGGTACCAAACGCCTTAGTAGATAGGTTGGGAAATAGCCTGCAATAATTGCCGAAATGTAAACCGATGCGAGCTTTCGGACTGTTGGCTGGCCCCAACGGAGCGATGAGCCATCGAGGCGCTTCGATGACATGGCCAATACACCCACGACGGGCGATGTCCCTGTGATCGCTATGCGCGCATGTATCCACACCGGACAGCCGTTCATCCTTGACGATGCAGAAAGCGACGAAACCTATGTCGAAGACCATAAAGAAGCGGTACCTGAAGGCGCTCAACCGAAACCTGAAGAAAGAGTCGGCAGGCAAGTTTGACACGGCTTTTGTTTTCTATCCGCTTGGCTCGAAGCCAAAGGACGCTACCGGCGTAGCGGCGAGCGCCCCAGCCGACGCACAGGTCCTGGCAGTCATGGACGCAGTACAAGCCCGCGTGTTCGCTGAGTTCGAGGATTCCGCAAAGATGGGATAAATGGAACGCGAACTCAAGCTGGAACTGCTGCGGTGCCTTGCACAGCGTGGCGCTTCGGCCCGCCCGTACTGGCGCCAGCATTGTTGACGAGGATGTCCACCTCGACCCGGACAAGGCCGTATTTGCGGTCAGCGCCATGATCGGGGCTCTGCTGGTATCTCGTGTAATGGCCGACGCACTGCGTCGGCGCGCTTTTGCTCATAGATGATGGTTAGCGAAGCGCCTCCCGAACACTTCGAAGTCGTCCTGGCACCGGGGCAGGCCGGAGCTATGTCCACGTAGCCTGTTGGCTACTTCAGTCCAGTAGGTACTTCTCCCGCGCCAGGCGGCCGATTCCGATACGATCGAGTATGGCCAGGGGGCACAGGAACGTCACGCGAACCGTGCCGGGTAGCCTGCTGATATCGATCGAACCGGTAATCGTCGCACGATTCAAGACTTCGTCGTAAGGCAGACCGGTCATGCCGGCAGCGCGCTGCAATCCGTTCGTTGTTGCAGCGTTCAAATCGACACCGCTCCCGATGAAAGTAATGGGTGCCGACTCCTCGATCTCAATCTGTCCCCAGCGGGCACCTAGCTCGCGCACCTTCTCACGCTCCTCCTTCGTCATCGGCCGCGCCAACGGCGGCAGATCCTCAGCGTTCTGGAGAAGAATCGGGCCGCCGATCGTCAGGTTCTTTATTACCTCGATCTGCAGTTCCGTTTCACCGGACACATCGGTGGCATGCCCAGCAATCTCGCCATTTCCCTGTTGCGCATGCATGTCACCGAGGTACACGCCGGCGCCTGGCACTCGGACCGGACAGATAAGGACTGCGCCCTCGCGTACCGAGTTGGTATCCATGTGACCGTCGGTCTTGGCCGCATGCAGTTCCTCATTCGTCATCGCGAACCGATGCGGCGCTCCGATCAGGTACTGCCCAAAGTCGGCACAGTTGTGCGAGTCGGGAATATCGCGTGCAGGCGTGGTGCCAATATTTCCGAGGAACGGCCGCATGCGCGACGCAACGCCTGCCATGTCCGCCCGCGCCAGCGACAGGATCGAATGCTGCGCAGCAAGTTCCGGCAGTGCGGACATTTCTGGTGCTTTGCCCGCAAGGCGATTTGCAATCTCCTGATTTACCGTCAGACTCAGTTGGTTCTCATGGTCGAGGACGATGACGTAGCCATGGCTAAAGCAGAAGGCACTCACTTCCGCACCACAGTTATTGCAGCGAATCGCGTCGTGGCCAATACCCTCTACGTGACTGGCCGGATGCTCGGTACCACATTGACCACAGAACTTCGCCACGAACGGATCGCCGTGGTAGCGGCCTTCGACGAACTTCATGACTCCAGACGACGTGGCGAACGACGTCACCCGCATGTGCCGGATCTTGATTGCGACTGCGTCACCAACCTCGGCTCCCGCGATCGCGACGGGCTGAGTCACCTCATGACCGCCTTCGAAGGCCGGTGTGATCATCGGCCCCCAGCAACCCGGAGGCGTGCCGGCAACCAGGGTCCCCCCGTCCGCGAGCGGCCCGAGCATCGGCTGACTTGGGCCGATCACACCTTGCGTGTAGGTTTGAACCCGTAGCCAATCCACGGCGTTCGAATTACGTTGATTTGCGTTGGCCGTCATAACACGTTTTCTCCTTGGTATCGTCAATGGGATGCTCAGCGCCATCTGAGCAGATCCGATGCGAAGCTGACTCATGGCACCGGTGTTGCTCACAACGCGGACTGCATCAAGGTCCCGATCCCGTTCAGATCGCGGCGGAACCCGTGAGCGGCGCGCACTGATTGTGGCAGCGCTGAAATGTCGATCGGGGCGAAGCCCAGGCGTGCGAAGTATCCGGACGCACTCTTGGTCTCCAGCACGATTGATTTGACGCCTCGCAGCCGCAGGTCAGCCACGATGGCCGCCATCAGCAGTTCGCCGAGACCTGCGGATCTTGCACGTTGCACAACGACGAGAACGCGAAGCACGCCCGTGGTCTCGTATCGCTCGATTCCGGCGCAGCCCAGAAGCCCGGCGTTGTCGCGGGACACGATGTACTGCGTGACTTGTTCGCGCATCCCATCGACTGCAAGTAACGAAGCGCTCAGAAGCGCTTTCACCTCCGGCCAGTCATCTTCAGTTGCATATCGCGGTCGCATGGCGTCCTCCCACAAGCGAGTGTGCCCCCCCAAAGGAGGACGGAATGAGGCTGGCAGCGCGTTAGCGCAGAACGTCACCCAGGTGCCCCAGCGCAATACTCATGACATACATCGAGCTTGCCAGCACCATCAGCAGCATGGCGCCCGTCAACGTGCGCTCAACGTCTGGACAGCAATCGTCGACACCGATGCTTAGCGGCGCCAGCTGACGGCGGCCAGGTGGTAAGCCGTACAGCCGACGCGCTTGACGGCGATAATGAAGAGCACGGTTCGCGTCATCAGGAGACACCGGAATGCCACCTCGGCTATGCAGCGGCACCATTGCCATGGATGCTTCCATCTGAAGGCTGCGTTCCAGTAGACAAGTTATCCCAGAGGCCAGCGGCAGTTCCATTGGACATTGGTATTGGTGAGAACTGCGCGCAGGCGCTTGTGCGACGTGCCGGACGCAGCTGAGCCGCTACCACGCAGCCACTGAGCGCCAGGACCGATACCAAAGTATATTGACTACCCGACCGCACCCAGCGATCGTGGCGTTATGGAAAGCCGGCAAGATGAATCGTGATGGAAAGTGACCTCAGACGCACCCTCGATGCGCTGCCAGGGTTGGTATGGACCGCCTTTGCCGACGGTCGCGTCGATTTTGTGAATCGGCGCTGGTGCGAGTACACCGGGCTTTCTGGCGAGCAAGCGTCGGGCGAGTGCTGGCTGACGGCGTTCCACCCCGACGACCGGCCCGCGCTGGTTGAAGCGTGGCGGGTCACCATCGCTTCTGGCGAGCCGGGCGAGGCGGAAGCGCGCATGCGGCGCTTCGACGGCGTGTATCGCTGGTTCCTGTGCCGTGCCAATCCAATTGTCAACGCTGCCGGCGAGGTCGTGAACTGGTGCGGGATCAACACGGACATCGAGGAGCGCAAGCAAGCCGACGAAGCACCGCGTCTGGACGAACAGCGCTATCGACGGATCGTGGACAGCATGCCCACCCGGGTCATCCTCTTTACGCCGGAGGGTGAAGTTTTTCATGCCAACCGCCATACGCTCGATTACGCCGGGGCGACACTCGAGGAAGTCAAAGCCTGGAAGAGCAACGGCATGCTGCATCCGGATGACCTGGAAGCGATCGTTAGCCGGATGCAAGCGTCGCTCCGGACTGGCCAGCCGTATGAGGCCGAGTCCCGCCACCGCCGTGCGGACGGCGTCTACAGATGGTTTCACGTGCAGGGCTTTCCATTGCGCGACAGCGCGGGCCGAATCGTTCTGTGGCATTTTCTGCAGACGGATATCGACGATCGCAAACGCGCCGAAGCACTCCTTGCGGCCGAGAAGCGTCTGCTCGAGATGATTGTCACCGGGCAACCTTTGCCTGCGGTGCTGGACGACTTGTGTCGCCATGTCGAGGCTATCTCCGACGACTGTCTCTGCAACATTTCCATGATTAGTCCCGACGATGTCACCTTCCAAGAGGGGGCGCCGCAACACCCTGAGTTGTCCAACATCGTCCCTGCGGACGGTAGCCCGGTCGCGGCCACACCGGGCCCTTGCGGGCTGGTGGCCACCACCAAATTGCCGTGCATCGTGCCGGATGTAGCAGCGGAGGCGCGCTTTGCGCAGCCATGGCGGGAGCACCTTCTGGCCCAGGGACTGCGCGCCTGCTGGGCCGCACCCATTCTGTCGCGCGCCGGCGAAACGCTCGGCACCTTTGCAATCTTTCGCTCGGAACCAGGGCATCCGACTTCTTTCCAACGCGATCTGATCGAGCAGCTCACCCATGTCGCGAGCATTGCCATCGAACACGCGCGAAGCAACCTCGCATTGAAGAGAAGCGAGGAAAGCTTTCGCGCGATCGTGGAGACGACGCCGGAATGCGTGAAGGTCGTCGCGCGCGACGGCACCCTGCTGCGCGTCAACTCGGCCGGCGTCGCCATAGCCGGAGCACCGTCCGAGCATGCCCTGCTCGGACGGAATTTCTACGATTTCGTCGCGCCGGAACATCGCAACCGCTACGTCGAGTTCAGCCACGGAGTCTGCTCCGACGAAAAAGATTTTCTGGAGTTCGACATTATCAACATGCACGGCGAGCGAATGCACATGGAAACCCATGCCGCACCGATGCGGTGGACCGACGGAACGGTGGTGCAACTCTGTGTGACGCGCGACATCACGGCGCGCAAACGGGCCGAAGAACAACTGCGGCGAAGCGCAGCGCTGATGGCGAATGTGGAAAAACTCAGCCTGAGCGGGAGCTTTAGCTGGCGTCCGGCAAACGGGGAGATCACCTGGTCGGAACAGCTCTATCGCATTTACGGGATCGAGCCAGGGGTGCCGATAACGACGGACATGATCGCGGCACGTGTCCACCCTGGCGACCTTCATCTGCTGCATGCCATGCTCGAGCATGCGCAAGAAGGCAAGGACCTTGACTGCGACTACCGCCTGCTAATGCCCGACGGCACGGTCAAGTACCTGCTCATACAGGCCCACGCCACGCGTGACCCGCAGGGCCGGCTGGAATACAACGGCGCCGCGCAGGATGTGACCGAGCGGCGTCAGTCAGAAGAGGCGCTCGGCAGCCTGCGCGCCGAACTGGCCCACGCTTGCCGGGTCAACAGCCTCGGTGCGCTGACCGCCTCGATTGCGCACGAAATCAGCCAGCCGCTGGCTGGCATCATGACCAACGCGAGCACAGGCTTGCGCATGCTGAGCGCGGAGCCACCCAACGTCGACGGCGCGCTCGACACCGTGCGACGCACAGTGCGCGACGGGCGCCGCGCTTCGGATATCCTGACGCGCCTGCGCGCGCTGTTCAGGAAGGAGGCCGTGACGACGGACGCGATCGATCTGGTGGAAGCGGCACACGAGGTCGTCGACATGCTGCACTCCGAGACCCGTACGCGACGAATCCTCCTGCGACTGAAAGCCGCCACCGATCTGCCACCTGTAACAGGCGACAGGGTCCAGCTACAGCAAGTAGTGCTGAATCTTCTTCTCAACGCCATGGAGGCGATGGACGGCGTCCACGACCGCCCACGGCAGACGCTGCTCAGCATCGAACGGCACGATGGGGAAAGCGTTCGCCTGGCCGTGACCGACTCCGGCGTCGGTTTCGGCCCCGAGCACGCGGGCAAGCTCTTTGATGCGTTCTACACGACCAAAGGCGGAGGCATGGGCCTCGGCCTATCCGTGTCCCGTTCCATCATCGAGCGTCATGGTGGCCACCTGTGGGCGACCCCTAACGGAAGCGTCGGCGCCACGTTTTCATTCTCCCTCCCATGCCGGCCGGACATCACGGCAGCCGCCGCCACGGCCCAGCCCGCACGCGCGGAGAATGAACAGTGCGCGAGGGCCCTGTGATGGACGAGCGCTCGCTGATCGCAGTGGTCGACGACGACGAATCAGTGCGCGAATCCCTGCCTGACCTGTTACGCGAGTTCGGCTTTGCAGCTCTGGCTTTTGCGTCGGCGGAGGAATTCCTGGATTCCGGCTGTGTCTGTCAGGCTCGATGCCTCATCCTCGATGTCGCCATGACAGGCATGTCCGGGCCGGACCTGCAGCACGAACTCCTGCGATGCCATCACTCCGTCCCGATCATCTTCATCACGGCACACGATGACGAGGCTCAGCGCCGGCGTCTGCTGGAACTGGGCGCCGTCGAGTACCTGTTCAAGCCATTCAGCGACACCGCTCTGCTCGCTGCGATCCAGACCGCGCTCCGGGCGGACTGGAACGACCCCAGGAGCCTGTGATTGGAGTTGCCGATGACACCCACCCATACCGCGGAATGCATCCCGGAACCGTCGTCGGTTCACACCCCGCCTGTCGTCCTCGTCGTCGACGACGACATCTCTGTGCGTGAATCGCTGGAAGCGATGATCCGCCTGGCGGGTTTCAGGGTGGAGACGTTCGCCTCCGCGCAGGCGTTTCTTGAGTGCCCGCGTGCCACGGCCCCTAACTGTCTGGTACTGGACGTCAGCCTTCCCGATCTCAGCGGCCTTGACCTGCAGAACCTGATCGCATCTGAGCGCCCCGACATGCCGATCATCTTTATCACCGGCTATGGCGACGTGCCGATGACGGTGCGGGCCATGAAGGCGGGAGCGGTTGAATTTCTCACCAAGCCTTTCGAAGATGAAGTCCTGCTTGACGCGATCCGGCAAGCCATCGAGCGTAGTCGCGCGACATTGGAAGAGAAAGCCGAGCTCAGCGCCATCCAGGACCGCTACGCCTCACTCAGTCAACGGGAGCGTGAGGTCATGGCGCTGGTGGTATCAGGCCTCCTGAACAAACAGGTAGGAGGCGAGCTGGGCATCAGCGAGATCACAGTCAAGGCGCACCGCGGGCAGGTCATGCGGAAGATGGAAGCACGTTCACTCGCCGATCTGGTGACCATCGCGGCGAGACTTCGGCTTGCCGGCAATCCAAGGACAGCGCCCAGGGCACGGTAAGCCATCACCGGCGCGTCACTCGATTGCAGCAATCACTGCGCGCCTTTCCCACTTCCAGATGGGTGCTCACGCCGAACCGAAGTCAGGCCGAATGCCAGCAGCAGCATCAACAGACTCGGGACGAGAGTGCCCATAGACGTCGATCTCACCTGGCATCGCCATATCAAGAATTCGGCTTCGACAGAAGGACTTAGAAGCTGTCGACGTCGATCACGGCATCCGCAAACGCCTTGGGCGCCTCCTGCGGCAAGTTGTGTCCGATGCCGCCCGCGACAGTTCGGTGCGCATATTTTCCGACGAACTTCTTGGCGTACGATGTAGGCTCCGGATGCGGCGCGCCGTTCGCGTCGCCTTCGAGACTGATTGTCGGCACGCCGATGACTGGCGCCGCGGCCAGTTGCCTTTCAAGTCCATCGTATTGCCGCTCCCCGTTCGAGATGCTTAGGCGCCAGCGATAGTTGTCGATCACGACCGAAACGTGATCAGCATTCTGGAAGGCGCGAGCCGATTGCTCGTAGGTCGCATCGTCAAAGTTCCATTTCGGCGAGGCGAGCTTCCAGATGAGCTTCGCGAAATCGTGCCGATGGGCGTCGTAACCCTGCCTGCCACGCTCCGTGGCGAAATAGAACTGATACCACCATTCCAACTCCGACTTCGGCGGCAAGGGAGCCTTGGCCGCCGCCTGGCTGCCGATCAGATACCCGCTCACCGAGACCAATGCCTTGCAACGCTCTGGCCAGACCGCGGCAACGACGTTGGCCGTGCGCGCGCCCCAATCGAAACCGCCGAGAATCGCGCTCTGGATCTTCAACGCATCCATCAGTGCGATGACATCGACGGCCAGCACCGACTGCTGGCCATTGCGGACTGTACTGCCGGATAGAAAACGCGTCGTCCCATGACCACGCAGGTACGGAATGATGACGCGATAGCCAGCCGATACGAGCCGAGGCGCCACCTCAGCGAAGCTGTGGATGTCATAAGGCCAGCCGTGCAGCAGAATCACAACCGCACCTTCAGCGGGGCCGACCTCGACATATCCGACGTTCAGTACGCCGGCGTTGATCTGCTTGATCTCGGTGAACGAGGTCTTTGACGTTGCAGCGTTCGCGCCGGCGTGAGTAGACTGCGCATGCGCGAGCCCGCCTACCACCGTTTCCATCGCGCCGATGCCGACGGCCGCAGTGCCGAGAAAATGTCGGCGACGCATGTTGATCGATTTCAACATCAGGACTTCTCCAGTTTCAATGGGTTCAATGTGCCCGCCGGCGCTTCCTGCCCGGCTGAAAATCCCTCTGAAAGGCTAGCGGCCAACGATCAATGCGGCACAGAGAGCAATGCCGAACACGTAGGTTCCCGTGCCGCCGATAGCTCGGGCCAGGTTGGGTTTCGACATGGACGGCCATGCAAGCAAACCAACTACCAGCAGCAACCGGCAAACCGTTGCGCCCGCCATGCACCAGAGCTGCCAATGAGGCGGATTTCGGGTCCCGAGGTATAGGAAGATCACCGCGAAGAAAGACACGTACTCGGCGGTATTTCCGTGGGCGCGAACCAGTTTGGTGAGCAAGCGATCGGGCTCAGGTGCGTAACCACTCAGCGCGCCGACACGAGAACGCTCGATCGAGGTAGCAAGCCCAAGCACAAACAGGAGCAATCCGAGTACGGCGGTACAGGCCAGGGCAATGCTGTTCATTCCATACTCCTTGCACGGGCGGCGCGTGATCGATTCATCGATAGGTTTCCATGGGGCTCTAGCGTCATGCTGAAACTCCCCCACGCAGGGATTTGAAGCCCGCCCGAAGTTCGGCGGCAAAGGCCTGGGGCTGTTCCCATGCCGCAAAATGGCCACCCTTTTCCAGCCGGTTGAAGTGGATAAGTTTTGGATAGGCCCGTTCCGCCCAGCTCCGTGGTGCCGCATAGATCTCGTCGGGGAAGACGCTCACGGCCACCGGAATCTTGATGTTCTTGACGTCGAAGAACGCGAGCTTGTTTTCCCAGTAGAGCCGCGCGGAAGAGATCGCCGTTTTAGTCAGCCAGTACAGGGTGACGTTGTCGAGGACGTCGTCACGCGAGAGGCCTTCGCGCTGGCCATCGAACACCCGCGCAATCATTGCCTGGCTCGCGGCATCGTGATCGAGCATCCAGGCAGCCAATCCGATGGGCGAATCTTCGATGCTGTAGAGCGTTTGCGGGCGATTGGCCATTTCAATCGCGTAGCCAAGGCCGTGCTTGAAGAACGTATCGAGCTGCTGGAATGCGTGCTGCTCGTCGGCCGACAGGCCTGCGGGCGCCGGCTCGACATACTTCAGTGCCTTCGATACATCGGCCGGAAGGGTCGCGGGCATATTGACGTGAATCCCAAGCAGTTCCGGCGGTGCGATCAGCGCCATCTGCTCCGAGATCGCGTCACCCCAATCACCGCCCTGCGCCACGTATTGCTTGTAGCCAAGACGCTGCATCAGGACGATCCAGGCGCGCGCGATATGGACGGGATCCCAGCCCGTTGTCGTTGGCTTGCCGGAGAATCCGTGTCCAGGAATCGATGGAATCACGACATCGAACGCATCTGACGCCTGGCCGCCATGGGCAGTCGGGTCGGTAAGCGGACCAATCACCTTCAACTGTTCGATCACAGATCCGGGCCAGCCGTGGGTGATGATGACAGGCAGCGCGTTGGCGTGCTGCGAACGCACATGAATGAAGTGGATGTCGACGCCATCGATCGTCGTCATGAACTGCGGCAAGGCGTTCAGGCGCGCTTCGACCTTGCGCCAGTCATGCTGCGTGGCCCAGTAGCGGGCAAGCAGCTGCATGGTTGCCAGTCCGACGCCCTGCGACGCATCGGTGACGGTTTCGCGCGTGGGCCAGCGTGTTGCGGCAATCCGTCGACGCAGATCCACCAGAGCTTCCTGGGGGAAGCTAACGCGGAACGGACGAACTGCGTCGCTCGCGCCGCCAGTCGCCGTTGTGGCTTGCGCAGCCGCTGCCGGGCTCACCAGTGCCATCAGACCAGCGCCATAGCCTGCGGCCGCCGCGGAGACGCCGAGAAAATCCCGCCGGGTGAATTGGCGCGATTCCGGAAACGAGTTGTCAGACATTTTCATTTGAGTTCCTTCGTATCGGTTAGCTTCGGTCGGGATAGACTGCGGCCCTGAGAACCGAGACCGGCGTCCCGGTGAATAGCGGCATTGAATGCGCGGTTGCACGCGCCTATGGGCTGCTTCAATTGCGGGGGACCGGACCAAGGTGCATCTTGAAGACCACCCTCTCCTGATCTCAACGGCTTCTTTCCTTGCGGCGTGTGCTCCAGCAGCAAGATGACAGCGTCGCGCAACGCCGCGGTTGCCCGGTCCATCACGCTAGTCATCTGGTCAACGGCATCACGCGACTGCAGCTCGTCCACCGCGCTTCCCAACTGCCGGCGCATTGCGCCTTCAACCGAGTTGCACAGCTCCCGGCCAGCCGGGGAGAGCTCGAGCCAAACCTTGCGCCGGTCGCCGTGCTTTGCCAGCGTCGTGACCAGCTGCCGCTGGCGCAGCCTGTATAGGGAACGGGAGAGACTGCCAAGGTCTTGATCGATCGCTGCCGCAAGTGCCGTTAGCGTTGTGCCTCCCGTGCTGTCGAGCAGTTGATGAAGTACCAGCCACTGCGGCAAATTCACGTCCGCATCCCGCATGGCTTGCGCCACAACAAATTGCAAGACGTGCTGCAGGCGCGTGGCCAGGACCAGTGCATCGGCGACCACGATGCAGACATCGGGCGATTTCATCGGGGTCAACGGCGACGCCTCCTGACTAAAGCCAGTGTCCATCGGCCCGCCGTGACCGGGAGCAGTGGGAGACGGGCGAGCGCTCCCACCATGAATAGCCCAAGGATGGAAAGGCCGCAAGATTGTCGAGCGGGCTCACGATGCGAACTCCGGAAGCGGCGACGCAGCAGCGCCCATTGAGCCATGCCGTCGGGATCTGAATTTCTCTGACATTCTTCCGCTCCTATTGATCCAATGACCTCAGGCCTTGACTTTGCGCCTGCTTGCTGACCGCAACGCGTGAAGCTGACTTGCATGAGCCGGATTTTGGGTGGAAGTTGGTACGAAACTCCATTGGACGATGGTATTGGCGATACCTTCGTATCAGTGGGAAGGCATGGCTGCAGCCGATGCGCAGAAGGGGTTGTGCCGGGCCGATCTGCGCAGTCATGGAACAACCCGAACAGAAGAGGTCGATAGGGCAATTCGTGCCTGGCGGCAGCAACGGCCAATCATGCTTTTCCCCCGGCACGGGGGGCGTCGCCAATACCATCGTCCAATAGAGCTCCGCGCGATCTTCGGCTTTACTGCCTTCCAGACAGACAGTATGGCGCGGTTGTCGCGGCAGCCATCGAGAAGCTCGAGCAATCGAAGTAGTACTTCTGACGCATTCGTCCACGTCAGGAATGGGGACCGTGGACGCTTTCATGCAGCACCAACGCGCCCGTCATTTACAAGACCGATAAGGAGAATCACCGTGTCAAACGCAGTCATTCGCAGCTTCCCACGCATCCCGTTCGCCATCGCCGCCGCTACCGCATCGCTCGCCTTTGCCGGGTATGTACCGCCTGCCAGGGCGGCCGAGGCCACCCCGAAAACGGTGGCCGCAAAAGCCACCAACGCGGACGAGAGCATCCGCCCCTTCAAGGTCCACGTGCCACAGGCCCAGCTCGACGAACTGCGCAAGCGTATTGCCGCCACGCGCTGGCCCGACAAGGAACTCGTCAATGACGAATCGCAGGGCATTCAGACCGCGCAGCTCCAGGAGCTGGTTCGCCACTGGGGCACCAAGTACGACTGGCGCAAGGCCGAGGCGCAGCTCAATGCGCTGCCACAGTTCGTCACGAAGATCGACAGCCTCGACATCCACTTCATCCACGTGCGGTCTAGCAACCCCAATGCCCTTCCCTTGATCCTGACACATGGCTGGCCCGGCTCCATCTTCGAGTTCATCAACACGATTGGACCGCTGACTGACCCCGAGAAGTATGGCGGGAAGGCGGAGGATGCGTTTGACGTCGTCATTCCGTCGATTCCCGGCTACGGTTTCTCGGGTCGACCCACAGAGCTCGGCTGGCAACCCGAACGCACCGCCCGCGCATGGGATGTCCTGATGAAGCGCCTGGGTTACACGCACTACGTTTCGCAAGGCGGCGACCACGGCTCGGTCATCTCCGACGCCCTCGCCCGCCAGGCACCGGCGGGCCTGCGTGCGATCCACCTCAACATGCCTGCTACCGTGCCCGGCAACCACATGAAGTCGCTTCTGGCCGGCGACCCGGCGCCGGCAGAGCTGACGGCCGCCGAGCGCGACGCCTACCAGTCGCTGAGCACGTTCTTCGGCCGCAATGCCGCATACGGCGGGATGATGGTCACGCGTCCGCAAACCATCGGCTATTCGCTGTCGGATTCGCCGTCCGGCCTGGCCGCATGGACCTACGAAAAGATCGCCGAGTGGAGCGACAGCAACGGCGTGCCCGAGCGCGTGCTGTCTCGTGACGCGATCCTGAACGACATCACGCTGTACTGGCTGACGAACACCGGCGCATCGTCGTCGCGGTTCTATTGGGAGAACAACAACAATAACTTCAGCGCCGACGCCCAGAAAACGCGCGACATCAAGGTGCCGGTAGCGATTACGGTGTTCCCGCATGAGATCTACCGTGCGCCGGAAAGCTGGAGCAAGCAGGCCTACCCGTCGCTCTACTACTACAACAAGGTGTCGAAGGGTGGGCATTTCGCGGCATGGGAACAGCCGCAACTGTTCGCCGAGGAGCTGCGGGCGGCGTTCAAGTCCGTGCGCAAAGCATCCCCCCAACCCGGTGATCTCACATCCGGAGCACGGCTGCGCGGGATACCGTCAATCGCCAATTCGCTGTCAAACACCAATTGAGCTCTTGAAGGGAAACGCCATGACCCGTATCGAAAAAAGTCCTCTACACCGGCGGGTCCACGTTACGTCTTGTGCTGCGAAGGCTCAGCATTCAGCGACGACCGCAGGCTCGATATCGAGTTGTCGTCCCCGGGCAGCAAAGGGCACGGCACGAACCCGGAACAGCTATTGGCCGCCGGCTGCTCCGCCTGCTTCATCGGCGCCATGGGACTGGCCGCGGGCAAACGGAAGATCAAGTTGCCTGAAGACCTTTCCGTGGATTCGGAAGTGGACCTTGGCACTGCGGGCATCGAATACTTCCTGCAGGCACGGCTGCGTGTGCACATCCCCGGCATCGATCGTGATGTTGCCCAGTCGCTGGTGGAGGCCGCGCACCGTACATGCCCGTATTCCAAGGCCCTACACGGCAATATCGACACGAACTGGCCGCGCAGTCCCTGGTGCGCGAACTCGATGCCTTCGGCCGCGAGCCGATGCCGGACTGAAACCGGTCCGCCGGCGCCACATGACTCGCGATGACTCCCCGTGGCGCCAGCCTCTTGCCCTCCCTCGACAAACATCATGCAATCACACGATATCCACCAAAGACTGAAAGAACTCGACATCGAGCTGTCCCCCGCAGGCGCGCCGGCTGCCGCGTACGTAATGAGCGCGCAGAGTGGCAACCTTGCCTACCTCTCCGGCCACATTGCGAAGAAGAACGGCAACGTGTGGGTTGGCAAGCTCGGCGCCACGATGTCGACGGACGAGGGACGCGCCGCGGCGCGCGCGGTCGCGATCGATCTGCTGTCGACGCTACAGGCCCACACCGGCGATCTGAATCGCGTCAAACGCATCGTCAAGGTCATGAGCCTGATCAATTCAACGCCCGACTTCACCGAGCAGAATCTGGTCACCAACGGCGCATCGGAGCTGTTCGTCGACGTGTTCGGCGATGCCGGCAAGCATGCACGGTCGGCATTCGGTGTCGCACAGATTCCGCTGGGGGCCTGCGTGGAGATCGAAGTCTGTGTCGAACTGGACTGAGACTTCAGATCGAACCAAGCAGTGCGCGCGGACGAACTCTCAAAGTCTGCACGACAATCTTCAGCGCGGCAACCAGTATCACGCGAAGCGGCACAGGCCAGGCTCATGAGCGCCTGCCGAATACAAGGCAGCGGCGATAGCTTCGGAGCAGTCGGCTGCCTCCTCGCTGGCGGCGCTCTAGAAGCTTTGCGGAGTATTGACCCACAGCACCCGGGCATCGATGGAGCCGATATTCCTGTAGCCGTGTGGAGGTGCAAAAGAAAGAAAAAGGAATCGCCTCTCTTTACAATCGCCTTCTGCCGGTCCACCGTCAATTAAAGCTCCATAGCCCATTTCTTCACCCTGGTGCTCAAGATAACCCTGAGACGAGGTGCCAACCGCCTCGATCGCGACCACGCGCCATCGTCGCGGTACCTCATGACGGTGCCCTCTTATTGCGGCGCCAGCTTGATCGACGCAACGACGCGCGCATTGCGTTGCCGTTCCGCCTGGTAGAAGGCTGAAGCCTCGGCGAGCGTCCTCGGCACCATGGGCTGGTTGCCGGTGTCGCGTGACCACTTCTGGTACGCGTCGCCGTTGACGATCCGCGAGATCTGCTGGTGCAGCATCGCCACGACCGACTCCGGCGTTTCCTTGCGCACGAAGATCCCCGGCCAGACCTTGTAATCGAAGTTCTTGAGCAGCTTGCTTTCGCTGGCCGCCGGCACATCCGGCTGGCTTGCATTGCGTTCGCGCGTGGCCATCGCCACCGCCTTGAGCTTGCCGCTGCGGATCATGTCGAGCGTGCTTCCGGCCAGCGGCAGGAAGGCAAAGTCGAGCTGGCGCCCCAGCAGGTCCTGGATGATGGGTGCGGCGCCTTTGTAGCGCACATCCAGCGAGGCGATGCCGGTCTGGACGCGCACGTCAGCCGCGGCAAGGTGCGGGGTGGTACCCATGCCCCAGTTCCCGAACGACAATTTCTTCGCACCGGGGCAACAGGCACAAGTAAACGCCTTTGCGACGCAGTTAACAAGCCCCTCTGCTATGTCAATTGAACGTAAACGGCTTTTTCTAGCCGCATGCCGGCCGCGTTTTGTATAAGGGCATGGCAATAGGCCCATCGTTGCAACGCAACCGTATATTGCCTTGCAACTCGTCGGCATGCAGGTAGTGATCAAGGGGTTCGGCGTCATGGCGAGATACCGTTGAAGGTCGCTTTCGCGATTCTGGCCGTCTACACGTATTCCAGCGGCTTGCGCGCGCCCGCGATGATTGCCTTTGTAAAGGACACCATGATCTATATCGTGGTGATCGTCGCCGTCTCGGTGATTCCTGCCAAGCCCTCGAGGGTGTCCCCACTCCCTCGGACGGCCGGGCGCACTTGTGGCGCACCACCCAACGCTCGAAGAGATCTTGCTTGTCGAGGAACAGCGCCTCTGTGCAGCGGGCCCGCTCACACGGCCCGGCTGGAGCCAGTCGATGGACTGGGAGACGGAATGCAGCTTGCTCAGGAAATGTTGAGCACTGCCTTGCCGGCTATCTGTCGGTTGAACAGTTGTTTTGCGATTGAATCGACCTCCTCCCAGGGAGCTTCCACCTCGATTCGCGGCTTGATCTGTCCGATCTCGACTGCCCGGACTAGGCGCGACAGCCCAATGGAAGGCGCCTCGTGCTGCATTTCAGAAACCAGAAACATAGCTTCCAGGCGCGGGCTTCCCGTCAGATAGAGTTTACTCACGTCGACCGACGCCACATCTCGTGAGGAATTGCCGTAAGACACACACACGCCCTGACGTGACAACATGGTCAAGGCGTTCGCAAGCGCCACGCCTCCGACAGATTCCAGGATCAGGTCAAAAGGACCGAACTGGTGAGCCGCCGCAAGGCTCGGATCGACGATGACCTCATGTGCGCCATCGGCAAAGGCTTGCGAGCAATGCTTGTCCTGTCGGATGGCCGCAACGATCTTGGCACCGGATGCGCTCGCGATCTGGCACGCAAGGTGGCCAACGCCGCCCGACGCGCCGTTGATCAGGACCTTTTGGCCAAGGAGGAGCCCACCCTTGGCAAGCGCGCGGAGCGCGGTCAGGCCAGCGACCGGTAGCGTCGCAGCCTGCTGAACGGTCACAGCGGGCGGCAGTTCAGCCAGAGCGCGCGTTCCGATTGCAATCCTCTGAGCCCACCCTCCACCCTCTGTAAAGCCGACGACCCTGGTGCCGACCTCAGGCCCGCTTCCGTCCGCTGCCGAGCGCTCGACTGTTCCGGCGAAGTCCCAGCCAGGACGGGTGTCGGCGGTCATCTGCATGATTCCAAGGCGCACTTCACCCAGATTGAGCGAGACGGCCTCGACGCTGACGATTGCCTCGTGAGGACCAGGGATGGGCTCGCCAACCTCCTCCAGCATGAACGTGGTATCCATTCCTTTCTTTACGACAACACTCAGCATTTTTTCACCTTTGTTGGATTTGCGCGATTGCGAATAATCTTCGGCTTTCGATGTGCGCCTGAAGCGAGAGACCGCGGGGGGCATTGCCCATGATTGTCCTGCTGCTAGCGTTCACGCCCAGGCTCGGCAGGCCGACGAAGAGGAAGAAGAGCTGGGGCAGGAACGGCGTGTTACGGATCAACTCGACAGAGGTGCCGATCGCGGCGCACGATCGCCGCCGCCACGCCCAGCACCGCCACCCGTTGACGGTGAGCTGGGCAGTGCGCGCGATGCCCTTGAGCCACGTTGCTCAGGCCAGGCGTGGGGGCGCGATTCACCGGACGCCTCGAGCAATTTCGGTGAACCGGTTGGTGAACCTGTCGGTCGACCGGTTCGGCTGGCTCGATCAGTCCGACGCTTGCGCCGCTGCCGCGGCGATGGCATCGGCCACTTGCTTCGGCCTCGACAACTGCGGCACATGGCTCGTCGGCAGGCTTACGATATGGGCGGAGATCTTCTGTGCCATCGCTTTCTGCAGCGCTGGCTGGATCATGTGATCACGCTCGGTAAGGACATACCAGGACGGCTTGGTTTTCCAGGCGGCCACGGTGATCGCTTCTTCGAAGTTCTTTCCCCTCACGGGGCCCTGGCTGACGGCCATGATCCTTGTCCGGGCTGCAGGGACGTCCTGGGCGAAGTGTTTCGCCACGCCTTCGGCGCTCAGGGTGACGAATCCCGCCTTGTCGGCGACAAGGAATTTCGACCCGTTCGGTGTCGGGTAATCCTTGACCAGGTCTGCCACCGACTGGCCTTCCTCGGGCGCGAACGCCGCGACATAGACCAGCGCCTTGACGCGCGTGTCCTGACCCGCTTCGGAGATCACCACACCGCCCCATGAGTGCCCCACCAGCACGACCGGCCCGGTCTGCCTGTCCAGCGCGCGGCGAGTGGCCGCGACATCATCGGCCAGCGAGGTCAGCGGGGCCTGGACCGAGACCACGTTGAGGCCCTTGGCCTGCAGCAGCGGGACCACCTTGTCCCAGGCCGACCCGTCGGCAAAGGCGCCGTGTACGAGCACGACCGTGGTCTTGCCGGCGTCCGTGGCAGGCGCAGGGGCAGTGCCCGCGGCCAATGCCGCGCCGCTAATCGCGCCGGTGATCACCACTGTTGTGATGAGCGTCTTTAATGCCTTCATGTGATTCCCTTCATTGGTTTGAGTCAATCGCTCCTGCGCCGACAACACTAGGATAAGGCCCGACTCAATGACATGAATGACGAACATCCCGCATTTAAGGACAGAATGAGATGACCTGATCGGGCAGCGGCCCAATCATCAAGCCCCTGCCGGCTCCCAGCCGCCACCAAGCGCCTTGAATGCCGCAACGGCGGCGCGGGCGGATTCGGCCTGCGCCTGGGCCCTTGCATCGGAGGTTTGCAGGAGCCGCTCGTCCGCATGCAGCACCTCTATCAGGCGCACAACACCTTTCTGGTAGGCGGCAAACGACGCGTTTCGCGCCTGGCTCAGTGAAGTCTCTCCTCGTGCCAGCGTGCCGGCCTGCTCCTCACGCTTGACTAGCGCGGAGAAGGCGTTCTCGACATCCTCCGTGGCGCGCAGGACGGCCTGGCGATAGGCAGCCAGCGATTCGGCCCCCTGCCCCCGCGCGAGGTCGATCTGCGCATTGATGCGGCCGAAATCGAATAGGCGCCAGCGCAAACCGACCACGCCTGCCGCCTGGCTCGCGCCGGCGGAAAAGAGATTCCCGCTAGCCACGGATGTGGCGCTGCCCAGCAACGCCCCCAATGAGAATTTCGGGTAGTACTCCGCAATGGCGACCCCAATGCGGGCATTGGCCGCAGCCAGCCGCCGCTCCGCGACGATGAGATCGGGCCGGCGCCGCAGCAGGTCCGCGGGCGACCCCACGCCGGTGATCTGCGGGGCAACAGGGATGGCTTTCGTGCCCTCCAGTTCGGTGCGGTACGTCCCGGGCGGTACACCGAGCATCACGTCCAGCGCGTTCAGCGCTGCATCGAGTCCTGTCTCGAGTACCGGGATGGAGGCCTGCACTTCCGCTAGGGCACCTTCGGCCTGCCGCACTTCCAGCTCGGCCGCCAGACCCTTGCCATAAAGCAGTCCAACGGTCGATAGCAACTTCTGTTGCGTTTCCACCTGCCGCGTGGCGATGGCAAGGCGGGCCTGCAGGCCGCGTATCGTGATGTAGAGGTCCGCGGTTTGCGCGGCCACGGCGAGCCGCGTGGCCGCGGCGCCCGCTTCCGAGGCGCGATAGTCGGCAAGCGCCGCCTCGCGCCCGCGCCGCAGGCCGCCGAACACATCGAGCTCCCAGGACGCGCCGAGATTCGCTTCATAGCTGCTGCCATACCTGTCGAAGCCCGGCGTGGCGTTTTGCAGCCGTCCCAGCGGCGTTTCGATCGACTGGTAGCTCCTCGCCGCCTGTGCGCTCGCGCTGGCCGAAGGCAGCAACGCCGCGGTGGCGGCGCCGAGCCCGGCGCGAGCCTGGTCCACCCGTGCCGTCGCCTGGGCCAGGTCCAGGTTCTGTTCGAGCGCCACCGACACCAGGCGGGTCAGCTGCGGATCGCCAAACCCTTCCCACCATTTCACGAGTTCCGCCGTGGATGCCGCGTGCCGTTGCTCAACCAGCGGCTGGCCCAGGTATCGGTCCGACACGGGGGCGTCCGGCCGGCTGTAGTCGGGTCCGACCGCGCAGCCTGCTGCTATGGCAACACTCAGCAAAGGGACAAAGAGACGGTGGGAAGACATAACCGCTGGACTCTGGAAAAGGAAGTTAGTGACTATTTTATAAAATAGTTACTCGTTGTCAATCGGCAATTCACGCGGTAATCTCGGGGCATGACCGAAACCAATACCAATGCGCCTTCCCAGCGGGGGCCCTCCGAGCACACCATCCGCTCCCAGATCGTGGAGGCGGCCACCGAGCACTTCAGTCTCTATGGCTATGAGAAGACGACGGTGTCCGACCTGGCCAAGGCGATCGGCTTCTCCAAGGCGTATATCTACAAGTTCTACGATTCCAAGCAGGCCATCGGCGAAGTGATCTGCGCAAACTGTCTGGACGCCGTCGTCCAGGCAGTGGACAAAGCTCTGGCCGACGTACCCACGTCATCGGAGCGGTTGCGCCGGCTATTCCGCTCGTTGGTGGAAGAAGGTGTCCGCCTGTTCTTCCAGGACCGCAAGCTCTACGCCATTGCCGCAGCCGCGGCCGCGGAGAAGTGGCCGCCGGTGAATGCCTATGAAGTCCACATCAGGCAACTGATCCTGCAGATCATCCGGGATGGGCGGGACTCGGGAGAGTTCGAACGCAAGACACCGCTGGACGAGATGACCAGCGCCATCTACCTGACCATGCGCCCGTTTTTCGATCCGCTGCTGCTCCAGCACAACCTGGATCTTGCCGAAGAGGCGCCGGCCCTGCTTTCCAGCCTCATCCTACGCAGCTTGGCGCCTTGATCGCCACTTTTCAGTAGTGACTGTTGACGAAAATAGTCACACGAGCAATACTTGGGTCCTGCCTTTCAGGAGAGACCTCATGCTTTCGCGTCGCTTTGCCTCTTCCGCCGCAAGTTGCCTCTTGCCCGTCGCCTTGGCCGCGTGTGGCGAAAAGGCCGAGCCGGATCCACGTACCCAGGCTCCACTAGTCAGGATCGAAACCGTTCAGGCCACGTCTGTCTCGTCCCGGTCATTCACGGGAACCGTTGCTGCCCGCGTCCAAGGCGACCTGGGTTTTCGCGTCTCCGGGAAAGTGCTGGAGCGACTGGTCGATGCCGGGCAGACGGTCAGGCGCGGCCAGCCACTCATGCGGATCGATCCCAACGACCTGAAGCTGGCCGCCCACGCACAGCAGGAGGCAGTCGTGGCCGCCAAGGCACGGGCCAGGCAAACCGCGGAAGACGAAGCCCGCTACCGCGACCTGGTGGGATCTGGCGCCGTATCGGCCTCGGCCTATGACCAGGTGAAAGCTGCAGCGGACTCGGCCCGGGCGCAACTCAATGCGGCGGAAGCCCAGGCCGACGTGGCAAGGAACGCTACGGGCTATGCGGTACTGGTAGCCGACGCCGATGGCGTGGTCGTCGAAACGCTGGCTGACGCCGGCCAGGTTGTCAGCGCCGGCCAGATCGTCGTGCGCGTCGCGCACGCCGGTCGCCGCGAGGCCATCGTCCACCTGCCGGAAACCCTGCGTCCTGCCATGGGCTCCGTCGGCCAGGCAACCCTCTATGGCAAGGACAGCGGGACCGTGCCGGCGAAGCTCAGGCAGCTTTCGGATGCAGCAGACCGGCAGACCCGGACATATGAAGCGAGGTATGTGCTGGAAGGCGCGCTGGCCGAAGCCCCGCTCGGCGCGACCGTGACCATCCGGCTCCCAGAAAGCAATGCTGCCACGGCGCAATCCGATCTGCAGGTACCGATCGGCGCGCTGCACGATGCCGGCAAGGGTCCGGGCGTGTGGGTGCTCGATCCAAAGCTCAATCGTGTCAGCTGGCGCCCGGTGAAGGTCCGCGGTCTCGGTGACGACGCCGCGCGCGTCGCCGGTGACCTCAGGATCGGCGACAGGATCGTGGCGCTTGGCGCCCATCTCCTGCGCGAAGGCGAGCAGGTCCGCTTCGCTACCAATGAAACCGTGGCCGCCCGCGAGTCTGGACGTGGAGTGCAGCAATGAGTGGCTTCAACCTTTCCGCGCTCGCCGTCCGCGAGCGATCCGTCACGCTGTTCCTGATCATCCTGGTATCGGTGGCGGGTGTCATCGCCTTTTTCGAGCTCGGCCGGGCGGAGGATCCCGCCTTCACGGTCAAGACCATGACCGTGGTCACGGTGTGGCCCGGGGCCACCACGCAGGAAATGCAGGACCAGGTAGTGGAACGGCTGGAAAAGCGCATGCAGGAACTGCGCTGGTATGACCGCACGGAGACCTATACCCGTCCCGGCCTGGCCTTTACCACGGTGACCCTGCTCGACAGCACGCCGCCCGCCAAAGTCGAGGAAGAGTTCTATCAGGCGCGCAAGAAGCTGCGCGATGAATCGGCCTTTCTGCCCGCCGGCGTCATTGGTCCCATCGTTAACGACGAGTATTCGGATGTGACCTTTGCCCTGTTCGCGCTCAAGGCCAAGGGAGAGCCGCAAAGGCTGCTGGCCCGCGACGCCGAAAAGCTGCGACAGCGCCTGCTGCATGTAGCGGGCGTGAAGAAGGTGAACATCATCGGCGAACAGCCGGAACGCATCTTTGTGGCCTTTTCCCATGACCGGCTAGCCACGCTGGGTGTCGCGCCGCAGGACATCTTCTCCGCCCTCAACAGCCAGAACGTCCTCACGCCGGCCGGATCGATCGATACCGCAGGCCCTCAGGTATTCATTCGCCTCGACGGCGCCTTCGACAAGCTGCAGAAGATCCGCGACACGCCAGTGGTGGCCCAGGGGCGGACCTTGAAGCTGTCGGATATCGCCACGGTCGAGCGCGGCTACGAGGACCCGGCGACATTCCTGATCCGCAATAACGGCGAACCCGCGCTGCTGCTCGGCATCGTGATGCGCGAGGGCTGGAACGGCCTGGATCTGGGCAAGGCGCTGGAAACAGAAGTGGCGACAATCAATGCCGGCTTGCCACTGGGCATGAGCCTGACCAAGGTGACCGACCAGTCTGTCAATATCAGCTCGGCGGTCGGCGAGTTCATGGTCAAGTTCTTCGTCGCACTCCTGGTGGTCATGGTGGTCAGTTTCCTGAGCATGGGCTGGCGCGTCGGGATCGTCGTCGCGGCGGCCGTGCCACTGACGCTGGCCGCCGTGTTCGTCGTCATGGCGGCCACAGGCAAGAACTTCGACCGCATCACACTGGGCGCGCTGATCCTGGCACTGGGCCTGCTGGTGGACGACGCCATCATCGCCATCGAGATGATGGTGGTGAAGATGGAGGAAGGCTACAGCCGCGTTGCCGCCTCCGCCTATGCCTGGAGCCACACTGCCGCGCCGATGCTGTCCGGCACGCTGGTGACCGCGATCGGTTTCATGCCCAATGGCTTTGCCCGCTCCACGGCCGGCGAATACACCAGCAACATGTTCTGGATCGTGGGCATTGCCCTGATCGCGTCGTGGATAGTTGCCGTCGCCTTCACGCCATACCTGGGTGTCAAGCTGCTTCCTGAGATCCGGAAGGCAGAAGGTCACGGTACCGTCTATGACACCCCGAACTACAACCGCTTCCGCAATCTGCTAGGGCGCGTCATCCGGCGCAAGTGGATCGTCGCCGGCATCGTGGTGGGCACCTTCGTGGTGGCCGTGCTTGGCATGAGCCTGGTGAAGAAGCAATTCTTCCCGACGTCGGACCGGCCCGAGGTGCTGGTCGAAGTCCAGATGCCTTATGGAGCTTCCATCAACCAGACCAGCGCGGCCACCGCCAAGGTAGAAGCATGGCTCGCCAGGCAGACAGAGGCAAAGATCGTCACGGCCTACGTAGGCCAAGGTGCGCCCCGCTTCTACCTGGCACTGGCACCTGAGCTGCCCGATCCTTCCTTCGCCAAGATCATCGTGCTGACGGGAAGCCAGGAGGAACGCGAGGCCCTGAAGGTCCGGCTGCGCAAGGCGATCGCCGACGGACTCGCGCCGGAGGCCCGCGTGCGCGTCACCCAGCTGGTATTCGGGCCTTACTCGCCCTTCCCGGTGGCGTTCCGTGTCTCCGGCCCCGACCCCGACAAGCTGCGTGACATCGCCGCGGATATGGGAAAGGTCATGGAGGCCAGCCCACTGATGCGTACGGTCAATACCGACTGGGGAACGCGCACGCCCGCCCTGCACTTTGCGCTCCAGCAGGACCGGCTGCAGGCCGTCGGCCTGACTTCCAGCGGGGTCGCGCAGCAACTCCAGTTCCTGCTCAGTGGCTTGCCCGTCACCGAAGTCCGCGAGGACATCCGCTCGGTGCAGGTCCTGGCGCGCGCGGCGGGAAACATACGCTTGGATCCGGAGAAGATCGCCGGCTTCACGTTGATCGGCGCCGCGGGGCAGCGTATCCCGCTTTCGCAGGTAGGCACCGTCGACGTGCGCATGGAAGACCCGATCCTGCGCCGACGCGACCGCACGCCCACCATCACGGTGCGCGGCGACATTGCCGAGGGGCTG
The DNA here is from genome assembly GCF_018223725.1 of Cupriavidus sp. KK10. Classification (NCBI taxonomy): domain Bacteria; kingdom Pseudomonadati; phylum Pseudomonadota; class Betaproteobacteria; order Burkholderiales; family Burkholderiaceae; genus Cupriavidus; species Cupriavidus sp. KK10. The sequence continues at coordinate 430,373 of NZ_CP073678.1, forward strand.
CAACCGCCCGATGTGTCAACAGCCATCCATAAGCAACTGGCGCCCGTCATCGACAAGCTGCCCGCCGGCTACAGGATCGAGCAGGCGGGAGCCATCGAGGAATCGGCAAAGGCCACCGAGGCGCTGCTGCCGCTGTTTCCGATCATGCTGGCTTTGACCCTGGTGATCATCATTCTGCAGGTGCGCTCGATTTCGGCCATGGTCATGGTGCTGGCGACGAGCCCGCTGGGACTGATCGGCGTGGTGCCGACCCTGCTCCTGTTTCGGCAGCCGTTCGGCATCAATGCCCTGGTCGGCCTGATCGCACTGTCGGGCATCCTGATGCGCAATACACTGATCCTGATCGGGCAGATCCACCAGAACAAGTCCGAAGGGCTGGCCCCGTTCGACGCTGTCGTCGAAGCCACCGTGCAACGTGCCCGGCCGGTGATCCTGACCGCGCTGGCGGCGATCTTTGCCTTCATTCCGCTGACACACTCGGTGTTCTGGGGAACCTTGGCCTACACGCTGATCGGCGGCACGTTTGCCGGCACGGTGTTGACTCTGGTGTTCCTGCCCGCGATGTACGCGATCTGGTACCGGATCAAGGTACCTGCGGGGAAGAGCGAGCGGCTCTGGGGTGCTCCCATCACCTTGGCGACTGCTGGCGACATGAACGATCGGAACTCGGACACGCCAGCTGCCACCACGTGATACCGACATGGCGTCCCGACCCCGGCGAGCCAGGGTTGGGGCGCCGTCACGAAAGCACCGGCACTCCGCACGCGCTGCCGACATCCTCACGCACTTCCTGCGCGGACTTGGCTTTTTCCACCTTAAGGTGGTCCGGCAGGCAGACACGGCTCTTCGCCGCCACTACCTCGGCGAGAATCGTTATGGCGATCTCCGGCGGCGTGCGGCTGCCGATATAGATGCCCGCGGGTCCATGAAGCCGCGCCAGCTGCCGGCTGGTCAGGTCGAACTCCTTCAGGCGCTCGCGCCGTGCCTGCGGCGCGATCCCAGCGCCTCGACGTAGAAGGCAGGGTACGCAAAGCCTCCATCAGAGCCAGGTCGTCCAGCTTGGGATCGTGCGTGAGCGCGACCACCGCACTGCGTTCATCCAGCGACAACTCCATCAGTGTCGTCCGGCATGATGCGCACCATGGTGACGCCGGGAATGGACCACGTCTCCGTATACTCCTCGCGCGGGTCGCACACTATTACATCGAAGCCGAGTCCGACGGCGATCTCGCAGAGGTACTTCGAGAGCTGACCGGCGCCGATCACCAGCAGCCGATAGCGAGGCCCGTGGATCGTCGACAGGGACTTCCCATCGAACACCAGGCCGTCGGTGGCCATGGCAGGCTCGAGCGTGGCGTTGCCGGTAGCCATGTCGAGCCTGCGTGTCACCAGCCGGCGGCCTTCCACCGCCTCCAGCAGTTCGCGCAAGCCGCTTGCCGCGGACACCGCCTCGGCGACCAGTTCGATGGTGCCGCCGCACGGAAGACCAAATCGGTGGGCCTCCTCGGCACTGATGCCGTATCGGACTATCTCCGGGCTTTGGTAGCCAATGCCTTCGCGGCGCGTTCGATCGATAATGTCGTCCTCGATGCAGCCGCCTGACACCGAACCCACTACCAGACCGTCATCACGCACCGCCAGCATCGCGCCCGGCGGCCGCGGCGACGAGCCCCAGGTGCGGACCACCGTCACCAGCAGGCAACGGTGGCCTTATTCCTCCCACCGTACACTGCTTCTCAAGACTTCGAGATCTACGCTTTATATGATTTTCCACCCACTTATGTATCGAGCGTCTACATCCTAGTCAGCCGACCCGGCATGGTCAAGCAGGATCACGGTGGTGCTATCCCTAAGGAACATTGCGCCTCCCGCATTTCAGTGCTTGACGGATTCAGGAAGGAGCCCGATGCAATGATGCTCGTAATACTATATATTGCATGGATACACATTCCCTCGCCTCGTCCAATCATGCGCTATCCGCTCGACCAGAAAGCTGAAACCCACAGGCACATCGTCAAGACTGCCTCGACGGAGTTCCGCAAGCATGGCGTCAACGGCATCGGCGTGGCGCAGTTGATGAAGAACGCCGGCATGACCCATGGCGGCTTTTACGCACACTTCGATTCCAAGGACGCCTTGATTGCCGAGGCGGTCGATGCCGCCTTCGACCAGACCATGGAGTTCCTGGAAAATGCGGCGGCAACGGCACCCGCTCGGGGGCGCAAGGAAGCCATTGTGAATGCGTATCTGAGCAAGAAGCACCGCGATAATCCGGGATCCGGTTGCGCCATCGCCGCACTTGGCACCGATGTATCACGCCTCGATGCCAAGACGCGCCGGCGTTTCGAGGCACGGGTCAACTCGCTGGTCAAACTGATTGAGGGCGAGGATGACGCGGCTTCGCGCAAGGATGCCATCGTGACGCTGGCGGCCATGGTCGGCGGCATGGTGCTGGCCCGCGCCATCCGCTCGGAAGCGCTGTCCGTGGAAATCGTGGAGGCACTTCAGACGTCCCTGTAGCGCAACTGACCTACGCCGGAGCCACGCAGCCATGAACCAGACGCATCCCCCGCGATGTCATGTTCTGTTGCTCACGCCGCGGCGGTGCTGGGCGAGCGCTGGGTCATCCTGATCCTGCGCGAAGCGTATGACGGCGCGACGCGCTTCGAGGAGTTCACTCGCCGCCTCGGTATAGCCCCGAATATTCTGAGGCCAGGCTGCAGGCCATGACCGATTTTGGGCTGCTGATACACCGGCCGGTCGAAGGCAGCACACGCTGCGCATACTTCCTGACCGACAGCGCGCGCGATTTCCTGCCAACGTACCTGAGCCTCAAGGCATGGGCCGAGCGGTGGGCGCCGGTGCCGGGACGCCGCGCCAAGGTCTTCCTGGACAAGCGGACCGGGAAGGAGATCGAGGCGCCGCCGCTGAAGCGCCTCGACGGTTCGTTGATCGACTTCGATGACATCCAGGTCATTGATCCCATGCCGCATTAGCTGGCAAGCGAGGCAAGGCAGCATACTCCGACCGCGATGGCTCCCCCATCATCCGGCACGCGGCGTCATGGGAAACGGCATGGGTTGGCGCTAAGATGGAGGCCTCACACCACAATGCGACCGGCATTCCATGACCACGTCCAAGACTCGCCCGATCCGCCAGGGCTATCACCACGGCAACCTCCGGGAAGAAATGATCCGCTGCGGCCGCGAGATCCTGGCCAGCGAAGGCGTTCATGGACTGACCCTGCGCTCCGCGGCCAAGCTTGCCGGAGTTTCACACGGCGCGCCACGCAACCAGTTTACCGACAAGGAAGGCCTGCTTGCTGCGATCGCCACGGAAGGATTCCGTGAAATGCTCGCCGTACGCCGGGCCCGGCTTTCCCCAGAGATGAGCGCCGAAGCGCGGCTGCTCACGATCATGGATGGCTATATTGAATATGCCGTCAAGAATCCTGCCCTTTTCTACCTGATGTTCGGGCCGCAGATCGAGGACAAGGAGAAATATCCTGAGTTGCTGGAGGCGGGCAGCGCGTCTTACCAGCTGTTGTCTAGCGGAGTCCAGGACTATTTCCGGGAAAAACATCTGGCTGAGCAGTTCGACGACATGATGGTGCGGTGTGCATGGTCTGCCGTGCACGGTGTCAGCATGTTCTTCAGCGCCAGGCCGACGGGACCCAGCCCGCGCCCTAGGATCGCGCTGACGCAATGGCGGCAAAGTGTCCAGCAGTTCGTGCTGACCGGCCTGCTGGCTGCTGCGGGTCAGAAGAAGGCTGCCGTGGCGGCAGGGACTTCGAATGCCTCGGCGAGCAAACCCAGGGCAAGGCCACGAACTGCCGCACAGTCGTAGCCTGCCCCGGGTCCCGGTGCCTCAGCCTCTCTGCTCCAGGACATCGAGGAGAGCCCGTTTCAGCATCACCCTGCCAAGCTGTAGCCGGTATTCGCCGTCGGCGAAATTGTCTTCCAGCGGGCTCACGCCGGCGAGCGCTGCTTCTACGACCGCATCAACCCTGCCCCGCAGGTCGGTGAAGTTTCCTTCCAGCAATGCCTCGCCCTCCCTTGCGCGGAAAGCGGTATCGGTGACGCCGGTGACACCGATCCGTCCCCTTGCGTGGCCGTCCTCGCCAACGTCGATCGCGACGGCGGCGGCAGCGACCGCGTAGCCGGACGATGGGTGGCGAAACTTGCGATAGCTGACCCGCCCCGGGGTAGGCAATGGCACATGGATGCGCGTCAGGACTTCGTCGGGCTCCACGGCCGTGGACATGAAGCCGACGAAGAACTCATCCGCGGGGATACGCCTGGGGCCTTGCTTTCCCACCACTTCCATCTCCGCACACAGCGCAAGCGCGACAGCCGGCCAGTCGGCCGACGGGTCGGCGTGGACGAGCGCACCACCGATGGTTCCACGGTTCCTGACCGTCGGATCGGCGATCACGCCGGCGGCCAGGGAAAACAGCGGCGCCACCCGCTTCAGCGCTGCGCTCGCTTCCAGTTCCGCGTGGGTCGTGGCGCTGCCGATCGACACCGAATCCTCGTGGACCGTGATGCCACGGAGTTCTGGCAGGCGGCCGATATCAACCAGCAAGCCAGGCTTCGCCAGCCTGAGCTTCATCATCGGCAGCAGCGTATGGCCGCCGGCCAGGATCTTGGCGTCGGGGTTCAGCGCCAGGACGGAGAGCGCCTGTTCCACACTGCTCGCCCGGAGGTACTCGACTTCATAGGGAATCATGCTGCGCTCCGGCTCGTCTCATGGATGGCGCGCCAGACCTTCGGCGGCGTCAGCGGCATATCGAGATGGGATATGCCGAATGGCTTCAAGGCGTCGCATACCGCCGCGACGACCGCGGGCGGCGCACCGACGCAGCCTGCCTCCCCGATGCCCTTGACCCCCAGCGGGTTCGACGGTGCAGGAGAGATATGGAAGCCGGTGCGCATGCGAGGAATCTGCTCGATGCGCGGAAAGCCATAATCGAGCAGTGAACCCGACAGCAGCTGCCCCGCCTCGTCATATTTGGCCTCTTCGAACAGTGCCTGCCCGATCCCCTGGGCGATCCCGCCATGCATCTGGCCGTGGCAAAGCATGGGGTTGATCATGACACCGACGTCATCCACCGCGACATAGTCGAGAATCGTCACCACGCCGGTCTCCGCATCGACTTCCACGACCACCGCATGGCAGCCGTTCGGCGCGCCCAGCGCGACCGGCTCATAGAAGACGCGCTCATCCAGCCCTGCTTCAAAACCCCGGGGCAGCTTGTGCGCAAGATAGGCCATTCTTGCGACCTGCGAGAAGGGAAGGACGGCCGGATTCGCGGCGCTGGAGAATTGGCCATCCGCATAGTGCACCTCCTCTTCCGGGACTTCTAGCATGAAGCCGGCGATCCGGCGCGCCTTCTCGAGGATCTTGCCCGCTGCCATATAGGCGGCGCTGCCCCCGACGGGCATCGATCGTGAATTGAAGGTGCCATGGCCTGCCAGCACGCGGTCGGTGTCGCCCTGGACGACATCGATATCCTCCATCGGCAACTGCAGGGCTTCCGCAACGATCTGCGCATAGCTGGTGGCGTGGCCGTGGCCTTGCGGCATCGAGCCGCTGAACAGCGTGACCTTGCCATCGGAATGCACCCGGATATGCGCGCTCTCCCAGCCGCCGCGGTTGAACCCGACCTTCTCCATCATCGGCGAAATGCCCACGCCCACCAGTTCGAGATAGCAGATCACGCCGATGCCGATGTACTTCCCCTGCTCTCGCAGCAACGCCTGCTCCTCGCGCCAGCGCCGGTAGCCGATGAGTTCGGTTGCCTTGTTCAGGCACGCCTCGTAGTCGCCGGAGTCCCATTTGCCGCGCGCACCGTCGTGCGGCAGATACGGAAACTGATGCGGCTGCACCAGGTTGCGCCGCCGCAGTTCCACCGGGTCGATCTCCAGTTCCCCGGCAATGGCATCCATCATCCGCTCGATGATGTAGGCGGCTTCCGGGCGTCCGGCACCGCGATAGGCATCTACCGGCGTGGTATTGGTCGTCACCAGGTTGACTTCCACATCCACGGATGAGATCTGGTAGTTGCCGGTGACGTAGTTGGCGGTGTTGATGGTGGGAATCCCCGTCGCCATATTCGACAGATAGGCGCCAAGGTTGGCAAACGAGCGCAGGCGCAGCCCCAGCACCTTGCCGTCGCTGGTGACGGGTGCTTCCACGTACTCGGTATGCGCGCGGCCGTGTGTGGTCGCGACATAGTTCTCGCTGCGCGTCTCGGTCCAGCTCACGGGCCTGCCGAAGTGCCTGGACGCGAATGCCACGAGTATCTCTTCCGCATAGAAATGCATCTTCGCGCCGAATCCGCCGCCAATATCCGGAGCCACGATCCGGACCTGGTTCTCGGGCCAGCCGAGTGTTTCCGCCAGCCACCGCCTCGACATATGCGGAACCTGTGTCGGAACGATAAACGTCAGGCGCTCATCGACCGGGTCGAAGTTCGCGCACAGGGCCCGTGGCTCGAGCGGACTGGGTATCAGCCGCTGGTTCACCAGCCGGATCGACACGACCCGGTCGGCCTGCTTCAGCGCATCCTCGTAGTTGCCGCCCTTCAGCCGGAACACGCCGATGCGGTTGCCCGGCACGTTGTCGTGAAGCTGGGGCGCGGTGTCTGACAGCGCGGCTTCCGCATCGACGACAGGTGGCAGCTCTTCGTAGGCAACATTGACGAGCTCTGCGGCGTCCGCGGCAATTTCGCGAGTCTGCGCCACCACCATTGCCACGGCTTCGCCCACGTACCGCACGTGCCCGGCGGCAAGCGGAGGATGCGGAGGCACCTTCGAGTTGCCCACCACCCAGTTCGGCCGGATATCGCCGACCTTGCCCTCAATGTCCGCATAGGTCAGCACGCCGATCACACCAGGCAGTGCCAGCGCCGCCGAGGTGTCGATATCACCTGCCATGGCATGGGCATAAGGCGATCGCACGAAGGCCGCATACACCATTCCCGGGAACTGATGATCGTCTGTAAACCTGCCTTGGCCACTCATCAGGCGCTTGTCTTCGCGGCGCTTGACGGACTTGCCGATAAACCTGGTTGCACTACCGTTCTGTGCTTCGCTCATCTCAGGACTCCGCAGTGACGGATGGCGCCTGCGGCACGCGTGTCGCAGCAAGCAGGACGGCATCGACGATATTCTGGTACCCGGTGCAGCGACACAGGTTGCCATGCAGCGCATCCCTGACATCGCTCTCCGCGGGCGCTGGCTGGTGCGCAAGCAGTGCCCGGGCCGCCAGCAGCATCCCCGGGGTGCAGAATCCGCATTGCAGCCCATGGAGCTCATTGAACGCTTGCTTCAGCACAGTCGTGATGCGATCGTCTTCCATTCCCTCGATCGTATGCAGGCTGCAGCCATCGGTCTGGGCGGCAAGCACGGTGCACGACTTCACAGTCGTGCCGTCGACGAGCACTGTACAGGCGCCGCACTGGGAGGTGTCGCAACCGATGTGGACACCGGTCAGCCGCTTCTGGTCTCGTAGAAAATGCACCAGTAGCCGCCTCGGTTCGATCTCGGTTGTGGCTTTCAAGCCATTGATCGTGTTCTGAATTTTCACAGTCGCCTCTGTCTCTCCGTTAGCACGTTCAGCATTCGTGCTCTTTTCGCTTATAGTATTACGTTCATAATACTAAAGGGCAAAAAAAATTTTCCTCCCTTGCCAGGGTCGGCCAACGCTCACTCAGGAGACGGCTCCAGGACACTACCCGCATCTGCCTCTTGACTAACCAGCTTCTCAAAGCGTAAAAAAAACTCCGCCAGAAACTTGTTCGCGACAGAGCCCACCAGGCGGGAGCCAACCTGCGCCAGCTTCCCTCCCATCTGCGCCGCGGCGACGTATTGCAGGGACGTACCGCCCTCGACGTCTTCCAGCCTGACAGTTGCGCCAAGCTTGCCGAAACCCGCTACGCCGCCGCTTCCGCTGCCTTCGATGTGATAGCCAGTGGCTTCCTCATGGTGGGAAAAGCGGGCAGTGCCCTTGAACCTGGCCTTGATCGGCCCGACGGACGCGACGATGACTGCGTCATAGCCACCGTCGGTTCCCTGCTGGTATTGCTCACATCCCGGCAAACATTGCTGGAAGGTAGCCGGATCGTTCAACCGCTTCCAGACCTCTGCTCTGGAAGCCTTGATAATTTGTGTACCAGTGAATTCCATTCACGTCCTCCGGTTTGCGCCATGCCACGACCGCGATCCCGCGAAGGCGCGAAACGCCTCCTGCCGAGCGGGTCAATCTATCCAACGTCTATATCGTAGGGAGAGGCCCGCCCACCGTCAAGGAACGATATGCCTAGTGCAAACCCTAGCGGCGATCCGGTCCTGCATTTCACGCGCACGGCGCCCTCCTTCTTCGAGACAGGCAGGTAAACCCGAATTTTCCCAACCAGTTCTTGACGTTGCCTGGAATGCAACCCTAGTATGTAGACAGTGGATACACGACGTGTGTAGCGACAGGCTGAAGTCGGGATACAGCAGACAAGACAGCTGGCACGTTCTACACCGCCCGTCCTTCGTTCCAATGGAACACGTTTCGCTAGATGTATCCGCTGTCTATATAAAGTTTCGCAGGCTTTGAATGCTTGCCCCCCCCAATCCCAAAGGAGAACCCATGTCTCGTGCAGTGATCGTTTCATATGCGCGCACCCCGATCGGCAAGGCCAGCCGAGGCGCCTTCAACATGACTCACGGTGCAACCATGGCCGGTCATGTGATTCAGCATGCCGTCCAGCGCGCGGGCATCGACGGCGGCGAAGTCGAGGACATCATTTTCGGCTGCGGCCAGCCCATCGCGGCCACCGGCGGCAACGTGGCCCGCGCGGGCGGCATCCGCGCTGGCCTGCCGGTCTCGGTTAGCGGCACCACGCTGACCCGCTTCTGCGCCTCCGGGCTGCAGGCGGTCGCGTTCGCCGCGCAACGCGTGCTCGTCGACAAGGTGCCGGTGATGGTAGCGGGCGGGGTCGAATCGATCAGCCTCTCGCAGCCGGTCACGCTGAAGGTCGCGCAGCAGGAAGCATGGCTGGCGAAGAATCGTCCCGACGTCTATCTGCATATGATCGATACCGCGGAGATCCTGGCCAAGCGCTATGGCATGTCGCGCGAGCGTTCCGACGAATTTTCGGTGCGCAGCCAACAGCTGACCGTCGCGGCACAGGAGGCCGGCCGCTTTGACGAGGAGATCGTTCCACTCGCAAGCATCAAGTCGGTGACGGACAAGGCGACGGGCGAGACGTCATCGGTCGAGTTCCTGCTTGAGGCCGACGAAGGTGTCCGCGCCGACACCACCCTGGAAGGGCTGCGTGTGCTGCCGGCCGTGAAGGGCGAGGGCTTCCAGGTGACAGCGGGCAATTCCAGCCAGTTGTCGGATGGGGCCGCGGCTCTGGTGGTGATGTCCGAACGCGAAGCGGAACGGCGCGGTCTGGAGCCGCTCGGTTACTTCGTTGGCCTGGCTACCGCCGGGGTGGAGCCCGACGAAATGGGCATTGGTCCGGTGCTTGCCGTACCGCGCCTGCTGGAGCGCAACGAGCTCTCCATCGACGATATCGACCTGTGGGAACTCAACGAGGCATTCGGCTGCCAGGCGCTGTATTGCATCGACAAGCTCGGCCTGCCGCTGGAGCGCGTCAATGTCAACGGGGGCGCCATTGCCATCGGGCACCCGTATGGCATGACAGGCGCACGCCAGACCGGCCACATCCTGCTCGAAGGCCGTCGCCGCAAGGCCAAGTACGGCGTCGTGACCATGTGCGCCGCCGGCGGAATGGGCGCGGCCGGCCTGTTCGAGTTCATTCACTGAGCAGCCAACCGAAATGGCGGAGACAGAGATGACCCAAACTACCGAATACGACACGGTCTTCATCGACCGTGACGGCCCCTGCGCCGTCGTCACCATGAACCGACTGGAGAAGTACAACGCGCTCAACACCGGACTGCGCAGCGACCTCTACGCGGCGCTGTCGTCGCTGATGGCCGACCGCACGGTCCGCGGCATTGTCCTGTGGGGTGGCACCAAGGCCTTCGTCGCTGGCGGCGACATCCCCGAAATGCTGGCGCGGCGCCCGATCGAGGCCTTCGTGCCGACTAGCGGCGCGCCCGATCTGTGGGCGCTGATCCACCACAGCACCATTCCCGTCATCGCCGCGATTGCCGGGCCGTGCTTTGGCGGTGGCCTGGAACTGGCCATGGCGTGCGATCTGCGCGTCGCGGCGGACAACGCCCTGCTCGGGCAGACCGAAACCAACGTCGGCCTGATCCCGGGACGCGGGGGCACCCAGCGGCTGACCCGGCTGGTCGGGGCAACCCGCGCCAAGGAGATGATCTTTACCGGCGAAATCATCAAGGCGGACGAGGCCTACCGGATCGGCCTGGTCAACAAGGTGGTGCCTGCCGGCGAGTTGCTCGCTGAAGCGACGGCCTATGTGCACCGCATTGCCGAAAAGTCGCCCCATTCGATCGCCATGGCCAAGCTGATGATCAACAACGGTCAGGACGCCAGCCTCGACACGGCGCTGATGCTGGAGCAGCTGGCGTTTGCCACGCTATTCAGCACGGAAGACATGCACGAAGGCGGCGAAGCATTCCTGAACAAGCGTCGTCCTGTCTACCGCGGAGTCTGATCATGACCACGCTGAACACACACGTTCCGGCAGTCGTGGCCACGGTGGCCGGTACTGTGAAAGCGGACCCGTACACGCCGCGGCTCACGGTGACGGCGCTCGCCGATCTCCGCCGCTTCGAGCAAACCCCTATCGCCGAACGTGGCTTGCCCGACAGCACCTACGAGCTGCTGCGCCTGGCGCGGGACCGTTCGCCGGACGCACCTGCCTTGCACTACTTCACCTCCGGGGATGAACTGGGCAAATCGGTCACCATCACTCATGCGCAGCTGTTCGGGCGCATTACGCAGACGGCCAACTTGCTGCATTCGCTCGGCCTGGGTCCCGATGACGTGATCGGGGTGCTGATGCCGGTGACCCCGGAGTCGCAGTACGCAATCTGGGGCAGCGAAGCGGCAGGCATTGCCTGCCCGGTCAACTGGATGCTGGAGCCGGAAATCATCGCAGCCCTGCTGCGCAACGCCGGCGCCAAGGCCGTGATTGCCTACGGCCCCGACGTGGATATCGAAGCCTGGAACAAGGCCATGCTGATACGGCGCGAGCTGCCCGGCGTGCAGCACTGGATCAAGGCCGGCGGTGGCAAGGCAAGCGAGGAAGGCATCGTGGATCTCGACGCGGAACTGGCTCGCTTCGATGGCGACACGCTTGACAGCAAGCGTGTCTTTTCGTCGCAGGACACGGCCTCCATGTTCCATACTGGCGGCACCACCGGCACGCCGAAGCTTGCGCTGCATACCCACGGCAACGAAGTGACGATGGCATGGGTCAGCGCGATGCAGTTCGACGTCCAGCAAGAAGACGTGCGGGTGTGCGGAGTACCGATGTTCCACGTCACCGGCGTGCTCACCAGTTGCCTGATGCCGCTGGCACGCGGCGCCTCGGTCGTGCTGCTGACATCGAGCGGATGGCGCGACCCTTCCGTCATCCGCAACCTGTGGCAGATCGTGGAACACTTTGGCGTCACCGCCCTGAGCATGGTGCCGAGCGTGGTCAACATGGCGCTGAACATCCCGATCGGAGACGCCGACATCAGCTCACTAAAGATGGCAAGCTGCGGCACAGCCCCGTTGTCGGTCGCCGTCGCCGAGGCGTTCGAGCAGAAGACCGGCGCGACGATCTTCGAAGGCTACGGGCTGACCGAAGGCACCGCGCTGAGTGCCACCAACCCACGCTATGGCCAGCGGCGCATCGGTTCCATCGGCCTGCCCATGGCCTACCAGGAGATGAAGGTCGTCAAGGCCGCCGGCGGACGCATCGAGCGCGAGTGCGAGCCGGGCGAGTCCGGCATCGTGGTGGTGCGCGGGCCCAATATCTTTGCCGGCTACCTGAACCCGGAGCAGAACAAGAGCATCTGGTTCGAAGGCGGCTGGTTCAATACCGGTGACCTGGGCTACGCGGACGAGGATGGCTACATGTGGCTGACGGGCCGGGCCAAGGACCTGATCATCCGCGGCGGCAACAATATCGATCCGCGCATGATCGAGGAGGCCCTGTATCGACATCCCGAGGTGTTCGATGCCGCCGCGGTCGGCCTGCCGGACGCGCATGCCGGCGAGCTGCCGGTTGCCTATATCTCGCTCAAGCCGGGCAGCACCTACCCGCTTGGCCGCATCAAGCACTACGCGTATGAGGTGATCCCGGAACGGGCCGCCGTGCCCAAGCAGTTCTACCTGGTCGACGCCATCCCGAAGACTGCGGTCGGCAAGATCCAGAAGAACTCGCTGCGAAGTGACGCGGTACTGCGGGCACAACGGCAGATGCTTGCCGAGATCAAGGCGGACACGCCGGTGCCTCTTGTCGATATCCGCATCGAGGACCGGGGGGACCAGGGCATCCTGTCCACGCTGGTGCTACCCGCCAGCCTGAACGACGAGGAAAGGGAACTTGCCGTATCCACCATCAGCCGGGCCTTCACGACGCTGACCATCAAATACACGGTGGTCTACGAGTAGCGCCTGCCCCGTCCACGGGGCTCATCACAGGCAAGATTGAGTTGGAAGCCGGCAGCGCCTCACCCCCGGCGCATCCATAACAAGAGGTGTGCTGCCGGCATGCATCAACCATGAAGGAGACAACCATGACCATCCAGATTTCCCGCAGGCGCCTCTTGCAGGCCACCTGCGGTGCCGTGCCGGCGTTGCTTGCCCCATCCTGGCTGCGGGCGGAAGCGCCCTATCCGAGCAAACCGGTTGTCGTCAAGGTCGCATTCCCCGCTGGCGGTCCGGCGGACGAATCGGTCCGTGCAGCGGCCGTCGTGATGAAGCGGACACTGGGGCAAAACGTCATTGCCGACAACCTTCCCGGCGCAAGCGGATCCATCTGCGCGATGAATGTGCTGCGCAGCGCGCCTGACGGCTACACCTTGCTGGGCACCACCGGTATCGACTTCCTGATCGCGCCGCTCACCATCCCATCGGCGAAGTACTCGCCGGACACATTCAGGCTGGCGGGCTTTAGCGGGATTTCGGACTTCATTCTGGTCTCCAACCCCTCGTTGCCGTTCAAGAGCGTCGACGAGATCATCGCCTATGCGAAGAATCCAAAGAACCGTCCGCTATCCCTGGCCCACTGGGGCCCCGGCTCGGCGCCACACCTAGTCGGCGCCGACTTCCAGGCGCGCACCGGCGCGCGCTTCCTGGAGGTGCCATACAAAGGCGCGGCCCCTGTCACCAGCGACATCGTCGGTTCACAGGTCGACCTGACGTTCATCCCGATGGGAGGCCCGACCTACGGGATGATCAAGTCCGGCCGCTTCAGGCCGATCGCGGTCGCCAGCAAGGGCCGGCATCCGTCGTTGCCCGACGTGCCCGCGCTCTCGGAGCGCAAGGACCTGGCCGACTTCGAATACAGCCAGTGGGCGGCCGTTCTGGCCCCGCCGAATACCCCGGACCCGGTGATGGCACGCGTGGTGGAGGCCATGAACGCCTGGGTGGCGAGCCCCGAGAACCGTACCCGCCGCACCGTCAACCTTCAGCGCGCGATTGAGCCGATGACGGTGGCTCAGGCGCAAGCCTTCCTCCGCAGCGAGCACGCCAAGCTGATCCGCATTGCCAGGAGCCTCAAGATCGCTGTCTGATTGGCCCTCGCCCACTTTTGGATATCACGTCATGACTACCTTCTCTTCGTTGCTGCAGCGCAAGGAAGACCGCGTACTGGTACTGACCATCAATAATCCCGGTAAACGCAACGCCATTGCGGCGGACCTCTATGACAACATCCGCACCGCATTGGCCGCCGCGGCGGATGATCCGGACATCGGCGCGATCGTGCTGACCGGCGCCGACAATTATTTCTGTGCAGGCGGCGACCTCGAACTGATCAGCAAGCGGCGGGGACTGAACTACGAAGCGCGCATCGAGCGCCTGGGGCATCTGCACGACGTGGTGTGCAAGCTGCGCGACTTTCCCAAGCCGATCGTTGCTGCGGTCGAAGGTGGTGCCGCAGGCGCGGGTTTCTCTCTCGCACTGGCCTGCGACCTCCTCGTGGCATCCGCCGACGCGGCCTTCTCGATCGCCTATGTCAAGGTCGGGCTGACACCCGACGGCGGCATCACGGGCCTGCTGGCCCAGAGCCTGTCGCGGCAATTGCTGACGCAGTTGGCACTTACTGGTGATCGCATTACGGCCGAACAATTGGAGCACCACGGGGTTGTCAACAAGCTGGCTGCGGCAGGACAGGCCGGCGCGGCGGCAATCACGCTGGCGGCGCGGCTTGCACAAGGGCCGCTGCATGCCATGGCTTCGATCAAGGCGCTGTGCCGGCATGCACACGAACGCACGCTTGACGACCAGTTGGAAGCCGAGCGGACCGCAATGGCGGTGGCGCAGGGGGGCGCGGAAGCCGCTGAAGGCATTGCCGCATTCCTTGGAAAGCGGCCCGCCGACTTTGCCAGTCTCCGCCGCGATGATGCGGCAAGCGGCACCGCCGCCGGCTGAAACAAGAGCATCCGTCACACCTTCCAAGGCTCACTCTCGCATTCGTTGGCACCTGCGACGGCATGCTGTCGGCCTCCGCTGTCGCGAGTCAAACCACCGAAAAAGAGATGCTGCTATGTCCGCTGTCATCCATTGCTACGGTACTCCTTCGATAAATGGCTCGGCGGTAAGATCACTCAGCACCTTCGTTATCGTCTCTTCAGGCGATGGTGTGCAAACCAGCGTTGCGTCGAGATCGAAGTCGTAAATTCCCATCCACCGGTATCGTTGCCTTTCTTCCGTCATGCTTGGCATATCGACCCGCAACAAGCCTTGGGGCAGTCCTCTGTTGCTCGCCGCTATGCCACTTCCTCGCACCGCCGCCTAGTCGCAAGCGCCCCGCGCAGACTGCTCTTTGCTGGCGCCGCTTGCTCCTTAGCCGGCGCCGGGCGCGTCTGCAGGACGCGGCGCTTCGCCTGATCGCTCGATCCACCCACCGCCGAGCGTGCGATACAGACCGACGAGGCTCGTCAGACGCTGCACCCGCGTAGTGATCAATGACTGACGCGACGCGTATAGGTCATTTTGCGCAGTCAAAACGGACAGATAGCTGTCTACGCCGCTCCGATACCGCAGTTGCGACAGTTCGAGCCTGCGTTGTTCGGCCAACGTGTCACGCTGACGGGCTTCGATCTCTTGATCGTATGTACCGCGTGCGGCAAGCCCGTCGGCCACTTCGCGAAATGCGGCCTGGATCGCCCTTTCGTATTGCGCGACCTGGATCTCCTTTCGTACCTCCGCGAGATCGAGGTTTGCCAGGTTTGTTCCGCCTTCGAAAATCGGTATGGAGATCTGTGGCCCAAAGGCCCAAGCCGCGGAACCTGGCTTGAACAGCCCGCCCAGCGACGGACTGAGCGTGCCGAAAGTGCCGGTCAGCGTAACCTTCGGAAAGAACGCGGCGCGCGCTGCGCCGATATTCGCATTCGCCGCCAGGAGGTTCTCTTCGGCTTCCATGATATCCGGCCGGCGGCTCAGCAGATCGGAGGGCAGGCCCGCTGGAATGTCCTCCAGCAAATCCTGGCTGTCGAGACCGGCGCCCGGCGCAAGATCCGAAGGCAATGGTTCGCCGATCAGGAGAACGAGCAAGTTCTCGGCCTGAGCGCGCGCACGTGCCTGGGCCTGCAGGCTCGCCTGCGCCTGGTCGACCACGGTCTGCGCCTGACGCAGATCGAGCTCGGAACCAGTGCCGTTGTCGAACTTCAACTGCGTGAGCCGATAGGAACCCTGCGCAGTATTGAGCGTATCCTGCGTCACCGCGATCAGCTCATCATAAGCGAGCATTGTCAGATACTGGTCCGCCACCTGGGAGACAAGTGAGAGCTCGGCCGCCTTGCGAGCCTGCGCCGTGGCGAGATATTGGGAGAGCGCCTGGTCCTTGAGACTTCGGATCCGACCAAACAAGTCGATCTCCCAAGACGCGTTCAGGCCGACGGAATATACGTCCGAAACTGTCTGCGACATCCGCGACAGGTCTGGCGGAGTGCGTTGTTTGCTCTGCGACGCCGCTGCGCCGACCGCTGGAAGCAATCCTGCTCGCGTGATCTGATATTGCGCGCGTGCAGCCTCGATGTTGAGGACTGCCACGCGCAAGTCGCGGTTGTTCCTCAGCGCGATCCCGATAAGTTGCTGCAGGCTCCGGTCGACGAAGAAGTCGCGCCAGCCTATATCCGGTGCCGCCTGTCCGTTCGCCGAGCGCTTGCCACTCGCTTCCGGCGACTGCGTCTGATAGACGCCGCCGTTCGGAAACGATGCCGACACCGGCGCATCCGGGCGGCGGTAGTGCGGCGCCATCGTGCACCCGGTGATCCAAAGCGCGACCACGATTGTCGCCAACGAAAGTTTTCGCATTCCACTATCCTCAACTGGCCGTATCAGCGTCGACACCAACCTTGATGCGCTCGCAGGAACCATCGGGTTGGTGCGGTTCGTCGTGCGGGTACGTTTGGGTCGATTTCCGCTTCTCACCGGAGAACTTCGAACGGACCACGACAAAGAACATGGGGATCATGAAAATGGCAAAGAAGGTCGCCGTCAGCATCCCGCCGATAACGCCCGTGCCAATCGCGTGTTGGCTTGCCGATCCTGCGCCAAGGCTGATGGCGAGCGGAAACACGCCGAGGATGAACGCCAGAGACGTCATCAAAATCGGACGCAGCCGCAAGCGGGACGCCTCGAGCGCCGCTGCCACGGGTCCCATGCCATGGGACTGCTGCAGTTCCCGCGCAAACTCCACGATCAGGATCGCGTTCTTCGCGGACAAGCCCACTGTGGTCAACAGACCCACCTGGAAGAACACGTCGTTCTCGAGTCCGCGCAGTGTCGTTGCCAGGAGTGCGCCGATCACGCCGAGCGGCACGACCAGGATCACCGAGAGCGGGATAGACCAGCTCTCATAGAGCGCCGCGAGACACAGAAACACGACGAGAACCGAGATGCCGTACAAGACTGTCGCCTGTGAACCGGACTCTATTTCCTGGAGCGACAGACCGGTCCATTCAAAGCCGACACCCTTCGGAAGTTGTGCCGCGATCTTCTCCATTGCGGCTATCGCCTGCCCTGTACTCTTGCCCGGCGCGGCCGCGCCCTGGATTTCGACCGCCGACACACCGTTGTAGCGTTCGAGCTTCGGCGACCCGTACGTCCAATGGCCGGTCGCGAACGCGCTGAAGGGCACCATCCCTCCCGAGGCGTTGCGCACATACCAGAGGTCAAGGTCTCCCGGCGACTTCCGGAACGGCGCATCGCCCTGCACATACACCTTCTTGATCCGGTTATCGGTATCGAGGAAGTTGTTCACGTAGTGCGATGCCCATGCGATCGAGAACGTCTGGTCGATGGCAGCCGGAGTGACACCGAGCGCCAGGGCCTTCTCCCGATCGATATCCACCTTGAACTGCGGTGTGTCGTTCAGGCCATTCGGCCGTACGCGCGCGAGCTCGGGGTCCTTCGCCGCGGGCTCAAGCAGTCGGTTGCGCGCCGCCATCAACACGTCGTGCCCCACACCGGCGCGGTCCTCGAGTTCGAAATCGAAGCCGGATGCCGTCCCCAGTTCAGGTATCGAGGGCGGGTTGATCGGTACGACCAATGCAGTCTTGTAAGGCGCGAACCGCGTGGCGAGTCGGGCGACCAGTGCTTGCGCAGTCTGATCGGCGCGTTGCCGCAGCGCATAATCCTTCAGGCGGATGAAGACAAGCGCAGAATTCTGGCCGCGCCCCGCGAAGCTGAAGCCGTTTACCGTGAACGCGGCCTCGACGATGCTCTTTTCGTCCTTGAGCAGATAGTCGGTAACATCCTTCAGGGTACGCGCGGTGGTTTCCTGGGTCGAACCGGCGGGCGTGCGGACCAGCACGTACAACGTTCCCTGATCCTCGTCCGGCAGGAACGACTTCGGCAGCTTCACGAACAGCAGGCCGACTGCGGCAATCACCGCGACATAGATGATGAGCCAGCGACCCGAGCGGCTGATCACATGAGACACACCGGCATGATACTGATCGCGGCTTCTGTCGAAGGTCCGGTTGAACCAGCCGAAGAAGCCAGTCTTTTCTTCGTGATGGCCTCGCGGAATCGGCTTCAGGATCGTCGCGCACAGCGCGGGCGTCAGGACCAGCGCAACCAGCACGGACAGCACCATCGCTGCCACGATGGTCAGGGAGAACTGCCGGTAGATTGCGCCCACCGAACCGCCCGAGAACGCCACCGGCACGAACACCGCCGACAGCACGAGCGCCACACCCACCAGCGCGCCAGTGATCTGTCTCATCGCCTTGCGCGTGGCCTCGCGCGGGGGCAGGCCCTCTTCCACCATGACCCGCTCGACGTTCTCGACCACGACGATCGCATCGTCCACCAGCAGGCCAATGGCGAGCACCAGGCCGAACATCGACAGCACGTTGATCGAGAATCCCACCGCAGCCATCACGGCAAACGTCCCCAGCAGCACCACGGGTACCGCGATTGTCGGGATCAGCGTGGCGCGCAGGTTCTGCAAGAACAGGTACATCACGAGAAACACGAGAACGATGCCCTCGAGCAGCGTCTTGACGACGTCCTCGATTGACAGCTTCACGAATGGCGTCGTGTCATACGGATACTTCACGACAAGACCGTGCGGAAAATACTTCGAGAGCTCGTCGATCTTCTGTCGCACGTCCTTTGCCGTCGCCAGGGCGTTCGCGCCGGTCGCGAGAGAGATGCCAACGCCTGCGGCAGGTTGGCCGTTGTATTTCGTTTCGATGTTAAAGTTTTCGCCGCCGAGTTCGACACGTCCCACATCCTTGATGCGGACCTGTGAGCCGTCCTTACTGACCTTCAGGAGAACGCTGCCGAACTGCTCCGGCGAGCGCAGCAACGTCGCCTCCGTAATGGTCGCCTGTAGCGCTTGGCCGGGAACAGAAGGCGTGCCGCCGAGCTGGCCGGAAGCCACTTGGACGTTCTGCGCCTGTAACGCCTGCTCGACGTCGACCGGGGTCAGCCCGAAGTCATCCAGCTTGTTTGGGTCCAGCCATACACGCATCGCGAACTGCGTGCCGCCAAGAAGTGTCACGGTGCCGACGCCGTTGATCCGGCTGATGGGATCCTGCACCTTCGAGGCTACATAGTTGGCAAGGTCATATTTGTTCATGCTCCCGTCTTCAGAGACAAAAGCGAGGGTCAGCAAAAAGCTGCTGCTCGACTTGGTGACCTTTGTCCCCAGTTGCTGAACCGCCTGCGGCAACAGTGGTGTCGCCAGAGACAACTTGTTCTGTACCTGCACCTGTGCGGTATCGGGATTTGTTCCGGCCGCAAACGTCAGCGTGGTGGTCGCGTTGCCGAAGTCGTCCGACTGGGACGAAATATAGAGCAAGTGATCGAGACCATTCATCTGCTGTTCGATCACCTGGGTAACGGTGTCTTCCACGGTCTTCGCGGACGCACCGGGGTAAGTCGCCGTGACCTGGATCGACGGCGGTGCGATCGTCGGATACTGCGCTACCGGCAGCTTGGAGAGCGACGCCGCACCCGCCAGCATCAGGATGATGGCAATGACCCAGGCAAAGATGGGACGATCAATAAAGAAATTGGCCATATGCGTCCCTTACCGCGCCGCAATGGTTTTCACGACCATGCCGGGGCGTACTTTCTCAGTCCCCTCCACGACTACGCGGTCTCCCGCCTTCAGGCCGCTTTCGACAATCCAGTTTGTTCCGGAAGTCGATGACGCCACGACCTGACGCAACAGCACCTTGCTATCCTGGCCGACGACAAGCGCCGTTGCGTGGCCCTTCTGATCATGGGTGATGCCGATTTGCGGCACCAGGTACGCGTCCTGTCTTAAGCCCTCCTGAATGCGCGCGCGCACGAACATGCCCGGCAGCAGAACATGGTTCGGGTTGGGGAAAATCGCGCGGATCGTCACCGATCCGGTGGTCTGATCGACGGTTACATCCGAGAATTGCAATTTGCCTTGCAATGGGTAAGCGCGCCCATCTTCGAGGGTAAGCGTAACCGCAGCGGCATTCGGTCCGGCTGTGTCAAGCTTCCCTTCTGCGAATTCGCGGCGCAGTCGCAAGCCGTCGACACTCGATTGCGTCAGGTCCACGTACATCGGATCCAGTTGCTGGACCGTCGCCATCAGCGTCGCCTGACTCGTCTGCACATACGCGCCGGGTGTCACTTGCGAGATGCCGACCCGGCCTGAGATCGGCGATATCACGTCCGTGTAGTGGAGATTGATCTGCGCTGTTTCGACCGCTGCCTTCGCCGCGGCCACTTCGGCTGCAGCTTGCCCGGCCGCTGCCACCGCGTTGTCATATTCCTGCTTGCTGATGGCATTTGCGGCCACCAGTGGTTTATCACGCTCCGCGAGGGCGGCGGCGGCGGCGGCATTTGCCCTGGCCTTCGCGAGCGACGCCTTTGCGCTGTTCGACGCGGCGATGTATGGCGCCGGGTCGATCTTGTAGAGGCGTTGCCCTTCCTTGACATCCTCACCTTCGTTAAATCCGCGGTGCTGCACAATCCCATCGACGCGTGCCCGAACCTGTGCGACAAGAAAGGCGTTCGTGCGGCCAGGCAGTTCGGTTGTCGTTGCGATCGCTTGCGGCGCGACCGCAATCACGCCCACTTCTGGCAGAGCTGGTGGATGCACTGGCGGCTTTTGCCCGCATGCGGCCAAGGCCAGCGTTCCCGCCACCGCGCCTGCCACTTCAATCCTTATCCATGTGACATTCATAATCAACGTGTACAAGTAGCCAAAATTCAGATGCCGGCAGGCGGCCAGCGAGACTTTGCGTTGGCGAACGGAAACTGCGACATCACGTTCCCCAATACAGTGTTATTCCCTGGCAGCGCTACGCACTTGCCTGACTGCATAGAGTCGTGAGGGGCACATAGAGAAGCCTGGGCCCGGGCCGCTCTCAGCCGCTCAGAGACGCGAGGGTGGAACAACTACCTCGACCTTGCCGGTTGCAACGTCGTACACGAGACCCGAGACCGTGTAGCCGCCGGAAACAGCAGGGCCTGCCCTGAGCGCCGCCACATCGAGCGCTACTGCCTTGTACGGGTCGTTAATTTCAAGCGTATCGAGTTCATCAGTCTTGACGCCCATATGTTTAGCCAGCAGCTCTGGCTCATGGCAGTAGCAGTGCTTGATGCCGCAGTCCGTATGGTGCAAGACGATGAGATTCGAGTCGGGACCGCTGTTGCCGCCTGCCGCATGCTTGACCGTGCGCAGAATCTGGAGCGTCTCGGACAGCGCCGGAGTCACCCGGCCGCCGACGTTGCGGAAAATCGCCGCTTCGCCCGGCGCGAGCTTGAGAATATCCATAGGGTCAACGCGCGGGTCGACGCACCCGATAATGAGCGACTTACTTGTCGGCATCATTCGGAGCGTCGGGTTGAAGCCACGGTCGGCAAACTCAACGTTCCGCCGCATCAGCGTGTCAAGATAGTCCATGTCGCTTTCCCCGGTTTGAGCAGTGAAACAGCTTCGCTGTCATGACAGTAGCTCCTAAGAATTCACATTGGGCGGAACGCTCACGACTTGTGTCGTGGTCGCTGCGTTGGAATGAATGATGGGGTTGCTGCGCCGGTACCGGTAGCCCCAGATTTCATCTAACATTTATGCTGAGGCAGCATAGGTCGGCTGCGGACTACGACGACATCGCAAACGCCCAAGCAAACCCAGAGTCTCTCCGGACAGGGTGTGCGCTGATTGCCCGCAATCTGTGCTGGGTTGATATGAGGTTGCGCGCTCTTTTCCGGGCAGCGGCACCTTAGAGGAAAGGGACGAGTCTTGAAAGACCTTCTTACGCTGAGGCTCTACACCCGCGTCGCGCGGCTCGGCAGCTTTTCTGCCGCAGCGCGGGAAGCGCGCCTTGCCCAGTCGCAGGTTTCGCGGATGATCGCGGAACTTGAGGCAAACCTCGGCGTGCGGCTGCTCACGCGTACGACTCGCGCCGTTGTCCCGACTGAGGCGGGGCTTGAGTTTCTTGCGCGCTTGGACCCTGCTCTGGCCGCAATCGAGGACGCCCAGAACAGTGTGCGCGATACGGGCGAGCTTCGGGGATTGCTTCGTGTCGGAATGCCCTCAACGATGGGCATGCGCGTCATCATGCCCAGATTGTCACCATTTATCGAGCGGCATCCTCAGCTTCGCGTCGAGCTCCTCCTCGACGACCGCGGCAAGGACTTGGTGCGCGATGCAGTCGACGTTGGAATCCGGGTGGGCAATCTCCCCGACGCGTCTGGGACCAGAAGGCTGCTGGGCATCATGCAGCGGGTTTTCGTCGCATCACCAGCTTACGTTGCGCGCCACGGCACGCCCAAAGAGCCGTCGGACCTGGAGAAGCATCGAATCGTTACCGGGCCGATCGCGCCGAACTCAAGGTCATGGAAGTTTGAGCGCGACGGAAAAACTGTGTCGGTTGAGGTGGAGCCCCATTTTGCAACGAATGACACGGCGGGAGCGCTTGCTGCGGCGGCTAGCGGCCTCGGTATTACGCCCACAACTTCGTGGGCTTGCCGTCGGGAGGTACAAAGCGGCGAACTATTGCTCATGTTGTCAGACTGGAAGACGGCGGAACTCCCCGTTCAAGCCTATTTCCCGATGGGACGAGCGACTCGCAAGGCCGCCCGTGCGTTCGTTGACTTTATCGCGGCGGAACTTAAAGCCGACCCGCTCCTTGTTCGTCCGCCGGCATAGGCCAACTAGCTTCGTCTCTCCTCTTTGGCCGTGCGTGGTGAACTCGTCTTGCGTATATTGAATGTGGTCTTAAACTAGGCGGAGGCTCACGACAATCGCCCCCGGACCAAGGCGAAAAGGACAGAACATGGTTAAATGCCTTCTTAACCTGGCGGCGGCGGCAGTTCTGGTTGCATCGGTCGGAGTCTCTACGGCGCAAACCAATCCGATGGCAACTACGCCGACGACGAAGATATTGGCTATTGGCACCTTCCCGCCAGGCACGGACATGCAACTTGTCCAACGCATTCTTCCGACCGAGGTTCGCGAGACCGCCCGGCTCTACCTCGAAGGCAAGATTGACCAGTGGTATTCACTGGAAGACCGGGCTGGGGTTGCGTTCATCCTGAACGTTACGGACGTGAGCCGGGCGCATGAAATGCTTGAGGCATTGCCCTTGGGGAAAGAGCACTTGATGACATTCTCGCTCCTTCCGATTGGCCCACTGAATCCGTTGCGTCAGCTTCTTAATCCGCCTTCCGCTCAGTAGAAAGACAACTCGCACGTGCTTGGGTCGTCGGCTTTGGGATGACCTAGATGAGGCCTGCAACCGCTCGACGCACTCGCAAGACGTCGCTGATAGCGGTCCCACTTATTGGCTTCAAGGTTTGGGCTTCATCCAGGCGATTAATTGCGTTGGCAGATTCATCGGCCCATCATCGGTGATTCGATTAGACGGCGCGCCGCGCGTGGCTGTTGGGTTCCCCTCCTGGGCTTCAGCGCGCCGTGCCGGATGTTGCGGCGACCACGCCGGCCGGTTGCCCATCCGGCCGGGCGATCCGCTGCCGCGCCCATTCGGCGACCGACAGTGCCACCGCCAGAAAGACCGCGCCCACGAGGCCAAGGGCATGACGGTCGAACCAGGTGATGGCCGCGCCGCCGATGACGCCGGACATCGATACGCCGACATAGATCGCCGCCGAATTCAGCCCCAACAGCAGCGGCGCGGCGGCCGGCGTGATGCTGATGAGCCGGTGCTGCTGCGGTACCAGCACGCCCCAGCCGCACACGCCCCAGACGATGAGCGCGGGGACGGCGGTCACCAGCGATGCCGACGTCAGGGGCAGCAGCGCGAAGTCGATGACCAGCGCGGCGATCGCGACGTTGATGATGCGGCGGCTGCCGTAGCGATCGGTCAGCCGGCCGGCGGCGAGGTTGCCGGCGGTCGCCGCCACGCCCCACAGCAGCAGCAGGCCTGCCAGCACACGCGAGTCGCCGCCGGTGGCCCGGTCGAAACTCAGGCCGATGTAGGTGTAGACCAGGAAGAGGCCCCCATAGACCAGCCAGGTGGTCAGTAGCGTCAGCAACACGCGCGAATCCGCCAGCGGCGCGAGACGGCGCGACAGGCTGACCGCCGGCGGCGTCGGGATCTCCGGCAGACGCCACGCCACGCCCAGTCCGGCCAGCGTGCCGACGGCGGCCACGAACCACATCGTCGCGCGCCAGTCCAGCGCGCCGCCGATGAAAGTGCCCAGCGGCGCGCCCAAAGCTGTCGCGCTGGACAACCCGCCGATCACGATGGCGAGCGCCCGCCCGCGCTGCTCTGGCGGCACCAGCGACGCCCCGGCGGCGGTCGCGGTCGGACTGAACATGGCCGCGCCGAGGCCTGCGATCAGGCGGCTGGCCAGCACGAGTTCGATGTTCGGCGCCAGGGCGGTCACGACGTTGCCCACCACGAACACGGCGAGGCCGGCGAGCAGCAAGCGCTTGCGCGGCCAGTGGGCTGCCGCCGCGGCGATGACGGGCGACAGCAGTGCATAGCTCATCGCATACAGCGTGACCATCTGGCCGGCCAGCGCCACCGATATGCCAAGCGAGGCCGAGACCTGCGACAGCACGCCGGCAACAACGAAGCTGTCCGTGCCGATCGCGAACATGCCGCTGGCCAGGACGATAAGACGTTTATCCATGTTAGGGTCCTTCGCGGCACATCCGGTGCCGCCCATTGGGGAAGTGGGTCGATCTTGGAAGTTTCGTGACGAAACTTACGATAGCGCATTAAGTTGCATCACGCAACTTTCTCATCTAAGATGCGGTTCATGTACCGCAAGACCCCCCGGCGTCAGGATAGATGTCACGTCACCTGATTCTTAGAGACGAAGACCGGGGGCGGTAAAATCAGGGGTAAATGAAAGCCTACTCAGCAGAAAGAAAGGAAGCGCTGGTTCGTCGCATGATGCCGCCAGAAAACGCGCTGGTTTCAGCGTTGGCCAGGGAAACGGGGATTACCGAGCAGACGTTGTACACGTGGCGCCGACAGGCGAAAGGAAAGGGGCTGGTCGTGCCGGGCGATGGGAAGAATCCCGAAGGATGGTCTTCGGAAGACAAGTTTGCGGTGGTGCTGGAAACCGCCCCGTTCAATGCCGCGGAGCTGGCCGAGTACTGCCGGCGAAAGGGTCTTTATCCCGAACAGATCGCCGCCTGGCGGGCCGCATGTCTGACAGCCAATGCGAACGCTGCGGAGCAGGCGCGCGAGCAGCGGCATCAGTCGAAAGACGACAGGAAACGCATCCAGCAGCTCGAGAAGGAATTACAGCGCAAGGAGAAAGCGCTGGCGGAAGCGGCTGCGCTGCTGATTCTGAGAAAAAAAGCCCAGGCGATTTGGGGAAACAAAGAGGACGATTGATCAACGTCCCGGATCGCCTGTTATGTGTATCGTTGATTCGCGAGGCGGCGCAGTCCGGCTGTCGGTTGGAGAAGGCTTGCAAAGAGCTGGGCGTGAGCCTGCGCACGTTCCAGCGCTGGGTGGCTGACGGCGACGCAGTGCCGGCCGATCGCCGCACGACGACCGTGCGGCCGGCGCCGGGCAACAAACTGAGCGACACCGAACGGCAACAGATTCTTGAGGTTGCCAACAGTGAGGAGTTTGCCAGCCTGCCGCCCAGCCAGATCGTGCCGGGTCTGGCGGACCGCGGCGTGTACCTCGCGTCGGAGTCGAGCTTTTACCGTGTGCTGCGCAGCGTTTCGCAGCAGCACCACCGGGGTCGTGCGCGCCAACCCTCGGCTCGGGTGGTGACCAGTCATTGTGCGACGGCGCCGAACCAGGTCTGGTCGTGGGACATCACGTGGCTGCCGTCGGCGGTCAAGGGACGGTATTACTACTGGTACATGATGCTGGACGTGTTCAGCCGCAAGATTGTCGGTCACGAAGTGCATGAGGCGGAATCGGCGGAACTGGCCGCGCTGCTGATGCGGCGTGCCAGTCTGGCCGAGAGCCTGGCGGGACGTCCGCTGGTGCTGCACTCGGATAACGGCAGCCCGATGAAAGGCGCGACGATGCTCGCCACCCTGGAAAACCTGGGGGTGGTGGCGTCGTTCAGCCGGCCGCGCGTGAGCAACGACAACCCGTACGCCGAGTCGCTGTTCCGCACTTGCAAGTACCGGCCTGACTACCCACGCAGGCCCTTTGGCAGTGTCGATGAGGCCCGTGCCTGGACGAAGAAGTTCGTGCGTTGGTACAACCACGAGCACAAGCACAGCGGCCTGAAATTCGTCACGCCGGCGCAGCGTCATAACGGTGTAGCCGCTGCTGTGCTCGCGCAGCGCAAGGGCGTGTACGCAGAGGCCAAGGCGCGCAATCCGCAGCGTTGGTCTCGATCGACGCGCAATTGGGAGCTGGAGAACGAAGTCTGGCTCAATCCGGAGCGGATGCAGCCGCAAGAACTAAAGCAGTCCGCATGAAGTGACGCGTCAACTATCTTGACAACCGCCGAGACTTTCACAGGCATGAACTGCTCCGTGGCTGGTGCGCTGGAGCAGATCGGCGAATGGTGGAGCCTGCTCATCGTGCGCGAGTGCATGATGGGCACGACGCGCTTTGACGACTTCCAGCAGCGCCTTGGGATCGCGCGAAACGTGCTGACCACGCGACTGAACACGCTGATCGAGCACGGTGTGCTTGTGAAGGTGGTAGCCGAGGGCAACGAGCGGCGCACCGAGTACCGGCTGACGGAAAAGGGTGAGGCGCTCTATCCGATCATCGTGGGGCTGATGCAATGGGGCGACGAATGGTGCGGTGCGCGGCGGCCGCCCATCCGTCTCGTCGAGGACAGCACCGGCGAACCGGTCGAACCGGTGTGCCTGCGCGTGGGTCCGCGCAGGCTGGGCTTGCGCGACGTGCGCCTTGAAGCCGGTGAGGGCGCGACGCAGCGAACGGCCGAGATGATCGAAGCGCGCAACAAGGCCATTCTCGGCAAGTAATCAGGCAACTCACGGCCGGTGAAGCCGCCGGCCAGACGCATCCGGCGGCTGCTCCGGCATCAGTCGCTACTTCCCATCGAACGCGCCGCGCACCTCGGCAATGGTTGTTTCCTTGCTTTGCAGGTGCGGATAGTGGCCGATGTTCGGCAGCACTTCGAATTCCAGGCCGGCGCGCTTCGCCAGTTCCTCACCCATCTCTTTCTTGATATAGACGCCCTGCTCGCCCCAGATCAGCTTGACAGATTCTGTTCGTCGTCGATGATCACGCGGACCGCTTTTTGATTTCTCCAATCAAGACGGCAGGCGAGGCGCGTCGTCGCCGGCGGGGCGCGCAAAACGCATTTGATACGCACTGGGCGAGAGACCGGTCTTACGTTTGAATAGTTGCCTGAATGTGCTGGTATCCCCGTAGCCGACGCGCTCACTAACCATTTCAAGCGTAATGGGCCGGGTTTCCAGCAACTGCTTGGCCACTTCGATGCGAAGATTCTGTAAATACTCCAGGGGTGCAAGGCCAATCGCCTCCTTGAAGTGGCGATTGAGCGTACGCTCGCTGACTGCAAGCCATGCAGCGAGTTCGCTTAGCCGACAGCCCTTTGCAAGCGTTGCCTCCATGCGCTGCTGCGCGCGCGCAACCAGGGCGTCGGTATGACCATGTTCGCCGAGCAGCGTCGCGTAGGAAGCCTGGGAGGTGCGGCTCACGTCGATCAACAGCGCCTTGGCGGTCGTCAGTGCGAGTTTCTCGCCGGCGAACATTTCCACCAGCCGCACTGCCAGGTTGAGATAGGACGTCACCGAACCGCCCGAGACAATGCCGTCTTGCCCGGTCAGCACTTCCCGGGCCCGTAGTTCGACACGGGGATAGCGCCGCGCAAAGTCAGCCGCCTTGGCCCAGTGTGTCGTGGCAACACGTTGGTCCAGCAACCCCGCCTCGGCAAGCAGATAGTTGCCAGTGCAGTAGGCGGCCAGCACGGCGCCGGCTTTGTGTTGACGACGTAGCGCAGAAGACAGCGTGGCAAGCCGCTCCCGGCCGCCCACGAAGTCGTCCATGCTGGTGAAGAAGGGGGCTGTCAGCAGCACCACATCGGCACGTTTGCGTGCGTCGATCTTGCCGTCGACCGCGATGCTCTGGCCCGAAGCCGTCCTGACCGGTTGACCGTCAAGCGATTCCACGCGCCACGCGAACTTTGGCAAGGAGCCGCCCGGCATGCTTTCCCGGGCACCTAGAAGGTTGGCCGCATTGAACACGTCGATGGGGCCTGCGACGCCGGAGGCAAGAATGCCGTCATAGACCCAGATCCGGATGGTAATCATTCGTGCGGCCTGTCTTATATCCCTCGAATCATGGCAATACTGCCACTTCCGAGGTATCCCGTAAAGCCCGATGATCGCCACATCCAAGCAGCCGGGAAAGGAGTAGCACCATGCCAATGATCGACGCACTATGGCAGGAAAGCGCCCTGTCGGCCAAGGCGGAAGCGCGACTGGTCAATGAAACCAGCCGCGATATCGCGCACAGGTGTCTGCTGACGCGCACGCGACAGATTTCCCGGGTCATGACAACGCTCTATGACCAGGCCCTTCGCCCCTTCGACATCCATGCGCCGCAGTTCTCGTTACTGGTGCTCATCATGGAATTCGGCCCGATCAGTCGCGCAGACCTCGGGCGCCGGAATTATCAGGATAGGTCGACGCTGACCAGAAACCTGCAGCCGCTCATTGCGCAGGGATGGGTTTGCGAAGGGCCCCCTGAAGAAGGTGGTCGCCTGCGTCCCCTCTCGCTCGCAGCAAAAGGCAAGGAACTCCTCCGTGGCGCGACACCCGCCTGGTCAGCCGCCCAGGAAAAAGCCCATGCGCTGATGGGCGAAGCTGGCGCCACCGCCATCATGGACATCGCAAGCGCCCTGCCGCGACGTCTGATCTGATTATTTTGTTCGCGATGTTGCATATGCAATGTCGCTCATCAGGGTATTTCGTACCCTTATCCAGCCGCAAAGGAATTGCCATGAAAGTTATCAAAGCTGCCGCAGTGCAGATCAGCCCTGTCCTCTACAGCCGCGAGGCAACCGTCGAGAAAGTCGTGCGGAAGATCCTCGAGCTTGGTGAGAAAGGGGTGCAGTTCGCCACGTTTCCGGAGACCGTGGTGCCTTACTACCCGTACTTTTCCGCGGTCCAGTCGGGCATTGAGCTTCTGTCCGGAAAAGGGCACCTCAGGTTGCTTGAGCAGTCCGTGACAGTGCCCTCCCCCGCCACGGTCGCAATCGGCGAGGCAGCCCGTCAGGCAGGTATGGTGGTGTCCATTGGCGTGAATGAGCGTGACGGCGGCACCATTTACAACACGCAGTTGCTCTTCGATGCCGATGGCACATTGATCCAGCGCCGCCGCAAGATCACGCCGACCCATTTCGAACGCATGATCTGGGGCCAGGGCGACGGATGGGGCCTGCGCGCCGTCGACAGCAAGGTCGGGCGCATTGGCCAGCTCGCCTGCTTTGAGCACAACAACCCGCTCATCCGCTACGCGATGATTGCCGATGGCGAGCAGATCCATTCGGCCATGTATCCGGGTTCGGCCTTTGGCGAAGGGTTTGCCCAACGCATGGAAATCAATATCCGCCAGCATGCCCTGGAATCCGGCGCCTTCGTCGTCAACGCCACGGCCTGGCTCGACGCCGACCAGCAGGCGCAGATCATGAAGGATACGGGCTGTGCAATCGGTCCGATCTCTGGCGGTTGCTTTACTGCGATTGTGGCCCCCGACGGCATGCTGATCGGCGAACCGCTGCGCTCGGGTGAGGGCGAGGTCATCGCCGATCTCGATTTCTCGCAGATCGACCGCCGCAAGATGCTGATGGATGCGGCCGGCCATTACAACCGGCCAGAGCTGCTCAGTCTGATGATCGACCGTACGCCTGCCGCGCACGTGCACGAACGCACGGCGTCCCTTGCGCCTGCCGCCGAGCAAAGCCCCAACGATCCACCCGCCACGGTTGCCTGACCGCCCCACTCAGCATCCTCTGGAGATAGCCTTGAATGCCTCCCTTGCCAAGTTCGCCATTGCAGGCGTCACGATTTCCGCGCTGTTGACGGCCGCGCCGCCAAGTATGGCACAGCCGCTCGATAGGGCTCATACGACATCACCCGCCGCATGGAAGGCTGGCGCGGCACGCAAGGCTGACGTCTCGGACGCCGCGCTGGCAAAGTCGCTGCCCGGATTCCGCAACGCCTATGCCGACGTCAATGGCGTCCGACTTCACTACGTCGCAGGCGGCAAGGGCGATCCGCTGGTATTGCTGCCGGGCTGGCCGGAAACGTGGTGGACCTTCCACAAGATCATGCCGGCACTGGCCGAGCACTACACCATCATTGCCGTGGACCTGCGGGGCATGGGCGGCTCGTCGAAGCCTGCCGACGGCTACGACAAGAAGACGATGGCCAATGATATCCACGCGCTGGTGCAGTCGCTTGGTTATGACAAGGTCCATATCGCCGGTCATGACATCGGCTCGGCCGTCGCCTTCGCCTACGGCGCGAACTTCCCCCAAGCCACCGGCAAGCTGATGATGCTGGAACTGCCTCACCCCGACGAAAGCCTGCTGACGTTCCCGCTGCTGCCAGCGCAGGGGACGTTCACCGACAAGCTCGACTTCGCGCACCCGTACCTGTGGTGGTTTGCCTTCAACCAGATCAAGGGACTACCCGAGCAGGTGCTCGCCGGCCACATTCGCGCCGAGCAGGACTGGCTTTTCAAGTACTTCCTCGTGGATGAATCCGCGATCGATGCGCGAGACCGTGCCGTGTACGAACGCGCCTACAACACCGCCGACGCCATCCGAGCCAGCAACGGCTGGTATCAAACGCTGACGCAGGACATCGCCGACAGCAAGGGTTACGGCAAGCTAGAGATGCCGGTGCTCGCGGTTGGCGGCCCGGCGTACCGATGGATGAACAAAGTCATCCCGCCAAAGGCTTCCAACGTCACAACCCTGCATCTCGAGAACACCGGCCATTTCCTGCAGGAAGAGCGCCCGGAACTCGTCGCCGCGGCGATGACCGAGTTTCTGCAGCACGATCGCCAATAAAAGCGTTCATTACCACCCTCAAATTTGACCATTGACGAAGTCACTGCCGCCAGCGCCATCGGAAGCGTCGGCCACAACGTCACAACGTGAAGGAATCTCCAAATGAAATCGAAGCGAATCATAGCTGCCGTGCTGCTCGCCGGCATGGGTCTACTGCAGGCCGCACAGGCGCAATCGGCAGAAGTACACCGCACGGATCTCGTCCAGCAAGAACTTAGCGCGCCGGGCCTCGAAGGCATCCAGGTCCGCGTGGACTTTGATCCTGGCGCATTTGCCTCGAAGCATACACACCCCGGCGAAGAGATCGCCCATGTCCTCCAGGGGACGTTGGAGTATCAGCTCGGAGACCAGCCGCCCGTCACGCTGAAGGCCGGCGACTCCCTGTTCATTCCGGCGGGGGCGGCGCATTCGGCCAGAAATGTCGGCAGCGGACAGGCCTCCGAACTGGCGACCTATGTCGTCAGAAAGGGCGCACCGCTCGTGGCACCAGCCAAGCCATGAAATCAACACCTGGAGCAGGTGGCACACATGAAAAAGCGGACAGCATCTGCTGGCTCACTTATGCCACCGGGCGCGCTATCTTGAACTCCAACTCCTCTGGCTGTGCGAGTCGCGTCTACAGCGCACGGAGACACCGGTGGATCCTGCGCGTTCGTACGGAGATTCTGTGAACCTCATGCCATGCGATAAAAGGCCAAGCGTCCCGGCAGGGGCCGCTGCGAGGAAGTAGCGTTGTCCTCCCGATTGCCATTGGGGCGGCTTGTGAAAGGCTTTGGGATTCCGTACGTCTATGCGACGCTGCGCAACGCCCGATGCTGGCGCCGATAAGCACCGGCCCGACACCGAAGTGCTGCGTGAAAGCCCGCCCGAACGCCGCCTGCGACGCGTAGCCGCACAGCTCAGCAACCGCCGCGGCCGACATGCCATCCTGCCGCAGCAGCCGCGCCGCGCGCTCCATGCGCAGCCTCGTCACCATCTCCAGCGGTGTCATGCCGAGTTGCGCGAAGCGCCGGGCCAGCGTGGCGCGCGAGACGTTGCATACTTGCGCAAGGCTGTCGAGTGTCCATGGCAGCTCGGGCGCACGTACCACTGCATCGACTGCGCGCGCCATGCGCCCATCCGCCATCAACGCCATCACCCCTTGCGATACCCCGCGCTGGGCAATCAGCGCGCGCAACAACACCGTGAACAACGCGGTCGACAGTTCTGCAATGATGACTGCACTAACCGGGGCGAGGCTGATCCGCTTCGGCATGCATCATGCCGATCAGGCCACGCAGCCACGCCAGATCGCCCTCGGCAGGGCCCGTGGTGGCAATGCACAGTACCTCTGGCAGCGTGCGCAGCAGTACGTCTGACGAACTGCCGAGCACGAACGTGCCACACAGGATATCGAGCGGCGCGGCGGCGCCAGGCACGGTCACCTCCGTCATCACCCCATTGAAGGGTCACGACTCTGTGGCCCTGCGCCTGCGGCCCTGCATGCACGACAGCGTGTGTGCGGCGCCATGCGGAAACAGCAGGACATCGCCCGCACCGACCCGTAGGCTCTGCTTTCCTACCGAGACTTCGGCTTTGCCGTCGAGGATCACGTGGGTATGGCACGTGGCCGGGGGCCGCCTGTTCGTTGTACGCCGACCATGGCCTGGCCACGCGGCAATGGAGATCGACCGTGCCGGCCGGCGCGAGCAGCCGCATTTCGCTGAGGCTATCCATCTGCAAATTTCCCGTTGAGACGATTGATCAAAAAATTGACCTGATTCTAATCAATACGAATCGTCGGCGCATCTACCATGTACTCCATGGAAGCGCGGCGAACACGACCCACGCAGCGCAGCCAGAACCACCCGATACCCCTGAACCTTAAGGAGAAGGATCATGACCACCCGCCTGCATACTATCGCTGTCCAGGATGCCACCGGTCAGACCGCTGAACTGTTCGGCGCAATTCGCAGCGCTGTCGGCAAGGTGCCGAATGCCTATGCAACGATCGGCAGCAATGCCCCCTCCGTTCTGGCCCAGACGCTACAGACCAATGCGATGCTGAAGAAGGGCAAGCTGTCGGAGCGCGAACTGGAAGCGATCAATCTCGCGGTCAGCGAACACAGCGGTTGTGACTACTGTGTGGCCGCACATACGCTGACGGGGAAGATGGCCGGCTACACGGCCGAGCAAACCCGGCAACTGCGCAAGGGCGGCTATCCCGAGGACGCGAAGGTCGATACGCTGACGCGCTTTGCCGTGGAACTGGTCAGCACTGCCGGCACGGTACCTGCAGCGAGTGTTGAGGCGGTGCGTGCCGCGGGCTACAGCGACGCACAGATTGTCGAGGCGATCGGCGCGATCAGTGCGATCCTGTTCACCAACATGATCAACCGCGTGAACGACACGACGCTGGATTTTCCGGCCGTCGACCAAGAGTGATTTGAGCCACCGGGACGGCGCGGGACCCTGGTTCCCGTGTCCTCCGACGCTGGTGACAAGCGAGAAGCGCCCGATACCCGATACGCCAGTCATCCGTCACGCCGCGCCTGCGTCGAGCATGGGCCTGGCGCTCCGCCGGCAGCTCGCCCAGCACGGCTTCTCGCGCGGCTGTGGTCTCGGCGCGCGCAGTTTCCAGAATCCGTCATTGACCCAGTTCCCCTTGGGATCGTTTGGGTCTGGCTGATTTCCCTCGAAGAATGGCAAACCTGCCACTACCGGGCGATCTGGCAACCCCCGATGATCTAGCCTTCAATGTTGCACATACAACAAGCTAGCTCTTGTACTTCCAAGCACCAGGATCCAACGAGGTGAAAGACATGACGACCCAATCCAAAAATCGCCGTTTGCTTACCGCAGGTGCCGTTGGCGCCATCGGGGTTGTGGCGGCGGCATTCATGGCCGGTTGCGCGAGCATCGGGCATACGGCAAAGACGGAACCCGAAATCGGGTATGTGCAGGTCAATTCCGAGGTGAAAGTCAGGCGCCTGGTCGTGCACAACAACGCGCCAAAGGGCACTGTGCTGTTCCTGCACGGCTTCCCGGAGACGATCTATGCCTGGAAGGAGATTTCCACCGAGTTGGGCAAGGACTACGAAGTCCATGCCTTCGACTGGCCGGGCTATGGCGACTCGTCACGGCCTTTGGCGGACAAGTTCTCTTATGCGCCGCGGGACTACGCCAAGGTGCTAAAGGGCTATATCGATCAGGCCGGGATCGACAAGCAGAATCTCGTGATCTATGCGACCGACATCGGCGCGTTGCCCGCCCTGCTCGCGGCCATCGATGATCCGGCGATTGCGAAGCGCATCATCGTCGGCGACTTCGCGCCGTTCAACCGCCCGCAATACATGCAGGAGCGACTGCAAGGCCTGAAGGAGCCGAAGTCGGCTGAAGCGGTGCGGGCGGCCTTCAATAAGACACGGGACGAGATTCTTCAGAACGCCTTCACCCGCGGGCTGCCTGCGGCGTCGCACTATGAGGTCTCACCGGAATTCAAGGACGACATGGCGCGTGGTTGGTCAAACGGACCGCTGACGACCGCCGATGCCTTCTATCACTACTATTCGCACTTCACCCGCGACGAGGATTACTTCGAAGGGAACTTGGCGAAACTGAAGACCCCCGTCAAGGTGATCTGGGGCGAGCAGGACATCTACATCAAGAAAGAAATGGGTGAGGAACTGGCGAAGCGCGCCGGCCTGGAATTCGAAGTGCTGCCGAACATCGGCCACTATCCGCACCTGCAAAGCAAGGAAACAACCATTGCCGAGGTGCGCACCGCGTTCGATGGGAAGTAACTGCTGATGCCGGGCCAGCCGCCGGGTGCGTTGGGCAGGCGGCTTTGCGGTGGGGCGGCGCCGAAGCGGTGAAGGAATTGCCGCCTTCCCTGGAAAGCGGCCCACCGACTTTGCCAGCCTTCGCCACGATGACGTTGCAAACCGCGCAGCTGACAGCTGAAACAGCGCGTCGTCAGTAGGCTTCCACGAGACCTCCAGTTCATGCAATCGGCCGCCAAACCGCCGCTGCAAGCTCCGCATCAGGTTCCAGATGACGCGGTCGTCACCACCGCGGCGGCTTGTCCGCCAGTTGGGCAATGCCGCGACCGAATGAGAAGTTCTCGTTCGGAACCGGGACCAGCGCGATAAAGACATCGTCCGGCGAGATGCCAGCGGCGCCCTTGAGCTGTCGGCAGATTTCGGTCATCACCGCCAGCTTGTCGCTGGCCGGTCGGTGCGCGCCGATGAGGACCGTGATGATCATCGCACCGGCCGAGCGTCCCATCTCCATAAAGGTGGGATCGATAAACAACTCGTCATCACCGTGCTCGCTTAGCACGATGAAGCGATCGCCGGCCGGGATATCCAGCGCGACCACCAGCGAGCGGTTCAGTGCGTTGCCGATTGCAAGCCTCTGCTCGCGCGAGCAGCGGCCTTTGGGATATGCGCGTGGAATACGGGCATCGAAACTCTCCTTTCGTCAATGAGTAAGGGTCAACCCTGCGGGGATCGGTACTCCGCTCGGCTGCTTGAGGTGCTGCAGGAACCAGTTTGTAGCGGCAAGGCTGGCTACGAGAAGATTCTCGCTGTAAGGCGTGAAATGGCCTCCTGGAACCATCACGAGCCGCTTCGGCTGTCCGGCGCGCGCATAGGCGTCGACCTCCAGGTCGGTCATCATGATGTCGTCGTCGCTGGCAATGACCATCATCAACGGCGTCGGCGCGATCTCGCCGATCCATACCCCGGGCTCGTAGGAACGAGCCTCCAGGGTCGAGCGCAGCGTGACGGTGTTTGTCCAGTTGGCGCCGCCAGGTCCTGGCCTCGGTCCGGTACGCCGCCAGTGTGCCGGTATCCGCGCTGACCACCGCTTGCACCCTGGGCGGTGCGCCGCCTTGCTGTGTGCGCGCATCGTCGGCAAGCATCTCCAGGAAGGCAGGCAAAGCCTCCGGGCTTACCCGGCGCCGGCCCTGTTCGGAGCCGCTGATGGTCGGCACTTGCGACACCACGCATTTCACCCGACGGTCCGACGCGACTACGATCAGGGCGTGACCGCCGCTGTAACTGCTGCCCCAGATGCCAAGCTGATCGGGATCTGCCTCCGGCCGTGCGGCTAGGTACCCCAGCGCAACGCGCCAGTCGGCAATCAGCATTGGGGCGACGTCTTGCCGCGGCTCTCCGTCACTCGCGCCGAAGTTGCGGTGGTCATGCACCAGCACCACAAAGCCGGCCTGCGCGAATGCCCGCGCGAACGGCTCCAGCCCGTGTTCCTTGACCGCGGCAAAACCATGACACATCATCGTGCCGCAGGGCCATACTCCCTTGAACAAGCCGTCGAGGACGTCGTGAGCCTGATCGTCGAGCAGGAGCTTCAGGCCGTGGCGGCCATGCCCCTGCAGCTTTCTCAGCCCGATGCTGGTAATCGCCGCGAAAGAGGATCCCGTCATTCCGAGCAGGCGCGTGCGGACCGCTTTCCACGCGCGGCATTCGCCGTGGTCGAGGGTTCCGGCCACTGGCCGCAGATGGAGCAGCCGGAAATTACCGCCAGCGTCATGGCTTCGTTCCTCAGCCTGCCCGTCGACGCGCGACAGGCAACTACCGCGATCTGATCGCCAGGCTGAGTCGGACAAGTCGTAGCGTACCTTCCGGGTGACGACGCCGCTCATTTTTGTCGTTACTATATGAGTGCATGTTTTTGCAGCTTCTTGATCTTCAACTGTCAAAGCATGAGACAACCATGGCGAATCCCCACATCATCGAAGCCTGCAGAAAGGCTGACCGGCTTTGAGAAGAACGACAAGACCGACCTTCTCAATGTCCTTGCCGACGATGTCGTCTTCGAATTCTCGGACTCGCTGCCCTACGGCGGCACCTACAACGGCAAGGCCGAGTTTCAGACGTTCTGGAAGCACGTGTTCCAGGAGTATGACTACTTCAACTACGACGCACATGCCATCCTCGAAGCAGACGACTATGTCATCGTCCCCGTCATCGCCCGTGCGAAGACCAAGCTTCTCCATGGAGAACGAGCATCTGTTCCTGTTCCGCGTCCGGAACGGGAAGATTGTCTATGGACGCATCTATGCCGATACCGCGCGCGCGCGCGCGATGTGCTTGATGGACGCGAACCCCGGCGCTTCCCAAAACTCCAGCTTTCCAGACCGCGCTGTGCCGCCGCGATGTTCCTGACAACCGCTGCCGGCGGCACGCGAAGCCCTGCGTCAACTGGAAATACCTAATGGAGATTGGTCCGCTCACTCTCGGCCTTGGCGCGCCAGCCTCAGTCGCGAAGTACACGCGCGACCTGAGAGGTCGCGCCGCACGTTGCAGGAAGTTCATCAGGCCGGGCAAATGGCACTGGAAGGTGCCTTACCGATTCAAGCCCACAGCGCTCAAAACTTGTGTCGGATGCCCACTGCCGCGCCAAACATCGAACTCTGACCATTAGCCAGCGCGTAGCTGTTGCCAACAGACAGACTGGATGCGAACGTAGTCGCCAGGGATTCCATCGTGAGGCCGGCATTCTTGGCGTATGCCGTGCTCAGGTAGACATCGGTACGCTTGGAGAAGGCGTAGCTCGCAATGAAGGCAATCTGCCACGGGTTGGCAACGTGCGTGTCGCCGAACAGGCTCTTGAGATTGTCGTAGTTGTACTCGAGCGTCAGGCCGACGGCTGGGGTGAGCTGGTAATTCGCACCGATCCAGTAGAAGTCGTCACGCTGGATCAGCACATCTGCATTGTTCTTCTGCTGACCCCACCGGTAGCCACCCATGATCTTGGCCGGCCCGAACGCATAGCTCGCAGCAACCGATGCCTTCTTGATGGCGCCGTTGCCGGTACCGATCGTCGGATTCCACTGGTCGTAGGCAATAGTCGCGCCGAACGGTCCGGCACCGTAGGCCGCCGCCGCACCATAGCCGGTGTCTCGCCGGAACTGGCCCGGAACTTCGCCGTTACCGCCGATCGGCGTAGCCACGCCAACCGTAGCCGGCAAGGCCACCCCAACCCCGAACGACCAGTGGGCCACCGCCGTGATCGGGCCAAACTTTCCCGTGTACTTGACGGTGTTGTCTTCACGGTAGTTCGGGCCTTGCTGCAGTACGTTAGGCTCGTACTGGGTTGAATAGGCGGCCGGCGAGAAGTTCGCCAGGGCGTCGAACGTCGAGGTGTACTGCCGGCCGAAGGTCAACCGTCCAATGCTGTCGCTTTCCAGACCCACGAACGACTGGCGACCAAACAAACGGCCACTTTGCTGGAGATTGCCGCTGTCGGTGCTGAAGCCGCTTTCGAGCACGAACACCGCCTTCAGGCCGTCACCGAGCTCCTCCGTGCCGCGCAAACCCCAGCGTGAGCCAGACAGGCCGCCCGAATCCAAGCGGGCAACGGAGTGGGCCGGCCCGCGATTAAAGTTGTTGGCTGCAACGGGTACGGCGCCTACCTTATTGACGTATTCGATGTTGGCGTCCACCAGACCGTAAAGAGTCACGCCCGATTGTGCTTGCGCCGCGTCTGCAAAGGCGCCAAGTGTTGCGAGCGCGATAAGGGATTTCTTCATGCCTCTAGGTTCTCCACTAATGATTGTTATGTGACAAGCCGGCAGACCTCCTTGGTCTCCATTCGCCACGGCCCAGAGCGCGCCTAAGGCAGCTCGGGCGGCGGTGTGCCTGAGACTTCAGCTCACGCCGTGTCCATCACTGGACCTTGATGCCTGCTTCGCCAAACAGGAAACTCCAATGCCGGCTTCCCCTCACTATCCATCCCTGCAGTTCCGTCGGGGCAGCATAAGTTGCGACGTTGCCCAATCTCCTGAACTTCTCCTTGATCTCGGGAGATAGCAGCGAAACGGCTACCGCTTTGGAGAACCGGTCAACGAATTCGGGTGGAAGTCCCTTCGGCCCCACGAATGCCACCCAGGGATTTACGTCTAGCTGGGCCAGCCCGAGTTCCTTGAAAGTTGGGATGTCCGGCGCCACCTCTGGCCGAGTCGTACCCGAAGCAGCAAGGATCCTGAAACGCCCTGCGCGATGGTGCTCAATGTATTCGGACAGCGACGAGATCCCGGCCGGCACCTGGCCAGCGAGCAAATCGACAACAAGCGGAGCGCTCCCGCGGTACGGGACTGCGATGGCATTGGTGCCAAGTGCTCTCGCTATTGCGAGCGCAGTGAACTCGGGAACGCTCGCAGGGGCCGGAACGCCAATGTTTGCTTTGTTGGGATGTGCTTTCAGCCACCGACCGAAGGATTTGAAATCTTGTACCTGCGTGCTGGCCGAAACGGCGAGGACGTTCTGGTAGACGGAAACGCCGGCGAGAGGAGTGAAGTCTCTCAGAGCATCGAATCCCACGCTCTTGTTAATAATCGGAAGGATCACCAACGTATGGTCCAGAGCCAGCATCACCGTT
Organism: Cupriavidus sp. KK10; assembly: GCF_018223725.1. Classification (NCBI taxonomy): domain Bacteria; kingdom Pseudomonadati; phylum Pseudomonadota; class Betaproteobacteria; order Burkholderiales; family Burkholderiaceae; genus Cupriavidus; species Cupriavidus sp. KK10. Next base: position 469,877 of record NZ_CP073678.1, read on the forward strand.
GAGCCGTCGGCCGGCGCACCCTTGAGCGTCTGCGCAGCGATCAGACCTCCGGCGCCACTTTTGTTCTCGATGATGATCGGTTGCCCGAGCGCCGTCGTCAGGCGCTCGGCAAGCAGCCGCGCGAGGACGTCGGTTGCACCACCCGCGGGCCAACCAACCAGGATCCTGACAACGCCTGTATAGTCCTTGGCCGCCGCGGGAAATGCCAGGAATGCAGAGCAAGCCAGCAGTGCCATCTGCAGGACTCGTATCGCTCGATCCGCGAATGATTGAAAGGCCATCTCAATCCCCTTAGATGAAATCCGCGTCATTGGCATCGCTCGCGTCCACCACGCTGCCGACCTTGAACGGGAGGTCGAGGGTGGTCGTACGTCTCACGTCCCGCTTGTGCTTCTTGTCCTCGAACGGGCGGGCCCGGTGCATGGTGCACCGGTTGTCCCAGATGACGAAGTCGTACAGGCGCCATTCATGGCGGTAGACGAACTGTCGTTGCGTGGCATGCGCCATCAGGTCGTTGATAAGCAGCCTCCCCTCCGGGACCGGCATGCCTTCCACGCTCGAAGCATGCGCGGCAAGGTACAGCGCCTGGCGATTTGACCGCGGGATGGTGCGCACAAGGGGATGGATCGCTCCCGGGAGCTTCGCAAGCTCGTCAGGCGCGAACGCGAAGCCGAGCATCTGTCGTGAGTGCACCGCAGTGTGATGGACCCGCAGGGCGTTGACCTGCGCCTTTTCGTCGTCAGTTAGCGCATCGTATGCGGCACGCATATCGGCGTACTCTGTATCGGCATTCACGGGGGGAACCAACCGCGCCGACAGCATCGAGAATCTCCCCGCGGGATCCTGAAACGACGCGTCGGTGTGCCACAGCCTGTTGCTCACCGCAATCATGCGAGCCCGCGAATCGGCGGGAAGGATGTTGCCGTCTGAACCAATATTCGACCCGTCGGTAATGGCCTCGTTGCCGAACTTGTTCTTCGCCACAACCGAGACCGACGTCCTCGAGTGAAGCTTGCCGTCGAAGCGTTGTGCAAACGCGAGCTGTGAGGCATCGTCGAACGGCTGGTTGCGGAAGACCAGGACCGCGTAACTCGCCATAGCGTCCTGGAGCAATTCCAGCGTTTCGACATCGTGAACCTCCCGGAGATCGATGTCTTCGACCTCCGCGACAAAGAGGGAGTGCAGCGGGCGGATCTTCAGCGCACTGCGTGCCGCGCGCAGCGAATGAGCGTTGTCCATATTGTCTCCGTATTGTTGGCGTCCCGCGGCTCAGGCGGGTTGCTGAGCCTTATTGCTGACTAGCTTCAAAGTTCTGTGACCTGTTTCGCCCAGGTTCACCGTGCTCACGCTGCGAGCGACTGGAGTCGCTCGCGGTACTTCTCCTCAGGGGGTGACCACACAGAACATCATGAAGATCATGCAGGACAGCGGCAGGACAGCGCATGCCGCAACGATCAACAAACCTGCGCGTAATCCGTCCCGGTAGTGCGAGAGCTGGTCCTTCGGAATCCACGCCACGCTGTGATCCGGCCACGCCACCGGTACTAACTCGCTGTCGGAGCGCGTGGCTTCATTTGCGCCCTTCACAATGATGCCCCTTTCCGCTGGACCAGTTTGTCCGCCTTGGCCTGGGCCGAGCGCGCCAACGCAAGGGACTGCTCGCGCCTGCTGCCAAAGTCCAGGGCAATGGCGATCAATGCAGCGGCAAAGGGAAAAGCGGCAAGCGCAAGAAGGGAGTAGGTGAAACTTCCTGTGGTGCTCTTCAGCCAACCGAAGATCGTGGGTCCAAAGAAGCCGCCAAGATTTCCGAAGGAGTTCACCAACGCAATGCCAACGGCACCGGCCGCGCCGCTGAACGTGGAAGAAGCCCAGGACCAGAATGGAGGTGCGCCGGAAAAAAGTCCCAATGCAGCCACGGACAGCATGACCAGCGTGAGCGGGGCCGAAGTTGTCAACGCCGCGGCCGCCAGTCCGACACAGGCAAGCAGCCCGGAAAGCGCCGTGTGCCATGCACGATCACCAGTGCGATCGGAATGCCTGCCCCAGTACACCATGCCTGCCGCGGCGAACACATAAGGAATCGCAGTAACCAGCCCCGTTTCGAGAACCGATAGGCCAAGTCCCTTGACGATTTGCGGCAGCCACAGACTGAAGCCGATCATCCCGCCGATAAAGCCGAACAGTACGAGCGTAAGACCCCATAGCCTGATATCGACGAACGCTCTCCAGACTTCCGTGCCGTGCTGCCGGGCCTGCTCCGCCTTTTCCTGTTCGATCACCGATTCCAGCCATTCGCGTTCCGCCTGTTCGAGCCAGCGAGCGTTGCGGGGCCTGTCGGTGAGGAAAAACAGGCATGCCAGGCCCAGCACCATTGCAGGCAGTCCCTCCACGACGAACAGGAGCTGCCAACCCTTCAGTCCGAAAAGGCCGTCGAACGTCATCAGCCATCCCGACACTGGCGCCCCTAGCAAACTGGACAAAGGCGCGGCGACCATGAACCATGCGACTGCCCGTCCCCGATAAGATCGGGGGAACCAAGAGGTCATGTAGTAGATGATGCCAGGGAAGAACCCTGCTTCGGCAAGACCGAGCGCAAAACGCAAGGCGTAGAACGTCCATTCGTCATGCACAAACGCCATGCCTGCCGAAATGGCTCCCCAAGTCAGCATGATTCTGGTCATCCATACGCGCGCGCCGTATCTCGCCAGCAGGATATTGCTTGGAACTTCGAAGAGGAAATATCCAAGAAAGAAGAGACCCGCGCCAAAGCCGTAGGCGGCAGCCGAAATATTGACATCGGCGTTCATCGTCACGGCCGCGAACCCGACATTTACCCGGTCCAGATAAGCGACAAAGAACAGCAGACTCAGAAACGGTAATAAGCGTCTTCCTACTTTCCCGAGCGTTTCGCGCTCCATTTGCTCCGGTTTGGTCTCCATCCCTCTTCTCCTTTGATGTTCTGTCAGTTGTGCACACCGCCGCTCTTGGTGCCGACGATCTGCTGGCTAGCGAAGATGCTGTCCCGCATGGTGTGTCAGATAGCGAAGGCTCGCCCTGCCCAATATGGCTCCCGCAACTCTCGCTTCAGCACCTTGCCAATCTCGCTGCGCGGCAGCGACTCGCGGATTTCAACCGCGGCCAACCGTTCGGCCTTGCCCAGCTTGCTGTTTGCCCATGCCATCAGTTCGGCCGGAGTCACGGAAGCCGGTTGGCGCAGAACGACTAACGCCATTGCCGACTCCCCCCATTCATCGCTGGGGATGCCAATCACAGCGATATCCGCGACGGCAGGATGGCGCATCAGAAGCACTTCGATGTCCGCCGGGTAGACATTGAAGCCCCCCGAGATGATCATGTCCTTTTGGCGATCCAGTAACTGAAGGAAGCCATCCGCATCAATCTTTCCCATGTCACCGGAGCGGAAAAACAGGCTGCCGTCGCCGTCGAACCACTGCAGCTCGCGGGTCTTCACTGGGTTCTTGTAGTACCCCTTCATCATCAGCGGGGCACGGCCGACCACCTGCCCAATCGCGCCCGGGCCCAGTTCCTGCCCGTCCTCCCCAAGGATCTTCAGAACGCAGCCAGGTCCGGCGCGCCCCACGGTATGCAGCTTGTCCGGATGTGCCGCGGCATCGAGGACAGCTACGATCCCCCCTTCCGTCAGCGTATAGACCTCCATCAATCGCCCCGGCCAGCGCTCGAGGCACTCGCGCTTGATCGTTTCCCGAAGCGGTGCACTGGTAGAGACCTTCATGCGGAAGCTGCCCAGGTCGTAATCGCGGAACGCCGGATGAGACAGGATGCGCTGATACTGAACGGGAACGAGCAGCGCGTGCGTGACCTTCCAGGTTTCCGCGAGCCTGAGGAAGTGGGTCACGTCAAACTTTCGCATCAGCACGAGCGTGCCACCGTGCTGCAACGTGAGGAGCACGCCCGCGAGGGTGGCGTTCGAGAATAGCGGCGTTGAAACCAGGGAGACTGTCTCCCTGTCGTATTCGAGCGGTCCGCCGAGACTACGCATGGCGGAGCGGAGGTAGTGGGAGTGAAGAATGCCTTTCGGCTTTCCCGTGGTACCCGAACTGTAGATGATGTTGAAGTCGTCGTCCGGGTCAATTTCCGTGTGGCATGGCTGCGCTGACGCACCCGCAACCCAGCGCGGATAGTCCTGCCATCCCTGTCCCGAAAAATCGATGGCAATGCATCCGTCCTGCCGGAGCTTGCCCAGTTGCGGCAGCAACGGCTCAATAAAGCTCCGGAAGTCTTCCGAGACGAAGATCAGTTGGCTGTCGCTATCGTCAATCATGTCGCGACAGGCATCGGCCTGCCCCATGCTGGACAAAGGCACTACGCAAACACCTGCACGGACAGCTCCCATGAAGAGCTCGAGATATTCGACCGAATTGATCGCGAGAATGGCGATCTTGTCCCCGCGCAGCAGCCCATGCTCCGTCAGCGCGTTGGCGACCTTGTCGAGCCTGGCATCGAATTCCCGCCACGTCAGGGCAACGTCCTCATGTATGACCGCAAGGTGCTCCGGATGTCTCCTTGCCGTTTCCCTGATTGCTTCCGGTATGGCAAGAAACGGGACGCCCCGGCCTTCCGCTCCAGCACCGCCCTCACCTGCGTTGGATGTCATAAGAACCTCGTCATTCAGCATGAGCCGGCGCCACGAGGCGCCGGCGGGTTGGATTGTGTAGTGAAAGATCAGGAATACTCGTGGATCAGCCGGTCCCTTTCGATCTGCCGTTCCGCGAGAAAATCCGGGCGCGACCAGAGCCGAAAGTCCCCGTTTGCGTACGCCTTGGCGTTCCTCCAGTATGTCCAGGCATTCAACCGGTTCGCGACTGCACTATTCCGGGTTGCCTTGATGAGCGCCGGAGCACCGGCCACGATGGAATTGGGTGGAATAATGGTTCCTTCTTTCAGAAAACTATGCCCGGCGATGACGCTGTTATCGCCGATCTCGCAGCCATCCATGATGGTGGCGCCGATGCCGACCAGAACGCTATCTCCAAGCGTGCAGCCATGGAGTGTCGCACCATGGCAAATCGAGCACCATGCGCCGACGATCGTCCCGGCGTTGGCGGCAACGTGGATCATCACCTGATCCTGGATATTGGAAAATGCGCCAATCCTTACCTGGTGCATTTCGGCTCGTATCGCGGCGTTAAGCCACATGGATGCGCCTTCATCGAAATGAGCATCCCCGTAGATCAAGGCCGAGGGATGAATGAACGCGGCCTGTTCCACCTTCACGTCGGGCCCGAGGCGGGGAAAAGCGATGGGCAAGGCGTCCTTCGACATGCTGTCTCCTTCATTGAGTATGCGAAGCTGCGAGGCTGACTGGGCTATTGCTATTGCCCGCTCCACACCGGCTCTCTCTTCTCCGAAAACGCCACCGCTCCTTCATGGGCGTCGGCCGATGCCATGATCTGCGCGGCTACGGCATCCTGGAGAACAAACATCTCCTCTTCCGGCGTGTGTTGGGCCTGCTCGATCATCTGCTTGCTGGCAGCGACCGCGAGCGGGGCGTTTCTGGCAATCTGTTGCGCGAGTTCCACGGCAGTGCGTCGTGCTTCTCCGGTCGGCACGAGCCGGTTCAACAGTCCCATCGCGTAAGCGCGATCGGCGCTGAGCAAGCCACCCGTAAGTGCCATCTCCATGGCAATGTGATACGGCAGCCGGCGCGACAGGCGAATCAGTCCGCCGCCGGCCGCAATAAGGCCCCGCTTCACCTCAGGGATGCCGAACGTTGCGCCCTGTCCCGCCACAATCAGGTCGCAGGCGAGTGCGATTTCAAATCCTCCGGCCAGTGCGTAGCCTTCCACTGCGGCAAGGAGAGGCTTGCGGCGCTTTGCCCTGGCAATTCCTGCAAAGCCTGTTCCATCCAGCACGGGCGTCTCTCCGCGGGCAAAGGCTTTCAAGTCCATGCCGGCACTGAATACCGAGTCCGCCCCGGTGATGACACCCACGCGAAGCGCCGGATCCTCGTCCAACTGCCGCAGCGCGGCGTCAATTGCCATCGCCATTTCAAGATTGACTGCGTTCCTTGCTTCTGCCCTGTTGAGCCGGATGCTCAGCACGCCTTCGAGTAGTACCTCCACCTCGACCACGTTCGACATTCGTCCTTCTCCTTCGCACTTTTAAAATCTATTTTTTGTATGATAGTAGATTTGTTGCGAGCAGCAATCACTGGAAAACCCTAGCGCCGCCCCTGCTTGTCGAACCCAGCAGAAAAATTGATAGAATGAACAAATGTCTACTTCCTCAAGTTCGAGCCTGACCTATTCGGTCTATCAAAACCTGCGAGCGGAACTCCTGAATGGTCGGCTGGTGCCGGGCGAGAAGCTCAAGCCAGCAGATCTGTCAGAGGCGTTCTCCGTCAGCCTTGGCGCCGTCCGCGAAGCGTTGTCCCGATTGACGGCCGAAGGCTTGGTGATAGCCGAGCCACAGCGGGGGTTCCGGGTGGCGCCGATTGGCGCGGACGAACTGCTTGACATCACCAATGTCCGGATCGAGATCGAATCCCTGTGCCTCAAGCGCGCCATAGCGGTCGGCGACACTGAATGGGAAAGTGGTATCGTGTCCGCACTCCACAGGCTCACCCGCACTCCCAAGCAGGCTGCTCCCGGGGAACGGGTCTCTCAGGAATGGGCAACGGCGCATACGACATTTCACGCCGCCCTGGTGGCTGCCTGTGACAGTCCGTGGCTGCTGCGACTCCGGGAAATCCTTTATGTCCAAAGCGAGCGCTACCGGTGGTTTTCAATCCCGCCATCCACTGGCAAGCGAAATCTCGACAAGGAGCATCGCAAGCTCGCTGACGCCGTCATCGGCCGTGACGAACAGGCTGCGTGTCAGTTGATTACCGAGCATTTGCGTATCACGGCGGAGTATTCGCTCACCATGGATGCCAACCGATAGCGCCCGGTGCGCCGTCCTCCAGGCTGTCATGCCCACGCACCGGGTCTTGCTCTCAATTCACTGCGGCACCGGGTCTGCGGTAATGGCTCCCTTCCTTGTCAGCGCGTCGATCTCTTTCTCGCACCGCCCGAGTTCCTTGAGGACTTCCTTGTTGTGTTCCCCACGGAATGCGGGAACGCCGGGATGATCGAGTTTGTCCGCTGAGAATCGCCAGGGCTTCCCGGGAATCCTGACCATGCCGCCGGCACGATCATCCACCTCGTCGATTGCGCCCCACCATTCGGCCCAATCCGAACGCGCAAAATCACCGATGTCGCGCACCACGCCAAACGCCAGCTTCGCTTCGTCGAGTTGGGCATCCAAGGTGTCCAGCGAGTCGAACGTCAGGATCCAGTTCTGCACGATCGCGTGGAACGCCTCCAGATTCTTTGCACGAAGCGCCGGGGTCGAGAAGCGCGGGTCGCTCGCCAGCTCCGGCCGGCGCATTGCCGTCAGGTAGAACGGAAACGTCAAGCTGCTGACCACGCTGGTCGCGATCGTAATCTTCTCGCCGCCGACAGTCGTAAAGAACGGCGACTGAGCAGGCCCCAAGGCGGCCGGCTCGGCACCGATGTCGACGCCGGAAAGATCGATATGCACACGCTCGTTGACGGACAGCATGGTGGCAGCCATGGCAATGTCGACGTACTGGCCCTCGTTGGTCAGGCTGCGCTTATGGAGGGCCGCCAAGATGCCGATCACGGCTTCCAGGCCCGTATAGATGTCCGCGTGCGAATAGGCATCGTGCCGGTCTGTGGCTAGGTCGCCGGACAGGTGTGACAGGAAGGTCGAGGTGAAACCCGATTCTGCGTGCACGGTCGGCGCGTAGGCGGCTCGGTGCGAGAGCGGCCCGCCTTGTCCATAGCCACTGATGGACGCATAGACCACGCGCGGGTTCTGCTGCCGCACCGATTCGTAGTCCAGCCCGAAGAACGCCAGCGTTCCGGCACGGAAGTTCTCAACGACGATATCTGCCTGACGGCACAGTTCCATCGCAATATCGCGTGCCTCGGGGTGGTTCAGGTCCAAGCTGATATTGCGTTTTCCGGTATTCTGCTGAATGTAGTAGTACGACATGGTGTCGTTCTTGGGCAACGCAGATCGCGAAATGTCTGGTCGTGGCGGCTCGATCTTGATGACGTCGGCGCCCAGGTCATGCAACGTCTTTGCACAATGAGGCCCCGCCAGCACGCGCGAGAAATCGACGACCTTCAGCCCTGCTAGTGGTCCGTTTGCCATGGCTCGCCTCGTTATTGACCCGTAAACACAGCGCCACCCGAGGCGCCCGCCTGAAACGCCGCCACGCCAAGCTTCAAATCGGCACTGGCAAGGATAGGTGCGACGATGTCCCGCATCCCTTCGTCCGCGGCGCGCATGCCCTCGTTCAGATATTGGTTCGTGAGCCTTTTGGTTGCCGCATGCGCCACGGTCGGCCCGGCAGCCAATTCGGTGGCGAATGCAAGCGTGACGTCCGCGAGCTGGGCGTCCGGAACCACACGATTCACGATGTTCCAGCGCTCCAGCGTTGCTGCGTCATGGCGGCGGCCCAGCATCACCAGCTCCTTGGCGCGCGCAGTGCCGGCACGCTCGATGATGCGTTGAATGCCGCCCATGAGGGGATGCAATCCAAGCGTGGCCTCCACCAGTCCGAGCTTCGCCGTGGCCGCAGCAACGATGAAATCGCAGGCGAGCGCCAGTTCGAAGCCCCCTCCGAGCGCCACGCCATGGACGCTGGCAACAATGGGGATGGGAAGTTCTTCAAACGCGCGCAGCACGCCGACCAGATCGAGTTCCCGGTGCAGGCGCTCGCCCCCGTTTTCAAACAGGCCGATTTCGGCGCCTGCCGAAAAATGGCGCAGCGCGCTCTTCAGGATAATTGCACGGCAGGAATCCGCCTGTGCTCGCTGCAACCCTGCAATCAATGCCTGCGATAGTGTTCCGCCAACGAGGTTGTGGGGCCCGAATTGCATCGTGAGAATGCCTACGTCGCCGGCGCGTGCGTAGGCGACCGGATCGGAAGAAGGGGATGTCATGGAGTCTCCTGGTGGTAGAAGGGCGGCAGCCGCAACACGCGGGGGCGCTACAGCCGCCGGGAAATCAGTGATGGCTTGCCTGCTCCGCGCCGTATCCGCTGAGCATGCGCAGTTGCTGCGCGTCGAAATTGGCGTCTCTCGTGTGGCGCTCCGAGTTGCGATCCGTCAGCAACGCCACCAGCCAGGCCGCAGCAAAGCCGCATGGAATGCTCACAATGCCTGGATTGGCCAGCGGGAACAGGGGCTTGAGGCTGGTGGCGAGCAACCCGTTCGGGCCCATGACCGCCGGCCCGACCAGCACCAGGCCCACGGAAGTCACCGTGCCGGCCACCACGCCGGCGATTGCACCGGCATCGTTGAATCGTCGCCAGAAGAGGGAAAGCAAGATGACGGGAAGATTGGCGCTGGCGGCAAGAGAGAACGCCAGTCCAACCAGGAACGCAACATTGAGCGACTTCACCAGCAGCGCGATGCCGACTGCCACCGCAGCCAGTGTCGCCGTCGCCATCCTGCCAATCGCGACCTGCCGGCGTTCGGGCATGTCGCCCCGGAACACCAGGGTCCCGAAGATGTCGTGTGCGACGGTTGCGGCGGAAGAGATCATGATGCCAGCCACCACGGCGAGAATCGTTGCAAACGCAATCACACTCACGCCTGCCAGCAGCAATTCTCCGCCGATCGAACCGGCGCCTCCGCCTAGGCTCAATGCAAGCAGCATGATGGCGCTATTCCCTGACGGACTTTCCGCCAGGATGGCATCTGGTCCAACGATTGCCGACGCACAAAAGCCCAGAAGACAAACCACAACGGCGAAGGTCGTCATGACACCCAGTGCCACCCTGGCAGACTGGCGAGCCGCCACCGCTGACGGCACGGTGTAGAAGCGCGTCATCACGTGGGGCAAGCCAGCGGTGCCCAGTACCAGCGCCAGGGCCAGCGAAAGCGTGTCGACCGGGTTTCTGAAATACGCACCGGGCATGAGATAGCGCGTGGGATGCAATGCTGCGTCCCGGGCCTTGCCGAACAGCGCGCCAAAGTCGAAGGAAAAATGCGCCAGCGACAGCACCAGCAAGCCAACTGCAGCAGTCCAGACCAGTACGGCCTTCACTATCTGTACGTACGTCGCGGCAACCATGCCGCCCAACAATACGTAGGCCATCATCAGCACCCCGACCAGCAGGATCGCGGTGTTCGCCCCCACTTGTAGCAGCAAAGCCGCCAGCGCTCCAGCGCCGACAAGTTGCGCAAGCAGGTAGACCAGAGCAATCAACAGCGACACGCCGGCGGTGGCCGCGCGTACCGGCCTGCCGGAAAGCCGCAGGGCAACCACGTCGGACAGTGTGTATTTCCCGCAGTTCCTGACGGGTTCGGCCACGACCAGCATGATCAGCAGCCATCCCGCAATGAAGCCGACCTGGTACACCAGACCGTCGAAGCCATACAGCGCGACCAGTCCTGTCACCCCGAGAAACGAGGCCGCCGACATGAAGTCGCCTGAAATGGCCAGGCCATTCTGAAGCCCGGACAAATTGCGCCCGGCAACAAAGAATCCCGCACTGCCCCGCGCACGACGCGACGCCCACGCCGTCAACGCAAGGCTCAGTGCGATGAATGCCACAAAGACGACGAGACGCAGACCGCCGAAACTTGACTCATTCATCGCGCGCTCCCGTCTGGTAATCGCGGGCCATGGCATGCAGCGTCGCTGCCTCGCCATCGTACCGGCGCTCCGCCCACGCGCAGTACACCCAGAAGCCGACGACTGTCGAGAATAGTTGCAAGGAGACCAACAGCAAACCCACGCTGAAATCGCCAATTGCGGAGACAGCCATCAACTCTGGCCACGCCAGCACCGCGAACAATGCACCGAAGTAACAGGCAAGCGCGACCGCCAGCAGGCGCCACACAAATCTGCCGCGATAGCTCGCAAGCGCTCGCATCTGCTCCCGCAGCGCGCCGGGCATTCTCGTCGCCGCGCAGCCATGCGGCGAGTCTTCACGACCAATGGAATCGGATCGATTCACGTTCCCTCTCCTACTCATAATCTGCACCGATGCGCATCAGAACCTGACGTTGTCCGCGCCCTTCAGCGCCAGCAGATCGCGCGCCTCATCCGGCGTTGCAACGTCCAGCGACAACTCTGAGAGGATCCGTCTGATCTTGGAAACCTGCTGCGCGTTGCTTTCGGCAAGCTTCCCCTTTGCGATGTAGAGGCTGTCCTCCAAGCCGACCCGGACATTTCCGCCCATCAATGCGGCCTGGCTCGCCACTGGCATCTGGTGCCGGCCGCCAGCAAGTACCGACCAGACATAGTCGCCACCAAACAGCCGGTCGGCGGTGCGGCGCATGAACAGGACATTGTCAGGATCCGCGCCGATGCCACCCAAAATGCCGAACACGCTCTGGATGAAGATCGGCGGCTTGACCAATCCCCGATCAAGGAAATAGGCGAGGTTGTAGAGATGGCCGATGTCATAACACTCGTGCTCGAAGCGCGTGCCGAAATCCGCCATCATCTGGTAAATGCGTGCGATATCCCGGAAGGTATTCCGGAAGATGAAGGCCTCGCTAGCCAGCAAGTAGTCCTTTTCCCACGGGAACTTCCACGTCGCTACCTTTTCCGCCATGGGATGCATGGCAAAGTTCATCGACCCCATATTGAGGGAGCACATCTCCGGTTGAAAACGCAGCGCCGCCGCGAGCCGCGCCTCGACCGTCATCTCCGGACTGCCTCCCGTTGTCAGATTGATGACGGCCGATGTCCTCTCCTTGATTGTGGGCAGGAATTCGGCAAACACGTCCGGGTCGCCGGTTGGTGAGCCGTCATGCGGATTGCGCGCATGCAGATGGAGGATGGCCGCTCCGGCATCGGCAGCATCGATCGCCTGCCTGGCGATGTCTTCCGGGGTATAAGGCAAGGCCTTGGAAAGTGTCGGTGTATGGATGGCGCCGGTGATCGCGCAACTGACAATGACTTTGCGTTGAATCTGCTTCATGGTGACCTGTCTCGCTGCTCAATGACTTGGAACGGTGGCGCTCTGCGCGGGAATACCCGCACTCATGACGAGGTTCCACTGGTGCACCTCGACCTTTTCATAAATGCCGATCTTCCTGAATGGATCTCCGTCGGCCCATTCGAGCGCATCAGCGAAGTGGTGTACGTCCAGCATGAAAATTCCTCCGACGGGTTCGCCCTCCGCAGACAACAGCGGGCCCGCTGCTTTGACAACGGACTGGGTCGTCTTGATATAAGCGACATGCAAGGCGCGGTTCTGCTTGCGGCTTGCGGCTGCACCGGCCTTATCTAGGCAATGCACGATGAACATCGAATATCTCCCCTACCTTGAAGCGATCAGGCCAGAAACCGGCGCACGTGGGCCACGACCTGCCCGGGAACTTCTTCAGGAATCCAATGATTCGCCGGCAGCGCCGCGCCGGTGACATTGGTGGCGTAGTCGCGCCAGACCGACAGGACGTCGTATCGCGTACCGACGAGTCCCTTCCCTCCCCAAAGCACAAGCAATGGACAAGCCAGCTTCTTCCCCCTGTCCGCCGCATCGTGATCCAGGTCGATGGACGCACTGGCCCGGTAGTCCTCGCATGTCGCGTGGATCGTAGCGGGGTCGCTGAAGCACCTGACATACTGGGCGTAGGCGTCGTGCTCGATCACATGTGGAATCAGCGGGCCCATCGCGCTCTTCAGGAAAGCATCGACCCTGCCGGCCAACAGCGATTCCGGAAGCGGCGCAGGCTGTATCAGGAAGAACCAGTGGTAGTACCCCGTAGCGAATCGCGCATCCGTGGTCCGGTACATGTACTCGGTTGGCACGATGTCCATCAACACCAGGCGCGATATCCTGCCGGGATAGTCCAGGGCCATCCGATGCGCCACGCGCGAACCCCGGTCATGGCTCACTACGGCAAAGTGGTCGAAGCCCAGTGACGCCATCACTTCGATCTGGTCGACGGCCATGGCGCGCTTCGAATATCCGGCGTGGTTCTCGCCATCCGCTGGCTTGCCGCTGTCCCCATACCCTCGCAGGTCAGTAAGAACCACGGTATGGTCCCGGGCCAGATCGGGTGCGATCTTTCGCCAGACAATATGCGTTTGCGGGTAGCCGTGCAGCAGCAGCAAAGGCGGCCCGCTGCCGCCGACCAGTGTGTTGATGGTCGTCCCTCCGGCCTGGATTCGCAGGCGGCGGAAGCCGGAGAAGTATGGTTCTGCCGAAGGCTCGCTGTCAGATGGCAAAGCAGCCGACGATTGCCCCGAAAGTACACCGGCAAGGGAGACCGCTGCACTGATCAGGAATCCGCGGCGGCGGCTATCGGGATGACCGGCTTCACCGGCTTCCAGGGTTTTCATGTCCGATCGCTCCGCCGCCTCAGGCTTCGTCCATGATCGGGTTGCGCAGCACCCCGAGGCCATCCGCGCGAACCTCGCATACGTCGCCCGGCTTCATCCACAGCGGTGGCTTGCGCGCGACACCGACGCCCGCCGGCGTACCGGTCACGATGATGTCGCCAGGGCTAAGGGTCATAACTTCACTAAGCAAGGAGACTAGGGTGGCAACATCAAAGATCAGATCGTTGGTATTCCCGTCCTGTACCACTTCGCCGTTCAGCAGGGTCTGCAGTCGCAGGCCCTTCGCACCGGCGGGCAATTCGTCAGCGGTGACGATGTAGGGTCCAAAGGCGCCAGTGCCGTCGAAGTTCTTGCCGATGGTCCACTGAGGCGTCCGAGTCTGATAGTCGCGCAGCGATGCGTCGTTGAACAACGAGTAGCCGAATACGTGATCCAGCGCCGCGGCCCGCGCTATGTTTCGTCCCGTCTTGCCGATGACCACGACGATCTCGCCTTCGTAGTCCAGCATCGTGGATACGCCTGGGCGAATGATGGCATCGCCGTGCCCAATTAGACTCGAGGCAAAACGCGAAAAGATGGTGGGGTAAGCCGGCGGCTCGAAGCCCGTTTCAGCGGAATGGTCCGCGTAGTTGAGACCGATGCAGATGATCTTCTGCGGTGTTGCCAGCGGCGGCAGCACCTGAACTTCGTCGAGCGATACCGCGCTGCCGTTCAGCAACAGGTCGGTAAGCGCGGATACTGCCTCAGGGCCGCGTGCTAGCGCAGACAGCAAATCCGCCTGCTCTCCCCCCTGGTCAATAAAGCTGCCGAAAAATCCCTGTTCGGGATGTGAAACCGCAATGCCTTCGCGGCCGTTTTTCTTGAATCTCGCGAACCTCATTTATCTTCACCTCTGACGAATGAAAGAGTTGTACGGGCCTTACTGCACGATACTCAGCTCAACTGAGCCGATACCTGTGAATTCCGCTCGAACGCGGTCTCCCGGCATAAGCGGCAGCTGACGCACGAACGATCCGGTCATGATCAGATCGCCCTTGACCAGCGCACGGTCGTACTTCTCCAGTGCCTGCTTTAGCCAGAGGATGGAATTCAACGGATCGCCCAGCACCGCCTCTCCATTCGCGGACGAGATTTCCTCTTCGCCGCGTGTCAGCGTGCAAACGACGCTCTTGAAATCGATGTCCTGTTGCAGTTTCATCGGCTTTCCTAGCACAATGCCGGTGTGCTCGACGTTGTCGGCAATCGCCAATGCGAGTTCTGTCATGGGAACGCGCTTTTCGATAAACTCGAACGCCGGATACACCACGTCCAGCGCTGCGCGGATATCTGCGACCGAGCGTGCGGTCGCGATCTTTTCGTTGACCCGAAAGCACAGTTCGCATTCGACATGCGCCTGGGCAAGGTTGCCGATGGCCAGAACACCTCCGGACCACAGGACATCCTTGTCGCGCAGCGAACCGAAGGCCGGTTCGGAAACGCCGAGTTGGGCCTGCACGACCTTGTTGGTCGCAGCGACTTTCCAGCCTACGCGATTGGTCCCGCTTGCCTGGTAGTGGTCGGCGATACCCAGTTGAACACGGTAACCTTCTTCGTTCGACAGACGCCCACTCCACGCCAGCGGGGGACGGTTCCCGCGTTGGGTTGCTTTCCAGAAATCACTGATGACATCGGTCAGTTGCACCATGGCTTGATTCTCCTTTCAATTTGGAATTCGTTGCTGCGACTCCGCGATCCGGAAGCCGCGCAGTCAATTGCTGAACCCCTACATCACACAATGTATATATATACAGAAAATCGATTTTTAATCCGAGCGTGAATGAGCCCCGCACGCAAGCGTGCGTCGTAGCGGCCGACGCCGCCCTTCCTTTACTCCCCCTGAGCTTGCTTCTGGCCCGAATCCCTTACAGCGCGAACGACATTAAGGTCGCGCACTGCGCCGCGCGACGCACTCGTAGTCAGCGCGGCATAGGCCTGGAGCGCCGTCGAGACGTGCCGGACGCGATGCTCCGGCTTCCATGCCTTGTCCGCGCGTGCCCGCATTTCGGCGCGGCGGGTTGCCAGTTCCTCGTCGGAGACATCTAGCTCCAGCGAGCGCTTTGAAATGCTGATCAGGATGCGGTCACCTTCACGCACCAGTGCGATGGCGCCGCCATCCGCCGCCTCAGGCGAAATGTGGCCAATGGCCAGACCGGTTGAGGCACCGGAGAAACGCCCATCGGTGATCAGTGCACAGGTCTTCTCCAGCTTCATCGACTTCAGATAGCTGGTCGGCGCGAGCATCTCCTGCATGCCGGGTCCACCGCGGGGTCCTTCGTAGCGGATGACGACGACATCGCCGTCCTTAACGTCGCCGGAGAGGATGGCTTCGCCGGCCGTGTCCTGACTTTCGAAGATACGTGCGCGACCGGCGAATTCGTGCATAACGGGATCGACGCCCGCCGTTTTCACAATGCAGCCATCCGCTGCCAGGTTGCCGCGCAATACGGCGAGGCCGCCATTCGCGGTGTACGCGTGCTCAATACTTCGAATGGCACCTGCCTTGCGGTCTCGGTCGAGCGTCTCGAAACGCTTGTCCTGGCTAAAGGCCCTGGTAGTCCGCACGCCGCCCGGGGCTGCACGATAGAAGCGCTCGATTTCCGCGTGAGGCGCGCGCATAACGTCCCACTGATCGATCGCGTCGCCGAGCGACCTTCCGTAGACGGTACTAGCCTCGCGATGAATGAGGCCCGCCCGGTCGAGTTCGCCAAGAATGCCCATGATGCCGCCTGCACGATGCAGGTCCTCGATATGAAGATCCGGCCGGTTCGGGCTGAGCTGGCACATCACCGGTACCTTGCGTGACAGGCGATCGAAATCATCCAGCGTGAAGTCCATACCGCCTTCCTGCGCCACGGCAAGCAAGTGCAAGACAGTATTGGTCGAGGCGCCAATTGCAATATCGAGCAAGGTAGCGTTCTCGAATGCCTGACGCGACATGACGTTGCGCGGAAGTACCGAGGCATCGTCCTGCTCATAATAGCGTCTGGTGATAGCCACCGCAGTGCGCGCCGCTTCCAGGAACAGGGCTTCTCGATCGGCGTGGGTCGCCAGCACGGTACCGTTACCAGGAAGCGCAATACCCAGCGCCTCAGTCAGCGAGTTCATTGAGTTGGCAGTCGCCATACCAGAACACGAACCGCAGGTCGGACATGCCGA
Organism: Cupriavidus sp. KK10; assembly: GCF_018223725.1. Classification (NCBI taxonomy): domain Bacteria; kingdom Pseudomonadati; phylum Pseudomonadota; class Betaproteobacteria; order Burkholderiales; family Burkholderiaceae; genus Cupriavidus; species Cupriavidus sp. KK10. The sequence goes on from NZ_CP073678.1 coordinate 486,431, forward strand.
ACTCTCGACCGCATGGGTCTCCGTTTCGCTCGCGTGCTGGTTGCCGGACGCGATCATTGCGTCGACGAAGTCGACCTTGATTACCTTGTGCTTGAAGGTCGCCTTCCCGGCCTCCATGGGGCCGCCCGAGACGAAAACTGTTGGAATATTGAGGCGCATGGCGGCCATCATCATTCCCGGCGTGATCTTGTCGCAATTGGATATGCATACAAGCGCGTCGGCGCAATGGGCGTTCGCCATGTACTCCACACTGTCTGCGATCAGTTCGCGCGACGGCAAGCTATACAGCATTCCGTCGTGGCCCATCGCAATCCCGTCGTCGATCGCAATCGTATTGAATTCCTTGGCCACGCCTCCCGCCTTTTCGATCTCACGCGCCACCAGTTGACCGAGATCCTTCAGGTGTACGTGGCCCGGAACAAACTGGGTGAAGGAGTTTGCGATAGCGATGATTGGCTTGCCGAAATCGGCGTCAGTCATCCCGGTTGCCCGCCACAAACTGCGGGCGCCCGTCCGATTGCGACCGTGCGTGGACGTGCGGGATCTGTACTGTGGCATCTGAATTCTCCGAATTGGCTGGTGATTACCGAAGCTTGGTGCGCGACAGGCGGTGGTAAATCCGCTTTTCAACCGGTAGTAAAGCTCGCGCCGTCCGATGATGATCGATTATACGTAGAAAAATCTATTTTTTATCAGAACGAGGGTATCCCCTAATGCGGCTTCACAAACACCGTCAGGACAACAGCATCCACTCCAGTACCAGCATTGCGCAGACCACTGCCACCAGCAAACCAAGGCCTAAGCCTTCACGGTAGTCTGGCAACTGGCTTTTCTCGATCCATACCACGCTATGGACGAACCAGGGTACGGGCACGAGGTCCTGTTCGGGGCTGGCGCCTTCAGTAAGGTACGGCATGACTTTTCTCGCTCTTATTGGGGCTTCAGTTTGATCGACGTAATCACGCGCGCATTACGCTGTCGCTCCGTTTGGTAGAAGTCTGATGCTGAAGCAAGCGTCATCGGTACCATGGGCTGATTGCCGGTATCGCGCGACCACTTCTGGTACGCCGCCCCATTGACGATGGCGTTATCTGCTGGAGCAGCATCGCCACGACCGGCCCTGGCGTCTCTCTTCGTGCGCAAGGGTTGCAGCGGCGCCGCTAGTTGTCGCGTCGCGACATCTGCCCCACCGCGGGCGGCGTATGCCACCTTGATCGAGATTGGGCGCGACGGAAAATTCTCGGCATGGGCGATGCCCGCCACGGTGCCCAGCACAGCAGCGGCTTGCACATCGCATAGGCGGGCGAGCCTCCGCTTGAATCGAGCTTGCACGCTTGTCTCCTGTTGTTTATAGGTTTATCTGGTTGTCGCAGACCTTCTCCACCGCGGTAGCCTTTTCAGGCTGCTGCGCGATGCCGCCGCGGAAGCAGAAGCTCTTGTTTCGCACCGGTACCCGTGCGCTTAAAAGTTCGTCCGGAACCATCTGTCGCTAGCGCAACGGTGCGCGTCGACTATCCAATTACGCGCATGTACTCATAATATGGCAGGACGATACCGCTTACAAGCACTACTTCTAGACGAGGCTCATCATGTCCGTGTACCGGCGCCGCGTTCGCAATGAGCGAAATCTGATCGGAGATGGAGCTGCACCGAAAAAGTGCGGGCGCAATGGGCATCGTTCCTTTCCGAGCAGACCGCGCGTCTACCGCATCCGCTTGCACATACGCGCATATTCTCCTATGATGAGCGATGAAATATGCGATATGTTAGGCAATAGGCCCATGACAGTCTCCAGCAAGGCAATGGACGAATTTGATGGCCGGTGCAACTGCCTGGCAGCACGTCAGGCCGCCCGCTACCTCACCGCGGTCTATGACAAGGCGCTGCAGCCGGTGAATCTGCGTGCGACGCAGTTTTCCATCCTTCACAAGCTCGCGAATCATGGTCCACTCACGATCGGCGAGCTGGCGGGCGAGATGGCGATGGATCGCACCACGCTCGCAACGAACCTCAAGCCACTGGAACGCGACGGCTTGGTCAACATGGCGGCTGGTGTCGATCGACGCGTCAAGAACGCGTCGGTTACGAAGGCGGGCATGATTCGCTATCGCAAGGCGTTTCCCTTGTGGCTGGAAGTCCAGACCGAATTCGAGGCTGCCTATGGTGGGGAACGCAAGGCAGCCAATCTGCGCGAGGCGATGCGCGCTGTCCTCACGACAGGGTTCGAGCCTTGGGCTGAAGCTGGCGTTGCATGATTCGGGAGCGTTTTTCCCATCTCTAGCTTCTGAACGGAGCGATTCCTGCTATCCAAACATGTCGAAGGCGTCCGCCCATGGGGCAGAGTCGTCCGACAATGGCGATACTTCCCGCGCCCCTCCTGCCGGTCGGATCTGCGCGATCACGCAGAGGATCATGGCAGCATTTGCCGGCTGGAGGTGCGTCGAGATGACTAAGCATCCCTATTTACGGATTTCTCGTCGCCCAGCGTTTGCTTCAGGGCGACAGTAAAAGAAACGGCGCAACCCACAGCCAATCTGCCTTCCCAGCGCGCACAGCGACACTTGTCTGATTCCATCACTATTCTGCGCTGGCACATTGCTACCTACGTCGCCGACGACTTAGCCGGTGCCCGTTCTGCGCTGGAAGTTCCAGAATGAATGACACTGTGAGATTAAGCACCCCCTCACGGGGTTCCCTCACGGGGTTCCCTCACGGGGCGCCCTTTCTCGCCCATGCAGGATCATTGCCGCCACCGGCCCTGCTGCGCGTGTTCTCGGCATGACCGCGGTGACGACCACGGACACCACGATATTTGCCGCCAGCGCCAGCACGCAAATGTAGACGAGATACGTCGCGCCACCGAGTTGCAGCGGGTAGACCGGTTTCAGCCCCATCCCGATGGCCATCCCCGTACCGGCCACGATGCCGACGAACCATCCGGCAAGCAGGCCAGAGGACGTCAGGCGACGCGTGTACAGCGAGAAGACCACGGCCGGAAATATCTTCAAGATCCAGACACCGCCAAGAAGCTGCAAGTCAATCGCGAACTGGGTCGGGAGCGCACAACGATGAACACAGTGCGCCGAACTTCACTAGAAGAACGGAAACCCAAACAGGGTCGGTTGCACGCTGCTATAGAACGGCAACCACAGCAGTGCGATATAGGGGGCTAGCAGCAGCGGCCATATCCAGGCACGCCCTGCGCAATTCGATGTCTCCATGACCTTCTCCGGAGTTGGGATCGTCCCGTGCCGGCCATCAATACAGATGTGTTTCGTGGGGGCGATTCTAGGAGTGGTGGCGCGCGGCAGTGTGTCGGTCTGCGGTGGAAGTTGCGCGCGTCAATATATCGCCATGCATCCGCTCGCGGTGGAGATACGCTGTGATACAAAGAAGTAGCGCGGCAACACTAAACGGCAAGGCGACGCGGCGACCGTTCCGAGGCTGGCAGCCTCATTCAGGCTCACGCCCAGTCGGTGGCTGTTTGACGATTACTGGTCCAAGCGTTCCATAAACTGGTCCCGCCAGGCGAGACAGTGGACGCAGATCCATGGTTTCTATCTTGAAGTCTGAGATCAGTCCATCACGTGCGTGCACGTGGACAATCTCTACCACTGCAAACTCGGATGCCGTGCCAAATGAGAGCATCTCCCTAAGTCGGCATTCGATGGCCAGTGGAACATCCCGTAGTCGCGGTACCGAGACTGCCGCACTCGGTTCCAACGCGAGACCGAGAAGCTCGACTTCGCTTACATGGGGCGGGTGCGGGAAAGAACTCTCGTGAATCAGATCGATCATCGTCTCGTCGGCAATGTGAATAACTAGCTCTTTGATGCGTGCCGCGTTTCCGGCTGAGTCCTTTCGAGACCCGTCCTCCTTCTTACTAAAGTTGATTCCAAGCAGAGGCGGATCGTAAGATACGATGCTGAAGGCGCTGAAGAGCCTGTCAGATTTCTTGTGTGTTGAGGTCATGAGACGATATCGAAAGAAACGCCCTTATGACCGAAACAACAAGCATGACCAAGAAGAGCAAGAAATCGAGCGCGCCGAAGCTGTTTCCGGATGAGTTGATCGATCAACTACTGGCTCAGGTACAGAACAAGGACGCCGAGTCGATTCTCGGTGAATCAGGCTTGGCCGGCCTGCTCAAGAAGCAGTTGGCCGAGCGTATGCTTGCCGCCGAACTGACGCACCATCTGGCCAGCGAGGCCAAGCAAGGCAAGAGCGGCAATCACCGCAACGGCAGCAGTGCAAAGACCGTCATCACGCCCAACGGCGAGCTGGAACTGGACATTCCGCGCGACCGGCAAGCCACCTTCGAGCCGCAACTGGTCGCCAAGTACCAACGCCGGCTGTCCGGCTTCGACGACCACGTAATCAGCATGTATGCGCGCGGGATGAGCGTGCGTGAGATTCAGGGCCATTTGCAGGAACTGTATGGGCTGCAGGTCTCGCCTGACCTGATTTCCACCATCACCGACGAAGTGCTGGCCGAGGTCGAACAATGGCAGCAGCGTCCGCTGGAGGCGATGTACCCCATCGTCTACTTCGACGCGCTGCGCCTGAAGATCCGCGACGAAGGCACCGTCAGGAACAAGGCCGTCTACCTGGCCTTGGGTATCCGCGCCGACGGGCGCAAGGAGGTGCTCGGCCTGTGGATCGAGCAAACCGAGGGCGCCAAGTTCTGGCTCAAGGTCTTCAACGAGTTGAAGAACCGCGGCCTGGACGACATCCTGGTCGCCGTCGTCGACGGCCTGCGTGGCTTCCCCGAAGCGATCGAGGCCGTCTACCCCGGCGCGCAAATCCAGACCTGTATCGTCCACCTGATCCGCAACTCGCTGAACCTGGCGAGCTGGAAGGACCGCAAGGGCCTGGCGGCCGCGCTCAAGCCGATTTACCAGGCTGCCACGGCCGACGCCGCCGCCGGCGCGCTGCAGGCGTTCGCCGCCAGCGATTGGGGCCGCAAATTCCCCACGGTGACCGACATGTGGCGCCGCCAATGGGAGCAGGTCATCCCGTTCTTCGTCTACCCGCCCGAAGTGCGCAGGATCATCTACACGACCAACGCCATCGAAAGCATGCACATGCAGTTGCGCAAGATCGTCAAGAACCGAGGTCACTTCCCCAGCGACGAGGCGGCCAGCAAGCTGCTTTACCTGGCCTTGCGCAACATCGAGAAAGACTGGAAGATGCCGCCCATCACCTGGAAACAAGCGGCCAACCAGTTCGCCATTCTCTTCGGTGACCGCTTCACCAACGCCCTACGCTGAGATTTATTTAACCGACCTCAGCACACAGAATTCCTGACACCTCCGCGCTGAACGGAGCGAGGTTCACCAATCCGTCCTCCGACAGGGTAGTGACCCAGGCAATTGCCCGCGGAACGATCATACAAGTCATCAGCTTGTAGATTTCAGCCTTTTTCATGCCAGAAAATGAAAGGTCCATCGCAATCTCCGACTCGTTTGTTTGCCCAGTTCACCACGTGTTAGCAGCGAGTGCTAGCGGTTCTATGACCTCTAGACTTGATCTTCCACGGCCGTAACAGCGTGGACATCTCCTCTTAGCAGTCCAGTCCTTTGTCTCGGCTGCATAAGATTTCATTGATCCCAATAGATGAATAGATATTCCCTGACCGGTGGCTAATTTTCGAATGCCCATATTGGAGCTGGATCTACGGGGGGATATCTCGGTCGGCAAATTGCCAAGCCGGACGCAACGTGGCATTGCCGACCTGGCCTCAACGCGCACCGAGACACGGAATGCAGCTTTGCTCAGGAAATATTGAGCACTGCCTTGCCGGCTATCTGGCGGTTGAACAGTTGCCTTGCGATCGAATCGACCTCCTCCCAGGGAGCTTCCACCTCGATTCGCGGCTTGATCTGTCCGACCTCGACCGCACGGACGAGGCGCGACAGTCCAGTGGAAGGCGCCTCGTACTGCATTTCAGAAGCCAGAAACATGGCTTCGAGACGCGGGCTTCCCGTGAGATAGAGCTTACTCACATCGACCGGCGCCACATCGCGCGACGAGTTGCCGTAAGAAACACAGATGCCCTGACGTGACAACATGGTCAAGGCATTCGCAAGCGCTCCGCCTCCGACAGATTCCAGGATCAGGTCAAAGGGACCGAGCCGGTGAGCCGCAGCAAGGCTCGAATCGACGATCACCTCATGTGCGCCATCGGCAAAGGCTTGCGAGCAGTGCTTGTCCTGTCGGATGGCCGCAACTACCTGCGCACCGGATGCGCTCGCGATCTGGCACGCAAGGTGGCCAACGCCACCGGACGCACCGTTGATCAGGACCTTTTGGCCTAGCAGGAGCCCACCCTTTGCAAGCGCGCGGAGCGCGGTCAGGCCAGCGACCGGTAGCGTCGCAGCCTGCTGAACGGTCACAGCGGACGGTAGTTCAGCCAGAGCGCGCGTTGCGATCGCAATCCTCTGAGCCCACGCTCCACGCTCCGTAAAGCCGACTACCCTGGTGCCGGCCTCGGGCCCGCTTCCGTCCGCTGCCGCGCGTTCGACTGTCCCGGCGAAGTCCCAGCCTGGACGGGTGCCGGTGGTCATCTGCATGATTCCAAGGCGAACCTCGCCCAGATTGAGCGAGACGGCCTCGACTCTGACTATTGCCTCGTGAGGATCAGGTACGGGCTCGCCAACCTCCTCCAGCACGAACGTGGCATCCATTCCATTCTTTACGACGACACTCAGCATTGTTGTACCTTGGTTGGGTCTGCGCGATTGCGAATAATTTTCGGCCTTCGATATGCGCCTGAAGCGAGAGACCACTCCGTGCGGCATTGGCCGTGCCATAACCTTCATGCGGGTTGGCGAAGGTGGGATCGAGCAGCGAAGATGCCGCACGATCCCTCTTCTCCTCCTGACCGCATTGCAAGTCTGCGAAAGCCACCGGCTCAGGATGTCAGAGTGACTTGGCCTTCTTCAGTTTTGCCACGAACGCGTCCCCGAACGCCTCAGAGGAAACGGCTGCTGACCGCTAACCAGCTCTCGATCCTCCAGAACGTTGACATTCCAGGTGGCGAGCCGGTCGACATGTGCGCCAGCCTGGGCCAGAGCATCCGCTGCATAGAACAGCACCGAGCCTCCGAGCCGCTGCCCTGCCCCCTCGATCGCGTGCTCCTCGCCTGACGAAGACCGTGAGGCGATAGCCGGTATAGGGCCAGGTTGCCGCGATCTTCTGGGTAGCAGTGAAGTCGTTGGCGATGATAGCCTTGCGGAACGCTTCGGGGTCACTGACTGCAGAGAGCAAAGCCGTAGGCCCGTGACAGATCACACTCGTCGGCTTTCCGGCCGCGTGGAAGCTCGCCAGGATGCCGCCGAGCGTCTTGTCGTGCGAGAGATCCTCCATCGGCGCGTGCCCGCCGGGAATGAAGATGCCGACATAGTCCGACGTGCCCTCCTTGGCGATCTCCGCAAGTGTCTTCGGATGTCGAAGGTCCTTGACGCCTTCCACGAACTGCACATTCTCGGCGCGGACCGCATCGCTCCCGCCGAAGAAAACCTTGTCATTGGAGACCGGATCGAAAGTCACCGCATTGCCCTTCGGATTGGCGAAAACCGGCGTGAAGCCAGCCGCGATGATCTTGCGCAAGGGGGAGCGCGAGCTCGTCAAGGTAGTAGCCGGTCTGGTAATGCTTGCCATCTCGCAGCTGGAGTTGGTTCGCGCTCGACATGACCACAAGCGCCTTACCGCTATCAGCCGCTGCGGTCGGCGCCGAGACATAGACCAATGCGAGGGTGGCAATGCACGCGAAAGCCGCACGCATGCTGGAGAGGCTGATTGATTTGGCGGCCATGAGCGCGCGACATTTTCCGGTTTGATCCCGGTGAGCAAACCTGACCATGAGAAATCCTTTGTCGATTGTTGATAACAGCAAGCACCGTCAGACTCGAGCCTGCCGGCTCGATCTTCAGATTCATACCGCGACTAATTTTGATTTTGTCGCAGGCCGAAGCGTTGCACGATTGCCGCTTGGCGTGCGGTCTCAGCTTTGGCGTGTTCCGCGAACTGGGCGCTCGACATATAGACGGCATCCTGATTGAGCGTCTCAAGTGTTTTCAGATGCGCCGAGTCGTACAAAGCCCGTTTGAAGGCATCGTGAAGCTTCGCGACAATGGCGGCAGGCATCTTTGGCGGGCCTGCGATACCGTATGGAGACTGCTCTGAGATGCCGAGACCCAGCTCCTTGAGCGTCGGCACATCGGGCCATTTCTTTGCTCGCTTGTCGCTATACACGGCCAGCAACCGCAGCTTGCCCGAATTGATCAGCTCCGCCCACGCGCTGCCGTCGGAACTGACATCGATCTGGCCGGAAAGCAGCGCGAGATTGACCTCAGCATTTCCCTTGTAGGGTACGTGCAGCCACTCGATGCCGAGCTGCTGCGCGATAGCTTCCATCGTGACATGCTGGACCGAACCCGTGCCGATGGTGCCGTAGCGAACTTTGCCCGGATGCGCCTTGGCGTAAGCCAGCAGATCCTTGAACGACTTCCAGGGTGCGTCGGCCCGGACAGCCGCACCAAACAGGTAACCCGAGATGCCGATCACGTAGGTCAGCGAACCCGGATCGTAGGACATCCGGTTGATCGCAGGCATGCGGAACACGCCCACTGACACTTGCGACAACGTGTAGCCGTCTGGAGCCGCGTTCGCCAGGTTCACGGCGCCGAGTGCCCCACCGGCACCAGGCTTGTTGACGATCACGATCGGTTGTCCGAGATAGCGTGACGCTACCGCGCACAGGCTCCGCATCTGGATGTCGGTAGCTCCCCCCGGAGGATAGGGCACGATCATCGTGATTGGGCGGTCGGGGTACTCCGCGCGTGCCGGCCCGCCGATGAACAGGCTGGCGACGGCTATCAGCGCCAGCAGCGCATTTCCAAGGAGTTTCATGAAATGTCTCCCCATGTCATTGTCATGTGGTGTCAGGTGGTGTCAGTTGGTCAATTCCGGACTCAGGAATGCATCGCGAGGAAATCCTGGATGCGGCGGTCCACAGTGGCTGGTTGCTCGAAATGCGGCAGATGCCCGCAGTTCGCGAACACTGTCAGCTCTGACCGGCGCAGGCAGCCATGCCAGAGCGGGGCCTGGTCCGCCGGTACCAGCTGATCTTGATCGCCCCACAGCACCAGTGCAGGCGCATTGATCGTAGTCAGTGCCGGCTCCAGATCCGGGTTGTGGAAGCTGCCGCCAAGCCGGGCCGCGGCATTTCGATTCACGGTTTGCAGCCGGCGCTGCTCTTCGTCCATCGGGGTGGCCAGTACACGGTCCGCTACCGTCTGGTCGTAATAGAGCTTGCGCACGAATGCTTCCTCGGTGGCAGGCCTGGCGCCCGCGACGCGCGCCCGTAGCCCAGCGGGACCGATCAGAGTCAGGCTGCGCAGCGCCACGTCTTCGAGCGTCGCGAGTTCGGCAGCCAGCCATCCGCCGAACGAACTGCCGATCACATGGCATGGTCCGACGCCGGTGCCCTCGATAAAATGGCGATAGTAGCCGGCCAGTTCGGTGATATTTGTAATGGCGGACGATTCCTCTGTCAGGCCGAAACCGGGATGCTCGGGAAACCAGATCTCGTAACGGCTTGCCAACAACTGGAAGAACTCGGACCAGCCGCTCAATCCTGCCGCACCGTGAAGGAACAGCACCCGTGGCCCCGCGCCGCCACGCAGCATGCGCGTACGAATGCCGCGCACGGTCAATTCGGTCATGACGCTGTTCAATTCAATGCTCCTTGTCTGCTCATCGTGAAAACCTGGAAAGTTCGGGAAATCACGCGGCCAGGGGTTCGGCCACGGTGCAAATGAAATCGTCCGGGTTGAATTCGCGGGTCATCGCCCAGAAATCCACGAGTCGCCAGGGCGACGTCATCGTGACGCGGTTGTGCCGGTTCTTGTACCAGCTCGTCACGCCGGGGTGAGCCCAGACCATCGTACTGTGCTTCTCGTCAACGAGCCGGTTGTACTCGTCGTGCACGTCGCGCCGCACCTCCAGCGTACGCAGATTGGAATCGATCATCTCGCGCAGCGCCTGCATGATGTAGGTCACCTGGCATTCGCTATGAAAGATCGCGCTGCCGCCGTGGGAAAGGATCGTGTTGGGTCCGGCCAGGACAAACAGGTTCGGAAATCCGGGCACCGTCATGCCCTTGTATGCACGCGGATCGTCATCGCCCCAAAGCTCGCGGATCGTGCGGCCGCCGCGGCCAGCGATTTCCATCGGCCAGAGCAGCTTTGACGCGTGGAACCCGGTTGCCATGACGATGGCATCGACGTCGTATGTCGCGCCATTGCGGGTCTCGATGCCCGTCTGGGTGACACGCGCGATCGAATCAGTCACCAGATCGACGTTGGGCCGCCTAAGCATCCTGAACCAATGGTTGTCGCGCAGCAGGCGCTTGCCGTAGGGCGGATAGGCAGGCGTGCATTTGCCAAGGAGTCCCTCGTCACCGTCCAGTTGCTCGCGCATATAGGCAATGATGGCCTCACGCATCTGGTGGTTTTTCTGATTGAGCGAGAGCGAGGGCTGGTCCCAGTTGGGATCGACCTGCAGCGTGTCGTGGAAACCGTCGGAGGCTGCCCAGAAAATCAGGAAGCGTGCCCATTGATTAAAGTACGGGATATGGCGCAGGGCCCATTTCTGACCTGCCGCCACTTCGCGGTGGTAATTGGGGTTGCCCATAGCCCAGTGAGGCGTGCGCTGGAACACCCTCAGCCTGTCGACAATCGGCGCGAGCGCCGGGCCCGCCTGCATCCCGCTGGCGCCCGTGCCGATCATGGCTACCTTGCGCCCCGCCAACGTGACATTGGTATCCCACCGCGCGGTATGCAGTACATCGCCACGGAAATCCGACAGGCCCTCCAGCTGCGGCGTGGCCGGCACGTTGTGCCCGACGGCGGTAATCAACGCGTTGCCGGCCAGGACCTGGGCGTGACCGTCCCGGTCGACGCAGTGCGTGATCCACAGGCCGCTGGCTTCATCGAGGCGCGCCGCCTGCACCGATACACCAAAGCGAATGTGTTCGCGCAGGCCGAACTTGTCGGTGGTCTCTTCGATGTACCGTTGGATCTCGTCTCGCTTGGCGAAATAGCGCGACCAGTCGGGATTGGGATTGAACGAGAAGGAGTAGAAGTGGGAAGGCGTGTCGACGCCGCAATCCGGATAGTCATTCTCGTACCAGGTGCCGCCGACCGTTTCGTTGCGTTCCAGAATCACGAAGGGAATGCCTGCCTGCTTGAGCCGCACGCCGGCACAGATGCCCGAGAGTCCCGCCCCGACAACGATCACGCGAAAGCTGTCGGGATTCCGGTGGGCAGCGTCGGCACGCCACCCGGGCGCGCGCGGGTCAGCTTCGGTCAGGCGCAGTTCTTCGACGAACAGCGGAACATACTCGGCCGGTACCGGCGCACCGACACTCGCGCTCATGATGCGCTGCAGCACATCGGCACGCGGCAACGGCGGTAGCGTTGGATTCAAGGCCTTCTGTTTGAGCGCCTGCACAAGCCGGTCCCGCACTTGGCGACGCAGTGTGCCGGGAACCTGTTCCATATAGTTCCAGCCACCCTGGAGGTAGGGGGCCATCTCGTCCAGCACCGACAGATCGCCGGTAAGATGCACAAGTACGAGGGCCGCGGGCACGATATCGGCCTCCGCCAACGCATCTCGCAGTACGGCCTCATCGCTAATTGCGGCTTCGAATATATTCTGGTTGGGATGGTTCATGTCGCCAACATCTCTGGACAAAGGGGAGTGGTTAAAGTCTAAGGACCATCCGTAGCGCGCGTGACGATTTCGATTGATGATGCCCATCAGGAATACTGATGACGGCAAGCCGCGGTGGGACTGTGGCAAAAAGGAGACGTAGTCCATGGATATCCGCGCAATTCATTACTTCATCAGCGTTTACGAAGAGGCCAGCTTTACGCGCGCAGCGGAACGGATGCATGTCGTCCAGTCTGCGCTGAGCATGCAGATCCGTAATCTCGAGGACGAACTCGGCACGCAGCTTTTCGAGCGCAACCAGCGCGGTCTGGTGCCGACCGTGGCGGGCCGTCGCTTCTATGAACTTGCCGTGCCCATCGCAGGCAGCCTATCTGCGGCCAAGCAGGAGATTCGCGACCTCGCGGCGGGCGAGGTGGTCAGCGGCCCGCTTCGGGTGGGCGTGACATCGTCGATGTGCAAGAATGTGCTGGGCAAGGTACTCGCGGATTTTTACACCCTCTACCCCGCTGTGGATATCTCGGTCACGGAAGGCTATGCACGCAATATCACCGAACTCGTTCAAGCCGGAGCTCTGGATCTTGGGCTTGGTGCGATGCCGGTCGACAACAACAGCCTCTCGTGCGAACTCGGATTCACCGACGAATTCGTCCTCGTCTCCAGCCAGCCGATCAATGGACCTACATTCACGCCTTGCGACTTGTCCAACATGCGTGATCTGGTCCTGGTCATTCCCTCTGAACGACATCTGCTCGGCTCGACGATCCAGAGCTACATTGGTAGCGGGCGCGTGTCAGTGAGGAAGGTCATTAGGATCGACGGGATGGTGGCAACCTTGGAAAGTATTCGCCATTCAAACTGGGGGGCAATTTGCCTGATGAATTCTGTGGCAGACAAGATTTCATCCGGCGAGTACTACATCTATCCGATTGCCTATCCGCGCGTGCAGTTCGACTTGTTTCTCCTGCACGACCTGCGCACACCACCAACCCTTGCGGCAAGGCGCTTCAGTGGCATGTTTTCTCGGCGATTGCGAGAGATCAAGACTATGTGGGAGCGTGTGTTTCCAGTGCTCGAATCGCCCGCAAGGAACAACTGAATCCGTCACCGCCGATATCGCGCCGCGATGCGAAAAAGCAGCGTCGCGGCGACAGACTTCCACCCGGAGCGCGACCATGGTGCTATTGGATTGAACAGGGTGATGCAAATGAAGCTGGACAGCCCTCGCGACGACATTACAAAGCGCGGATGGGAGCGTCGACTGCCCGTTGCGATGGTTTGACGCGGATCGCGGGGCCTGAACCCCGATGTGCTCGAAATGGTGCGGCGCTCGCCCTGAGCGACACGCTGACGCGTGAAAGGATGTCCTTCACTTTCGACCTGGCAGTGGCCGGATACGAGGCTGACCACGCACACGGGACAACCCACGGGGCAACCCAGGTCAGCCTGACCTGAGCAGCGCCGGGTTGACGCAAGCGGCAACCGGCAGTGTGTGCGGCCAAGCCCGGCGCGTTTTCCGCCTCCGCCATCGCAAGCACTGCCAAGCCGACCATGACCTTCGATACATTCAACGTGAACCCCAACCATCCATAATCTATCCCAATTTGCCGACTAGCCGCTAATATCGGGAAGTACCCTCTCATTGGTGGAAGGCTGTGGACCGACTCGAGGCAATGACCCTTTTGTTGGCGGCGATAGCGATACGGGAAGTCTCTCCGCCGCCAGCCACAAGCTCCGCATACCTCTCGCGACGGTCAGCCGCCGGATATCGGGGCTCGAAGTGCACCTGAATGTGCGCCCGAGGCAGGGCATGCCTACATTGCGTCATGCCGGCGGATTCTCGAGGATATCGCCGAGGGCGAACGCACCGCGTCCGGCGAATATCACGCTCCGCAGGGGGAGTTGATTATCAGCGTGCCGCCAGCGATGGGCCGTATTCACATATTGCCGGTGATCGTCGAGTTCCAGCGCGCCTACCCGCAGATTCGCATGCAGGTGCAATTGACTGACCGCTTTGTCAACCTGCTGGAAGAGCGTATCGACCTGGCGATACGCATTGGCGAACTTTCAAACAGCAGCTTGATTGGTACACGCATCGGGCTGCTTCGCGAGGTCGTATGCGCAAGCCCGGCCTACCTCAAAAAGCATGGCGTGCCCAAGAAGCCCGAAGACCTCCAGTCGCACGATTGCGTGACATATGAAGGATATGCAACGGGGAACCAGTGGGCGTTCCAGTCGAAAGGTACCGCGCAGACCCTGCAGGTACCGTCCCGACTCGTGGTGAACTCCGTGGAGGCAGCCATGGTCGCCGCGGTGGACGGAGCCGGGATTGCACGCGTGGCGTCATACCAGATCGATAACGCACAGATACCGTGCAAGCTGGTAACGCTGCTGGAAGCTTTCGAACCATTGCCGGTGCCCGTTAGCCTCATATACGTCAGCCAAGGCCAGATACCGCTGAAGCTGCGGGCGTTCCTTGACTTTGCGATTCCACGACTAAGGAAACGTCTCGGCTACGCGCACGCGTAAATGACGGAGTCGACCGTGCTGGCCCGTTACCTGCGATTTCGCGATGACATTTCGGCGCCAGTGCCGGGCACTTGTCGTTCGGCGTTGATATTCGCCCCCCGTTTTGCAGGGCCGCCATTTTGCGGCCCTGCAAAACGGCGCCCGGCCCGCTAAAGCAAGCCATTTCGCTGACGCACCTCGCGCATCGCCCCTTGCGACAGCACATAATGTGCCACCGAACCGACGAGCATCCCCGCGACGGCTTCGGAAAACCACGGCGCCATCCCGTGCACGAACAATGCGGCGAGGGCGCCGAGTGCCCACGCGGCGAAGGCGCTACCGCGGAAGTTCGGTACGTCATCGTCGTACGAGTAATGTCGGACGAGGATCTGGTCGACAATGATCACCGCTCCTATGGGCGGTACCAGCACGCCGAGCAGGTTCAGCCAGTTCAGGAACAGGCTCCACACGCCGGCCACGGCCAGCAACCCACCAAGCAGGCCAAGCAGGACCGTCATGGTTCTCATCTTCTTGCCCGCGATGCGTCCCCAGCCAACCGCACCGTTGTAGAGGCAATGCGTGCATACGGACCCGAGGTTCACAAAGACGAACACCAGTGCAATGGCCGACAGCAAGCCTCCATGGCTGGTCAGCACCGACATAAAGTCACCACCCTGCGTGGCCGGCGCCGCGGCAGCGCCCGCGCATACGATCAGGATGCCAAAAAGCTGGGCTGTCATGTTCGCAAACGGAAACGCCGTCAGCGTTGCGTAGACCGCACTCTTTCCGTCTTTTGACCAGCGCGTGAAGTCCGCGGTCATCGTGCCGGAATCGGCAAAGGTTGCCACCACCAGCGTGACCGCGCCGCCGAAGGACATCATGCTGCCTATGCCAAGCCCGTCGTAGTGAAACACGGCGGCCAGCGAATGCTCCGATCCGATCAGGTACAGCGCCACGAGGCCGAGCACCACGTATAGCGGCGCGGCGATCATGCCGACGATCGACAGGGCGCGAATGCCGATGAACGTCACGCCGGTATAGAGCAGGGTGGCGCCGATGGTGGTGGCCGTTTCGTTCCAGCCGAACGACGCATGGACCGTCGTGCCTGTGAGGCCGGTCTGGAACGCGTACCATCCCACGACGACGCTCGCGAGGAAGCCGGAAGTGATCGCATAGCCCTTCCGGCCAAACGTGCGTTCCGCCTGGAGCCCGAAATTGCGGCCGGTACTGCCGGCGATGAAGCTCAGCGTACCGACGTAGGCGAGCAGGATGGCATTGCCCATCAGGATCGCGAGCAGCGCTCGGGAGAAGCCGAGGTTATAGGCGATGATCCCGCCGAATACCGCATTCGTAATGATCATCGGAAAGCCGAACCACACGGCCGCCACCGAAGAAAACCGGTGACGATGCGAGAGCGGGACGGGCTTGTGCTCGAACTCTTCGTCGAGCCCATGCTGTTCGGTCGGATGGGTCATGGTGTTCCCCTGGGTTTCGTTACTGGACAGGCAGTTCACTGCACGAGACCGAGATCCTTGAGCAGCGGCGGCAACGTGTTGCGCCACGGACGCGCCCGCTCGAACGCCGCCGACGCGCGCAGCACAAGCGGATCGTCGAGATGACGCCCGACGATTTGCAGGCCGACCGGCAACCCGACCCTGGTGAAGCCTGCCGGCACGGAGGCTGCTGGCTGTCCCGTCAGGTTGATCGGATAGGTGAAAGAGAGCCACTGTGTCGGCGCGACCATACGTCCGTCGATTTTCTCGGGCCCCTGGCAATGAACCGGGAAAGCCGGAACCGACAGCGTCGGCGTGAGCAGCAGGTCATAGCTCGCCATGAAGCGCCACATCTTGTTGACCACGCTCTTGCGGGTCACCATTGCGTTGGTGAAGTCCTCCGCCGTCCACGGATGATTCAGGAACGCGACCAAGTGTGGCGACATCTCCTTGCCCCATTGCGCCACCATCTCGCGCATGCCCTTGAGGTCGGTGTCCATCGCGACAATTGCCCAGAATGCGTCGAAGGGATCGCTCCAACCGGGATGCGCGACCTCGACGCTGCAGCCCAGGTCGCGCTCGAAGACGCGCACGGCGTCATCGACGACGCGGCGCACCTCCGGGTCGACAGCCGCGTAGCCCCAGTCCGGGCTGTACGCGACACGCAGCCCTTTCAGGTCGCCATCGACCGCCTGGTGCCAATCAAAGCCAGCGGCGGGCAGCGAATGACGGTCACGCGAATCGGGGCCTGCGATCACCGACAGCATCAGGGCGCTGTCCGCCACTGTCCGGCTCATCGGGCCGATATGTTCGAGGCTCTCCCAGCTCGACACCCCCGGATAGCGTTCGTCGCGGCAACCGGGATACAGCGGCACGCGCCCCATCGACGGCTTGATGCCGTAGATTCCCGAGTGCGCCGCCGGAATGCGGATCGACCCACCGCCGTCGCTGCCGATGGCAAACGGAACCTCTCCGCTTGCCACCGCCGCGCCGGAGCCTGCGCTGGAGCCGCCCGGCGTCATGTCCAGGTTCCATGGGTTCCGGGTGGTTTCGAATATTGGGTTGTGGCCGACACCGCTGTATCCGAATTCCGGGACGTTGGTCTTGCCGACGATAATGGCGTCGGCCTGCTTCAGGCGCTCGACCACGACGTCGTCTTCGTCGGGCACGAAATCCCTGTACGCGGGGGATCCGGAAGCCGTCCTGATGCCAGCCGTGCAAACCAGGTCCTTGATGCCGACGGGCAGGCCTGCCAAGGGACCAACGTCATCGCCACGCAGGATGCGCGCCTCCAGCTGGCGGGCCTGGTCGCGCGCCGCTTCCGCCGTAATCGTGCAGAACGCGTGGATCGCCGGCTCGACGGCTTCCATCCGCGCCAGGTGGGCCTCAACCACTTCGACGGGCGAAAGCTCCTTGCTCCGCATGGCCCTTGCGAGGCCGACCGCGTCCATGCCGCAAATCTGTTGCTTGATATCCATGATCAATCCCTGTGGCAGTTCGTTGGGGTGGTGACCTCACTATCGGGCGATCTTGTGAACGAGTCTGCCCTGCAAATTGAACAGGCTATGGCGGTTTGTTAAAATTTGTGAATAGAGGCGCAAAGGCGACATGAGATGCACGAGAGTCGGCCGGCGCCCCGGACAGGCGGGCGAAGATTTCTCGAGGAACCCATGCAGCAGAGCCGGACAGACCAATGCATTGCCGTGGTCGACGACGATCCGTCCATTCGCGAGACACTCGAAGGCTTTCTGGAGGCGGAGGGCTACGACATTTGTTGTGCGGCCGATGCCGACGAACTTGACCGCCTGATGCTCGTCCGTCCCGTGGATCTCGTGCTGCTGGATATCCGGCTGCCAGGACGCGACGGCCTGTCGTTGACGCGCGACCTGCGCGAGAAGTCCGAGATGGGCATCATCCTGATCACGGGCCGCAACGACCGGGTGGATCGCATTCTCGGCCTCGAATACGGCGCGGACGACTACATTGCGAAGCCCATCGATGAACGTGAACTGCTGCCGCGCGTGCGCAACCTGCTCCGGCGTGTGGAACACAGCCGGGGCGTCGCTGCGCCCTCGACGCTGTCGTTCGGTCAGTTCAGGCTCGACACGCGTGGCCGCAGCCTGACCGATCCGGCGGGCGAAAACGTGCCCCTCACGACCGCGGAGTTTGACCTTCTTCTGGTACTCGTCAGGAACGCAGGCCACGTGATGTCGCGGGAGCGGCTGATCTCGGCCATCAAGCGGCGCCGCTTCGAGTCAATGGACCGGACGGTCGACACGCTGGTGCGTCGTCTGCGTCGCAAGATCGAGGCGGACCCCGACAACCCGCACCTGATCAAGACCGTTCACGGCACCGGGTATCTGTTCTCTGGCCCGGCGTCGGGCGACACCAGGACGCCCACGAAGCGCTCCACGTCCCGGTAGATCGTCACGACAGTCAACGCCGCATCCAGGACCTCTGTGGCGCTGCCTGTCCGGGCAATCTGCTCGAGGTTGGCAGCGGCCTTCGCCAACTGGTCAAATCCGACGTTCGATGCGGCGCCCGCAAGGCGATGCGCGTCTTCCGCGACCGTGTCGAGGCCGGCGCGGGCGCAGCCGGTCGCGATGCCTTCCAGCGCTTCGGCCGCCGTTTGCGTGAACGCCATGACGATGCGCAGGGTTCGATCCTGTCCGAGCTTCTGGCGCAGCCGACCGAGGCGCTCCGGCTCTTCGGGGGCAGCGGTTGTCGCTGGCAGAGCCGCCTGTCTTAACGCCGTGCGCAGCGCTTCCACCTCGACTGGCTTCTCGATGATTCCGTCGATCCCGCGCAACAAGTAAAGCGGCCTGTCGGTCGGCAGCGGATTCGCCGTCAGCCCGAGTATCGGGCCTGTATGCCGGTTCGGCTCGCGGCTCGACCGGATCGCGGCGGTGGTGGCGAGCCCGTCCATCACGGGCATGCGGATGTCCATCAGTATCAGGTCGAAATGCCGGGTCTTGAGGATATCCAGCGCCTCCTGCCCTGAGCCGGTGGTCGTCACTTCGCATCCTTCGGCGCGCAGCAAGTCGCTCACGACATCGCGATTCAGCGCCACGTCGTCGACAACCAGAACGCGCGACGCCGGCGCCGGCTTCGGCGCACTCTCGCCGTCGCGCAGCGCCAGCTCGAACGGCAAGCGCACCGAGAAAGTCGAGCCTTCCCCGATCGTGCTGCGCACCGAAATCGACCCGCCCATCGCTTCGGCGAGCCCCTTGCTGATGGCGAGGCCGAGGCCGGTGCCTTCGAAGCGCCTTTCGTGTCCGGCTTCCGCCTGCGAGAACGGCCGGAAGAGCCGCGGGACGACCTCGGGCGCAATGCCAATCCCCGTGTCGGCCACGTCGATGACGATTTCGATCGAATCGTTGACCCGCGCAGCGATATCCGTCCTGACCTCGATATGCCCTGCGTCAGTGAACTTGATGCCATTACCGACGAGGTTGATGATGATCTGCTGCAAGCGCGCAGGGTCGCCGAACACGGCTGGCGGCAACGGCGCGAGCGCGCTCACACGGACCATCAGCCCCTTCTCCGCGGCAGCCGCGCTCGCCAGTGTGGCCGCGCCCGTGATCACCTCACGCAGATCGAAGCGGCGCCGCTCCAGCCGGATGTGCCGGACCTCGAGCAATGCAAAATCGACGATATCGTTGATGATGACGGCCAGCGTCTTGCCTGCCTGGATCATCCGTCCCACGATCTGCGCCGCGCCATCGGGAAGCTCATGTTGCGCGAGCAGTTGCGCAAGCCCGAGCACCCCATTGACCGGCGTGCGCAGTTCATGGCTCATCATCGCGAGCGATTCGGACTTCATCCGCTCGAGCGCCTCCGCCGCGTTCTTTGCCTTGACGAGTGCACTCTCGGCTTCACGCCTCACCGTGATGTCCGCCATACTCGCGATGATCATCCGCTTCGCGCGAACCGCCAGCGACTGTCGCGAGACCAGCAGATGTCGCGCTGCACCTGCCTGGCTGCGGGTCTCGAATTCGCAGGTCTCAGTCGCGCCGCCCGCGTCCTGTTCAGAGATCAGCCAGGTGAACAGTTTCCCCTCGCGCCGCAGTGCTTCCTGCAGCCGTCCCGGCGTGCGCAGCGGATCGTCCAAGAAGAGGTCGAGCGCCTGGCGGTTGGCGAATTCGACCTGCCCTTGCGCATCGATGAGCAGAAGCGGAATGGGCGAAGCGTCCAGCAGGCGGTGAACCGAGTAGTCGCTCAGGCGGCTCTCGCGCACCAGCAAGAGTAGGCACCCAAGGAAGAACACCGCCGCAATATCCATCGCAAGACGGCCGAACAGGCCCGCCGGCAGTGCCGAGAGTGGCGCGGACGTCGTGACGGCGACCTTGCTGCCATGCAGCGAAGCGAATAGTGCCCCATTCCGGATGACGAACCGGCCCCTGGTGTCCTCGGTCTGCGCCCCTGCCAGATCATCGCAAAGCGGACTTGCCGCGCAGCCCGATGCGAGCGGAATGAGGATCGTCTTCTGCCCCGGCCATGCACCGATGCCCGCGACCAGGTTGCCTGAATGGCGTTCACCGTCGTCGATCAGCGTGACGCCGTCCGACGTATCGGAACGGAGTTCGGCAGAAGCAAGCTGGACGGCAAGGCGTGCCTGGTGCAGGAGCAGATTGTCGAGCGCGTCCTTGCGTGCCTGGAATAGCAGGTACGCGAGCGAGGAGATCAGCACGATCACCACGATGGCGGTTCTCGCCTCGGCAGGGGGACGCGGAGCGAGCGTTCTGCTTCGGGCGCCGAACATACGTGTCAGTCGAGCGCTTCCGCCCCGGCAGACTGGCCGCCGAGATCTGCGCCAAGATGATGTGAAGCGATGCCGGACATGACGAGATAGAGGCATCCGGCAACGGGCGCACTAACCAGCGGTGTGATCACGCCGGGAATCAGCCGGTGACAGAGCACCGCCACCAGCATCCCTGCTCCGGTGGCGAGCAAAGCCGCCAGGTTCACTGGCGCTGTCCGTGCGCGCGAAAAACCTGCCCGTACGCGCACGACATAGTAATCCGCGATGATCACACCGCCGATCGGAGATGCCATGGCTGTGAGCAGCAGCGTCCAGCCGGGCACATCGCCAACGCTGTTGGTGATGGCGAGAAAAATGCCGAGGAGCGTCGCGCCGCCCGCAACGCCCATCCAGGGCAGTGTCGGAAACGCACTCTTGAACGTCACGGCGGCGTTTGTCAGGCACGCATCGCAGGTGGTCCAGTTGGCGATGATGACGAGCACCAACAGCAGCCACGACAGCGCATGGCCCGCAGTGAAGAGGTCGTTCACTTTGATGCCTGATGCGGCGAGCAGTACACCCAGGATGAGGAATGGCAGGTTCGCCAGCAGGAAACCGAATGCCGTCGCCTGTACCGCTTCGTTGCCGGTGCGGCAATACCTTACGATGTCGCCCGTCATCGTACCGCTCACGACGAAGGTGCCGAAGGCAATGCACACGCCCGTACCGAACGGCATCGGCCCGCCGATCGGACCGTCCAGCAGCACACCCCACCTGGGTGCGAGCCGATGCGCGAAGACGACGACGGCGAATATGGCCATCGCAGGGATCCCGATCGCGGTCATGTTGAAGCCGCGGCTGATGCGGACGATGACCGGCATCGCGAACAGGACGCCTATGAGGCAGATTGCGAGCGTCGATTCGCCCTGCACGTGCAGCGCGGTGACCAGGATGTTCGCCGTCACGGCAACGTGGAACGCGAACCAGCCCGTAACTAGCGCCCCCAGCAACGCGCCAGGCATGATGGCACCCCAGCGGCCAAAGACGCCTTCCAGCACGAGTTGCGAACTCAGGCCCCAGCGCCCGGCGGCAAAACCTATTGCCGCCGAATAGATGAAGAGAATCCAGTTGCCGAGGGTCGCCGCAAACAGCGCGTCGAACGTGCCCAGGGAGGCCTGCAGGTAACCGCCGACGATGATAGAGGCAAATGCGGACGAGAAGCCCGTCCACGCAAACGCGGGGAACAGGAGGCCACGCCGCCGGGGTAGCGGGATGGGCCTCGTAACGCTGCCGTCATTAGATTCGTCAAGACGGTTCATGGATCCTGGTCAATCCAGCCATACTGGAGACTGATCTGCATGCCAGATAGTCTCACAGGCGCGGGATCGCCCCCAAACTCGTGACGGGTGTAGAAACCCCAGGCGCGCATTTCCGTATGCCACTCCCCGTCCACCAGCCGAATGAACGGCATCACGCTGGTGGGCGTGACATGCCCGTTGGGCTCGGTAGACATTTTGCAGTTATTGCCATCCAGAAGCCGCCGAGTTTTCCAGTTCCTGGTCCTGGTCCTGGTCCGTGAATCGATTCGCATTCCCTTGATTGTCTCGAACAGTTCGTACTGGATGTGAATGAAGCCGGCGGATACTCCTGGACGGCGGGGTGCGCCTTCAAAGAGACTTCAGGCCCGTCGCCGAAGGAAGCCGGTGCTCTGATCGAACTGATGCAAGGTGGCCGCACGCTTGTCACACTGGCGTCTCTCGAGGACGCGAGCGCTCCTCGAAGACGGCGATGCCGTCGTCATGACCGGATGGTGCGAGCGGCCGGGCTTCGCCCGCATTGGGTTCGGCGAAAACCATGGTCATATCATCCCCGCTCAGCCGAGATGACATCCCGATGCATTGCAGGGGCGGTCCGCCGGCTTCACCGCTGGCGGTCGCTTGCCCACCCGCCCCTGGCTACCGACCACAGTACGACGCTGCCGTACAGGAACATGGCAAGCGCACCTAGCGCGAAGTACTGGGCCATCGACGCACCCAAGGCCAGCGCCATGGCTCCGCCCCCCGCAAACAGCGTAAGCCGCAGCGCGCCGGCAAGCAGCGGCCACTTGAGACGGCCGGCCCCCTGCGAGGCAAAGTACAGCGAAAAGCCCAGCGCAAAGAATCCATATGCCGGGCCCACGATACGAAGATAGAGCGAGCCAGTCTCGAGCAGTTGTGCATCGGCGCCAAACAGCCGCAGCCAGGCTTCTGGCCAGAAGGCCGCGCCCAATCCGATCAACTCGGCGAAGGCGAAGGCCATGCAGCCGCCAGAAATCGCAATGCGCTGCGCCCGCTCGTACTGGCCCGCGCCGATATTGGCGCCAACAAGTGCGACCATCGGTGCACCCAGTCCAAACGCAATGGGAATCAGCAGGTACTCCAAGCGTGCCGCCGTGGCATAGCCGGCCAGGGCCACAGTGCCACCGTGATATCCGACCTGCGCGGTAGTCAGCGCGATCAGTGCGTTCGTCAGGACCGGATTCAGGCACGCCAACCCACCCACCACGAAGATGCTGCGCATGGGTGCCCAATGTAGCGGCCCCATCGAAAGCCGCGCAGCGCAAAGGCCCGACAGGCAATACCAGCCGAGCACCAGCGTGCCCGCTGCGTAATACAGCACCAGCGCCCAGGCTCCGCCGGCCACGCCCAGCCGCGGCAGCGGCCCCAGCCCGAAGATCAGGCACGGTGACAATGGAATCATCAACAAGGCACCGACGCAAATCACCATCCCAGGCATCGACATGTTGCCTGTGCCACGAATAACGCTCGCCAGCGCGTTCATGGCCCACATCAGCGGCAGGGCCGCGAACAGTACGCCGCCGTACGTGCATGCGGCATCGAGCGACGCGCCTTGGGCACCCAGCAGTGCGAACACCGGTCGCTCCCCGAAGAACAGCAGCAACGCAAAAACGGTACCGATCATCACGTTGATCGCCAGCGCGTGTCGGGCAAGCTGCCCGACCAACGCCCCATTGTCCGCACCAAGTGCCCGAGCCACCGAGGACGAGATGCCTCCGCCCATCGCCCCCTGCGACATGTTCTGCATCAGCATCAGCACCGGCACGACTACCGCCACGCCGGCCAGCACATCCGTGCCCAGCTTCGCCAGAAACAATGTCTCAATCAGCCCCGTGGATGATTGCGCCAGCATCATCAGCATGTTGGACCAACTCATGCGTCCGAGCGTTGGAATGATGGGCGCCTCGAGCATGGCTCGTAGTCGGGGATTGGCGCCTCGCAGGCTTGCCGTATTGGGCGGATTCGTGGTCATTCCCTGCTCTCCATGGCGGGCGGCGCCGGACTCTTCAATTTAGGTGCATATGCACGCATATCAATTTACTGGCATATACACGCATTCGTCAAGAACGCCTATACTTCCGATGGACCACCTGTCGGAATTCGCGCCCGCCAGCATATCCAGGCGGATGAGGAATTCGGGAAAAGAAAGTTTTGCCAATGACGCCATCGATTGTGAGAGATCCATTGGTCTGCAATGGCGCAGCGCTGCGCAAGGCAACGCGCCGCCTGACGCAGCTCTATGACGCCGTACTCGAACCGTGTGGACTGAGTATCTCGCAGCGATCGGTCCTCCTGCATGTCGCGCGGGGCGATCGCCCGACCATGACCGAGTTGGCCCACGCCATGGTGTTGGATCGCTCAGCACTGGCACGCAACCTTCAACCGCTGGAGCGAGATGGATATCTAATACAGAGGTGTGATGAACGCGATCGGCGGAGCCGGCGCGTGGAACTGACACTGTCGGGACGCGACAAGCTTGCCGAAGCAAACGTACTCTGGCGACGGGCACAGGAACGCTTCGAATTAGTCTATGGCGCCGAGCGCGCCGCAGCCTTGCGCCTTGCGCTGGCCGAAATCTACTCGGATGAGTTCAGTGAGGCGTTCAGCACCGGCACGTCCGGGCGGCCGTAGCGTCGTCGCCGCGTGGGGAGCTAACGCGAATTGGTTCGAAGACGCCGGTCCCAGACAACCACGTCCTCGCACGTAATCTCCGATCCGTCTTCGCGCAGAAGCGGCGCACTTCGGACGCGCTGTCCCGACCGCGCATCGAACAGCTCCGTCACTACGCCTTCCTGGCTGCACGACCAGTCGTCTGCCCAGCACTTGAGCGCCACGTAGACCGGGAAGAAGGCGCGCCCCTTCTCGGTCAGATGGTAGCTAGGCCGCTTTGCCTCGACACTCGATCGACGTTCCAGCAGGCCTGCACCAACAAGCGACTTAAGACGCCCACTCAGGACAGTTCGACGCGATGCCAAGTACCCCTTCGAATTCCTCGAAACGGGAACGCCCATAGAACGCCTCACGCATGACAAGGATGGCCCATCGGTCACCGACCACCCGTGTCGCCTCTGCGACCGAACAGCGCCTTTCAGCCGCCGGCCTGCCCACGTCCGACTCGACTTCGCCCACGCCGTGGGGCAACGAAAGATAACGCATCGTTGACATCTTCCATCAGATTGCGTGCGAACATAGGGATACCCATTATTTAATGTTTGGGGCAATCACCAAGATCCTTCGTGGCGCAATCGCTTTTGCAGTACCCCAGGATAACGTCGGTAACGCGAACGTCCTACTCGGCTGCGATACCCTTGTCGCGGATCACCTTGCCCCACTTGGCGTAGTCCTGGCCGATGCGCTGGCTCATCTGCGCTGGCGGCTGGAAGTTTGCGATGGCCCCGGCCTTCAGCAGCTTGTTCTGCACGTCCTTGTTCGCCAGGATCTTGCCGACCTCGCCGGAGATACGGTCCACCACCACTTTAGGCGTTCCCGGTGGCGCCAGCAGGCCACCCCAGGACACCGCGTCATAGCCCGGGAACCCCTGCTCGGCAATGGTCTTGACGTCGGGCAGGATACTCACGCGCTGCGGCGAGCCGATCGCGATCGCACGCAGCTTCCCTGCCTGAATGTGCGGCAGTGCGCCAATGAGATCGGCGTACATCACGGGCACCTGGCCACCAAGGGTGTCGCTGATCGCGGGCGCAGCGCCCTTGTAGGGCACGTGTTGCATGTCAAATCCGCCGATCTGCTTAAGCAGTTCCATGCTCAAGTGGCCGAAGCTGCCCGCGCCCGAACTGGTGTAGTTGAGCTTGCCAGGCTGGTCCTTAGCCTGCGCGATCAGCTTGGACAGGTCCGTCACCTTGGGCAGCGCTGTCGGGTTGACCACCATCACGATCGGCAGGTCATAAACGGTCGCAACGGGCGTGAAGTTCTTGGTGGTGTCGTACCCTGCCCGCTTGTACAGGTGCGGCGCCAACAGCGTGGGCATGGCCAGCATCATCAGCGTGTAGCCATCGGGCGCGCCCCTGGCCACCTGGGCAGCCGCGATAGAGCCCGAAGCGCCAGCGCGGTTTTCCACCACCACCGGCTGTTTGAGCGCCTCGCCCAGTTTCAGTGCCACGACGCGAGACGCAGTATCCGTGGGACCGCCCGGCGGGAACGGCACGACCAGCTTGATCGGCTTGCTGGGCCAGTCTTGCGCGAAGGCGCTCGCGATCACCAGCGGCATGGCGGCCAGGCCCAAGATGGCCCGACGCCGGGCGTGGACCATACGACTGATAAATCGAATACCCATGTTTGTTGCTCCAGGTTGGGATGAATACTAAGGACTGAATCCAGCGGAGTCGCTTCGTCACGCAGAGGTGTGAACGTATGGGCAAGCCGCTGCCGGACGCACGAGGGTATGCGTCATCCGGCTTGCTGACTGGCGTGCCTTGCCCATCTGTGCGTGCGGGTCGGACATTCAAGCTCCGGCAGCAGGTGTCAAGTCGGGCGACTTCGCACCGGTCGTCTCCAGATTGCCAAGGACCAGAAACAGGGCAATACCCCCCAGAATCATCAGCGCGCCCAGGACGAACAGGCCATTGTTAAGACTGCCGGTCGTAGCCTTGATCCAGCCAATCATGGTGGGGCTGAAGAAGCTGCCCAACTGACCCAGGCTGCTGATGACGGCAATCCCCCCTGCCGCGCCAACACCAGATAGGTAGCGTTGCGGAATCGCCCAAAAGACAGGTAGGGCCGAGAAGGAGAACGTCACTGCAATAGCAAGCAACACCAGCGCAGCCGGCAAGCTGTGTGTCCAGAAGGCCAGGACAAACAACGCAATGCCGCCGCCGAACGTACAGACGAGATAGTGCCAGCGTCGCTCCTGCGTTGTGTCCGAATGTCTGGAGATCAGAAGGATTCCAATTGCCCCGATTCCATACGGAATCGCGCTGAGATAGCCGACCTCAAAGATCGTCTTCGCACCGGCGTCCTTGATCACGGCTGGTAGCCAGAAGCTGATCGCCATCGTTCCGCAGTACAGCGAGAAATAGACAGTAGCCAAGAGATACACACGCGCATCCCTGAGCACATCCCTCATGGAATTCGCTACACCTTCGGTCTTTCGTTTGTCCTCTTCGCTCAGCCTGGCGAGCAAGGTATCGCGCTCCTTCGGGGACAGCCACGCGGCGGTGCGCGGACCGTCATCGATCATCCAGTAGGCCATGATCCCAAGTACTACCGCAGGAACTCCCTCCAGTATGAACATCCATTGCCAGCCTCTGAGACCATGAAGCCCATTGGTTTGGTCGATGATCGCGCCAGACATGATCCCCCCAACGACGCCGGCGACAGCAATGCCCACGAACATCCACGAAGTTGCGGTAGCTCGCCGGCTTGACGGGAACCAGTAGGTCAGATACAGCACGATCCCAGGGAAAAAGCCGGCCTCGAACAGACCCAACAGGAAGCGCATCCCATACAGTTGCCAAGGTTCCACAACGAACGCCATCCCGGCGGAAACCAGACCCCAGCATGCCATGATCCGCACAAAGGTTCGGCGGGCACCGATCCTGTGCAGGAAAAGATTACTGGGCACTTCGAACAGGAAATAGCCGATAAAGAAAATCCCGGCGCCCAGACCGTACACGGCATCGCTGAAGCCGAGGTCGCCCTTCATCTGCAACTGCGCAAAGCCAATATTGATACGATCAATGAAGGAAACGACGTAGGAAACGAAGAGGAAGGGAATCACGCGTAACGAGACCTTCCGGTAAAGTGCGTCCTCCACCGCGACGTGGCGGTGTTGAATCGTGGGGATCATGTTTGTCTCCGAATGCCTCTGCCTGCAGCAGAAGTCGTTATGTGTCGCGTCACCTTTATCGTTGGCGTCGCGATCGATGACCAAGGCTGGCCTTTCTGCCGCTATCATGCAGCGTCCCTTGGCTTCTTTTCTGGTCCTTGCTCAGTCGTCTACACCTGCGACGATGCGTGCGTCCCTTTCGGCGCCATCGCCCAGTACAGCCAATGCCGCCTGGTACGCCTCGCTCTGATACGCAGCGAGAGCCTGCTCGAAACTCGTAAATTCAACCACGACAGTCCTCTGTTTCAGACCCGCTTCGAACGCGACAACCTCGCCGCCTCGCGCCAGGAATCTTCCGCCTGCTGCGCTCACTAAAGGTCCTGCGAGGGCACCGTACGCTGCCAACTTATCCGGGTCATGAATCGCTCGATATGCTGCCACCCAATATCCTTTTGCCATGTTTCTTCCTTAGTAGAAAAACACTTGAGACCGCAGATACCCTAAAGCACGTGTACGCACGCGACAAAGGAGGGACAAGGTATCCAATGGTCCTTGCCCTTAACTGCGACGGTGAAGCGGGAAAAGTCAGCTAGCCGCGTCGTGCATGAGCTTGCCCATCCGCTCATCCAGACTCACGCCCATTGCATCGGTGGTGGGATTGTGGAACTGCCCGAACAGTGAAGAGGGCTGATCGTATTCGATGGTCGTGCCGCCCGACGCGTTCTGATATACGACCGCACGCAGTGGCGCATACAGGCCCGCTGCGCGCACCTCGCGCGTCATCGTGGATGCAGACAGGATGTCGCCAATGTAGTAGGCCTTCAGGTTTTCCGCCGGACCGTTCAGCGCAAGCACCTTGCCATGGTAGGCAATGTAGTGAATGGACAGGCCGTAGTTCCTGATGATTCGCCTAGCCGATTCGCGGAGTTGCTCGGTCTGTTCGTTCTGCAGCATGTCGCGCATCGGCTGGTCCAGGCGGCCCAATTTGCCCTCGATGAACCCGCATACGTCGGCATACTTCTTCTTCGTTTCAATGATCACGTGCTTCATCGCGAAATCGCGAATCTGCGGTTGGACCTCATCGGCCGCGTGACCTGAAATCGGCAACGTCGCCGACGCCGCAACGCCAACCACAATCCCGATTAACGTACGACTTGCTTTTTTCATGGAAGTCTCCTGTTTGTCGCGCGTATCGCTACTCGCGCGTTCTCTCAACCTGCAAAGGCGTTGGCCCGATCAATCCGCTTCGATGGAGGCCGCGACTTCTTGATCCGATCCGACGACGTCGCGCACTTCCACCGACGGCAGGCTCTTCACCGAGTCCGGAAGGCCGCCGACGAGGACGCCCGCCTCGACGGCTGCGCGCACTTCGCTCTCTGACAGGCCTACGCTGCGGAACACCTGTTCGTTGTGCTCACCGCGAAACGCCGGCGCGCTGCGCGGGCCGAGCTCGTCGTCTGAAAACCGCCAGGGATAGCCGTGGATTAGGTACGAACCACCTCGGCGGTCAGGCACTTCCTGCACAGCGCCCCACTCTTTCGCCCAGTCGGTCTCGGCGAGTTCCTTCAGCGAGCGAATCTGGCCGATCGCGATCTTCGCTTCGTCGAGCTGCGCGTCGAGCGTTTTCAGGTCGCGGAACGTTAACATCCATTTTTGGATCACTGCATGTAGTGCGCCGTAGTTCTGCAGACGCCGCTCAGCGGTACTGAAGCGCGGATCGCGCCCAAGGTCCATCCGGCGCATTGCGCGCAGGTAGTTCGGAAACGTGTTACTGCCGACGATGCTCTGCGCCGCGACGAACGCCTCTCCTCCCGGACCGACGAAGTGCGGGCCCTCTGTCGCGCCGAGCACGCCTGGCTCCGCACCGGTATCGATACCCGCGAGATCCAGATGCGCGCGCTCGTTGATGGACAGCATCACGGCTGCCATCGCGACGTCGATGTACTGTCCCCGGCCAGTCACTTCGCGCTTGCGCACCGCGGCGAGCACCGCGATGGTTGCCTGCAGGCCCGCGTAGACATCGGCGTGCGACAGCGGATCTGTCCATTTGCGACCCGCATCGATACCCTCGAAATGGCGCATCGTGTTGTGCGTGAAGCCGGCTTCAGCTTGCACCGTGGGGGCATAGGCCATGCGCGACGCCCACGGCCCGCGCTGCCCGTAGCCCGTGATAGACACGTACACCAGCTTCGGATTGCGCCGGCTAAGCGTCTCATAGTTAAGGCCAAACGATTTGAGCGTGCCCGCGCGAAAGTTCTCGACGATGATGTCGGCCTCATCGCAAAGACGCAGCACAAGCTCGCGCGCGTTGCCCACGTTCAAGTCGATGCTGATGTTGCGCTTACCGCTGTTCTGCTGCGCGTAGTAACCCGACATGCCGTCCTGATTCGGGTACGCGGCGCGTGACACGTCTGGACGTGGCGGCTCGATCTTGATCACGTCCGCGCCGAGATCAGCAAGCGTGCGTGCGCAGAGCGGTCCGGCCAACACCCGAGAGAAATCAACAACCTTGAGTCCTTCAAGTGGTCCAGTCATGTCAGTTCCCTTCAAATTCCGCTGTGCCGGGGCCAGTCTTGCCAAAGGCTTCAAGCCCGCGCTTGAGGTCTTGCGACGCCCAGATCGGCTTTTGCAGTTCGAACATCGCCTCGTCGGCAGCGTGAACGCCGTCGTCGAGCGCAATGCGCACAAGTTGTTTCGTAGCGCCATGCGCAACGGTCGGGCCAGCGGCCAGTTCCTGAGCGACCGACAGCGCAGCCTCGTCGAGCTTGTCGTCAGGCACCACGAGGTTGATCAGGCCCCAGCGTTCCAGCGTTGCCGCGTCATAGCGACGCCCAAGCATCGCCATTTCCTTAGCGCGTGCCGGGCCCGCGCGCACTACCTGGCGCTGGATACCCCCAAGCAGCGGATGCAGGCCGAGCGCGACCTCGACCGACCCAATCTTGGCGGATTCTGCGACCACGCTGTAGTCGCAGGCGAGCACCACTTCGAAGCCGCCACCGAGGCAGGTGCCGTTGACGGCTGCGACGATCGGAATTGGCAGTGTCTCGAACGCACGCAGTATTTCAAGCGGATCGACCAGTCCTTTTCCCTCTCGCGCAATGCGATCCGGAAACAGCGACACTTCGGCGCCCGCCGAGAAATGCCGCAATCCGCTGCGCAACAGGATTGCGCGGGATCCGCGCTTGACCGCCACGTCGAATTCCTCGAGCAGCGCACGGTACATCGTTGGACCCATGAGGTTGTGGGGACGAAAATTCATCGTCAACACGGTCACGCGGTCGTTAATCTCACACATCACAATTGGTTCGCTCATGCTTACTCCATGTATTTGGTTCGGGCGTTGTCGCGTTGAACGGACAAGGCTTGTTGCGAGGCTCCCCCAGCGTGCATCCGGCGTACCGGGGTATGGACCGGGCTTGCAACCCTTATCCGGCTGGCCCTCGGCGCATCTGGACACCCGTCAATTCGCAGAGTGCGTCGAACGTTAAGTCCGACAAGATCTCGATGACCTCCAGGCCTGAAGGCGTGACATCGATAACCGCCAGGTCGGTGTATATCCGGCTCACACAACCCATCCCGGTGACGGGATAGGAGCATCTTTCGACGATCTTGCTTACGCCCTGTTTCGTCAGATGCTCCATCATCACGTAGACATCCTTCGCGCCAGTCGCAAGATCCATCGCACCGCCAACCGCTGGAATGGCGTCGCCTTGCCCGGTGTGCCAGTTCGCTAGGTCGCCATTGACCGATACCTGGAACGCGCCCAGTACGCAGTAGTCCAGGTGTCCGCCGCGGATCATTGAAAAGGAATCGGCATGGTGAAAGAAGGCGCCTCCTGGAAGCAGCGTGACCGGCTCCTTTCCTGCGTTGATCAGGTCATCGTCCTCCTCACCGGGCGCTGGCGCAGGTCCCATCCCCAGGATGCCGTTTTCGCTGTGAAGAATGATTTCCCGGTGTGGGTCCAGATGATTGGCGACAAGCGTCGGTACGCCAATGCCCAGATTGACGTATGCGCCTTCCGGGATGTCTCGCGCAACGCGTTGCGCCATTTCTATCCGTGTAAGCTTTTTCATTTCTGCGATCTCATCTCAATTCTTCCGCCAGATTTGCAGGACACTACGAGACCTGCACCACGCGTTCCACAAAGATTCCCGGGGTCACAATGGCCTCTGGATTCAATGTGCCGAGTGGAACTATTTCGCTGACCTGGGCGATCGCAGTCGTCGCCGCGCTGGCCATGACGGGGCCGAAATTGCGACCGGACATCCTGTAAGTCATGTTGCCCCACCGGTCTGCGCGATATGCTTTCACCAACGCATAATCAGCTTTCAGCGGTAACTCAAAGACGTAGTTCTTGCCGTCCAGCTTGCGGGATTCTTTTCCTTCCGCGAGCTTGGTGCCGTAGGCTGTTGGGGTATAGAATCCGCCGATTCCGGCGCCCGCTGCCCGCATACGTTCCGCCAACGTACCTTGTGGAATGACTTCAAGGTCCACTTCTCCCGCCCGATATGCCGCGTCAAACAGTGTTGCGCCGGCGAGCCGCGGAAACGAGCAAATCAGCTTCCTTACCCGCTTCTGCCGAATGAGCGCGCCGAATCCCGAATCGTCGCTTCCAGAGTTGTTGCTGATGATGGTGAGATCGCGTGCACCCTGTGCAACCAGCGCGTCAATCAGTTGCAAGGGAAGGCCTGCTCGCCCGAAGCCGCTGATCATGATGGTTGCACCATCCTTGACGTCCTCCAGCGCGGCTTCGCATGTTTCCAGAATCTTGTTGAGCATCAGAAATATCCAAAGGCGAGCCACTGGTGTGTTTGGCCGCCTGGGTAAGTGGCGCGCCAACGACGTGCCTTGCGGTGGTCTGGAACCAGACATGGAGCGAGATCTGCTGCGAGGCGCGAAGGTTCGCATCATGTCTCCACTTTGATAAAAAGCGATCTCGAGCGAGGCGAGCAGCCATAGAGCTGGGAGAGACCGCGGTCGCGGCTCGGCCGCTACCGCGGTCTGTTGCGTATCGGCGTACGAACTATTTCAGCCGAAACTGGCCCGATCAGCCTTCGCTCGGATCATAGGGCGACGCGCGGTTCTCAAGCTTCCATCGCTTCTCGGCTACCGTGTCAGGCCGCGGTGGGTGAATGCTGTCGATCAACCACAGTTCGCGCGGTGTTTCGCCGACATGCAACTCGAAGTGGTAGCCCCGATCCTGAACGAAAGGTGCAATCGCGGCATTCGCCTTGCGCAGCCAGGACGCCGTCCACTCGGGGTCCTTGGAGATGTGCCTGGCGAACTGGTCCAGTCGGATCCTGACAAAATCGCCTCGCGCTTCGCCTCCCATGTAGAAGGAGTCTTTCGGCTGTTCATGGAACAGAACACCCACGTAGAAACGAGGAATGATGTAGATGTCGGCGATACGATTGGCCATCTCCCTTTTGTCTTCTGCCGTGTAGGCGCCGACTGGATGATAGATATTCCACAAAGGCATTTTTTGTCTCCATACTTGATAGATGCCGCCCTTCTCATGTCAAATCGCCTGAATTTCTTTCGAAAAATGACGGGACATGCGTAAGGCGTCGATATCGATAGCTCAGGAACGAGCCACCGCCTGTCAGCTTCCCTTCGGTTTCGTGGGAAGCGTGCCAACCGGGTCCGTTGTGATCAGCTTTTTGTTCACGAACTCCTCGAATCCGGCCATCGACAGTTCGCGCCCGAATCCAGAGTTCTTGATTCCGCCAAATGGCAACTGAGGCGTCGTCGAGAACGGTCGATTGACAAACACCATGCCGCTGTCGATACGCGCAGCGACCTGCTCGCCGCGCTCAGGATCGGCCGTCATGACGGAGCCACCGAGCCCATATTGCGTATCGTTTGCGAGCCGAATTGCTTCTTCTTCATCTGCAACAACGAAGAAAGAAGCGACAGGGCCGAAGAACTCTTCCTGATAGATCGGCGCGTTCGTGTTGATGTTGCTAAGAATGGTGGGCTCGATATAGAACCCTTCCCGATCAATGCGATGGCCGCCACATTCGATCACTGCGCCGGAATCCACTGCGCGCTGGATTTGGCCAAGAAGATGATCGAGGGCGCGTTCCGACGAAATCGGCCCAAGCGTCGTGTTCGCGTCCGCAGGGTCGCCAGCCTGTAGCGCGCTCATGGCTTTTTTGAAGCCGCTGAGGAATTCCTTCCCGCGCTGATTTCCCACGACAATGATGCGCTTCGAGCCAACGCAGACTTGTCCGCAATTCAGAGTCCGGCCGATTAATGCGGTATTGATGGCCCAATCGAGCGGAGCATCCTCCAGGACGATCATGGCATCGTTGCCACCGAGTTCGAGCACGACCTTTTTCAGATTGCGCCCAGCCCGCTCAGCAACCGCGGCGCCGGCTCTTTCACTGCCCGTGAGGGTGACGCCGCGCACTCGTGGATCATCGATGATCGTCCCGACTTGATCGATCGACGCGAACACGTTGGTGTACACGCCCACCGGTGCACCCGCTTCTTCAAACAGTCGGGCAAAAGCCAGCGCACATTGCGGCACGTTTTCGGCGTGCTTCAAGATGAGCACATTGCCAACCATGAGCTGTGGAGCTGCAACGCGCGCGATCTGGTAGTACGGGTAATTCCAAGGTTCAACACCGAGCAGGATGCCAACTGGATGAACATGGACTTTGGCACCGGACACTTCCGGCACCTGCTTCGGTTCAAGGAATTCTTGCGCGTGCTGCGCGTAATAATCGAGGATACTTGCCGATAACCTCACTTCGACGCGGGCTTCGGCAATCCTCTTTCCCATTTCCATCGTGATAATCTGCGCGTACTCTTCCGCCTTGTCCCGCAGAATGGATGCGGCCTTCGCGATAATCTGCGCACGATCCGCAACGGACCGATGTCGCCAATCCAGTTCAAAAGCATTCTGAGCCGTCACAATAATCTTCGCGATCTCGTGGTCCTTCGCAGCGTCGAACGACTTGACTAGCTTCCCTGTCGCCGGGTTGATTGTCTGGTATTCCATCTGGCGGTCCTCGGTGTGTCAGCGGAACATGGACTGAGTTTCTTCACCGTCCATGCATCGTTAACACATTCTGGAATTCACGCCGGCGGCTGACAATCCCATTGGAAACGGATGCAGCGTTAACTAGTAGTGAACATGACGCCGTCGACACAGGTACCAGGAATGGAGGCATGGCACGTCGCCCAGTGCGCACGTGACGCGGCCTGGAGTGACGCGGGCAGCCGCTTTGGGCGTCATGATGAGGTGTGCGCAGGTGGCTTTTTGGACATGCACGCACTGGTGGCGAGTAGTGTGGTCGCACTGAACCTATGGTTCAAAGGGGCGATTGTCGTGGCGCCCTGCGGCCGCGAGATTGTCGTGATTCCTTGTTGACAGCAGCGGCACAGCAAGTGTGGTGAGGTGTCGAATTGGCGCACCGCGATTTTGAGGGACCGGCGCAATTTGAGGCGCTTATTTCCAGCTCTCAGCGTATTCCCTCAATTCCTTTTCAAGAAACTCTATCAGCGCCCGCTTTGCGGGTGACGGGAAATGGCTGGGCAGCGTGAGAATGTACAGGCTGTTTAGTTGCCCGACGATCCGGTACTGCGGAAGTACTTGCTGGAGATTTTGGGCGGTCGACCCGCGCATGGCGTATTTCGGCAGAATGCCGATTCCCATGCCTTCGAGCACAGCATCGAGAATAAATGGGTAGTCTGCCGATTGCAGCGTTGGCTGGATATGGATGAGCTGGGCGTCTGTATCGTCACTTCGATTTCGAAGCTCGATCGTCGTTTCCTGGCTCGGCGGCAGCCCGATAAAAACCTGCGACGCGAGGTCTGCAGGATGGTTAATCGGTCCGTGTCTCATAAAATAATCCGCGGATGCGCAAAGGACCCAGTCAATGGAGCAAACTTCACGTGCGACGTAATCCAAAGGCGGTGTTCGCTCGATGCGAAGCGCGATATCGATTTCGGAAGCGATAAGATCTTCGACCCTGTTATTGAAGGTGATCGTCAGCGATATTCCGGGGTGAATCCGCGCGAACTCACGTAGCTTCGGCCCGACGAACAGCCTGCCAATTCCGGTGGGTACGCTGATGCGAATCCGACCCGTCAGCGTGTGCCCAAGCATGTCGATGGATGCGCGGGCGTTGTCCAGATCATCAAGCGTTCGCCGTCCGGCGGCATAGAGTACCTGGCCCGCTTCGGTCAACTCGAAACTGCGTGCCGATCGTCGAACAAGTTGCGCGCGTGTTTCGCGCTCGAGAACCTTGAGTCTCTGGCTGATGTTTGACTTCGACATATCGAGCTTGCGCGCTGCCGCAGCCAGGCCATGGCACTCCACAATCTCAACGAATAGCGTGATCAGGTTCAGGTCCATTCGGCGTACTCGATACGTGGCGGAACCAGGTGCGCTTTCGCCCTTATGACCGGGCATTATCCACGCAAGGCCCGGTCAGTATGCGCTTCAACGTTTCTCGATCAATCCTGCATTCAATCCGAACAGCCGCCACTCTGAAAGCGCGTAAGTTTCGTACACGCCCTCGGCGTGGTACGGGTCCTCTAATACCAGCGCCATCGCCTCGTCTTTCGACTGTGCCCGATAAATGAGCAGCGCGCCCGAGTCGTCTGCGAAAGGACCACCAATCATCAGCGCGCCTTTCGCCCTGATCGCCCGCGCATACGACCGGTGCGCAGGCCTCACCCGCTCGATGCGCGAGTGGTCGGAAACGTATTTCGCGTAATTGACATAAAGCCTCGCGGGGCGTGCGTCCGGTGCGACCGACGTAGCACCAGAGGCGCGCAGTTCCTTGGGCTGAGCTTGCCGATCCGCCGTGACGAGCGAAGCGGCAAGGGTCTTGACGTCGACATTTCTGCTAAGCACGGCCCACTCCGCCAGGCGATAGTCCGCGATCGCACCTTGCAGAACGAACGGATCTCTTTGCGCTAACGTCTCTGCTTCCTGTTCAGACGCAACCTGATAAACGAGCAGGACACCGCCGGCCCGCCCGTCGTCGTCGAGCAACGGCCCCCCCATCACTAGCCGGTCGTGTTCGCGAAGTGCATCTGCATAAGCAACGTGTTCGGCTCGGGACGCGTTCACTCTGTCCTGATCGTGAACGTACTTCGCGTAGTTCACGATTTTCATTGCGCCAGGATCTCCTGACAGGACTTCAGAAAGTGTGGGAAGCGTAGGCGCCGCGCCTTGCTCGGCAGCGTGGTGGGAGAGCGAGGACGCTGCCACGGCCGAGCGCATGTCGGCAAGCGCAAGGCCTGCGACGCCTGCGGCGGCGGATACAAGGAAGCGGCGGCGTGACAGATCTTGTGACACGATGTTGTCCATGAGTTGGGGTATCTGTGATGACGGTTGGTTAGTGCGCTTCAGTGCCGAGGATGAACTCGCGAGCCAGCCGGCGAGGAACGATCCGCGCATTCTCGGTGACGTGGCGCAGCCAGATATCGAATGTCGTTTTACTGTCCCTTCGATGCTTTCACCAGTACGGCATGCACCGCCTTCAGTATTTCATCGGACAACGACGGGTCGCTTTTGGCGACAGCGCGGGCGGCAGCCATTGCCCCGATTTCCGCCGCGACAATGGTCATCGCCAGACGGCGCCGTTCGGCCTCGGGCATAGCTTCGTCAAGCACGGCCTCGAATGCGCTCGCCTTGTCCTGAAACCCTTGGGCGAAGCGCGCGCTGATGTCCTTTCCATGTCGCCCGATTTCGCTAGCCGAGGCCGTCATCGGGCAACTCATGCCGGGATCGTCACGTCTTTGCGGCGAAAGCAAATAGTCGAGATATGCCGACACGCTGCGCGTGCGACGCGTTGCCTCGCCCCGGAACGCTTCGCGGCTCCGCGCCAGGCCCTGCGAAAAGGCTTCCGTCGCCAGATCGTCCTTCGAGCGAAAATGCGCATACAGCGCCCCATGGGTCAGCCCGGCTTCGCGCGCGATTTCCGCAACACCCACGCCATCGATACCTCGTTCGCGAAACAACCGGCCAGCCGTGGCCAGCAAGGCCGCGCGGTTCTCGTCGGATTGCTCTCGTCGTACATACACCATGAATGTCCCCCTATTGCTTCGGTGTCAGACCACGTTCCAGACTGATGCACATGAGCATGCGGTCTCGTCGAACTCTGGAAACGGCTTTGGACTACGGTCTCAGGACAACCGCTCCGATCACCTCCCTGCCTTCGAGCATTCGGTGTGCGCGACTTGCTTCGGCGAGCGGGACCTCTTCAGCGATCCGAACGTTGATGTTCCTGGCGACCACGTGGTCAACCAGGAACTGGAGGCCTTGACTCGTTCTTTCGACATCAGCGTAGAGCACCGGCAAGTAGAATCCGGCGAGACTTTGGCATCGGGTCATCAAGCGACGGGGTTCGACAGGTTTTCCGGGGCCACGGGCCGAACCAAAGATGACGCAGCGTCCGAAGTCGGCCAGGCATTCAAAGTTTCGTTCGAACACATCCCCGCCAATTGACTCCAACAGCACATCCACACCGCGACCCCTCGTCGCCTGCAGTACCTTACTGGGCCAGTCGGGTCTTTCATAGTCGATCGCGAAATCTGCGCCCATTGCGAGCGCATAATCACGTTTCTCTGGTGTTGCCGCGGTCGCTATGACGGGGCCGGCACCGATGATTTTCGCGATCTGGACCGCAATGCTGCCGACCCCGCCGCCGGCCGCATGCACGAGGATGCTTTCCCCCGTTTTGAGCGCCGTTGACGCTGTCAGCAGACAGTAGGCGGTTAGCCCTTGCATGGGAATAGCGGCCAGCACCGCTTCGTCGGCATCATCGGGGACCACGACGCAGTCCGGCCCCGGTGCTATCAGGTATTCGGCATAAGCCCCTTTCCGGACGTGCGCAACGACCTTCCGTCCATGCAAGGCCCGGTTTGCCGTCGGGCCAAGCGCGACGACCTTTCCGACGGCCTGTGAGCCTGGAACGTGAGGAAATGAGATGCCCCCAACACGTGTCGCCGCCTGATTGTAGACACCGAGGCGCTGCCGCACGTCGACGAAGCTGACGCCAGCCGCAGCGACCTCAATCAGAACCTCGTCATCGCGCGGAACTGGAACTTCAACATCAGAGAAGCCGAGCACATCTGCTTCGCCAAATGCATTCAATTGAATGGCTTTCATACTTTCCTTTTGCTCGACTCAAGGACGATTCCGTTCAACTCAGTCTAGGATTAATTGCGGTCGCAATCAAGATAGGCATAAACCCATGGCGCGCCGGGTATCGAGTCGCACCGAGATGGCGTGATCAACGCCGTAATTCGAGAGAAGAAAAATTCACATTGAAGGCAGCGGCCCAGTCGCGTACCGCACAAGCGCTGAGGCGCCACTGGTCTTGAGCTCGCGAGGCGTCAATGGGTTCGAAGGCATCGCCGCTGCCAGTACGCCCTTACCGCGCCCGCGCCATGGCCACGCTGACGCCGATTCGCGATCGTAACCTCAGGCCTCGGGCTCGTAGTCCCACATGCCGACACCCAGGCTATCGCCCAAGCTTGCCTTCATCCTGTCCCGAAAGATGCGCAATGCGGGGTAAGGGCGAAAAGCGATGGTCCGCTCGACCAAGAGGCCGTTAGCGTCGTCCACCAGCAACTCCAGGCTCTCGAGTGGATGACCGTCAATCGTGCCTTTCCAGCGCAGCAGTGTGGTGTTGGCGTCAATCTTGCACTCGAGGACGTACTCGCCCGGACTTCCTCGGGTGGTGCTGGATTGGACCAAAGTTCGGGCGACTGCGTCGCGCCCAACAATGGGGCGTACAAGCAGCGGGCTGTTGAAGACGACGTCCTCCGCGAGGATGGCGGCAATCGCCTCATACGTGGGAGCGCTCGATTCCCTGAGCTGACGAAGTGGGTGCATGTGATGTGCCTCCTGGTTGGGGTGTGCCCCCGTCTAGTCTTTCAAAAAACCGTCTCGCTCCGGCGGCTTCAAATTTGATGAACGCGTGGTTGGATACGGAAAACGGGTTCAGATTGTGCCGGAGCCGCGCTGCATAACCAGCGCATACCAAGTGCCAACTGCTTATCGGGTCTCCTGAATCTCTTCGCCATCCTTACATCGTTGGCTCATTCTGGATTTGACCCGGCCGCCTGACAATCCCATTGGGACAGGACGCAGCGTTCACCGCCAGTTAACGTGGAGCCGTCAACATCAGTCTCCCAAATCGGATGGGCAGGCACGTCGTTCAGTGCGCAATTTGGGTGCCGATGCTCATTCGACGCAACTTCCTTTTCTTACCTGCGCGCCTCAACCGCGTGCACGGCATCGAGAACGACCTTTGCCACTTCCTCGAGTCGCGACTGCTGGGGGACATGGCTTGTCGGGAGACTCGTCACCCGTGCGCCAATCTTCTTCGCCATGGCCCGCTCCAGATCCGGCTGGATCATCCGGTCGTGTTCGCTGACGATGTACCACGAAGGCTTCTCAGCCCAGGCAGCAACCGTCGTCTTTTCGCCAAATGCCGTGGCCTTGATCGGCCCCTGCGTGGCCGCCATGACGCGCGCCTGCGCGGCCTAGCTTGAGTCGGTCATTCGAAACCGGCTTGCGCCATTCAAGAAACTGGACGCCGTCGAATCGCGTTCATACCGATATGCCCCAGACCCACTGATCTCGAAATCACACTGACGAGGCGCGCTGTACAAATGGCTGCGCAGACGACGATCGCCACCCTCCCCCTCCGTTGACCGGGGTCGGCCATAAGCGACGCTCGCCGATGCGCCAGGCCGGACATCCGAATGTCTGCTACGAGCAAATAGCGGCCCCGCCCGTCGTTGACATTCAGGGCGGAGCCTCCGCTGTTTCCCTTTTTCTAACTAGCCACCTTCAGCAGAATTTTTCCGCCCTTCTCGGCATGGACGATCGCAGCACCGATTTCCTCGAGTCCGTATTCCGCCGCGATGGGAACTGACATCTCGCCCGATACCACCATCTGCGCGGCTCACACCACCTGCTTCCACTTCGCCAGTTCCTTGCCGATAAACGCAGAGAAGTCGGCGGGGCTGCCGCCGTCGGGGCGCACGCCCTGCTCGTGGAAGATATTGCGCACATCCGCCGTGCGCAGCGCGTCGTTGATCTGCGCATTCAGCTTTCGCACGATCTCCGGGGGCGTGCCGGCCGGCGCGACAATGCCGTGCCAGGATGACGCGTCGTAGCCGGGCAGGCCGCTCTCGGCCATGGTGGGCACCGTGGAAAGCGACGCAAAGCGGCTCCGGTCGGCGACGGCAAGCGCGCGCACCTTGCCGGACTTCACGAAAGGCAGCACATGGGGCAACGCGTCGAAGGCCACTTCGACCTGCCCGCCGGCCAGATCGGTCAGCATGGGCGTGCTGCCCTTGTAGGGAACCTGGGCGAGCGTGACGCCGGCACTGCGCTCGAACAGCGCCATGGCAAGGTGGTTGGACGAGCCGCTGCCCGACGAGCCGTAGTTGATCTTGCCGGGCGTGCCCTTAGCGGATTTGACAAGATCGTCCACGGAGCGGATCGGCGATCCGTTGGTCACCACAAGGGTCATCGGCGACTGGCCTGCCAGGATGACGGGCGTGAAGTCCTTGAGGGTGTCGTACGGCAGTGACTTATAGAGCCAGGGATTGGCACCGAAGGGGAACTGCACCACCAGCAGCGTGTAGCCATCGGGCGCGGCCTTGGCCACGAACGAGGTGCCGATGATGGTGCCCGCGCCAGGCTTGTTGTCCACCACCACGGGCTGGCCCCAGGCTGCGGTGAGCCTGCTGCCGACGATGCGGGCCAGCGTGTCGTTGAAACCGCCGGGTGGGTACGGCACCACGATGCGGATCGGCTTGGTGGGATAGCCTTGTGCATGGGCAAGCCCCGTCAGCAACAGCAGAGCGAGCCCGGCATGGGCGAGCCAAGTTTTCATGTCTGTCTCCTGCCTGTTCAGTATTCAAAGTTCGGCCGGAATCAGCGCCCCGGTCCGCAGCGCTGGCCGTCAGCCGGCAAAGTCGTGAGCGAGGCCCGACCAGCGGCTGGCCAGCGTGTCGTGCTCGATCTGGAACAGGTCCAGGATGCGGCCCACGGTGTGATTGACCACGTCCTCGATGCTGGTCGGATGTGCGTAGAAGGCGGGCACGGGCGGCATCACGATCGCGCCCATCTCGGTGGCGTGCAGCATGTTGCGCAGGTGCGCGAGGTTCAGCGGGGTTTCGCGCGCCACCAGCACCAGGCGCCGCCGCTCCTTGAGCACCACGTCCGCGGCGCGGGTCAGCAGGTTGTCGGAAAACCCGTTGGCCACCGACGCTAGTGTCTTCATCGAGCACGGGGCGACCACCATGCCCTCGGTCACGAAAGAGCCGCTGGCCACCGCCGCGCCGATATCGCGCACGTTATGCACTACGTCGGCAAGCGCCTCGAGTTCGCTGCGCTTGATGCCGAGTTCCTGGCTCGCGGTGAGCATGCCGGAAGCCGACACGATGAGGTGCGACTCGACGCCGTCCAGGCTGTGCATCGCCTTGAGGAGATTGACGCCGATGGCCGCGCCGCTGGCGCCGGATATGCCGACAATGATGCGTCTCTGGCTGGCCATGGCATCAAGCTCCATCGCCGAGATACGCTTCCCAGTGCGATGGGTCGACCGACACCAGCGCCTGTAAATCGATGGTTGACTCGCCGGGAATCCGCACGCGCGTGAACACATGCGCCGCGTACTTGACCGGGCGGGTCGCGTCCAGCCCCATCTTGGCGCAGATGCCTTGCAGGTGCGGCTCGGGATTATCGATGCCGGCGAGGCTGGCCGCGACGGTCGTGGAGGGGTCGAGCACCGAGCCCTGCGCCCCGGCGATCACCACTAGGTCCTGGTCTGCCTGGAAGCGCGTCGCGACGGCCCATTCCACCTCGGCCGGGTCGTGGACGTCGACATCGGTATCCACCACGACCACCTGCTTGATGTCGTAGTGCGCGCCAAACGCCGAGAGAATGACGTTCTTCGCTTCACCCTCGCGCTTCTTGTCGAGCTTTACATACAAGTGGTACCGGCATACGCCGCCCACCGACAGATGCACATCCTGCACCCCGGGATGGCTGCGCTGCAGATGCGCCAGCAAGGTCGCCTCGCGCGGAATCGCCCCGAGCAGCAGGTGCTCCATCTCCGCCGGCACGATGGTGTGATAGATCGGGCGATGACGGTGCGTTACTGCGTCGACCTGGATGACCTCGCGCGGCTCGGCGCTGCTGTAGTACTTCGGAAACTCGCCAAAGGGCCCTTCCATCTCGCGCTCGCCGGGCAGAAGCCGGCCCTCGATCACGATCTCGGCATTGGCCGGCACACGCACATCGCTGGTGCGGCACTTGATCACGGCAAGCGGCGCGCCGTGCAATGCCCCGGCGATCTCCAACTCGTCATGGTCGATCGGCGTGATGGCCTGCGAAGCCAGCATGGTGAGGGGATCGACGCCGATGACGATTGCAATCGGCAGCGCCTCGCCGCATTCCTCCGCCGCGCGGTAGAACGCATCGAGATGCCGCGGCAGCAGCAGGATGGCCATTCGATCCCCGGCATGCACCTGGATGCGGTGGATCGATACGTTCTGCACGCCGGTGCGCGGGTTGCGCGCGATGGCCAGGCCGGCAGTGATATAGGGGCCGTTGTCATGCTCGCTGTGGGTCGGGATGGGCAACAGCTTGTGTAGGTCCACCTTGTCCAGGTGGATGACCTGCTGGCATGCGGCCTCGCCCTGGGCCACCTCGCTCACCGGCAAAGGCTGCGCGGCGGCGCTGCGCAAGCGCTCGAGCAAGCCGGCCTCGGGCACGCCCATCGCCTCGGCGATCCACGCGCGGCGCGACATGAACCCGCTCACGACCGGAACGGCATGGCCGCCAGGCCGGCGGAAGAATGCCGCGCGCTCGCCATCGAGCCGCTTGGCGACGGCTGCGAGGGTGTGCTCTAGTGCCACCGGCTCGTCGATTGCAGCCAGCCGGTCCGTGTTGCCGAGGTGGCGCAGCCAGCTGCGCAGGGTCAGCGCCCCTTCGGGCAATGGCGCGGCTTGCGGCGTGCTGTTCGTCGTTTCGGCGGGTTTCCTGGGCATGGCGTGACTCCTGGGTCGTCGGTGTGCGGCCCAGGCCAGACTGGTCCAGACTGGCCCCGCCGCACTCAATGTGAGGCAAGCCTAGTCAGGAAGATGCATCAGGTCGAATACTGTTTATTGATCCGAAATATCATAGTTGCTGATATACGTGTTTGACCCGATGACAGGCGAAAGGCACTGAACGCTAATAGAGACCTTGGAAGCCATCTTCGCTTTACAGGGCCGCGCCCGGTGGATTTTGCACCTCAGGCCGATCGCCGGCGCTGGCACCCGGCGCCTTGTAGATCACTGATTTATATCTATTGATTTCACAGTATCATTTTTAATGATAAAAAAATGAGGCGACTCTGGCACATGGATTTAAAGCAGATCCAGTACTTCATCGCACTCTTCAAGGACGGATCAGTCACTCGGGCCGCCAAGCGGCTGCATATCGTGCAGCCTGCCGGGCCCGAGGCACAGCGCGGCAAGGGCCTCGGTCAGGTGCCGGCGCATCTGTGGCGCGAT
This sequence comes from Cupriavidus sp. KK10, assembly GCF_018223725.1. Classification (NCBI taxonomy): domain Bacteria; kingdom Pseudomonadati; phylum Pseudomonadota; class Betaproteobacteria; order Burkholderiales; family Burkholderiaceae; genus Cupriavidus; species Cupriavidus sp. KK10. The sequence continues at coordinate 530,573 of NZ_CP073678.1, forward strand.
GCCTTCGTGCACCAGTACCCGCCGCGCGGCGGTGCATTGCTGGCCCGAGATGACGGTGGCGGCCAGCGCGAGCCGTTTCGCGACTGCTTGCGCGTCGACGTCGTCGAACACCAGGCAGCACGATTTCCCGCCGAGTTCCAGCGAGAGTTTTTTCATGCTGTCCGCAGCGGCGATCATGATCTTCTTGCCGGTTGCGGTCGATCCTGAGCGCGAAATCACTTGAACTACGCGCTGCGCTGAGCCTTGCACGGCTTGGGCAAGAACCTGGCAAGACGGCATGGCGCCAGGCGCTCGCCGAGATTCTCGGGACCTTCACGGAAGGATTCGACACTGCCGACTTGCAGCGGGCCAGGGCTTTTCTGGATTCCGGAGAATGAACGGAAAGGTCCGTGGGAAGAATACCGGGTTGCCCGGCCCCGCGCACAGATCCCGGCGTGCACGGGTGGGGCCCGGGGTCATCTCTCCCGCAGCGGGGCGTCGCTACACTGCTTCTGCCTGGAAGGGAGGCATTTCATCGAACGCGCGCGCAATGGACTCGAGCGTGGTGAAGCGCAGGCCCATATGGCGCAGCATATGGTCGATAAGCCATGACAGCATGCGCAGCACCTGCGGGCGGCCTGCCACATCGGGATGAAGGCAGAAGGTAAAGACTGCTTCGTCCATGTTTTCGTAGACCCAGTCGAACTGTTCCCGCCAGAGTTCCTCGATATCACGCGGGTTCATGAATCCGTGGCTGTTCGGCGACTTCTTGATGAACATCATCGGTGGCAGGTCATCGAGATACCAGCTCACCGGAATCTCGACCAGGCGCGACTCCTTACCACGGATCATCGGCTTCATCCAGGAAGAAGCCGGCTGCCCGTAATCGATGGTGGTCCACTGGTCGCCGGTACGGAGCCGGTAGCACGACAGATCACGATGCATTATGCTGTGATCGTAGAGGATGCCCCGCTCCAGCAGCAGATCGGGCGTATGTGGGCTCAATTCCCACCAGGGGGCGGCATAAACGACCGGCTTCCTGCGCCTGCGACATCGCCAGAGGGTTCTCATGTTTGTAGCCGTGCAAGCCTACTTCGTGGCCTCGTTCCGCCACCATTGCCATTTCGCGCGGGAAACGTCTCGATCGAGTGCCCGGGAATAAACCACGTGGTCTTGAGCCATTTCCTATCGCGGTAGGAATGTTCATTACTGAACACCCCCCGCACAGATCCCAGCGTGCGCAATTCACGCACTGGGCTCCCACCTTGGGTGATTGACGGCAAAGCGCTGACTGGGCCATGGATGAAGGATTCGAGGTTTCGGGAGCCAGGCAGCCGCGATCTCCGTGATCCGCTCCCACGTCATCCCATCCCTCTGACTGCGTCGCCGGAGCGCGCGCCGCCAGAGATCGACGATATGGTGACGGAAGGCACTCAGCGCCCGCGAATTCGTAGGCACCGCGTGATACGCGAGGAAACCACTGACCACCTGCTTGAGCCACCGTCCCTGGACAGGGATCGGGTCATGCATGCGCCGTCGTAGTTGCTCCTTCACCCGCCTGAGGGCTTCTCGCATGCGGTCGCCGCGCGTCTTCCGGTGAAGCAAGAAGGCGCCGCGACGCGACTTTCCGCAGATGTGGATAAAGCCCAGAAAGGTGAAGGTCTCCGGTTTTCCAAGCCCACGGCGTGCCCTGTTTGCCGCTGCGAAGCGACCAAACTCAAGCAGCCGGGTCTTGTCCGGGTGAAGCGCAAGCGAGAACTGCTCAAACCTTGAACGCAGTGCACCCCAGAAGCGCCGTGCGTCAGTTTCGTGCGCAAAGCCCACAACGATGTCATCTGCATAGCGCAGAATGATGATGTTGCCTTTGGCTTCACGCCGTCGCCATTGCTCGGCCCAGAGATCGAAGACGTAGTGCAGGTATACATTGGCGAGCAGCGGTGATACAACCCCGGCAACAACATAGCAAACTCGCGGGTAAGATGTGGCCTTCGCATATCAAGGGAGTGCCTGGCGCCATGGTCCAGAGAATGTCTTGCCATTGATGCGGTTCTCGTGCTTGAGGCCGTTGCTCCCACTGACTGGGAGTCGCATCGATGACACGGGGACGACGCAAGCACTGGCGAGTGCGTCTCGCTTTTGAGCCGAACCGATATTCCGGCGAACAATTGCAGAAGGCCTACGAACGGCTCAGTCCAGTGGACGCGCGCAGCACTGCGAGGCCATCGGATGCCGAGCCCGAAGTGGCGGCACAACGGGCTATGAAGCGAGGGAAGCGATGAACAACGCTGCCATGGTCGCGCTTTACGCGCGCGTGTCGTCTGAGCAACAAAGCAAACGCGGAACGATTGACAGCCAGATCGCAGCATTGAAGGAGCGGATTCAGGCGGACGGTGCGCAGATTGTGGAGGACCTGTGCTTCATTGATGCCGGGGTGAGCGGTGCAACGCTGGTTAGGCCGCAACTTGAGCGCCTGCGGGACGCCGCCGCACTTGGGACGATCGATCGGCTGTACATCCTGTCGCCAGACCGGCTGGCACGCAAGTACGCGCATCAGGCGCTGCTGATGGAAGAGTTGTCCGCGTGCGGCGTACAGGTGATGTTCCTCAACCACGCAATTGGCACGACGCCGGAAGAGTCACTGCTCTTGCAGATGCAGGGCATGATTGCGGAATACGAGCGGGCCAAGATCGCTGAGCGCAACCGCCGTGGCAAGCTTCACGGTGCCAAACGTGGCAACGTCAATGTGCTATCTGGGGCGCCTTACGGCTATCGCTATATCCGCAGGCAGCTCGACGGGACGCCGGCCCACTACGTCATCGAACTGCCCCAAGCCGCAACGGTAAAAGCGATGTTCCAATGGGTGGGTCTGGAGCGCCTGAGCATCGGAGAAGTGGTACGCCGGCTTGCCGAGGCCGGTACCGAGACGGCTTCGGGTAAGCCGTTCTGGGATCGTAGCGTGGTGTGGGGCATATTGCGCAATCCGGCTTACATGGGACGGGCCGCGTTCGGCAAAACGCAGGTGCGCGATCATCTGCATGTACGCGTACGTGCCCAACGCCACAGCGCTGATGTGCCCAGGAAACCGTATTCGACGATACGCGCGGATCCGCAGCAATGGATCGAAATTCCGGTGCCGGCCATCATCAGTGAAGCGCTGTTTCATACGGTCCAGGAGCAGCTTGCCGAGAACCGCAAGCGTGCACGTCAGAGACGGGATAATGCGCCGCTGCGCCTGCTGCAGGGGCTGACTGTATGCGGACAGTGCCGTTACGCCTATTACGCGAAAAAAGTTAGCAAAGCCGCAGCCAAAGGACATCAGCGGGATTACGCCTATTACCGCTGCGTAGGAACCGACGCCTATCGTTTCGGCGGCGAACGCATCTGTGACAATCTGCAGGTACGAACCGACAAGCTCGACGATCTTGTATGGCAGCAAGTTGTGGAGTTGCTCAGGCAACCAGATCGACTGAGGGGAGAATACGAACGTCGACTGGACGTGTTGGAGCGAAATGAAAAGAACGGCTTCGACACCACCAGCCTGGACAAGCAGCGGCTTCAGCTTGAAAAAGGCAAGTCACGACTGATTGACAGCTACGCGGACGGCATCATCGACAAGGCCGACTTCGAGCCGAAGATGCAGCAGTTGAAGAACCGGCTTGTGCAGATTGAACAGCAGATCCTGGAATCACGGCGCCACGGAGCAGTGCAAAGCGAGCTGTTTCTGGTCATCAACCGGCTTGAGGAATTTGCAACCGCGGTCACCGAGAGGCTGGATACGATTGACCTTGAAACGAAACGCAAGATCGTTCTGGGTCTAGTCAAACGTGTCGAGATCCACAAGGATGAAATCGTAGTTGTGTTCCGCGTCGATCCGCAGCCGCCGGCTTCAAGCAGCGAAAATTCGAACGACTCAGACGAGGGACTGGAAAATATGCAACATTGTAGGCGGCGTACTCACTGCCCCTTGAGGCGTACCTGTCTCGCTGACGCTCCATTCTCCATCCTCCAGGACGCCCGCCTTGAGCCACTTGCGCACAAGGCGGATGATGCGTTCGTCGCCGATCCGGTGCTCCAGGAAACGGATTAGCCATTCCTGGCTTACCGAGTCAAAGAAGCCTCGGATGTCGGCGTCGAGAATCCAGTTCACCGGGGTGCTAGTGATCCCCACCGCCAGCGCATCCAGCGCATCGTGCTGGCTGCGCTTGGGCCGGAAGCCGTACGAGAACCCGAGGAAGTCCTCCTCGTAGATCGCATTTAGCACCGCGACCACCGCTCGCTGGACGATTTTGTCCTCCAGTGCGGCGATCCCCAGCGGACGCTGCTTGCCGTCCGACTTCGGTATGTACCGACGCCGTACGGGCAGCGCCCGGTACGCTCCGCTCTGAACTTTCGAGTGCAAGGCTTGAAGATGCTCCTCCAATCCTGCCTCATAGTCCTGCCACGTCAGACCGTCAACCCCAGGTGCTGCCTTGCGCTTAAGGCTACGCTGAATAAGCTGCTGATTTTTTGTGGAGCGGTTCGACGCGGAGCCTATTCGCTTTGAAAAATGGCTCTGATGACGAGATTTTGGCTTGCTGCGCCCCCCAACGGGGTGTGTTGGCGAGGCGCTCGCCCCGCACTCGCCCTTTATGGGCGGACTGCTCCCATCAGATGTCCTCGGCTCAGGTAAAGATTGGCCAGCGCCAGGGCCGTGAAGGCCCGGCCGGCATTCTTTTTCAGGCCGCGGTAGCGGACTTTGGTGAAACCCCACAGGCGCTTGACCACGGCAAAGACATGTTCGACCCGGGCACGGATCTTCGATTTGTTTCGGTTCTTCCCGCGTTGCACCTCGTCAATCTGGCCGTTCTTGCGGGTACGCTGATTGGTGAAGTCCTTGGCGTGGGGAGCTTTCGATGCGATCAGCTCCTGCTGACTGGCGTAGGCACTATCACCATAGACGCGCTGTTCCTGCCCATGCAGTAACTGGGGTAGCGCATGCTTGTCGTGGACATTGGCCGGCGTCACGACTGCCGAATGGGCCAACCCACTCTGGCTGTCCACGCCGATGTGCAGCTTCATCCCAAAGAACCACTGTTGTCCTTTCCGGGTCTGATGCATCTCGGGGTCGCGCGCCTTCTTTTCGTTCTTCGTCGAACTGGGGGCACCGATGATCGTGGCATCCACAATGGTGCCGGTTTTCAGTTTCACGCCGCTGGCTTGCAGGATCCGGCCTACCTCAGCGAATAGCCGCTCCGCAAGCTGGTGCTTTTCTAACAGGCGGCGAAACTTCAGCAGCGTGGTGGCATCCGGCACAGGTTCACGACCCAGGTCAATCCCAACGAAGCGGCGCAGGCTGGCGCTGTCATACAGCGCCTCTTCGCAGGCCAGATCCGCCAGGTTGAACCAGTGCTGCAAAAAGTGGATGCGCAGCATCCGCTCCAGGCCAATGGGCGGCCGGCCGTTGCCGGCCTTCGGATAGTACGGCTCGATCACCGCGCACAACGCCGCCCACGGCACGATCGTCTCCATCGTCGCCAGAAATGCCTCACGTCGCGTCGGCTTACGGTATTGCTCGAATCCAGCCCCTTGATCTGCACCCGCTGCCAACGTCATCTGCTTCATGTTCTTCTCTTTGCGCTCTTGATCCCTCACATAACGCTCTTCCTCATGAAGCGGAGGACTTAATCAGCATTGCCTTAAGCGCGAGGAAAGCCTCCCGGAGCGCGTCAACAGTGACGTGGTGCATGAGCGCGGTGAACCGCTCCTTCTTCCGCTGCCTTGCAGCGTGCCGTACACGGTCCAGCCCCTGTGGCACGCTTTCCCGGTTCTGTGCCCGGCACGTGTGTGGCTGACCCGCGTTCCCCTTGGTCCCCGCCCTTCGCTCCACCCACTCCGCAGCCGGTTCCCCGGCTTTGTTCGCAGGCTTCATTGCTACTATGGCGGAGTCTGACTTCTCTCGTCCGTTCTTCATCGGCTACGGCTCCTCGCCTTCCCGACACGGACCAGTCCTGTACTGCGACTGGCCAGACGAGAGATCTCCCGGTTCCCATGCAAGGAGCGTACGTACATGCCAGGGTCTCAGACCGCGCCGGGCCGATGGGGAGCTCGCGGTAGCGCGCCCCACTGTGTTGCCTTCCGCATGTATAACTGCGTCGGCACCCGGGATTAGACTTCTATCGCGGCTCAATGGCTGGCCTATGCGCACCCCTGTCAACGCTTCGCAACGCACCTCGCGGTGCGCTGCGCATGACTCGGGGACAACGTGATTTGCTAGATCTTCGATGTCAGGGACTTTCACCCTTTACTCCTTACCGGTCTCCCGGCGCACTATACAGAAGTCATGACTCTTCCCGCAGTGCTTGAATGGTGAGCGCGGCGTCCATGGTTCGCTGCATGCCGATCCAGATCGTCTTAGCGCCGGGCTCGCCATCGCTCTTCCGCCCAAGGAACCCACCCAGGGAAGCAACCAACCGAATCATCTGATTGAGTGTGACCGGTGTCTTCGGGCGGGCCTTCTTGGCAAGCACGTATGCTCCCCGAATCTCGTCGGCGTCAAAGAACAGGGACGCATCCAGATCCGGGCAGGTTCTGCCCAATCGCATCAGGCGGGCAATGCGCCACGCCACCACCATATACAACGCCAAGGCCCGCTCCACACGATCCATGTGCGATAGCTGTAGCGCTTCGACCTTGCAGCCGGTCTTCAGGACATGGAAGTACATCTCGATCTCCCACCTGGCCCGATACCATTCAACCAGCTCGATGACCGCATCGGCATCCTGTGCTTCTCGGTTCGTCAACAGCCGCCACACCACTGGCTTGACGCCTGCGGGCGCTCCGATCTCCCTGGCCTCTACACAGGTGAGAGTCGGGCCATCCAGGCCGGGTAGCTTCACACGTTGTGCGCGTAGCTCCTGTTGAACCTCGCGCGCCTTCTGGCCTGCACGCCCTGGCAAGATAAAGGTGATTTCCCCGAGTACCGGGCTGGCGCCGACGCTATCCCACAACTTGCCGCCCTCAGCAAGGTTGCGGTTGTGTTGGCTGCGGATCAACCAGTCGGCCGGTTGGCCCAGTTCCTGGGCGCGCGCCATCAACTCGGCAATATCACCCTCGCGGTCCGTCACATACACCAACCGTGTCCGGGGCAACAGCGCGGCTTGCTCCGCAACGCGTTCATACCCTTCAGTCCAGCGTACGCTTTCCTTGATCCCGCCGCGGTTGCCGTCGGCGTCCTTTGATTCCCGAGCCCACATCCAGGCATCGATCACCCCCAGCGGTTCACGGTCAGGCGTCACCGCGTAGGTCGGATGCAAGAACATGCCTCGCTGGGCTTCGTAGCTCAGCGGCCCCAGCCCCTCGGTTTCCTGGCCATTGAAGTTCAGCTCGGTCGTATCAGCGATGCACAGCACTACCGGAAACTGCGCGACTCTTTCCGCCGTGCGCTCCCAATGCGGCTGCATCACGTCCCGCCAATCGATCTGCTCGTTGCCGAGAAACCGATACGCCCCAATGGTTTGGGACCAGTCATCGCATGCGCCGGGAATGCTCGCCGTAGGCAGAGCCGCAAACCGCTTGAGCAATTCCTTGGCGCGCCGATCCCGCCGCGGATCACCAAGATCCAGACTCTCAAATTCCTCGTCCACCCATGCCCCCGACTCGTTGCCCATTGCTGCGCCAAAATCCGAGAGTAAACGCGAGTCTGGCGAAGTTAACAACCCCTTACCTCGAAATTTCCGCGACCGCAGGCTCCATGCACCGCTGCGGGGACGGTACTACTTCTGTATAAGGAGATGGTCTTGAGCCTGTAGCGCTCGAACAGGTCGAGCAGACGCAGACTGCCCACCTCGCCCGCAAATACGCCGCGAGAAATGTCGTGAGGCGAATCGGCGCCACCGAATGTTCCGATCCATCCGCGACGGCATCGACGTCTACGCCAAACGCACAGGTAATGTTCTTGGCCATGTGTTGTGACTCCAGTTGATTCTCGTTCAGATGTCCAGCATCAGTTGGCCGCCGTCCTTGCAACGCGCAGTGCAGACGGCCAGGTAGCGGGCGCGATCGGCTTCGGACAAGCAGGTGTCCCGATGCATCGGCGTGCCTTCGACACAACGCGTCAGGCAGGTGCCGCACCAGCCCTCCTTGCACGAGTGATCGACTTCCACGCCAGCCTCCAGCAAGGTATCGAGGATCGACTGTGCGGGTGGAACCAGCACCGTGATCTCGCTGAGGCGACAGAGCACCTCGAACGGCGCCTGGTTGTCTTCGCCGCTGGCTCGCGAGTCCGACGTCGCGCCAAAGGCCTCGAAATGAAGCTCGACTTTCGAATCGCCGTCCGCGGCCGAGCGCTCCGCGTCCATCAGCGAATTCGGGCCACAGCAATCGACCTGCGCGCCGGGCGTGGCAGCAGCCAGCAGTTCGCGAGCGTCGAAACCGTTCTCGGGGTTGCCATTGTCGAGTAAGAATCTCACATGATTGGCCAGGGGCGTGCCGAGCAGCTCGTCCGTATAGATCAACCGGCTTTCGTCGCGCGCACAGACAATCAGATCGAACGGATTGCCGCGCACCAGCAGTGCCAGCGCCATGCGGAGTGGCTACAGTGCAGCAGCGATGCCTAATCTATGCCTCTCCGAATTTGCCGACTAGGCGCTAATATCTGGAAGTACCCTCTCGTTGGTGGAAGGCTGTGGATCGACTCGAGGCAATGACCATTCTGCTTGCGGCAATAGATATGGGAAGTCTCTCCGCCGCCAGCCGCAAACTCCGCAGCTCTCGCGACGGTCAGCCGCCGTATATCGGAGCGCGAAGCACACCTGAATGTACGCCTGCTGGTGCGCGGCAACCGCAAGCTGGCAGTGACTGAGCCAGGGCATGCCTACGTTGCATCATGCCGGCGGATTCTCGAGGAGATCGCCGAGGTCGAACGTACGGCGTCCGGCGAATATCACGCGCCGCAGGGGGAGTTGACTATCAGCGTGCCGCCAGTGATGGGCCGTATTCACATACGGCCAGTGATCGTTGAGTTCCACCGCGCCTACCAGCAGATTCGCGTGCAGGTGTGGGCGTTCCGGTCGAAAGGTACAGTACAGACCCTGCAGGTACCTTCCCGACTCGTGGTGAATTCCGTGGAGGCAGCCATGGTCGCCGCGGTGGACGGAGCCGGGATTGCACGCGTGGCGTCATACCAGATCGATGAAGCGCAGAGACCGCGCAGATTGGTAACGCTGCTGGAGGCTTTCGAACCGTTTCCGGTGCCTGTTAGCCTCATTTACGTCAGCCAGGGCCAGATACCACTGAAGCTGCTGGCGTTCCTTGACTTTGCGATTCCACGATTAAGGAAGCGTCTCGGCTACGCACACGCGTAAGCGACGGAGTCGACCGCGCTGGACCGTTACCTGCATTTTCGCGATGACAATTCGGCGCCAGTGCCAGGAATTGGCACTTGTCGTTCGGCGTTGATGTTCGCCCCCCGTTTTGCAGGGCCGCCATTATGCGGCCCTGAAAAACGGAGCCGGCCCGCTAAAGCAAGCCATCGAGGTGTTTTACCTGCCCAGCTACAGCCCGGAACTCAATCCGACGAGATGGCCAACGCCGATATAAGGCAGGTGATGACTTCGCGGGCACCGGCTCGCACCAAACTGCAACTCGTCAAGGCCGCGTCGAGCCATCTGCGCAGTGTCCAGAAACAGCCCAAACACATTCGACGCTACTTTCAGCTTCACTCGGTCAAGTACGCGGCGCAATTCAAGTTCATGAATGCCGGATCAATTGCTGTGAAAATCGACCTGATTGCGTTGCATTCGCGTGGGTGTCGACGCGATGAGAGCGTGCATAGTCCGCTGGCACCTCGTCGCGGGCAACCAAGGGAGAAGCTTCACCGCAGCGGGCTCTGGGATGGAATATCGACAACGGAAATGACGCCTCAACTGACGAACGGCAGCTTCTGGTCGCGGGCCGCGGCAAGCATCGACAGGGTAATTTTGCGTACCTCCGCCTTGCTCTGCGTAATATGCGCGCGCAGCAAGATGGTTGCTTCGGCATGCCGGTTACGCCCCAGGAGATCCAGCAGCTTGCCGTGCTCCTCATAGGTGGCACTGGTCCGCTGCGGCTTGAGGAAATCCAGCCGCCGCATGATGCGAATGCGCTCCGTCACGTCGTTGTGCACGCGCAACATTTCCTGGTTGCCGGCGGCCGCAACCAGGCGGCGGTGGAAATCCTCGTCCATTTCAAACATGGTCGCGGGGTCCGACTCCCGCTGTCCGGGATCCACGCACCAGATGGCCTTCAGTGTCTCCATCGCTTCACGGCCATGTTCGGCGCACAGGATACGGTCCAGCGCAGCCAGTTCCAGTACGATGCGCAGGTCATACAGTTGGTCGAGCTGCTCGAAGTTGATTGGCGCGACACGCCAGCCGCGGCGGAAGCCCACTTCGAGGTAGCCTTCGCGCTGCAGGCGGAAGAGCCCGTCGCGCATGGGTGTGCGCGACACCCCGTAGTAGGCGGCGATGCCGTGCTCCGAGAAGCGGTCCCCCGGGAACAGGCGAAAACTGAAGATGTCGCTCTTGAGCCGCTGGTAGACCTGCTCGGCCATTGCATTGGGCGCGTTTGACGCTGGTGCTTCCATGAGTCCGTGAAAACAGGTGAGTTGCGGCGGTGACGAGTTGATTATGCCCATTCTTCTTCAGCTACCGCTCATTCGGTGCGGGAATCACGCTGACATGGGCGGCCACGATCTTCCAGCCGCCACAGGGATCCGCCTGCGTCCCGACCCTGGCCCATGTCTGCATCTGCCGGCCCAGCAGCGGCGTGGCATCGCTGGCGAACTCGGTGCTGACCGTGGCGAAGTCCGCACCAAAGGCTGTGACCACGGTACGCAGCAAGCGGCGGCTGCGTGGCACGGCTTCGCACGTCTGCCGCCACGCGCGGATCGCATCGCTGCCGAGCTGGACTTCGGCAATGCCGTAGCGCACGGTTTCCGGCGTGTCCCAGAACAGCGCGTTCATCATGTCGATGTCGTTGTCGACCAGGGCGCGCTCATACGTCTCGAATGCCGCCGCCACCTGGGCGACGACCTCGGCACGGTTCACTTCCATCCCTTTCTCTCCCGGTGCGGAAGCGCCATCACTCCCCGATTCATTCCCATGCTCCCGCCAACGCCTGGAATGGCACCGTCCAGCCCACGATGCCCCCTTGCGAGCGCACCATGTCCAGCGTGGCCTGCCTGAAGGCCGGGAAGTAGCTTGCCGTGGCATCCTCGACCAGCAGGCACTCGTAACCACGGTCGTTCGCTTCACGCATCGACGTCTGCACGCACACTTCCGTTGTTACGCCCGCGAACACCAGTTGCGAGATGCCGCGCGACCTGAGAACCTGGTCAAGCCCGGTCGCGTAGAAGGCGCCCTTACCCGGCTTGTCGACCACCAGTTCACCAACCCACGGTGCCAGCGCGTCGATAATCTCGCTACCGGGCTCGCCCCGCACGAGGATCCGCCCCATTGGGCCGGGATCACCGATACGCATCGATGGTGCGCCGCGCAGACGCTTCGCCGGCGGGCAATCCGACAGGTCCGGCGCATGCGATTCCCGGGTATGCACCACAAACCACCCGGCGCGCCGCGCCAGCGCAAGAAGCGCCGCCACGGTGGGAACGATTTCCGCGAGCAGCGATACGTCGTTGCCAAGCGATTCCCCAAACCCGCCCGGCTCGATGAAATCGCGCTGCATGTCGATGACCACCAGCGCAGTGCTGGCGCCATCGAGCTGCAACGGCGCCGGCAGCGCGTCCACGGTCCGCGCCGTCGGCAATGCGGCAGTCTGCGTCATACGCTCAGCTCCGGAACGATCATGGGCGATACCGGCACGGGGCCGGCCGCATGGCCATGCCCGGCCATATGCCGGCCCAGCTCAGCACGCTCGGCGCCGGCCGCCGTGGTTTCGTAGACGATCCGACCTTCGGCCATGACCGCGATGCGATCCGCCAGCGCCAGAAGTTCGTCCAGGTCTTCGCTCACCAGCAGCACTGCGGCGCCGGCATCGCGGGCCGCCACCAAGCGCGCGTGAATGTCGGCGACGGAGGCAAAATCCAGGCCGAACACCGGATTGGCGACGATCAGCACATCCACCGGCTGGCCCAGTTCGCGCGCCAGGACGGCGCGCTGCACGTTGCCACCGGAAAGCGTGCCGATCTGCTGCTCCGGCAGCGGCGGGCGCACGTTGAAATCGGCGATCAGCCTGAGCGCGCGTTCACGGATCGCGCGGCGGTCCAGCAGCCCGCCGGCGCGCTTCAGCGGGCGCCGGTCGAATTCCCGCAAGGCAAGGTTCTCGGCCACGCTCATGCCTGCCACGCAGGCATTCTTCAGCGGCTCTTCGGGAATGGCATAGACGCGCTGTCCGGCCATCTGCGCGCGCGTGGCGTGATACGGCTTGCCGCCGACAGCCATGTCCCCGTCCGACAAGGGGCGCTGCCCCACCAGCGCCTCCACCAGTTCGCGCTGGCCATTGCCGGAGACGCCGGCGATGCCGAGAATCTCGCCAGCACGCACGGCAAGGCTCAGTTCCCGCACGACGGCGTGGCCGCGCTCGTCGATCACGGTCGCGTTGCGAACATGGAGGCGCGTCTGCGCCTGCGGATCGAGCGGCTTACGCGCGGTGCGCTTCGTCCCGATCCCGGCAAGCACTCCCGTCGCCTCGGCAGCTCCCTCCGGCCCGGCAGCGTACGTGGCCCCCATCATCCAGGCGGCGAGCTGCTCGGGGTTCGTCGACGCTACCGCGCTAGTACCGACCTGCCGCCCCTTGCGCAGCACCGTCACGTCATCCGCATAGTCCATCACCTCCCGGAACTTGTGCGTGATCATCAGTACGGTGACTTCCCCTCGCGAGGTCAATGTGCGCATCAGGCCAAGCACCTCGTCCGCCTCATGCGGCGTCAGCACCGAGGTGGGCTCGTCCAGGATCAGGAAACGCTGGCGCAGGTAGAGTTGCTTGAGGATCTCCAGCTTCTGCTTTTCGCCCGCTGCCAGGGCCGCCACCTTCCGGTCCAGCGGCAGGCTGAACGGCATCTGCCGCATGAAGGCCGCCAGCGCCGCCCGCTCCGCGACCCAGTCCAGTTTCCAGGGCAACGTGCCGCGCGCCAGCAGCAGGTTCTCTTCCACTGTCAGCCCTTCGGCCACGGTGAAGTGCTGGTACACCATGCCGATGCCCAGCGCCTGTGCCGCGCGCGGCGAGTCGATGCGGACTTCACGATGCTGCGCGATGATCTGTCCTTCGTCGAGCACGGAATAGCCAACCAGCCCCTTGACCAGCGTGCTCTTGCCCGCGCCGTTCTCTCCGAGCAGTGCGTGGATCGTTCCCGCCGCCACCTTGATCGACACGCCGTCGAGTGCGCGGAATGCGCCGAACGTCTTGGTCGCGCCGATCATTTCGATGCCAAGCGCCTGCGCACCTTGGAATGGATGGCCCTTCATCGTCGTTACCCTAGTGTTGCCAGCAATGCGTGGGAGTCCGATACCGTGCCGAACACCCCGCCCTGCATCGTGATCATGTGCAACGCCGCCTCATGATTGCCGCGATCGGTCGCGCCGCAGCAGTCGGACAGCAGCGTGCACTCGAAGCCACGGTCGTTGGCCTCGCGCATGGTGGTGTGCACGCAGACGTCGGTGGTGATGCCGGTCAGGATCAGGTTGTCGATACCGCGCGTGCGCAGGATCAGTTCGAGGTCGGTGGCACAGAAGGAACCCTTCCCGGGCTTGTCGATAATGACCTCGCCCGGCAGCGGCGCGAGTTCATCAATGATTTCCCACCCCGGTTCGCCGCGCACCAGCAGCCGGCCGCAGGGACCCTCGTCACCAATGCCGATGCCGTCGCTGCCCGCACAGCGGCTGCGCCAGCGCTTGTTCGCGGGCAGGTCCGAGAGATCCGGCCGGTGCCCTTCGCGCGTATGGATGATGGTGAAGCCTTGCTCGCGCATTGTCGCCAGCACGCGGCTGATCGGTTCGATCGGTGCGCGGGTCAGCGACAGGTCGTATCCCATGCGGTCCACATAGCCGCCATAGCCGCAGAAATCGGTCTGCATGTCGATGATGACCAGCGCGGTATTGTCCGGACGCAGGTTGCCGTCATAGGGCCACGGATAGGGCCGGGCGTCGATGGTTCGGTTCATTTCTGGATTCCGTTCATGGATGGATTGAGTTGGCATGCCTCACCGCGTGAGGCTCAGTTCGCCCGGCGCGCCGGCGAGGGAGCGGTTCGGCCGGCAGCTGATGGTCATGATCGCCAGCGTCAAGACATAGGGCGCGGCATTGAAGAGGTAGTAGCCGCTGGTGATGCCGATCGCCTGCAAGGCCGGCCCCAGCGCGCCCGCTGCACCGAACAGCAGCGCAGCCCACAGGCAGCGCAGCGGCTGCCAGCGCGCAAAGATCACCAGCGCCACGGCCATCAAGCCTTGCCCGCTCGACAGGCCTTCGTTCCAGCTGCCGGGATAGACCAGCGACAGATAGGCGCCGCCAATGCCAGCGAACAGGCCGCCGACCGCGGTCGCGGCGATGCGGATGCGGGTCAGCGGATAGCCCATGGCACGCGCGGTTTCCGCGTGATCGCCCACCAGGCGCAGCACCAGGCCCCAGCGTGTCGCGCGCATGCCCCATTGCAGGACAAAGGCCAGCACGACGCCGATCACGAACAACAGGTTGATCCGCAGCAGCTGCTGGACCTGGACAGACGCAGCCCACTTGCCCAGCTCCAGCGAAGGCAAGGCCGGCGCATGCGGTTCAATGAACGGCTTGCCGAGGAAGAATGCGAGGCCCGTCCCGAGCAGCATCAGCGCAATGCCGAAGGCAATATCGGACACGCGCGGCAGGGAGCACACCAGGCCGTGGAGGCAGCCAAGCAGCAGGCCGGCCAGGGCCGCCGCCAGCACGCCCGTCCATGGCGAGCCCGACAGGTAGGACACGGCATACCCGCTCATGGCCCCGGACACCAGGATGCCTTCCAGCCCGAGGTTCACGCGGCCGCCCTTTTCCGTCAGGCATTCGCCCAGGCTGACGAACAGGTATGGCGTGCTGACGCGGATCGCGCCGCTCACGAGCGACAGGGCCAGCACCAGCCATGGCGATTGCAGGTCAGACATGGCGTGCCTCCAGTTGGGCAGGTTTGCCGGCAAAGACAATGCCCTGCAGGCGCACGCGCCACGCCGAGATACGACCGCCCAGCGCTTCCCAGGCGAGCAGGTTGGCAAACAGCAGGCCCTGCAGCACCAGTGTGGTGGCATCGGGCAGCTCCAGGCGGCGCTGCAACAGGCTGCCGCTGGTCTCGATGCCGCCGATCATCAGCGCGCATGCAATGATGGCAAGCGGGTTCTGGCGTGCGGCAAAGGCCACGAGTATGCCGGAGTAGCCGTAGCCGGCCAGCAGCGCGGCATTGGCGCTGCCCTGCACGGCCGCCACCTCGAACATGCCGGCCAGTCCGGCCGCTGCGCCGCCCAGCAGGCAGGCCACCAGGGCCAGCCGTCCGACCGGCAGCCCGACCAGCCGCGCGGCACGGGGATTGCCACCGGTCACGCGCATGGCAAAGCCGAGCGTGCTGCGCCGGACCAGCACCCAGCCGGCCACGCAGGCCAGCACGCCGAAGAGCAGCCCCCAGTGCACATCCAGCCCCGGGAGCGTGCCGATCATTATGGCGTCCGGCACCGGTGGCGTCGAAGGCTTGTTCAGGCTTGCCGGGTCGCGCAACGGTCCTTCCACCAGATGCTTGAACAGCGCAATAGCGATGTAGGACATCAGCAGGCTGCTGATCGTCTCATTGACCCCCCGCCACTGCCGCAGCATGCCGACGGCGCAGATCCACAACCCTCCCGCGAGCATGCCCGCCAGCGCCATGGCCGGCGCGGCGATACACCACGCGGTGCCCTGCGGCAGGCACTGCGGCACCATGGCCGCGGCCAACCCGCCCAGCGCGAGCGCGCCTTCGCCGCCGATCACGATCAGCCCCACCTGCGCGGGTAGGGCCACGCACAGCGCGGTCAGCATCAAGGGCGCGGCACGCGTCAGCGTGCTCTGCCACGCAAATGGCGTACCGAATGCTCCCTGGAAGATCAGCTGCAGCGCCTCGATGGCCGGAGCGCCTTGCAGGAACAGGAATAGTGAGAAGAGCAGGAGCGTGCCCGCCACCGCCGCCACGGTGGGCAGCGCAGGCAACACACCAAGCATCATGGCCGCCGAACTGGCATTGACGCGCATGGGAGTTTCCTTGTGCAACATGGGAGGATGGCGGACGTTGCCGCCTTCCGTTCATCAGGTACGGCGAATGCAGCGTCAGCCCTGGCCGATGACACCGGCAACCAGGTAGTTCATGCTTTCGAGCGTGTAGTCGGTCTGCACGAGAGTCGTGCCCGCCGGCACAGCGGTACCACCCTTGTTGTCCTTCAGCGGGCCTTTGAAGATGATGAAGTCGCCGGCCATCATCCTGGCCTTGACCGAGTCCGCATGCTGCTTTGCGGCCGCGCTCACCTTCGCGCCGTAGGCCGAGGACCTGACGAAGCCCTCCTTCAGGCCACCGCGAAGGAGGTTGGGCTGCGGCTTGCCCGACTGTGCGTTGCCGACCAGGCCCTTGTATGGCGTGGCCCAATCCCACTCCGCGCCTGTCAGGTAGCCTTTAGGGGCCAGAGCCGCCTGGCTGGCGTGGTAGCCGCAGCTCATCACACCGCGCTTCTCGGCGGTTTCGATCACGACCTTGGGCCCGTCCACGTGGCAGGTCAGCACATCGCAGCCCTGGTCGATCAGGCTGTTGGCCGCCTCGGCCTCCTTGACGGGCATCGACCAGTCGCCGGTAAAGATGACCCGGGTCGTGATCGACGGGTCCACCGACTGCGCCCCCAGCGTGAACGCATTGATATTGCGCAGCACCTGGGGAATCGGCTTGGCCGCGACGAAGCCCAGCTTCTTGCTCTTGCTCATGTGGCCGGCCACGACACCATCCAGGTACTGGCACTCGTCGATGTAGCCGAAATAGCTGGCAATGTTGGGCGGGTTGCCCTGCTTCCAGAGCCCGCCGCAATGCGCGAACCGCACCTTCGGATATTTGGCGGCCATCTTCAGCACATGCGGATCGAAGTAGCCGAAGGAGGTTGCGAATATCAGCGAGGCACCGTCTTGCTGGATCATCGCCTCCATGGTCTTCTGGGCGGCGATGGTTTCCGGGACGTTCTCCTCTTCCACCACCTTCACGTTCGGAAGCTTGCGGATGACGCTGGTCGCGGCGGCCTGCGCCTGGTTGTAGCCGAAGTCGCCGCGCGCGCCGACGTAGAGCACGCCTACGGTCAGCTTTTCCGCAGCCAGAAGGGTTTCGAAAGGCAGCGCGCCGCCCAGTGTGAGGAGGCTGGCCTGTTTGAGAAAGTCACGGCGGTTTGTCATGGCAGTCTGCAGTCGTAGGTGAGGTGGATGGAGCAGTCAAGTAGGAGACTGGGCGGCTCGTTGGCGTTGGTGTTCGGAGGCATCAGGCTGGCGGCAACGTGGTCAGGCGGCGGGCACAACGGCTTCCAGGCTGCTGAGGTACGCACGCCAGCCGCCAAAGGCCGTGATGTTCCGTGCACCGCCTCCACTGGCGAGCGCTACCGGCTCGCAGATGAAGCCCTTGACGTACCGGCCGTCGGCCAGTTCTACCGAGCCGATGCCGAGCGGTGCCGGCACGTCGGCGACAAACTTGCCGAACAGGCGCAGCGGCAGCTCCCACAGTTCGAGTTCGATGGCAGCACCTTCGCCGTCATCGGTCCGCGCAAGGCCAGGCTTGGGCGGTGTCGTCGCCGCCAGGGCATACAGCCGATAGCAGGCCGAGGTCCTGGTCGTCTCCAAGTAGCGCGCGCCGGCTTCACGCAATTGCCAGTTCAGCGGCTGTCCGCGCAGGTGCGCGCCCACCACTGCGAGCGTCACAGTCGGCTCGCTGAACGGCAGCGGCGAATACTCCAGCCCGGTCGGCACAGACCGTTTGCTGAACAGCGACTGGATCCGGGCGCCAAGCACCGCCAGCCGGTGGTCAGCCCCCGACGGGCCGATCAGCGTGATGCCCGCCGGCAATCCGTCGGCGCGGGCGACGCACGGTACGGCCAGTGCGCACAGGTCGAGCAGGTTGACGAAGTTGGTATAGCGGCCAAGCTTGCTATTTAGGCCAATGGGGTCCGCCCTAACCGCATCAATGGTCGGATGTGTCGGCGTGGTCGGCACGATCAGCACGTCGATATCCTGGAACAGCGCCTCGACCCGGCGCTTCAGTTCCGCCAGCCGGTACTGGCCATTGAACGCATCGACCGCGCTGTACTGGTCGGCCTTGGCGATGACGGCGGCCACCACGGGGTCGATCGCGTCGCGGTGGGTATCGAAGAACGCGCCGACCGCTGCGCGCCGTTCCGCGACCCACGGGCCGTCATAAAGGAGTGCCGACGTTTGCTGCAAAGGCTCGAAGTCCACCGGCGCTGGCATGATCGACAAGCCGGTAGTCAAAACGTCGAGTGCCGTGGCAAAGGCCTTCCTGGCGAGCAAGTCGCCGCCGAATTCCAGCGTATCGGGTACCCCCACGCGCAGCGGGCCGCGCGGCAGTCCAAGCGCCGGAATGTGGCGTGAATAGCCGTCCAGCGCATCGGGAGCGGCAAGCTGCTCCATGACGCGCCACGCATCGGCCACGTCGTGCGCAAAGACGGAAATGGTATCCAGCGTGCGGCATGCCGGGACGACACCCCGCTTGCTGACCAGCCCCAGGGAAGGCTTCATGCCGACGAGGCCATTGAAGCCGGCCGGCACGCGGCCCGATCCGGCCGTGTCAGTGCCCAGAGAGAAGGCCACGCAGCCCGCCGCGACGGCCACGGCGGAGCCGGAGCTCGATCCGCCCGATACGTGGTCCGCCGAGGCAATCTGGCGCACCGCCCCGTACGGTGAACGCGTGCCAACCAGCCCCGTGGCAAACTGGTCCAGGTTGGTCTTGCCGACCAGGATGGCGCCGGCGTCCAGCAGCCGCTGCACCGCAAAGGCCGCGTTATGCGGCACGTAAGCAAACTCCGGGCAGGCAGCGGTGGTGGGCATGCCCGCCACATCGATATTGTCCTTGACCGCGAATGGCACGCCGAACAACGGCATGCGCGCCAGCGCAGAATCGCCCTCTTCCGTCAAGAGGGACTGCAATGCCGCGGCACGACCAAGCAAGTCCTCGGCGGGAACGCGATGCGTCCAGGCCTCCGGTCGGTCGGAGGCTTCGATCCGATGCAGGACCTGGGCGATGCAGTCGACAGGGGTGAGCGCGCGGCGCGCAAAACTTTCGAGCAGTGAGCTGATCGACGAAAGCGGGACTGAGACGACTTGTTGATTCATGCGTTCCATCTTGTATTCAAGATTGGACGCAACTACGCAAGGGACGTGCCATGTGACATGCTGTCCCATAGCATCTGCCAGAAAACCTTTATCAAACAGAAACTTAAGACGATCCGACTCAGTGGAGCCGAGGCGCGAGCCGGAACGTACGAGGACTACCTCCAGGACGTCGTTGGTGCATCATTCCCCATTTGGGTGCGCAGTCGTCGTGAAGTGTAGTTGGAATGGCCGCCTCCAAGTTCGGCGGGTCGCCGGCCCAGGTCGGCCCAGTTTTCACCAGTCCTAGCTCCGTTGTGCCCACAGTGCTGAGTCTGTCGTCGGAACTCGGTAACGAGGACATGGAACCGACCACAGTAGCCATCGACCTCGCGAAGCACATTTTTCAGGTTCACTTTGTCGAGCCCGAGACCGGTGCCATCCGTAGCAAGGCTATCAGGGTATTGGCGAAACGAGGTACCTTCGCCGTAGTCGACGGTTCTGACCGGACGGCGGAAGTCTCCGAGTTCGCTGCGCACCTTCAGGCCATCGCGATCGAGCGCCTGCGCGCGGCCCGGCCGCACGAGGAAGCTGACATCGGCTCCGGCCTCGATGAGCCGCGCGCCGTAGTAGCCGCCCATGGCGCCGGCGGCCGCTGCTTGCTGGTCGGTGCTTATTTCGCCGTTGAGCCGCGGCCTGGCGGCGCAAAGATGCTGTTTGCCGGACAAGGATTCCACGCAGGCCTTGCTGCGCAAGGCCTCGCCGCACTGGTTGCGCCACGCCTATGCACGCACCCTGGTGGTCGACCACCAAGTGCCTCTGCCCGCCGCGCAGGCGCTGCTCGGGCACGCCTCGGTGCAGACCACAGCGGCGTATGCCAGGACCGACCTGAGTCAGTTGCGGGCCTTTGTCGACGCCACGTTTACTAACGATGTGCCGTAGCGATCTGTCAGACCGGCGGGAACCGCAGGCGACCCGACGCCTTGTCGACCCACGCCAGATGCCTCAGAATGACCCTGAACTTCCGTTCAACGCAAGCGCAGGCGGGGAGTCTGGAGGCTGTAAAAGCCGAATCGCGCAACGTTCAGTTCAGGCTCGAACAAACAACCCCGCGCCAGCGACGGCACTGCTCGCGCTGATCCCTGAATATTTTCTCTACACGCACATGCGATACGATAAGCGCTCGCCGCCGCAGCGATGTAGCGATTTGATTCGCCTTCGTTTTTCATTCACTCGTCGGATACCGTCTCGATTTCCTTGGTCTTTCTTTTTGTCGCCTAGCTCGATCTCATGTTCAGCCCACTCGCTCTAATCGGCGTCGTAGTCGTGTCTTGCCTGATGAGCGTCGCCATCCTTGGTTCCCTGCTTCGGACTTCAGTGCCGGGTATTAGCCGCTGGTGCGTGGCTTATGCGCTATTGGCCGCCGCGGCGTTGTGGGTGTTGACCGCTGGCGCTCAGCCAAGACAGTTCGTGATTATCGGCGCTTCGCTCATTGCGCTCGTGGCGGCCCTATTGCTCGTACAGGGGACACGTCAGTTTTTTGGTAAGGGCCCCGCGCGACACGAAGAGTCGGCGGCGTTCGTCACTGCCTTCGTGGCGTTGGTGTACTTTACGTGCGTGTCGCCGAACATCGATGCGAGGGTCGCGCTCATATCCATCCTCCTGGCGTATGCACGGATCACCGTGGGCACGTTGGCTCTGCGTCACGCGCCGCGCGACGGTGCGCGCTACCCCTACCGATTCGTCGCGGCGGCCACATATCTTGGCGCGTTGGTCCACGTCGCGCGAGCCGTCGCGGTTGCCTTCGGCGTCGTGCCGCAGATGACATTCCTGCAACCGTCGCCCTGGAACGTTCTGTTTGTAGGGCTCGCAATCGTCACGTTGCCGTGCATGTCGACCGGCATGGTGATGCTCGCACACGATCAGCTCGTCCGAAGGATGGAGCAGCTTGCGAGTATCGACGAACTGACGGGCGTACTCATGCGGCGCGCGTTCATGGCGAGGGCGAATGTCCTGCTTTGCCACGCGCTGGAAAAGGGCTCGCCGCTGTCGGTCGCCATTCTCGACATCGACAACTTCAAAGCCGTCAACGACGGCTTTGGCCATGGGGCCGGCGATCGGATCCTTACGCACATCGCCTCGGTTATTTCCGCGCGGCTGCGGCCGTGCGATCTTTTCGGGCGGCTGGGTGGGGAGGAGTTCGCGATCGTGTTCGTGGACGCGCGAAAGACTGACGCAGTAGGGTTGACGAATGCACTGCGGCTTGCCGTTGACCGGTCGCCTTGCGAAGGCGTGCGCTGCACATTTAGCGCAGGGGTCGAATGCGTAGCGGCCGGTGATACGCTAGCGGGCGCCCTGGCGCGGGCCGACGCGGCGCTTTACTTGGCGAAGGCAACAGGGCGCAACCGCGTCGTAACGGCGTCAGCGGTCGACGAGCGCGACGTCGTGAAGTCGGACTGAGCGACTCTCGGCCCGTTCAGAATCTTCCGGACCGCCTACTGCGACAAGTTTTTGAACTGCGCCGGCGTGTTATGCACTGTCGGCCATATGACCACAACATGTGTAGAGCGACCGTTCATGACCGCAAGGATGAGTAATTCGCACGCGCCTTATTTGAACGTCCAGACGTCGCATCCACGCAGCAAGCGATCGTTCAATTCGCGACGGCAAAGACTGCTTCGTCCGCCTGAGCGGACGACAGGAAGTAGCCGGTAGCCGCGATTGTCCACCCCAAACGCAACTGGCATCAGCCCTGCTCGTCGAGCTGTTCCCCTACTGGCTCGACGAACACCTTCCGCTGCGTCCTTCCACCTGTCGCGCCAACCCCGGCCCGCCAAGGTGCGGGCGCTCCTCGATTTCGTAACCGAGATGGTGGAGACGATCCTGACTTCGCGCAGATGTTCCTGACGCCGTTGTGATACGTCCTGACATGCCCCTGGGGCTAGGCGACGTTCCACCGGACCATACCGATTACAAAGGCATGTTCCATTGCCTGCTGCTCGACGTGCTGCAGCAGGAACGACTGGTGCGGAGATGTGTCTGGCATCGTCGCTAGCGACGCATGGGCGTCCACGCGCCGCTGCCCGCGCATGAGCGTCGTGCACCGGCCAGCCAGTCCGGAAAGCCGTGCATCATCCCCGTCGCCGAGGGTGTCGGGGACACATTCGAGCGTCGACATGACGCCTACCAAACCTCCCAGATGCGCCGTGAGCACGCTTGCGTGCGATATGCGGTGGCTCGACGAGAGCGGTTCGAGTCGCATCGCGTTGACGACGCCCTCGAGCTCGTCGATGGCGAGGCAGGCGTCCCGTCGCACCGCCGCAACCGTGCAGAGGTCCTTCTCCGGTCCGAACTCGTCGCCTATTGAGATCATGTTGATATAAGTCATGACCGCGGAAATCGCGCGCGCCGCAACCGCACCGAGCTTGTGCCGCTCCCATTCCGGCCACGCGATCAAGCTAACGACCACACCGACCATTGCGCCCGCGACGCTGTTTCCGACACGTGAGAAAGCCAGCGCCCACGGCGGGCCAGCGGGCGTACCGAGATAGGCAACAAGGATGAAGTGTGGTGTCAAAAACAGGATGTACGACACGTAGCTCATTGCTCGCGCACCGAGCGTTCCCATCGCCAACGGAACGATGGCCAGCGCTAGAAGGATCGGGTTGTGGACGAGCAGCGCCAGGACTGACGCAAGCATCGCACCGAGAATCGTCCCGCAGATGCGCAGGCCCGATACCTTGAGCGTCTGCGAGACTGTCGGCTGCACAACGAACATGGTTGTGAGCGCGAGCCAATAGCCCTGATCCACCTTTGATACCCGCGCGACCGTGACGGCGATCATCGCCGCCACCGATAGGCGCAAAGCGTAGCGAGCGACTTCGCTATTGGAGCGGACGTGATCGAGGATGGCGGTCTTGATGCGGCGCCGCGTGCTTCTCGTGCTCTCGACCGACGATCTCTGGAGGGACCCAGGCGCCACAGCCGCTTCCGCAGCTTCTGCGCCCGTCAATTCGGCCAGTTGGTCGACAAGCGTCATGCACCCCTGCAGCCACGCGCACTCCGTCTCCGTCACGTCCGCAGAACCCGCGTGCGCCATTGCGGCGCGGATCTCTCCCAGCGGGCCATCGAGCGCGCCGCACGCGTCTGGATTCGATGCGCACCGCACCGCATCGGCGCATAAGTCGATGCGAGTGGCGAGCGTGCGCAACGGCGCCGAGAGCCGCTTCGCCGACGCGCTGCGCACAGGCGACGCAGGATCGGACAACAGGCTTTCCAAGCCCGCAAGCAAGGCGATCGACCTCTCGCCGTTCTCGCGCCACCGCCGGCACGAGGCGTCAATGCCTGAGGTCGCCTTTCCGGTGATCCTGGTAAGCGCATCAAGCTTCGCCCGCAGTTCGGCACGGCCGTGAACGGCCGGCACGTCATCGCTGGAAACGGCATCCGCAAGCCGGTGGACATACGATCCCGCCGCATAAAGGTAGGCAAAGACCGCCCGCCGCGCCCGGGTCGACGGACTGTACTGCCACAGACCCACGCTGCAGGCGACCGCCCACGCGCTGCCCCCCATGAAGAACGCTGCGTAGTGCAGGCCCGTCGGCAATCCGTGAATCGGCATGGACGCGCACACGCACCAGGAAGTTGCGACCAGCAGACCGCGCAACCCCGGCGCGGCGCCTTGGATGCGGGCAAGCGCCCCGGCGTACGCCACGACGCCTGTTAGCGCGATTGCCAGCCACGAAGTCCACGCCGACGCGATCGCGCAAAAGGACATGAGCGCACCGAATGCACCGAACAGCATGCCATACAGCATCCGCCTCGATACCGGCGCACCTGATTCGTCCGACAGGCACGTCCAGAATGCGGCGATCGCAGACCAGCACAGTAGCGGCTCGTGCAGCATCGCAGCCAGGACCGCGGGCGTCGCACAGACGATGCCGCCGCGCAGCGCCTCGGCCAGCGGAAAGTGATGCCGCCCGCGTGTCAACATGCGCAGCGGCTCCCCGCCATGGGTCGTCGCCCAGTTCATGCACAACCCTCCTTCAGCGCTGCCGCACGGCTGTCTGCTTTCGAACGGGGATGACCGTCAGCGACCGGATGCCTTGCGCCCCCCGGATCAGCACCCCCTCGATATCCGCGGTTGCGGACGGACCGCTCATCAGCACCGCGTAGTTCGCCGTGAAGAACTCGCGCCGATGGTAGGCCTGATGCAGATTGCCGACAATATCATCGGGATCGAGCAAGGCAACCAGATGCTGCGACAGGTAGCCAAGTGCGTTGACGTTATATTCGCGCTCGCTCAGCCAAATCGAGCCGGTTTCTGCGACAGCAAAGGCAGGGCGCACGATACCGACGTCGACGTCGTTGAGAGCTTGCGGAAGATCGATCGTACCGATATCGCGGGTTCCCCTGATTTCGGGCGTGGCCGAGCAGAAGACTCGCGCGTCGGGGAAGCGCGCGCGGAGAAATCTCTCGATATCGCCGTCAGCCGGTGCTTCGCACCAGATGCCGCCGATGCGGTCGAGCGATTTTTGGAATGACACCACTGCCGGCTGAAGATCCGCTTCGAACATCGGTACTTCGGGCAACGCGCGGGGGGCTGGCGCGACTTCGCGCAAGCGGGAGAGAATCACTTCGCGGCTACTCATTTCTTGCTCCTCTTCAGATACCAATCGCGGAAAGTATGTTTCGGTGCTTCAGGCAGTTCGCGCTGCTTGCCCCAGGCATTCAGCGGGTTGTAGAGGACCGCGCGCGGCAACGTGCTGACGGCGGTGCCGGCGGTCTTGATGGCGGCGCGGTAAAGCGCCGGTCGGGATAGCACCTGCCCGGCAACCTCCATCGCCTCTTTCTTGACGAACGGCAGTTCATGTTGCTCGGCGATGATCTGCCGCCATTTGTAGATCTGCTCATGGATATTGATCTTGACCGGACAAACGCTCGTGCAACTGCCATTCATGGTCGAGGCGAAAGGTAGGGAGCTGAATTTTTTGAGGTTAAAGGTCGGGTTAATGATTGCGCCGATGGGACCGGAATACACACCGCCGTAGCTAAGGCCGCTGCTGCGCCGATACACGGGACATGTGTTCATGCAGGCGCCACATCGGATGCACTTGAGCGAGTACCAGAAGTCATCCATCGCAAGGCGCTCGGACCGGCCGTTATCCACAAGTACGAAGTGCATTTCGCCACCCCTGCGCGGCCCGCGGAAATGCGAGGTGTATTGCGTGATAGGAGAACCGAGAGCACTTCGCGACAGCATGCGGATGAACACGCCAAGATGCTCAAGCTTCGGAATCAACTTCTCGATGCCGATCGATGCGATATGCAACTGCGGCACGTTGGCGCTCAGATCGGCGTTGCCTTCGTTGGTGCAGACGGTGATCCCGCCTGTTTCCGCTACAGCGAAATTGCAGCCGGTCATGCCCGCGTCCGCATTCAGAATGAGTGGGCGTGTGGCCTGGCGCTGTGCTTCGGCCAGCTTTGGAATACTGCTCTCATTGGGGTCGGTTCCGATCTTCTCTGCAAAGATCTTTGCGACGTCAGTAGCGAGCTTGTGCACGGCTGGCACCACAATGTGCGACGGCAGTTGATCGTCCAACTGCTGGATCTGTTCGCCAAGATCCGTCTCCACCACCACGATGCCTCGCGATTCAAGATACGGCCGCATTTCGCATTCCTCGGTGAGCATAGACTTGCTTTTCACCAAGACTTTCGCCTGACGTTGACTCAGGATCTCGTACACGATGCGGTTGTGTTCCTCTGCATCCTTCGCCCAGTGAACAGTGACACCGTTGGCGGTCGCATTACGCTCGAACTGCACCAGGTAATCAGGCAAATGCGTCAGCGTGTGCTCCTTGATGGCAGACGCCAGCGACCGAAGTTCCTCCCATTCGGGGATACCGTGGACCTCGGTGTCGCGCGAGCTTCGCAACCCCCAAAGACGCTTGTCGTGAAATTCAATATGCTTTTCGTCGGCGATGAACGTCCTCGATGCGCCGACATGGTCAACCCGCTTCATGCTTGTGCTCCATTCAGGATTTGCGCGATGTGAATGAACTTCAGGCCAAGTCCGATCCGGTCCGCACAACCCTTCTGGTGCATGAGGCAGGAAGAGTCTGCCGAAACGATATATTCGGCACCGTTGCGCTTATGATCGCTGACCTTGTCGGCGCCCATGCGCGCCGACACCGGCTCCTCCGACACGCAGAACGTGCCGCCGAAACCGCAGCACTCGTCGGGCCGGTCAGGTTGGATGAATTCAATGCCTTCGACGCCTTTCAGGAGCGCCATCGGCTTGGAGAAGTACGGCTCCTCGATCTCGGACATCTTGGCCGTACGCAACCCGCGCAGCGTGCCGCAACTGTTGTGCAGTCCGACCTTGTGGGGGAACTTCGCCCACGGAAACTCGCGGACACCCAGCACATCGTGCAGGAACTCGACGAGTTCGTACGTATTGGTTCGCACCGCGTTCGCGTCTCGCGTCTGCGTCGCGGCGGTCAGATGATCTCGGACGTGATGCACGCAGCTGCCACTAGGGGAGACAATGTAGTCGTAGCCGGTGAAGTTCCTGACGAAGAGATTCTCCGTGGCGGCGGCCTGCTTCTCGCAGCCGCTGTTGCCCATCGGCTGGCCGCAACACGTCTGGTCGAGCGGGTAGTCGACTTCGCAGCCGACACGCTCCAGCAATTCCAGCGTCGCAATTCCGACGTCTGGATAGAAAGCATCAATGAAGCAGGGGATAAACAGTGCGACTTTCATGATGGATCCTCATTTTCAATGGGTGAGTCAGTGATAGGTATGGTCGCTCGACACCTTGCCCCGGAATACCGAGTAGGCGACGCAGGTGTAAAGGACGATGAGCGGCAGAATGAACAATCCAGCACCCCAGAACATGAACGTCTGGCTGGCTTTTGGCGCCGCCGCGGCGCTCAGCGTGACCTGGAACGGAACGATGTAAGGCAGGTATGAGGCAGCCAGCATCAACAGCAGCAGCACACAGCCGGTCACCGTGAGCACGTAGGGGCTAAGGCTGGCCCGGCGCGCTGCGACAGGGGCGCAGGCGAATGCCGCGATGCATAGCAAAGGCAGTACATCAAGCACCGGATGCGCGTACCAGCGCGCTTCAATTGCCCGATGCTCGAACAGGGTAGCCACGAAGATCGCGGCAAGCACGAGCAG
The DNA here is from genome assembly GCF_018223725.1 of Cupriavidus sp. KK10. NCBI lineage: Bacteria > Pseudomonadati > Pseudomonadota > Betaproteobacteria > Burkholderiales > Burkholderiaceae > Cupriavidus > Cupriavidus sp. KK10. Next base: position 558,031 of record NZ_CP073678.1, read on the forward strand.
GGTCAGTGGGGTCAACCACCCTAGCGTGTTGCGGCCAAACCTCTGCAGTCGGCCCTCGCCTTTCAGCACAAGCCATCCCGAGCCAAGCAGCATGTAGCCAAGCACGAGGCCGAGCCCACACAAAAGCGGGAATGCTGCAGACCACTCGAGGCCGTTGCCCGTGTAGCGCAAATGTTCCACCGGCAGGCCCTGTGCATACGCGCCGACCGATACGCCCTGCATGAACGCGGCAAGCAGCGAACCGATGAACAGGAGCATGTCCCACACCCACCGCGAGCACACGGCCCGGTGACGGAATTCGATGGCGACGCCGCGCATGATGAGGCCGGCGAGCATGGCAGAAAGAGGGATGTAGAGCGCGGGCAGGAGTATCGAGTACACCGGTGGGAACGCGCCGAAAAGGATGGTCCCCGCAATCACGAGCCACGTGCCGTTTCCGTCCCACACGGGCGAAATGGACGCCACCATGCCGTCCCGCAGTTCGTTGCTGCGGGCGACTCCGCTGAGCACGCCGACGCCCAGATCGAACCCATCGAGCATGACGTATGCTGTCACCGCGACGACCAGCTCCACCAACCAGAACCAATTCAACATGTTTCTTCCCCTGTTTAACGACGCGGAATGCGGGCGTGCCCAGACGACGTTGGCTGATATGCGGTGGCTGTGTCAGGTGCGCCGGGTCCCTGGTGTGAACGTTTGTGGGATGACATGGCCGTCCCACACCGTCAGGACCTTGCCTGCGAAGATGCCGCGACGCACGATGCGGGCGATGTAGTAAACCCCGAAGCAAAAGATGAACGTGTAGATGCCAACGTACATGACCAGCGTCGTTGCCGCGAAATGCGGGGCCAAGCCCGACGTCAGCGCATCTGCAGTCCGCAGCACGCCCCACACCGTCCATGGCTGCCGGCCGACTTCCGCCGTGAACCAGCCCGCCAGGACTGCAAGAAAGCCAAGCGGGAAGCTGCAGACAACGGGCCACAGCAGCCACCGGTGCACTTCAAGCCTGCCGCGACGCGCGACGACGCTGCCAATCCATGCAAGCGCCAGCATCACCATGCCGCAACCCGCCATGATGCGGAACGCGAAGAACGGAATCAGAACCGGTGGGCGGTCGGAGGCCGGAAAATCCGTCAACCCAACCTCCTTGGAGTCAAGCGTTCCTGATCCGACAAGGCTGCCCAGCACCGGTACTTTCCACTCGTAACGATTGCGCTGGCCATCGACGTCCGGAATCGCGAAGATGACCTCGGTGGCGGGCTGTTCGTCGGCCCAGCGCCCCTCAACCGCCGCAAACTTCGCCGGCTGGTAATCGTGAATGTAGTCGCCGGTCAGGTGCCCGAAGAAAATCTGCAGCGGCACGAGCACGGCAGCGAGGCCGAGCGCCATGCGGACCATGACCGTCGCCTCGACGCGATACGTTCGATTGAGCAGGTAGCCCGCCCCGACGGCCGCCACACAGAACGCCGTGGTCAGGTAGGCCCCAAGCAGCATGTGCGGAAAGCGCACCCAGACGACGCCGTTGAAGATGATGGCCGCCCAGTCGGTCGGAACGAAAACGCCGTTCTGTATGACGAAGCCGACGGGATGCTGCATCCACGAGTTGTTCACGAGGATCCAGAAGGCGGAGAGCGTCGTTCCAGCGGCGACAAGAATGCACGACAGCAGGTAAAACCATGGGCGGACGCGATGGCGCCCGAATATCATCACGCCGAAGAACGTCGCTTCAAGTGCGAATGCCGTGAAGGACTCGTAGCTGAGCAGCGGACCCTGGATCGGGCCGCTTGCACGCGATAGTTCGCTCCAGTTGGTGCCGAACTGGAATGCCATCACGATGCCGGAGACCACGCCCATACCGAAGGCAACGGCGAAGATCTTCAGCCAGAAGTCGAAGAGCTGTCGGTAGACCCGATTGCCGGTGGCCAGCGAAATGCCCTCGAGCACGGCCAGCCATGCCGCCAGGCCAATCGTGAAGGAAGGGAAAATTATGTGAAACGAAACAGTAGCCGCGAACTGTATGCGCGACAACAGCAGGGCCGATGCTTCCAAGAGCGCGCTCCATGAGTTAGATGCGTCACGGAGAAGTTTCGGTGCCGGCTGTTGCCGCGCCATTGCGAGGCGGGCGATTCGGGTTACATCTGTAATACAGCCTGCATCAACCGGGATCGATGGTCCTGTGCGACCGGAAGACGGCGTCCCATTACGACTGTAACCAAGGCGCGCCGGTCTGCAACGGCGCCGAAATTGCAGTTGGGCAGAATGGCTCCAACTTTTTTGGAAGCTTACCGGGCGACCACGGCAAGCGGGACGCCCGTCGCTCGATTAGTCATCATGGAATTGGAACAGGCCGACAAGGCGGTTTTGCCCTCTCGCGACACTGGGCTGCGTCGCATGTTGAGCGCCCATGAGGTTGGCATGCTGCTACGTCTCTCGTCCGCACCGGTCGGAATCGACGCCGCTTCGCCTGATCTCATCGCGCTTCAAGACCTGGGCCTCGTTCGGGTGATCGGCGTGCAATTCACATTGACGGCGGCAGGAAGGATCGTGGTGGAGCGGCTCGCACGATACTGAATCCGCGCAGCCTCGCATTCCGGCTTCCGCGCGGTGTCAGCGTTGCGACATTGTTTGAAATACGGCAGCCAGCGCCTTGGCCAGCTCCGCTTGGCGCAACGGTTTGCGCAGCACGAAGCGCACGCCTGCCCCGCGCGCGTCACGTTCAAGCGCCGGGTTACTGAATCCGCTGCAAAGAATTACCGGCAAGTCGGGACGCAGTTCCGCGACGCGGGCGGCAAGCGCCAATCCGGTCAGGTCCGGCATGGTTTGGTCGGTGATGATCGCATCGAACCGGTCCGGCTCGACTTCCAGCGCCTGCCATGCCGCCACGCTCGAACGAAATCCCACCGGCTCGTAGCCGAGGTCGGCCAGCACCTCCTCCTCCAGCGCGACGAGCGCTTCCTCGTCGTCGACAAGCAGCACGACTTGTCCGTTCCCGCGCGGCACATCCTCGCAGTCGGCACTCTCCGGTGAGGGCCGCGCTTCAGTCAAGGGTAGGTATACGTCGAATCTCGAGCCCGAACCTTGTACTGTGTGCACGTCAATGCCGCCGCCGTACTCGCGCACGATGCCGTCCACGAGCGATAGTCCTAGTCCAGTGCCTTCTCCCGCGCGCCGCGTCGTGAAGAACGGATTGAACATACGTTCGAGGACGTCTGCGGAAATACCCACGCCCTGATCGGTCACGCGGAGCTGCGCGAAAGCGCCCGGGCCTACGGCGCCGACGGAAAACGACACGGGCGATTGAAACGAGACCCGGTCGAGTGAGATGCCAAGCATGCCGCCGTTGGGCATCGCGTGCACCGCATTGCTGCACAGGTTCATGATGACTTGGTGCATATGCGTTGCATCTCCCATCACATACGTGCCCTCGCCATCCAGCTTGACATCCAGTAAAACTTTCACCGGTGCCGTCGCCCTGAGGAGCTCGACCGCTTCTGTGGCCACCGCATGCAAATCGACCGGCACGCGCGCAGTGGTGCCGCTGCGGCTGAAGGTCAGGATGCGCTCGACGAGCAGGCGCGCGCGGTCTCCCGCTTTCATCACTTGTTCAATGTGCTTGCGAGCCGTTGGGTTTTCGCTCGAGAACGCCAGCGCGCGCTCGCCGAAACCGAGAATCGCGCCGAGGATATTGTTGAAATCGTGCGCGACGCCTCCGGCAAACGTCCCCAGCGCCTCGAGCTTCTGCGATTGTCGCAACTGCCCCTCGAGACGGCGCCGTTCTCGTTCATCCGCAAGCCGATGCGTGATGTCCTCGACCGTCGCGATGATCAGGACTTCACCCTGTCGGCCGTCCTGACGGGTTGCCGGACGATCCGCGAAGACCCGTGCGACGCTCATGTCGGTCCAGACCACGTGTCCGTCGCGATGCAGATAACGCTTCTGGAACCTGACACTGTCCCGCCCATCTCGGACCAGTTCGTCGATGTGGGCCTGCGTGAGCGCATGATCGTCTGGGTGGGTAATGTCCAAGGCGCGGCGCTCAGCGAGTTCGGCATCGGTGTAGCCCACCATGCGCTGAAATGCCGGATTGGCCATCAAATAGCGGCCATGCGCGCGAAGCACCATGATGCCGACCGGCGCGTTCTCGTAGACAGTGCGCCACCTCCGCTCGCTCGACTCCAATTCATCGTTGACCCTCTCGAGCCTGCGCATCCGGGCAATCAACGCGAACATGAGCAGCATGATGAACGCGGAAATGAATCCTGTGCGCGCGAGCACGCTGGCGGCCGTGGCATGCCAAGGGTTGAGTACCGCCGCATCGTTACGGGATACCACCAGTGTCAGCGGCATGTTTGGCACGGCACGGGCGGCTGAGCGCACGTCGCCGCTCAGCTTCAACTCGCCCGGATTCGAATACGTCATGACTGATCGCCCGTCCGCGCGCCTGAGCACGATGGTCGTGCCCGGCACGATGTCGATGTCGCGGTAGAAGCTGGTCATATACGCCTCGTCGATCTCCGCGAGCGCGACCCCCTGGAATTGGCCGTCTTTGTCCTGCAAGCGCACCCCGATGTCGAATGCTCTTTTACCGTCGATCGCGCTTGTGAAAGGCTCGCTCACATCCAGTGCGCCGCCTTGGGCCTGTTTTAGCCGCTGGAAGTCACTGCGCGACCCAATGCTGGGCTGGCCGACATCGGTCGGCCGTGATGTCGCAAACAGTTTGCCCGATGCGTCCCCAATCGACAGAGCGCGCACTTGTGGTACACCGACCGTTTGCGGGGCGAGGAAGCGCGCGGCATCCGCAGGATCCAACCTCCCGCTGTGAACCGCCTCCGAGGCCGCGATACTGCGCAGGATCTGCTCGGCGCCTTGCAGCAAGCGTGCAGTCTGTCCGGCAAGGGCGCTCGACAAGCTTGCAAGCTCTCGATCGTTGGCCGCGAGCGTCAATTGACGGGTGCGCTGCAGATCTCCGATGGCCGTTGTCCAAACGAGCGCGACGACAAGAAACCCGCCTGCAGTGAACGCCCAATAGCGGCGCGCCCGAGGTTTCATTCGAATCTTCAGTTCCCTATCCGGCATGATTTATCGCGCAGTCGAAAGTCGCGTAGATCGGCGCGGCGCACCACGGCCGCCGATCTCCGCCCTGATCAGGTGATTCAGCGGTGGATGACTTCACTAACGATCAAAGAGTCCGCGCGGCTGCGTCAACATCCCGACATAAGCAGCCAGCCTGAACCAGCGCGAGTGATGTTGCCTTGTGTCGATTTGGGGCCGCCACATCGTCCACCGTTGCTACAGCACCTGTGCCGATCGTTCAATCGGGAAAGCCCACGGCCCGGCTAAGCTTTTCCACTATTGCGTCGAACACATAGCCCGCCCCGCGGACGGTCAGGATGAACGTGGGATGCGACGGATCCTGCTCGATCTTTCTCCGGAGGCGCAAGATCTGAACATCAATGGAGCGATCGTACACGTCGTCGTACAAGCGGCTTGATTCCAGCAACTGCTCGCGGGACAGCACCTGGCGGGGCGCCGCAAGAAACGCATTGAGCAGACAGAATTCGCCGTTAGTCAGTTCAACGCGTTCCCCCATTGGCGAGGTGAGCCTGCGTGTCCCAATATTGAGTTCCCATCCATCAAACCGGTAGGCCCGTGCATCCGTCCCACGTCCCGCGCCTGACGCCGACACGGCCGAGCGCCGCAACAGCGCACGAATCCGTGCGAGCAGCTCCCGCGAACTGAACGGTTTCGTAAGGTAATCGTCAGCGCCAAGTTCGAGCGCCATGACGCGGTCTGCTTCGTCGCGTCGCCCAGAAACGATGATGATCGGTAGCGCGGACTGTTCCCGAAGTCGCCGCGCGATCTGCATCCCGTCCTCGCCGGGCATGCGCAGATCCAGAACAATGAGGTCGATGGCAAATGACTCGAACGCCGCGGCCATTTCCGTGCCGTTGCATGCCACGGTAACGCGAATGTCGTTATCGCCCAGATAGTCGGCGAGTAGTTCCCGCATCGCGGGATCGTCGTCAACCACGAGGACATGGGGGATATTGACATTCGTCATCGCTGCAGCGTCCTTGTGAATCTGAGGAGATCATTATAGCGACGGCCTCGGGCTTCATGGGCCAGCGCCTCGTCGCGAAACTGCTCTAGGCTGATAGGCGTTGACAAGCGGGCCAGCAGCACGCGAGCAGGGACACCTGACTCCGGGTGTTCTGATGGTCTGCACCAGCCAGCAAGGTTCCCCACGTCATCACCGTTGACCGTCATCTTGCGCTCCCATGTCTAGGAACGTACAGCTGTAGATAAAGCATAAAAGGCCGCAAAAAGCACAATGCTGACCATAGGTCACCAGACGGAAGTCGCCCGGCGCAAGGAGGAATGCTGCATGCAACATCCACTCCAGGGGTTGCGGACGACCGGGGCGGCTATGGCAAGAGCGGCAGCGGCCGGGGCTGCGGACGAGGAGCGGGCCCCCACGCGGGGTACCTTCCCATACGGCACGACAACGTAAGGATATATCGCCGTGCCGTCGCCTTGCTGATACCGGGATCTCGAAGCGGGCTGCGCCCCGACGTTGTTCTGGCTATGAGAGCGGCGCCGTCTTCAGCTCAGAGCCACCGCGGCCGTCATCAATACCGCCCTTGCTGCTTAGCGTCAGGGCGTGGCCGCCTGACTGCGGCGCGGCTGCAACCGTAGCCCCCACACAAAGCGTGAGCGCGGCAGTGGCGTTCAACAGATGGATCGGATGGGCTATGAACATGCGTGCTCCTCTGTTGGTCAGTCGGCGGCGCGGGTTTCTGGCGGTTCTTGCAACGGGTCAACTCCTATATAGCGGGCTCTCTAGATAGCGGCGGCGCAATTCGCGCAGGGCCGTCGCCAGGATCGCGCTGACGGGCAATGCGAGCAGCACACCGAAAAAACCAAAAAGTTGCCCGAATGCAAGTAGAGCGAAGATTACCGCCAGCGGATGCAGCCCGATGCGCTCGCCGACGAAACGTGGCGTCAGGAAGAAACTCTCGAGGACCTGGCCGGTGCCGTAGATGATCGCTACCGCCGCGAAGCCGTACGAAGTGTCGAATTGCAGCAGCGCGGCGAGCAGCGCAAGCGCCAGCCCGGTCGCGAAGCCGACGTAGGGTATCAACACCGCCAAGCCGGTCAGGATGCCAAGCGGCAGCGCTATCTTGAAGCCCGCGATCGACAGTGCAATGGGATAGAACGCGGCAAGCACGCCCATCACCAACAGCTGGCCGCGCAGGTATTGCGACAGCATGCGGTCCATCTCGGTGACGAACTCCCGCGTCTTGCCAAGCCAGCGCCGGGGTACCAGGCTCTCCATGCGGCGGAATATTTGGTGCCGGTCATAGAGCAGATAGAACAGCACGAGCGGCACCAGCACGACGTTGCCGATCACAGTAGTCATCATGTCGCCACTGGTGCGCACGTACTGCCATGCGGTGAGCGCCACCGTCTTCTCGCTACCTTCGAGGTTCGCCAGTACGTCGCGCACATTGCCGAAATGGAGCGATTGGCCGAGGCCGAGCACAGCCAGCTTCGGTTTTAGCCAAGCATCCAGCCCAGCAATGAAGACGGGAATCCGACTTGTCAGCTGCGGGCCTTCCGCTTGCACCACCGCAACCACCAGTAACACCAGCAGCGCGGCCAACAACGCAAAGACGAGGATCATCAAGAGCGCCGCAAGGCCGCGCGGTGCGCGATGGCGCACCAGCCACTCGACGCCCGGCTGCAACATGTACGCTATGAGCGCGCCGAGCAGGAACGGCGTGAGGACGGGCCGCAAGCTCCAAAGCAGGATGCCGAAGCCCAGTGCGACAGCGCCCCCGAACAGGGCCATTCGGCGCGATGGCGTTGGGAGTTGCACGTTCGTCGACAATATATCGGATTTCCGGTCGAGCTCCGGCGTTGATCGCCGAAGCATGTTCATTCTGGTCACGGGATCAACTGCGCACCGGCACGATGCTGAAGCGCGAAACGCCCTCGGTTGCCGCCATCTCCGCCGCCAGTGCTGCCGGCGACAGCGCGCGCGCCTTGTCCGGGGCGACGAGGCTCACGCGCCACAGCGCCTGGTTGTCGGCATAGGTGATGGTCAGCGTGTCGTTCAGCACGCGATAGCCGCGCGACTTCGCCCTCTGGATCAGCAGATCGAAGTCGGGCGCTTCGCCGGGCTGAAATGTTAGCGACAGATCGAGCGTCATGCGTCCCGGCAGCCGTGACTCCAGCCCGTGCAACATGGACATCGATGCCACGCACAGCACAGCGAGCAGCAATGCGGCGGCGTAGAACCCGACGCCGAGCAACACGCCGATAGCCGCGGCGGCCCAGATGGATGCGGCAGTGGTGAGGCCACGGATGCTCATGCCGTCCTTCATGATGACGCCCGCGCAGAGGAAGCCGATGCCGGTGACCACCCCCTGGACGACACGGGTCGGGTCTGGCTGGATGTGCGCGGAGGTGCCGCCGTACCAGAGCGACGCATGCCCGACGAACACGGTCAGTGCCGTCGACGCCATGCAGACGAGGCCGTAGGTGCGCATGCCGGCGGCACGGCCGTTGTACGACCGCTCGTAGCCGACCAGCATGCCGAGCAGCAACGCGCCCGCCAGGTTCAGCCCGATGAACGCGTTGGCGGCCAGGAAACTACCGCTCCAATAGTGCTGCAGATCGCCGAGCATGGGATGTCCTGGTCAGGAGGCGAGCCAGTCGTTCAGCGAACGGAGGGTGTCCTCGCTCAATTCGCCCGTCGCGGCGGCAAGCCTCAAGCGGCCGAGGAGGTAGTCCAGCCGTGCCTGCACCACGTCCAGTTCAGCGGCGAACACGCGCTGCTGCGCGTCGAGCACGTCGGGTTCGGTGCGGGTGCCAACGTCCCGGCCAAGCGTTGTCGCCGCCAGCGCGCTACGCGCAGAAATCAACGACTGCTCGAGTGCGGCGATACGCGACACGCCGGTCTTCACCGACAGGAATCCGTCCTGCACGTTCAGGCGCACATCGCGCCGGGCGGCGGCAAGTTCCTGCTCGGCCTGGCTCTTCTTCGAAATGGATTCCCGCTCACGCGAGTCCAGTCCGCCGCCTGCGTACAGCGGAATGTTGACCTGCAATCCCACGGTCGCGGAGCGCGTATTGGCCGCAATCCAGGGCGCCAGATTGCCTGTTTGCCCCTGTGCGCTATAACCCGCCACGAGTGCGACGGTCGGGCGACTGAGAAGACGGTACTTGTCGATCTCGGCGCCGGCAATATCGAGTTCCGACTGCCGGGTCTTGACGAGGAAGCTCTGCTCTTCCCCCTTGGCCTGCCACGCCGGGAGATTGTCCGGCTCCGGCGGCCGTGGTGCAAAGCGAGCCGCTAACCCGCTCAACTGATCGGGCAGCGTGCCGACGATTTCCTGAAAGCGCGTGCGTCGCTGTTCGAGCGCGGATTGTGCCGTCACTTCGCGGCTCTCCACGCCATCCAGTCGCGCCTGGGCTTCATTCAGATCGGTAATCTTGCCCTGGCCGATGTCGAAGCGCGCCTTTGCGCGGTCGCGTTGCTGCCGCAGGGCAGCTTTCTCGGCCTGCACCACGCGTAGCGTCTCCTCGCCGAGCACCACGCCGAAATAGGCTTCGGCCACCCGCAGAGCCAGATCCTGGCGCGACTGGCCGAACTGCGTTTGCGCCAGGCTCGTTTGTTCGCGCAATTGCTTCTTCGCCGCCACCGCTCCCCGATCGTATATCGGCTGCACCAGCACCACACCGGCTTGCCGCACGGTGCCCGACGTATTGGGCGAGATCAGCGACGCGCCGTCTGTGGCAGAAGAATGCGCGGTGGTCCTGTCCAGCCCCCCCTGCAGCCTGACGCTGGGAAGCAGCAGGGCCCTGCCCTGCACGGCCTTCTCCTGGCCCGCCGCGAGCGCATCATTCGCTGCAAGGGTCGTCGGATCATGCGCCAATGCCTGCTCATAGGCGCCCACGAGGTCGATCGCGCCCGATTCTCCGGCGCCCAATAACAGCATGCAGCCCAAGGCCACCTGCCCGGCCCGCAGGGCCATATTCAATCTCTTCATCACAATCACTCTCAACGTCACATTCGCGATCAGACGGTCGCGGGGCGCTTGGCCCGGTACCACGTCGCATACAGGGCGGGAAGGAACACGAGCGTCAGCACCGTTGCCACGGCGAGCCCGCCCATGATTGCCCACGCCATGGGGCCCCAGAACACGGAATGGGTGAGCGGCACCATCGCCAGGATTGCCGCCAGCGCGGTCAGCACGATCGGACGCAGCCGTCGCACCGCCGCCTCGACGATGGCCGTCCACAGCGGGACGCCGGCGCCCACATCCTGATCGATCTGTACGACCAGAATCACCGAGTTGCGGATGATCATCCCGGCGAGCGCGATGACACCCAACATCGCAACAAAGCCGAAAGGAATCCGGAAGGCGGCAAGAACCACGCTCACACCGATTAGCCCGAGCGGCGCGGTCAGCAGGACAATCGCCATTTTCTTCATGTCCTGAAGCTGGATCATCAGCAGCACCAGCACCGCGATGATGGTCCACGGCATCACCGCAAAGACGGAGCGTTGGGCCTTTGCACTCGATTCCGACGCACCGCCGATCTCGATGCCATAGCCGAGCGGGAGATCCTTTGCCAGTGCGTCGATCTTCGGTTGCAGCGCCCGCGTCACATCAGGCGCCTGCGCACCGGCGATATCGGCACGCACGGTCATTGTCGGCACGCGGTTGCGCCGCCACAGTTCGCCTTCCTCGCTGGCGAGCGTGAGCCGGGCCACCTGCGAGGCCGGCACGAACTTGCCGTCGCGCACATAGATCTTGGCGTCCTTCAGATTGTTCAGGTCCGTGCGCTCCGCCGCGACGAGACGTGACACAACGTCGATATCCTGGTCTTCCTCGCGGAACTGCGTGATCGGTGTGCCCGAGATCGACGCCTCGAGCGCCTGCTTGATCTGGCCTGAGCTGATGCCCAGCGCACGCGCCTTGTCCTGATCGACGTCAACCTGCACGCGCTTGATGCGCTCGCCCCAGTCCTGGTTGACCTGGCGCACGTGCGGTTCCTCACGCATGATGGCCGCCACCTTCTGTCCGATGGCACGGACCTTGTCGTTGTCCTGGCCGAAAACGCGGAACTGCACCGGGTAACCGACGGGCGGCCCGTTCTCGAGTCGATTGACGCGGCCGCGCACGTTCGGGAACTTGTCTGCGAACAGCTTCTCGAGCTTCTCTTTGACCCGCTCCCGTGCCTCGCCGCCCTTGGTCATCACCATCATTTCGCCGAGGTTCAGGTTAGGGGTCTGCGCATCGAGCGGCAGGTAGAAGCGCGGCGCCCCATTGCCCACGAAGCTGGTCACCGCGGCAATGTCCGGATCGCCCTTGAGCATCGCTTCGAGCTTCTGCACCTCGCTCTGGCTCGCGTCGAACGTCGAGGCCTCCGGCATCCACATGTCCACGATCAGCTCGGCCCGGTCCGATGCCGGAAAGAACTGCTGGGGTACAGCCTTGAACAGCATCAGAGCACCCACAAACGCGGCGAGCGTGACGCCGAGCACCCATACGCGCTGTCTCAGGCAAAAATCGATGAAGCGGCGGAACTTGACATAGAAGCCGCGCTGGTAGACCGCCTCCTCATCATGCGAGGCATGCGCATGCTCCTTCAACAGCTTGAAGCCGATGTACGGCGTGAACAGCACGGCCACGATCCACGACAACAGCAGCGAGATGCCCACCACCTGGAACAGTGAATACACATACTCGCCGGTGCCGGACTTCGCAAAGCCGACCGGAAGAAAGCCCGCCGCCGTGATCAGCGTGCCGGTCAGCATCGGGAAAGCGGTGGCCGTGTAGGCGTAGGTGGCGGCGCGGAATTTGTCCCAGCCCTGTTCGAGCTTCAGTGCCATCATTTCGACGGCAATGATGGCGTCGTCCACCAGCAGCCCGAGCGCAATGATCAGCGCACCGAGCGAGATGCGCTGCAGGTCGATCCCCATCACGTACATCGCCAGGAACGTCATGGCCAGCACGAGCGGGATGCTCAGCGCAACAACAAGTCCGGTGCGCAGGCCCAACGACAGGAAACTCACGACGAGCACAATGATCACCGCCTCCGCGAGGCTCTTCTTGAACTCGAAAACGGAATGCTCGACGATGCGTGGCTGGTCGCTGACCGCGTGAATCTGCACCCCAACCGGCAGGGTAGCCTCGATGCGCTTGACTGTTTCATCGAGCTTCGCGCCAAGTCGAATCACATCGCCGCCCTTGCGCATGCTCACCGCAAGGCCGATGGTCTCGTTGCCGTTGAAGCGCATCCGCGAGGTGGCGGGGTCGACAAAACCGCGACGGACGTCGGCGATATCGCCCAGCCGGAAGGTACGCGGGCCGGCACGGATGCCGATGGCGCGAATGCCTTCGACGGAGTCGAACTCGCCGCTCACGTCCAGCCGCACCCGTTCAGCGCTGGTTTGCACTGTCCCGCCCGAGGTCACCACATTAGTTTGCGCGAGGGTCTGGGCAATCAGTGCCGGGTCAATCCCCAGCGACGCGAGCTTGGCGGTGGAGACTTCCACATAGACCTTCTGTTCCTGCTTGCCGACGAGGTCAACCTTGTTGACGTCGTCGACGCGAAGGAACTCATTACGCGCGGCATCGGCGATCCGTCTCAGGTCGTCATAGTTGAATCCATCGCCCGTGATGGCATAGAGGTTACCGAAAGTGTCCCCGAACTCGTCATTGAAGAAGGGCCCCTGCGTGCCCTGCGGCAAGGTATGGCGGATGTCACCTATCTTCTTGCGGACCTGATACCACACATCCGGCACGGCAGACCGGGGTACTTCCTCACGCAGGTTGACCTTGATCTGCGTTTCGCCCGGCTTCACGTAGGTGGACGTATAGTCAATCTCCGCCACCTCCTGCAGCTTGCGCTCGAGTTTGTCCGCAACCTGGTCGGCCATCTGCTGCGCGGAGCTTCCCGGCCAGTAGGCTTGCACGACCATGGTCTTGATCGTGAATTCGGGGTCTTCCTTCTGGCCCAGGCTACCATAGGCCAGCACGCCGGCCACGGACAACAGCAGCAGCAGGAACGCGATCATCTGCGGGTGCTTCAGCGCCCATTCGGACAAATTGACGCCTTTCACTTCGAACCTCCCACCTGAGCGACGGACACCGCCTCCGCCACCTTCACCTCCTGGCCGGGCTGCAGCATATGCACGCCGGCACTCACCACGGTTTCTCCGCTGGCCAGTCCCCCGACCACAATGACGCTGTCGTTCTGCGCGGCGCCGAGATTGACTTCACGCGCGGTCACCCGCGACGTCTTGGGGTCCACCACCCACACCTGCCGGCCACGCTCGTGATCGACGATGGCGGTCAGTGGCACCCGAATCGCGCCACTTCCGTCCACGTCGGGGACCATGACGGACGCTGTCATGCCCAGCCGGAGGAGGCTGGGATCGGCGTCTGCGTCCAGGATCGAAATGCGCGCGGAGTACGTGCGCGTGACACTGTCAGCGTCCGGCGCAAGCTCGCGGAGCTTGCCGCTCCAGGACTTGTCCGGATGCGCCCACACCGTGATCGAAAGCTTCTGGGCCTTGCGCAGTTCGTCGACGCGCGACTCCGGAATGCTGATCGAGACCTCGCGCTCGCCGTCGGCCGCAACGGTGGCGATCGACTGGCCGGCCGCTACCACCTGGCCGGCTTCCGCGTTGACGGCGCTGACCACGCCATCGCGGTCGGCCACGAGCGTGGTGAACCCGCGCAGGTTGGTGTTCAGTTGCTGGCGCGCCTGGGCCGAGCGCAGTTGGGCTTCGGCCTGGCTCAGCGCCAGGCGCTGCTGATCCAGTTCGGCCTGCGAGGCAAAGTTCTGCGCCAACAGTTGCTCGGTACGTTTCACATCGACCCGCGCCTGGGCTACCCGGCTTCGCGCCGCATCGGCCTCCGCGCCAGCCGCCGCCACCTGCAACGTTTCCTGGGTGGGATCGAGCTGGAACAACTGCTGGCCGCGCTTGACATGGCTGCCCACTTCCACCATCCGCGCGACGATCTTCCCCGCCGTGCGGAATCCCAGCTGACTTTCGTAACGCGCCCGGATCTCGCCCGAATAGTTCGCGCCGACCGAGCCGTTGCTACGCCCGACGACCACCGTCCGGACCGGCCTCACGTCCGTGTGTTCAGACGCAGGTTTCTGTGTACACGCCGCCAGCAGGCTCGCCGCCGCGATGATGGTGAGCACTGCCGCTCGATGATTCCTGTTCAATTTCTACGCTCCAATAGGTCCGTCACTCGCCTGCGAGTCATCAGCGGTTCGCGCCACCGAGCCGATGCAACGAACTCGTTCCGGGCGTAGTGACAGCAGGCCTGTTCGGGCTTTCGCCCTTCCCAAGAGCCCGAAATATACCTTATAATGACTTAGGTGTCATGATGACGTACAAATTATTTTGCTTGTGACATGAAACGACATGGAGATGCTGAGCGGATGCCTGAGCGCATGAGACGAAAAAGGCGCGCGCGGCCATGCCGATTCCACTGACCCCGAGGAGAGAACAGATCAATGACCGCGATAGAGAAGGGATTTGCCGCTGAAGGAGAGCCGTGGGAGGCAACCGACCACCGTCAGCGCGTTGCGGCCAAGCGGCGGCAGCGCATGCGTTCGCTGTTGCTGAACAGCGCGCTGCAGTTGCTGGTGGAGAATCGCGCAACGTCGCCTTCGATCGACGACATCATCTCCACGGCGCAGGTGTCGCGCGGAACGTTCTACAAGTACTTTCCGTCGTCCGATTCAATCATGCGCGAACTGATAGGGAAGGTCGCCGTACAATGGGTCCGAGTGGCCGACCCCATCGTGCGGGGCCATGACGATCCTGCCGAACACATCGCCAGGGGCATACGGTTGGCCTCGATGCTGGCGGTACACCAGCCTGGTGTGGCGGGCATCCTGGGACGGTTCGGGTGGGCGGGCCACCAGGCGCCCAGTATGCTGGAATTTGTCCGCCGGGACATAGAAGAAGGGGTTCGCCGCAATCGCTTCACGCGCATGCCGATCACACTGGCGTTCAATATCGTTACCGGCGCCGCAATGAGCGCGATGCACCGCATGCTGGAGACCGAGTGCCGCGATGATTTTTCGGAACTAGCCGCCGCAGTGGCATTGCGCGCCCTGGGCGTGGAAGGCGCTGCGGCCGACGCCATATCCAGTTCGCCGCTAAATGCGAGCATCGTGCTATTCAAGGACATGCTCGCCGAAACGATCAACGACGCGTCATAGACGCAGGTGCGGGGTCGCTAGCTGGAGGCTTCGGCGAGGGCGGCGAACTTCTGCTGCGCCGCTTTGAGCAAGGATTCCGGTGGCGCGACCAACTTAGGCAGCGGCGCCGCTATCAACTTTGCAGCGCTCGCTGCCGGTACCCCAAGCGCTTTCAACACCACTCGGACAATGCGTTCAGGATAATCCCTGGCCGTTCTCCCGTTGGCAATGCGTTGGACGGCGATCAGCACGGCGCCCGTCGCCATGTCCAGCCCTATGTCGGCGGCGTCCGCGTCGAACGTGCCGCGCTTCACGCCCTCCTTGATATCCGCGGGCAGGTGTTCATATATCGCGCTCTTCTTGCCGACGAGACTGAAACCCGTACCGGAAAGAAACTGCGCAACGATCGGATAGGTGCGCACCAGGTGCAGATACAGCCGACCAGCGGTGGCAACGCGCAGCGCCGGATCCTCGATATCGCCCGCCACGCCCTCGATCATTTGCACCATGTCATGACTGAGCACGTCGCTGACAGCCTCCAGCAGATCATCGTTCGTGCGGAAGTAGTTGTAGAAGGAGCCCTGCGAGACGCCGGCTGCCGCGATGACCTCCGGGATCACGCTCGAGCCAATGCCCCGCTGTGCAAAGACGACCATCGCGCTTTCAATGAGACGCCTGCGCATCCGCGCACGCCGTTCAGCGGCGACGCGTGGACGATGGTCTTGGAATTCGGGATCGGCGGGCATGTTCAGTAAGAGGAGCTTATGTGACGGGCGATTATGGCACAGCGCGAGACGGGCATCTTGCGCGCCCGCGTCGCCCCTGGATGCTTTGTAAGATAACGTGTGTCATGATGACTCTCAAGTCAATATGTAGCATACTGCCAGACTTTCATCTTCCTGTTCCCTGAACCCCGTCCGTGCATCAGCCCCCCTCATCTCCGCCGCCTCCGTGCCAGAATCCACATCGGCTGATCGCGTGCGAGCATTGCGACGCACTTCATGTCCACTTGGCACTTAAGGCCGGTGAACGGGCCATCTGCCTGCGCTGCGGCGGGTTGCTGTATCGCAACAGCACGCAGGCCTACCGTCGCCTGCTGCCGCTCGTCGTGACGGCCGTGCTCCTTTTGCTGGTCTCGAACGCGTACCCGATCGTCGCCATGGACCTCAAGGGCACGCGCATGGAGACCACCCTATGGGGCGCGATACAGGTGCTCTACACAGACGACATGACGCTGGTGGCCGTGCTCGTGTTCGCCACGACGCTCATGCTGCCACTGGCCGAGCTGCTCATGATGGGCTTCCTGCTCGTGCCGATGGCCCGGCGCCGCATGCCCCGCGCGTTCCATTGCATCGTGCGGACCATCCTGCTAATCCGCCCATGGGGCATGATCGAAGTGTTCATGATCGGCGTGCTCGTCACGTTGGTGAAACTCTCGACCGTCGCACAGGTGCTGCCTGGCGTCGCACTCTGGTCGTTCGGCGCGCTCGTGGTGGTCCTTGCCGCCATCCTGTCGTTCCCCCCGCGCGACCTCTGGCACCATCTCGACGTGCGCGGCACGGACAGCGTACCGGCCGTCCCGCCGGATACCGCGTCATGAGCGCGCACCGATTGCACCGCCCGACGGCGACTTCCCAGGGCCTGCTGGCGTGCCACGCGTGCGACCTGCTCAGTCCGATGACGCTGGAGGGGGCACCCTGTCCACGCTGCGGCGCCGCATTGCATCATCGCAAGCCGGCCAGCATGACGCGCGCCTGGGCCTTCCTGCTGGCCGCCTACCTCCTGTATATCCCGGCCAATCTGCTGCCGATCATGGTGACGCAGTCAATTTTCGGCACGCAGCGCGACACCATCATGTCCGGCGTGATCTATCTGTGGCTGTCCGGCTCGCACATGCTGGCCCTTGTGGTGCTGGTCGCCAGCATCGTCGTGCCGCTGCTGAAGATGATGATCCTGACATTGCTGCTGCTATCGGTGCGCCGCAAATCGACCTGGCGCATCCGCGAGCAGACCCGGCTCTACGCGCTGGTCGAAGTCATCGGCCGGTGGTCCATGCTCGATATCTTCGTGGTGGCACTGCTGGCCTCGCTGGTGCGGGCCGGGGCGCTGGCCACCATCACGCCAGGGGCCGGCGCCCTGGCCTTTGCCTCGGTCGTCGTACTGACCATGCTCGCATCATTGAGCTTCGATCCCCGTCTTCTGTGGGATACCTTCGATACGCCACCTCATCCTCTCGACTCTTCGCAAGCCGACCATGCCGGAACACATTAATCCCCCCACGCCGCAAGCCATACCGCTGCCGGACCGCAAGCCGCCAGCGCGCTGGGTGCCTTCGCTGGTCTGGCTGATCCCCATCGTTGCCGCGGTGGTCGGACTTTCGCTGCTGATCCACACGCTGGCATCGCGCGGGCCAGAAATCACCGTGACGTTCAGCACCGCAGAAGGCCTGACACCGGGCAAGACGCCCGTGCGCTACAAGGACGTCGACATCGGCCTGGTCAAGACGGCACGGCTGGCAGCGGACCGCTCACATGTGATCGCGACGATTGCGCTGACCAAGGACGCCAAAAGCTTCGCCGTGGCCGACACACGATTCTGGGTGGTACGTCCCCGCTTTGCCATGAGCGGCGTGTCGGGACTGGAGACGCTGCTATCGGGCGCATATATCGGCGTGGATGCCGGCAAGTCGGGCGAGACCACGCACAGCTTCACCGGGCTCGAAAATCCGCCGGTCATCACCACCGACGCCTCGGGCAGGCAGTTCGTGCTGCGTGCGCAGGACCTGGGCTCGCTCGACATCGGCTCACCGGTCTACTATCGTCGCGTGCGGGTCGGCCATGTGGTGGCGTACCAGCTCGAACCGAACGGCCGCGACATCACGCTGCGGGTCTTCGTCGACAAGCCCTATGACAAGCTCGTTTCCGCCGATACGCGCTTCTGGCACGCCAGCGGTGTCGACCTAAAACTGGACGCGAACGGACTGAAGTTGTCCACGCAGTCGCTGGCCACCGTGATGCTTGGCGGCGTAGCCTTCCAGGCCCCGGACCACTCGACCGCGCATGCCGCGGCCGCCGAGAACACCGAGTACCTGCTGGCAGCGGACCAGTCCGAAGCCATGAAGGAACCGGACGAGCTCGCCCCCGCGCTGGCAGTGCTGAACTTCGATCAGTCCGTGCGCGGGCTGTCGCCCGGTGCGCCGGTCGATTTCCGCGGCGTGACGGTTGGGCAGGTACGCTCGATCGGCATCGAGTACCAGCGTGACAAGAAGGCCTTCCGCATGCCTGTGGTGGTGGAGCTCTATCCGTCACGCATGGGACTGCGCGAGAAAGACGTGGCTGACGACACGCGCAAGCTTGCCATCGTGCATAGCCTGGTACAGCGCGGCATGCGTGCGCAGTTGCGCACCGGCAACCTGCTGACCGGCCAGCTATATGTGGCACTCGATTTCTTTCCGAAGGCGCCTCTACCAGCTGATCCGGACCTGAACGCGCCGCTTCCGGAACTTCCAACCACGCCCGGCACCTTCGACGAACTGCAGGCAAAGCTTGGCGACATCGTGACCAAGATCGGCAAGGTGCCGTTCGACCAGATCGGGCAGGACGCGCGCACGGCGATGGTGTCGATGAACAAGATGCTGGTCAAGGCGGACAAGCTCGTGGCACAGGTCAATGGCGACGTGGCACCACAGGTGGTCGCCGCGCTGCAGGATGTGCGCCGCACGCTCACCACGGCCAATGGCGCGCTGGCGCCCGACGCATCGCTGCAACAGGATACGCGCCGGATGATGCAGGAACTCACGCAAACCGCCGTCTCGCTGCGCACGCTCACCGATTATCTCGAGCGGCATCCCGAAGCGCTCCTGCAAGGCAAGAGGGAAGAGAAATGATAAAACGTCTGACGATGCTTGTTACGCTGGCCGCCGCGGCCACGGCCGTGATGAACGGCTGCGCGTCGCCCGAGGCGCGCTACTACACGCTGGCCGCCAGTCGCTCCGACGCCGCGCCGCCCGTGACGGGGCGAACCAGCCGTAGCGGCGACCCGTTATGGATCGAGGTCACGCCGGTGCGCGTCCCAGAGCGCCTGAACCGCATTCAGCTGGTGGTGCGTGACGGCAACAGCGGTGGCCTCAAGCTGTCCGACACCTCGCGCTGGACGTCGCCATTACCCAACGAACTGCGCGATGCGCTGTCGCAGCAACTGCAAGCGAGCCTCGATGCGGTGGATGTCTACCAGCGCGGCCTGTCGGCGACGCAGCCGGCATTCCGCGTGACGACCGATGTGGTGGCCCTCGACGCCGACGTGGGCAAGCGGGCAGCGGCAACCATCGCCTGGACCGTGCGGCGGCTGCCGGACGGCAAGGTCCTGAGCGGCCGCACCGAAGCGGAGGTGCCTGCGCCCGGACAGGTGGAGGGCGTGGTGAAGGCGTATCGGGAGATCCTCGCGGCCACCGCGGCCGATATTGCAGTTGGCGTGCAATCGCTTGACCGCTAGACGTGAAACGCTTCGCACCGGCTGCCACCGCTCCACATGTCGCTGCTACCGGCTCCAGCTAAGGGCCCCCCGTTCTTCTGGTGCATACTCCAAGGTTCTGAATGTCAGGCAACTGGAATGACGGACGATCGAACTACGGGGATGGAGCGGGCGGAGCTGTCCGCTGGACGGGGCGTTGCGCAATATCAGCGGCTGGCTTCGTTGCTGAGGCACCGGATTGCAAAGGGCGAGTATCCGCTCGGCATGCTGCTGCCGCCGATCACGCAGCTCGCGGCTGACCTGGGCGTGGCCGTGGTTACCGTCCGGCAGGCGTACGAGCTGCTTTCCAAGGAAGGGCTGATTCGTAGCCAGCGGGGTGTCGGCACCCACGTGGCTGCCCTGCCCGCTGCCACGGGCGACCTCGAACTGGCGATCAATGATCCACCGTCGAGAATTACTGCTACGTCGCTCTCAGGAAATTCAGATCAAATGCACTGACCAGAAACCGAACCAATCCGATTGACAACGGGTAGCGGTGCGGGGGCAGACCCTTGGGCGGGCAGGGACCGCCGTAGCCGATGGCGCCATAGTCGTTGGCGACCTGAGTGCCGCATGCGCCCGGGTCAGTGCCGTCGCTGGAGCCCAGGCCCTGCGGCGAGCTGGGTGACGGACGAATGGATGTCGAACAGGATCCAGTGCCAGAAACCACTGCCGGTGGGTGCGTCCGGGTCGAACAGTGTCAGCGCGAAACTCTTGGTGCCTTCCGGCGCGCCCTGCCATTGCAGCGCGGGCGAACGGTTCTGGCCGGTGCCGTCGTAGCCGTCGAACTCATGCACCCGTTGCAACGGCTCCTGATCCTTGAATTCAGGAGATGTTAATTTGAAGTTACTCATGCCTTTTCCTTGCACTTGATTTAGTCAAATCAGCGGAGGTGCGCCGTAGAAGGTGTCAGAACTGACCACGCTGGCGAAATACCGGCAAGGCAAGATGACCTTCGCCAGCGGCAGTTCCTCCACCCGGGTCGCCAGTGAGCTCTACAAGATGATGAGCGGCGCACCGGCACTGCATGTGCCCTACAAGGGCGTGCCGCAGGGACTGACCGACTTGATGGGCCAACAGGTCGACTTCATGATTTCCGATATCAATCCGGCCCTGCCCCTGATCCAGAACGGCAAGCTGCGCGCAGTCGCCGTGACCACGTCCAGGCGCAATCCCCTGCTCGGCAATGTCCCGACCATGGCGGAAAGCGGCCTGCCAGGGTACGAGATGACGGCCTGGGTGGCTGCCTTCTTCCCTGCCAATACGCCAAAGCCGATCGTCGCGCGGATGAGCGAGCTGATTCGACAAGGGCTGACGAGCCCGGCGGCTACCGAACACTTCAGCCGGACAGGAGGCCAAACCTCCCCATCGACGCCAGAAGAGCTGGCAGCGTTCGTGCGCGGTGAGACCGTGAAATGGGCTGAGGTGATCAAAGCCGCCGGCATCCAGCCGGAATGACCCGCGCTATCGGGCACCCACGCGTCAGATAGCCGGAAGCTTCATTCAGGCATGCCGCTGAGCTGCGCCATGTGCAGACGACCCCGACTGCTGCCGGCTTTCGTCCGCCCAAGCAGCAGTCGGCTCATTTTCATCAGCCGGGGGCCTGGGTGAAGTTTCCGTGCCTGGCATTGCGCGACAATGTCGTCGCCATGTTCTGCACGGTCATTGCCGCATTCAGCACCGGAATCTGCGTCGTGGAGAACATCCCTACATTGTCGGAACGAAACCGGCTTGCGCCCAGCGGATCGTTGTCGTCGTCCTGGTACTGCCGGACCCGGTTCGCATGCGCTCCCACCACCCCGATCGGCGCTTTATATCCCGCGGCGAGCCCCACGCCGAACCGGTTGCCGCTGTGCAGATTGCTGACCCGGTTCCGGCTATTCAGGCCGGCGCATACCTTGACCGCGAAGGCCAAGTCGGATGTGGGAAGATAGACCGTGGTCAGATAGGCCGCCTGAATGGCGGGACGCACCCTGTAGTAATTTCCGGTGCCGATATCCGGGACGGCGCTAGCGCTGTATTTTCCCGTCGGCACCACAAGCGACGCACCGCCCAGCATCCGCAGCTTGTCGCCGACGTAATGCCAGCCGGCAATCATCTCGACATCACCCATACCCTCACCGCTTTCGCTCGCGCCCTGCGCATTGAGCGGGCGCTGGCACTGGCTGCTGAATTGCCCTTGTACGGCAGACTGCACGCCGACCCGGACCGCGGGATTCCAGTTCACAACCGGCGCGGCACCGCTTGCGCTGACCGGTTGCGATCTCTTGGCGAACGGAATGTCGATGCCGAAGGTCGTGAGAACGCCGATTGCTGATTGGGAAAGACGATTCATTTAGTTCTCCTTGGCGAAGCTTGGGTCGCCAGTTGGGACCGGCGCGCGATATATAGATGATGCAAAACTCTGATCTGATACTAATGTCATTTATGATTCTTGACAACTATCATTAAGCTGTCCAGACGTACATGAGGTCGGCCACCCACTTCCGACTTTGGCGGTCAGCCACGAACCCGTGCAGTAGTTGAGCGCAAGGGAGGAGCGCGGGCAAAGTCCAACTTGCCTCGATGGCGCGTTCGCGCGCTATCCCAGCTGGTACGCAAACGCACCCGCATCAGAATCCAGGGTGGCCGAGCCGTCGTCCAACGAGACCAGCGCCTTCAACAAACTCGCGACAGCGATCAACTCACCCAGGGTGAAGCAGATCGTCAATTGCTGGAGCAGCAAAGTGCCGTCGGCTGTGGTGGTCAGAAAATATATGACCAACGCCAAAACCACCGCCAATGCGAAAACGGCGGCTGCTGTGAAACGCGAAGAGAGGTACACGGTAAGGAATCCCCAGGTTTGAGGCTGGAGCCAATGTCCCAGGGGAACGTGGCTTCATTTGGTGGAAAGGATATGAGGAAGAGTAGCCGCGTGATCAGCAATGATCGAACATAAAGGTAGCGCCATGGCGATTGACGAAGGAGAGCAGCTTCGCGCCCTCTTCCTCGTCAAACCGGAACTCGCACCACCCCTTGTTGAACAACACCCCAAGGCCAGGAAGTTGCCGCGATAGGTGCGAATACGGCAAGGTCGCATCCAGGTCTTCAATCGCGACCGCTAGTTCGGCAAGGCCGCTAGCTCCTGCGAAATAAGCGAGCGCCTCGAACGAGCAACGCATGCTCTCGATACTCGTGGCACGCATTCGATTCGAGTCCATGAAGAGGAAACTCTTGCGCAAGACCACTGCGCTCACGGGCTGGCGTTCGAGGGCGCGCTTCGACAGCAGGAAGCGCCTGACGATCTCCTTCGCTGCGTTACGCGATTTCGCGTGAGTGGCGGCCCGGTTGGCTGCGATTCCTGCTTTTAGAATGGTTTGCTGGGAAAGTGTTTGCATGGCTGATCCAGTTATTTCGCGATCAGTATAGATCTTTCACTCGTAACTGACAATCTCATCAGTAATGATCATCATACAATTTCCTGCGCATCAGGGTGTCGACGGACTTTGTCCCATGCTGGTGGTCGGGAATTGGCGAGGTAGTTCGCCTGATAGGCTGTCGTGATTTCAAGACGCCGAAGCTCCAATACCAAGTTTTCGCATGACTGAGTCGCCCCGGCGCGGCGTCGGTGACCCGACGGCAGATGCCGGCTCCGCGGCGTTGTCGAACGCAGCAGTGCGACTCCTCATGTCATTAATGATTGTGTTGTCACTAATGACGTTGGAATCTATACTGTCATCCGAGTGAAAGCCCCGGAAGTCCTATGCCCACTACGTCGAATCGCCGCGCACTCAAGCGCCCCGCCCCTGAACCAGTCGCGCTGCCGAAGCCGGCCGAGGACCGGGAGCCGCGCGGCGCCCGCCGCAAGCGCGAAACGCGCGCCCGCCTGCTCGACGCTGCCCTCAGGCTCATGGCCGAAAAAGGCATGGAAGGCGTTGCCATCAACGAAATTACGGAAGCCGCCGATGTCGGCTTCGGCTCGTTCTATAACCATTTTGAATCAAAGGAAGCGATCTACGCTGCGCTCGTCGATTCGGTATTCGAGGAATTTGCCGACACGGTGGACCGCCTTTCCAGCGGCCTGACCGACCCGGCCGAAGTGATCGCCGTTGCCGTGCGCTATACGCTGATGCGTGCGCGGCGCGAACCGGTATGGGGACAATTTCTTATCCGGGACGGGCTGTCGGCGCGCGTCTTGCAAAGGGGGCTCGGTCACCGGCTTCTTCGGGATATTGAACGCGGCATTGCGGCGAAACGCTTTACCTCGGACGATCTGCTCATGTCCTTCGCGTCTGTGGGCGGGACCGTGCTCACAGCCATCGCGATGATGCCTTTCTTTGACGATCCGGCGGCAATGAAAGCGGAAGCCGCGAGGTTCAAGAAACTTGGCCTCAACGCAAACAACATCGGCGAGCGAACAGTGGCAACCCTGCTTCAGACGCTGGGGCTGAAGCGGGCCGAGGCCGAGAAGATTGCATATCGGCCCGCAGTATCGTCGCTCGAATGAGTCACGCCCAATGTGCCAAAGCCACTACGCCGGGCCTCGGGCACTACTCCCGGGCGCTTCGCTTGCATGCGGCCTCTATCGCAGCGTGACATCGGGCCGGACCCCGCCGAGCATGGCAGGCGTCAGAACATCCGGATCAGCCTGACCTGGGTGAACTTCCGGTGCTTGGCATTGCGCGACGATGTCGTCGCCATGTTCATCGTCGACCAGCATCGGCTTTAACTTCTCGCGCATGTGGTCGGGATAGAAGTGCGGCGCGCACGTGACGGCAGGGTCCGGTGGCTTGTCCAACAGTTTCCCGTTGGGCCTCAGTCCGGCTCCCATGGTCACAACGATTCCGCAAGCCCCCCTACGATCCCGGACGGTGGGATTTCCCCAGTCCGGTTCTGACCTTGGCTTTCCTTCGTAGGTCTTCCCAGATTCGCGGCGAAACTTAAGCACTGACCTGCATACACCCCGCCCACGCCGGTTTACCAACGAAACCGCCGATGAGACTCGCCGCCTGAAGGCCGGCGTGCCAGACGATGTCGCGTTCGCTACCAAGCCGGAGATTGCTCTGCCGCAAGTTCGCGAGGCGATCGCAGCCGGCGTGCCTGCCGGAGTCGTGTTGGCCGACGCTGCGTATGGCGATGAAACCGGGTTTCGGGAAAGCCTGACCAAGTTGGGGCTGCTTTACGCCGTCGGGATTGGCTCCACGACGACAGTCTGGGCGCCAGGCGTCTCGCCACTGCCGGCCAAACCAGCGAGCGGTCCGGGTAGGCCGCCGAAGTTGCTGCGTCGCGCACCGGGCCATGAACCGGTTTCGGCGAAGGCTCTGGCGATGGCATTACCCGCGAGTGCTTACCAAGTGGTGACTTGGCGGGAAGGCACCAATACGGCCCTTTCATCGCGATTTGCGGCCGTGCGCGTTCGCCCGGCGCATCGGGACTATTGGCGCAGCACCTTGCCTGACGAAGAGTGGTTGCTGGTTGAGTGGCCGCAGGGCGAAGCCGAGCCAACCAAATACTTCTTGTCCACAGCACCAGCCGATGCGCTGATAGAACAACTGGTGTTCGTGACCAAAATGCGTTGGCATATTGAGCGCGATTACCAGGACTTGAAACAAGAGATCGGCCGTGGTCACTACGAAGGTCGGGGCTGGCGTGGATTCCACCATCATGCGACGCTGAGTATCGCAGCCTATGGCTTCCTGATGGCCGAACGACTCACTGCAGACAAGCCCATAGGGGAATAAAAAAACTTCCTCGAGTGCCAGATACCTGCGCTTCCCGCGGATTACATCCCCCGTGGCAGCCCTGCGCGCGCAACGACACGTGAGGAATTCAATCACCACACTCCGTCATCAACTTAGCTTTCACCTGATGCGCAGTCTTGGGCTTTGCCCATCTTGCGCGTCCGGCTGATCAATCACATTGGTGACACAGTAAGATTAACAGACTGTTGAAATTCCCTTGGCAAAGATGGCCTGGGAGCGATTAGGTACGACTCGACATGCAAATTGCCGCTCAATCGCTAACGCGCCATGCAATTGGCGGCCCCAATCCCGGGCACGCCAGCATGGCGCAGTGCGGCATCCGCGCTTCGGCGGCTCATTGCACCGCTCCTCGCGGCACCGCGCCCAGTATTCGGGCGATTCGGCGCTGAGTGCGCTGCGCCGCATTCAACTACTACCTGGATTACCTATGGCCGGGCACTAGACAATAGTCCTGACCGAACGCAGGCACTGACCTCCGCCTCCCCCACTATCGCGTCAGCGGTTTAGTACAACCAGGCCTACGCGTCATATACAATACCCACGAAAATAATCCTGCAAGCACGGTCTGCATCCCCTTGTCGCTCACCGTCTGCGGATCGCACATTCTGGAGAACTGCACACCATCGCACAGGCTCACCAAGCCGAGCGCGAGGGCGTCCGCCTGCATGGGCAATGGCCTGCCGCCGCGCTCCGACAACGTGCAGATGTACGCACTGAACTGGTCGAGCTTTTCGTGCCGTAAGACGCTAAGGCGCTCCTGAAACTCGGTGTCTCGGCACGCGAGTAGCTGGGCCTCGACCCAAAGCGGAAAGCAGTCGTGGTCACGAAGATATTGGCTGAAGTACGCGATATCGCGCGCCTTCATTTCCGCGGACGTGCCGCCCTCTTCCATGAGAGCCTGAAGATTTTCCCGTGCCCTATTGTTGTCGCGGCGCAGCAACTCGATCAGCAGCTCCGGTTTGCCGCCGAAATTCGAATAGAACGCGCCGCGCGTATAGCCGGCCGCCTCTGCGATATCCTCCACGCTTGTTGCGGCCAATCCCTTTTTGACGAACATCTTTCGCGCAGCCTCGAGCAGACGCTCTCGCGTCTGCTCTCTGCGCTGTGCGTGTGTCTGGCGTTCCCGCTTCATGGCATAACGTACTGGTCAGCCCGTCATCTGTGGTGCCGCCACATGCGCGCGCGTGTCAGATGACGGGCTTCGCAATGATTCCCTCGACAACGGCTTTGACAGTCTCATGCCCCATCCCAGATGGTTCGCGCAAACTCCGCACGTCTTTTCCGGAGCGTGATGGGTATCCACAATCTTTCGTCCAACCTGATTGGCTTCGTTCGAGCGCCGTCTTCATTCATCTAAGGCGCGGCGAGACGCGCCATACGAATGAACGAGTGCCACGAGATGTCCATCGCTTGCGCGAAGCCTTCCACCGAACTGACCAACCGACCGCCTTGCAGATCGCTTTTCGGTGCGAACGCGATTGAATGGGCAGGACGCTGGCAATGTACTCGTAGGAAAGCCCATGAAACCCGTAGCGCCGAACGCCGCGCTGGGTGATCTCGGGTGGCAGCGCGAAGCGGGTCGCCACGTCGGGCTGGGTATGGTGGAACGCCGTGTCGAAGCATGCGATTTGAGGTACCACCGGGTTGCTCGCCTGGATCGACCGGATCGCCGCGAGGTTATGCGGCTGATGCAGCGGCGCGAGGGGAATGAGCGCTTCCAGTTCGGCCATCACCTTCGCGTCGACGCGTACGGGCGCCGAATAACGTTCACCACCGTGCACGACGCGATGGCCGACGGCGAGCAGCCTGGCGTCGCCCGCGTGTCCGCGTAGCCATTCCAGCAGGAATGCAATCGCCTTGTCATGGCCGAGACGTTCGCCCTCCGGCCAGCGCTTGTCGTCGATTATCTCGCCGCTTTGCCGTTTGACCTGAAAGCGCGGGTTGGTGTAGATCTCCTCAAGCTTGCCGCCGGCGATTGGGTCAAGCGCGCCGTCACTCGCCGCGAATGCATGAAACTTGATGCTGGATGACCCCGCATTGATGACCAGAATGACGTCCATACGTGAACCCTTTAGACGATGGCGGCAGAAGGCTTCTCGCGCCGCGCAAGTGCGACGAGCGAAGCAACCGCGCACGACGCAAGCCGCGTGATCACCGAATCGGCACGGCTGGTGAGAATGATGGGAACCCTCGCACCAAGCACGATACCGGCGGCATCCGCACCGGCGAGAAATGACAGGCTCTTGGCGAGCAGATTGCCGGCTTCGAGGTTCGGTACGACGAGCACGTTGGCATGCCCGGCTACTGGCGACGAAATGCCTTTTATCTTCGCGGCCTCTTCGCTGATCGCATTGTCGAGGGCGAGCGGGCCGTCGAGAATCCCACCTGTGATCTGCTGGCGGTCGGCCATTTTGCACAATGCGGCGGCGTCGAGTGTCGACGGCACCTTCGGGTTCACGGTTTCCATTGCCGACAGGATCGCCACCCGCACGGACGGAAATCGCAATGCCTGGGCGAGGTCGATGGCGTTCTGCACGATGTCACGTTTTTCATCGAGTGTCGGTGAGATGTTCACGGCTGCGTCGGTGATGATCAACGCGTCGGCCTGGCCGGGCACGTCCATCACGAAGCAATGGCTGACGCGCCGCTCGGTGCGCAGCCCGGTGCCTCGCGCGACGACCGCTGCCATCAGTTCGTCCGTGTGCAGCGAACCTTTCATCAGTGCTTGCGCCTTGCCTTCATGCACGAGTTGCACGGCGACTTCTGCCGCCGCGTGACTGTGTGGCACGTCGACGATGGGCAGATCGCCGAGGTCGAGGTTGCCTTCCCGTGCAGCCGCCTCGAGCTTGGCGCGCGGCGCCACTAATATCGGCGCAATCAGACAGAGGCGCGCGGCTTCGATCACTGAGGACAAGGAGTCGTGATCGCATGGGTGCGCAACGGCGGTCGGCATTGCCGGCAGCGTTGTCGCGAAAGCGATCAGCCGCCCATATTTTTCGCGTTTGTGTTCCATGTCGTGTGCCTTCGATTGGCTAAACTTCCTGGAGCCCGACAGCGATCAACCACCGGGCACGCGCGCTCACACGCGCTGTTACTTGACCTGCTGGCGGGCGTTGGCACGCGGCGCCGATTTCGCCTTCGCTGCCGACTCAAAAATGGTCAGAACGCGCGCCAGATCGGCGCGTTCTTGTTCGTCGAGCGGCAGCGTGGTGCTGAGCTTTTCGATGTCGCGTGCGGCGTTACGGACCTCCGCGGGCGGCGCGCCGGACAGCATGCCGGGTAGTGCATCGATTGCGGCATCGGCGTCAAGGCGCAGCAACGTGGCTTGCTCGCGAACAACCTGCTTGAACGAAAGAATGCCGCGATCGGACAGCGTGCCGAGCATGGCGCGCGCGAGATTGAAGCCGCGTTCATCAGCTTCGCGGTGCGTACGACGCACAAAGAGCAGCGCGCGCGCACTCGCTTCGATGAGGCCGCCCGTTGTCATGCTATGGCGCAACCGTTCGTGTTCTGCGGCGATCGCTGCGTGACGATCGTCGACCTCGCCGGAGTCTTCCGATACGGCAGATCGGCCGTCGTCGCGTTGCGGGGGAAGCCCGGCGAGGGCCTGCAGCCAGGGGGCGCCGTAGATGGCTTCGAAGAGCTGTTCGACCGCCGCATCACGTATGTCGCGATAGCAATTCAGCGACGCCTCGATCGAGTCCGATACCACGCTTTGCATTTGCCAGAATGGATTATCGGCAGGGGCGGCTTTGCGCGACTCTCGCACGCTTTGCGCAGCCTGGGCGACGCTCGATGCCAGCGGATGGCGGTCCGACCAAGACTCGTAGGGGATCCGCAGTGGATGAAACTTGCTCGCGAGATCTGCGCTCCACGGCGTTACGCACAGGCGTAGCCACGGTTGTACAAAGCTGCGATAGAGGCCGAGATTGAAATTGGACACATAGGCTGCTGTTGCGAAACGACGGTCGCTTTCCGGGTCTGGCTGCACGATCGCCCGCACATCATCGATGCTGCGCGGCGCGATCGACAGCACGTGATCGCCTTCGACGAGGTCAGCACGCGGCGTTGCTTCGGTCCTCGCCCCCATGTGCGCTTCATACAGGCCGGACGGCAACAGGTCGATGAGATCGATGTTGCTCACGAATTCGCGATGCTCCTTGCGGCCCGTACTGCTCGACACGAAGATGCCGAGATGGCCGATGTTGTCATGGGTTGCGTAGACGATGGTCTGGTCGTGCCCGAACAGGTCGGCGTCGTCGCGATACAGGTCGGTAATCCAGCCGAGCGCCTGGGGTGGCGGCGTGATGTTGTCACCGTATGAGCAGAACACGACAATCGGCGAGCGGATATTGCGCAGGTCGAGACGCACGCCATCCGACATAACGATATCGCCGCGCGCGAGCCGGTTGCCGACGAATAGGTTGTCGACGATGTATTGCATTTCTGCCGCGTTGAGGAACACGTGGCCGCCCCAGTATTTTTCGAAGCCTAAATACCGTGGCGCTTCGGTATCGATATTCGCATACAGGTTGTTGTACTTTTGCCAGAGTGTGTTGGCCGGGTTGAGGTTCTCGAAGTTCTGCACGAGCCACGCGCCGTCGAAGCGGCCGTCGCCGAGATCGCCCGTGAGCGCGGTCAGCCAGGAACCGCCGAGCAAACCTCCGGAATAGCGCATCGGATTCTTGCCGCGCCAGCCTGCCCAATACGAAACGGGCGCGCCCGCGACGATGATCGGCCCGAACAGCTCAGGTCGCATCGCGGCTGTCATCAGTACCTGCCAGCCTGCCTGGCAATTGCCGACTACGGCGGGCTTTCCAGGACTATCCGGATGCAGTTCGATGACTTTCTCGAGGAACGTCGCTTCGGCATGCATGACATCTTCGACTGTCTGACCGGGTACGGGGTCAGGAAGGAAGCCTACGAAATAGCACGGATGTCCCGCTCGCAACGCGGCGCCGATTTCGCTGTCGCGCTTGAAGCCGCCAATGCCCGGCCCGTGCCCCGCGCGCGGGTCGAACACGATGAACGGACGAAGACGGCCCGCGTCGTGCGCTTCGGTCGCATTGCGATCGGGTTGCAGATCGTCAGGCGAAATGATGCGCACGAGGCCGTAGCTGACCGGTCGCGGCAAGGTGCGCCCATCCAGGATCAACTCGGCAGCGAAATCGAGCACATTGGGTGTGCGCTCATGCAAGTGCGCCTGGTATTGGTTGCCGCGCTCGCGCATCACGTCGGCGAACAGCACATTGCGCTGCCACGCGTCGATTGCGTACTCAGCGCCCGCGTTTGGCAACGTCGTTCCCGGCGCAAATACGTAGGGCAAGGCCGTAGCGGGATCATCTTGCGGATCGGATGACAGGTTCAAGTGATGCATGCCGCATTAACCTCCTCAAAGAGTCCGCGCCAGTGCCTGGCGTCTCGTGGCCGAGTTCGCGGAACGTTTACGACCTGGTCATCACCATACTCCCTGTCATGATGACACGCAAGTCAATATGGGGGAGAAATCCGGAGATCTTGTAGGGTTCGCGTGCAACCACCTTAGCTGGAGGTGTCCCAAATGAAGCTCACCGCGATCGGCATGGATATTGTCAAGCACATCTTCCAATTGCATGCGGTCAATGCGAACTCTAGCGAGATCGAGCGCAAGCTCAAGCGCCAGGTGACAGAGTTCTTCACAAAGCGGGAGCGCGCACTCGTTGCTCTGGAAGCATGCGGCAGTGCTCACCATTGGGCGCGGCAGTTGCAGCCACTCTCGGCCACGACGTAAAGCTGATCTCTGCGCGATCGGTTCGCACCGGCGCTCCCCCGCCCTCATACCGTCCGTATCGCATGAATTCCAGATCACAGCGGGACCTTTGTCTTCAAACTCGATTTATGCAACAAGGCCGCTCAGATGTATGATCTTGAACCCGATGCGTGCGTTCTGGAGTGTCAAGAACGGTCAGGCACGTCAGGATAGGCTTGGCTTGGCTTGGCTTGGCTTGGCTTGACTTGGGAACTCAATCAGTACTTGGATTGTGCGACGAATTAAAGAAAATAACGTTTGTGGACGATTTTAATGAGTATACTTTGTCGCTGCATTGCAATTGCCATTGCTGCTTTTGCGTGTGCAATTGTCGGGATTTATGTTCATACACTATTCCCTACCGATATTAATTTATCGGGGGATGTAATCAGATCGGTTTCCGGATTGATTGGCACTCTTTTTGCCATTGTTTTGGGTCTGCTGGTGTCTTCCTCTTATACCACCTTCAATAGCCAACAGGCTGATTTTAATTCGCTCGTAAATGCGGTAGCTAATATCGATCTTTTATTGAAGCAATTCCCTGTAGTGTCTGATAGTCCACGAATTATGTTGCGGCGGATGGCTGCTCGCTTACTGATAAGATATTGGCCGGATGAGAGTGGAAAGCATGGCGGAGAGGTAAATTATGATCACCTTTCCGAAGATGTTGAGACGGTGCTGGAGATAAATAAGATCTCCGAAGAGTTTGAAAATATTACTCGTGACGATCTGAACTCAATCCGCCAGTTTTCCAGCAATTTTATTGCCATTCAATCCAATATTGTCCGGAGTCTGTCGAGTCAGGTACCAACCTTGCTTCTTGATATTGTATTCGGCTGGGCCTGTTTGTTGTTTTTCCTTTATGGCAGCCTCAATGGCGGCAATATAATTGCAATATTTTTTCTGTTGTTGGGGGCTATCGCCATCACGAGTGCCAATTTTCTCATACTGGAATTAACCCATCCGTACAAGGGCGTATTCAAGGTCTCCAGTGCTCCACTCGATTTGCTTCTGAAATCCATGATCCAGGAAAAAGATTCGTCAGGCTAAGGATGGTGTCCAAAACCAGGTCAGCGACGCTGAACTGACCATACGAGTGCCGCCAGATGAAATCGAGGAGCCAATTCGATGCCAATTTCGGCATGAACGCGGACGATTTCTCCCCCTGTTTCGGGACTGCTTCCCGATTCCGTCCATCTCGTCAAGAACCAACGCGCTTGCGCGTGCGGCGGTTGCTCGGGTCCAGGCGAAGGTCGATGCTTCATGCGCCTATTGCGGCTGGAAACTTTGTTTATGCGTACCCGCAGACGCATGACTTTGGGGTCTTCCGCACTTTGTGTGACGAGGGCGCACTGGCGTGGAGGATGTTGTAGCGTGGAACGGCCGTCGTCTCCACCGCCCACCACCGCCATTCTTCTTCTTGTTGATGAACGTGGGCGAGCCTGCCAGCCGTAGCACAAAGGAAAGTCGTCAACGATCCGAGAGCGTGCAAAAGTTGGGGAGGCGGATTTCGTCAGGCGCCCTGACTTGCGGCAAGGATGTTGATTTTGTTCGTTCGTCGGTGCCAGTCTGGCGATGCTGCCACGATGCATTTGCCGTGACGCGAGGCGGCGATCTTGAGCGCCGAGATGCGGTCGGAAGAGAGCTCTCCGTTTAAGACTGCGACTCTGACCTGCACCATGCAGTGCGCCCCTTCGTCCGTCCAGCGCATCTGTCGCTTCTTAGCCATGCGAAGGCTGACGACCTGGTTCACCGCGGACTCCGCGATGCTACTGCTGATCGGCAGGCCCTTCCGATGCCGAGCGCCTTAGTTGACCAACGTATTTGCGTTCTTCCGCAGGTACCAGGAGACTTTATCCAGGTTCCACCAAAGCGTGCTGAATTCATACCCCGTCCTCATCAGCAGTCGAGTGTCCAATGCCTTGATGCGCTCCAACGCTTTGCGGCCCTTGCCATGCCAGACCCTTGGCGTGAGTGATTTCGGTCTCTATCGATTCCCGTTCCAATGAGTCGATCACCTTGCTGCCGAACACGGAACGCTGCGCCGCGTTGAACTTCATGGCGATGTGGAACCAATCGAGAAGCCTGCCGCGTGCGAGCTGACTGCCCTGGACGGTCTTCGCAAACTCACCGGCGTCGTCGCTGATCACGGTCACGCGTTCATCGGTCGCCACATCGTTTCTATGGAGGAACTGATCGAGTCGCGCCGCAGCTGAGGGGACTTCCCGGTGCACATAGGCGTAAAACTTTGGCGGACTGTCCGTGAACGTCGCTCGCCCGGCTACGAGATTGACGTGGCGGCCAAGGCCTCTCACGGAGTCGCAATGCCTCAGCCACGCCGAGTCGACGCTCACGGTCGCGACATGGCTGGATTCGCGAATCTGGACGTCCGCTACAGGCTGGGGCAACTTCGCGATGTCATCTTCGATGTCAGCGTCGAGCTGCTTTCCAATGGCTCGAATTCGATCGCGAGCGCCGCTGAACGAAATGCCCTTGTCCAGCGGCAGAACTTCCTTAAGCAAAGCCGTGGCCTGCCGGCACGGAAGATGGCTTGCCCACTTTGCCTGGAGGTATTCCAGCTCCGGCGTGGCGCGGTTCGTCAGAGCTTTAGATAAGGGATGGACCACACACCGCGGCGTCCTCGCAGTCCGTTGGCAAGCACACGACCACAGCCGCGGGCTGTGCACGGTCACCTTGCCGTATACAGTACGCATTACCGTCGAGCGACTGTCCTTGTGTCTCAATGTTGCTCCGCAGCACTGACAATGGGTCTGGCCCGAAAACCACCTCTTCACTTGTTTCGAAACCAGCTCGGCCTGCACCTTGGCCAACAGCGACCGTCCCTCCGCAAGGGTAAGGCCCAGGTCCGCAAGGCTACCGTCAGGGCGCTCAATGACGGCCAAAGCTGCGTCATCGTCATGGCCGGTGTCGCTACCTTCGTCGACCAACCTGGCTTCGATGATTAACCGCATGGTTCGCTCCCACCGTTGCGATACCGAGCAGCGTAGTCCACATGGATCCGGCGCGACATCCCAAGCGGCTCTCCCTTGGTGCCCTCCCCAACTTTTGCACGCTCTCGTCTACGTCAGGGCCACGCTGCAGCGTGTCAAGCCAATGGCGTCACTGATCCATGAAGATCTGCTGGCTTACGAGCACTTCCTGGCCGATCCCCAGCTCGCTGCACGCTGGGTGCGGTCACCCGCTCTAAACACACCCATCGAGTCCAAAGTCCTGAAGACCGTGTATCATTGACCTCCGCAATGAATCGATAATCGATTCTGTAATATCTCGGTGCAATACTCTACCATCGTGGTGCAGCGGATCACGCCGATGGTGCTACCTCAGACTTCCCGATGTCCACGGAACCTCGACGACCGGACCCGCTTTTCAACCAATCGCTCGAAAAAGGCCTCGAAGTCCTGCGCGCTTTCAATGCCGTTCACCGCACCCTGACGCTAGCCGAGCTGGCCGAACTGACCGGCATGACCAAGAGTTCGGCGCAACGCACGGTCCATACCCTGGAGCGGCTCGGCTATGTCGACAGGCACCCGCAGACGCGCCGCTTCCGCCTGACGCCGGAGGTGATGGAGATCGGCTACAACTACCTGGCCGCCGATACCCTGATTCCCATTGCCAGCCCCTATCTCTCGCAGCTGGCCAACGCCAGCGGCGAAACGGCGAATCTCACTGAGCCCGTGGGGCTCGACATGGTCTATGTGGCGCAGTTGATGACGGCCAAGCACATGCCTGTGCTGACGCCTGTGGGCATGCGCATTCCGATGTACTGCACGAGTTCAGGCCGCGCTTACCTGAGCACGCTGCCCGATGAACAGGTGCGGGCAGTGCTCGAAGCGTCGGCGCGCGTGCCGCGCACCCCGGCCACGTTGACCGATGTCGATGCGATCTTCGAGCGTGTGGTGGCTTGCAGGAGCGTGGGCTACACGTGCAACGAGGAGGAACTGTTCCTGGGCGACATGGGCGTCGGCGCGCCGATCGTGAACAACCGTGGCGTGGCGGTTGGCGCGGTACATGTGTCGCCACCCGCGAGCCGCTGGACCATGGCCGAGGCACAGAAAAAACTCGGGCCGCTGGTCGTGGAATGTGCGTGGGCAATCTCCAGGTCCATCGGACACTGAAACTGCACGCAGGCCCGCCCCCTCGCCGCATGAAGGCGCGAAGCCTGCCGGTGATGCCTCAGGCTTCAGCGCGCATGCGCCAGCATCGCCTGCAGCAACACGTTGGCGCCGGCTTCGATATGCTCGGGCAGCGCGTCTTCCAGTTCGTTGTGGCTGATGCCGTCCTTGCACGGCACGAAGATCATCCCCGTCGGGGCACGCTGCGCAAGATAGACGGCGTCATGCCCTGCCCCGCTCACCACCTCCATATGGGGAAGGCCCAATGAGGCCGCGGCCCGGCGGACGCTGTCGACGCACGACGGCGCGAACAGGCACGGCTCGAACTTGACCACCTGGCGTATGTCGACCGATACCGCCGCCGCATCGGCAATCCCCGCGAACGCCGCGCGCATCGCCCCATCCATCCGATCCAGGCCTTCCTGCGAGAGGTTGCGGAAGTCCACCGTGAAGTCGACCCGGCCAGGGATCACGTTGCGCGAATTCGGCTTGACCTCGACATAGCCAACCGTGCCGCGCCCATGCGGCGCTTCTTCGCGCGCGATGCGGTTGACAGTCTCGATCATGCGCGCGGATGCGAGCAGCGCATCATGGCGCAGCGCCAATGGCGTCGGGCCCGCGTGGGCATCCTGGCCTGTCACGGTCACGTCATACCACTGCTGGCCGAGCGCGCCCGAGACCACACCGATGGGCAGGCCCTCCGCTTCCAGCACAGGCCCTTGCTCGATATGGGCTTCGAAATAGGCGGCATACATGCCGCCCGGCACCTCGCCCGCGCGGTGTTCACCCCGATAGCCAATGGCCGCGAGCGCCTCATCGACACTGACGCCGTCGCGGTCCCTCT
Organism: Cupriavidus sp. KK10; assembly: GCF_018223725.1. Lineage (NCBI taxonomy): Bacteria > Pseudomonadati > Pseudomonadota > Betaproteobacteria > Burkholderiales > Burkholderiaceae > Cupriavidus > Cupriavidus sp. KK10. The sequence continues at coordinate 594,289 of NZ_CP073678.1, forward strand.
GGGCGCGAGCATGCTCCGCCCCGAATACGCCGGCAAACACACCCGATCCCATCATGACCGGGGTAAAGCGCGTGCCCTCCTCATTGGTCCAGAACGCGACTTCGAGCGACGCGCGCGTGTCGATGCCCAGGTCGTTGAGCGTGCGCATCACCTCGAGCCCCGCCAGCACGCCGAAGTTGCCATCGAACTTGCCGCCGGACGGCTGCGTGTCGATATGGCTGCCCGTTGCCACTGCCGGCGCTGCGGGATCGGTTCCGTGGCGGCGCGCGAACACGTTGCCGATCTCGTCGACGCGCACGTCGAGCCCGGCCTCGCGGAACCATTGCACGACGAGGTCACGGCCCTTGCGGTCCTCATCAGTCAACGCGATACGGCATACGCCGCCGTTCGGCGTGGCGCCGATCGCGCCGAGATCCATCAGCGACTGCCAGAGGCGGGCGCCATTGATGCGGGGGAGGTGCTGCGAATCCATGTCTGTCATGCCTTCGGTGGTTGAACATCGCGCTCCATGTCGCAAGAAGCAGACCATGACCGCGCCTGTCTTGCTGGCATATCAATTGCTAGATCGTTCGCAGCCCTTCCCAACCCAGGAGCATTGCCTGTGAACCACCCCACGTCCACCCAAGCGAAAGGTTTCTCTGCTGCCGTGCAGTCCGTGTCCGCTGCCGTCGCACTCTCGCTGCTCGCCCTGCCCGGTGCCGCGATGGCCGAGAAGGTGTTGCGCATTGGCATGACCGCTGCCGATATCCCGCGTACGCTCGGCCAGCCCGATCAGGGCTTTGAGGGCAACCGCTTCACCGGCATTCCGATGTATGACGCGCTCACGCAATGGGACCTGTCCAAGAGCAACGGACCCAGCCTACTGATTCCCGACCTTGCCACCGACTGGAAGGTCGATGACAAGGACAAGACCAGGTGGACCTTCAAGCTGCGCCCCGGGGTCAAGTTCCACGATGGTTCGCCGTTCAATGCCGATGCCGTGGTGTGGAACGTCAACAAGGTCCTCGACAAGACGGCGCGGCAATTCGATCCGAGCCAAGTCGGCGTGACCGCTTCGCGCATGCCCACGCTGCGCAGCGCAAAGAAGATCGACGAACTGACCGTGGAACTGGTCACGTCCGAGCCCGACTCCTTCCTCCCGTATAACCTGTCGAACCTTTTCATGGCCTCGCCCGTGCAGTGGGAGAAGAAATACGCCGCAGTTCCCGCGTCCGTCTCCGATGCGGGCGAGCGAAGCAAACAGGCATGGGTGGCGTTCGCCGCCGACGCGTCCGGCACGGGCCCGTTCAAGATGACCCGCTTCGTGCCGCGCGAGCGGCTGGAACTGGCAAAGAACGCGACGTACTGGGACAGCAAGCGCGTGCCCCGGATCGACAAGGTCGTGATGGTGCCGATGCCCGAGGCCAACGCACGCACGGCGGCCCTGCTGTCGGGCCAGGTCGACTGGATCGAGGCACCGGCCCCCGACGCGGTCGCCCAGATCAAGAGCCGCGGCTTCAACGTTTACGCCAACGCCCAGCCCCATGTGTGGCCATGGCAGCTGTCGTTCGCACCGAACTCGCCGTGGCTCGACAAGCGGGTGCGGGAAGCCGCCAACCTCTGCGTGAACCGCCCGGGTCTGAAGACGCTGCTTGGCGGCTATATGGCGGAGGCCAAGGGCATTGTCGAGCCGGGCAACCCGTGGTGGGGCAACCCGAAGTTCGACATCAGGTACGACGCCAATGCCGCGCGCAAGCTGATGAGCGAGGCGGGCTACTCCGCGGCCAGGCCGCTCAAGGTCAAGGTACAGGTATCGGCCTCCGGCTCCGGCCAGATGCAGCCGCTGCCGATGAACGAGTACGTCCAACAGAATCTCAAGGAATGCTTTTTCGACGTCGATTTCGATGTGGTCGAATGGAACACGCTGTTCACGAACTGGCGCGTCGGCACCAAGGATGCAAGCGCGCACGGAGCCAATGCCATCAACGTGAGCTTTGCCGCCATGGACCCGTTCTTTGCCATGGTCCGCTTTGTCAGCACCAAGACGCAGCCGCCGGTGTCGAACAACTGGGGCTACTTCGGCAATGCCGAATTCGACAAGCTGATCGAGACGGCACGCACGTCGTTCGACGCCAAGGCGCGCGACGCGGCGCTGGCGAAGCTGCACGCCCGCATTGTCGAGGAAGCGCCGTTCGTGCTGATTGCGCATGACGTCGGTCCCCGCGCGCTCTCGAAGAAGGTCAAGGGCGTGGTCCAGCCGCAAAGCTGGTTCATTGATATCGCGACGATGTCGATGGATTGACCCTGAAGATCGCGCCCTGTGCTCTTCCGCCAAGCGGGAGAGCACCCAAGGGGAAACGACTCGGCACGCCTCGTCCAACCCCCACCTCCCTGCCCTCGCGGGCGGGGAGACATGACACCCCACAAGACGGGCACAGACCATGATTTACCTGCTCCGCCGCATTCTCTATGCGTTGCCGATCCTGCTCGGGGTCGCGCTGCTCTGCTTCTCGCTGGTCCACATTGCTCCCGGCGATCCGCTGGTGTCCGTCCTGCCGCCCGATGCCTCGGAAGAACTCCGGCGCCAGCTCACCGCGCTGTATGGCTTCGACAAGCCGTTCCTTGAGCAATTCGTGCACTGGCTGATCCGCGCGCTGCACGGCGACCTGGGCACGTCCATCGCCACCAACCGCCCCGTGATGGCCGAAGTATCGAACGCCGTGATCAACTCGATCCGGCTTGCAGCCGTGGCTACGTTGATCGGCTTCACGTTTGGCAGCCTGTTCGGATTTGTCGCGGGCTACCTGCGCGATTCGGTGCCCGACCGCGTTGCCTCGTTCCTGTCGGTGCTCGGCGTCAGCATTCCGCACTACTGGCTCGGCATGGTCCTGGTAATCGCCTTCTCCGTGCTGCTCGGGTGGCTGCCAGCCACCGGCGCGGGCCCCGGGGGCTCCGAGGACTGGACCTGGGACTGGGGGCACGTCCAGTACATGCTGCTGCCCGCAGTGACGATGTCGGTGATCCCGATGGGCATTGTGGCCCGCACGATCCGCGCGCTCGTGGCGGAGATCCTGTCCAACGAGTTCATCGTCGGCCTGCGCGCGCGCGGGCTGTCGGACTTCGCCGTGTTCCGCCATGTGGTCAAAAACGTGGCGCCCACCGCGCTGTCGGTGATGGGCCTGCAGCTCGGGTACCTGCTTGGCGGCTCGATCTTGATCGAAACCGTGTTCTCGTGGCCGGGCACCGGCTTCCTGCTCAACTCGGCCATCTTCCAGCGCGACTTCCCGCTCCTGCAGGGCACGATCCTGGTCCTGGCCGTGTTCTTCGTGCTGCTGAACCTGTTCGTGGATGCGCTGCAGACGGTGTTCGACCCGCGCATCCAGCGCAACTGAGGAGTCCCCGATGGAAATGACACTCAACAAGACCGTGGCGCCGTTGCCCGTCGAACGCTCTCCGGGCTATTGGGCCACGGTCGGACGCCGCCTGCTGCGCAACAAGCTCGCGATGGTGGCGGCCCTGATCCTGATCGCCCTGGTGCTGATGGCGGTATTCGCCCCGGCGCTGATGCCAGCCGACCCCTATGCCTCGTCGATCCTGAAGCGCTTGAAGCCGATCGGTACGGAGCACTACCTGCTCGGCACCGACGAACTGGGCCGCGACATGCTGTCGCGCCTGATGCTGGGTGGCAGGCTTTCGCTGTTCATGGGCATCACCCCGGTGCTGCTGGCATTCATGATCGGCAGCGCCATCGGCATCGTGGCGGGCTACGCCGGCGGCCGGACCAATACGGTAATCATGCGCTTGACGGATGTGCTGTACGCCTTCCCGTCGGTGCTGCTGGCCATCGCGCTGTCGGGCACGCTCGGCGCCGGCGTGGGCAATGCGCTGCTGTCGCTGACCATCGTGTTCGTGCCGCAGATCGTGCGCGTCGCGGAAAGCGTGACCACGCAGGTGCGCAATCGCGAGTTCGTTGATGCGGCCCGTGCCTCCGGTGCGTCAGCGCTGACCATCGTGCGGGCCCAGGTGCTCAACAACGTGCTCGGTCCGATCTTCGTCTATGCAACGAGCCTGATTTCCGTATCGATGATCCTGGCCTCTGGCCTGTCATTCCTCGGCCTGGGCGTCAAGCCACCCGAGCCCGAATGGGGCCTGATGCTGAACACGCTGCGCACGGCGATCTATACCCAGCCCTGGGTGGCCGCGCTGCCCGGCGCGATGATCTTCCTGACCTCGATCTCCTTCAACCTGCTGGCGGACGGCATCCGTTCGGCCATGGAAATCAAGGACTGATCATGACCGATAAGCTTGCCTCCCCCGCCGCCGACGTTGGCGGCCCGGCCCAGCCGCTCGTGATCGCGCGCGACCTGGTCAAGCACTTCCCGCTCAAGTCCCCGATCCCGCTGCGCCGGGCGGGCGTGGTCCGGGCCGTCGACAGCGTCAGCTTCGACGTGCTCAAGGGCGAGACGCTCGGCGTGGTCGGCGAATCCGGCTGCGGCAAGTCCACCACGGCGCGCCTGCTGATGCAGCTGACACCGCACGACAGCGGCGAACTGATCTTCGACGCGCAGGGCGTCGGCTCCCCGCAGTTACCGATGAAAGCCTTCCGCAGCCAGGTCCAGATGGTCTTCCAGGACAGCTACTCCTCGCTGAACCCGCGCCTGACCATCGAGGAGTCGATCGCCTTCACGCCACGCGTACATGGCGTGAAGGCACGCGAAGCCACCGAACGTGCCCGCTACCTGCTGAATCGCGTCGGACTGGAGCCTTCGCGCTTTGCCGGACGCTACCCGCACGAGCTTTCCGGCGGGCAGCGCCAGCGCGTCAATATCGCGCGGGCACTGGCGCTGCGCCCGCGCCTGGTGATCCTGGACGAAGCGGTTTCCGCGCTGGACAAATCCGTCGAGGCCCAGGTGCTGAACCTGCTGCTCGATCTCAAGGCCGAATTCGACCTGACCTACGTCTTCATCAGCCACGACCTCAACGTGATCCGTCACCTGTGCGACCGGGTCATGGTGATGTACCTGGGAAAGGTCGTGGAGGTCGGGGATACCGAATCCATCTACCAGAGCCCCGCCCACCCCTATACGCGCGTCCTGCTGGCCTCGATGCCGTCGATGGATCCCGATCATCGTACGCTGGCCGCCCCGCTGGCGGGCGACCCGCCGAACCCGATCAACCCGCCATCCGGCTGCAGCTTTCATCCACGCTGCGCCAACGCGGAACCAGTCTGCGCGCGCCAGGCGCCGGCATTGTCCGACGCACTGGCCGGGCACCCGGTGTCCTGCCTGATGGCAATGCCCGATGGCCGCCATTCGCAGCCGCTGCGCGCCGCATGACGCCCGGCATGCACGCCGCCACCCCCTGAACCCGGCCGGAGATGAACATGCCCACTACTATCCCCGCCGTTTCGCTTCGGGACCTGCGCGTGACATTCTCGGGCGGCGGAAAGACCATCCAGGCCGTCAATGGCGTGTCGCTCGACGTTGCCCCTGGAGAAGCCGTCGCACTGATCGGCGAGTCCGGTTCCGGCAAGAGCGTGACCCTGCGCGCGCTGATGCGTCTTCACCCGCCGCGCCGCACGACGATGACCGGTGACATCCGGGTCGAAGGCCAGGACGTGCTGAGCCTCGACAAGCGGGCCCTGGCGCGCCTGCGCGGCGGCACCGTCGCGATGGTGTTCCAGGAGCCGCTGCTGGCGCTGGATCCGGTCTACACCGTCGGCCAGCAGATCATCGAGTGCATCCGCACGCATCGCAAGGTATCGAAGGCCGAAGCCCAGGCACTCGCGCTCAAAGCGCTGGAAGCAGTGCGAATCCCGAGTCCGGAGCGCCGGCTGGCCGCCTATCCCCACGAAATGTCCGGCGGTATGAGGCAGCGTGCGATGATCGCGCTGGCGCTTTCCGCGCAGCCGAAGATCCTGCTAGCCGACGAGCCCACCACGGCGCTCGACGCCACTGTGCAGATCCAGGTGCTGATCCTGCTGCGCGAACTGCAACGCGAACTGGGCCTGTCGATCCTCTTCGTCACGCACGACATCGGCGCCGCGGTGGAAATCGCCGACCGCGTGGCTGTGATGTACGGTGGGCGCATTGTCGAGGAAGGTCCCATCCGCACGCTGATGCGCGAAGCGCGCCACCCGTACACGATCGCGCTCCTGCAAAGCCGCCAGCACGGCATGCATCGCGGCGAGCGGCTGCCGTCCATCGGAGGCGCGCCGCCCGATCTCGCGGCATTGCCGCCAGGCTGCACTTTCGCGCCGCGCTGCCCGCGCGCACGCGCCGAATGCCTGGCCGACGTGCCCCGCGCGGTGCCGCTCGGCAACGGCCACCACGTAAGTTGCACCCTCGTTTCCGCACCCGCTGCGGCCGAGGCCGCCGCCTGAGCCCCTCAGGCTTCCTGCATTCACCGGTAAAAGGAACCCGAAAGCCATGAGTCTGGCCACCCATCCGTCCCGCGCCTTCCTGCCCTACCCCGAGGCGCCTGTTCCCAATGCGGCGCAGGGCCCGCTGAGCGGGCTGACGTTCGCGGTCAAGGACCTGTTCGACGTAGCCGGATACCCGACCGGCGGCGGCAACCCGCATGTGCTGGCGCGCTCCGGCATCAAGACAGCCACAGCGCCGACGGTGCGCAGGCTGCTCGATGCCGGTGCCGCGTTCCTCGGCAAGGTCCATACCGATGAACTCGCGTTCTCGATGAACGGCCAGAACTATCACTATGGCGGCCCTTACAACGGCGCCGCGCCCGACCGCATCACCGGCGGGTCCTCGTCAGGATCGGCATCCGCGGTCTCGCACGGCCTGTGCGATTTCGCGCTCGGCACCGACACAGGTGGCTCGGTCCGTGCGCCTGCCAGCCACTGCGGCCTGTTCGGCATCCGGCCCTCGCACGGCCGCGTCTCGCTGGACCTGTGCATGCCGCTGAGCGAGTCGCTCGATACCTGCGGCTTCTTTGCGCGCGATATCGGTACGTTCATCCGCGTCGCCGACGTACTGCTCGGCAACGACAGCCAGCCCCTGCCCGCTACGCCGAAACTGCTGCTGGCATCGGACCTGTTCGAACTGCCAACGCCCGAAGCACGTGCGGCGCTCGCGCCGACCGTCGCGCGCATCGAATCCATACTCGGCAAGGCCATGCCTGTCGACGTGGCAGACCGCCCGCTGTCCGAGCTGTATTGGGCCTTCCGCTACGTGCAAGGCTGGGAAGCATGGCAGGCCGACGGCGCGCTGATCGAGGACTATGGGCTGCAGCTTGGCCCCGACGTGACCGGGCGGTTCCAGTTCAGCAAGGGCGTCACGCCGGCCCAGTTCGAACAGTCCGGCACGATCCGCCTCGCGTTCACTGCGCATCTGGGCCGGCTGCTCGGGCAGGACAGTATCCTGGTGTTGCCTACCATGCCCGACATCGCCCCCCTGCGGACCATGCCGATGGAAGCCCTCGAAAACTATCGCACGGCCGCCGCGCACTCGCTGTGCCTGACGCCGCTGACCGGGTTCCCGCAGCTGAATCTTCCGCTGTCGGGCCGACAGGGCGCGCCCCTCGGCATTTCCCTGCTTGGACCGAAGGGGAGCGACCGCAGCCTGATCGCCGTGGCCGAAATGCTGATGACCGCGCTCGCCTGAGATACGCTCTTCGATACGCTTTCCGACGCGCCCCTTCACGACAGGCCCGACATGACCCGACATGACCCGACTTCGCATCACCCCCGCCGGCTACCAATCCACCCAAGATAAGCCGCCAAGAAAAATCGCAATTTTCGCCAAGAACGCTTGACAGGTGACGAGGTTCGAGGGGCCGCCGCCCTGCTTGCGCTGGCTGTTTAGCGCAAGCAGGGCGGCGGCCAATAGAAGATCGTTTCTCGATCCTCGCTTGGCTCTGATGCCCCTGTCTGATCTGTTCGCTACGCTTACCCAATATCTGCACACCCAGGTCTTTCGCGATCTTGCCCGTCATGCCGAATATCCGGCTGCATTCACCCGTCAGCGTAAGCTCACCCTGCCAACACTGATCACCTTTATGCTTGGCAACTTGCGCATGGGGGTACAAGCCGAACTCGATCAATTCTTCGCCGCACTCGCCCGCCAAAATACCTTGTGCCGAGGCGTCAGTGAACAAGCGTTCGCCCAGGCTCGCAGCAAACTCAGCGGCGATGTCTTTGCTCACCTCAACGACTGGCTGCTTCAGCAAGTGTCCAAACATTTGCCGCGCTGGCATGGCTTTCGGCTGGTCGCCGCGGACGCCTCACACTTGCGTTTTGCCATCCGCCACAGCCATCTCCCTCGAGCCGCCACCCGCGATCAACTCGCCTTCGGCCTGTACCTGCCCGAGGCCGAGATCATGCTCACCGCCTCATTGCACAGCGTGCACGAGAACGAACGCCAGATCCTGTTCGAGCATCTGGACCGCCTGCAATCCGACGACTTGCTTCTCCTCGACCGCGGCTACCCCGCTCGCTGGCTGGTGGCCGTGCTCAACCAACAAAGCATTCCTTTCTGCATGCGCGCAGACGGCAGCGGCTTTGCTGCCGTACAGCGCTTTGTGCGCTCTGGCCGTGACGAGGCCATCGTCAGGCTCCCGGCTCCAGCCCGCATCGACGCGCGCGACTATGAGTGTGCGGCTACCCCGCAGACCGTTCGGCTGATCCGGCAGATCTCGCCAGCCGGCAAGGTGCGCGTGCTCATCACCAATCTGCTCGACATGCAGCGCTATCCGGCGGCCACCTTCCGCGATCTCTACCATCAACGCTGGCGCCTCGAGGAGGCGTTCAAACGCCTCAAGCACCGCATGGCACTCGAACATCTGTCCGGCCTCTCACAGTTGGCCGCCAGGCAGGACTTCGGCGCCAAAATCCTCAGCGACAACCTGCACGCCCTATGCTGCCTCAGCGCCGCGCAGGAACATGAAATTGACTCGGACCATCGCATCAACCGAACCTTTGCCATCACCGCTCTCAAACCTGTCCTGTCAGCGGCGCTGCTCGGCTTGCGCTGGGCCAAGGCTGCTCTGAATGAGACCTTGGCCTTGATCGCAACACGTACCCATCGCGTGCGACCGGATCGCGCTAAGCCACGCCCGCCTCGCCACAAACCTCATCGACATGCTACTTACAAGGCTTTTTGATGCCTATTTGGGCGGTGCTTATCTTGGGTGGATTGCCCCCCCCCCCCGCGCACTCCCTATTTCTTAATAGCGTGATTGTTCCGCTGGCATTTGCATTAGGCTCGGTGAGGGTCCTCCAGCCGATCCACGTAATCCTGAGCCCACAGAATTGCATGCCCCTGTGCGTCCTCATTTCTCTTGTAGAGCCCGAGCACCTCCGACTCCATGAGAACGTGGCGATCTTTGGTCACGCGCCCCAAGGATGCAAATTCCCGACTCCCAGCAGGTTTTGCGAATCCCTCGATAATGTATCCTCGATACTTCTCGATAGACATGGTTGGTCTCCCTCCAATCGATACCCGAGGGCGCGCCGTCGCTCATTGAACGGGCCCTGGCTAGCACACAGAGCAATGCACCTGCTTGGCAGCCTTTCGCCGTTGGTCCTGGCGAACCTACGCCCCGCCTCGCCAGCGAACTGCGCCTCGGCCCCAACAGCTTCAGATTCTGTAATCCAGCACCTTGACAGCAACGCTTGCAAATGCTGTGTTTAAGCGCGATCTGTCGCAAGAATATATTCCCTAAACCCCTTCAGCGGCCAGCTTCTCCAAAATTGCGCGCTGTTCTTGAATGCAACAGCGTCAGATATAATGCCTGACGCACGCTTGTCCCGAACTCTGTCTCCATGCTGAAAGTCGCTGCAACGCTGGGAGTGTGGGTGTCGCCTCACACGACGGCAACTGGCGCGTCGACCGGGAAGAACACGGAAGTCGCGACGCCAAAGCGAGCGGCCAGCGCCCGGATCTGGCGCACGTTGAGTTCGCGGCGTCCGTTCAGGACTTCCGAAACCACGCCTTGGCTTCCGATTTCGGGCACTTGTGCCTGCGTGAGATGGTGCTGCTCCATCAGGAATCGCAAGGCATCCACGCCGGTCACCTCGGGGAAGGCGTAATGATCCTCGTCGTAGTCACCAATCAGCTCACCGAGCGTCGCGACCAGATCCGCCAGCGGATGCGCTTCGTCTGCCGCGCCCGCGTCCAGCAGGGCATTCATGGCGGCAACGGCCGCATCGTAGTCGCCTTCCGTGCGAATGGGGTGCAGGGGTACGACTTCGGACAGCGCGCGGAAGTGATCGGTCAGGGCAGCCACATTCAAGAGGGCTTCCATTTGTCGTACTCCTTGTGAGTTAAGACTTCGCGCACATAGAGCATCTGGCGGTCGAAGTGAATTGCGGTGATGAGGCGATATTTATTGCCACCGATGTCAAAGATATAAAAATTTCCCACACGATCCGTAGCGTTGAAAGTTGCCTTCAAGTGGGCGAAGCTTCCGAAGTTGGTGGCCTCGACCAGTTTGCGCCAAGCCTGTAAGGGAACATTGGCATCCGGATATCGGGCCGCGAAATCCACCAGGGCTTTGTTAGAGATTACGCGCATACCCGCAGTATATCTCAAATTGAGATTGATCGCACGTGGAGCGGCGCTGCTGCGGGCCAACCTTGGTCAGCAGGACGCTGGTACCTGCACTATGTCCGATCAAGACCCAGGCGGAAATGCTCCACGCTCTGCCCAGCGTTGACCGCCCGCCGCAGCCAGTCCGGCATCTCCCCTGCCCCGTCGTCCGCGCTGCGGTAGCGCACGGCCGTTGGCGCCGCCTCGGTCCGTCCTACCGGCGCGAAGCAACTGGCCGCCACCAGGTCAGCAAGGGTCAAGCCGTGCCGCGCCAATTGTGTGCGCACCCACAGCACGGCCCCGCCCCGGCGGCGAGCGGGTCGAAGTGGGGGACAGGTGGCTCACGACTATGTACCCCCTACACTGCCGCCCGCGCCTTCCCCGTCCGCAGCACATCCCGCCGCCCCCCCTCGGGCGCTCTGATGTAGCGGGGGCCTGCCGCCGCACTGGCAAGATGCGGGGCCGATCCCCGCGACTGCCTGCCGCCATCACCGATTCCGCTGATGACAGACCTCCTTACATTTGCGCTTTTTTGATCACTTATGGTATGACCATACCGGAAAAACATCTTTTTGCAGCGCTGATGTCCTACGTGGCCTGACCGTCAACGTTCTATAGCAGGTGTTACCGCTCGATCATGGTAAGCGTCCGAGCGAGGCCGTCCTTGACGAGGCGCTGTAGTGGGCAACTGATCAGCGACGGCCCACGGCAGGAGATCGCTCACGCGATTGACCGGATGGTCGGCAATGCGAGAGATGACGTAGCGCAGATAAGCCTCAGGATCGAGGCCGTTGAGTTTGGTGGTCGCGACCAGTGTGTAGATCGCGGCGCCTCGCTCGCCACCGCTGTCAGAGCCGAAGAAGTTCTTGCGGCCGATCGCTCAGGCAAGCAGGTGGCGACCGGACTGAAGGTGGGGGCGTCGCCCTTACATTGCCGACAGGGATACAGCCTGGGGCCATCAATTAACATCCATCCAAATGGCGAGCGAAGGCCGAGCCGATGGTGCCCCTTGCATGCCAGACGCGCACCGCACGTGCGGCAAACACTGGTCCGGGCAACCGCCTCGGCAACCTGTGCCGCGACCATCGTGCGCTGTAACTGACCCAGCAATGATTTTGACTCCACCTGATGCAGGCCCAGCGATCCGGCATTGGATCAGCAATTGCCGGGCGACCGGCCCATGCCCCGGCACGACCGATACGCCTCCCGAAATGAACGGGTGAAAGCCCGTTGACGGTGCGGCTGTGCGAGCGCGATGCCCTGGCGGATCTGCCGGTGCTGCTGCGCCTGGTGGATCAGGGAAAGGCTCAGGTCAGCGAGAAGACATCGCTGCCGGGCACGGTGACGCTGCGTTTGTTGTGCGGGCAACTGTCCGGTAGCGACTACTACTCCGACGACGCGGGCGCCGAGCGGCTCTTTCGTGCGGACGTCATGAAAAGTCATTTGGTTAGAGCTTCTAAGCGCGTATGCTGGAACTGCCACCTTGGCAAGCAACGCACTAGGAGCAATCCATGGCCAAGAGTCAACTACGCAGCACTCGCGAAGCGAAAAAGCCCAAGCAGCCCAAGAAGCCGTCAGTGCCGGCAACCCCGTTCAGCACGGTTCATTCGAGGGTTGGGAACGAAGGTGTCGCCAAGAAGAAGACGTAAATTGGTTGGCCGCGGACACGCGGCACAGTGATCACACGCAACTTGTAACGTTCACCGCAGGGAATTGATATCTCTACATTGAAAGCGCAGACCGCTTCGGGAGGCGCATCATGATCCATCACAACACGGACCCCACTTTTCGCGGGCTTCCGCTCACCGCCGAGCAAGACTCGGAAATTCGTCACTACCTGAACAGGAAGGCCAGGCTGGGCAAGCCATGGAATACCCCCGAGCTGCGCGGGATGCTTGAGGACATGCTGCTGCCGCCGACTACCGAGGACGACAGCCAGAGCGACATCCCGCGCGACGCGTTGGCCGCCGCGGAGCGTGCAGCCGCGTTTGTCGACCAGGATATGGAGCCAATCGAGGCGTATGAGGAATTGCATGCTGCAATGGAAGGAGATACGCACTAGCGCTAAGGACAGGATGCGCGGATCTCATCGAGGCTGCGGGCATGCTTCGGCAAGGCCCACCAGGCAAGCCGGATACATGCATGCAGACCGTTTCGACATCACGAACAAGAAGCTTGCAAAAGGCGTCGGGTCCATACATGCAGGAAAAGAACGATCACCCCGATATCCCCTCCACAGGCTGCCATTTGCCGTCTTGATCGAGCATTTCCGAGTATTCGCATGCTGCCATCGATGCCAAGCCCTCAAATGAACAAGGACCCCCGAAGGAGCCCTTGTCAGTAACTTTTCTGTTTCGAGGTCAGTTACAACCCAAGGCGGCTGTTAGGCGGCCAATGCGAACTTTTCGTCGTTAGCATTTACTTCGATTTAGTTTTAACGTCTTCTCTGACGAGTTGCCTCACGACCCTATCTCCCCCTGTCGAAACCAGGTCAGGCCCATCAGAAGCGCACTGCCCGTGCAATGTGCTTCTGGTGGACCTGGGCGGAATCGAACCGCCGTCCAGAAGGCCTTCAAGAAGAAGGTTTACAACCATTACCGGGAACCTTGCGGCACCCGACCATGCAGATTCTACGCCTCCTGCCGGCAGCGTCAAGGCAGTTTGCGTGCGGCTCTCACCGACTCGAGCTTCATGTGGGGACGCAAGGCCGAACAGATTCAGCAGGAGGCTGCACTCGATGGCCTGTACGTGGTGCGTACGAGCCTGCCGGCAACGGACCTGTCGGCTGAGGCGGCCGCGGCGGCCTACAAGGGGCTGGCGGTGGTGGAGCGGGCCTTCCGTTCGCTCAAGACGGTCGATCTGCAGGTGCGCCCCGTGTTCCATTGGAACGCCGCGCGCGTGCGCGCTCACGTCTTTCTGTGCATGCTCGCTTATTACGTCGAGTGGCACATGCGCGAGACGTTAAAGCCGATGCTGTTTGACGATGAATACGTCGAGCTCGCGCGTGCGGCCCGGCCTTCGCCAGTGGCCAAGGCACGACGCTCGGACCAGGCGAAAGCCAAGGACGCCACCAGGCTTGGCGAGGACGGCTTGCCGGTGCACAGCTTCCGCACGTTGCTCGATGATCTGGCCACGCTCGCGTACAACGTCTGTCACACACCCCTGAACCCGCAAGCAAAGATCGTCATGATCACGCGGCCGACCCCCATTCAAGAAAAGGCCTTCCGCCTCCTCAACATCAGCCCCGTCGCCTGTACCCAGTAATCGACTCGCTCGCGAGCACATAACCGCGAGCAATCAAAGCGTTATGCGCGCCGCGTGCTCAAAGTTCGGTCTAACGTATCCACTGTGCTAAGCGACGCAGGCTGTGAGTGGCGTGATGTGATAAAGGTGACAGTATTCCTCACCGACATGAGTAACTACGACAGCTTCAACACCACTTACGCCGAGTACCTTGGCAGCATGCTCCCCGCTCGTTCCTGCGTGGCCGTCGCGAGCCTCCCGCGGGGTGCTGCTGTCGAAATCGAAGTGGTTGCACGACGAACCGGTGCATGATGACGTGGGCAACGGTGGCAACGGTTTCGGCCCATTCGAGTTCGTACCTCCGGCCTCTCTAATCTTGGCTGTCGGTTGCGATTCGATATGGAGCTGTCCGCTGACGGTCTAAGTTCCGCAGTTCGCCCTCGGCCGGCGAAGGCTAGTGCCGGCCGATTCTCCGCTGTTCGCGCGGCCACAGGCTGAGGCCGTTCTTGGCCACGAGCCGCCGTCCACATATGTCATCGGTCGGACGTTCAGACGTCGGCTCAGCCCTGTAAACCTCACCGAAGGCTTCAACCGCTTCGTTACCTCCACGATTGCTGGTTGCTTCCGGCTGGAGCGGTTGCCGGGTGGGGCTTTCACCCACTGGAAAAGCGCCGCCTTGTCACGGCGCACGCCATGAAGCGTCATTCGCCTTCACCGACGCGTGGACGTTCGTGCGTCCGCTTCGCTCAAGCAACAGACCCTTGTTCGCAATCGTTTCTGTCGCCTCTGTGGCGCTTCGACACGCCTTCGTGTCCTGACGTCCGCGACAATCCGCGAGTGGCGCGCGATTGGCTGCGCCTCCGACATATATACACAAAAAGTGTCAATGACTAACAAATAATATATTGGACTTGATCTTGTTGCGACCATATTCTCCAGCAGACCCAACAACGGGCGCGGAAATGACTATGGCAAGCAATCTCATTCTTGAAACCGTCGGACTGAGGAAGGAATTCAAGGGATTTGTCGCCGTAAACGACGTCAGTCTCAAGGTCAGGCGTGGGCATATCCACGCGCTGATTGGTCCGAACGGTGCAGGCAAGACCACCTGCTTCAACCTCCTTACTAAGTTCCTGGATCCCACGCGCGGCACCATACGGTTCAACGGTGCCGAGATCACCGACGAAAAGCCGGCGCAGGTCGCACGCAGGGGCGTGGTGCGCTCCTTCCAGATCTCGGCGGTGTTTCCGCACCTGACCGTGCTCGAGAACGTACGTATCTCGCTGCAGCGCAGGCTCGGGATTTCCTTCCAGTTCTGGCGCTCGCCGAAAGTCCTCGCACCGCTCGATGACAGGGCCATGGCATTGCTCGCCGACGTCGGACTGGAGGACTTCGCCGACATGACGACCGCCGAGATGCCCTACGGTCGCAAGCGCGCGCTGGAAATCGCCACCACGCTGGCCCTCGACCCCGAGCTGATGCTGCTCGACGAGCCTACGCAGGGCATGGGCCACGAAGACGTTGACCGCGTCATGCAGCTCATCAAGAAGGTTTCGGCCAATCGCAGCATCCTGATGGTGGAGCACAACATGAAAGTGGTGTCCGGCATCAGCGACGCCATCACGGTGCTGGCGCGCGGCAGCGTGCTGGCCGAGGGCACATACGCGGAAGTCTCCGCCAACCCGCAGGTCATCGAGGCCTATATGGGCAGCGCTGATGCCGCGCTCGCTGCGCCGGGAGGGCATTGATCATGGCGACGGAATACCTGCGGGTCACCGACCTCCATGCCTTCTACGGCGAATCGCACATCCTGCACGGCATCGACTTGCTGGTGAACGAGGGAGAGTGCGTGACCCTGCTCGGCCGCAACGGGGCAGGCCGTACCACCACCCTGCGCGCCATCATGGGCCTGACGGGGCGGCGCGCCGGCTCGGTCATGATCGACGGCCGCGAGGCAATCGGCATGCCGGCCCATCGCATCGCGCGTCTCGGCGTCGGCTTTTGCCCGGAAGAGCGGGCGATTTATTCCAGCCTCTCGTGCGAGGAGAACCTCCTGCTGCCGCCGCAGGTGGGTGGCGGCGGGATGAGCCTCGACGAGATCTACGCGATGTTTCCCAACCTCCAAGAGCGGCGGCATAGCCAGGGCACGCGGCTCTCGGGCGGCGAGCAACAGATGCTGGCGATGGCGCGCATCCTGCGCACCGGGGCGCGGCTGCTGCTGCTGGACGAAATCTCCGAGGGACTGGCGCCGGTGATCGTGCAGAAGCTCGCCCAGGTCATCCGCGACCTCAAGGCGAAGGGCTACACGATCGTGCTGGTGGAGCAGAACTTCCGGTTCGCCGCGCCGCTGTCCGACCGCATGTACGTGGTGGAGCACGGCCAAATCGCCGCGGAGATCCACCAGCACGAGACTCACGAGAAGCAGCACCTGCTCCAGGAACTACTGGGTGTCTGAGACCGCTGCGGAGGAGACAACATGACAACGATTCTGGGAGTCCCGCTACAGGGGCTGTTGGGGCAACTCGTGCTCGGGCTGGTGAACGGCTCGTTCTACGCGATTCTCAGCCTCGGGCTTGCCGTGATCTTCGGCATGCTCAACATCATCAACTTTGCCCACGGCGCGCTGTTTATGGTGGGCGCATTCGTCGCCTGGGCGGGCCTGGAGTATCTCGGCATCAGCTACTGGTGGTCGCTGCTGGCGGCGCCGGCGCTGGTCGGGCTAGCGGGTATCGCCATCGAGCGCGGCCTGCTGCGGTGGCTGTACAAGCTCGACCACCTGTACGGGCTGCTGCTCACCTTCGGGCTGG
Source organism: Cupriavidus sp. KK10 (assembly GCF_018223725.1). Lineage (NCBI taxonomy): Bacteria > Pseudomonadati > Pseudomonadota > Betaproteobacteria > Burkholderiales > Burkholderiaceae > Cupriavidus > Cupriavidus sp. KK10. The sequence continues at coordinate 610,862 of NZ_CP073678.1, forward strand.
CGCTCATTATCGAAGGCCTGTTCCGCTTCCAGTTCGGCGTCTCGGGACAGCCCTATTCGATTCCCGACGAGGTGGCCGGCGCCTTCAACCTCGGCTTCATGATCCTGCCGAAATACCGCGCGTGGGTCATCGGCGCCTCGCTCACAGTGTGCCTGCTGACCTGGTTCACGATCGAGAAGACCAGCCTCGGCGCCTACCTGCGCGCCGCTACCGAGAACCCAAGCATTACCCAAGCATTCGGCATCAACGTGCCGGTGATGGTGATGCTGACCTATGCCTTCGGCGTGGGCCTGGCCGGGCTGGCCGGCGTGCTGGCAGCACCGACGGGGCAACTAGGTCCGCTGATGGGGTCGAACCTGATCATCGTCGTGTTCGCGGTGGTGGTGATCGGCGGCATGGGTTCCATCCTTGGCGCGATCGTCGCCGGGCTGGGGCTGGGCGTGGTCGAAGGACTGACCAAGGTGTTTTATCCGGAGGCGTCGGCCACGGTGGTCTTCGTGATCATGGTCATCGTACTGATGGTTCGGCCGGCCGGCCTGTTTGGCAAGGAAAAGTGAGGTCGAGTATGAAAATGAGAAATCTTGGCTACGGAGTCCTGCTGCTGGGCGCGCTGGCGGCCCCGGCCGTGCTCTATCCGGTGATGCTGATGAAGGTGCTGTGCTTCGCCTTGTTCGCCTGCGCCTTCAACCTGCTGCTCGGCTATACCGGCCTGCTCTCGTTCGGCCATGCGGCGTTCCTCGGCACGGCGGCCTATATATCGGGCTACGGCATGAAGACCTGGGGGCTGACCCCGGAACTCGGCCTGCTGCTCGGCACGGCCGTCTCGGCTGCCGCGGGCTTTGTCGTCGGGGCGCTCGCTATTCGCCGGCAGGGCATCTACTTCGCGATGATCACGCTTGCTTTGGCACAGATGTTCTACTTCCTGTTCCTGCAGGCGCCGTTCACCGGCGGCGAGGACGGCATGCAGGCCATTGCGCGAGGCAGGCTGTTCGGCTTGATCGACCTGGCGTCGGACCTGCGCATGTACTACTTCGTGCTGGCGATCTTCCTGTCCTCCTTCTGGCTGATCCACCGCATCATCCATTCGCCTTTCGGCCAGATCCTGAAGGCGATCCGCGAGAACGAGGCGCGCACCACCTCGCTGGGCTACGACGTCGCGCGCTACAAGCTGCTGGCCTTCGTCCTCTCGGCGGGCCTGGCCGGCCTTGCCGGGGCCACCAAGACCCTTGTCTTTCAGTTTGCCACACTGACCGACGCGCACTGGCACACCTCCGGCGAAGTCGTGCTGATGACGCTGTTGGGCGGCCTTGGCACTGCCTTCGGCCCGGTGGTGGGCGCGGGCATCGTGGTCGCCATCCAGAACGCCTTGGCGGACAAGGTCGGTTCCATGATCACCGTGATCATGGGGAGCATCTTCGTCGTGTGCGTGTTGACGTTCCGCCGCGGCATCGTCGGCGAATTGAACGCGTTGTGCCAGAGCATCGTGGGCAACCGCCGCGGCCCGGCCCGCACCGCGCCACGCTGCCGCGTCGGCACCAAGTCATGACGAAACGCCCGCCGGAGCAGGCGTGCATGCCCGGCGCGTGGAAGGAAAGGCATGAAATCGAGCGCTGAACGGAACACCCCATATATATCCACACAGTAGAGGAGACACAGGATGAACAATCGCATCAAGCTGCTTTCGCTCGCCGCGTTGCTGGCGGCCTCGACGGCGCAGGCCGAGATCACGGACGGCGTGGTCCGGATCGGCGTGCTCAACGATCAGACCGGCGTTTATGCCGGGCTGGCCGGTCCCGGTTCGGTCTGGGCCGCGAAGAAGGCGGTCCAGGACTTTGCGCCCGAGAAGCACGGTCTGAAGGTGGAGATCGTGGCCGCCGACCACCAGAATAAGCCGGACGTCGGGGCGAGCATCGCCCGTCGCTGGTTCGACGTGGACAAGGTGGACGCTATCGTCGACGTGCCGACCTCGTCGGTCGTCCTGGCGGTCAACCAGGTGGCCAAGGAGAAGAACAAGGTGATGATTGTCACCGGCGGCGGCACCTCCGACCTCACCGGCAAGGCCTGCACGCCCAATGCGATCCACTGGGCCTACGACACGTGGGCACTGGCGAATGGGACGGGTAAGGCGGTTGTCAAGTCGGGTGGCAAGAGTTGGTTCTTCGTGACTGCTGACTACGCCTTCGGCCACTCGCTCGAACGCGACACCGAGGCCGTTGTCGTCAAGAACGGTGGCAAGGTCCTCGGCAAGGTCCGGCATCCTTTCCCGGGCAACGATTTCTCCTCCTACCTGCTTCAGGCTCAGGCCTCGAAGGCGCAGGTAGTGGGCCTGGCCAACGCCGGGGGCGACACCATCGGCGCGGTCAAGCAGGCCGCCGAGTTCGGCGTGACCGCCGGCGGTCAGAAGCTGGCAGGCCTGCTCGTCTTCAGCAGCGACGTCCAGGCGCTCGGCCTCAAGGCTGCCCAGGGCCTGTTGCTGAGCGAGACCTGGTATTGGGATATGACCGACGAGAACCGCAAGTTTGGCAAGGAATTCGCCGCTGCCAACAACGGCAAGTTCCCGACCATGGCGCAGGCGGGTACGTACTCGGCTGTGATCCACTACCTGAAGGCAGTAACGGCAATGAAGGCGGATGGCGACGGCGGCGCCGTGGTAGCGAAGATGAAGGCGATGCCCACCGACGACAAGCTGTTCGGCAAGGGCAGCATTCGCGAAGACGGCCGGAAGATCCACCCGCTCTATCTGTTCGAGGTGAAGACGCCGTCGGAATCGAAGTATGCGGGCGACTTCTACAAGCTCATCGCCTCCATTCCCGCCAACGAGGCGTTCCGGCCGATGGAAGATGGTGGCTGCCCGCTGGTTGGGAAGAAGACGTCATGAAGATCACCTGTCGCGAGACGACGCCCGAGGCAAGCGCCAGCTTCCTGGAGGCCATCGACCTCGGCATCGAAGGGCTGGACGACACCCTCACCGAGCGCAATGGCCGAGACCGCCCTGTTATCAGAACTTCCTCTCACGCCTGTTGCGGGCCGCCCTGGCCGACGGCAACTCGCTGGCGTTCGACCGCCACGTACGGCTGCTGCCTATTGCCGGCAGCCCGGCGCGACTGAACGTCCGCGCCATTCTCCGGCCCTCGCCAACGTTACAGCGGGCGAGGCCCGGGGGAACCTTCACAGCATGCTTTTCGCCGTCTCGATGAAAGCCGTCATCAGCGGCGTTGGGGTGCGCTGGCTATAGCCGAGCATGATCTCGACTGTTGGTTGCCGGCCTTTGATCGGCTTGTAGACGACGTGGTCGAACTTCATCTGCCGGACCGATGCCGGCACGAAGCCAATGCCCGCACCGGAGCTGACCAACCCGACCAGCGTGTAGACCTGCCCCACTTCAGACACGACCTTCGGCACGAAACCCGCCGACGCGCACATGCGCATGTTCATGGCGTGGAAGTCCGGCGCCGCCTCGGGCATGTACATGATGAAGGGCTCCTGCGCGCAATCCTTCAGCGAGATTGACTCCGCGTTCGCGAATGGGTGCCTTGCAGGCACAGCCAGCACGAACGGCTCTTCGAGAATGGTTTCCCACGTCACGTCCTCGAGGTCGGGCACGGGCCGCATGAAGGAGATATCCGCGTCACCCCGCCGCAGCGCTTCTGCCTGTTCGACGACCGGAAACCAGCGCAGCAGGATTTCCACGGAGGGAAAACGCTCCCGGTAGGCGCGCAGGATGGGCGGCAGCAACGTATAGGACGTGTGCTCGAAGAAGCCGACCGTCAGCCGGCCAGTCTCGCCGCGATGCGCGCGCTGCGTCTGGATGACCGCACTCTCGGTAGCGCGCAGGATCTGCCGCGCCTGCTCCAGGAAAATGCGACCCGCCTCGGTCAGCTCCACGTGCCGACGCGAGCGGTTCAGCAGTGTCACATCCATCTCTTCCTCGAGTTGGCGGATCTGCAGGCTCAGCGGCGGCTGGGCGATGTGCAGGCGCTCGGCCGCCCGCGTGAAGTTGAGTTCCTCGGCGACGGCGATGAAGTACCGGAGGTGGCGAAGGTCCATCGCTATATCCTGTAAGTATAAAAGAGCGATCAATTATATATTGGACACTAGTTTGCGCAATCCCTACGATTCCATGCATACCCCGCTCCGCGCTCCACCCCTGCCTGTCCGCACGGCTGGCACCGGAGACCGGACAAGCCAAATGTACCCATGGAGACAAACATATGAATTCCCGACTGATCGATGATGCGCTAGATCGCATCCTGCACCGCATCGATGCAACGATCGCGCAGGACGAGGCGGGCTTTCCGCACTATGGCAATCCGGCCGACGGCACCTGGACACGCTCCCCGGCCGGCGACTGGACCGGGGGCTTCTGGGTCGGGATGCTGTGGCTGGCTGCCCTGCGCACCGGCGAGCAGAAGTACCGCGACAGCGCCCGCATGTGGTCCGCACGGCTGGCGCCGCGGGTGGCGTCGAAGTCGGTGTTCAAAGGATTCCTCTTCTGGTACGGCGCGCAACTCGGCGGCTCGCTGCTGGCCGATCCGCAGGCCGCGGGGCTCGCGCTCGACGGCACGCGTGGCCTGGCGGAGATGTACAGCGAAGCGGCCCGCCTGATCCCGCTCGGCACCGAGGCCGAGGAGGCCTCCAGCGTGGGGACGAGCGAGGCCAACATCGATGCGATTCCGGGCACCGTGGCGCTGCTGCTGCGGCACGACGCCGCTCTCGGCACGGGCGAGATCGGCCGCCAACACCTGCGCCAGCACATTGCCCTGTGCGTGCGGGAGGATGGCTCGGTTTGCCAGTCCGCCACATTCAACGCCGCCGATGGCTCGCTCGTGAAGCGCTACACGCACAAGGGCATCCATGACAGCAGCACCTGGGCCCGCGCCCAGGCGTGGGGCATGCTCGGGCTCGCGCAGGCGCTGTCGTGCGGCGAGCAGGCGTTCACGTCCGACGCGATCCGCGTGGCAGATTGGTGGGTCGCGCACCTGCCCGCCGACGGCGTGGCCTTCTGGGATTTCGACGATCCCGCCATCCCGCACACCAACCGCGACACCTCGGCCGCCGCCATCGCCGCCGCCAGCCTGCTCAAACTGGCCGCGCTCATCCCGGAGCGCGCGGCGGTCTACCGCCAGGCCGCCGTCGACAGCATCGAGCAACTCGTGACCCGCTTCCTGACCCCGGTCGGCCCAGGCGATGTACGGCAGCCTGGCATCCTCACCGGCGGCTGCTTTAACAAGCGCAATGGCGTCGCCATGGATAACGAACTGGTCTGGGGCGACTACTTTCTCCTCGAATCCCTGCTCGTCCTCGCGGGCAGGATCGACGCCACCCAGGTCTGAACCCCAACCCACTTCCGGAGAACCCACATGTCCGACATCAAGCTCCCGCACGAAGGCAACGTATCCACCCTTATTGGCACGCACACCAGCTACACCCGCACCCTCGGCGAGTATGACATCTATGCCTTCGCCGGCATCAGCGGTGACAACCACCCCAACCACATGGACGACGAATACTGCAAGCGCATGGGCTTCGGCGGCCGCATCGCGCAGGGCGCCATGATGGTCGGTTTCATCGCCGGCGCCGTGACCAAGTATCTCGACATGATCCAGCGCCCGGCGGTCTCCTACGGCTACGACAACGTGCGCTTCACCAAGCCCGTGCGCATCGGCGACACCCTCACCGTGAACTACCGCATCGCCCGCGCCGACGACGAGAAGAAGCGCCTGTGGGCCGAGGCGACGCTACTCAACCAGCGGGGCGAGACGGTCTGCGTCGGCACCCACATCATCCATTTCCAGGCCTGAGCCCGGGCTGCGAGCGGCGAGAAAGGTGAGAGATCGCATGAGCAAGATCTGCACTGCGGCGCAGGCCGTTTTGGACATCCGGCCCGGCCAGAGCGTGGGCAGCGTCGGCGTGATCGGCTGGCTGACGCCGGACGCGTTGTTCCAGGCGCTGGCGCAACGCTTCCACGAGACGGGATCGCCTCGTGACCTGACGTTCTTCTTCCCGGTCAGTGTCGGCGACGGCATGGGCATCCGCGGCATGGATCACGTGGCCGTCGAAGGGCTGATGAAGCGGATCGTGTCGGGCAACTTTACCAATGCGGTGAATCCGGCCACCGGCAAGCGCCCGGAGTTCATGCGCCTGATCCGCGAGAATCGGGTGGAAGCCTACTGCTGGCCGATCGGCGCCACCATGCACTGGCTGCGCGAAGTCGCCCGGCGCAGCCCAGGCTACCTGACCCGCATCGGCCTCGGCTCCTACATCGACCCGCGCCAGCAGGGCGGCAAGTACACGGCGCGCGCCACCGACGACCTGGTGCGGATGCAGGAGCTGGACGGCAAGGAATACCTGTTCTATCCGAGCTGGCCGCTCGACGTGGCGTTCCTGCGTGCCACCAGCGCCGACGAGCACGGCAACCTGAGCTTCGAGGACGAGCCTATCACGTCGTGCGCGCTGGCCATGGCGCTGGCGGTGAAGGCGTCAGGCGGCACCGTGATCGCACAGGTGCGCAAGCTGGTGCCGCGCCACGCCCGGCCGGCGCACGCGGTGCGGATTCCCGGCGTGCTGGTGGATCGCGTCGTGGTGGAACCCGACGCCATGATGACCACCGACATCCGGTACGACGATGCCTATCTCGGCGGCCAGCTTTTCGACGGCCGCGCCTCGGACCGCCTGATGCCCGGCGCCGACAAGGTGATCGCTCGGCGGGCGGCCCGGGAAATCAGGCCCGGCGAGGTCAGCATCTTCGGCTTCGGCGCTTCGTCCGACGTGCCCACGGTGATGATGGAAGATGGCCTGTTCGCCGACGGCGGCCTGCATCGCTACAGCTTTACCACCGAGCACGGCCCCTTCGGCGGCGTCGTGATGAGCGGCTGGCAATTCTCCGCCAACAAGTATCCGGAGGCCTTGATCGACGGCCCGTCGCAGTTCGACTTCATCGACGGCGGCAACTGCCCGATGGCGGCGCTGGCCTTTGCCCAGTTCGACCGGGCCGGGAACATCAACGTCAGCCGCTTCGGCGCGGCCAATCCGGGGCCGGGCGGCTTCATCGACATCGCCTACAACGCGCGCAAGCTGCTGTTCACCGGCACCTTCACCACCGGCGGCCTCGCCGCCGACACTACCGACGGCTTCCTGTCGGTCGGGCGTGAGGGGAGCGTGCGCAAGTTCGTCGAGCGCGTGGACGAGATCACCTATCCGCTCGGGCGCAACGTGGCCGCGCGCGGCCAGGAGGCCAAAGTCATCACCGAGCGCGCAGTCTTCTCGGTGGCGCCAGACGGACTGGTGCTGGAGGAGGTTGCGCCCGGCATCGACGTCAAGTCGCAGGTGCTGGACCTGATGGCCTTCCCGCCGGTGCGCGTGGCGGAGCCGCTTCCGTGCATGGACCCGACGCTGTTCCGCGCCTGACGCATCGACATATCTACGAGGAAAACATGGCTGTCATCAACTACCTGACTACCGTCCACATCGACTTCGGCGCCCTCCAGGTGCTGGGGGCCGAGCTGCAGCGCCTGGGCATCCAGCGACCGCTGATCGTCACCGACCGCGGCATCCGCGCCGCCGGTATCGCCGACAAGGTGCTCGAGGCCTTGGGCCCGGATTGCACTCCCACCGTCTTCGAGGACACCCCACCCAACCCGACGGAAGCCGCCGTGTCCGCGGCGACCGGCCTTTACCTCGGCAACGGCTGCGACGGCATCGTGGCCGTTGGCGGCGGGTCGCCCATCGACCTGGGCAAGGCCACTGCGCTGCTGGCGACCCACCCGGCACCCCTGCAGACCTACGCGGCGGTGGAAGGCGGCGCGAGCCGGATCACCAGCCGGGTCGCCCCGCTGGTGGCCATCCCGACAACTGCGGGTACCGGCAGCGAAGTGGGCCGGGGCGCGGTCATCGTCATGGAGTCCGGCCGCAAGCTCGGCCTGCTTAGTCCGTTCCTGCTGCCGAAGTTCGCCATCTGCGACCCCGAACTGACGCTGGGCCTGCCGCCGGCCCTGACCGCCGCGACCGGCATGGACGCCATCGCCCACTGCATCGAGACCTTTCTGGCGCCGGCCATCAACCCGCCCGCCGAAGCGATCGCCCTGGACGGTCTGCGCCGCGGCATAGCCAATATTGGCAAGGCCACCGCGGACGGCTGCGACCGCGACGCGCGCTGGAACATGATGATGGCCGCCATGGAAGGCGCGCTGGCCTTCCAGAAGGGGCTGGGTGCGGTGCATGCCCTGTCGCACCCGCTGGGCGCGGTGCCCGGCGTCTCGTTGCACCACGGCACGCTGAACGCCGTGCTGCTGCCGGCCGTGCTGCGCTTCAACAAGCCGGCGACCCAAGCCAAGCAGGCCGCACTGGTACAGGCCATGGGCCTGCCCGCCGGCGGGAACCCGGCTCAGGCTATCAGCGAACTCAACGCCGGTCTCGGCTTGCCGGCTGGTCTCGGCGCCATGGGCGTGCCGCGTGACGTGTTGGAGGACATCGCGGTCGCCGCCACGAAGGACCACTGCCACGCCACTAATCCCCGCACTGCCACGGTCAACGACTACTTGGCGATGCTGCAGGAATCATATTGAGGAGAAAGACGATGTCATACATCGCAGAACACCACGAGATGATCCGCGAGGCGGTGCGCCGCTTCGCCGAGGAAGAGATCGCACCGGTCGCCCACCGGTTGTGGGAAGAGGAGTGTTTTCCCTACGAGATCTGGCGCCGGGCCGGCGAACTGGGCTATATCGGGCTGCCGTACCCCGAAGCCTGGGGAGGCAGCGGCGGTGACTGGCTTGGCTTCGCCATTGCGCTGGAAGAGATCGCCCGCGTCGATTGCGCCGTGGCGGTGGCCATCATGGCCAACTCGACGGCGGCCAGCCTGCTCAACAACTACGGCACCGACGGCCAGAAGGCGCGGTTCCTGCGGCCGATCCTGACGGGCACGCAGGTCGGCTGCATCGGCCTGACAGAGCCGAACGCCGGCTCCGACGCCGCCAATATCCAGACCCGCGCCGTGCTGAAGGATAGCTGCTGGGTCATCAATGGCGCCAAGACCTTCATCAGCAACTCGGGTTCCGAGATCACCGGCCCGATCGTCATTGCGGCGGTGACGGGAACCCGGCCCGACGGCCGCAAGGAGATTTCGAACTTCATCGTGCCGAACGGCACGCCCGGCTTCAGCCACGGCAAGAAGCTGCACAAGATCGGCTGGCGCGGATCGACCACATTCGAGCTGTTCTTCGAGGACTGCACCATTCCTGCCGAGCACCTGCTCGGCGAGCTTGGGGCCGGCCTTAGACAGACCCTGTCACAGGTGAGCACCGGCCGCATCCTGATCGGAACGCTGGGCCTGGGCATCCTGCAGGGCTCGCTGGAACGCTCCGTCCGCTACATGAGCGAGCGCACAGCGTTTGGCAAGACGCTCAACCAGTTCCAGTCGCTGCAGTTCAAGCTGGCCGACATGGCGACCCACGCGCACGCTGCCCGCCTGATGCTCTACGACGCCGCGGTGGCCAAGGACGAGGGCCTGCCCTACGAACGGCAGGCCTCGATGGCAAAGCTCTTCGCAACCGAGAAGGCCATGGAGGCGGCCCACCAGGCCGTGCAGATCCACGGCGGCAACGGGATCATGACGGAGTACGCGGTATCGCGCGCGTTCGGGGATGCCAAGGTGCTCGAGATCGTTGAGGGGACCTCCGAGATCCAGCGGATGATCATCTCCCGCGACGTAATGCGCTGACGCACGGCTGCAGCCAGTGAGGCAATCCATGGAACACGTCGAACACAGCGCGGATGGGCTGGAGCGCAGCCCGGTCAACTTCGTGCCCCTGACGCCGATCTCCTTCCTGCGCAGGACGGCCGAGGTCTACCCTGAGCGTGCAGCCATCGTCTACGGCGAGCGCCGCACGAGCTGGCGGGCAATGCTGGAACGCAGCCGCCGCCTCGCATCAGCGCTGGTGGCCGCCGGCGTCAGGACTGGCGATACGGTGGCCGTGATGGCCGCCAACACGCCGGAGATGCTGGAGATGCATTTCGGCGTGCCCATGAGCGGCGCCATGCTGAACACGTTGAACGTGCGTTTGGACGCGGCCGCCATCGCCTTCATGCTCAGGCACGCGGATGCAAAGGTGCTGGTCACCGACACGGAGTACGCTGACGTAGTTGAAGCCGCACTGGCCCTGCTTGACGACAAGCCGCTGGTGATCGACATCGTCGATCCCGCCATCGAAGGGGGCCGCAGGCTGGCGGAGATCGAATACGAGGGCTTCCTGGCCGGGGGCGATCCGCACTGGGAGGGCGGCGAGCCCGCCGACGAATGGCAGGCCATCGCCCTTAACTACACCTCCGGCACCACGGGCAACCCGAAGGGCGTGGTCTACCACCATCGCGGCGCCTATCTGGCTGCGCTGTCGAACATGCTCGACTGGGGCATGCCCCGGCACGCCGTTTTCCTGTGGACGCTGCCGCTGTTCCACTGCAATGGCTGGTGCTTCGCCTGGACGCTGGCTGCCAACGCCGGTACCAGCGTCTGCCTGCGGCGGGTGGAGGCTGCCGCCGTGCTCGATGCGATTCGCGAGTGCCAGGTCACGCACTACTGCGGGGCGCCGATCGTGCATGCGATGCTTGCCCACGCACCCGAAGCGTGGAAGGCGGGCATCGACCATCCGGTCCACGGACTCATCGGCGGCGCCCCCCCGCCGATGCCGGTGATCGAGGGCCTGCTGCGCATGGGGATCAGGATCACCCAGATCTACGGGCTGACCGAGGTCTACGGCCCCGCGGCGGTTTGCGTGGAGCAGCCCGAATGGGAGGAACTCGGCATAGGTGCGCTGGCGGAACGAAAAGGACGGCAGGGCGTCCGCTACACCGCACAGGAAGGCATGGCCGTGCTGCATCCCGAAACCCTTGTGCCGGTGCCGTGGGACGGGAAGACCATCGGCGAAGTCATGTTCCGCGGCAACATGACGATGAAGGGCTACCTGAAGAACCCCGAGGCCACGGCGGAAGCTTTTGCCGGCGGCTGGTTCCACTCGGGTGACCTCGCAGTCGTCTGCCCGGATGGCTATGTACAGATCCGGGACCGTTCCAAGGACGTCATCATTTCGGGCGGAGAGAATATCAACTCGCTGGAGGTGGAAGAGGTGCTCTACCGGCACCCCGCGGTGCGCGTGGCAGCCGTCGTCGCCCAGCCGGACGAGCGTTGGGGGGAGACGCCATGCGCCTTTGTCGAAGTCATCGATGGCGCCAGGGTCGGCGAGCGCGAACTGATCGAACATTGCCGCGCCCACTTGGCGCACTTCAAGGCGCCGAAGAAGGTGGTCATCGGCCACCTTCCCAGGACGTCGACCGGCAAGATCCAGAAGTTCCTCCTCAGGCAACGAGCAAGCTCCGGCGCTCCCTGGCCCGGCCACGTACAGGCGTGAGTTCCCCCGTGAATGTGTTTCGGTGGCCCGCCGAGCCTGCTCTCCACATTCGGGATATCCGTGAGCGCCCGGTCGTGACGGAGCAGAAGACTCGTGTCCGGCATCGCATTGGCAGCGAAGACCGGTTGATCGACCGCCTTGGCGACATCTTGCGCGAGATGCGGGGCTGGCGCGGTGCTACAGCACGGCAGGCACGGCACCTGTCCAGGCGTCACGGTATCGGCTACCACGCCGCGCTGCTCTTCCTCTATCGCGCGGAGATGCGTTCAGCGTGCCCGAGCCGCATGGTGATCTGTCTAGCTGCGGCGGTGGAACTTGGCATTGACTTGAGCGGCTTCCCACCTGGATGCAGGATCGAAGAGGCGGAGTTGTCTTCGGAACTTCGGGTCATGTATTGGGCGGCCTTACGGAGGGGCGCAGGGCGGAAATGGAGGCAGTGGCCGGGTGATGGCGCCGGACAAGTATGAGTACAGGGTAATTTCGGATAGTGGTAGGCTGAATCCGCGGTGGTAAGCGGCCGTAGGCATGGCAACCTGTGACAGCTGCTCCGATCCTTTTCTGCCGTTGGCGCGCTGATTGCCGAATGACTGAAATGGCGACCATCTGCCGAAGAAGCATGAGGGCGGATGACCGTTGGACTCGGATAGCCGTCATCGTGTTGAGGAAGATTCGAACGGCGCAGAAGGGTCGGCAAAAGACGAACGAACTGCCGCCGAGGCGCTTCCCTGTGCTCAGCACAGCAATCGCAGCGGCAGAACTAGACGGAGTCATGGTCTGGCGCCGAGCCGTTGGCGAATCTGCCAGGCCAGCACGTCTACCGAGCGAGTGGATGGGGCGAAACGAAAGCGACCTGGTGCGACCCACTCCCCAAGCCGCATCCATCCATCAGGAAATATGCAGACATGCAGGTCCTCATTAATGACGACTACACCAGCCAGCCCTGGATGGGTGGTTACCCCGTGGCAGGGAATGCCGAGGCGCTCCAGATGACGTCGCACGGCACTTGCTCGCATGGCGGCTTACCCCGGTTGTCCCGCCATTCTGAGGCCAACTCTAGGAGCGCATCAGTTCGCGTTCGCACCGAATGGAGGTTGTGCCGCGGCGCGAGGCGTCATTAGTCTCGATCGGCTCATTATTCTGCGGACGGCCAGTGGCATCAAAGGTCTTGGCTTGCATGTCAAATACGCCGATCTCGATACCCTCCGCCACTTTCATAGTTTCGCGATCATGAAGCTATCCGAGCCCCCAGCGTCCCGGTATTGGGAAGCATTCGCCAGCTCAGGACTCACGACAACGAGCGCGTGGCCGCTCTTCTGCATCCGCAGCCGAAGGGGGCCGACTCTGCAGACGGTTGTGCATTGTCTCGCAGCGGATCATCATCATTGTCGCGGGTTCCTCATCGGCCTCGGCTACGTCGGCCTCCGCGGTGCTGCGCAGATATGCTTGCCGGGAGGCGACGGCGGCGATCACAATCATGGCGCCAACGCAAAAGACCCGGGCCATCAATTGAAAGTAACGAGCCATGAAATTTCGCACCGGGTAGCAGGAGGTAAAAGTGTCGAAGCTACACGAAGATGCCGCGAAGCGGTGCTATGCCGTTGAAGGATTGACACCGGCTTTGTTTCGCCGTGGAGCGGCGCCAAGCCTGATGAGTATGCCTCAAGAAGCGATCGCGCCCCTCCCGAGCGGCCACTACTGGACCAGGCCGCACACGCCCTTCCCGCTGGACGGTCCGAACCGCCACGATGAGGTCTTCCCCGGCGCGCACTACGTCAGCAACGGCAACGGGGTCACCTTTTACAAGAACTGGGCGTGCATGCTGACAGCGCAGGAAGACACCCTGCCCTTCCTGACAATCAAACATAACACCCCCGGCGATCAGCAAAAACGCGCCCTTCGGGCGTTATGTTAAGTATGAGGAACTTATAGTGACTGTACGCCAGGTGTAGATTGACAGCGCTCGACTGCCATGTTCGCGTATTTTGTTCCTCGCCCTACGACTCATCCAAAGCCCTTGGGCCCGCGATGGTGCCCGAACTTCCTGTAATGGCTGGCTTGCTCCGCCCCGGGGTAGCATCCACATCCTTTCGGTAAGCATTCCTGCGGCGATACGCGAATCTCCCAAAATGGGAGTACAATCCTCCCAAAACGGGAGTGTCAAAGGATGCGGATCATTGCGCGGCGGACGCTGCGAGAGTTTTGGGAGAGCGACCCCGCGTATGCGGATGCGATATCGCCCCTTACGGAGTGGTATCGCCACATGGAGAAAGTGAGATATGCGACACCTCAGGATGTGAAGGCCGAACTACGGACAGCCAGCATCCTCAAGGGTGGTCGCGTGGTGTTCAATATCGCCGGGAACAAGTATCGCGTGATCCTGGCTCTCGACTATGAGCGCCAGATCGGGTGGGTCCGTTTCGTTGGCACCCATGCCCAATACGACAAAGTGGACGCGGAGAGCGTGTGATGGATATCAAGCCCATTCGTACCGAACAAGACTACAGCACCGCCATGGAGCGCATTCGCCAACTGTGGGGCGCGCCGGTCGGCTCGCCCGAAGGCGATGAATTGGAAGTCTTGTCGATCCTCGTGGAGCGCTACGAGGAAGAGCATTACCCTATTCCCCCATCCGATCCGGTCGAGGCGATCAAGTTTCGGTTGGATCAGCAGGGCCTCACCACGCGCGATCTTGAGCCGTTCATTGGTTCCAGTGGTCGCGTGTCTGAGGTTCTGAACCGCAAGCGCAAGCTCAGCCTGAGCATGGTCAAGCGCTTGCATGATGGCCTGCGCATCCCCTATGAAAGCCTGCTGTCGTAGGAGCGCGAGCGCCAGGCAAACGGCCGAGGTGCCAAGCGAATGCAATTTGCAGTGAGCATGCCGGCTACGGGGCGCACGCCATCGTCGCGGAGGCGCTGCCCGACTGGCTGCGCAAGGGACAGCCTCAATTGTCGACCCAGTGTGCGTCGGTAATGGGGTGATCGTCCTTCCCGTGCATTTTCTGGGCGGTTTGCTCCAGAGAATCTCGATCTATCAAGGACTTACAAGTACACCGATCGGACGAGACTTATTGCACCGAAAAGCCTTGCTGCAGGCGGATGCGCGCCCTGTAGCCGCCATTTTCTACACGGAAAGTACCATCACCCCTATGTCAGGTCAGCGGGGTCGACCATCCTGCGTGCCTGCTCAGGCCGTCTGGCCCGGCAACTCCACCACCACAAGCGTCGCCGCGGTGCCGCCGATCACCCTGCTGCGATGCCCCTTGCCGGTGGTGTTTTCCAGCAGCAGGCCTGCGCCGATGGTGAGGGGGTGGATCTGGCCGTCGGATGCCTCGAATTCCATCTCCCCTTCCAACAGGAATATCCACATCCGCAAGGAGGAAGGATGCAGGATGCCTATCCAGCCTGCAGGCACCACCAGGAAGCCCTGGCGTGCTGCCTCCACCATTGGCGAAACCATAAAGGGGGGCGCGGGCGGCGCGAAGTTGCGCTCGGCAATGGTTACGGCTAGAGGCCCGAAACGGGATTCGCCGGCATCGTCGGCATAGAGCCGTGCAAACGCCAGGGTGGAATGGCCCGCAGCTGGCTTCGCGGTATCAGGCATGCCGCTTCTCCCGCCAAGGCCGTCACGCGGCCGTTTTCATCCTAAAGAGTCTAGTTCGCGGCGGCGCAAACGCAATAGTGTGCCCGAACGAAGAACGCTCCTCGAACGCCAAGTCCCTGTGCTTTCCGAGGACTACCTGGCGGCGTGCCAAGATAGGTAACCTGCTATCACAAGGGGTTTCGCCCCATGATCGGCTATCAGCTGAGCCGGGAAGCGGCGACGCTATCCGACCCGCTAAAACTCCACCGACTGCCCCGCATTGACCGCCCGCCGCAGCCAGTCCGGCATCTCGCCAGTCCCGTCCCAGCTCTGCCCCGCGGCGTTGCGGTAGCAGACCACCGGCGGCGGCACGGGTGGCGGTGGGGGCGGCGGATCGAAGCACCCTGCCGCCCGCAGTTCCTCCATGGTCAGGTCGTAGTCGGCCATCTGGTCCAGGATCCAGCGGATCGCCGCCGCCCGCTCAGTTTTCGTGGTCATCGTTGCTGTTGCTAGCCTTCCTGGTGGTCGCCGGGCACCGCCGGTGCCTCCTGCTCGTGGTCCTGCACTTTGTCCTGGCCATCCTGCACGGCCGGCGCCGGGCTGCCGGTCTTGCGCCGCCGCCCACCACCGGCGCCCTCCCGCTCGCGCGGCAGGCGCAATTCTGCCAGCAGCTGGCGCGCCAGCGCCGCCTCGGCCTCGGCACGCTCGGCCCGGCGCTGCGCCGCGGCCAGCTCGGCGTGCACCGTGTCCAGCTCGCTGATGGTTCGCTGCGCCGCCTCTCCGGCGGCCGCAAGCCGATCGGCCAGCGCCACGGCCTGGGCTTCGAGCCGGGCCCGGGCTTCCGCCTGCGACACCGCCGCGTCGCGGGCTTCGTGGCGCACCGCCGCCAGCTCCATGCGCAGGTCCTCGGCGGCACGCTCGCTCTGCTGTCGGCGTCGAGCTCGCGCAGCACGCGCCGCTCGCTGGCCTCGGCCCGCTCCTGGGCAATAGCGACCTGCTCGCGGGCACGCTCGAGCTCGGTCGAGAATTGGGTGCGCAGCTCCTCCAGCTGGCGCCGCCCCGCCTCGAGTTCCGCCCACCCCGCCTCCAGCCGGGCCTGGGTCGCGGCGTGGTCCCGCCGCTCCGCCGCCAGCGCGGCCCGACACTCCTCGAATGGCCTGTCGGGCAGCATCCAGCTGCGCGACGAGCGCCGCGGCTTCCTCCCGCGCGCCCGCGGTCTCGGTCGGCGCGGCATCGCGCTCGGCCTCGGCTGCGCTGGCGGCGGCGCGCGCCTCGGCGCGCAGCGTGGCCAGCTCGCCGGTGGCGGCCTCGTTGGCCGCCTGCCAGATAGTCTGCGCCGCCGGGCCGCGATGTCCTTCAGCGCATCCGGCAGGTCCGGATGGTCGATGGTGACACGGGTGCGCCCGCGCAACTCCTGCCAGAAGGCCTACGACCAAGATCCGTGATTATGCTCTGCAGCGCAGGTCCGCTTATGCACTGCAGAGCATAATCACGGATCTTGGCCGGAGAGCGGCCCACAATATATGGCGAGGCTTTCTACGTGAGTCGGCATGTTGTTGCACCTAGTCAGAAGAATACCTGCACCTCGGGCTGAGGCACTCGCTCGAGAACCTCATCGACAACCTCGATCCAATGCTTGACCGGCGTAGCAGTGCCGCTCTGCAGATGCTGGATGCAACCGATGTTCGCGGAAACAATGCATTCAGCCTCGTTCGCAGCCAGATGCTCCAGCTTACGATCCCGCAGCTTGTACGCGATTTCAGGTTGGAGGACAGAATATGTGCCCGCTGATCCACAGCAGAGATGGCTCTCATTGCGAGCGAGGTGGACGGTGAATCCAAGCAATCTCAGAGAATCCTCAACGGTTCCGCGCAGCTTCTGGCCGTGTTGGAGCGTGCAAGGGGGGTGAAACGCCAGCGCGCTGCATTTTCCAGACTTGACCCTCTCGCAAAGGGCTGGCAGCAGGTCGGGGAGAAATTCGCTGAGATCGCGGGTTAGCGCGCCGATCCTAGCTGCTTTTTCGGCATATTCCCGGTCATGTCGTAGGGGATGGCCGTAGTCTTTTACGGTCGCACCGCAACCTGAGGCATTCATGACGATTGCCTCGACCTCCCCTAACGAAATCGAGGGCCACCAGGCATCGATATTCCGACGCATCTCGTCGAGTGCGCCGTCATGATCTCCCGTATGCATACGTATTGCACCACAGCAACCTGTCTTGGCTGCAGTCACTACCTCAATGCCGGCAGCGTCCAGAACCCTGGCTGTTGCAGTATTGATGTTGGGCATCATAGCGGGCTGGACACACCCCGCTAATAACAGCACTTTCCTCTTGTGCTTGCGGGACGGCCAGTGTCCGGCGAACTTCGCGACTGGTAGCTTGTTTCCGAGCTTTGCCGGCAACAGCGGACGCATCAATCTTCCTATCTTCAGCGCTGGGGCAAACAAAGGGGACGTCAGGCCTTCGCGCAGCAGCCAACGGATTGCACGCTCCTTCGCAGGGCGACGAACCCTTTCGTCGATCAGTCTTCGGCCGATATCAACCAACCTCCCGTACTGCACGCCACTCGGACAAGTGCTTTCGCAATTTCTGCAAGTAAGACAGCGATCCAAGTGCTGCTGTGTGTGAACTGTAACCTCTTCGCCCTCCAACAGTTGCTTCATCAAGTAGATGCGCCCCCGCGGCCCGTCCCGCTCATCGCCCAACAACTGGTAGGTCGGACAAGTCGCCGTGCAGAAGCCGCAGTGCACGCACTTTCGCAAGATTGCCTCTGCCTCTTCACCGTCGGGGGTCTGGGCAAACTCAGGACTTAGGGCTACGCTGAATAAGCTGCTGATTTTTTGTGGAGCGGTTCGACGCGGAGCCTATTCGCTTTGAAAAATGGCTCTGATGACGAGATTTTGGCTTGCTGCGCCCCCCAACGGGGTGTGTTGGCGAGGCGCTCGCCCCGCACTCGCCCTTTATGGGCGGACTGCTCCCATCAGATGTCCTCGGCTCAGGTAAAGATTGGCCAGCGCCAGGGCCGTGAAGGCCCGGCCGGCATTCTTTTTCAGGCCGCGGTAGCGGACTTTGGTGAAACCCCACAGGCGCTTGACCACGGCAAAGACATGTTCGACCCGGGCACGGATCTTCGATTTGTTTCGGTTCTTCCCGCGTTGCACCTCGTCAATCTGGCCGTTCTTGCGGGTACGCTGATTGGTGAAGTCCTTGGCGTGGGGAGCTTTCGATGCGATCAGCTCCTGCTGACTGGCGTAGGCACTATCACCATAGACGCGCTGTTCCTGCCCATGCAGTAACTGGGGTAGCGCATGCTTGTCGTGGACATTGGCCGGCGTCACGACTGCCGAATGGGCCAACCCACTCTGGCTGTCCACGCCGATGTGCAGCTTCATCCCAAAGAACCACTGTTGTCCTTTCCGGGTCTGATGCATCTCGGGGTCGCGCGCCTTCTTTTCGTTCTTCGTCGAACTGGGGGCACCGATGATCGTGGCATCCACAATGGTGCCGGTTTTCAGTTTCACGCCGCTGGCTTGCAGGATCCGGCCTACCTCAGCGAATAGCCGCTCCGCAAGCTGGTGCTTTTCCAACAGGCGGCGAAACTTCAGCAGCGTGGTGGCATCCGGCACAGGTTCACGACCCAGGTCAATCCCAACGAAGCGGCGCAGGCTGGCGCTGTCATACAGCGCCTCTTCGCAGGCCAGATCCGCCAGGTTGAACCAGTGCTGCAAAAAGTGGATGCGCAGCATCCGCTCCAGGCCAATGGGCGGCCGGCCGTTGCCGGCCTTCGGATAGTACGGCTCGATCACCGCGCACAACGCCGCCCACGGCACGATCGTCTCCATCGTCGCCAGAAATGCCTCACGTCGCGTCGGCTTACGGTATTGCTCGAATCCAGCCCCTTGATCTGCACCCGCTGCCAACGTCATCTGCTTCATGTTCTTCTCTTTGCGCTCTTGATCCCTCACATAACGCTCTTCCTCATGAAGCGGAGGACTTAATCAGCATTGCCTTAGATTTGTCTGCATACGATAGTCCTTTATAGGCCGCAGTAGAGCCTGCCAGGATTGAAGACGCGATCAGGATCGAAAGCACACTTGAGATCCCGATGAATCTGCGAGAGTGCCTCGCTGAGCGGAGTGAATACGCCACTTCTGCGTTGCGGGTCCTTAAACAGAGTGGCATGACCGCCGAGTTTCGCCGCCATGGCCCGCACTTCGTCCACATGTGCCTCGGTACGCAACCACCGTAGTGCGCCACCCCATTCGATAAACTGATTCGGCAAATGGAGTGGTGCGGCGACGGCTGGCACAGAAAGGCGCCAGAGTGGAGTATCGTTGTCAGCAAAGTACGAGTGACGGTGGTCGCGCACTGCTTGCCACCACGCCATGGCCTCACCCGGTTCGAGTGCATTCCCGCCTAGACGGGTCTGTGCGTCCAGGACCGCGGCTGCAGCGCCGCTCAATCGCAAGAAGAGTTGTCCGTGATGCCAGGCACTGGCATTGACCGGCAGCGCCTGCGCAGCGAACGCCGTTAATGCGGAAAGCGCTGTTGCCTCATCGCGATTAAACATCAACGTGACCGATGAAGAATGAACTGGCAAAACCTTCAGCGACACTTCGCAGATCACACCGAGTATGCCCAGAGAACCTACCAGGAGACGTGAAACATCATAGCCGGCCACGTTCTTCATGACCTGGCCGCCGAACGTAAGCACCTCGCCTTTACCGTTGAGCATGGTGGCGCCAAGGACAAAATCCCGGATAGACCCTGCACTGACTCGTGCCGGCCCGCTGAGGCCCGTCGCGACCATGCCGCCCACCGTGCTTCCCTGACTATAGTGCGGGGGGTCGAACGGCAGATGCTGGTGGTGCTCTGCCAATGCTGCTTCCAACTCCGTAACAGGAGTGCCCGCCCGCGCTGTGATGACCAGTTCCGACGGCTCGTAGCTGCTAATCCCTGTGAGATAACGAACGTCTAGCGGTTCGCCCGATGGCTCTTCGCCGAAGAAGCGCTTGGTGCCACCTCCGACAATGTCCAAGGCCCTTCCTTTCGCGCGCGCGGACATGATTGCATCCATCAGATGCAACAGTTCTGGGTGATCGAGCTTCATTTAAAACCTCGGGATATCAGGGAACGGGAGCATCCCGCGGCGTACCGTCATCCGACCATACTCGGCACATCTATGGAGCGTGGGGATAGCCTTTCCCGGATTCAGCAGCGAGTGTGGGTCGAATGGACGTTTTAGCGCGAACATTTGTTCCCTCTCGGCATCAGAGAATTGGACGCACATCGAGTTCAGCTTCTCGACACCAACGCCATGCTCGCCTGTCACAGTCCCTCCCAGCTCAACGCTGGTCTCCAGGATCTCTGCGCCAAACCGCTCCGCGATATGCAGTTCTTCAGGATCGTTTGCATCGAACAGAATCAAAGGATGCAAATTTCCGTCCCCGGCATGGAACACGTTGACACAGCGCAGGCCATAGCGCAATTCCATCTCGCCGATGGCATGCAAAATCTCCGCCAGCCGCTTGCGTGGAATGGTGGAATCCATGCATAGATAGTCGGGACTCATTCGGCCCGTCGCCGGAAATGCATTCTTACGCCCGCTCCAGAAGCGCAATCGCTGCGCTTCATCCTAGCTTACTTCAAGCCGGGTGGCGCCACTGGCCGTAAGCACGGCACTCATCCTGGCCACTTCCTCCTCGACCTCGCATGCCGTCCCGTCGCTCTCACACAAGAGGATAGCTGCTGCATCCAGGTCGTAACCCGCGTGCACGAAGTCCTCCACGGCCGCAGTCATTGGCTTGTCCATTAGTTCCAGCCCTGCAGGCACGATGCCAGCGGCAACTACGTTGGCCACGGCATTGCCCGCTGCTTCGACGGTGTCGAAGCTCGCAACGATGCATTGCGCCAGCGCTGGCTTCGGGATTAGCTTGACTGTGATCTCCAAGCTTATGGCAAGCATTCCCTCACTTCCCACGACGACGCCCATCAGGTCCAGTCCCGGCGCGTCAAGTGCGTCCGAGCCAAACTCGACCGGTTCACCAAAAATGGTGAACCCGCGAACCTTCGGCACATTCTGCAGGGTGAGCCCGTATTTCAAGCAGTGCACACCGCCGGAATTTTCAGCTACGTTCCCACCGATCGTGCAAGCAATCTGACTAGATGGATCCGGTGCGTAATACAGGCCATAAGGCGCTGCCGCCTCGCTGATTGCGGCGTTGCGCACCCCGCATTGGACCACGGCTGTGCAGCTAACCGGGTCCACGCGGAGGATGCGGTTAAAGCGAGCAAGCGACAGCAGCACACCCATATCATGCGGCAAAGCTCCCCCCGAGAGCCCCGTACCCGCCCCCCTTGCGACGACTGGAATGGAGAGCGCCTGACAAGTCTTCATACGACCTGCTCTTCCGTTTCAGGGAGCACTACGACAAGAGGCTGGGTGCGATAGGCGGTAAGCCCGTCACATTCGAATGGCTGCGTATCCTCACGTCGCGAAAGTATCGCCGTCTGGGGCAACAGTCCATCCAGAGCGGCAACGACTTCCGCTCGGCGTGCGTCCCGCAACTCCTTAGCCTGGGGATCCGCCAACCAGCCTTCCCGAATCGCATTCATAGGATTCCGCCCCCATCGATGACGCACCCTCGGCGGCTATCGCGGGTTGAACTCTGGGCCGAATCCCGGAACCCCGCTGTACCGAGGGAAAGACATGGGTTATCCGTGACTGCGATCGAGGCGCCATGCAGGAATAGCGCCAGAGCCTGGAACTCCAGGCCCTTGCCCCCAAGGGATGAGTGAAGTCTTCGACGCATTGTGAGGTTGTCTCCAATAAGTTCTCGTTATTAGCTTCATTAGCGCCGTCGCGCTGCAGAGTCTCACAACCGCTTCAAAAGTGATCAGGCACTGGATCGGAGGAATGTGCTGAATGCCCATATCGTCCACTCACTGCAGTGGAACCAACTCTTGTAACGGGTGTGACGTGCCGACAATCTAGCCGCACCAACCCGACCTATCCTCATGCCGCGACGTACGCGCGACCGCTTGAGCATCGCTATACACATACTCGCTCAGGACTGGCCGGGATCGAGACCGTATGCCACATCGTCGCGAAGATGGCTGACAAAGTGCTGCGCATAGCTTGGCAAAGTGAGCAAAGAATCTCTATCGAAAACGCTGGGACCTGATGCTGAAATCTTCAGGATCAGGCCTCATCATTCACTTTCCGGTCACGGCAGCCGAACGCTACGCGCGAGAAAAATCCTGGAAGCGAAGATTGTTAGAGGTGTAGTAGGTAAACCCCTTCAGATTCTTCTTTCTGGCCAGCGTGAATTTCGGGTTCGTCAGGAATCCCCACGCCGCGTCTTCCATCAGGATGCGTTGCACGTCGCGGTAGACCTTCTGTCTCACCTCATTGTCTAGCGTTGCGAGCCCACGCTCGATCTCCCCGTTCACCTTTGCGTTCGCATAGTTGCTATAGTTGACGAAACTCTTCTGATGGAAGTAAAGAAACATCGAGTATCCGGGGTCAGACACCCAAGGCGAGTCGAGATAGAAGATAATGGGCTTCTGCCGCTTGGTGACTGCCTCGTAGAAGACCCCGGCTGGCAATTTCTCAAGCTGCAGATCGACCCCGATCTTCCGCAGTGCCGTCTGATACATCAGGGCGATAGGCTCTTGAACAGGATCCCCTGCGTTGTAGCTGAGCGTCGTCTTGAAGCCGCTCGCAAATCCCGCCTCAGCCAACAGCTTCTTCGCCATTTCCAGGTTGTAATCGTAGCGACCGAATTCGCTCGTCGCCATCGGATAGATCCGCGGCATCGGTGCACTTAGCTTGTCAGCCAGGCCGTAGTAGATCGTGTTGATGATGTCCGCATGAGGGATCGCGAAGTTCAACGCCTGTCTGACTTTGACATTGTCCAGCGGAGCCACCTTGGCATTCAACTCCAGCCACAGCATGTAAGACGAGTTCACGGCGTCGAACGTCGCGTTCGGATTGTTTTTCAGGCTCAAGTATTCGCGCGGCTGAAGATACTGCGCGATATCCACGGCGCCTCCTGCAAGAAGCGATAGCCGGGTTGCCGAAGTGGGGACTTCACGCATGATTACCGTATCCATGAAAGGCTTCGATCCCCAGTAATCACTTCTGGCCTTGAATACGGCCTGCTGGCCGCGCATGATCTTTTCGACCTTGTAGGGCCCAAATCCCGCACTCTCGTTCTGCAGGAAGTTGGTCGCCCACGGGTCGTTTGCGCCGCCGGCGGACTTGCATTTTCTTGCGTCGTAGATGGGATTGTTCAACGCGGCCTGCAACTTCAGCAGCAGGGGATTCGGCTCGTCGAGATTGAAGGAAATGGCCATCGGCCCTTCGATCTTGATCTGATCGGGCTTTTTCAGACCGAGCGTAGCGGTCAGGAACGGCCCCATTCCCTTCAGATTGAATTTGCGATCCCACGTCCACTTTACGTCCTCGGCGCTGAGGAGGTTGCCCCAATTGCTCCGCACGCCTTCCCGAAGTTTGAACACGGCCTTCCGGCCGTCTTTCGAGACGTCCCAGCTCTCTGCCAGGCTTCCCTTGAGCGCCATGTTGTTTGGTCTTCCCGCGTGAATGGACGTATCCTCGCGAAGCACAGTAGGGCTTTGCGGGTCAGGGATCTTCTCGTATGCCACGAGATAATCGTACAGTGCGCCCAGCGAGTCCACCGAGCCCAGGCTTACGTCGAATTCGATGTCGAGACTTTGTGGGGTGGCAGGTGCCGCTATCACTAACGTCTTCGCCGTACTCTGCGCCTGTGCCGACAAGGGGCTTAGCGCCCCGCCCAGGGCAGCCGCGCCGGTGAGCGCCGTGCCCTTCTTCAAGAATTCTCGCCGGCCCTGGTTGGCCTCCCTGTCATTACCGCTATTCTTCGGATCATCCATGACATCCTCCATCCTGTTCCATATCGATTTCCGCCCGGCGCTAGACGTTCACGCGTCATCATCTCCGTTTGGAACTATGAGAATCGAAGGGAACTCTTTCGTCTAAAGCATGGAGTTCCCCTGTCCCCGCTCAAATCATGTAATCGCCGCCGTTGGGATTAAGAGTGGCACCAATGAAATAGGCGCCTTCGTCGGACGCCAACAGGACCGCCGACGGCGCAATCTCCTCGACGGACGCCATGCGGCCGATGGGCAGCTCGGAAAGCTTCTTGGCACGCCATGCTTCCGGCAGGCCACGGAAGAGCTCGGTGTCTACCGGACCAGGACAGATGGCGTTGACCGTGACTCCTTCCCGGGCGACTTCATACGCGAGAGACCGCGTAAAGCCGATCACACCCGCCTTCGCCGCCACGTAGTGCGCCATCTCGGGAGCGCCTTTGTGCGCCAGTTGCGAACTGAGATTGATGATCCGGCCATGCTTGTTCTTCAGCATGCCCGGTAGCGCAGCTCTCGTACACAGGAATACCCCGCGCAGATTGACGTCGATCATCCGGTCCCACATTTCGGTCGTCATATTGACCACGTGAGATGCGCTGTCGAAACCAGCGTTGTTGACCAGAATGTCGATGCGCCCGAATTCCCCCTCGACCTCCGCAAGTGCCGCATTGACGGAGGACTCACTGGCCACATCCGCCGCGACCGCCAGACCCTCGACTTCAAGTTCAGCGACTTCTGCAGCCGCGCGGACGGCGTCTTCCTTCCGAAGATCAAGCACGGCGACATCGGCGCCCTCACGGGCAAACGCCAATGCGATGGCGCGCCCGATGCCCCTCGCACCACCTGTAACCACAGCCTTCTTTCCAGTCAGTTTTCCCATCTTGAATCTCCCTCCCTTCTTACATTGACAATGCAACTGGCGGCTTCCCGAGTACCCGTTCCGCTTCCTGCTGGAACTCCGCGAACGTGTCGGCAGCGCGGTCGAGCTTCGCCACCTCCTGATGCCTGAAGCAGTGAACGATATGGCCGCTCCCAAGATCTTCCGGCGGTGGCATTTCTTTCCGACAGCGGTCGACCGCAAATGGACACCGCTTGGCCAGGAAGCAGCCTTCAGGCAGATTGATTGGACTTGGAATCTCTCCCGAGAGGTTCACGCTTGTATCGAACGAAAAGTCCGGGCGACCCGGTGTCCCGGCCGTCAAACTGAATCGAGCCGTCGGACTTCTCGATCAGCCCCAGAATGCACCGACCCACGGTAGTCTTCCCCGATCCGCTTTCGCCGACCAATCCAAGCGTCTCACCCGGCTGAATGTTGAGGGAAACGCCGTTGATGGCCTGAACCACACTGCGTGAGCCTGCAATAGGAAACCGCTTACGCAATCCATTAACTTCAAGTAGCTTCGTCATACTCGCTCCACTGGAAAATGACACCGTACCGAGTGGCCGTCGGCCAAGTCCGCCAGTGCCGGCGCTTGCTCCCTGCATTTCTGTTGCGCCATGGGGCAACGATCGGCGTAGCAGCAACCAGACTTTCGATCCGCACCACCCGATGCCGACCTGTGCCAGTCATTGCGCAGCTTCGCGTTGTGGGAGAAAGCAGCCATCAGCATGATGGTGTAGGGGTGCCGAGGGCGAAGAAAGAGGGCGTTGCGAGAAGCGACTTCTAGCACCTCCCCCGCGTACATGACAGCCACCCGATCGCAGAAATGTGCTGTGATCCCAATATCTCTCGTGATGAACAGCATTGCGCTGTCCTGCTCTTGAGATAGCTGACGCATCGTCTTCAGAATCTGCGCCTGGACGGTAACGTCCAGACCGCTTGTGGCATCGTCGGAAATTACGAAGTGCGGTGAGCAGACCAGCGCCATCGCAATGACGACGCGCTGTGCCATCCCACCGGACAGTTCATGCGCATACGCGTTCATGCGTCGCTCGGGGTCAGGAATCTGGACCTTACGCAGCATGTCCAGCGCCTTGGCACGGGCGGCTCTCTTATCGAGCTTGAGATGGACGCGAGCTCGCGTCGCAATCTGCTCGCCGACCGGGATCAGCGGATTGAGTTCACCACGTGGGTTGGGTACCACGATGGACAGGTCGCGCCCGCGCTTGCGTTGCTGCTCCCCTTCGGATAGCTGCCGGAGATCGACGCCGTCAAACCAGATTTTCCCGTTGGTAATGCGACCCGGTGCGGGGGGATGATTAAGAATCGACCGGGCGAGCGTCGTCTTTCCTGCGCCTGATTCGCCCACCAATCCCAGGATGCACCCGGGCGCAATATCGATATCAAGACTGTTGATCGCTACCGACGGTGCACCCATTGCCTTCGGAAACTCGACCCGCAAGTCCCGAATGCTCAGCGCATTGCGTTTCAGCGGATCCGGCAGGCCGGATCGGAGAGAAGCATTTTTGTTCATATCGAACACCATTCAATGCATCTCCTTATACAGAAGTAGTACCGTCCCCGCAGCGGTGCATGGAGCCTGCGGTCGCGGAAATTTCGAGGTAAGGGGTTGTTAACTTCGCCAGACTCGCGTTTACTCTCGGATTTTGGCGCAGCAATGGGCAACGAGTCGGGGGCATGGGTGGACGAGGAATTTGAGAGTCTGGATCTTGGTGATCCGCGGCGGGATCGGCGCGCCAAGGAATTGCTCAAGCGGTTTGCGGCTCTGCCTACGGCGAGCATTCCCGGCGCATGCGATGACTGGTCCCAAACCATTGGGGCGTATCGGTTTCTCGGCAACGAGCAGATCGATTGGCGGGACGTGATGCAGCCGCATTGGGAGCGCACGGCGGAAAGAGTCGCGCAGTTTCCGGTAGTGCTGTGCATCGCTGATACGACCGAGCTGAACTTCAATGGCCAGGAAACCGAGGGGCTGGGGCCGCTGAGCTACGAAGCCCAGCGAGGCATGTTCTTGCATCCGACCTACGCGGTGACGCCTGACCGTGAACCGCTGGGGGTGATCGATGCCTGGATGTGGGCTCGGGAATCAAAGGACGCCGACGGCAACCGCGGCGGGATCAAGGAAAGCGTACGCTGGACTGAAGGGTATGAACGCGTTGCGGAGCAAGCCGCGCTGTTGCCCCGGACACGGTTGGTGTATGTGACGGACCGCGAGGGTGATATTGCCGAGTTGATGGCGCGCGCCCAGGAACTGGGCCAACCGGCCGACTGGTTGATCCGCAGCCAACACAACCGCAACCTTGCTGAGGGCGGCAAGTTGTGGGATAGCGTCGGCGCCAGCCCGGTACTCGGGGAAATCACCTTTATCTTGCCAGGGCGTGCAGGCCAGAAGGCGCGCGAGGTTCAACAGGAGCTACGCGCACAACGTGTGAAGCTACCCGGCCTGGATGGCCCGACTCTCACCTGTGTAGAGGCCAGGGAGATCGGAGCGCCCGCAGGCGTCAAGCCAGTGGTGTGGCGGCTGTTGACGAACCGAGAAGCACAGGATGCCGATGCGGTCATCGAGCTGGTTGAATGGTATCGGGCCAGGTGGGAGATCGAGATGTACTTCCATGTCCTGAAGACCGGCTGCAAGGTCGAAGCGCTACAGCTATCGCACATGGATCGTGTGGAGCGGGCCTTGGCGTTGTATATGGTGGTGGCGTGGCGCATTGCCCGCCTGATGCGATTGGGCAGAACCTGCCCGGATCTGGATGCGTCCCTGTTCTTTGACGCCGACGAGATTCGGGGAGCATACGTGCTTGCCAAGAAGGCCCGCCCGAAGACACCGGTCACACTCAATCAGATGATTCGGTTGGTTGCTTCCCTGGGTGGGTTCCTTGGGCGGAAGAGCGATGGCGAGCCCGGCGCTAAGACGATCTGGATCGGCATGCAGCGAACCATGGACGCCGCGCTCACCATTCAAGCACTGCGGGAAGAGTCATGACTTCTGTATAAGGAAATGCATTCAATGTGCCAACCGCGGGTCGACAACGAAATACAGCAGGTCGACGATCAGGTAGACGAACAGGGAAAAGACCGCAGAGAACAGTACGAAGCCGAGCACTGGATACAGATCGGCATTGAGAACCCCTTGGACCGCGTACTGCCCTGCCCCACCCCAACTGAACACAATCTCGATCAGCACCGCACCACCAATCAGAAACCCGTACAGCACACTTACGATGGTGAGGATCGACGGCGCCGCATTGCGCAGCGCGTGGGCGACTACCAACCTATGCGGCATACCGCACAGCACTTCAAACCTGCTGAAGTCCGAATGCAGCATCCTTTCCACAGTGGACTGTGTCATCTTGAAGATCGGCCCGGCATTGATCAGGCCGAGTGCCAGCACGGGAAGGACAAGATGCGACACGGAAGATTTGAAGCCCTCCCAGTCCATCGCGATCAGCGAATCAACCGTGTACATTCCAGTAACATGCGGCGGTGGCATGATTGCCAGGTCGATGCGACCCAAAGGCGCTGGCGCTACCCCAAGGAGCGCATAGAACACGTAGATAAGCACGAGCGCCAGCCAGAAGTCTGGAAGGGATCCCGCGATAAGACTGTAGAAGTCCGCAACCTTCGAGAGCCAGCTTCTGGGTCGAAATGCTGAGATCAATCCGAGAGGCAGTCCAATCAAGATGGAAACCAGCAAACCTGCGGTGACCAGTTCCAACGTCGCAGGAAACCTCGTTACTAGATCCTCGAGAACAGGGCGGGTCGTCTGCCAAGATGTGCCCATGTCGCCTTTCACCAGGTTCTTCAGGTAAAGACCGAACTGCACAGGGAGGGGCTTGTCCAAGCCCATGCTTTCCCGCAGCGAGGCGATGGCATCCGGCGTCGCTGTAGGGCCGAGCATCAGGACAGCGGGATCCCCGGGGATAGTCTTCACGAGCATAAAGCTTACGAAGACGATGCCAATGATCTGCGGAACTACAAGGAGCATCCGACGACCGATATACTTAAGAATCTGCATAGTGGTTGCTCCTCTTAGCCTTGAATCCGCTGACCACGAACCGGAAGCTCGCTGATAAGGGCGCGACGCTTCACGGGATCAGCCAAGGTTTCGATGCTCGCGCCGACCAGGGCGAAGCCGAATACCGTGATTGCGAGCGCTAGGCCGGGAAACAGCGAAGGCCACCAATAGCCCGTTACCAGGTCCTGAAAGCCCATGGCGATCATGCTGCCCCATTCGGGTGTCGGAGCCCGTACCCCAGCCCCAACAAAACTGAGGCCTGCGGTCAGAAGTACCGCCCACCCGATGTTCACGGAGAGCTGCGCCAATACGGGTGACATCGCATTTGGAATGACATGGCGCCGGATGATGCCCCAGTCCGATAGGCCGGCAACGCGTCCCGCCTCGACATAACGGGCGCCCCGGATCGCCAGGACCTGTCCGCGCATGAGCCGCAGATAGATGGGAACGTTGACGAATGCAATCGCCGCGATGACGGTCGGCAAGCTCTGTCCCAGGCTGGCCACCAGCGCGATGGCCAGCACGAACACTGGAAACGCTTGCACGACGTCCGCGGCCCGCATCACGCCAACGCTGAGCCATGAGCGAAAACCGCGAGCACCGCCGTAGTAGCCGACAAAGGATCCGATCAGCGAACCGATCAACGCCGAGATCAGGGTGGCGGAAATGGCAATCGTCAGGTCGATCCGAGGCGCGTAGATGGTTCGGCTGAAGATGTCCATCCCAACCGAATCCGTACCCAGCAGATGGGACCAGCTTGGCGGTTGCAAGACCTGTGACGGATCTGCCTGGATCGGCGAGAATGAACTGATCATCGGCGCCAGAGCACCGCAGGCAACCACTGCAATGACGATGACGTAACCCAATACGAAACGTGGACGCGCAATGGCAACGCGCGTCATCAGGTCCATGTAGGCACCGATTTTTACCCTGTGCCGGCCATCACTGATGGCTTCCATTTGTAACTCCACTGAAGACACAACTCACCCCCCATCCTCTGATTGATTCACGCCCGTACTTTTAAGTCTCGAGTTCTGACACATTCAATAGCTAATATATGTGAAATTAAACCTAATCCGTGACTTGTTATTAAATTAACAAGTCCATTATGTGAACCACGAAATAACGCACCTTTATTCAGAAGTCGCCAGTCCTTCGCGCGCAACATTCTCTGCCATGATTCCGAGGAGAACCACTGCACTACTGCAAATATCGGCTTCTGAAAATTTGCCTGGCGGCGTTGTGTCGCGCTTCTGGACGTGAGGTCAGTGCTTGGCTTTATTGAAGATGGGGCTTCAGAGACAAGGCGGCCTTATATTCACCCATGGCTTCTCCATTTCAAATGCGGAGGCTGCTCGGAAAATGTCGGTCTCAGCATTGATCCTCGAGACCAATTGAAGTCCTACTGGCAAGCCTGCCGGTGTGAACCCTACCGGTAGTGACGCGGCGGGTTGCCCGGTGAGGTTGAACGGGTATGTGTAATACTGCCAGGTACAGGGATTTCGTCCCGCAAACTGAGGCGGTACATCCACGTTCACCGGGATCGCCGCCACGGGCGCTGTAGGTGTGAGGAGCAAATCGAACGACTCGAACATCGCGCGGATCCTTTCGCGAAACTCGTAGCGCGCAAACACTTTCGTGTAGTACTGCAGTAGCGACTGGTCGAGCGCCTTGTCGAGAAGTGATGCCACGGCTGGATCGAGGATCTCCCGCGACTCGCTCAGTGTGCCGTTCAATCGTGTCCCCACTCCCGCATAGAATTCTGCCATCCAGAGTTGGTCCGGGTCTGGGCCGATTCCTTCCGGCAGTTCGACAACCTCGCATCCCAACCTCTCAAAAACCCTCACTGCGGATTCGCAGAGGCTCATGACCTCATCGTCGGGCTTCGCATAACCGAGCGTGGGACTCCATGCCAATCGCATGCCTTTGACTGGTAGATCGCAGGCTTGAAGCCACGCCGGCACGGGAGCCGCGACCGAGAACGGATCGCGCCTATCGTGCCCAGCAATTGCCGACAATAGGAGAGCGGCGTCTCTAACGGTACGCGCCAGAGGACCGACATGCGCCAGCGTTGGTGTGGCTGAGGCTGGGAACACCGGCACGCGCCCAAACTGAGCCTTGATGCCAAACAGGCCGGTAAGTGCCGCAGGCTCGCGGATCGATCCGCCGCCATCGGTACCCAGTGCGAATGGTGTAACGCCGGCCGCGACGCTGGCAGCCGCACCGCAGCTTGATCCCCCCGGCGTACACTCCGTATTCCACGGATTTCGCGTCACGCCGGTGAGTGGAGAATCGCCGACAGCCTTGCACCCGAATTCACTGGTGGTCGTGGTTCCCACAATGCATGCGCCCGCCTGCTTGATGCGCCCTACGGCCGGTGCATCCGTCTTCGCAATATTGCTGGCCATTGAGCGCGAGCCGAACGTCTGCCTCACACCGCCCACGGAGATGAGATCCTTGACCGAGATCGGCAATCCGTGGAGCAGGCCCACGGGTTCCCCGGCCATCAGAGCCCTTTCTGCCGACCTGGCAGCGTCCATAGCCAGGTCAGGCGTTCTGGTCACGAAGCAGTTCAACAGCGGCTCGACCGCTTCCAGGCGTGTCAGACACTCCTTCATGACCTCGACCGGTGAAACAGCCTTGCTCAGGATTGCCTCGCGCAAATGAAGTGCCGAGGAATATGCGTAGTCCTGCATGGTTACTTTCCTCTTCGACTTAAACCAGACCCAGCGCTCGATCAAGCTGCGGCTCCGTGCTCGCGACGCACTGATCGAATTGCGCCAGGATTTGGTCCTTTGCAAGACCGCGACCGATGAGCACGACACGGGTTTCCGCCTCGCCACGCGGCCAATCCTCTGCATAGGTCAGCGGACTGAATACACTTTGAACTCCCTGCAGAATGACCGGTTTTTCGATCTCAAAGAAATTAAGCAATCCCTTTACCCGATACAGGTTGCTGCCGTACGTCTCTACCTGATGAGCGAGAAACCTCATCACCTTGTCATAGGAGAGTGGACGCGGCTCTCGAATACTGATTGAGGCCACATCGGCAAGATGAGATAGACTCGGATCATGCCCATGCCCATGCCCATGCCCATGGCCGGTCACGCACTCTGTGCAGGAGCTGTCGTGCTGATGCGCATGGCTATCATGACTGGCGTGGTGGGCAGGCTCTGCGCCAATCCATGTTGCGATCGCGGACTGCTTGGTATTCGGATCAAACAAGTCGAGGCCAAGGAGCGCGTTCGCCCGCAGGTTTCCAAAGGAAGCGACCTCCTTAGGCGACAACGGATTCAGGCGATTGACAATCTCATGGGCGCGTTTTCGCTGACGATCAGTAGCCAGGTCGGTCTTGGTGAGCACCAGTTTATCGGCGAGAGCAACCTGCCTCATCGCTTCCTGCGAGCCTTCGACCTGGCCCTCGATGTGCACCACATCCACCAGCGTCACGATTGCGTCCAGACGGTAGGTCAGACTTAGCGACATATCCGTGTAGAAGGCCTGCGCAAGCGGAGTCGGGTCTGCAAGGCCCGTCGTCTCGATGATAATGCGCTCGAAGTCGACTTTTGGTTCTACGAGGCCCGCCTTGCGCATATAGAGCTTGTACAAGGCTCCGATGAGATCGTCCTTACTGGAGCAGCAGATACAGCCGTTGTTGAGTTCCAGCATATCGTCTGACGACCTGGCGATCAGGTCCCCATCGATTCCAATCTCGCCAAACTCGTTGACAATGACGGCGATGTGACCGCTCGAGGGATCCGACAGGATGCGATTGAGCAGCGTTGTCTTGCCTGCACCTAGAAATCCTGTCAGGAGCGTGATGGGAATCCGCCGGTCATTGTTGCTCGCTTCGGTCATGGTCTTGTATCTCCGCTGCTTGGGAGGCAGCAAGCGATTTGCTGCCTCCCCTGTCATTTAGACTGTGTTGCCACGCTCAGGCATCGAGAACGGCCCATGCCCGGACCGGCGAACCGCTGCCCTGATGGATCTTGAGAGGCGGGCCATAGAACATGAATTCCTTCTTGCCGACCAGTTCCTCGAGATTCACGAGCCACTCGTAGTGGGTAATGCCACGATCTCGGCAAACGCGGTGGCTAGGGAACAGGTTATGCGAGGGCTTGTCGGTGGACGGCCCCTCGACGCCGTGGAGCTTGGAACCCCGGTCAGCCAGCCAGTGCGTAGCTTCCGCAGTCAGGCCAGGATTGGTCCAGACCACCTCAACATTCGGGTAATGGCGCTTATGGAGGCCGGTGTTCATCAGGACGATATGACCATCCACCTTCACCCCTGCCTTCTCTTCCGCTTCCTCCAAATCCTTAACGTCAATATCGCCAAGGTCCGGGATGTGGGTCAGATCGAAGCAGACTGCCTTCCCCATGAACATGTCCAGCGGCATTTCGTCCACGGGCAAGCCGTCCGGATTGGTGTGATAGAACGCATCCACGTGCGTCGCGATATGGTCGATCGTAGCGATGAACGTCGTGGCGAACGTCATCTTGTCTTCCGGCGCGCCCAAGCCAAAGGACTGTGTCTTTTCATGCGTCAGATGCGGCGTGACGATCGGACGCTGGAACAGCTTGTGCGCCGGCATGTTGTCAGACAGCGTCAGCGTCAGGTCAACGATACGTTGTGGCATTTCCCTTCTCCTTTCTTACTCTCAGTGAAAACACATGAATTCCTCTTACCGACCGGCCGGCCGATACAGCGGTGATTCGACGGTCCAACAGAACCAATAGGGCGGCAGACTTCAAGCTGCCTTTCCCAGGTATGCCTCCATCACCGCCGGGTTTCTGGCGAGTTGTCCCGACGGACCGCTCATGGTGATGCGACCGTTCTCCATCACGTAAGCACGAGTGGTTACGGACAGTGCCTGCACGGCCAGTTGTTCCACGAGCAGAATTGCCAAGCCCTGCCGGTTCAACTCTTTCAAGACCGGGAACAGAAAGTCGAGGACCTTGGGCGCTAGACCGAGAGATACTTCGTCGATCATCAACAACCTGGGCTTGGACAATAGCCCCCGACCAATCGCAAGCATTTGCTGCTCGCCACCCGAGAGGGAACCCGCAGCTTGCAATCGCCGCTCCTTCAAGCGTGGAAAGAGGTCGTAGATCCTGTCGATATCTCCCCGCAGGGACGCGACGCCCTTTCTCTGAGCGTGTACGTAGCCACCGAGGATCAGGTTGTCTTCCACTGTCTGATCCGCGAAAACGTAACGCCCCTCTGGCACCATCGCGATTCCGCACGCAACCATTTCGTGCGGGCCACGGCCATGCACAGGTTTACCTGCAAAGGTAATGGCGCCAGAGACCGGCTTCACGACCCCCGCGATGGCCTTGAGAGTGGAGCTCTTGCCAGCGCCATTTGATCCAATGATGCCGACGAACTCGCCCTCGTGAACTTCGAGGGAAACCTCACGTGCCGCTTCGATCCGTCCATAGTTCACGGATACGCCATCAAGCTTCAATAAGGGTTTGCTCATGACCGCACCTCCAGCGCAGGCTCAGGATCTTCGTGTGACTTGTTTGAGCCAAAATAGGCTTCAATCACGGCAGGGTTGTTTCGGACTTCGGCCACCGGCCCCGATGCGATTACTTTCCCGTAATCCAGGACGGTCACATGGTCCGAAACAGCCATGATCATGTCCACATGGTGCTCGACAAGAATCATCGTCATGTGACGTGCGGCAAGGTCCCGGATCAGTCCGCTGAGGCTTTCGATTTCGCCGTGCGTAAGGCCCGCTGCAGGCTCGTCAAGCAAGAGAAGCTTGGGTGACAGGGCAAGCGCTCGAGCAATCTCTAGCCGTCTCTGGTGACCAAACGGGAGGTTCTTGGCCAGTTCATCGGCAAAGCCCGCCAGTCCGACGTACTCAAGCAGAACCTTCGCCTCTTCCTGGAAACGCTTCTCATCATGAAAGAAGCTAGGCATCCTGAACAGGGTCGAGAGCAATCCGCTTTCAAAGCGCGTGTGATAGCCCACCAAAACATTCTCGAGAACCGTCATGTTGCCGAACAGCTCCGTGTTCTGGAAGGTTCGTGCCAGCCCCATTCTTGCGAGTTCGTGGCTCACCTTTCTAGTGGCTGAGACGCCCAGAAATTCGATCTCTCCGCCAGTTGGTGCATAGAATCCTGAAACACAATTGATGAACGTCGACTTGCCTGCACCATTGGGGCCAATGACGGCATGAACCTGCCCTGCCCTGAGAACTTCACTGACGTTATCGTTGGCAACCAGGCCGCCAAATGCCATCGTCAGTCCCTTTGTCTTCAGGCAGACCGCGCCTCGTTGCGCATCGACCTGCAGCATTGTGTTGATACGCGTGCTGAGCCGCGGCCACTCCTCGGATGCGCGGCTAACGGAAGCGCGAAACCGACCGCGAAGATTTGAGAGGGCACCCACGATGCCCAGCGGGAGACAGAACATGACCAGCGCGAGAAGTGCGCCGTAGGCAAAACGTTGCCACTCTCCGAATGCCTGCAGATACTCCGGAAGGAACGTCAGAACGGTCGCACCCAACACCGGCCCGACGATGGTTCCCGAGCCGCCGAGAATGACCATCAGAAGGAATCGGACCGAGTCGTCAAATCTGAACGTGTCGGGGTTGACGTACAGGTTCAGATAGGCATACAGACCGCCGGCCATCCCGGCAAAAGCTGCGGCAATGACGAACGAGAACGTTCGAATGGCAATGGGATTGATGCCCATCGAGCGAGCCGCAATTTCGCTCTGACTGACCGCATGCATCGCTCGCCCGAAGCGCGACTTCATGATGTTGTAATGCAGTACGT
This sequence comes from Cupriavidus sp. KK10, assembly GCF_018223725.1. NCBI lineage: Bacteria > Pseudomonadati > Pseudomonadota > Betaproteobacteria > Burkholderiales > Burkholderiaceae > Cupriavidus > Cupriavidus sp. KK10. Next base: position 646,461 of record NZ_CP073678.1, read on the forward strand.
ACGCCGCGAGGAACAACACTGCGAGTAGATAGAAGTATCCCGTATCGTCCAGCGCCTTACCCAGAAAGGCGGGCCCTGGAATTGCCGAAATCCCGTTCGTTCCACCTGTTACGCCCTGCCACTCGATGGCAACGTTCTCAACAATAATGCCGAACGCGATTGTGATGACGGCAAGATAAACGCCCTTGACACGTACCGTTGGGTAGGCGAGTAATGCGCCGAACAGCGCGGCCACTATCATCGCAATTACGATTGTGGCGACGAATCCGACGCCAAGCTTGGCGGCCAGAATCGCGGCTACATAGGCACCGATGGCAAAGAGTCCTGCCTGGCCCAGACTCACCAGTCCCGTGAGGCCTACCAGAATGTTTAGACCAAGTGCGACAAGCGCGTAAATGGTAAGAAGCATCCATATACGCAGCTCATAGGTGTTCGACACAAGCTGGGGCAACAAAGCCATCCCTACGCCGAGCGCGCCGACGAGCGAGGGAAACAGCAAGGATCTGAGTGTTTCGGCTTTCATACCTTCATCGCCTCCTTCTTGCCAAACACACCTTGAGGGAACGCGAGCAGCACGAGAATCATGATTGAGAATCCGATGACTTCCCGTGCCGCTGTGCTGATGTAGCCTTCCACGAATTTCTCCATGACGCCGTAGAGCAGACCTGTAACCACTACGCCACGTGCACTCGTGATGCTTGCCATAATCGCAACGGCGAAGCCCTTGAGGCCAATGAGCACGCCCATCGTCGTAGAGACCTGGATGATCGGTCCGACGAGAACCCCTGCGGCACCCCCCAGACCTGCAGCCAAGCCGAAGGAAATGGCAGTGATTCGGTTTACGTTGATGCCCATCAGACCCGCTGCCACTCGGTTAAATGCAACTGCCCGCATGGCACGACCTAGCACGGTCCGTCGATAGAAGATGTCCAATGCAAGCATGAACAAGACCGCGAAGGCAGGAATGAAGAGCTCTTGGGCATAGACGCCGGCGCCCAGAATTGAGATGGGCTTGTCTACCCCGGGGGAAGGCAAGGCTCTCGCGAACGATCCGAACTTGATCGTGGCATACGACTCCACCATGATGCCGATGGCAATCGTGGTCAGCATCCAGCCGATCGCCGTACCGTCCTTGTTGAACGGACGAATGGCAAATCGCTCGATTAGCACGCCATATCCGATGCATACAAGAATCGCTGCAGGGATCCCTAACACCAGGGGAACGTTCGCGTCCATAGAGACGACGGCGATCACAGCTCCGACCATTAGGACGTCGCCGTGGGCAAAGTTCACCGATCGACAGGCGGACCACATGATGCAAAATCCCAGACCGATCAGGCTGTAGATTGCCCCGATGGACAGTCCGCTGAGGATGTATTGCACAAAGGAGCTCATTGCAGGTCCTCCTCCTATCCTGTTGGATATACGTTTTGAAAAAATCGGGCAAAAAGGGATCCAGCAGAAGCATCCGTATCGATGCTTCCGTTATGGATAGTTAATGCACGATTACTTGTAGGGAGTCTGGTCTACCGGCAACAGTGAACCGTTATGCCAAGCAGTAAGTTTGTAGTATTTCTGCTTGATTGCATCGTGCTGCTCTTGCGCTTGTCCGAACGCCGGATCGTAATTCGCCACCAGGCCCTCATATTTGACTCGGAAAAGCGCGTCGCGGACCTTTACACGGTCATAGCTTCCGGCGCCCGCAATAGCCTTTGCGAGGATATGTACGGCGTCGTATGCATTCGCGGTGCCACTCCCCATTTTCAGGTCAGCAGGGCTCTTGAGCTTGTATTTGTCGGTAATTTTTTGATACACGGCTGCCGTCTTGGGATCTTGCTTGCCCATCCAGGAAAAAGTCTGGAAGACCAACACTCCATTCGCCAACGGGCCGGCGAGTTCGCCCAGGTTCCCCGCTAGTCCCCAGGCGCTGGCGATTACCGGCTTGTACTTGAGCTTGTCCATGCCACGGAGAATTTGGTTGCCTTCCCGGTCCAACGCAAACATGACGATCGCATCGGCGCCTGCATCCCGCGCCCGGATGAGTTGCGCCGTCATATCCTGGTCGCCCCAGTTGAACGTCTCCATGGCGACGGGACTGATGCCCTTAGCCTGCAAGGCCGCCTTCACGTCGGGAGCGGCCCCATTTCCCCAGCCTGTATTTTCATAGAAGACGGCGATTTTCTTGGTCGAGGATTTTTGCAGCGCAACATCCGAGAGGTATTGCGCAACCCAGCGGTCCTTGGCCGAGACCCGGAACATCCAAGCATTTTTGCCCGAATCGTGCTCGATGATTTTCGTTCCCGCCGCCATGACGCCGACGTAAGAGATGCCGATCTGTTCGATAGGCTCACGCATCGCGAGGGCAACGCCACTATGGTATCCGCCGAGTATGGCGATGCAGTTGTCGGCCATGGCGATGCGCCTGACATTGTCAACGCCTTTTGGCGGTTGACCGCCGTCGTCATACACCTTGAGCACGAGCTTCTTGCCGAGCACACCGCCGCTTCCGTTGATCTCGTCGATCGCGATCTCGGCCCCCATCCGAGCCGCCAGTCCAGTAAAGGCCTGCGGACCCGTCAGTGCGCCCGACAGGCCAATGCAGGGCTGGCGCTCCTGCGCATGGCCGATTTGGGCGGCCGTCGTACAGATTACAGCGCATGCAAATGCCGTCACATTGCGAAGCGAACTTTTGAATATCGACTTCATTGCAGACTCCCCATTTGTCTCATAACGGTGCAGGAAATTTTCTTTAGGCACTCTTTTAAGGCGGTCCCCGGTTTGGAGCGTCCATAATGTAGACTGTTGTCGGTTGCCGCTAAGTTGTTAAAAAGATATCCTTAGGATCAACGAGTTACAACGCTTCTTGGTAAAAATAGAAGTCCACGATACGGACCATGCAGTTGCGAAATCATCGAAGGAGACTGTTTTAGATGAACAAAGTGGCCCCTACCCCAGCATTTTCTGAACGTAGTAAAGCGTCCGGCACGCAGAGTATCGAACGCGCGGCGAGGATCCTTCGCGAGATCGCTTCCTATAGCGTTCATGGTTTGCGCTTAGTTGATTTGTCCAAACAACTCGGTATCGAACGCCCTACCGTCCATCGGATGCTCAACTGCCTGATTCGGGAGGGGTTGGTGATGCAACATGCGACGTCCCGGCGGTACCTGCTGGGATATGGTCTCTTCGAGTTGGGTCTAACCGCGGCCTCTCACTTCAAGCTCTGGCACCTTTGCGAGCCATCGTTGAAGCGATTGGCGGACGAGACTGGCGGCATTGCCTTCATGACGATCCGGAGCGGGGCGGACGCCATCTCCGTCGCACGTGCGGAAGGACGGAACGCCATCAATATCGCGAGCCTGGAGATCGGCGTGCACCGGCCACTGGGAGTCGGGGCTGGGAGCCTTGCGCTGCTCATGTCCCTGCCGGACGATGAAATCGAGCGGATCGTGTGCGCCAACGCGAGGCGTTTGTTCGGCTACGGCAAGCTAAGCGTCCCGCTAATGCTCGAGATTGTCAGAGCCTCCCAGGAGGTTGGGTATGCCGTGCACGATAGCCGCCTCATCGAAGGCGTGAGCGGAGTCGGGATCGTTGTGCATGACAGCCATGGCGCGCCACTCGGAGCAATCAGTATCACGGCCTTAGAAGACCACCTACCTGTCAGCCGCCAGATTGAATTTCTTGCCCTGCTCCGGAAGGAGTCGCGCATTATTCAGAATCTTGTTCATCAATCGAACTTTGACATGGCCCAATATGCTCATTTACTCGCAGAAGGTGAGCTTTACAGTACTCGCGCGTTAGAGGTGGAATGAGCATAGCCCACCGCTGAGCGACCGTCTGGTCTGGGAATGGCAACCCGCTACCATCGGTGCGTCCTTTTAGCCGGGGAGGTAATCGTACGCGGTTGGCGAACTGCTGCAGCGGTGAAGGACCTCATCGACACAGCCGCCATAGCCGCGACCTACGGCCCCCCATCAATGAGAATTTCACCTCGCATGGACGCTGCGGCGGTCACGCTCGCGAAAACTGCCGGAGCTGTGATTCGTGGCAAGACGGTCACTGCAACCGAGTTTGCTGCGTTCCATCCTGGCCCAACGCGCAACCCCCGCTCCCCGCAGCTCGCGCCCCGCACACTGGGCAAAACAGCGCCTGGACGCAGCGGCGCCGTGGAGGCCCCTGCCAGCGCACGAAGGGATGCCTGACCGTCCAGTCCTGCGACAGTCCTGAACGGCCGGTTTTCCCAAACTGCGCAGTCACCCTCACTTTTCCCCAAGGCGGCCGGCGGTCTCCGGAACGATCGCCGCACCGGCCAGGTAAATGGCAGTGACCACCGCGACGAAGATCCCCAGCACTTTTGGCAGGTCGGCGGGGGTGCTCGCGCACAGCGACGCAAACGTCGGCATCATGCCGCCGATGGCAAAGCCGATATTCCATGACAGGCCAGTCCCCGTGGCACGGATGCTGGTGGGAAACCGTTCGTTCAGGAAAATGAGGATCGGAGCAAAACCCATGCTGCCCAGCATCGCCAGCGCCACGGCATACATGCCAAGCGTGGTGACATCCGGCACGTCGGGCATCCGTTGGTAGATCAACGGCAGCAGCACCACGTTCAAGGCGCCTATCACCAGGAAAGATCGCTTGCGACCAATCAGCGTGCTGAGGTGACCGGCAAATATCGATGCCACGATAACGCCGACACTGCTGGCCATCAGGATGGCCGCGGATGCGCCCGCCGGTGCCTTCACCACGACCTTGAGGAAGGTCGGCAAATAGCCTGAGGTCAGGTAGTAGGCGCTGCCACCGCCGATCGTGAGCAGGATGTTGACAGCAAGGACGCCGCGGTACTTGCTAGAGAACAGGACACGCAACGGGTTCTCAACCGGAGCGGCATGTCCCTTGGCCGCCTGCAACTGCTTCCACAGCGGCGACTCCTCCAGCGAATTGAAGATGAATAGGCCGAGCACCGAGCTGATGATGCCGGAGAAGAACATGCAGCGCCAACCCCAAGTGTCGAACGCATCCCCGGGAAACAGCGCGGTCATTGCCATGTAGGTGATGGAAGCCAGCAGTGCCCCGATACCCGCGCCACCGCCGCCAACCAGCCCCGAGACGGCGCCGCGCCAGGACGGCGGCACCGATTCAGTGCCGATGGTGTGGGTGGATGCCACCACGCCGCCGACAAAGATCCCCTGTACCAGCCGCAGCAGGATGAACAAGGCTGGCGCAAGCAGGCCCACCTGTCCCACCGTGGGCAGCAGCCCGAACGCCGCCGTGGACAAGCCAACGCCGGTAACCGCAACCACCATCGCGCCCTTGCGGCCGTGGCGGTCGGCATAGGAGCCGAAAATCGCGGAGCCGAGCGGACGCATCAGCAGCGTCACGGCAAAAGACGCATACACTGCCGCCAGCGACAGCATGGCGTGCTCCGACGGGAAAAACAGCCTGCCGATCACCGGCGCCACGAACAGCAGGATGAACAGGTCGAACAGGTCCAGCGCCCATCCCATGCATGACGCCGTCACGGCACCAAACACCTGGCGATTGCTCGCCGCTGGCAGCGGCTCGCTGATCGTCTCTGTACTCTTCTTTGCTACGGCTTCCATTGTTGTCTCCTTTGATTTGGATCTCTGCTTGGATCATTACGGCAGCGATGGCGCGCGAGCGGTGCCTTGCCGGCAGGCGAGCGCTCTCCCGCGATGCTTGCGCCGTGGCAGAAGGCATCGTTATCCGGTCAATTCGTCCGGGATGCGGGCGGCCTTGCCGGCGCGCCCGCGATTTGCATCAGCTGCCGCGGAACGCCGGCTTGCGCTTGCCGTGGAACGCTTCCACGCCTTCTCGGAAATCGTCCGAGCTGCGCAGGCGGCTGTAGCAATGCCCTTCCAGCTCGATGGCGATCGACAGCGGCGCATCCTCGGTGTCGTTGAGCAGCTTCTTGGCGGTGCGCTGCGCCAGCGGCGAGAAGCCGCGCAGCTCGTCGACCAGCGCATAGGTGGCGGCTTCCAGCTCGGCGTCGGCCACGCATTCCACCGCGATGCCCCACTCGTAGGCTTCTTTGCCCGAGATACGGCGCGAGCGCATCACGATGTCCTTGGTGCGGCCGATGCCTACCATCTTCTGCAGGCGCGCCGAGCCGCCCGATCCAGGGATCTGCCCGAGCTTCTGCTCCGGCAGCGCGTACTGCGTGGTCTCGGTGGCGATGCGGAAGTCGCAGGCCAGCGATAGCTCAAAGCCCACGCCGAAGCAATAGCCGCGGTTGGCGGCAATCACCGGCTTGCTGCAGCGCGCCGGCGCCGCCACGTTCCAGGCCAACTGCGAGACGTGCTCGGGCGAGGCCTCCAGGAATCCCTTGATATCGCCGCCGCTGGAAAAATGCTCGCCCTGCGAGCGCAGCACGATCACGCGCACGCGCTCGTCGGCATCCAGTGCTTCGATGACGGCGCGCAGCTGGTCGCGCGCCGCCATAGCGATCACGTTGTACGGCGGACGGTGCAGGATGATGTCCGCGCGCTCGCGCGCGGCATTGATCTCCACGGAGAAGCCGTCGAGCTGTTGCAGGCGTTGCTGGTCGGGATGGATCAGTTCAGTTACCTGGGTCATGTCTTACTCCTTGATCGTGTCGACAGGCGTGGCGTCCGCTGCCTGGTTGGGGTTGGGGTTGAGATTGAGGTCAGGGTTGCGGGAATGCGAGGCCGGCTCGTACTCGCCGGCGGAGAGCTTGCGGCGCAGGATCTTGCCGACCGGCGACTTGGGGATCTCCTCCACGAAGACGTAATCGCGTGGGCGCTTGAAGTTCACCAGGTCCGAGCCGCGGCAGTAGGTATCCAGTGCTTGCGCATCGACGTTGCTGCGCGACTTGACGAAGGCCACCACCTTCTGGCCCCAGCGCGGGTCCGGCACGCCGGCCACCGCCACTTCTTCCACCGCCGGATGCAGCGACAGCACCGACTCGATATCGACCGGCGAGATGTTCTCGCCGCCGCTGATGATCATGTCGTCGACCCGGCCGCTGACGAAGAGGTCGCCCTCGGCGTCGAAGTAGCCGGTGTCGCCGGTGAAGTACCAGCCGTCGCGCAGCGACTTGGCGTTGGCGTCGTCGCGGTTCCAGTAGCCTTCGAAGGCCTCATCGCCGCGCAGGTCGGCGATGATCTGGCCTTCCTCACCAGTGGCCGCCAGATCGTCGGGCGAGCGGGCGTCCAGGCGCACCACGCGCAGGCGCGTGTTGATGCCGGCGCGCCCCGCGCTGCCGGGCTTGCGGGTGGCGCGCTGGTCGATGCTGAAGGTGTACACCTCGGATGAGCCGTAGTGGTTCACGAACAGCTCCGGCTCGAAGGCCAGCGCAAGGCGGCGCAGCAGGCCGTCGCTCATCGCCGCGCCGGCAAAGCCGAGCTTGGTCGCGGTGCGGATCGCCGAGGGATCGAATCCCGGATCGGCCAGCAGGTCGTGGTACAGCGTCGGCACCAGGTACAGGCAGGTGATCCGGTGGGTGGCGATCTCCTTGAGCGCCTGCCCGGCGTTCCAGCGCCGCACGCAGACGAACAGGCCGTCCACCAGCGCCATCGCCAGCAGCGAGCGCACGCCCATGGTGTGGTAAAGCGGCATCACGCCAAGGGTGCGCTCGCCATGGCGATATAGGTTCTGCGCCACGTGGGCGAGCGCGGCGGCGCGCTCCTGCCGGTGCCGGCGCGGCACGCCCTTGGGCTTGCCGGTGGTGCCCGAGGTGTAGAGCATCAGCGAGACAGCGCTCGCTTCGGCCACCGGGGCGTCATGCAACGCAACGCTGTCCAGCAGCGAGGCGAACGACATCGAGCCGCCCGCCGCGCGGTCCAGCGCAATGCAGGGCACGGCCTGCGCCGCCGGGCTGGCCAGCACGGCATCGGCGCTGACCGGCTCGAACACCAGCGCCTTGACGGCGGCATCCTGCACGCAATAATCAAGCTCCTCCGGCTTGGCGCGCCAGTTCAGGGGCACCATCACGATGCCGGCGAACTGGCAGGCCCAGTGCAGCGTGGCCATTTCCCAGCGGTTTTGCAAGACGGCCAGCAGGCGGTCGCCTGGTTCCAGGCCAATCTCGCGCAGGCCGGACGCGACGCAACGGATACGCTCGTACCACTGCGCATAGGTGAGCATCAGGTCGCCATCGACGATGGCGGGCGCATGCGGGCTGCGCTCCACGCTCTGCAGGAAGGTGCGGCCGAGATCAAGCATCGCAGGCCTCCTCGATAACTACGCCGGCAGCAGCATGGCGAGCCCGTGCACGGATCGCGGCTACGTCGAGCACGGCGGCCACGATGGGGGTGTAGCCCGTACAGCGGCACAGGTGCCCGGACAGCATGTCGCGCACCTGCGCTTCGCTGGGTTCCGGCACGCGTTCCAGGTAGTCCGCGCACGACATCAGAATGCCAGCCGTGCAGAATCCGCACTGCAGCGCGTGGTGGCGGCGGAAGGCCTCCTGCAGGTCGCTTAGCCCCTCGGCCGGCGCCAGGCCTTCGACGGTATCGATGGCGCGGTCCTCGGCCTGCAAGGCCAGCATCAGGCACGAGCGCGCGGCTACGCCGTCGACCCGCACCGTGCAGGCGCCGCAGACGCCGTGCTCGCAGCCAACGTGGGTGCCGGTGGCGCCGAGCTCGTGGCGCAGGAAATCCGACAGCAGCTCGCGCGGCTCGCAATAGCCGCTGCGTTCGCGGCCGTTCAGGGTCAGGGTAATGCGGCGCCGCTCCTGGCGCTGCATCACCTCGGCGGGCTTGCCGGATTCGGCGCCCTTGGTGGTCTTGCTCATTTTGCCTCCTCGATCACACGCATGCCCAGTTGCCGCACCAGGTGCCGACGGTACTGCGCGCTGATATGGGCGTCGTCCTGCGCGCCCAGTTTCCAACTGAAATCGTTGATGGCCTCCTCCAGGTCCTTGCCCTGCAGGCGCGGCCAGGTTTCCAGCACCGGCCTGTCTGCCACGCCACCAACCACCAGCGCGATGGCGTCATCGGTCACGGTGGCCGCGCAGGCCACCAGCGCAAAATCGCCGTGGCGTGCGGAGAATTCGGCAAAGCCGTAGCGCGCCCCGGGGCGCCGCAGCGGAAAGCGCACCGCCTCCACCAGCTCGTCGGGCTCGCGTGCCGTCATCAACATGCCCTGGAAGAAGCTGGCCGCCGGCAATACGCGGCGGCGCCGCGCGGCGCGCAGCACAACCTCGCCGCCCAGCGCGGTCAGCACCAGGGGCAATTCGGCGCTCGGATCGGCATGAGCCACCGAGCCGCACACGGTGCCACGGTTGCGAATCTGGAAATGCGAAATATGCGGAAAGGCCATGGCCAGCAGCGGCACCTCGTCGGCCAGCGTGGCGCGCCATTCGACGCTGCCCTGCGTGGCCGCGGCACCCACCACCAGGTGAGCGTCTTCCACCCGCACCGTGTTCAGCTCGGCGGTGCGCGAGATATCGATCAGCAGTTGCGGCTGCGCCAGGCGCATGTTGAGCACCGCCATCAGCGACTGGCCGCCGGCCAGCACGCGCGCGCCCTCGCCGCCACGGGCCAGCGCATCGAGCGCGTGCTGCGTGGTTTCGGCGCGCAGGTAATCGAAAGCGGATGGTTTCATCGACGGACTCCCAAACGGGCCAGCAGGCGGGTAAGCCAGCCTTGCGGCCGTACCGGCTTGCCGGCGGCCTGGCGGCCGAGCGATTCGAACAACTGGCGCAGCACCACCTTGGCGGCGCCTTCCAGCATGCGTCCGCCCACGGCGGCGACCTTGCCGGATACCTCGGCCTCGTAGTCGTAACTCAGGCGCGTGCCGCTGCCATGCGGGACCAGCTCCACCAGGCCGGCGCCGCGCGCGCTGCCCAGCGAGGACATGCCGGCGCCCGCCAGCCGCAGCCGGCACGGGGGATCGAGGTCCGACAGGGCGATCTCCGCCTCGAAGCGCGCCTTGATCATCCCGACCCCTACCGTCACGTCGGCGCGGTAGTGGTTCTCGGCGGTGCGCTCCAGCGCGTGGCAGCCGGGCACCACCTTGGCCAGTGCCTGCGGGTCCAGCAGCACGGCGAAGATGGCTTCGGGCGTGGCGTCGAGATCCACCGAGCCGCGCGCCGTGAGCGCCTTGCCACTGCCCTTGCGGGCCGCGGGCACGGCGGCCTCGCGTATGGCTTCCAGCAATTCGGGGCGCGACGGTGGCGGATCGTCGAAGCCCACCATGGCCATCACCTTGGCCGGGGTCAGCGGCAGGCGGATGTCCTGCACGCCGAGCGCGTCCGCCACCGCGTTGGCGATGCAGGGGGGCGTGCTCATGTTGTTGCCCTCGCCCAGGCCCTTGGCGCCGAGCGGCGTGAAGGGGCTTGGCGTTTCCAGGTGCACGATCACCGGATCGGGCACCTCGCAGGTGGTCGGCATCAGGTAGTCGGCCAGCGTGCCGGACTGGAAGCTGCCGTCGGCGCCATAGCGGAACTCCTCCATCAGCGCCGCGCCCAGCCCCTGGGCGAAGGCGCCGCGGATCTGGCCATCGGCCAGCGCCGGGTTGAGCAGCGTGCCGGCGTCGTGCGCGGTCACGTAGCGATCGATACGCACGCGCCCCGTGGCGCGGTCGATCTCCACGCCGCACATATCGAAGGCAAAGCCGTAGGCGGCCGAGGTGTTGATGCGGTCGTTCTCATCCGGCGCTTCCAGGTTGGGCGGCGACCAGAACACCGTCTCGCGCAGGCCAGGCTCTTCTCCCGCCGGCAGCTGCTGTGGTGACCAGTGCGGCGCATTGCTGGCTACACGCGTGAACGGCAGGCCGGATTCGGGCGCTCCTTTGCGGGCAATGCGGCCGTCTTCGAACACGACCTCCGCAGGCGTGCAGCCGAACTGCGGCGCCACGATGCGCGCCAGCTTGTCGCGCACCCGCTCGGCGGCCAGATGCACGGTGCCGGCCACCGCGCCGGCAAAGCGGCTAGAGTAATTGCCGGCGGCAACCGACCACGCATCCTTGTGGGTATCGAACTCGACGTTCACCACCACGTCGGCCGGGTCCACGCCAAGCACGTCGGCCACGACCTGCGCGCACACGGTCATATGGCCCTGCCCGGCTGGCGTCGAGGCAATGGTGACCACCACGCCGCCGAGCAGGTCGACGCTGACCGTGGCGCTGGCGATGGCGCCGTTCTTCGGCCCCACCTTCTTGCGCGCCTCGGCCGGCATGGCGGTGGTGATATAGCCCATGTTGGACACGGACGGCTCGACGATGGCGGCAAAGCCTATGCCATACAGCCGGCCCTCGGCGCGCGCGGCTTCGCGGCGGCGCTTCAGCTCGGAGTAGCCGCCTTCTTCCAGCGCGCGAGCCAGCGCCAGCTGGTAGTTGCCGGAGTCCAGCAACGCGCCCGCGGCGGCGCGATAGGGAAAGGCCTCGGCGGCAACAAAGTTGCGGCGATACACATCGAGCGGATCGAGGCGGAGCTGCGTCGCGATGCGCTGCACCAGCCGCTCCAGGGCGAAATACACTTGCGGGCCGCCAAAGCCACGCACCAGGCCGGTGGGCGTCTTGTTGGTCATCACCACCCGGTTGCGCACCAGCAGGTTGGGGATGTCGTAGGCGCCGGTCAGGCAGCCGTGCATGCGATAGAAGGTGGCGGGCTCCGGCGCGCGCAAGTAGCCGCCGCAGTCTTCGACCTGGTCATAGGACAGCGCCACGATGCGGCCATCAGCCTTCACCGCGGCTTCCAGCGTGGACAGCCGCGCGGTGGCGGAGGTGGCGGCGCTGAGATGCTCGAGCCGGTCTTCCACCCACTTCACCGGTGCGCCGGCCTTGCGGGACGCCAGGCACATCAGCACCACATAGGGAAACACGGCCTGCTTCACGCCGAAGCTGCCGCCGGAATCGCGCGGGGCTTTGTGGCGCAGCCGGTTGGCCGGCACCTTGAGCGCCATCGCCATCACCGCATGCAGCGAGAACGGCCCCATGAAATTGGAGGTGACGTCATAGCCCTCGTCACCGGACAGGAACTCGGCAATCACCACGCCGCATTCGATCGGCGTACAGGTGTTGCGCGGATAGTGCGCGGTCAGCGTGATCCGGTGCGGCGCGGTGGCAAAGGCGGCCTCGGGTTCGCCGTAGCGGAAGTGCCGGTCGCTCACCACATTGGTGCCCACGCCGGGATGCAGGATGGGGGCATCGTCGTCCAGCGCGGCTTCGATGGACACCACCGGCGGCAGCACACGATAGGCGACGCGCACCAGGTCGAGCGCGTCTTCGGCCAGGGCACGGCTCTCGGCCATTACCACGGCCACCGGCTCGCCCACGTAGCGCACGCGATCGATGGCCAGCGCCCACTGCTCCATCGGCGACTTCACGGCGACCACGAAGGGCCGCGACCAGGCCGCCAGGTCGGCGCCGGTCAGGACCGCATGCACGCCCGGCGCGGCAAGCGCCGCGCCGGTATCGATGGTGCCGAGTTCGGCATGCGCATGCGGGGAGCGTACGATGGCCGCGTGCAGGGTGCCCGGCTTCACGCCGAGGTCGTCGCCATAGCGGCCACGGCCGGTGAGGATGGCGGCGTCCTCGAGCCGCTCCATCGAACGGCCGACGTGGCGCTGGCGCGCGGCCGCGCCTGCTGCGGATGCATGGTGGATGGCCGCCGCTGCCGCGGCCAGGTTGCGCTTGTCGCTCATGACCGGCCTTCCCGCCTGGCGGGGCCGGGACGGTCCATCTGGTTAGCGGGGATTGCGGGCCGGCACGGGGAGATGCCACGCGGCACGGGGCGAACGTCCGCTACCGCTGTCTCCAGTGTCGTGCCGGTCATGCCGCCAGCATCGTTCTGTCTCATTCCTGACTCCGTTCTTCGCGTCGGCCCCGGCAGGCGAATCCACCCGGGACATGCAACGTTGAACAGGAGCTTAGGGAGGTTATGGTATTAGTTCTAATATTGTTTTTTGATTCACTTCATCATCTACGATGATCACTGTCCGGATGGGCGTTAATGTGCACATCCGTGCTGCTGACGCGCCACGGCTAAGTGTTCGGCCGCGAACAACGGCCCGAAAAGTACGCGATGAGGGCGACAAAAAATCTGATACGCTCATTCCCGTCCAACGAATTTATTGATACCTGATCGATCACTTGGCATGGACCTCAAACAGATCCAATATTTCATCGCCCTGTTCGAAGACGGCTCCGTCACGCGCGCGGCGAAACGGCTGAATATCGTTCAGCCGGCGCTGAGCATGCAGATCGCCAAGCTGGAGGAAGAGTTCGGACAGAAGCTGTTCGATCGCATCCCGCATGGCATGGTGCCAACCGCCGCCGGCCGCATGATGTATCGGCTATTCCTGCCGCTCGTGCGCGACCTGGCCAATGCGCGGCAACAGCTGATGCAACGCGACGAGCAAGTGGCGGGCAGCATCTCCATCGGCATGGTGGCGTCGGAGACGGAGAGCGTGCTGGTGGGTTCGCTGGCGCGTTTCAACGCGCGCTACCCGAACGTCGAGGTATCAGTCGCCGACGGCTTCAGCGCCACGCTGATCGACCTGGTTTCCGCCGGCCAGCTCGACGCGGCCGTGGTGCATAAGCCCCGCGGCAAGCTCTCGCTCCATGTGCAATCCCTGCACGACGAGGAAATGGTGCTGGTCACTAGTGCGGAACATGGCCCGGAACTGCCGGCAGCGGTGGAACTTACCAAGCTGCCGGGGCTGGAACTGGTGCTGCCCACCAAGCGCCATGGCTTGCGCGGCGTGCTGGATGCGGCCACGCAACTGGAAGACGTGACTTTGCAGCCGAAGTTCGAGATCGACATCCTCGGCACCATCGTCCAGTTCGTCGAGGCCACGCGCTTTGCCACGGTGCTGCCGCGCATCGTGGTGCAACGCGCCGTGGACGAGGGCCGGCTGCGCGTGTACCCCATCCTGGCGCCGCGCATCGTGCGCCACCTGGTGTGCGTGAGCCATCCGCAGCGCCCGCTCAGCACGGCCGCCGACGCGCTGATCGCGATCGTGGCCGAGGAGATCCGGAGGGTATCCGGCACCGCCGCCTGATCGGGGCGCTGCGGCCATCGCTGTCCTGCCCTTGCACCGGGCTGCGCGCCGCGCGCGGGGCATCGTTGCGCGTGCCGAACAGCGTGTCGCAGATCGGGAAGGTCAGGTTGAAGTTCTGCGTGGCCATCAGTTCGGGATCGTGATGCGTGACGTGCAGGCGCCGCACGGTACCCACCAATGGCATCTTGTCGAGCAGCGGGATGTCCGTGACGTGCGATAGCGTATGCGTTCCTTCGTACATCAGGTAGTACGCCGCCATCGTCATCAGCGCGATATACCCCGCGTTCTTCGAGAACACCGCGCCGATCGCCAGTGCAAACGGCACTGCGGCCAGCACGAAAGCCACCGGCGCGAACGGCGGGAACAACAAGGCGCGCCAGTGTTTCTGGCCTTTGTACTCAAGCGTCACGTGCGTGAAGAAGCGATGGTGCACGGCGCAATGCCGTTTGTAGATCATGCTGAAAAAGCGCGTCGGCCGAAGCAGTACATAGCGGTGCGCGGCCCACTCGGCCCAGTTCCCGAATAGGAAGATCGGCACGATCGCGAGCCACTGCGCCAGCGTCGGTGCTTGCAGTTTCATCGCGCACCAGGCAATCACCCCGCCCGTGAACAGCAGCGTGAAGGCGAGATGCAGTTCGCCGCGGTACCACGCGGGCGTGGACGCGACATACTCGTCGCGGAAGCGGTAAGAGCGTGCGCGGACTTCGTTATCGTATTTCATCGTTGTCTCCTCGTTCCAGGCGCTGGTGGCGCCGCAGAGTGCAGCTTCGGTGTTTACCTTTGGTTTCCAGCTTCGGTGTTCAGCCCGGATCGGCAACTTCGCTCAACGCCCGCCGGGTTGCGCGACGCTCGGCCAACATGGCGTCGGCGATCTTTTCCGCGAGCATGATGGTGGGAATGTTGGTATTGGCCGTCGGCAGCCGAGGCATCAGCGACGCGTCGACGACGCGCAACCGGCCGACATCGTGGACGCGGCCCGTTGCGTCCGTCACCGTGCTCCGGTCCGCCTGCGCGCCCATCCGGCAAGTGCCGCTGGCATGCCAGACCCCGAAGACGCTCTGGCGCACGAAGCCCTCCAACGCGGACTCATCCGCGAGCAGGCTGGTCAGGTTTGCCCCGCCCGTGACAAAGCGCGCGATCAGGCTTCTGCGTAGCGGCCCCGAGACATCGAGCAGTGCCCCCAGCAACGCGGTGAGCATCGCATTGCCGGGGCTCACGCGGCTCATTACCTTGACGCGCGGCGAAAACATAGCGGGGAAGAAATCATCCGGATGCTGATGCAAGGCCGACGCACCGACGAAGCGCACCAGCCTGCGCACACCAGCCACCATGCGTCGCAGATCCCGTTGGTCATCCAGCAGGTTGAGCTCCACTAGTGGCGGCACCTCCGGCTGGGCGCCCGCAAGGCTCACCTGCCCGCGCGAGAATGGCCGGCTGCACCACAGGAAGAAGAGGCCGAGCCGATTACCGAGCGCATGCCAGCCCGCCCGTGTCGAGCTGGACAAATACATGTCAGACGCTTCGCCGCCCGGCACTTCGGATGAGAAGCGCGCCGCCGTCATGCTGGAGCGCCGGCGCGCGAGCGGCATGCGGTACTCGGGCGCGAGGAACTGGCAGAAGGTCAGCGCAGGATGATCCTGGAGATTGCGGCCAACGCCGGGCCGGTCGGCCACCACCTCGATGCCGAGCGCCTGCAGCGCGGCCGCGTCGCCAATCCCCGCGCGCATCAGGATGGCGGGAGACTGCAGCGCGCCCGCTGACACGATGACCTCTCCGGCTTCCAGCGCCAGCCGCGCCCCGTCGGCACGAACGGCGATCACCCCGCGCGCTTCGCGTTCGGATACGACCAGCTCCTTCACCGTTGTCTCGGCAAAGATCCGCAGATTGGTCCGCTTGCGCGTGTTCGCATCGAGATAGGCGATGGCGGTCGATATCCGCTTGCCATCGAGGTTCGAGAAGGCAGCGGGAAACCAGCCATCGCCGAACTCCGCGTTCTGGTCGGCCAGCGCGGACAAGCCGCTGCGGCCCATCGCGTGCGCAAACTTCGCGCAGAACGGCGGCCAAGCCTGCGGCAGGATGCGGCGGATCGGCACCGGTCCGTGGCTGCCGTGCAGCGGGCTGTTTGCCGTAATCCACATCGCGCTCAAGGTTGCGGAAATACGGCAACACATCCTGCCACGACCAGCCGGGCGCGCCCGACGCCGCCCACTCGTCGTAGTCGCGCGGCAGCCCGCGGTTGGCGGCCTGCACATTGATGCTCGAGCCGCCGCCCATGACGCGCCCTTGCTCGTAGAGTCTGGCGCGCGCCCCTGCCACGGCGCGCGCCTGCAGCGATGGCCAGATGTACCGGTCGCCGAAGAACAAGGGCATCGGATAGCTGTCGAGAATCTCCGCCGGCACCGCGCCGGGCGGCGTATCGACGCCCCCCTCGATCAGCGCGACGCGTATGCCCGGGTCCCGCGAGAGGCGATTGGCCAGCACGCAGCCGGCCGACCCGCCGCCAACGATCACATAGTCGAAGCGGTTTCTCGGCGTACCCATGTGTTCTCCACTTGTCATGTGCGTGGTTGCTGCGTCATTGCCGCGTCATTGCAAGGGGATGGCCGCGTCATGCACGACCTGCTTCCACTTCGCCAGTTCCTTGCCGATGAACGCCGAGAAGTCCGCCGCGCTGCCGCCCGCCGGCCTGACGCCCTGCTCGTGGAAGATGCTGCGCACATCTGCCGTGCGCAGCGCGTCGTTGATCTGCGCGTTCAGCTTTCGCACGATCTCCGGGGGCGTGCCGGCCGGCGCGACAATGCCGTGCCAGGATGACGCGTCGTAGCCGGGCAGGCCGCTCTCGGCCATGGTGGGCACCGTGGAAAGCGACGCGAAGCGGCTCCGGTCGGCGACGGCAAGCGCGCGCACCTTGCCGGACTTCACGAAAGGCAGCACATGGGGCAACGCGTCGAAGGCCACTTCGACCTGCCCGCCGGCCAGATCGGTCAGCATGGGCGTGCTGCCCTTGTAGGGAACCTGGGCGAGCGCGACGCCGGCACTGCGCTCGAACAGCGCCATCGCAAGGTGGTTGGACGAGCCGCTGCCCGACGAGCCGTAGTTGATCTTGCCGGGCTTACCCTTAGCGGATTTGACAAGATCGTCCACGGAGCGGATCGGCGATCCGTTGGTCACCACAAGGGTCATCGGCGACTGGCCTGCCAGGATGACGGGCGTGAAGTCCTTGAGGGTGTCGTACGGCAGCGACTTATAGAGCCAGGGATTGGCACCGAAGGGGAACTGCACCACCAGCAGCGTGTAGCCATCGGGCGCGGCCTTGGCCACGAACGAGGTGCCGATGATGGTGCCCGCGCCGGGCTTGTTGTCCACCACCACGGGCTGGCCCCAGGCTGCAGTGAGCCTGCTGCCGACGATTCGGGCCAGCGTGTCGTTAAAGCCGCCGGGCGGGTACGGCACCACGATGCGGATCGGCTTGGCGGGATAGCCGTCCGCATGGGCAAGTCCCGTTGCCAACAGCAAAGCGAGCCCGGCATGGGCGAGCCACGTTTTCATGTCTGTCTCCTGCTGGTTCAGTATTCAAGGCGCGGCCGGGATCGACGCCCCGGTCCGCTGCGCTGGCGTTCAGCCGGCGAAATCGTGAGCGAGCCCCGACCAGCGGCCGGCCAGCGTGTCGTGCTCGATCTGGAACAGGTCGAGGATGCGTCCCACGGTGTGATTGACCACGTCCTCGATGCTGACCGGATGCGTGTAGAAGGCGGGAACGGGCGGCATCACAACCGCGCCCATCTCGGTGGCGTGCACCATGTTGCGCAGATGGGCCAGGTTCAGTGGGGTTTCGCGCGCCACCAGCACCAGGCGCCGCCGCTCCTTGAGCACCACGTCCGCGGCACGCGTCAGCAGGTTGTCGGAGAACCCGTTGGCCACCGACGCCAGCGTCTTCATCGAGCACGGCGCAACCACCATGCCCTCGGTCACGAAGGAGCCGCTGGCCACCGCCGCGCCGATATCGCGCACGTTATGCACGATGTCGGCCAGCGCTTCGAGCTCGCTGCGCTTGATGCCGAGTTCCTGGGTCGCGGTGAGCATGCCCGAAGCCGACACGATCAGATGCGACTCGACGTTGTCCAGGCTGCGTATCGCCTTGAGCAGGTTGACGCCGATGGCGGCGCCGCTGGCGCCGGAGATGCCGACGATGATGCGTTTCTGGTTGGCCATGACATCAAGCTCCATCGCCGAGATACGCTTCCCAGCGCGATGGGTCGGCGGACACCAGCGCCTGCACATCGATGGTTGACTCACCGGGAATCCGCACGCGCGTGAACACATGCGCCGCGTACTTGACCGGGCGGGTCGCGTCCAGCCCCATCTTGGCGCAGATGCCTTGCAGGTGCGGCTCCGGGTTGTCGATACCGGCGAGGCTGGCGGCGACGGTCGTGGAGGGATCGAGCACCGAGCCCTGCGCCCCCGCGATCACCACCAGGTCCTGGTCCGCCTGGAAGCGCGTCGCGACGGCCCATTCCACCTCGGCCGGGTCGTGGACGTCGACATCGGTATCCACCACGACCACCTGCTTGATGTCGTAGTGCGCGCCAAACGCCGAGAGAATGACGTTCTTCGCTTCACCCTCGCGCTTCTTGTCGAGCTTTACATACAAGTGGTACCGGCATACGCCGCCCACCGACAGATGCACATCCTGCACCCCGGGATGGCTGCGCTGCAGATGCGCCAGCAAGGTCGCCTCGCGCGGAATCGCCCCGAGCAGCAGGTGCTCCATCTCCGCCGGCACGATGGTGTGATAGATCGGGCGAAGCCGGTGCGTGACGGCGTCGACCTGGATGACCTCGCGCGGCTCGGCGCTGCTGTAGTACTTGGGAAACTCGCCAAAGGGCCCTTCCATCTCGCGCTCGCCGGGCAGAAGCCGGCCCTCGATCACGATCTCGGCATTGGCCGGCACGCGCACATCGCTGGTGCGGCACTTGACCACGGGAAGCGGCGCCCCATGCAGCGCGCCGGCGATTTCCAGTTCGTCATGGTCGATCGGTGCGATGGCCTGCGAAGCCAGCATGGTGAGAGGATCGACACCGATGACGATGGCGATCGGCAGCGCCTCGCCGCATGCTTCGGCCGCACGGTAGAACGCATCGAGATGGCGTGGCAGCATCAGGATCGCCATGCGGTCCGGCGCGTGCACCTGGATGCGGTGGATCGAGACGTTCTGCACGCCCGTGCGCGGGTTTCGCGCGATGGCCAGGCCGGCCGTGATATAGGGACCGTTGTCGTGCTCGCTGTGGGTCGGGATGGGCAACAGTTCGTGCAGGTTCACCTTGTCCAGGTGGATGACCTGCTGGCACGCTGCCTCGCACTGGGCGATCTCGCGCACCGGCAGGGGCTGCGCGGCCGCACTGCGGAAGCGCTCCAGCAAGCCGTCTTCGGGCACCCTCATCGCCTCGGCGATCCACGAGCGGCGAGACATGAATCCGCTCACCACCGGAATCGCATGGCCGCCGGGCTGGTTGAAGAAGGCCGCGCGCTCGCCATCCAGCCGCTTGGCGACCGCGGCAAGGGTGTGCTCAAGCGCAACCGGCTCGTCTATTGCCGCCAGCCTCCCGGTGTCGCCAAGGTGGCGCAGCCAGCTGCGCAGGGTCAGCGCCTCCTCCGGCATGGCCATGGGTTCCGGCGCGCGGTTCATCGATTCGGTTATCTGCCTGAACATTGCATTGCTCCTGAGTCGTCGGCGTGCGGCCCAGGTCCTGACTGGCCCACCGCACGCGAGGTGAGGCAAGCCTAGTCAGGAAGCAACATCAGGTCTAATACTGTTTATTGATTCGAAATATCATCGTTGCTGATATAAGTAATTGACCTGATGACATCCGGCAAGCACGGAACGCTAATAGAGGGACCCTAGGAAGCGCCACGTTTTTTCGTTCAGCTGCTCCCGATGAAATGCACGATCAGCGGCTTTTAACGGCATTCTCCCCACGCGCCACGAAATCACCGCTTCACATAAATTGATCGCATGTATCACTATTAATGATGAATTAATGCGGCACACCGGGCACATGGACTTAAAGCAAATCCAGTACTTTATTGCGCTGTTCGAGGACGGCTCCGTCACGCGAGCGGCCAGGCGACTGCATATCGTGCAGCCTGCACTGAGCATGCAGATCGCAAAACTCGAGGAAGAGCTGAATCAAAAGCTGTTCGAAAGAGGCGCGCACGGCATGTCGCCGACCCGGGCAGGCCGCCAGATGTACGGGCTGTTCCTGCCCATCATGCGCGACATCACGCATGCGCGTGAACAACTGGTGCAACGTGAGGAGATCATTTCCGACAGTATCACGATCGGCTTGATCGCCTCGATCGCGGAGGGCGCGCTCGCCGAGTCGCTCGCCCGCTTCCGAGCACGTTACCCGCACGTGGAGGTGACCGTGGCCGACGGCTACAGCACGACGCTGATCGACTGGGTAGCGGGCGGTCAGTTGGATGTGGCCATCATCAACAAGCCACGCGCCCAATTGTCCCTGGATTCCCGGCCGCTGCTGGACGAGGAAATGGTGCTGGCAACGAGCGCCGCCCACGGCCTGGACCTGCCCCCCTCGGTCCAGTTGTCCAGTCTTACCCAATTGGAACAGGTCCTGCCAACCAAACGCCACGGCCTGCGCGGCGTTCTCGACAGCGCGGCGCACCAGTTCGACCTGATGCTCACACCGAAATATGAGGTCGACGCGCTTGGCACGATCGTCAAGCTGGTCGAGTCGACGAACATGGCGACCATCTTGTCCCGCATCGCGGTGCAGCGCGCGGTAGGCCACGGCACATTGCGCGCGCACTCCATCCTCGCCCCTCGTCTGGTCCGGCACATCGTGCGCATCAGTCACTCGCGCCGCGCGCCGAGCACTGCTGCGGAAGCGCGGATCGGCATCATTTCCGGCGAGATGCAGCGCGCGTCGCATGCCGCTGCGTCTTCCGACAGTCCAGACTCGACCAAGGAGAACAACGAATGAACGCGCAACACTGGATTTACGGCATGTGGTCCGG
Organism: Cupriavidus sp. KK10; assembly: GCF_018223725.1. Taxonomy (NCBI): domain Bacteria; kingdom Pseudomonadati; phylum Pseudomonadota; class Betaproteobacteria; order Burkholderiales; family Burkholderiaceae; genus Cupriavidus; species Cupriavidus sp. KK10. Next base: position 667,481 of record NZ_CP073678.1, read on the forward strand.
CGAGCCTTCCGCCGATAGCATCAACCCCGCGGACGGAACCCTGATCGGAAAATTTCCCGACGGCGGAACGACGGAAGCCAACGGTGCCATCGCCGCCGCGCGGCACGTCCTTGAACGCACGACATGGGGCCACGATGCCCGCCTGCGGCAGAATGTGCTGCTCGCCTGGGCTGGCGCGCTCGAAGGAGAACGAGAGGCCCTGGCCCGAGTGCTCACCGCCGAAAATGGCAAGCCCATCGCGCAGGCCCGGGGCGAGATCGGCTCCGCCATCTCGGAAGTCCGCTATTACGCCGGGCTGGCGCGGCACATTCCGGGCCACGTGCTGGAGCCGGAGCCCGGCACGATATCGACCATCCTGCGAGAGCCGGCCGGCGTCGCCGCCATCATCGTCCCCTGGAACGCGCCCGCGGTGCTGCTCGTGCGCTCGCTCGCACCGGCGCTCGCCGCCGGCTGCACGGCAGTGGTCAAGGCTGCTGCGCAAACCACGCTACTCACGGCGGCCATGCTGCGCCTGTTCGAGCGGACCGGCCTGCCGGCCGGCGCCGTCAATCTTGTCTGCGAAACGGGCTATGCCGCATCGGACCGCCTGGTGCGTTCGCACGACGTGGATGTGGTGAGCTTTACCGGATCTACCGCGACTGGCAAGAAGATCATGATTGCCGCCGCGGATAGCGTGGAAAAGCTCTCGCTCGAACTCGGCGGGAAATCGTGCTGCCTGGTGTTCGATGACGTCGACACGGAGGCGGTTGCCAACCGGCTCGCGCTCGCGGCCACCATCATCTCGGGCCAGCAATGCACGGCGGCGCGCCGCATACTGGTACGCGAGGCCATCGCACCGCAGATGCGCGGGCACTTGACTGCGGCCCTTGCCGCGCTTCGCCTCGGGCCCGGCATCGAGCCGGACACGCAAATCGGCCCGCTGATCGACCACCCGACGCGCGCAGCGATCAGCGCCCTCGTCGAACGCGCCTGCGACGAGGCTGACTCGGTACTGCTGCGCGGCGCCATGCCAACTGGCGCGTTCGCGCGCGGCGCCTTCCTCAGCCCCACGCTGGTGGAACACAGCGACCCGATGCCTTCTTCTGCCAAGAGGAGATTTTCGGTCCGTTCGCCACACTCGAGACCTTCGCGACCGAAGAAGAGGCACTGGCAAAAGCCAACAACACCGTCTTCGGCCTGTCCGCCAGCGTGTGGACGCAACAAGGCGAGCGTGCCATGCGGCTTGCGCGGGCCTTGCGCAACGGCACCGTCTGGGTCAACGACCACAACCGCCTGTTTGCCGAAGCGGAGACGGGCGACTATCGGCGGAGCGGACCTGGACGGCTCCACGGGTACGATGCCTTGGCCGACTTCACCGAGTTGAAGCACATCTGCATCCATGCGGGCATACCGCAAGGAAGCAGCAGAGTGTGGGCGGCGTGATCCGCGGCAAGCGGGTTCGCATGACGACTCCGGATACGACAGCAGCGCGCCCGCTGGTTTGTGATCGACGTGCTCGCCCGGGCCTAGCCTCCAATCCCTTGCCCCGCTTCTACCCAATGTCTCCCATCGTCGTCCCGCTTCTGCTGAAATCCCTTTCCCCTCTTGACATCGTTCTCCCTTCGCCTAGACTGATGTAATCGATTGCATTTGAAAGTTTGCCATCCAGTCTGCGGATGTGCAATATTTTTTGTACTTAAATGTAATCGATTACATTGAATGAAGACCACGAGGAGACATCGACATGCAGGAACGCCGTCGGAAGTTTTATGGCTGGGGCTACGAAGGGGACACCGTCACGCCGGAGGAAATCTCCGAGTTCGAGGCCGCGTGGAGCCGCCTGCTAGGCGTCGAGCATTTCGAGGCCATGCCCTTCCCCACTGCGGATGAAATCGAGCTTCGCGCGCCGCGCGTTCAGCCGCCTGCAACGCTGCGCGAGATCTGCACGACGGACCACTATGATCGCCTTTATCACACCTATGGCGCCGGTACGGTGGACGTGGCGCGGGCCATTCGGAAGGAGTTCCCGAATCCGCCAGACGTTGTCGCGTATCCCAAGACCGAACAGGAGATCGTCGATCTCTTCGACTGGTGCGGCCGCCAACAGCTCGCCGTCGTTCCCTACGGCGGCGGTTCCAGCGTGGTCGGCGGGGTGAACCCTCCGGAGCACGATCGCTACCGAGGCGTCCTCACACTCGACCTCAAACATTTCGACAAGGTGCTGGAAGTCGACCAGACCTCGCAAGCCGCACGCATCCAGGCCGGCGTGCTCGGGCCGAGCCTGGAACGTCAACTCAAGCCGACCGGGCTGACCATGCGCTTTTTCCTGCAGGCATGGGAGTTCTCGTCGCTGGGGGGCTGGATCGCGACCCGCGCCGCCGGGCATTTCGCCACCGCCTACACGCAGATCGACGACCACATCGAAAGCCTCAAGGTCGTGACTCCCGCGGGCAATATCGAGTCGCGCCGCTTTCCGGTATCGGGCGCAGGCCCCAATCCCGACCGGCTGTTCCTGGGCTCGGAGGGCGCGCTTGGCATCATTACCGAGGCCTGGGTCAAACTGCACCGCCGCCCGGTCTTCCGCAAGCAGACCACGGTGCGCTTCCGCGATTATGCGAAGGCTGTGGAGGCGACGCGGCTGCTGTCCCAGTCTGGCCTGAACCCCGCGAACGCGCGGTTGGTCGAGCGCGAGGAGGCAGCCTACACCGGCTCCAGCGACGGCACCTACGACATCCTCGTGCTCGGCTTCGAGTCGGCGGATCACCCGGTCGATGCGTGGATGGCGCGCGCGCTGGAGATCTGCGCAGCATGCGCCGGCGATTGGGATACCGCTCCGTCAGCCAAGGAGGAAGGTGCCGATTCGGCCACGGCGAGCTGGCGCAACAAGTTCCTGCGCGGACCCTATCTGCGCGAGTACGCCATTGCACGCGGCGTCATGCGCGAAACCATGGAAACAGCCGTCACATGGGACCGCTTCGCCGCGCTTCACCAGCACGTCAAGAACGAGACGCATCGCATCATCCGCGAAGTGACGGGCCGCCCGGGCTCGGTGACGTGCCGCTTCACCCACCTGTATCCGGACGGCCCCGCGCCCTACTTCACCTGGTTTGCCTATGGGGACAAGGCCCGTATTCCCGAGCAGTACCTGGCAATCAAGCGGGTGGCCGAACAGGCCATGGTGGACGCCGGCGGCACCGTCACGCACCACCACGCGCTCGGACGGGACCATCGGCCCTGGTATGACAAGGAGCGGCCAGAGCTGTTCTGCACCGCGCTGAAGGCGGCAAAGCAAGCGCTCGACCCTAAGCAGATCCTGAATCCCGGCGTACTGTTCGACCCGAGCTGAAGCGCTCTGGCATTCACAGGAGGCAAGACCATGGCAGGACCTTTGGAAGGCATCCGGGTGCTCGACCTGAGCCGCATCCTTGCGGGACCGTGGAGCACCCAATTGCTGTCGGACCTCGGTGCCGACGTGATCAAGGTGGAGCGGCCCGGCAGCGGGGACGATACGCGCGCTTGGGGGCCGCCCTTCCTGGCCCGGGAAGACGGCACCCCGACGGCTGAATCGGCCTATTTTCTTTGTGCCAATCGTGGCAAGCGCTCGATCACCGTGGACGTCAGCAGCGAGGCGGGACAGGCCGTGCTCCGCGAACTGGCGAAGACGGCCGACGTCTTCGTCGAGAATTATAAATGCGGCGACATGCGGCGCTATGGCCTCGACTACGACACGTTGGCGGAGCTCAATCCACGCCTGGTCTACTGTTCGATCACTGGCTTCGGACAGACCGGGCCGTACCGTCACCGGGCCGGCTACGACTTCGTTGTGCAGGCCATGGGCGGGCTCATGAGTATCACCGGCGAGTGCGACGACCGTCCCGGCGGAGGGCCGCAGAAATGCGGCGTACCTATCTCGGACCTGATGACAGGGATGTACGCGTCGGTGGCCATCGTCAGCGCCTTGTTCGAACGGGTAGAGAGCGCGCGCGGCCAGTACATCGACATGAGCCTGCTCGACACGCAGGTCGCGTGGCTTGCGAACCAGGCTTCCAACTTCCTGGTAGCGGGTTCCGAGCCACGACGCTGGGGTAACGCCCATCCGAATCTCGCGCCGTACCAATCGTTCGCGACCAGCAATGGCGCGCTGATCGTTGCAGTCGGCAACGACCGGCAGTTCGGCGCTCTGTGCGCCGCACTGGACCTGGGCGAACTGGCACGCGACGAGCGCTACGCGACCAACGCCGCGCGCCTGAAGCACCGCGAGGGCCTGGTGTCCTTGCTGGCGGACCGATTTCGTGGCCGCGACACGGCAGCCTGGCTGGTCGACCTGGAAGCCGCCAGCGTGCCGTGCGGACCGATCCATTCGATTCCGCAGGCCTTGTCGGATCCGCAGGTGCGCTCGCGCGGCATGGTGTTCTCGCTTCCCCATGGAAGCGGAGCGATCGCGCCGCAGATCGCCAACCCGATCAAGTTTTCCCGCTCCACCGTCGCGTATCGGCGTGCCCCGCCAGTGCTCGGCGAGCATACGGACGACATCCTGAGCCGCGACCTCGGCTGGTCCGCGGACCGGATTTCGGTATTGCGCAAGGGAGGAACGATTTGAACCGCAGGTAGCACAAGCGCGATCCCGAAGCAGGATCGCATCAGGAGACAGGAGACCCCATCATGCATCGATATCTACGACAAGCGTCCGCCGCCCTGCTTTGCCTGGCTGCGATCTCCGGTTGGCAGCACGCTGCGGCCAAGGACTGGCCCGCCCAGCCGGTCCGTGTGGTCTTGCCCTATCCGCCCGGCGGCGCTTCAGATGTCACCGCCAGGCTGCTGAGCGCAAAGCTTAGCCAGGCCTGGGGAGAATCCGTCGTCATCGAGAATCGGCCGGGCGCCAACGGCATCATTGCCAACGAACTGGTGGCGAAATCGGCCGCGGACGGATATACGGTGCTGATGGCCAATCTTGGTCCGAATGCGATCAATCCTGCGGTTTATTCGAAGTTGCCCTATGACTCGGTCAAGGATTTCGCGCCCGTGATCCTGGCGACTACCGTTCCGCTGATCATCGTCACGGCGGCGAACTCACCCATCAAGGATCTGAAGCAACTGATCGCCATGGCCAAGGATAAGCCTGGCGAGATCACCTTCGGCTCGGCAGGCAACGGGGCGAGCAACCACCTCGCGGGCGAACTGCTCAATACCATGGCGGGCGTCAAGATGGCGCATGTCCCGTACAAGGGCGACGGCCCCTCGTTGACCGACGTGCTGGGCGGCCAGATCCATGTCGCGTTGCCGACGGCCCTGGCCGGCATGCCGCAGGTCAAAAGCGGCAAGCTGCGCGCGCTTGCGGTCACCAGCAAGAAGCGCCTACCGTCCTTGCCGGAGGTTCCCACGGTAGACGAAGCACTGGGCATTAATGGCTATGAGGCCGTATCCTGGGGCGGCTTCATGGTGCCGACGGGAACGCCGCCGGCCATCATCGGCAAGATGAATGCTGAGTTCAACAAGGCGTTGCAATATCAGGACATCCGGGAGAAGCTGCGGGCTCAGGGCGCCGAGATCGTCGGCGGCACGCCGGAGTCGTTCGACACCTTCCTTCGCGCCGAACTCGCCAAATGGAAAAAGGTGGCGGACTCTGCCAAGGTGCGGCTCGACTAGCCGAGGCAAGCGCCGGCCGCATTTGCCGCGACCGGCGCTTGCGTGGCGTTCCTGCCCCGCGGACTTGCCCCCCGCGATACAATGCGACCCGTGGACAGGCTCATCCTTCACTCCAACCTTGCTCGTCCCCTTCGTTTTCGAGGCATGCCGAATATGGTCAACGTGAAACAGGTCGCTCTCCTTGCCGGCGTGTCTTCCGCCACCGTATCGCGCGCGTTGTCAGCACCGGAATTGCTGCGCCCAGAGACCCTCAAGCGCGTGCAGGAAGCGATTGTCAGCCTCGACTATGTGCCCTTTGCCGCGGCCCGGATCCTGCGTTCGGGACGGACCATGTCCATCGGCATCATTGCGCCGACGCTGATGAACGAGCTGTACGCAAGAGCTGTGGACACCCTTGAGAAGCAGCTCGAAGCGCTCGGCTATACCGTTGTTCTGACGTGCCATCGCGACAACAGCGAAATCGAGTTGCGCTGTGCGCGCGAACTGCTGGAGCGGCGCGTGGACGGCATCGCCATCATCGGTTCGCAGCACCATCCCGAAGTCTTCTCTCTTATCCATAAGCACAATGTCCCCTATGTGCTGATGTGGGCAACGGATCGCGAAGGCAGCCATCCTACGGTCGGCTACGACAACCGGCTCGCGATGCGGCGGCTGACCGCCTACCTGGTAGGCCTTGGGCACCGCGAATTCGCTGTCCTCCCGGGGCCGCTGAACACTCAGCATCTGTCGGTCCAGCGGCTGGAAGGCGTCAAGGACGTGCTCAGCGAACACGGCATCGCATTGCGTGAGGAGCTGGTCCTGCCCACTCCCTATGAGGTCGAGCCGGCCCGCGCCGCGGCGCGCGCGTGTCTGACCAGTCCACATCGGCCTACCGCACTGATCTGCATAAACGACTTCATCGCGGTCGCCGCGATCGCCGAATGCCGCGCTCTGGGCCGGTCCATTCCGGCCGATATCTCCGTGACCGGTTTCGGGGACTGGCAGGTCGCGGAGCTTATCACCCCCACCCTGACAACCATGCGGTCGAATCCAGTGCGTATCGGCGAACTGACCGCGAGGAACATCATTGCGCAGATAGAAGGCACGGCACGGCGAGAAGAACTGCAGAACGAATTCGAGCCCGAGTTGATCGTACGGGAAAGCACGGCCCGCCTCGGCGGTCCAGTTCCTGCGCTTCCCGAGGACCACGTGGCGGCAGGCCAAGTCGCAGGGCATCCACCAGGGCGCTGATTGCTCCTACGTATTGAGCAAAGAACATCCATGAGGTACATAAATGGCTACGTATGCATTTTTACGGTGAACGAAGGCCAAACGGAAGCGTCTATTATTGTTCAGCGCACCGAACCAGAGTTACGGGGACGGGTAGTAGGGGAAAACTACAGGCGACCAAAAAGTGCTTCTAGATGGCGTCGACTCCCACTGGAGCGATCTGGTTCATGAAGCGAAGGTCACTTCAAGTCGGATTCGGACCTGCCCCCATCCGCAGCACGCCTTATCACTGTCGAAAGGTCGGCGCGCGCAAGTCTCTGCGCAGCAGTTCGGCTATCGCCAGTCCAGAAGTCACGTTCAGCAGCGAGAATCCGCTCCTCCGTATTGCGCATGTGAAGGAAGGCCGCCTGCCGGGCGCGTTGCTGATCCCGGGATTCGATCGCGGCACAGATCTCCGCATGCTCGGTCCGGACATGCGCAGCAAGATCACTTCGCCTGGCTTCATTGCCGCGTGTGAGACGAATTGCATCTCTCAACGCCCGCGTCAGCATGCCGAGTAGCTCGGTGTAATGGGGATTGCCCGTTGCACGGGACACCGCAAGATGGAACGCCAAGTCTTCTTCGACGCCGTCACCGCCCGCGCGCACTGCAGAGTCGATCTCGCGCAAGGCGTGCCGGATGTCGTCCATCTGGCTTTCGCTACGGCGCTCCGCAGCCAGCGCGGCCATTTCCGCCTCAATCCCACGGCGCAGTTCCAGGATTCGCACGACGCCCAAGGCCGGGTCGGAACCGCCACGCCCAAGGCGGAATACCTCTGCGGTCGCCGGGTTGAGCACAACCGTACCGCTCCCCTGCCGGCTTTCCACGAGACCCTCGGACTTCAAGCGGGAAATGGCTTCACGAATCACCGTGCGGCTTACGCCGTATTGCTCGGTCATGAATTTTTCCGTCGGCAGGCGAGAATTTACGGGGTACATGCCGCGTCTGATCTGCCCAGCGAGGTGTTCGGTGACGCGATCGGCCAAGGTAGGCTCAAAACCGCTTTTCCCCACCGGTTGCTGCTCTGCTCCTGCCAGATTTTCTGTCGTGCTCTGCAAGGTAATGCTCCACATGTCCGTTGCTCGCCGCGCGTCGGGGCCGCGGCATCGCCAGTCCGCATGATAGCACCCAAACAAATTTGCTTGACATATTAGTCATATGAATTTGTAATACAAATACTAGAACACAACCTCCGCCCGACACTTGTCGTAAACCAACGAGGAGACTGCATCAATGACGGCTCAGGATCACAATCAGTCGCTTGAAAATGCTTACGTATGCAGACGCATGCCTGCGGAGATCGAGGCAGCGTTGAAAAAGCGTTTCGTCGTCAAGCTGAACGAAAGCGACGAACTGATGGATTCCGCCACGCTCATCGAGCACGCCAAAGGCGTGAGCGTTCTGCTCGTGACCGCGACGGAGCACATCAACGGCAATGTGTTGCGCGCTCTCTCGCCAACCCTCAAAACGGTGGCTACGCTCTCGGTGGGTTACGACCACATCGACCTGGCCACGGCTCGCGAACTCGGCATCGAGGTTCTGCATACGCCAGACGTCCTGAGCGATGCATGCGCCGAAGTCGCGCTGATGCTCCTCCTCAATGCCGCGCGGCGGGGTTATGAAGCAGATCGCATGGTCCGCAGCGGCCAATGGCCCGGTTGGGCACCCACTCAACTGCTGGGCAAGGGGCTGGTCGGCAAGCGGCTCGGCATATTCGGCATGGGGCGCATCGGCCGAGCCATCGCGACGCGTGCCCGCGCGTTCGGCATGCAAATCCACTACCACAACCGATCCCAACTCGGGCCAGAGGACGCCGAGGGCGCCATCTACCACGCCACCCTCGATAGCCTGTGCCGACACAGCGAGATGCTGCTGGTCGCGGCGCCGGGTTCACCACAACTCAAAGGGGCGCTCGATCAAACGCACATCCGCGCGCTGCCACCTGGCGCTGTCGTCGCCAATATTTCCCGCGGCGACATCGTCGACGACCATGCGCTGATCGAAGCGCTGAACAACGGCCATGTCTTTGCTGCTGGGCTCGATGTCTTCGCCAACGAGCCGAACGTCGATCCGCGTTACCGCGCGCTCGACAACGTCTTTCTCAGTCCGCATATCGGCAGCGCGACAGAGGAAACGCGCAACGCCATGGGATGGCTTCTGATCGACGGGATCGCGGCACTACGCCGCGGCGAGCGACCTGCCAACCTGCTTTCCTGATTCTCCCATTCAAGTCAAAGCGACCGGAGTTCCTTTTCATGCAGATCCAGAATGCTTTTCTCTTCCGCCAACAGTGCCACGTGAATGGCCAATGGGTAGACGCTGCTGACGGCGAAGTGGTGCCCGTCACAAATCCCGCAACAGGGCAACCGCTCGGTACTGTGCCTCGCATGACGGCCATCGACGTCCAGACAGCCATCGCCGCCGCGGACCGCGCCCTTCCGGCATGGCGCGCAACCAGTTCGCGCGAACGCAGCCGCCTGCTGCGTCGATGGTTCGACCTCTGCATGGCCAACCAAGAGGACCTGGCAACGATCCTGACGCTTGAGCAAGGCAAACCGCTTAAAGAATCCCGTGGCGAGATTGCCTACGGGTCTGGCTTTATTGAATGGTTCTCGGAGGAAGCTCGTCGAATCTATGGCGACGTGATTCCTGCGCCGTCATCGGACCGACGCATCATCGTCATCAAGCAGCCCGTCGGCGTCGTCGCCGCCATCACCCCATGGAATTTCCCCAATGCGATGATCACGCGCAAGGCTGGCGCCGCTTTGGCTGCAGGCTGCACGATCGTGATCAAGCCAGCCTCTGCCACGCCCTTCTCTGCGCTGGCGCTCGCCGCCCTGGCCAAGGAAGCAGGCATCCCTGATGGGGTACTGAATGTGGTCACCGGTTCCGCCTCCGTTGTGGGGGGTGAGCTCACATCGAGCCCCGTCGTGCGCAAGCTGTCGTTCACAGGTTCCACCGATGTTGGCAAGACTCTCCTTGAGCAATGCGCCGGTACGGTGAAGAAAGTTTCTATGGAACTGGGCGGAAACGCACCATTCCTCATCTTCGACGACGCGGACCTCGACGCCGCCGTCGCTGGCGTCATGGCCTCGAAGTTTCGTAATGCCGGGCAGACCTGCGTCTGCGCGAACCGGATCTTCGTCCAGGACGGCGTCTACGACGCGTTCGCCGAGAAGCTCAGGATCGCAGTGGAAGCTCAAGTCGTTGGCGATGGCATGGCACCCGGTGTAGATCTCGGACCGCTGATCGACGACGCGGCGATCGAAAAGGTTCGTCAACATATCGACGACGCGGTCTCTCTGGGTGCTCAAGTGTTCACGGGCGGCAAGGGCCACGCCCTCGGCGGCCGCTTCTTCAAGCCGACGATCCTCACGGACGTTTCTCCGAAGGCGAAGCTTATGAACGAGGAGACTTTCGGTCCGGTGGCTCCCCTCATCCGCTTCAAGACCGAGGAAGAAGGCATCGCAATGGCAAATGACACGCCCTTCGGACTGGCTGCCTATTTCTACACCACCAACTACGCCCGCTCCTGGCGCGTGGCAGAAGCGCTCGAATGCGGCATCGTGGGCCTGAACGAGGGCCTGATCTCCACCGAGGTGGCACCGTTCGGCGGCGTGAAGGAATCGGGTGTTGGCCGGGAGGGATCCAAATACGGCATCGAAGACTACATCGAGGTCAAGTACATCTGCGCTGGCGGCCTGGCACTGCGCTAAGCCACAAGCCAACAACAGGAGACAAAAACATGAAAACTGTGGGCATGATTGGCATTGGCATGATGGGCCATGGCATCGCGACGAATGTTGCAAAGCATGGCTATCCCTTGGTGGTCCTCGAACATCCCGGTAACCAGCCAGTCGACGCGCTGCTGAAGGCGGGAGCAAAAACGGTACCGGCTATCTCGCAACTCGCCGGCCAAGCGGACATCGTCATTCTCTGCGTCACCGGCACGCCCGAGGTCGAGGATGTGCTTTTCAGCGCCCAAGGCCTCCTCAGCGCCTTGCGGCCCGGTACTGTAGTCATCGATTGTTCGACGGCGATCCCCTCCTCGACCGAGCGCATCGCTGCCGCCGTGCAGCAGGCCGGTGGCAGGTTCATCGACGCACCAATGACGCGTACGCCCAAAGAAGCCGCCGAGGGGCGACTGAACCTGATCGTCGGCGGCGACGAGTCGCTCTACCGAGAATGCCTGCCACTGCTGCAGAGCTTCGCCGAGAACATCACGTTCGCCGGGCCGGTCGGCTCCGGACACCGACTCAAGCTGCTGCACAACTTCGTGTCTCTAGGTTTCTCCGCGGTCCTGGCAGAGGCAGCCGCCTGTGCGGCACGCGCTGATGTCAGCCCAGAGGTCCTTGTAGACGTGCTGGCCAAGGGCGGCGGTGCCGGTGTCATCCTGGAACGCCTGCGTCCCTTCATCGAGCGGGGCGACAGCTCCGGGTTCCGCTTCACCATCTCCAACGCGCTGAAGGACATGACCTACTACGACACGATGGCGAGTGAAGTGGGCGCCAGTCACGCGACCGCGTCAGCGATCCGCGATACCTATGCCGGCGCCTATGGCCAACGGTCCAACGGCACCGTGCCGGAGCTTGTCGCGCTGCTGGCCGAACCGGCATCCGTTCGCTGACAGTCCACGGGAACCGCCACCATGATCACAAACCAGCAGTACAAGATCGCCGTCATTCCTGGCGATGGCATTGGCAACGAAGTAGTCCCCGAGGGCATTCGGGTTTTGGAAGCCGCCAGCGCAAAGTTCGGCTTCAAGCTCGCCTTCACGACCTATGACTGGAGCTGCGCCCGCTACCACGCTCAAGGAAGCATGATGCCGCCCGACGGCATCGAGCGACTACGCGACTCTGACGCCATCTTTCTCGGAGCAGTCGGGTTCCCCGGAGTGCCGGACCACGTATCGCTGTGGAATCTGCTCATCCCGATCCGTCGCGAATTCGACCAGTACGTGAATCTGCGACCGGTCAGGCTTCTGCCCGGTGTTCCCTGCCCGCTCGCCAACAAGGAGCCGGGCGACATCGACTTCTGGATCGTGCGCGAGAACACCGAAGGCGAATACTCTCAAGTTGGTGGACGCATGTTCGCCGGCACGGAACATGAATTCGTCACGCAGGTGGCCATCTTCACTCGTCGAGGGACCGATCGAATCATGCGCTATGCGTTTGATCTTGCGAGGAAGCTCGGGCGGAATCACGTTACATCGGCAACAAAGTCCAACGGCATCTTCCACTCGATGCCCTTCTGGGACGAGCGATTTTCCGCAGTGGGTGCGGACTACCCCGACATCCGCACCGACCAGTACCACATCGATATCCTGGCAGCGCGGTTCGTGATGTCCCCAGAGCGCTTCGACGTGGTGGTTGGATCGAACCTGTTCGGCGACATCCTCTCCGATCTCGGCCCGGGTATCACGGGGACGATTGCAGTGGCGCCGAGCGCAAACATCAACCCTGAGGGGAAATTTCCATCGATGTTTGAACCGGTGCATGGCTCTGCCCCGGACATTGCCGGACAAGGCATTGCGAATCCTATCGGTCAGATCTGGTCGGGCGCGATGATGCTGGAACACCTCGGACAGCCTGAGGCAGCAGCCGCGATCATGAAGGCCATCGAAGCTGTCCTTACGCATCCGAATCGCGTACATACGCCAGACCTGGGTGGAAGGGCCAGTACACAGGAAATGGGCGCCGAGATCGCGAGGGCGGTGCTCGCATGACACAAGCCTCCAGGGTAGCCAGTCGCCCGCTTGTACTTCTGACTGATCCCATCGCCCCAGAGGCGCACGCTCGACTGGCGGCTGACGCTGACGTCGAGTTACTGCCTCCAGGACTGATCGGCGAGGCAAGTGATCAAGCCCTTCGAGATCGCATTGCGCAGGTTGACGGTCTGATCGTCCGGCGACAACTCCCTGGCGACCTGTTCGAGCGCGAGCATCGTCTTCGTGCCGTCGTTCGCCATGGCGTTGGCGTGGACTTCATTCCGGTAGACCGCGCAACGGCTCACGGCATTCCAGTCGCCAATACGCCGGACACGAACTCGAACGCCGTCGCTGAATATGCGGTCTCTGCCATGCTCGCAATGACCAGAAAGCTGGAGGATTTCGACGATGCAGTGCGTAACGGGGACTGGAATCGCCGCATGATCGCGGGAGAGCAATCCAGGGAGCTTCGTGGCTCCACACTGGGGATTATTGGCTTCGGTGCCATCGGCCGCCGCGTCGCGGAGATCGCAGGCGTGGGCTTCGGCATGAAGCTGCTTGCGCACACGTCGACACCATCGAAGCTCCCGCCACACGTCGACCCGGCGGAACTCACCGAGTTGTTCGCGCGCAGCGATTACATCGTAATCGCGTGCCCTCTTATTCCTGCAACAAGAGGCATGGTGAACAAGACGCTTTTGGCTCATGCGCGTCCGACAACTGTACTCGTCAACGTGGCACGGGGGCCGATCATCCAGCAGGCGGATCTGATCGATGTTTTGAGCAGCGGCACCATAGGCGGTGCCGTACTCGATGTATTTGAACAGCATCCGCTCCCAGACGACAGCCCGCTTCGAGCTCTGCAGAACGTCCTTTTGACACCGCATATCGCAGGTCTGACCCAAGACGCCTCCATGGCCATGGGCCTGGCCGCCGTCCAGACGATGCTCGCCCTGCTGCGGGGCGAACGAGCACACAACATCGTCAACCCCGAATTCAACGCCGTCAACCAGGAGACAACCAAATGAAGATCACCCGCATTACCGCAATCCCCTTGTCCTATTGTCTGCCGGAAGGCAAAACGGTCACCATGGGCGTGGGCAGTACGCTCAAGCGTGACGCGATCATCATCCGCGTTGAAACGTCCGAGGGCATCGTCGGCTACGGCGAGTCGCATCCCGGGCGCAGTCCTGGCGCCATCACCAGCCTTATCCACAACACGCTGTCGCCGCTGCTGGTTGGCATGGACGCCACGGACGTCGTCGGCACCTGGCAGCGCGTGCACCGCATGCAGTTCTCCAGCCACGGTCTTGGCGCCGGCGCCGCGCTAGCGCATTCGGGCATCGACATGGCACTCTGGGACATTCGCGGCAAGGCGGCGAACATGCCGCTCTACAAGCTGCTTGGCGGCTCGCGTCGTCGAATTCCCGCCTATGCCGGCGGCATCGCGCTCGGATACCAGCCGGCGGCGTCCCTGGCCGAAGAGTCCCAGTCCTATATCGAGCAGGGCTACAAGGCCGTCAAGCTGCGGATTGGCGACTCGGTCAAGGCGGATATCGAGCGCGTACGGCATGTGCGCCGCGTGGTCGGCGATGACATCGACATCCTGACCGATGCCAATACGGCCTACACGATCGCCGACGTGCGCCGCGTTATGCCTGTGCTGGCGGAAATTCAAGCGGGGTGGCTCGAAGAGCCGTTCGCCTGCAACGATTTCGCCTCGTATCGTGAGGCAGCCCGGATTTCTCCTGTCGTACCGATCGCAGCAGGCGAGAATCACTTCATGCGATTCGAGTTTGCGCAACTGCTGGAAGCCGGGGCAGTCCAGGTCTGGCAACCCGACCTGTCCAAGACGGGCGGAATTACGGAAGGCATGCGCATCGCTGCTATGGCCTCGGCGTTCCGCATCCCCATCAACGCCCACAGTTCCGCTACGGGCCTCAATCATGCCGCGACGCTGCATTTCCTCGCTGCAACCGAGAACGCCGGCTACTTCGAAGCCTGCGTTTCCCATTTCAATCCGTTCCGGGACATGTTCGGCAAGACCTTCGAAATCGGCAGCGATGGTTGCGTGGTTCCGCCGGAAGAGCCGGGCCTGGGAGTCGAAGTCGATGAGGAGATCTTCAAGCAGTACCCCTTGATCGACGGCCCCGGTTACGTCGTCAAGTTCTGAGCAACTACGCTCTACAGACACCGATCCACCACGTATAAAAGATGGTGAAGGAGACAAACATGCCTAGCAGAAGAACCGCATGCAAATGGATTCTGTCTTCGCTGGCGGGCGCCGCTGGCGCGACTGCCTTCGGTAGCGCCATTGGCGCTGCGAGCGATGCATACCCGGACAGGCCCATTCGAATCGTCGTGCCATATACCCCCGGGCGGCTTTAACGACACCCTCGCCCGCACCGTCGGAGAGAAGCTGACTAAACTCTGGAAGCAGCCGGTAGTCGTTGACAATCGACCAGGCGCCAACACATTGATCGGCAATTCAATGGTTGCGAAAGCCGCCCCCGATGGCTACACGTTGCTAATTACCCCCCTGCCGTTCGCCGCACTCCCCGCGTTATATGACACGAAACTTCCCTACAACGCGACGAAGGATTTTTCGCCGGTCATCTGGGCGGCTAGCACCCAAAACGTGCTGGTGGCGCGCAACGACCTTGGATTTGCGACTATCAAGGACATAGTCGATTTTGCCAAGAAGAATCCCGGCAAGCTGAACTATGGGTCCACTGGATCCGGCTCCTCCAATCATCTGTCGATGGAACTCTTCGAGAAGATGACTGGTACAAAGCTGACGCACGTCCCGTATAAGGGCAGCGGACCGGCAGTTGTTGCTCTACTCGGCGGTGAAATCGACGTGCTGTTTGACAACTTGCCCAATGTGATGAACCAGATTCGGGCCGGCAAGCTCAAGCCTGTTGCCGTCACTGGTCAGCAGCGATCCACGCTGTTGCCAAATGTGCCGACCATCGCTGAATCGGGGGTGCCCGGCTACGAGGTCAACGTGTGGTTTGGCATTCAGGCACCCGCTGGCACGCCAAAGGAGGTCGTCCAGAAACTCAACCAGGAAATCGCGAAGGCATTGGCGGATCCTGAAATTGTGAAGCGATTCCGAGAACAAGGCGTGGAGGTTGTGGGTAGCTCCCCGACCAAATTCGCCACGCTCGTGGAAGCGGAGATCCAGAAATGGGGAAGCGTGGTCCGCGATGCGAACGTTCGGCTGGAGTAGTTGCTGCGTCTAGAGCGTGCCCGCACGGCAGCGAACACGCTCTGACCCGCAAGCACATGCTCTTCAGTATCCCGCCGTATTTTCGGCGGGATTCTTGTTTTTCCTCGACCGATCCCGGACGTTGACAGCGCGCAGATGCAACGCCGCGCGGTCGCCTATTTCTACCTACCCCAAGCTGCCGGCCCAAGGCGGTCTCTGCGCAGGCCTTCACCCGAAGAGTCGCCAAAGATCCCTTGACCACCCAGTAGTCGAACGCGAACCCAAGCAAAAGGCCCTGCAAATTATGTTTGCAGGGCCTTTTTCTTGCCGCACACTTCGCGGAGTTTCCGTCCAGGGACAACGGGCTAAATGCGCGCGGCCATTAAGAACAAGCGATGTCTCAATGCCCGATCACGTTCCGAGCTGGCTTATTCGGCGACAACGTTTGCCGACTTCGCGACAGCCCCCCACTTTTCGGCTTCGCTCTTGATATAGCCTGCAAACTCCTCAGGCTTTGTTGCCACCACTTCGGCACCGAGCGTCGCCAACTTGCTCTTCACCTCTGGCATAGCAAGTACCTTCATCAGTGCTGCGCTGAGTTGCTTGACGATTTCAGGCGACGTTCCGGCAGGTGCGACAAGACCGCCCCAAGAAGAGGCATCGAATCCCTTGATCACCGATTCATCGATTGTTGGTGCATTGGGAAACGCCGGCACGCGCTTCTTGCTCGCCACGGCCACGAGCTTGAGCTTGCCGCCCGTGACGTACGGACGTGCAGCAACTGCCGTAGTGAACATCATCGATACCTGCCCAGCCATAACATCGGTCATTGCTGGGCCATCACCCTTATAGGGCACGTGCATCATATCCAGCTTCAGCCCAGACTTGAACATCTCGCCAACAAGGTGGTTGGAGGAGCCATTGCCGGCCGAGGCAAATGTGTACTTTCCCGGGTTGACCTTGACTTCTGCTACCAGTCCCTTGATGTCTGTCGCTTTGACCTTAGGCCCGGCCACAAGGACGATCGGCACCGTGGTGGTTTGCCCGATTGGGGCGAAGCTCTTGTTGACGTCGTAGCCGAGGTGCGGGTAGATCGACTGGCTGATGGCATTCGGGCCGACGTTCGCCATCAGAAGCGTATAGCCATCTGCCGGCGACTTGGCCACCATCTCAGCCGCGATATTCCCGTTTGCGCCCGGCCGGTTCTCGACTACGAATGTCCCACCGGTGACTTCCTTCAGCTTTTCGCTCAGTAGACGTGCCGTTGTATCGGAAGCGCCCCCCGGCGGGTATGGCACGACAATGCGCACAGGCTTATCCGGGTAGGCTGCCATGGCGATGCCTGACGCCAGGGCTGAAGCAGCGAGGATTGCACGCCACGCAGTTTTGATGAGTGATTTCATGAGTGTCTCCTTCAATTCTAGTTTATCGAGGATGGATGGGAATCAGTACCGCTCCTCTCGCCAGCGGCTTCACCGTCTTGCTATAGATGTTCAGCCAGCCCTGCTCCGTAGCGCCCTGGATCGGTGCTGCGTCGACGCGACGCGAAGCCATCTCGTTCTGGTCGACAAGCAGATTAATCTGCCGACCGGGAATGTCGATCTCGATCGCGTCGCCATCCTTGACGAGAGCCAAGGGGCCACCCGCGGCGGCTTCGGGGCAAACCTGACCGACTGCGACACCCCGGTTTAACCCAGATAGCTGGCCATCCGTCACGACGGCGACCTTGCCATTGAAGCCCGCACCTTCGACGGCTGCAACAAATGACGACGCCAACGCCACGCCCGGGCCGCCAATCGGCCCCATACCACGCAGGCACGCTACGGTCCCCTCCGTGATACGTCCATCCGCCAACGCTGCGATAGCTTCTTCCTGAGAGTGAAACACCATCGCTTTGCCACGGAAGGTTTCCGCCTTCTCACCGGCATTGCCGAGCTTGAGAATGCTACCTTCGGGTGCAAGCGATCCTTTCAGGATGACCAGCGATGGCTTCGTGGAGATTGGGTTCTCCAACGTGCGCAGGATAGATGGCGATGGCGCCTCGTACTCGTCGAGAATTGCCTTCCAAGTCTTACCCGAGACCGTCAAACACTCCTGCTCGATCATGGACGTTAGACGTTTAATCGTCGCAAGGGTGCCACCTGCCGCTTCTAGCTCTTCCGTACGGTGGGGACCGTTGGGCTTGACGGTCGCTAGCAGCGGGACTTCGCGTCCAAGCCGGTCAAACAGATCGTAGAGATCCACATCCGTTCCAGCCTCTTCCGCAACAGCTTGCAAATGGCGAAGTACGTTGATCGACGTCGACAGCGCCAACGCGACGCGCACAGCGTTTCGGAAGGCCGCCGGCGTCAGGAGGCTCCGGGGCGTCAGACCTTCATTGACCATCTCGACAATGCGTGCGCCGGCTGCTCGGGCCTGGTCGACCATCGAAGGCGAGTTGGCCAGTACGGGACTGGCGCCTGGCAGCGTCAGGCCCAATGCCTCGCAAACGATGTGCATGGAATTCGCAGTCCCAAGACCCGCGCACACACCGGGGCTGCGCACGGCACGCTTGCACATGCCGTCCAGGTCTTCAAAGGAGAGTTGCCCAGTCACGTGCATGCCGACTTTCTCGAAGACATCTTCGATGTCCACATGCTCGCCCTTGTACTGGCCGCTGGCCTGATAGCCGCAGATCACCACGAGTGTCGGAATGTTTAGCCGTGCAGCGGCCATCATTTGTCCGGGCGTTGTTTTATCGCAGGAAGCCAGGCAAACCATACCGTCGAGTTGTGCGCCCTCAACCTGCACTTCGATGTCGTTCACGATCAGGTCGCGCGACGGGAGGATATAGCGGCCCTGCTTGCCCGCGCTAGTGATGAAGTCGCTTGGTGCCGCAGTTCGAACCTCGAAAGGTACGCCCCCTGCTGCGCGGATTGCCGCCTTCACGTGGGCGGATACGCCATCGAGGTGACTGAAGCAGCTCGACAGCTCCGACGAGGTGTTGACCACCGCAATTTTCGGCTTGTCCAGGTCGGCGTCGCTCAGTCCCAGGGCTTGCCATTGGGCCTTGCGCAGTGCCCAACGGGTCGTACCCGGGGCGAAATTGCTACGGTATTTCGGGGAGTTCATTGCAAGGCTCCAAGGAAGGCACCATTGTTTTCCAGCACCTGCTGGATATCGGAGGCCGGCACATGGTGAACGCTGATATCGCGTGCCACGGCCGTTGCAGCGGTATGCCCAGCCGCTTCGCCCATGGCGAAGCATTGCGCGGTCACTCTGATCGAGGCCTGCGCGCCATGAGTGGCCGATGCACACCGGCCAGCCACCATCAGGTTGTCGAAACCTTCCAGCAGAAGCGAACGCAAGGGAATCTGGAAGTACGTGCCAGGCGGCAACCAAATCCATTTGGTGGCCCTACCCGCAGCGTGGTCCTCCATTGGCCAGGCACAGCACGCGATGGCATCGTAGAAGCGCGCTCCTTCGAGAACATCCTTGTCCGTAAGGACGTAGCTGCCTACGGTGCGCCGACTTTCTCGGATGCCGATTACAGCGCCCGTATCCATGACGAAGGCAGACTCGAATCCCGGCACATACTTTCGGAATGCCTTCAGGTACGTGCAAACTTGTTCCCGCCCTGCAATCTCTGCCCGTGACATGACACTGAGGTCGAACGGATTCGGCGATTTTCCGTCCACCGCCACTTTCGTGATGTTCAGATGCGCAAGCCCGGGGCGTTCGGCAAAAACACCGCCCGCGGTGCGCGGAAGTTCGTAACCGTCGGCGACGGCCTGCTCAAGCCTTTCGCGAAGAGCCGGACGGCTCAAGCGGGCCAGCGAGTCGGTGTCTACACCGCCGAACCGCACCATGGTGGTAGGGAACTGAAGATCGCCTTCCGAAATTTCGCAAGGCGCGCCTGCGAAGTTCACCAGGTCGGCATCGCCAGAGCAGTCTACGAACGACTTTGCGCGGAGGGCGAGACGCCCTTCCTTGGTCTCGATCAGAACGGCGTCCAGTTCGCGCCCCTTCATGGCGACACCAACCACCATCGCATGAAACAACACCTCGACCCTCGCTTCCTGGACGAGCTGATCGAGAGCGACCTTCATGGCGAACAAGTCGTAAGGCAACGATGCCGTCTCCAGCCAGCGGGTCGGCTCACCGAGACCGTCAAGTGACCGCAGTCGATCGATGACCTCGTTGCAGAAGCCACCCACAATCTGCTGCACGTCTGTATCGGTGACCGCGTAGAGGCCGCAGATGCTGCCCAGGCTCACCGACGTCAGGGTGCCGCCTAGAAAGCCCTCGCGCTCCAGAAGCAGTACCTTGGCACCCGTCCGCGCCGCCGAAATCGCGGCGGCCACCCCCGCAGCTCCGCCTCCGACGACGCAGACGTCTGCGGTGCGAAACACGGATGTAGAACGCGCTGGCTCGGACACTGCACCCAATGAATACGTAGTCATTTTCTCTCCGAAAAAATGCGTGATGCCGGGTCCCTACTGACACGGCACACGCTTCCCCGTTCTTTTGGTTACGTAGTCATTATATGCGGAATCGAGAAACTGCCAAGCTCAAGATGTTGTGCGTCGCAATACGAGGTCGTTAGGAAGCACAAACGTGTGTGGCGCCAAATCCGGCGAAGTTATACGACGCTGGAGCCGATCTACAACCTGCTCGACCATGGCGGGCAGGGGCTGCTGGACTGTGCTCAAGCTGATGCATTCCCACCGCGCCATGGGAATATCGTCATAGCCGACGATCCAAATGTCCCTCGGAACTTGCTTGCCACTGCGTCGAGCAGCATCCAGGACACCGATCGCAACGATGTCATTTGTGCAGAACACTGCATCAACATCTGGGCGTTCTGTGACTAGTGTCTGCATCGCCCGGAAGCCGAACTCGTAGCCAAAGTCGGCGGCATCAGCCCGCACAAACGTGTTGCCCTGGGTCAACTCGCCAAGGCCTTCCATAAAGCCTCGTTCGCGTTCGCGAATCGTGCTTGCCTTGGAACTCTTGCTTGACGCGGCGGAGATCAATCCAATGCACTTTCTGCCCGCGGACACGAAATAGTCTGCGACCCGCCGGCCGCCAGCATAGTTGTCGCTCACGATCGTGTCGAACAAGTCGGTTCCGACAGAGCGATTAATCAGGATGATCGGCTTCTCGGCCGCGACCCGGCTCAGCATCTCCCTGGATTCATCCAGGGCAGCGGCAAAGATGACGCCATCGGTTGCGCTTTCGGCAAGTGCACGCACCGTTGCCTCGTCCATCTTTCCTTCAAGCTCCCAGACCGTTGTGCGGAAGCCCCGGCTAGCGAGCCGCTCAACCAGCAGTTGGAGCAGCAGTGGGTACAACGGGTTAGACAGGCTCGCGATGACGACCGCAACCGTCCCGCTGCGCCGCGTTTTCATCTGTCGTGCTGCTGCGCTCGGCGAATATTCGTGGTCTTGTATGACCTTCAAGACGCGCGCCTTGGTCTCCGGTTTCACCGATGGCAAATCCTGGAGTACGCGGGAAACGGTGGTTTGCGAAACCCCTGCCAGGTTGGCAATGTCGATGCTGGTAAGCCTCTTGCTCATGGTGAGGTCGGAATTGCGCACGTTAGTGTTAATGCCCCGGATTTTAAGTTGAGGGCAGCAGCGCTGGCAATGCCACTTGAGCGACCTCAAACTCGAGCGGTATCGGACGTCTCGTGTAGCTGTGTTGAGCTTGTTTCAGGTTCTTCTCGCAGTCCGAGATGAGCCGTTGAGTACTTCGTGTGCGGGGGCATAGCTTGTTGAGGAGCCGCCTATGCCACGTAATTGCCATAGGGGCAGCCCCACAAAGCTGCCTCCCCAGCAGCGGGTTGAAGGCCTCACAGGGCGGCTCGAGAGGCTAAGGGTGTGGCGAGACGTTGCAGGCGCCAGGCTGACATTCCTCCGGAATGCTAAGTCGGCACATCTGGTGCCGCCAAGTCCTAGCTTCGCAAAGACAATCAGTGAAGCTATCCGACCTGGCTCGCTCGCCCTAGCATTTGCTGCCGTTGCCAATGCCCCAATCGGAGCTTGCGACCCGTCACGTAGGATCCATCAGTCCGACGGGCCGAGAAGGGTCCGGCAGCGGTCATCCGACCGCCCCAAGCACTTTCTTCACCCACAACTGCCTCGACCAGCTTGGAAGCAAGGATTGCTTACAAGATGGGCATGCGCTCGCGTCGACTGCGGGCGCGCGGGCCGCCGAGGGAAACCATGCCTGGCCCGGTCCGCAAGCGCCAGTTGGCCAGGCGGCCTGAGCGAGCGGGCTAAATCCACTGTCGTATTCCGCCTGCCGGCAACGTAGTGATCCAACTATGCGCCGGTCGACAGGATTATCTTACCCACGCTTTGGTTCGACTCCATGCGCCGGTGCGCTTCGGCGGCCTGAGCCAGCGGGTACACGCTGTCCACCACCGGCACCAGTCCGCTCTCGGTAAAGCCCGGCAGCCAGCGCTGCGCGAAGCGCGCGACCATCTGCCGCTTGACCTCCGGCGTACGCGATTTCATCACCGTGCCGATGATCTGCAGATGGCCGTAAAGCAGCCGCTCCAGTGGCAGATTGGCACCTTCTGCGCCGCCAAGCAGGCCGACCTGCACCAGCCGGCCGCCATTGGCCAGCGACAGGACGTTTCGTTCCAGGTAGGAACCGCCGATGAAATCAACGATCACGTCCCCTCCCGGCAGTGGTCCGGTGGTTTGCCCCCGTTTTGGCGCGGTCTCCCACCAAGACGCTTCTTGCCTGCTTGCCCTAGCCAATATCGATCGTGCGACTCGCGGATCGCGCCGGCTCCGATTTCGGCACGGTCAACGTAAGCACACCATTGTCAAACTTTGCCAGGATGTGATCGGGGTCGGCGTTTTCCGGCATGGGAATCGTGCGCACGAAGCTTCCATAGGCGCGCTCTAGCCGGTAGCAGCCATCTTCCTCGCTGCTCACGTCCTGCTTTTTCTCGCCGCGCAGCACGATCGCTCCGTCCTCGACGCTCACGTTCAGGTCTTCGCGCTCCACCCCTGGCAATTCGGCGGTCACGCGCAGCACCTGCCCTTCGTCGACCACGTCGATGCGGGGCTGGAAGCGCGATGAACTGAAGTCGCCAAACCATCGCTCGAGCGCACCACGGCCGGCAAACGGGTCATGAAAGAACTCCTCCACTGCGCGCCACGGTTCGCGTGAGAACAGTCGCGGAATGTCAGGCCAGGCGGCACGCCACTGTTCACTTGCCGGCGGGCTTTCCGGGCTGTCCGCATCGGACTTGCGGGCCGCCCCGCGAAGAAACTTGAAGAGATTCCACTTTTTCGGGTCGGTGTTCATCGTATCCTCCATTAAGAGGTCTGGCAGGAGAACCGGATTCCAATCGGTGTCAGCCGCATCGTCGATGATCTGTGGGCCGCAGGAGCCCACTGATGTGCGGTTTTCTGACGGTACATAAATGGCGCACGGGGAAAACTCCCTGAAGACATCTCACAGATGGCAGTCGCAGAAAGCAGGACCAGTATGGGGGCTGGCTTTCGGTACCGCGAAAGCATTACAAGAAAACACCGACAGAGGTCGCTAACACACAAAAAAATCCGTTTCGTGAGGGCACCCCAATTTGACGGACGTCGGCCGGCTTACTGCTTGGCACCCGCTTCTTTGAACTCAACATCCTCCACGTCCTCGTCTTTTTTCTCGGCGCTCGCCTCTTTCGCGTCCGCGGCGCGATCGGAGCGAGTGTCCGGCTGAGCCTGAACGTCCGCATAGGCCTTTTCACCGAGTTTCAGCGAGGCCGTGGCCAGGGCCTGCGCCCTGGCCACGATCTCGGCCTTGTCTGAGGTCTTCAGTGCCGCCTCAAGGTCCTTGATTGCGGCTTCGATCTTCTCCTTCTCGCCCGCCTCCAGCTTCTCGCCGAATTCAGCCAGCGCCTTGCGCGTACTGTGTGCCAGTGCGTCGCCGTGGTTGCGCGCATCGACCAACTCGCGTTGTCGACGGTCTTCGTCGGCGTGGGACTCGGCGTCCTTCACCATGCGCTCGATCTCGCCTTCAGACAGGCCGGAGTTGGCCTTGATGGTGATCCGATTCTCCTTGCCAGTGGCCTTGTCCCTCGCCGACACGTGCAGGATGCCGTTGGCGTCGATGTCAAACGTCACCTCGATCTGCGGCATGCCACGCGGCGCCGGTGCAATGCCCTCCAGGTTGAACTCGCCCAGCATCTTGTTGCCCGTAACGATCTCGCGCTCGCCCTGGTAGACCTTGATAGTCACCGCCGCCTGGTTATCCTCGGCCGTGGAGAAGACCTGTGAGAACTTGGTCGGGATGGTGGTGTTCTTGGTGATCATCTTGCTCATCACGCTGCCCAGGGTCTCGATCCCCAGCGACAGTGGGGTGACGTCAAGCAGCAGCACGTCCTTGCGCTCACCGGTGAGCACCGCGCCCTGGATCGCCGCCCCCACCGCCACCGCTTCGTCGGGGTTGACGTCCTTGCGCGGCTCGCGGCCGAAGAACGCTTTGACCTTCTCCTGCACCCTGGACATGCGGGTCATGCCGCCCACCAGAATCACGTCGTCGATCTTTTCCACCGATACACCGGCGTCCTTGATGGCGATGCGGCACGGCTCCATCGTCCGCTCGACCAGGTCTTCGACCAGGGCTTCGAGCTTGGCGCGCGTGAGCTTCAGGTTCAAATGCCGCGGTCCGCTGGCGTCGGCCGTGATGTATGGCAGGCTGATCTCCGTCTGCAGGCTCGACGAGAGCTCGATCTTGGCCTTCTCCGCAGCTTCCTTCAGGCGTTGCAGCGCCAGCACGTCGCGCGACAAGTCAACCCCCTGGTTCTTCTTGAATTCGCCAATGATGTAGTCGATGATGCGCTGGTCGAAGTCTTCTCCGCCCAGGAAGGTATCACCATTGGTCGACAGCACTTCGAATTGCTTCTCGCCTTGCACGTCAGCGATCTCGATGATGGAGATATCGAAGGTGCCGCCGCCGAGATCGAACACGGCGATCTTGCGGTCGCGGCTTTCCTTTTTGTCCAGACCGAACGCGAGCGCCGCCGCGGTAGGCTCGTTGGTGATCCGCTTGACATCCAGCCCGGCGATGCGCCCGGTATCCTTCGTTGCCTGGCGCTGGCTGTCGTTGAAGTAGGCGGACACCGTGATGACGGCTTCGGTGACGGGCTCGCCCAGATAGTCTTCGGCGGTTTTCTTCATCTTGCGCAGCACTTCAGCTGAAACCTGCGGTGGGGCGAGCTTCCTGCCTTGCGCTTCGACCCAGGCATCGCCGTTGTCGGCCTTCAAGATCGTGAAGGGCATCAGGCCGATGTCCTTCTGCACTTCCTTTTCCTCATAGCGGCGGCCGATCAGCCGCTTGACAGCAAATAGCGTGTTCTTTGGATTCGTGACGGCCTGTCGCTTGGCTGGTGCGCCGACGAGGATTTCCTCGTCGTTCACATAGGCGACGATGGATGGTGTCGTGCGTGAGCCTTCGGAGTTCTCAATCACTTTGACCTGGTTGGCTTCCATCAGCGCCACACACGAATTCGTAGTGCCGAGGTCAATGCCGATGATCTTGCTCATGATATCCTCCACAGCCGTATGGGACCGGCCGCACGCCTTGCGTGTCCCCCGTCAATACTCCAGCTCCGGTGACACCGCAACGGCTTTGCCGTGGTCTTTCGGCATCTCTACCACGGTCGCGTCCGTGGTCAGAATCAGCCCGGCGACCGATGCCGCGTTCTGTAGTCCGGTGCGAGTCACCTTGGTTGGGTCAATCACACCCATCTCGAACAGGTCGCCGTATTCACCCGTGGCCGCGTTCCAACCGAAGTTGCCGCTATGTTCGAGCACCCGGCTTAACACCACGGATGCTTCCTCGCCGGCATTGGCGGCGATCTGCCGCAGCGGCTCCTCCAGGGCACGCAGCACGATTCGGATGCCGGCTTCCTGGTCGGCGTTGGCGCCCTGGAGCGGCGCAAGCTGGGCGCGGGCGCGCAGCAGCGCGACGCCGCCGCCCGCCACGATGCCTTCCTCGACCGCGGCCCGCGTGGCGTGCAGGGCGTCTTCGACGCGCGCCTTCTTCTCCTTCATTTCCACCTCAGTGGCGGCGCCAACCCGGATCACCGCCACGCCGCCGGCCAGCTTGGCGACCCGCTCCTGCAACTTCTCCTTGTCGTAGTCGCTGGTGGCCTCGTCGATCTGCCGGCGGATGGCCTTGATGCGGGCTTCGACTGCCGCGTGCTCGCCCGCGCCGCCAACGAGGGTCGTGTTCTCCTTCTCAATTTCGACGCGCTTGGCGTGGCCCAGATCCTCCAGCACGACATTCTTGAGCTGCTTGCCCGTCTGTTCCTCAATCAGCGTGCCGGCGGTCAAGATGGCAATGTCTTCCAGCATGGCCTTGCGCCGGTCGCCGAAGCCCGGCGCCTTCACCGCGGCGGCCTTGAAGGTGCCGCGCAGAGAGTTGACGACGAGGGTCGCAAGCGCCTCGCCTTCCACGTCTTCGGCCACGACGAGCAGCGGCTTGCCGGTCTTGGCCACGGCCTCGAGCACCGGCAGCAGATCGTGAATCGCCGAGATCTTCTTGTCATGCAGCACGATATACGGCTCTTCGAGGATGACGGATTGCTTCTCGGGCTGGTTGATGAAGTACGAGGCCAGATAACCGCGATCGAACTGCATGCCTTCGACCACCTCCAACTCGCTCTCCAGCGACTTACCGTCTTCGATCGTGATGGCCCCGTCCTTGCCGACCTTGGCCATTGCATCGGCGATGATCTTGCCGATCGCCTCATCGGCGTTGGCGGAGATTGCGCCGATCTGGCCGATCTCCTTGCTGGTGGTGCAGGGCCGGCTCAGCTCGCGCAGCTTCTCGACGACCGCGCCCACGGCCAGGTCCATGCCGCGCTTCAGATCGATGGGGTTCAGGCCAGCCACTACGTCCTTCATGCCTTCCTGAACCATCGCCTGGGCCAGCACGGTGGCGGTCGTGGTGCCGTCGCCGGCCACGTCGGAAGTCTTGGCCGCAACTTGCTTGACCAACTGGGCCCCCATGTTCTCGAACTTGTCGCGGAGCTCGATTTCCTTGGCGACCGACACGCCATCCTTGGTGATCAGCGGGGCCCCGAACGATCGCTCAAGGACCACATTGCGCCCCTTGGGACCGAGCGTGACCTTGACCGCGTTGGCCAGCAGATTGACACCCGCCACGATGCGGCGGCGCGCGGTCTCCTGAAACTGGATCTCCTTGGCTGCCATGATGAGACTCCTCGCGAGACGCTAGTCTTCTGTACCTTCCTCTATTCGACGACGCACAGAATGTCCTCGTCACGCATGACCAGCACCTCCTCGCCTTCAAGCTTGACGGTGGTGCCCGTATACTTGCCAAATAGCACGCGCTCGCCAATCTTCACACTCGGCACGCTGACACTGCCATCGCCCAAAACCTTGCCGGGACCGACAGCCAGGACTTCGCCCTGGTCCGGCTTTTCGGCGGCGGTATCGGGGATGACAATACCGCTGGCCGTCTTGTGTTCTGCGTCCAAGCGTCTGACGATGACGCGATCGTGTAGTGGACGGATGTTCATAGCCTTGCTCCTCGTCCCATCACTGTGATCATGAGCTTGCCGATCGGGTCGTGTCCGGGCCGCCGTTCAGGGCATTCACGTGTCAACGCCGGCGTCTGGATTCAAGCCACAAGCATTATGGGCCAGGAACCGATCATAGCGCTTCACTGAATGGCCGGCACGGTGCCGAGCTTCTCTGCCAGCATCCGCTCATACACGCCAAAATGCGTATCCACCTCAGCCTGACTGACGACGACAACGTCAATCGTGACCTGCTCGGGCGTCAAGCCGAACATCGTGGCCAGCGCCACTTCCAGGTGGGGGGCCGCCACTCTATCCTTTTCGAACGTCGTGCCGATGCTGATCACGTAAGCCTCGCCTTGCGCGGTGACGTCCACCAAGCGGGCCCGCGCGCTGAGGTTGTTGTCGATCGCGACTGTGACCAACTCAGCCACGCGCCGCGTCCGTTCGGTAGGAAATCCGCGCGTGCACTTAAGCCGCACCCGATGCCTGCCTATCGTCACCCACTCAGAATCGAATTCCATCGAAGTCTCCATCTTGGAAAGTGTTTGCCGCAAATATCCCTGGCTGAGCGCAGCAGGCTCAAGCGTGCCAATGATCTTGAGGCAACTCGCCATCTTCCGCTCACTTCACCTCGATCTTCTTCACCGAAGACTGCGACGTACCGGTCTTTGGCAGGCGCAGCGTCAAGACACCTCGGTCGAATTTCGCCTCGACGTGATCGAGGTCGACGCCATCCGGCAGCGGAATACTGCGCATGAAGGCGCCGTACGCCCGCTCCAGCCGGTAGCAGCCGTTTTCCTCGCTCCGAATGTCCTGCTTCTTCTCACCCCGTAACACCAGCGCACCATCTTCGATGGTGGTCTTCAGGTCCTCGCGATCCATGCCGGGTAGCTCCGCCGTGATCCTCAGCGCCGAGCCATCATCGACCACATCGATGCGCGGCTGGAAGCGCGACGAACTGAAGTCGCCGAACCATCGATCGAGTCCCCCGAAGCCCGCGAAGGGTTCATGCAGAAACTCGCCCATCGCACGCCAGGGATCGCTTGAAAACAGCCGCGAAACGTCCGGCCAGTCCGGTGTCCAGTGCCTTGGCGCGGGGACATTCGACGACTCGCCCGTCGGTTGCCTGTCTTCGGTCGATTTGCGTAGGAACTTGAAGGGATTCCATTTGCCCAGATCTGTTTTCATCTTGCCCTCACCCAATGTTCAGCCAGTTTCCGCAGGCGCTGCGGTGGCGCCCTTGCGGACGCCACCGGCACCTGGCGACGGCAACTCACGCCACGTTGACGGCAATGCGGCGTGGACGCGCTTCGTCGCGACGCGGGATCGTCAGCTTTAGCACGCCGTCCTGCAGGTTCGCCTCGATCTTCGACGCGTCAAGGTCCACACTCAACGAGAAAGCGCGTGCGAAGTGCGGCTGGCGTATTTCCGCATGTTGCACCCGCAGTCCTTGGGGGGTGGGCACGACCGCTTCCGCCTCAATATGGAGGTTACCGTCGTGAACATTCACCTCGAGCTTGTCCTTCGTCACACCTGGAAGGTCGGCCCAAAGGGTGACGCCGTTGCTGTCCTCGACGATGTCGACCGCGGGAAGTAGCGTCAGCGTCGGTGTCGACCTGTCCTCCTGACTCTTTGTCATCGCGTTCTGGTTGCGTTCCGCCACTTGGGTAGTCTCGTTCATGGCTGTCTCCTGGCGTTACTGGACCGTGATCGCCCGGGGCTTCGAGGTTTCGCGCTTGCCGACACTGATAGACAGGCAGCCGTTGGCATAGCGCGCCTGGACTTTGTCGGGGTCCGCGCTCTGCGGCAATTCGACCACACGCCGGAACGTGCCTGTGAATCGCTCTTGCGCGTACAGCCGCACCTCCGGATCATCCCCCGCTTGCACCGCTTCGCGCTCGCCGCTGAGGGTCAGCAAGCCCTTGTCGATCGACACCTCGAACTGGTCCGGCTTGAGCCCTGGTGCGAACGCGACGATCTCGATGGAATCGTCCGTGGCGCCGATATTGACCGGGGGAAATGCCCCGAAGCGGCCGGAGCGGATGCTGGATGGGAAACCGCCGAACAAGCTCGCCATCTGCCGTTGCATGCGGTCGATTTCGCTGAAGAGGTCAGTTCCAAAGAAAAGGTCGCTCATGGTCGTATCCTCCTTCGACGCAGCAAGGAGGCGAAGGGGCATACGCGCTCCCATTCACCTGCCAAGCTGCTGGCAAACAAACAGAAACACGCAGCGCGCGATGGTCGCGACTGCCTGAGCGAAAATAAAATAGTAATTGGCCACCCAAATTTCAAGGGGGCAACCTGCGCCGTTCCGCGAAAGGACATCCGACGATTCGTGCTGCACCGGTCACGTTTGGGCGTTGCATCAGCGGGGGCTCCCGTTGCACGGCGCTTAAACATGCCGGGACAGCCTCATCGCTTAATCGGCAAAGCCGTGGCAAAGCTAATCGCCAATATAATCCACGCGCCACTCGCCGAAGTGAGCCCTCGACGGCAGCGCCGGCTTGCCTCTCGTTGAGCAGAATCGGCTGGTCATAGAATGACGGCCGCGAACGGGGGGTTCAGGTGTACATGCCGATCGAGGCGGTGCGCCGACGCGGATCCACTGTTCGGCCCTCTAGCGCCGGACGCTCTTAAGGCTCGCGGCCTTGCGCTCGACATAGCGACTGGTCCAGGCGATGCCAGGTTGGAGGGTGCCAGGTGTGGGGCACGAGCAGAAGGTCGACGGCTCAACGCGGTGGCCGGCGTGGAAGGGGCACAGGGACGACTGCGTGCACGCATCAAGCGCTGGACGAAGACCTTGCGGGACCAAGGTCATGCGCTTCCCGATGGCGACGACGCCTAGTGGGAGCTACCTTGTCTTCGGCGTCCGTTAGGATCCTAGTTGCAGTAACAACGTTGCCGCGTGCTCGGCAACTCGCCATAAGCGGGCGTTATCGGATCTTATTGCCATGCCCCCGGCTCACGCTCTTCTCCCCGCCCATGCCTTGCGACGGACGGCGTGGAGTGCAACGGCAGTAACCGGCCATCTCCTTCCATTCGCCAGCGCGCGCAGACGGACATCCAAACGGCGGCTCCACCAGACAACGGACATTCGTGCGCGGCCCATATCAGTTGCATCTTCGGCCACCATAAGCGACATTCGTCCCCTCGTCTGACAAGCGTCCGTGCGTCAACTCGACTGAGCGAGCGCGGCGGCGACCGCATCGTCGACGCTGTAATGAACGTCTGACGGGGTGAGACCAGGCATGCCTGCCAAAGTCAGCAACGCCAGCGCGGGCTCCTTCAGGCGCGCGAAGAACAACCTCTTGCCGCGCGCAGCAGCAAAGCGTTCGAATTCCATCAATGCCTCCACGCTGGTGCTATCCAGATCGGGGGACTCTTCCAGACTGAGAACAATCGATTGCGTGCTGTCCCCCGCGTTGACGACCAACGTCCTCACATGCTGCATCATGACTTCGACATTGCCAAAAAAGAGCGGTGCCTCCGGACGCAGGACGATCACGCCCGGGACTGGTCGCGCATCAGAATGCGCTGCGAGAACAAGGAAATCGTGTCCTTCGCCAAGGCGGCCGAGGGTGCTCACGTTCGGAACCGAGAGCCCTCGCAAAAGCATCAGCAGGCTGAGCCCAATCGCGGCGAGCAACCCGTAGAGCACGCCTAGTACGAGCACTGCCAGCACGGCGGCGGCGACGAGGATACGGTCGCGATGCAAGCGCAAATACGGGGTGAATACTGATGGGTTCAACGCGTGACTAAGCGCATGGCAAACGACAGCAGCGAGAACCGCGGTGGGCGTGAGCGCCACCAATGGCAGCAAGGGGAGCATGATGACGGCCACCACTACCGCAGCGAACCAACCTGCCCAGCGCGACTGGGCACCAGCCGCTTCGCTAGTGGCACTTGCCGAATAGCCCGCGCCTACAGGCAGACCATGAAAGAGCCCTGACAGCATATTTGCAGCGCCGAGCGCGAGCAACTCACGGTTCGGCACCGTCAAGTCTCCATGCTTGAGTGCTAACGTGCGGATCGAGCTATACGATTCGGCGTAAAGGATCAGCGCCAGCGCAAAGGCGAATTCGCCAAGTTGGGCCCATTGGTGGTGATCAAGGCTGGGCAACGAAGGCATTTGGCCCGATAGTTCGATTGTGCCGACCACCGACACCCCATGGGCGTGAAGGCCGAACCAACGACTGGCGACGATGCCTAGCGAGATGACGACGAACGCGCCCGGCACCTGGCGTGAGCGACCGAAAGCGAATAGCAGGACCAGCGCGACGAGCCCGGTTGCTAACTGCCAGACGTTCCACTGCGGGTAGCTACGGGCAAGCTCGATCAGGAAGCCGGCAGAATCGGTGTGCTTGAGGCTCACGCCGAGAAAACTCGGGATCTGTCTTATAATGATGACAATTGCTAGACCGAACGCGTAGCCTCGCAGCACGGGTTTGGCGATGAACTCAGAAGCGCTGCCCAAGCGTGCGAGCGACGCGCTCACGAAGATCAACCCGGTAATCAATACGAGCCCGGCGGCCAGCAGCATGCGCATCGGCAGGCTGTCACCGGCCATTCCCACTGCTACGGCTGCAACGACGGCTGCCGACGATGACGTGGCCGACACAATCGCAAAGCGGCTGTTGCCCAGCAGGCCGTAGGCGACGAGTCCCGCGAGCAGCGCTATGACGCCCGTCTGAGGTGGTAGGTTGGCAATGGTTGAATACGCGATTGCCTCAGGAACGAGCAGGCCAGCGACAGACAACCCGGCGCGCAGGTCAGGCAAGTAATGGCCCGCGAGAACGCGCGCGGACGCCTTGCACGGATACTTTTTCATACCCTTCCGGTCGTTTTGCATTAGCTATGCAGGATAACGGTATCACGTTGGCTCGAAGGAACTGGCGAAGTACCACTGCTTTTCGCTGGGGCGCTTCAGATTACCAGGATGAGCCGGAACATCGCTGGACCTCCATTGGACATTCCCCGACGCACTGAGCGAGCGCGTGTCCCGCATGCGGCATGCCGTTGCAGTTCGTGATCGCTCATCCTCTATTCGGCTGTAGGAATGCAACCGGGACCCCGAAGTGTTCCAGTGGCAATATTGCTCAACTGGACAAATTGCGATAATGCCGTGACTCGGCTATTTTTCATAGTTGGTCGATCGCCTATTGTTTCCGACACCGCGATTGCGAAGACCCGCGGAGATTGCAGGCAACCGCCAGTTCGATCGTCGTCACGCGCGACAGCCGCATCCCTCGCGCACGGTGAAGAACATGCCGCAGTCTGGGTTCGGCCAGGGGGGCGCTTGCGGTTTCCGAATCGACGGCCGGAGTAAGGAGGCGGTGCGCGCATATTGGATACCGACTGCGCTCGTTGATCTATTAGGACGCGGCAGTTTCGCCATTCGTCCCGCTGGGAGAACGACCATGAATTTCAATTCCGACGATTTCCGAGTGCGCGAGGGCGACACGGTTTTGCTTACGAAATGGCCGACGCGCGTGACTCCCCTCCACGGGTCGAGGGACCAGTATCGTACTCTGCTAGCCGAGCACATCGAGAGGCTCAGCAAGCTACAAAGTTTGCTCTATGCGGACAACCGCTACTCTGTTCTCCTCATCTTCCAGGCAATGGATGCGGCGGGCAAGGACGGCGTCATCAAACACGTCATGTCGGGCGTCAACCCGCAGGGATGCCAGGTGTTCAGCTTCAAGCATCCGAGCGCAAACGAACTTCAGCATGATTTCCTCTGGCGCACCACCCACGACCTGCCGGAACGCGGCCGCATCGGCATCTTCAACCGCTCTTACTATGAGGAGGTGTTGATCCTTCGTGTGCATCCCGAGATCCTTCGCGGCGAGGGTCTATCGCTTGTGTCGGGTTCTGGCGAATCCCTCTGGCATGGCCGCTACCGTTCGATCGCTGATTTGGAAGCCCATCTTTACCGTAACGGCACGCGTGTCGTGAAGTTCTTCCTGCATCTTTCGAAGGAGGAACAGCGTAAGCGCTTTCTCGCGCGCATTGACGATCCGAATAAGAACTGGAAATTCAGCATGGCCGACGTCGAGGAGCGAAAATTCTGGACGAAATACATGACGGCGTACGAGAAATGTCTGAGCGCGACTAGCACGGAACTCGCGCCCTGGTACGTAGTACCCGCCGACGACAAGGAGGACGCACGGCTGATCGTGTCGCAGATCATCCTCGACACCCTCGGTGAGCTGAAATTGCAGTACCCGAAGACGACCGCCGAGCGGAAAAAGGAATTATCCGAGATCCGCGAGCAACTCACGAAGCAGAGAGACTAATCGGACAGGCCGACGAAACACGTCCTTGGCAGCAGCTGATTGTTTAAGGCTTACGCATCGTGGGAAGAACGTCCGGTTTCGGGCTTCTCGGACGGCCGCAACAGGTCGATCACGCACCTGTGCACGATACTGGACATTTCGGACCGGCTGCAACGGGGAATGCACGAATGGCGAGTTTGGCGGATGATCTGCCGACCGACCCGAAGACATGAATGACAGCTGTACCCTCAAAAGCTGCCGATGAGGTGGTGTCTGGTCCAGCGGCCGGAGTGCAGCCGGCAAGAGCCGACCGCCACCCTCCCGTCAATCGACCGAGGTCGGAGGCCAGCAAGCTGTTCGCTTGCGCTGAAGTAGCGTGTCGCGACTTCTGCAACGTAGCCGACCCTCAATTTAGTCATGGCCCAGAGACACATTCGATACCATACAGCCGCACTATTCGCAGCGGCGCTCTTTCTTATTGGACGACTCCTCCTATGAGGTCGCGTTGGAGCGCGGAAGAGTGGTCGCAAGCGCCGGCGTGTCTAGCGCCTCATCCAGGCTGCACACCGAAACCGAATCGCATTACTGGCCCTCGCGCGCCAGACGGCGCCATTCCCCCGGCGTCATCCCCATCGTGTCGGTGAACACACGCCGGAACGCTGCCACGGATCGATACCCGACTGAGTCGGCCACGGCCTCGGTGGTCATCATCGGCTTCTTCAGTTCGTTGGCGGCCAGGCTCATGCGGATATCGGTCAGCAATTCGATGGCCGAGCGCCCCAGCTTGTCCTGAAAGTGCCGCATGAAGGTGGCGCGCGACATGCTGCACAAGTCGGCCAGATCAGGCAGGTTCCAGGGTCGCGCCGGATCGGCGAACATCGCCGAAATAGCCGGAGCCAGCCGTGGATGGCCGGCAAGCGCCAACAAGCCTGCCGGGGCCTGCTCGGATTCGCTTGCTGCGCGCAGTACCAGTGTGAACAGCGCCGAGGTAAGCGCGTTGAGCATGGCATATCCGCCCAGTTTGTCTCCGGCGGCCTCCATGCGCATCAGCCCCACGAGACTGGCCAGGTGGTTCGAAGCGGACCCGATGGCGTCATCATCATGGCCGTCCATGGCCCGTACCACCAGATTCGTGGGTAGATAATTGCGAATCAGCCGATCATGGGGCGGCTCGATGAATAATCGCCCGCACAACAGGTCCAGATGATCGCCCTGGCCGTCATTCTGGCTAAGCATCCATCCTGCAGAACCTTGGCGATTGTAGGTAAGACCCGGCGCATGTCCGCTGCCATCGTGCAGGACGTGCGCCGACCCGTGAGGCAACAGCACGATATCTCCTCCCACCAACTCCATGGTCGTCTCGGTCTCCGGATTCTCGATAATCGCCCGGCCCTTGAGCACGACGTGGTAGGGAATCTCGTGCGCTGCGGACTGGGGCCAGGCCACACGCCATGGCTCGCCGTAGACGCAACGGACCTCCAGCCGGCCAGTGATGGTGATCATTTGCAGGAGCTGGCTCAGCCAGTCGACTTGGGACATAGGACCTCGAGAATTTGAAACGCTCAAGCATCATATTGCGATTGCACACCGGTTGTGCGAAGCAAATGGCCTCAGTGCTCGAGCTGACCGGACACGTAGCGCGCAAGCTCGTCCGGGCAACTGGACGGCCAGGAATTCCTTCGCGTACGCGCCGCCATCCAGGCACTTGCATGCCGGCTGGGAAGCCCGAGCGATGAACGATGCGGTCGTAAAGCCGCATGCCGTACTTCGCGGACCCTGCACCTATGCTCCGATGGGTTTCACCCTGTACTTTTGATGGTAGGTGCTCCTGATTTCGTCCTGACTTCGAGGAGGGTGGGCAAAGACATGGGCTGGAGACAGTAACGGGATGATCGAAGTGGTTTCGATTTTGACGACGTGATTGACGGGATACTCTGGGCCATTCGTCGCCCGAACCCAATCGGCGATCATCAAGTACTCACCATCGCCTGGCGGCAGCACCAACGCGCGACCCTTGAATCGATAACCGCGTCTCTGGAAGATGTCGACCACGTTAATTTCGATGGCGGGATTTCGCCTCAAGTTCAGTATCGTTCGGGGCGATGCGATATCGGCGAAGTAGAGAACGCCGTTCGTGACCGTCAAGGACGCCTTCGGCGAAAGATTGGGCGTTCCGTCCGCGTTGACTGTCGCGACGAACGACAGCATCGCCTGCTTGATGATCGCCTCCATGTCGGCGGTGATTTCAATCATAGATATCCTCGCTTGAATAGAATTTGAGCGGCTCCGTGCGTCGCCGGCCGTTGCGGTATCCATCTACATGCACTCAGTCGCGAGGCGGAATATTGATTCCCATTTGAACGGCTGGGCGCGCGAAACCGCGATCGAGCCATGCCTGCACATGAAGGAAGCGATCGAAGCCGACGAGCTCACGCGCCTCATAAAAGCCGATCAGGTTACGCACCCACCCGAGCAGCGAAATATCGGCGATGCTGTAGTCAGCGCCCATCACCCAGTCGCGGCCCGCGAGACGTTCGTCGAGGACACCGAGCAGCCGGGCTGATTCGGTTGCGTAGCGGTCGCGTGGGCGCTTGTCTTCATAGGCTTTGCCGGCAAACTTGTTGAAGAAGCCGACCTGGCCGAACATCGGCCCGACACTGCCCATCTGCCACATCAGCCACTGGATCGTTTCGTAGCGCGTGTTGGGATCGGTGGAGAGGAACTGCCCCGTCTTGTCTGCGAGGTAGATCAGGATCGCTCCCGATTCGAACAACGCCAGCGGCCGGCCGCCCGGCCCTTCGGGATCGTAGATCGCCGGAATCTTGCCATTAGGATTGAGTGCCAGGAAGGCCGGATCGTGGTTTTCGTTCGCCATGATGTCGATGCGGTGAGGCTCATAGGCAAGGCCTGTTTCCTCCAGCATGATGCCGACCTTCACTCCGTTGGGCGTCGGTAAGGAAAAGAGTTGCAGCCGATCGGGGTACTGCACCGGCCAGCGCGCAAAAATTGGATGATCGAGTGTCACATTCTTTCTCCTAGACTTGTCGGGTCATACGAAAAGCCCGGACGCATTCCCAAGAATCTTTCCCGGGTGCCTCCGGGCTTTGGCGTAGCGCTCGCATCAAACCTTCAAGCCCCTCGGAGAGGGTCGATGCGACCGGATAGCGTTCAGATCGAGCCAGCCGGCGTAACGGCGGGAAAGTCCTTCTCGGGATCGAACACGTTATTGAAGAAATTCGTCAGGGAGTACATGGCAACCAGCGCGACGATCTCCATGACGTTCGCATCCGTGTAGCCGGCTTCGCGGACGGCTTTCAGATCGGCGTCAGTGACGTTGCCGCGGGCCTCGATGACTTTGCGCGCAAACTGGACGGCGGCGTCGCGCTTCGGGTCGTTGGCACGGCCCTTCCGAGCGAGAATGATTTCATCGGCCGACAGCTTGGCCAGATGCTCGGCCGTATAACTGTGAACTGTCAGGCAGTAGTTGCAGCCATTCACTTCGGAGACAGCGAGGCCGATGCTGTCACGCGTCTTCACGTCGAGCGCCTTACTCAAGGAGCCAAGCAGGGTGGCCCATGAGTTGAACGCGACGGGGCTCTGTGCGAAGGTCGCCATCATATTTGGGGTGAACCCGATGTTCTTGGTAATTGCATCGAGGGTCGGTTTCGAATCGGCCGGCACCTGTTCCGGCTTTAGAGCAGCAGTTCTTGGCATCGTAATCTCTGTAAGTTGCTGGTTTCACTAATTGGGGAATGTCCATGTGGGAACCATCCCCCGGCTTACTTCGTGCCCAAGTCCTGGGTCGAAGCTGGTCAGGCCTTCAAGTGGGAGGTACCTTGTGTTTGCCTCTCACTTGGCAGCCGCTTGGTCGTTCGGCGTGATCACTGCCGCGGCGACGCGCCTATACCAAATCCAACACATCGGCCACTGGCAGGCGCGGCTTCTGCGGCCAGTTTCCGGGACGCTCCGCTCCTACGGACAACAGCAGGACCGGCACTTCGTCTTGGGCCAGTCCGAACTCGCGGTGCACCCCTTCGGCATCGAAACCAATCATCGGCGTCGAACCCAGGCCCAGCGAGCGGGCCGCGTAGATCATCGCCGCCGCGCCGAAGGTGGCAGTGCGTACTGCCTCGTCGCGCTGGCGCTGCGGGTACTCCATGTACAGATTGCGTGCGGGGATTTCCCATTCCGGCACCATCTCTGCCGGCATGACGCCCGCTTCCACCAGCGGCGCCAGGCGATCTGGTATTACGCTGGAATCGGCCAACTGACCGCAGACGATGAAGGTAACGGCTGCTTCGGTGATCGGGGGCTGGCTCCAAGCGATCGGACTCAGCCGAGCCTTGGCTTCAGGCGAGCGTACGGCGATGAAGCGCCAGTTCTGCATGTGGAAGGATGTCGGCGCGCTTGTGCCGATCCGCACCAGCTCGCGGATTTGCTCGTCGCTCAAGGTTGCGGTGGAGTCGTAGTACTTGGCCGCGCTGCGGCTCAAGATACAGTCGATGACAGCGTTGGTCATGGTGGTTCCGTTGGTCATGGGCGCGAGACTCATTCATCAGGTGGTTAGGAGCCTCAACTTTAGGTCTACCGAATGCAGATTTCGAGACTCCATGTACTCAAAAGAATGCCCAAAAGGATCAAAGCAACAAGGCAATCCATCCGGCATCGGCGGCACGGCTCAGGGAAAATCGCCGCGTCGGGATCAGCCGAGCGAAACTTCGAAGTGTGATGTCGTGCTCGCCCGGCAAGGCGGTTTACTCGATGGGTGGAAAGTCAACGTCGGTACAGACGGTGAGCGCGATGGCCAGCGAGATCTCAGCCAAATGGGTGTCGGTGTAGCCGGCGGCATGATGGATGAGGCCGGGGCGAGGTGGCCCAATGCGGTAGGCAGCACTGCCTTGAAGACGGCCTCGATGAGCTGCTCAGGAAAGGCCAGCCTCGATACACCAATCAAATCGCTTCCGCACTGAGATCGAATAGTCGTCTTCCGCAGGCACACCATGAGAGGCCACCTCTTTTCCATTCGCTGCGGTCGTGTTGGTCACATCTGATCTCCTGTTGAATGACCCGGCCCGGAAAGCTTGTCGCGCCGAAACTCCGACTACGCAAACTACGCGGCCAGTTGCCGCCGTGCCGCGCCGAAGCGCGGATGCCGCGAGAAAATCTCGGCAGCCCAGTTCACGAATACGCGCACCTTGGCCGACAAGTGCCGGTTCTGTGGATACATCGCGGAGATTGGCAGTTCGTCGGATTGCCACTCGGTCATGATTTCCACCAGCCGGCCACTGTTGATATAGGGATCGGCCATCGCTTGCGAGATGCGGGCGATTCCGTGGCCGTCCAATGCGCAGCCCAGGTAGACGTCGGCATCGTTGGTGGAGATCGCCGAAGGCAGCAAAACTTCGCTGCGTTCGC
The DNA here is from genome assembly GCF_018223725.1 of Cupriavidus sp. KK10. Lineage (NCBI taxonomy): Bacteria > Pseudomonadati > Pseudomonadota > Betaproteobacteria > Burkholderiales > Burkholderiaceae > Cupriavidus > Cupriavidus sp. KK10. The sequence goes on from NZ_CP073678.1 coordinate 706,510, forward strand.
CGGCACGGATCAGCGGCCACGGCGTTTCGCGCCCGGTGCGGTTCGACAGGAAGTTCACCGCCTTATGCAGGGCCAGTTCTGTGAGATCGTGAGGTGTACCAAAGCGGCGCAGATAGATCGGTGATGCATAGAACGCCATCACCTGGCCGATGCGACGTGCCACCATCGATTCGTCTAGCGCACCCACGCGCAGGACCACATCCACGCCTTCCTTGAGCATGTCGATCGGCTTGCCGTTGGTGGTCAGCTCGAGCTTCAGTTCCGGATACGCATTGAAGAAGTCGCGCAGTCGCGGCATCAACACCATTTGCGCGAGTACGCTCGTGGTGTCCACTGCCAGTGTGCCGCGTGGCGAGTTGTTGTGATGCGTCAACGACTGTTCCGATTCCTCGACGTCGGCCAGGATGCGGACGCAGCGTTCGTAATAGGCAGCGCCTTCGGTGGTCAAACTGATGCGGCGCGTGGTCCGGTGCAGCAGCTTGACTCCAAGGTGAGTCTCGAGATGCTGGATCTGGCGGGTGAGCGTAGGCTTTGGCAGGTCGAGCGACTCCGCCGCGCCCGCAAAGCTGCCGACATCCACCACCCGAGTGAATGCCTGCATTGAGACTAGACGATCCATGATGAAAGCTATCGAAAGGAGTAAGACCTAAGCTACGGGGCGGGCCGTATCGCGCAGTGTCGAGGCACCCCGCGACGGCCTGATCCGGCTCTTTTGCGCGAGCAGGCTGAAGCAGGCCCGTACCGCCGATCACGACCATCTTCTTGGGCCTTCTCTTTCTGAGTATCGGTTGGTTTTCGGCGATGCACCGCACGAGTCCTGAGGACGGACCCGAACCAGCGTGTCACGCAAATAGTTTTCGGTACTGGATGAACTCCGAGCGATCAGCGATGCAGTCGTAAAGCTGCATGGCCCCATGGTTGGCTTCGTGCGTCAGCCAGTGCACACGGGACGCCCCGCGACGTTTCGCATCCGCATAGACATGCTCGATCAGCGCGCGGCCAATTCCGCCGCCACGCGCCTGGTCGGCAACAAACAGGTCCTGCAGGTAGCAGTAGTCGCCGGTTTCCCAGGTGGATCGGTGGTAGATCGAATGCACCAGCCCCAATGCTTTCCCCCCAACCATGGCAAGCGCTGCATGCATCGGTTCCGCTGGGTCCAAGAAGCGTGCCCAGGTCCGGAGCGTCACGGACTCGGGAATATCCACATCGTAAAACCTCTGATAGCCTTTCCACAGCGGAAGCCAAAGATCAAAATCGTAGTTTTCAATGGCTTTGATCTCGACTGATTGCATAGAATGCTCCCGAAATAGAGGATGCTGGCCGCCCGGCTGCTGCTCGCGGACGGCGCGCGGACGTGGCCCAATACCTCCAACGGGCGATTTGCAGGCACCGATGATCCGCCGCATTCCGCGCGTCGGCAGAACTTAGCGCCAGCGAATCGCCCTATCCACTCAGGACTTCTGATCGCTGAGCCACGGACCACGTAGAGATGCCAGGAGAAGAGAAAGCGATGCAGCCAGTAGAACAAGATCCTTAAGAAGGAACTGGCCCGGTGCTGCGGAAATCGCCGGGAATCCACCCGCCGTCGCTTCTGCCACGCCAGGTGTGCTCACGAAGAAGGTGAGCGTTATAAGATAGGTCGTGGCGGACATCGCCGCTCCCAATGCTGAAAAAATGGGCTCGAAGGCCCCAAGAATAAGAGCCGCAGCGGTGGATAGCTCAAGTACGCCTATCACGTAGCTTGCCCCTTGAACTCCAAATAGGGCGTGCAGCCAGCTCATGATCGGACTGTGTTCGATAAACGGAGCGATACCGGCTGCTTCGTATGCGGTGAACTTCATTCCGCCGAACCAAAGAAAGATAACGACCAAAGCCCATCTAAGCAGGGCCAAGAAGTTGAGTGAACCGGCGCCCTTTTCAGCAATTTGAAGAGGAATCGGACTGGCCATTTGCGAACCTCCTTGAGTTGAATGTGCCTCTGACATATATGCAGTGCACCGCCCTTCCCTCACAGCGCTCGCGGGTCTTGCACCGTGCAAGCCTTCAATACCTGGCGCTGTCGAGTGCGTCTGAATGTCTATTTGATGGGCGTGATCAGCAATTAGACGAGGTCCAACACATCGGCCACTGGCAGGCGCGGCTTCTGCGGCCAGTTTCCGGGACGCTCCGCTCCTACGGACAACAGCAGGACCGGCACTTCGTCTTGGGCCAGTCCGAACTCGCGGTGCACCCCTTCGGCATCGAAACCAATCATCGGCGTCGAACCCAGGCCCAGCGAGCGGGCCGCGTAGATCATCGCCGCCGCGCCGAAGGTGGCAGTGCGTACTGCCTCGTCGCGCTGGCGCTGCGGGTACTCCATGTACAGATTGCGTGCGGGGATTTCCCATTCCGGCACCATCTCTGCCGGCATGACGCCCGCTTCCACCAGCGGCGCCAGGCGATCTGGTATTACGCTGGAATCGGCCAACTGACCGCAGACGATGAAGGTAACGGCTGCTTCGGTGATCGGGGGCTGGCTCCAAGCGATCGGACTCAGCCGAGCCTTGGCTTCAGGCGAGCGTACGGCGATGAAGCGCCAGTTCTGCATGTGGAAGGATGTCGGCGCGCTTGTGCCGATCCGCACCAGCTCGCGGATTTGCTCGTCGCTCAAGGTCGCGGTGGGGTCGTAGTACTTGGCCGCGCTGCGGCTCAGGATACAGTCGATGACGGCGTTGGTCATAGTGATCCCTATGGGTGAAGGGACAGATGTAGGTATGCGAGTGCTTCGCGTTCCGAGGCGATGCTTACTTGAGCGGCGTGGTCAGTTCTTTGTCGTTGCTATCAACGACGAATACCGCCAACAGCTTTGCTGGTTCGGTTTTGCTCGCGTTCCGGCTCACGGGATGGCGTGAGCCCGGCTCCTCGAAAAACGCCTCCCCAGCCTTGTAGACGCGTTCCCGCTCGTCATTCACCTTGCTGGCGATGCTGCCCGAGACAACATACGCATAGATGAACGCCGACTTGGCATGGGTATGAGGTAGCGAAGCGCCTCCGGGTGGATAGATGACTTCCACGGTAACGAGCGATTTACCCGGGATGTTTTGTATGGCGCGCGAAAAGTTCGGCTTGACGACATCGCCAGGGCCGCCGGTTTCCGCGCCATGAGCAGCAGCGACCCCGGAATAGGCCACGCTGGCAGCGACAACGAGAGAAAGAAGTGTGCGTTGACGTTTCATGTTCAGCTCCGTGTTGGCTAGAATCATGAACGTCAGGCGGTTCGCATAAAAGAACCAAAAACCTGAAATCCTAATGCACCACGAACCATGGCGAAAATCCTGGATTTGAAGGTCGACCGCGCGTCGAAGACAGCACTTGCAGAACAGATACGCGCGGGAATCACCGTCGCCATTGAGAGCGGGGTACTGCTTCCAGGTGCCAGGCTGCCGTCGTGGGTGGACCTGGCAGCGCAGCTGGGCGTGGCGCGCGGCACCGTCAAGACCGCCTACGAGCGGCTGACCGACGCGCAGTTGATCGTCTCGTCGCGTGCCGGCGGAACAAGAGTTTCCGAGCACGCGCCGGCAGTGCGCCCGAGCACGGACCGGACGCGGTCGATCGAGACGGATCTGCAATCCGATCTATACCAGCACTTCCTGCCCGGCCCCGCAGTGTTTCAGATGGGCGTGCCCGCATCGGACTGTTTTCCGACCACATTGTTTGCACGACTGCGCGCCCGTGCGGCGCGCGATGAAGTCGAAGCGCCGGCGTCCTATCCGGACCCGCGCGGCGAGCATGAACTCCGCCGGGAAATCGCCGCGCATCTCGCCTTGTCACGCGGCATCGAATGCCAGCTCTCGCAGATCTTCATCACGGCAGGTTTCTCGGGAGCGCTCGGTATAGCCTTACGCGTGCTCCAGGCCGAAGGCCGCAAGGCATGGGTCGAAAATCCGGGCTTTCTTCCGAGCCGCAGGGCTTTGTCCATTTCCCAGCTCACGACTGTTCCCGTGCCTGTCGATGATGAAGGCATCGACGTCAGCTACGGCGAAACGCACGCACCGGATGCCGCGCTGGCGCTTGTCACTGCGGGACAACAGGCGCCCCTGGGCCCGACGTTGTCGCTGGCCCGCCGGGTGCAACTGCTCGAATGGGCGATCCGCTCGGAGAGCTGGATCATCGAAGACGACTACTTGGGTGAACTCCAGCTCAAACGCCACGCGGCGCCGGCGCTGGCATCACAGGATCGAGCGGGACGGGTCATTCATGTCGGGACGTTCAGCAAGACGATCAGCCCGACGCTGCGGCTGGGCTTCGTCGTGGTGCCACCGGCCCTGGTATCCCGTTTCGATGAAGCTGTGGCCTGCCTGGCTTCCGCACCTGGGCCGGCCGTGCAGATGGCGACGGCAGAGTTCATGCGAGACGGCCATTACATGCGGCACTTGCGGCGCATGAAGCGCATCTATGCGGCCCGAAGCCAAGCGCTGCTGGCAGGCCTCGAGTCCCGGGAATTCGAGGCCTATCCGGCTGGACTGGCTATGGTGGTGCGGCTCCCCGACGACGCCGACGACAAGACGATCGCCCGGGAAGCCTACGCCTATGGGCTCGCGCCCGCGGCGTTGTCGGGCTGGTACTGTTCCACATCTACGCAGCGATCGGGGCTGCTACTCGGGGTGGCGACAGCGATTGAACAGCAGATTCCAGCCGCTTGCGATCGCCTGCACCACCTGATCCGAAAGTTCACCTGATCGCAATGGGTCGGGAGCGGAAGTTCGACGCGACAGCGGCGTCGGCGACCTGATGGATTTCCGGTTTCGGCCATGAAGCGTAGTTGGTCCACGCGATCACTCGGCCAATCGAACGTCGGCTCCGGCCAAGCTAACGGACTTTCGCTGGCCAGCGATGCAAGTCGCTCCATCGGCGGAAGCGGAACGCTCTGGTCATCTCAGAGACTTATCATGAGAACGATTTCTATTTCTAGATAATCCAGATACCGGTTGATTAGATACTGATATGACTTCCGTTGTCAATCGGATTGGTTCGGTTTCTGGTCAGTGCATTTGATCTGAATTTCCTGAGGGCGACGTAGCAGTAATTCTCGACGGTGGATCACACTGATATTCGCGGGTTGGCTACCGCATTACAGAGGTCCGTCCAACGAGCCTGCCGCTACCTATGGTCGCAAATCGGATGACATTCCTTGCGTAGTATCTTCGCGGGTTACTCGGATGCCCGGGCTACGCCGCCTTCAGGAAACTCTTCCAGTGGGTTGTGGGGTGGTTGACGAAGCGCTGTGTTACACGGCGGGCGCCTCTTCCGATACGGCCAAGGACATGGACAGCTGGCTGATGTCCCAGATGAAGCCGGCCAGTTCGCGAGCCGTCGCGACTACCGCGATGTTCGCGTTTTTGCCTCGCGCGGCCAGCTTGCGATAGCGCCGGCATAGCCGGACCTGCGCGTCCCAGGCGCGATCGATGATAGCCTTCGGGATGCCTTCGTGCCGACGTTGAATGTCGGGACTTACGCGTGCCGGATGCCGGTAGCTCCAGGCGGCCTCCACGAGCAGCTTCCTTGCATAGCTGTTGCCGGTCTTGGTGATGCTGCCCTGACGGCGCCTATCGCCGGAGGAGTGTTCGGATGGTGTCACCCCCAGCCATGCCATCAATTGGCGCGGATGCTCAAAGCGCGAGAGATCGCCCAACTCCGCGAGCATGCCCACTGCTGTGGTGAATTGCACGCCGCGCATCGTTTGCAGGCCGAGCACGGCCGGATAGAAGTGCCAGTTGACGACCGCCTCGCGCAACGCGGCCTCCAGCCGGGCGCATTGCGCGAGGCGGTCCTCGATCGTGCGTCGATGCTCCTCGAACGCCAGTTGCTGCCACGCGCTGTCGAACGCATACGTGCTCAGCCAGCGCCGGTGCGCCGGCCCCCAGTCGGCCCGGCCCGCATAGCGCACCCCATGCGAGAGCAGAAAGGCCTTCAGCCGTTGCCGGGCACGCTTCAGATCGTCTTTGGCACTTACCCACGTACGTGAGAGATCGCGGAACGCTTCGTCCTCCACGGTGGGCACATAGACCCTCGACAGGTCGCCCGCGCGGAGCGCACGCACGAGCTTCACGGCGTCACGTCGATCAGTCTTGACGCGTTCACCCGGCTTTTTGGGAATCAACGACGGTGCGCACACCATGCAGTCGAATCCCTTCCCTGCAAGCTGTCGGTAAAGACCATATCCGCATGGGCCCGCCTCGTAGACGACCCTGACCCGTCGCGCTTTGGACTGCAGGCGCTTGCACAAGCGTTCGACTTCCGCCTTCGTCGTGCCGATCTTGCCGAGCAGTTCAACCTCGCCCTCGCCGAGCGCATAGGCGACCGTGATCGATTCCTTGTGAACGTCGAGCCCTACATAAAGCGTGCTATCGTGGTCCATGCTGGCCTCCGTGCCGGAAATCGCCGGGTGCGGCCCTGTCCGCACCGTGCGGCTCTGGCAGCAATGCTAACCCGCGTTTGATTCCTCGCGGCAGGCCAGCCTCTGCCTCACGGAAGTCATACTGTCTATGGAAGGGCTGGACAGATAAGCCCCCTGGAGTAAAACGAAGCTTCACGAACCCGTTTTACGAAAGGAGCCTGCAAATGAATGCGCCTGACACAGCCCTTCAAGGACAGGATAGGGCAGTTATTGGCCGACTGTATATGGCCTTCGAACTGGGCGAGAAGAGTTGGAAGCTGTCGCTTGGCGACGGCGTACGCGGGCCGAGCCGGTATACGGTGGCGGCCGGTGACAAGGACGCGGTCCTGCGAGCGATTGCCAAGGCCAAAGCACGCTGCGGACTGACATCGCAGGTGCCGGTCCGCAGTTGTTACGAGGCTGGCCGCGATGGCTTCTGGCTGCACCGCTGGCTGACCGAACAAGGCATTGATAACCTGGTGGTGGACTCGTCCAGTATCGAAGTCAACCGGCGTGCACGACGTGCCAAGACCGACCGGCTCGACGGCGACAAGCTGCTCTCGATGCTGCTGCGTTATCACGCGGGGGAGCGACGCGTGTGGGGCGTCGCGCGGGTTCCCACCCCGGAGCAAGAAGACGAGCGGCGGTTGCACCGGGAACTGGGGCGACTCAGGCAGGAACGCACCGCCCTCAGCAACCGAATTCGCTCGCTGCTGGTATTGCACAACCTGCGGGTCGCCCACGTCGGCGGCCGTTCCTGGGCGCACTGGTGGAACGATCATGGCGCGCAACTGCCTGTGGGGCTGCGCGCCGAGATCGAGCGCAGTGTCGCGCGACTGTCACTGGCGGTTACGCAGATCAGGACGATCGAAGCCCAGCAGCACGCGACCGTAAAGACCGGCGCGCAGCCGGCGATCGCCCTGCTCGCGCGGCTGCGCGGGATTGGCGTCGGCAGTGCCTGGATCCTGGTCAAGGAACTGTTTGGCTGGCGGAACTTTCACAACCGACGCGAAGTCGCCAGCTCCCTGGGCTTGGCGCCGACGCCCTACAGCAGCGGCGAAAGCCAGGTCGAGCAAGGCATCAGCAAGGCTGGCAACAAACGAGCCCGCTGGCTGATGATTGAACTGGCGTGGAGCTGGTTACGCTACCAGCCTGCAAGTCAGCTCACCCAATGGTTCAATGAGCGCTTTGCGCCAGGTGGCAAGCGCATGCGGCGCATCGGTATTGTGGCACTGGCACGGCGATTGGCTATTGGCCTGTGGCGCTATCTCGAGTACGGCGAGATTCCAGTCCAGGCCAGCTTCAAACCCGTCGCAACGTGATGCCGCCTGAGTATGGAAGGCTAAGCGGTAACGATCGCAGGTCAGCGCGCCCGTAACAGACTCGGGCTGCCCCCAGCGGGTAGCCGTTCTTATAGATGGGGCGCGCGCAGGTAACAGGGGTGTTCCAGCGCTTCGCGCATGCGGTATGTGGTGACCCGGCCTTGCGCCGGGCACGGATAGAAGGTAGACCGGGGCTGGGTCCCGGCCTTAAGTAACCCCGACCTCGGTTTCACGCCGTGTCAGCCCACGAAGATTCGAGGCTTGCAAGGAGAAAGCATCGCGCCAGTCATGTCTATGGAAATTCAATCCCGGAGGAGCTTGACATCCTCGCCCTCATAGAAGGGTCTGTTCAGGTCCGGTCGGCCCCGGCGCGAATCCCCGCTGCGATGAAGGTCACCAGGTACTCGGACTTGCGCCGCACGTCGCCGGCCTTGACCTTGCCGCCGGAGATGCGCTCGATACGGCTGTCGAACACGCTCATTACCAGCGCCCCCACGGCAAACAGATAGGCCCAATGCGCATAGCCGGCGCTGTTGCCTGGCAGGGCCTTGCGGATCGCCTTGACGAATTCCATGGCAAAGGGGTCGAAGTAGTCCGCAACAATGCCTCGCTCAGCTTCTCTTGGATCCGATGCCTCGCGTGCGACGAGCTTGGCGTAGGCAATGCCGGCCTCCGTGTCCTGGATCCGCATTACTGGCTGCACGAACGCACGCACGATGTGCTCCACCGGATCCTCGCCGGCGATGAGGGGTTCGTGTAGCGCCGCCAGCCGGGCCTCGAAGAGCGTCTTACGCCGTTCAAAGAGCGCGCGGTACAGATTTCGTTTGGTCTCGAAGTGGTAAACGATCAGCGGCAAGCCAACGTCCGCGGCCGCCGCGATATCACGCATCGACACGCCGTCAAAGCCGCCCTCGGCAAAGAGCCGCTCCGCTGCATCGAGCACGCGTTCGCGCTTGCTCGCTTCCGGGATCGGCAGCCCCTGCACTTCTTCCCGCGCCCTGCCCCGCGCCCCGACCGCCGACTTCCGCGCTTCCCTGCCTTCCATGCTGCCTCCATATAGACGCGCCATTGTAGCGAACCTCACTTCGCCACATTCGCACCCGAGTTTACCCCAGTGTAACGTTTGACTGTACGAGCGTACAGTCCGTTCCGTTCGAGACTGCACGATCGTACAGTCAGTGCAAACGGGTGCGTCACCTGCTTCGGCCAGGGGCACCAAATCAGGAGACCCATCATGCCCCCCAATCCTGCTTCGCTGAAGTGGCGCGTGCTTATCGGCTGCTTCCTGAGCTATATGTTCGACGCGGTGGACATCATCATCCTTGCCATCGCCATGCCGGCCATTACCGCATCCCTTCACATCACACAGGCGCAGGCCGGCTTGCTGGTCACAGCCACGCTGCTCGGCATCGGGCTGAGCAGCGTGGTGATGGGGAGGCTGGCGGATACCATGGGCCGCCGCACGGCGCTGCTACTGTCGCTGGTGACTTTCGGCGCGCTCACGATGGCAATTTCCGGCGCCACCGACTGGCGCCAGATCCTCTTCCTGCGTTTCCTCTCAGGCCTCGGCCTGGGCGGGGTCTGGAGCACGGCCGCGGCACATGTCAACGAGACCTGGCCCGCGCACCAGCGAGGACGGGCCACTGCCTTCGTGCTAAGTTCCTTCTCGGCGGGCGCAACCGTGGCCGCCCTGGCAGCGGCCTACCTGCTACCGACGCATGGCTGGCGCATGTTGTTCCTTCTCTGCGGCGGGGCCGTGGCCATCGCCATCTTCTACGTCTGGCTGCGCGTGCCGGAATCGGAGGTCTGGCTCGCGCAACGCTATGGCGACCAGTCCGCCAGAGCAAGCGCCGGCCGCGCCACCCTTGCTGAGTTGTTCGCGCCGAGCTTGCTGCGCATTACCCTGCTCGGCACCGCGACCTCGGCCTTGGCGCTGTCCGCGTACTGGGGCGCTTCGACCTGGCTACCGACCTTCCTGGTCAAGGAGCGGGGGCTCGATGTCACCACCATGGCAAGCTTCGTGGCCGTGCTGAATGTCGGCATGTTCCTTGGCTATAACGTCTTCGGCCTGCTCGCAGACCGCATCGGGAAACAGCGTGCCGTGATCGCGTCGCTGGTCGGCTCCGGACTGACGCTACCGGCCTACGCTTTCGCCACGGACCATGCGACCCTGCTCGTCCTCGGCCCGGTATTCGCCTTCTTCATGGCCTTCGCCGGCCTCGTGGGCTCCTACTTCGCCGAACTGTTCCCGACGCACATCCGCGCAACCGGCGCCGGATTCTGCTTCAACGTCGGCCGTGGCATCTCCGCCTTTGCTCCGCTGGCGCTGGGCTGGGCGGCGACTGGGTTCGGCTTTGCGCCCGGTATCGCGCTGTGCGGCGGCTTGTTCCTGCTATCCGCGATCGTGGTTGCCCTGCTGCCACGCGAAATTGCCGAGCAGGATACCGGTGTGGGCGCCCGCAAGGCGCCGGGCACCGCGCCGTCCCTCGATGCCAGTTGAGCCCGCCTTCCCCCTTTTCACGCATCTCCAAAGAGGACCTCCCACCATGACCCGCCGCTTCGTCGATCTCTCGATCTACCTGGAAAACGATGTCGTCTCCGATCCTCCCGGCTATGGCCCCCGGATCGAATACCTGTCGCACCGCTCGACCGCCGAGCAGGTCACGTCTTTTTTCCCGGGACTGAAGCCGTCCGACCTGCCGGACAGCGAAGGCTGGGCGATCGAGCGCATCCAGCTCAATACGCACAATGGCACCCACCTGGATGCACCCTATCACTTCCACAGCACCATGAACGAGTCATTGGGGCAGCGCGAGCGCGCCATCACCATTGACGAGGTGCCGCTGGAGTGGTGCTTCCAGCCAGGCGTGAAGCTCGACTTCACCGGTCTGGACGACGGCTATGTGGTGACCGCTAACGACGTTGATGCCGAACTCGACAGAATCGGGCACGTGCTCAAGCCGCTGGAGATCGTGGTGGTCAACACGCGTGCGGGCAAGCGCTACGGCCAGCCTGACTACGTCTCGTCCGGCTGCGGCATGGGGTTCGACGCCACCATGTACCTGCTTGAACGTGGCGTGCGGCTGACCGGTACCGACGCGTGGAGTTGGGACGCGCCGTTCGTGCACACGGCCCGCAAGTATGCCGAGACACAGGACGCCTCGCTGATCTGGGAAGGCCACAAGGCGGGCCGCAACATTGGCTATTGCCACCTGGAGAAGCTGCACAACTTGGAGGCGCTGCCGCCGCATGGCTTCTACATCTCCTGCTTCCCGCACAAGATTCGCGGGGCCTCGGCCGGCTGGACCCGCGCCGTTGCCATCTTCGACGATGCCCTGAATGCCGCCTGATACCACCATGGAACTGAACCACACCCATGATGCCTCCCGCCACACCTGGCTGGACTCGGCCAATGCTGCAGGCTGCGATTTTCCGCTGCAGAATCTTCCGCTCTGCATATTCCGTCGGCTTGGCCGCGCGGAGCCCTGGCGTGGCGGCGTTGCGATCGGTGACCAGATCGTCGACCTGGCCGCCTTGCATGGCAGAGGCTGCCTGCAAGACCTGGCCGCCGAAGCCACGCAGGCCGCCGCAGCGCCGACGCTAAATGCACTGCTGGACCTGGGTCCGAGCGCCTGGCGCGCATTGCGCCACGGCATCTTTGCGCTGCTGGAGGCAGACAGTGTGCATGAGCGTCCAGTACGCGAAACGCTGGTGCCGCAGGCGGCGGCCGAGTTTGCGGTCCCGGTACACATTGGCGACTACACGGATTTCTATACTTCGCTCGACCACGCCGTGAACTGCTGTCGCCAGTTCGGGCTGGAGGTGAACCCCAATTTTGATTGGCTGCCGATCGCGTATCACGGCCGGGCGTCTTCCATCGGCGTCAGTGGCCAGCAGGTCTACCGGCCGATGGGGCAGTACCGCGCCGATCCGGGCAGCGCACCTGTGTATGGACCTTGCCAGCGTCTGGACTACGAACTGGAAGTGGGCGCGGTGATTGGCATCGGAAATGCACGTGGTACGCCTATCCCGCTGGCAAAGGCACAGCAGCACATATTCGGCCTGTGCCTGCTCAACGATTGGTCCGCGCGCGACATTCAGACTTGGGAGATGCAACCGTTAGGGCCTTTTCTGGCCAAGAACTTCGCCACCACATTGTCGCCCTGGATCGTCACGCTGGAAGCCCTGCTGCCTTACCGTACAGGCTGGACGCGCGCCCCAGGGCGCCCGCAACCGCTCGACTACCTTCGCTCGGCGGACAATGCCGCGGCCGGCGCCTTCGACATCCAACTGGAGGTCTCGATACTCAGCGCGCGCCAGCTAACACAGGGCCGGCAACCGCGCACGCTGACCCATACCAGCTTCCGACACCAGTACTGGACGCTGAGCCAGATGATTGCGCACCACACCATGGGCGGTTGCAACCTACAGAGCGGCGACCTGCTGGGCAGCGGCACGATCTCGGGCCCCGCCCCAGGCGAGGCGGGTGCGCTGATCGAACTCACAGTATCCGGGACGCAACCGGTAGATATCGGCGACGGCGAACAACGCGGCTTCCTTGAGGATGGCGATACCGTCGTGTTCCGTGGCTGGTGCGAGCGCGACGACTATGCGCGGATCGGCTTCGGCCTCAACTATGGGACCGTGCTGCCGGCCCCCGCGTCCGCCTGACCGTCTCCAACCCACTACTGCCGCGCGCGCCACTCCCCGCCGATTATGGGCTGCGATGCTGTGGTGAGTGGGGCCTCGCGCTCAGCTCCCTCGGGCGAATACCGGCATTCGCAATGCCGCAGAAAAGGACGACCGCCCCCGTCAGTGAGGCTGCTCATGCGCCAAGACCACGCTGTTCTTTTGAGGTGATCGAAGTAAATAAAACGGAGGAGATCAATTTTGTACAAGGAACGACAAGCAAGCTTTGCCGTCTATGGTAAGGCTGGTAGCGAACCGGGTTGCACACGGAGGGCGCAACCGATAGTAAGGTTGTATGCGCTGGCACTCTTTGCGCTGCCTTGCGGGTCCTACGCGACCAACGCACAGCTATATGGACTCGCGGACGCATATGTCGGCGTTACCCATCTCAGTGGACAACGTTCTGCAACTGGCGTGGAAAGTGGAGGTCTGCAGACGTCCTTCTGGGGCATGACAGGAAGCGAAGATTTGGGAGCCGGTCTTAAGGCGAACTACCGCCTCGAGGGATTCTTCCAAATGGACACGGGTGCCAATGGGCGCGCTCCCACGGATGGCCTCTTTTCCCGAAATGCCTACGTCGGCCTGGAGGGCGGTTTTGGCGAAGTGCGTCTCGGGCGACTAGCAAATCCGACGTTTCTGGCGACCGCGCTCTTCGATGCGTTTTCCGGCTCGACGAAGTTTTCGCCGCTCCAGAACGTCCTGTGGACGCCCCAGCAGGGCCGATACATTGCCGGCGATACCGCGTGGAATAACGCGATTGGCTACTACTCACCGGAATTCGCGGGAATTTCGTTCCGGGGCTTGTATAGCCTTGGCGAGCAGCCGGGCACGAATTCGCAGAACAATGCTGTCGGTATGCTGCTCTATGATCGCGGGCCTTTATCGGCGAGTTTTGCCATCCAGAGAACCCGGCTTGGTCCCGGACTTCCTGCGGGAAGCTGGGCGCAGACAGCGATGGTCGGGGGATTGTCCTATGACTTCAAGGTCATCAAGCTGCTGACCGAGTATGTCCACACAAGTACCAGCGGTGCATCAACGACGACCGACGCGCTGCAGGTGGGTGCCCAGATTCCGGTCGGCAGCGGGAAGATCCTGGCCTCTGCAGTGTCTTCACGCGTACGTAGCGATGTCATGGCGGACTATCGGCGTCACGGACTTGCCGGTGGTTATGACTATGCTCTGTCGAAACGCACGGACGTATACGCTGTGACGATGTTCGACAAGGTTACCGGAAAAGGCAGTGGCACCAGCTTTGCGCTGGGCATGCGCCACAAGCTTTAGCCGCTTACAAGATAAACCGATCAGGAGACAGACATGCAAATCGATTGGGACGTTGAAATCCCCATGGACGATGGTTTGGTGGTTCGGGCCGACGTCTTTCGCCCGAAAGAGGAAGGACGCTACCCGGTGTTGATGTCCTACGGGCCATACGCCAAAGGCCTGCCATTCCAGGTGGGATTCCCCGCACAATGGCAATCGCTCACTACTAAGCACCCGGAAATTCTGAAGGGCAGCAGCAGCAAGTACGCGAACTGGGAAACCGCGGATCCGGAGAGATGGGTGCCGTTGGGTTACATCTGCATTCGCGTGGACTCGCGCGGCGCTGGCCGATCGCCGGGCGTCATCGATTGCTTCTCCCCGCGCGAGGCGCAGGACTTCTACGATTGCATTGAATGGGCAGCGAAACAACCGTGGAGCAACGGGAAGATCGGCCTGGCCGGCGTTTCCTACTACGGAGCCACCCAATGGCTGGTGGCGGCGAAACGTCCTCCGCATCTGGCCGCGATCTGCCCGTTCGAGGGGTTCTCCGACTACTATCGCGACGCCTGCCGGCATGGCGGCATCCTCAACACGTTCATGGTGGCCTGGTATCCGAAGCAGGTGGAAAACGTGCAGCACGGCCTCGGACGGCGTGGGCATGTGAATCCCAACACCGGGTTGCCTATCTCCGGGCCAGCCGAGCTCAGCGACGAGGAACTGCTCGCCAATCGCGTGGACATCAACGCGACGCAGTTGAGCGCCGAGCTCATCAGTGATAGCTACTTCGACGGCCGCCGTGCGGACTTGGGTGCAATCGAGGTACCGGTGCTTTCCTGCGCAAACTGGGGTGGCCATGGCCTGCACCTCCGCGGCAATGTCCAAGGCTACTTGGGGGCCGGCTCGAAGCATAAGTGGCTCGAATTGCACGGGCTCGAGCATTGGACGGAGTTCTATACGGACTACGGCGTGGCGCTCCAGAAGCGGTTTTTTGACCGCTTCCTCAAGGGCGAGGACAACGGCTGGGATCGGCAGCCGCCGATCAAGATGCAGGTGCGCCACGTGGATCGTTTTGTGGAGCGCGACGAGCATGAATGGCCCTTGGCGCGCACCGCATGGACGCCCATGTATCTGGACGCCGGCGCACAGAGCCTGCGATCGGAGCCGAGCGTGACAGCTTCGCGCGTCTCGTTTGACGGCATGGCAGGCAAGGTAAGCTTCAGCACTGCACCCTTCGAGCGCGAAACCGAGGTGACCGGCCCGCTGTCTGCCACGCTCTGGATCTCCACGACGGCCCGCGATGCGGATCTGTTCCTGACGCTGCGGGCTTTCGCTCCGGACGGCAAGGAGCACCTGATCTTGGGGGCAGTCGAACCCAATGCCCCCCTCGCGCAAGGCTGGCTTAGAGCGTCGCACCGAAAGCTGGATCCTCAAGCCTCCAGGCCGTATCAGCCCGTGCACACGCACCAGGAGATCCAACTTCTCGAACCGAACGAGATCTACGAGCTGCAGGTCGAGATCTGGCCCATGTGCTTCGTCTTCCCGAAGGGCTACCGGCTGGTGCTGACTGTGGGCAGCTCGGACTTCGAGCACGACCTGCCCGGACCCTATCCGCAGATTTATGGCAAGTCGATGCGCGGCTCGTCGGTGCTGCTGCACGATCACCCCGACGACCGCAGGTCTGACCGCTTCGCCGGTCAGACCACCGTCCACACGGGCGAGAAGTACGCGTCGTTCCTGCTTCTCCCCGTCATTCCCGCAACATGCTGAAAGGGGGGCGCCATCAGCACGACGCGTCGGAAATTCCTCGCGCGCACCGCTGGTGCATTTGCGGCCGCCGGCCTCCTGCCGCGACACGCCGCCAACGCACAACAGGCATGGCCGGCCAGAGTGGAGGTTCCACCAAGATGACGCCGAGAGAGCGGCTTGCCCCGCCGCTGCGTTTCAGGCCCGAGATGGCGTCGCTCAACAGGGCTCGATGAACTTCTCGATCCATCCAGAGGCCCGGGCAATGCTTCTTCGCTCGGGAACTTGCAGCAGCTTGCGTTGCATGCCCCCCATTCGGACGGGTGCGTATCAGAGGGAAAGGGACGCGCTGACGATAGCAGCTCTACGAGCTGACCATAGTTCGGCCCGAAGCGGCCATCTGTCGGCGTGATTGCGAATGGCAGAGAGGGGTCGGAAAGCGCCGGTCGCCCCCTCCCCTCAACTTACGTCCCTCAGAATGAGGCAGAGTTAGCCGCATGCATGACCGATACACGCGCTCATGTCGGTTTGATCATGTCACGCGCGTATGCGAGCCCCGTGCCATACCCACCACCATGCTCAACCACGATCGAGCGAGCCTTCTCATATGTGTCATGACGCGTCCAGTCTCTCTGAAATTCGAGAAGGAGTTGGAGCCAGGAAGTCATGACTGCGCCAGCGGAAGCCATCCGTCGCAACGCAAGGTCATGGCTTGTTGGTGTCAGTCCACCGCAAGCATCGGCAACCACGTAGACTTGATATCCCTCGGACAGCGCTGAAAGAACCGGGAAGCTCACGCAGGCCTCCGTCAGCATGCCCGCGATGATCAGCGTACGCTTTCCGGTAGCCGTAATCGCGTCGCGGACCGCATCGTCTTCCCAAAGGTTCATGTTGCGGCGTTCAATCGGCGTGACGTTTGGCAGCACTTCCCGAAAAGCCGGCATCAATGGGCCGCTGTAGACCTTCGAGGCCGAAGTGGAGACCACAACCGGCAAGTCAAAGGCGACCGCCGTCTTCGCGACCGCAAGGCCATTACTGCGCAGAATCTGGGGGTCTTGAGAACCCGCGGCGAACGCAAGGCCCGCCTGTTCATCAACGAGGATCAATGCACAATCCGCGGGTTCGAGCAACGGTAGTTTGGACATGGGAGTTCTCCTGTTCATTTGAGGCCGCGATCTTGCTTCAAGCCGCGGTCTGAGTCAGTCGGGATTGAAGTAGGCAGTTGGCCCCGTTTCTGAAATGACTGGACGTCCTATGGAACGTCCAGCCCGCGAATGCAGAATTACCGCTCGATCACCTGTGCATGGACCGGAGCCAGCGACTCGTGCTTCGTGGCGGTGCGCTGCTCGGCCTTGTGGACCATGGTGTAGGCGTAGTCCACGCCCATGCCGTAGGCACCCGAGTGTTCCTTGGCCACCTTCATTACCGCGTCGTACGTGTCGCGGTTCTTCCAGTCGCGCTGCCATTCAAGCAGCACCTGCTGCCAGGTCACCGGCACTACGCCGGCCTGCACCATGCGCTGCATCGCGTAGTCGTGCGCTTCCTTGGTGGTGCCGCCCGAGGCGTCGGCCACCATGTAGATCTCGTAGTTGCCTTCCTTGCGCTCTAGAAACGCTCGGGCTTCATCGCGGCCGCTTGCGAATTCAGCACGGTTGCGCCATCGCGTATCCAGGCTGTACGCGAGGGACACTTTGGCAGCGTCGCGGGTGTTCCAGCCATCCTCGGCTAGGCGCACTTTCTCGATGGCGGATTCGCGAGTCCCGCCGCGCGGGGGCGCGATGGCTTGGCCTGACAACACGCCCGGTGCAGCTTGGCGCAATGCGGCCATCGACGCTATCGGAAAGAGCAGTAGGCGAGAATGGAAGCAAGCCTGCGGCTATCACCGGCGCTCGCTGTACCGGCTCAAGACTCTCACCGGCCCCTGCCTGTGGGCGCGTGAGATAGGCTCCCAGGCGACCGAGGTCTCGATCCGCGTAGGCGTGCTGAACCGCATGGCGGCTGTCGCTCGCCCGAAGTCCGTCCGCATCGCCTGAAATCATGATCATAGCGGTGCCTTTGCCTTCAAATTCGATTTATGCAACAAGGCCGCTCAAATCGCATCGATAACTCGCATTGTTGGCGCCTTCTGCCCTCCCTCATTGGAAGGCTTCCCTCCAATACGACTCCACGTGCCGAACCAGACTCTCAGGAAGAGCGACATAGTGTTCGGCCGCCGCGTCGGCCTGTCCCTCGGACAGCGCCCAACGGAAAAATGCGAGTGCGTCTTTGGTCTCGCCAGCGTTACCGCGAGTCTTGGAGATCAGCACGAACACGGCACCGGTAATCGGCCAGGCCTGGGAGCCAGAAGCATTCGTCAGCACCTGATAGAAGTCTGCCTTCGGATTCCACTCTGCCGCAGACACCGCGGCACTGAACGATTCGCGTGACGGCTGCACAAAGATGCCATCGCGATTCATGACGGCGGCATAGGCCAGCTTACGCTGCAATGCATAGGTCAGTTCAACGTAGCCAATGGCTCCGTTGACATTGCGAATATAGGTCGCGACACCATCATTGCCATTTGCTCCTACGCCAACGGGCCATTTCACTGTCGTGCCGGCCCCAACAGATGCACCCCAATGCGGACTGATCTTTGCAAGATAATCCGTCCAGTTGAAGGTGGTGCCAGAGCTGTCACTACGATGAACGACTACGATCTTCTGGTCGGGTAATTTGATTGCAGGATTTGCGGCGGCAATGGCCGGATCATTCCAGTTAACGATTTTTCCCTGATAAATGTCCGCCAATAGCGAACCGGTCATGCGCAGCTGACCCGCGCCAACGCCGTCCAGGTTCAGAACCGGCACCACCCCACCGATCACAATGGGAAACTGCGCTAACCCTGCCGTTCGCAAGTCCTCCGACTTGAGCGGCATGTCCGTGGCACCGAAGGTCACGCTCGCCGCACGGATCTGCCGGATGCCGTTGCCCGATCCGGTCGGCTGATAGTTGACCTGCTGACCGGTACGGGCGTAATACGTTGCCGCCCATTTGGACATTAGCGGGTAGACGAAGGTTGAACCCGCGCCCGTGATATCTCCGGCTCGTGCCATCGAAACCGCGCCAAGAGATAGCAACACGATTGCCAGTTGGCGAGCCAAAGCGTGGATATAGGAACGTATCCGGAAGTCGTGCGTCCGCTTCATGATTATTCTTCCGTGGTTTGCAGGTTGCGTTGTAACGCCTTGGCAATTCAGCGTAGCAGATCACCGCCGCAATCGCGCGGAAAAAGCGCCATGCTTGTTGCCGAGGAGTATCCGTTCCACAGCGGCCGGACTCGCCAGACGTGTCCCGATCGTGATCGTCATATTTCTGACATGGTGGCGCTTCAGATCAGATAACCAATGGAAGAGCCAAGAGAACTCAGGTCAAAGCCGACAGCAGAAAATCTTGCGCCGAGTCGCCTCCCTGCTGTGAGCGGCGCTCATATTTTCCGTCCGGCGCCATCTGCCAGACGTCACGCCGGTCGGTCAGGTAGGGCTTCAGGCCTTCGGCGATGACGCGTGCCTTCAGGATGGGGTCGAGGATCGGAAAGCAGATCTCGATCCGTCGGGAGAGGCTGCGCTCCATCCATTCGCCGCTGGACAGCATCACCCGCTCTTCCCCGCCATCGTGGAAGTAGAAGATGCGGGCGTGTTCGAGAAACCGGCCCATGACCGATTTCACCTCAATGTTTTCCGACAAGCCGGCGACGCCCGGCCGCAGCGCACAGGCGCCCCTGACGATCAGGTCGATGCGTACACGGTTACGTGAGGCCTCGTAGAGGGCCTGGATCAACTCCGGATCCAGCAAGGCATTCATCTTGGCAATGATCGCCCCCTTGCGGCCCGCCCGGGCCTGCTCGGCCTCGCGGCGAATTGCTGACAACAGCGCCTGCTTCATGGTGAATGGCGATTGCCAGAGATGGGTCATGCCCTCGGTCTGACCGAGGCCCGTCAGCTGGCTGAAGACCTGCGCGACATCCTGCGTCAGCGTTTCATGGCAGGTCAGCAGCCCGAAATCCGTATAGGTTCGGGTCGTCAGGCCGTGATAGTTCCCGGTGCCAAGGTGCACATAGCGCCTGAGCGCCCCGCCTTCGCGGCGCAAGACCATGACCATCTTGGCGTGCGCCTTGAAGCCTACGACGCCATAGACGACATGCGCGCCGACTTCCTCCAGCTGCGCCGCCCAGCCGATGTTGGCTTCCTCATCGAAGCGGGCCAGCAACTCCACCACGACGGTAACTTCCTTGCCATTGCGCGCCGCCTCGAGCAATGCCGTTAGCAGGGCCGAGTCGTGCCCTGCCCGATAGACCGTATGGCGAATGGCCACCACATCCGGGTCGTGTGCCGCTTGCCTGACAAAGTCAACGACGGGTGCGAAAGACTGGAACGGATGATGCAGCAGGATGTCGCCATCGCGCATGGCGCGGAACATGTCCGAATGCTCCCGCAGGGCCTTTGGCAGGCTAGGCCGGAACGGGGGGTACTTCAGCTCCGGTCGATTGACCTGGTCCGGGACCTGCAACAGGCGAACCAGGTTGACCGGGCCATTGACGGAGAACACCTCGCTTGCCGTCAGACCGAACTGTTCCTGCAGGAACGCAGTCATTCCCGACGTGCAGTTGTCGGCCACCTCCAGTCGAACCGCATCGCCAAAGTGGCGATGCGGCAGTTCGCCCTGCAGCGCCTCGCGCAGGTTCTTGACTTCTTCCTCGTCCACGAACAGCTCACTGTTTCGGGTCACGCGGAACTGGTAGCAGCCGCGCACTGTCATGCCGCCAAACAGCTCGCCGACGTGGGCGTGCAGAATCGACGAGAGAAAAACGAAGCCGTACTGGCATCCGGCGATGTCCTCCGGCAGAGCAATCACCCGCGGCAACGCGCGTGGCGCCTGTACGATCGCATGGCTGGCGTTGCGCCCGAACGCGTCTCTGCCCTCGAGCTCGACGGCGAAGTTCAGGCTCTTGTTAAGCAACCGCGGGAACGGATGCGCCGGGTCCAGTCCGATGGGCGTCAGCACCGGCATCAGTTCGGCGAAGAAGAATTCCCGGATCCAGGCTGACTGCGTGGGATTCCACGTGGGACGCCGCAAAAAGCATATTTGTTGCTCGGCCAACGCGGGCACCAGCACGTCATTGAACAGACGGTACTGTCGATCCACCAGTTCACGGACCCGCAAGTTGAGACTTGCGTAGAGCTCCTGCGGCGCCATCCCGTCCGGCCCGACGGCAGCAGACTGAATCAAGCAGCGCTCTCTCAGGCCAGCGACCCGGATCTCGTAGAACTGGTCCAGATTGCTGCTGACCGTACACAGCGCGCGCAGACGCTCCAGCAGTGGCACCGCTGGATCGGCGGCCTGTTGCAGAACGCGGTCGTAAAACTCGAGTTCGCTGAGCTCGCGGTTGATGAAGAGGTCATTGCCATTCTGCACGCCAACGCGTTCTGCCAGGATATCAAGGCTCGCCGCTCCCGGGGGGCTCGACGGGGTCGTCTGCATGCGCTCGGCTGCGTGTTTCATGATGGTCGGGCCCACGGAGGGACACCTGGGCAACGCTGTGGCTCGGTCAGCAAGAGCATCAGCGGAAATCTGCCTTCATTTTTGGATCTGTACCCTGGATTCTAGCTGCGGGCTGAACCTATCCGAGGCGTTTGCACGCTGCCTCTGTCTTCGTCTCTCAGCGCCGAGGTCGTCACTGGTCTGCAGCGCAGCCCACTTTCGTCATCAAACCTTGATACTCCTGTCCTAATCTGCATTGGGCAGGGCGTGGGCCATTTGCCACTGGCGAATGACAGATTTTTGACGAAATCCGCTTGCCCCCTGCCCTTCGACCTCCCCACTCGTCGAGACCGGATGCTTCGACCATGACACTTACCGTTAGCGGCAGACAGTCATTCGGCCGTGGCTCCAAACTTAGCTGGACGTGTTGTCGGATGTGTCGGAGTGATCCCGATGGACGGCTTCTTCGGGTATCGGTAACGGCGTCCGCTTTAGGACTTCGCGGGGCGCCCCGTCTTGACTGCCTCGACTTGCGCAACAACGCCGAGTAGCCTCTCCTGCGAGAGGGCTTCAAGAGCCCGTAGTCCTGCCCTCAGCAACTCGCTCTTCTTCACCGGGACGCCACCTGCGAGGCACTTCCGCTTGAGCTCGGCAAGCTTTTCATAGTCGTGCTCCGGCATCGTGAAACTGTCCCGAACGACCTTTGGCTTCTTGGTTGATTTGTCTGACTGCTGCGCCGCACCATTGCTCGGCGTCTTGGCTTTCGTTACGCTGGCAGACCCCTCGTCGGTCGGAGGCGCCAAGGCAGGCGACATCGTCTGGGTAGAAGTTTTCCGTCCTGCCTTGCCAGCGCGCAGCGTGCCTTCGGATCCCTTCTCGTTCCGTGCGTCCGATGGTAACGTCGTCACCAGCTTCCTCCGGGAATTACCTGGCATCAAGCCCTCTGTCCTATGCATTTACGTTCATACAGTATATATAGTATTGACGATGCGAGGTTCGTGGATCCGCCAGGAGTAGCTTGGCTTTTTGGTACCCACGAAAAGAAGAACGAGGCAGTGGATCTGGTCCACGTTCGCCTCGCAGCCCCGCTCTTTGTTTGCCCTGCCAGAACGCGCTGGCGTTGTGTTGCCCTGCGGCGCGATGCATGGCGACGAGAGGAGCCGAGCATGCGCAGATTTCACGCCCCGGCCGGTGGGCTTTCCGCCCTCACGGCCCCACTGACCTCCCCCTTCTTCCACGCGATTGAGCCGAGTGAATCGTGTGTGCGCCCGGTCAAGGGATCCCCGCCTCAGAATCAGGGTACCAACATGCAAAAGTCCAATCGGGGATTCTCCGACGCCGCCACTCGAACACGCCAAAACCTCTGGTAGCGGGCCTGCACGGGCGCAACCGGGTATTGAGCGGCCGACGCTCATGGCCGCGGCTTGCGCATCATCGGGCTCTTTCGATAGTACCGAACCGGTATTCCCACGGTCTCACTGGTGACCCCAGACGGGGCCGTGCAGCGTCCTGCGCCACAGCAACGGCCCGCGGCCATGAGGCGTTCATACCAGGTACTACTGCGCAGCCTCCTGCAATGAACGTTCGCCTGACGACTGACTCGCATTGGCGACAGCATCGCTGGCTGCTTCAAGGCTACTTTCAGCGGCTTGCGCCATTTGCTTCGCGGCCTTCCGCATGCTTTCGAACAGCAGGTCCGTTGTCTCGATGGCAGCCCGTAGGCCGGCGTCGGAAGTTCCGGCGTCCCATGCCACGACTGCGCTTGCAGCGCCTTTGATGAAGTCCGTCATGTTGTGCTTGCTGGCCTCGTATTGCGCTA
The DNA here is from genome assembly GCF_018223725.1 of Cupriavidus sp. KK10. NCBI lineage: Bacteria > Pseudomonadati > Pseudomonadota > Betaproteobacteria > Burkholderiales > Burkholderiaceae > Cupriavidus > Cupriavidus sp. KK10. The sequence goes on from NZ_CP073678.1 coordinate 729,275, forward strand.
CGGCTACCTCGCCGAGCCTGGCCTGGGTATCGGTCGCGATCTGGCAAAGATGACGCTGATACGAAAGCATTTTGTCTGGCACCGGACGAAGCCAGTCCGATTCCACCGTAAGCAACTCCTGGGTGTCCTTGGCTGACAGCACTTTCTGCGCCTCCTCGTGTGTCTCCGCCAGCGCCGTCTTCACAGTCTGAAAATTCAGTACAAGCAATTTCTCGAATCCCTCAATGGTGGTGTTGGCCAGCCCCATGAAGGCGTCAACATGCGCGGTTTGCGCTTCCGTAATTTGCTTGGAGGACGATTGATCCATTTGCAACTCCTGACTTGTAGAAGAGCGCCCCACTCTGCCAGCGATGACACGTTTGAGAAGGCACGCAGTGAATCGACCCGTGAGAAAGCGGGGCGGGAGCGGAACTGCCCAATGCGGTCAGGATCGAGCCTGCGCTGGGCATCCCAACCCGTGACCGGGCTTGCACTTGACGTCTGACAATCCGGATACCGTCTACGGTCGGCAGACTCTTAGAAGAATATAGGTTGGGACTGTGACAGCGCGGCGACGGCAACGCGCCGGGATCATGCCCCGCCGCATCTCGTCATCGCCGAAAAATCCTCGATGCTCCAGGAAAGACGCCTCTGCGCTGGAGTCCTAAGTAAGCATCAACCGAAAAGGGCCCACCCCAAGTTATGCAAGACGGTGCCACTATTGCTCGCGAAGTTGACTAGAGTAGTTATCCGTTCCAGCGATAAGCGGCAGGCTCAACGAGCCATCCCAAAACAGCGCAGGTCATAACATCAGGAGGAACGCCGAGGGCATTTATGGACACTTTTTTTCGGCAACCGTTCATGAATGAGAAGGGAAAGGGGGAGCAATGAGAGCAGAGGACTGCGACCATATGGTCGCGAGAATCGCCGTCGACACGGGTTTTCCGCCAGAGATCGTCAGGGAGTCTTACCTCACCGCCATCGCAGAGTTGAGCGTGGACGCCCGCGTTCATGTCTATCTGCCATTGTTTGCTGCAAAGCGCACCATCGCCCGGATTCGCAGATTGCAATCTGAGTCGGTAGTGCCCCTAGGCTTGGACCCGGATCGGGACGGGATCACGTCCCGCACGCATATAGCCGTCGCAGGCACGATCCCGCATTGCCCACCCTCTACTTCCTTGGCACCGCCTGCCACGGGCGGGTGGATAATTGACCTCGGCGGGGCGCAGTGGTACCAACGGCTCTAAGCGGACTGGTTTGGAGATTGCCGGCAACCGCCAACCCTTGACAACAACAGTAAGCGATGATGCCCATGTCGAAGACCGCAAGGAAGCGATACCTGAAAGCGCTCAACCGGAGCCTGAAGATGGAGGCGGCAGGCCAGTTCGATACGGTTTTTGTTTTCTATCCGCTCGGGTCGAAGCCCAAGAATGCCACGGGTGTCACAGCCGGCGGGCCGGCAAATGCCCAGGTCCTGGCGGTCATGGACGCGGTACAGGCCCGCGTGTTTGCGGAATTCGAGAGTTCCGCCAAGCTGGAATAGATGGAACGCGAACTGAAGCTCGAACTTCTGCACGACGAGGTTGACCGGCTGATCGCGCTGCCCCTGCTGTCGTCCCGGTGCGTGGAGCCGCCCCACGACGAGCAGCTCGTCAGTACGTATTTTGATACGGCTGACCTGTCCTTGCGTCAACACCGTGCATCCCTGCGGGTGCGCCAGGCGGGAAACCACTATGTGCAGACATTGAAAACCCACGGCAGGCGGCAGGGTGGCCTATACGAGCGCGAGGAGTTCGAAACTGCGATTGCCGGGCCCGTGCCCGACTTGAGTGCACTGCAGGAGACCCCCCCCAAGGACACGGCGTTGGGAGACCTGCTTCGTGAAAGCGACCTGGCGGAGCGCCTCGAGCCGGTCTTCGTCGCCGAGGTGCAGCGGACCGTTGCGCTGCTGCGCTTACCGCAAGGCGCAGAGGTGGAGGCGGCCCTGGATCGCGGGGTCATCCGGGCAGGGGAAGCCACGGCTCCCATCCGTGAGCTCGAGTTGGAGATCCAGGCCGGTGCACCGACAGAGCTCTTCGGGTTCGCACTGGAGCTGCTCGATGCGATTCCCATGCGCGTGAGCCGAGCGAGCAAGGGCGACCGCGGCTACGCGCTTGTCGTTTGCGAGCCATCGGAAGCGGTTCGCGCCGCCCCCCTCACGCTTTCCGACGAGGCTTCGACCGAAGCCGTGTTCCAAAGCATTGTGCAAAACTGCCTGGCGCAGATTTCAGCCAACGAGCACGGCGTCGTGAACAGCGACAACCCGGAGACGGTGCATCAGATGCGGGTCGGACTACGCCGCCTGCGCTCCGCACTGGACATCTTCCAGTCACTGCTTGCCTGCCCGTCCGAGCTTCAGGAAGAAATCAAGTGGATTGCCGGCGAGCTGGGCCCTGCACGGGACTGGGAGGTACTTGCCCACTCAACATTACGCGAGGCCGTCGACGGGGCGCCGAGTGACGTGGGCGCGGACGAGATCCTGGCTGCGGCGAATGAGGTTGCCGCCGAAGCGCGACAACGCGCCGCGCAAGCAGTCGACTCCACGCGCTACACTCGGCTGATCCTTGCACTAAACCATTGGGCAAGCAGCGGCAACTGGCGTCATGCGCACGTCGATACGCAACGCAGTGAGCTGGCTGAGCCGGCCACGAAGTTTGCGCTGGACACCTTGCACCAGCGCCATCGCAAATTGTTGAAACGCGGCCGGCGCATGGCAAGGCTCGACGTACATCGGCGCCACCGCGCTCGCATTGCCGCCAAGAAGCTCCGCTACGCGACGGAATTTTTCGAATCCTTGTTCCCGGCGAAGAAGTTGCAGCGCTTCCGTCGCCAGCTGTCGCGTCTGCAGGATGACTTGGGTTGGCGCAACGACATTGCGGTTGCGGATGACCTGTTGCGCAGCCTCACCGTCAAGGACCCGCAGTTGGCATCTGGCACCGGCTATGCGCGCGGCTACCTTGCAGGCAGGGTGGACGCGGACAAGGAGCAACTGCGTAGCCTGTGGAAGCGCTTCAAGGGAGCGCGCCTCCCCTTCTAGCGGAAAAGCTACGGACTCATGCCGTGGCATCGCGCAAAGAGACGTCCCAGGTGATGTCTGCGCTACCATTGAAAATAGGCATCGAAACCGAAACGCCGCCATCCGATGCCCCTTCGAAGGGGGCAATTTTCCTGTCCGCGCACCACGTTAGTGCGCAAGAGAAATCTGTGTTTGGAAACAGTAGGCCTCTGATAAGCTGTCCATATTTGGTGTCCAGAATGGAATCAAAGATGGCGACGTATCAGCGTGGAGAGGTATCCATTACGACCTCGGTCCTGGAGCTACCGTCCGGACGGTACCAAGGATTGGTGACATTGGAATCTACCGCCGGCATCAGCAGCTTTCACTGCTCGAAGTACCGAAGCGATCCCCTCGAGGCGCGCTTTGACGCGGATGCCGATATTGAGCACGCCTACCGCCGGTACTTGGTGGCCGCAATGCCGCCGTTTGCCATTCCGACGCCATCGCAGTGAAGTTTCCAGCTTGACCATCACTGATAACAGTCCCAACTCTTCCTTTGAGAGTTTTCACCGCGCCGGTTATTACGACTTCCGCGCCTACACTGAGCCGCTGTCCAATGGGGGCTGCCAAGGCTTCGTGTTGGTACGCCATCACACGTTGACCGGCCTGCAGCAGACCATCTTCCGAGCTGGTGGCAAGGCGGCGCAGCAGTCTACCGCTTTCACCAGTGCCGAATTGACGGTTGCGAAACTTAAGGCAATGATTGCCGAAGGTAGGTCGCCGCTGGACGGCCAACGGTAGGTCGCGCGTTTGCCGCCGGCCTGGCGCCCCTTCCTCAGTGACCGCACCAGGACGCTAGCTCTGCATCAAGCCATGCAATACGCCGAAACGCAAGCCGGGCTCGGATGGCAGCATCTCATCGATGCCAAATACTTTGAACACCGCCAGCATCACGGCAAGGCCACCCGGCAGCGCTTCGAGGCGATGGCGCTTCAGGCCGGCAAGCTCCAGGCGACGGAGATGCCCCGCCTCCAGCAGGCGCAGCGCCAGCCGTAGCAGTCCATCATAGGTAATCGTGCTGCTCCCTCGTGTGTTCAGGCCATTACATTGCAACAACCGCGCAAGCAGGCGAGCCGTACCCGACGAGCCGATGGTCAGCTGCCAGGCATGATCCCGATACCGTGTGGCCACCTTCTCGATTTCCTCGCCTGCTATCCGCTCAGCCAGTTGCAAGCTGCGCCCGTCTAGCACGCCGTTGGGAAAGAATCGCTTGCCGAATGTGCCACTGCCGATCGGCACGCTGTCCACCGCCAGAAGCTGCTCGCCACGACCGATGGCCAACTCCGTCGAGCCGCCGCCGATATCGACCACCAGCCGTGTGGTGTTTGCGTCCGGCATGTTATGTGCGATGCCAGCATAGACCAGGCGTGCCTCCTCGTGGCCGGAGATCACATCGATTTGGAAACCAAGGCGTTGCTCGGCTTTGGCGAGGAACACAGTGGCATTGCTCGCCACCCGCACTGTATTGGTGGCCACCGCCCGTACTCGGGTGGGCTCGAATCCCCGCAACCGCTTGCCAAAGCGCTCCAGCGCGCGCCAGCCCCGCTCGAGGGAAGAGTCGTCCAACTCCGAGCCGCGCAGACCGTGGGAAAGACGAACCGGCTCGCGGAAAAATGCCACTTCCCTGATGACACGGCTACCACCGCGCGCGGGTTGGCCGATCATCATGCGAAACGCATTGGAGCCAAGGTCTACTGCGGCATAGTACGGGGTTGTCATACGGAACGCGGAGGCTGCCAAGCGAAGCGCTTGCGCTGGCCCCGATCTGTGAAGGTTCAGGATGATGCCCAGCGAATTACGACAAGTTGATGACAACACGCATGTCCCCCTTTAATCGCCCAGGTCCGCCGGCGGGAGAAACCAGTTGAAAGGCCCACAGAGGCCGTGAAGGCCGCAAAGCCGGCAAAGGCTGAAAAGACCAAGGCCGCAAAGCCCGGGGCGCGCCCGAATGCAAAGCCGGCGAAGAAGCTGATCCGCGGGCGCTTTCTGAACGTCGACGACCCGATCACCGATGCCGAAGGCCGGGGGCAGGGTCATGGCGAGCGCCTGCTGCAAGCGCTTTGCGAGCTTGGACGCACAGAAGGGAAGCAGGCACGGATCTCGGCCTCCGTTTCCGCATGTCTGAGCGTCAGGTTCTTGGTCATGGTGCCGATGCGTGCTGGTTTGTGCAGACTTCAATGTAGTTGAGCGATGACACAGTCAACAGGCACATGTCTATCGTTTTCAACTAGGCCATCGATATAGGACGGTATGACCTAAGAGTGGCTTGTCATGCGATCGACCAGGCGGCGAATGACGGGCGTGGCCGACACGACAACCGGCAGCATGGTCAGCCAGGAAACGCTCCAGGACCTTAGCCAGTGCTGAAAAAACAGGCCCTCTTCTGCAAATGGAATGCTTGCGATGGCAGCAGCGATGGAGCAGGTCAAGCCGGCCTGGATAACGCCATAGGCGAAATAGCTGTAGCGCGAAGGAATCTTGGGCATGTGAGTCGCCTCTATGCATTCTTTGAACCAGACATTGATGCACCCTGCCATTGCCGCGCCAGGCGCTACGCGGCTGCTTCAAACTTTCCTGCCAACCGCTGCACGGTTTCGTTGGTATCCCACAGCGCGTTTGCGATGAAGCGGAAGTTGACCAGTGCCGCGTGATACCCGTCCCCTTCGGGTAGCTTCGGCCCTGCTACGGCGTCGCGTACGACAGCAACTTCGAAACCTTGCTCCAACAGATCACGCAGATGGGATTCGACGCACAGATTGGCGGCCATGCCCGCAAGGATCACCTGGTCGACGCGCTGCTTGCGCAACTGCAGGACAAGATCGTTGGCCTGCGGGCCGTACAGCTTGTGCGTGGAGCAGATGATGGTCTTGCCATCCTCAATATACGGCTTGAGTTCCGGCATGAAGTCCGCGCCCGAGTCACGGAATCCGTCCAGGTTCAGCGCGCCCGGACGGTCGAACATGCCGATGGCATGCTGGAACATCTCGGCGGGGCCCTGCACTTTCCATGTGTGATCATGGGGAAAGTAATAGTGGGGAGAGATGGCGACCGTGATGCCCGCCTGTTTTGCTGCCTCGAACAGACGGACCAGGTTGGCCACGAGGTTCTGCTCCGTCACGCTTTCTCCGACCACGCCCCAGCTGCGGCCTTCGGGGCTCATGAAGTCGATCTGCGGGTCGATCACAACGAGCGCGGTGCGTGGCAGGTCCAGCGTAATGCCGGACTTCGGCAGAGCCGGATCAACGGGATCTGCATAGCGGCCATGGTGGTTGCACATGGGAAGTACCTCTTATGGTGAGCCCACTCTGCCGGCGCCTTCGTGGGGTCCGGCAGATGCGGCGTCGTTTCAACTACGGATGAATGCCAACAAGTCGGCGCTGAACCGGTCCTTGTGGGTGTCGGTGAGCCCATGCGGCGCACCGGGGTAGACAATCAGCTTCGCATTCCTGACGATCTTTGCCGATGCGCGTCCAGCGGCGTCGATCGGCACGATCTGATCGTCGTCGCCGTGGATGATCAGGGTCGGCACATCGATCTTCCTGAGATCCTCGGTGAAATCGGTCTCGGAAAATGCCTTGATCGAGTCGTACGTACTCTTGTGTCCACCCTGCATGCCCTGCGCCCACCATGCGTCGATCAACCCCTGCGACGGCTTTGCGCCTGGACGGTTGAAGCCATAGAACGGCCCCGCCGGGACGTCCTTGTAGAACTGCGACCGATTGACAAGTTGTGCGGCGCGCAGACCGTCGAACACTTCAATTGGCAGTCCGCGCGGATTGGCGGCGGTCTTCACCATCAAAGGCGGCACCGCTGAAACCAGCACCACCTTTGAAACGCGCCGCGTCCCATGCCGGCCCATATACCGGGCCACCTCGCCTCCACCTGTGGAGAAGCCCACCAGGATGGCATCCCGCAGGTCAAGGGTTTCGAACACAGTGGCCAGGTCGTCGGCATAAGTGTTCATCTCATTGCCATTCCATGGCTGGCTTGAACGGCCGTGGCCCCGACGGTCATGTGCAACGGCGCGATACCCTTCCGACGCAACGAGCATCATCTGGGATTCCCAACTGTCCGAGCTCAGCGGCCAGCCATGACTGAATACAACGGGGCGACCGGCGCCCCAGTCCTTGAAATAGAGCTGGGTGCCGTCCTTTGCCGTGATGTAGCCGCCTGACGCCTTGCCGCTTGCCTTTGCGGTGTTCGCCTTTTCTGCCGACGGTGCTGCCGCCGCAGGTCCGGGCAAGCCGGAAGCCACTAGCGCGCTGGCTGCGGCCGCGCTACCCAACAGCAGGTTTCGTCGCGATAGGCCTTGATCGAGGCTGCGATCTGAATACATGGTGAGACTCCTTTATTGGCACATGCGCGCGTTGCCCTGAATAGGTCCGAGCATCAGGTTCTTGCTCATGGTGCGGATGCGTGCTGGTTTGTGCAGGCTTCAATATAGTTGGGCGATAACACAGTCAACAGGCACATGTTTATTGTTTTCGACTGGGCCATCGACATGGGGCGGCAGGACCGATGGTTGGTAGCGCGTCGACCAGAGTGATCCATGGTGCGAGTGCGCATTGCCTGATATGAGCAGTCGTCCTTTTTGAAGCCGCAAAAAAAATCAGTACAACAACCGCTTGGGGGTGACTTGCTGAAATCGTCGGCAGGCGTCGCCATTCGCTCGACCTTGCTGCGCAGGACCGCCCCTTACCAGGCTTCGATCATGATGGACGCGAGCTGCGCGGAATCAACGGTCAAGCGTCCCATGACGATCGCCTATGCTTTCAGCGCGCGCATCAGTTCGGCAACCAGGCGATCGGCTTCAGTCTGACTGCGCAGATTGGTAAAGCCCATCATCAAGCCACGCCGCCCTGGCGCACCATGCCGCCAGGCGGTCAGCGAATGGACGGCGAATCCTGCCTCGCGCGCACGACGGGCCATCGCCAGATCGTCAAGATCGTCCCTGACGTCGACCAGAAGGTGCATGCCGCCATCCTGCAGGCAAACAGTGAAGCCGTCCGTCTTGTATGGAGCCAGCGCCTCGGCCAGCATTGCGCGTCGTCGCGCGTAAAGCGTGCGCATGCGTTTGATGTGCCGGGCGAAGTGCCCCTGCGCAATAAACTCCGCCGCCACGGCTTGCAAGAGTTCGGGGCAGCCGCCATGCACCGTGCGCCTGCAGGCCAGATCCATGGTCGGCACCAAACTTTGTGGCACGACCACGTAAGCGAGCCGTAGCCCCGGGGTACAGCACCTTGCTAAGCGTGCCGCAATAGATCACCCGGTCGCATGTGTCCAGGCTCTTCAAGGCCGGCAACGGGTGGCCGCGGTAGCGAAACTCGCCGTCGTAGTCGTCCTCGATGATCCATGCGCCCCGCTCACCGGCCCAGTCGAGCAGTTCGACGCGACGTTGCAGTGTCAGTGCCACGCCAGTCGGGCTCTGGTGCGATGGCGTCACTACGGCCAGGCGCGCCTCTGGATAATGCTGACGCCCAAATTCGACGTCGAGGCCATGATCATCCACTGGCACATTCCGGACCTGCAGGTTCAGGCGCCTGAGTGACTGGGCTGTCAGTGGGTAGCTGGGATCCTCAACCCAGGCGCTTTCGCCCGTCAGCCTGAGCGCATCCACAATCAGCGCAAGGCTGGCCGTATATGCCGGCACGACGTACACTTGGTGCGGCTGGGCGTCGATGCCCCTTGAGCGCTGCAGGTAAGCGGCCAACGCGTCTCGCAGCGGGCCAAATCCGGCTGACGCCGGCCTGGTCAGCGAGCTGGCGCTGCGCCGTATTTGCCGCGCCATCAACCTCGTCCATAGTTTTCGCGGGAACTCATCCAGCGCGGGAAGCCCCAGTTGCAACGGCCCGGGGATTCCACCCTCCGTTTCGATCGAAAACTCGGTAAGTTCCTGGCCCGGTGGCGTGCGGCTGGATCCAGCCGTTGCGGTCACGCGGTGGAGGCGCGATGGCGCAATTTGCTCGGAAACGAACGTCCCCGCAGGGCCTCTGGCGATCAGGTAACCTTCGCCCAAGAGCCGCTCATAGGCGACCTGAACGGTCCCGCGCGCCACTCCGAGCTCGCCCGCAAACGCACGCAAGGAGGGCACCCGCTGCCCGGGTTTCAGTTGCCCTTGCTGGATCGAGGCACGAATCCGTGCGTAGATCTGCTCATGCAGCGGCGCAGCATTTGATGGATCCCGAGCCGGTGACTTCGTCATAGCCTGGCAGACGTATCCGGGCAGTGCCGCAACGCCGATGCATGGGAATGCGAATCATTGCCGGGGGCGGCAACGGATCGGATGCGTGTGTGATCTAGACCTCCGATCATACCCCAAGGGCGCGCATCCGCCGGGATCCGGCCCGTGACAGCCTGAGAAAGCAAATGGGCGGAGATTCAGAGTCTCCGCCCATTCCTCTCTTGCCACAGGCACCGGCATTGACCGGCGCCATCGGGCTGGAGAACTACACCAGCACCGCCTCCCCGCAGCCGGCAATGACATGCATATAGCGAGAGGGCGGCATGGATTCGACCGTGGACTGGACCGCTTCCCTGCACAAGGACGGACGCTTGACCAGCGCATCAACATATCGCTCGACGTTGGGCAGGTTTTCCCACATCGACGCAAGCCCCAGATAGGCCATCCGGACCAGGTTGACACCCCACAGCACATCGCCAAGCGAGAAAGATTCCCCCCTGAGGTACGGTGACGACGGACCAAGCGCATGGTCGAGTTCCGTCAAGAGGCCCGCGACGTGCTGACGTGCGGCGCGCTGAAATGCCGCATCGTGGCAGACCGACTTGCCGCCCCGCTCCTTCGCGATCTTCGCGCGATAGGCTGCAACGAGCTCCGCATCGTCGGCATTGGCGTCAATCATGGCTTCGAGCGCCTTGATCTTGTAGTCGTAGACCGTGTCCATGACCGTCTTGAGTGCTTCAGGGCGCAGGTCGGCATCGGGATGAAAGCCGTAGAGCAAGGTGCCGTTCGGGATCCGATCGACGATGCTCACCTGGTGCATCACCCGGGCACGCGCACCGGCATCATCCGGCACGAGATGAATGGGATCGCGCGACACCGCATCGAGATAGCAGCAGATCCGTCTGGAATCGGCAATGACACGGCCAGCCTTGTAGTCCACAAGCAACGGGACCGCGCAGGGATCAAAGCCTTCGGTCTCCACCGAAGTGCGCCCGCTATAGCCGCTGACAAGTTCCCGCCCCACTTCCCGGCCTGCAAGCAACCGCAGTCGGACGTAGGGCGGATGGTAGTGCTCGGCTGGAACAACGCCATCCGGACCCATCGAACCGAGGATCATCATATTGTTCGAACGGTACGGCAACTGCTTCTCGAACAGTACCGTGCGCACTTTCTGCGAGCAGAGCGAACTGGCCGCGTGGAACAGTTCGAAGCGCGGGTTGGCGTCACTACCCACGAAAGAGATTCGCGCGGGGTCCGCGATGGCGGCACGGGCACCGGCCGCCATATTCATCAATTTTTCATGGCTCATTGCTGGCTTCCTTGCACTCAGGTTTGGCGCTTTCGTTCATCGATGTCTCCTGGTTGTGGGGTTGACGTCTATCAGCTCTTGTGGGCGGTGCCCGTTCGCAGCATCAGTTCCATCTGCTGTGCAATCTGCAGCAGCGCTCCGTCGTCGCCGGGCTTCGCGACGATCTGCAAAGCAGCGGGAAGGCTGCGTTCGCCGGTCGCCAGGGGAATCGAAATGGCAGGAAATCCCGCGACATTGAACGGTGCCGTATAGGTCATCAGCGCCTCGCGGACCGTGCCGGTCCAGGCACCAATGCTGACGGTGCCGGCATCGAGATGCGGTGCGGTGCACGGGCATGTCGGCAGCACGAGATAGTCAACCGTCGACATCACCTCGTGCAGCCTTGCCGTGAAATCTCGCCTGGCCTGCTGGGCCACCGCATAGGCACGCAGGTCCATGGTTTCGGCGCGTTTCAGCCGGTCGACGGTTTCCGGGTTGTAGTGCGTCGAGATACGGTCCCAGTCGTTTCGGCGGAAATGCTCGATGCCGCCTTCGATCAGGACGATGCTCGCGAAGGCACCGAATACCGCATCGAACAGACCGGACGTGCTGATGTTCACGCAGGCAAAGTCTTGCGCCAGCTGCTTCATCGCGCCATCAAATGCCCCCGCAATTTCCGGGCTGAGCGGAACCGGTGCGATGTCACGAATGACGCCCAGCCGTGCGGACAGCCACGCATCGCTCTCGGGAACCTTGATATCAATGGCATCGGCGAGCAACAGCACGTCGTCGACCTGCTCGCCGAGCAGGCCAACGTGGTCGCAAGTGGGCGCCAGGGGGAACACGCCGCGCGTGGATAACGTGCCGAGCGTGGGCTTGTATCCGACGACGCCGCACAGCGCGGCGGGAATCCGGACCGAGCCGCCGGTATCCGTGCCCACGCCCGCCATGATGGCACCGTGCGCAATCGCCGCCGCGGCGCCACCACTGGAACCCCCGGGTATGCGTGCATGGTCCAGCGGATTCAGGGTATCACCAAACTTGGCGCTGGCGGTTGTCACGCCCCACGCGAATTCGTGGGTCGTGGTCTTTCCGATGATGATCGCGCCGCGCTCCACCAGAGTTTTCACGATGTCCGCATCGGCGTCCGGCACATGACCGAGATAGGCTGCGGAACCGTAGCGGGTCTCCATGCCCTTGGTGTCGATCAGATCCTTGACCGCAATGGGCAGTCCTTCCAGCGGCCGCGGCCGGCATTCGCCATAGCGGCGATCGCTTTCCGCGGCCGCCTTCAGGGCACGGTCCCAATCGATCGCCGAGAATGCATTGAGCAGCCGCTTGCTGGCTTCCGCGCGTTCGAGTGCCTGCTCCGTCAATGCCGTCGCGGTGATCTGCCGCGTGGCAAGGGCATCCAGCGCGTTGCGCAAGCCCATGGTATGCGGGGCCGTCGTTCGGGATGGGCGTCGGATGCCGTGCTGGTCGAACGACGCGACAGCCGTCGGAAGTATGTCGTGGCCAGAGAAGATCGCGTCTTGTGGCTGGCAGTTCAACTGGTTCATGTATTCCACTCCGGGGTGACGTTGCGGTTGGCTTATCCCTGGTTGGAAACGATAGTTGATCGGCTCGGCGTTGGAAGCTGGCTGGCACCGAACGCAGCGTCCATGAATATGGAACGCCCGGCGGGACACACGGGGCGTGGGCCGCGTGGCATTGGAGGCAGAGGAGATAGTGCCGGGTCAGCGGCCGTCGAACGCGGTGACCTTGGGCAGCTCTACGGCGAGGAAATCGACCAGCGACCGCACTGCGGGAAGCAGTCCGGTCCGATAGGGCATGAGGGCAGAGATGCGCGCATCCGCGGCGATCCAGCCCGGCAGGACTTGCCGCAGCACGCCAGCCTGCAGCTCGGACCGGCAGATATACCCGGGCAGGGCTGCAACGCCAACGTTGGCGCAGGCTGCCTCCTTCAGGGACATCATGCTGTTGCTCTGGAATCTTGGCTCGATCGGGATGGTGACGAGCCTGTCGTCGGGGCCGCGCAGTTGCCACTGCAGCGGCCCTTTGCGCACCATCGAGACGATGGCATGGGATGCAAGTTGCTCCGGTGCCTCCAGGAGTGGCATCCGTTCGAGGTAGTCGGCACCCGCAAACAGGTACCATGGAGCCCTAACAATGGGCCGTTGCACCAGGTTGGAATCCTGCAGCGCCGAGCTATGTCCGCGCAGCGCCAGGTCGAAGCCCTCGCCGACAACGTCGACGAGCCTGTCCGTCGCGATTTCCACGATGCTGACCTTGGGATTGCTGCTCAGGAACGCCGGCAGGACCTGTCGCAGCGCAAACTGCGCAAGCTCGACCGCTACCGTCACGCGGATGATCCCGCTGGGTTCCGCGAGCCTCTGGCGCATCGCCTGTTCCGCGACGTCGGCGCTCTGCAGCAAGGCGACAGCGTACTGGTAGAACTCGGCGCCTACGTCGGTCAAGGCAAACTGGCGCGAGGTCCGGTTGATCAGGCGAACGCCCAGCGAAGCCTCCAACTCCTTGACCCTGTGACTTAACGTGGACTTGGGCAGCCCCAGGCTGTTGCCGGCAGACGTAAAGCCACCGCGGTCGACCACTTGCACGAAGTGAAAAACGTCTTTCAGGTCCAGCATCTGGCTGCCTTGGTAGCGGTTGGGTTTGGGCCTATGGTGTCTGCTTCCATCGCATGGTACTGCAGGGGTGCGCGCAGCGCCACGGTCAGATGCCCCCAATGACCGCCATTGCCGTGGCCGGAGCCCGCTCGCGCCACGACCGTCGATGCGCCCGAACCCCACCGATCACGGCAAACCTGGCAGCAAACGACACCACGTCGCCGTAGACCACGAGCGCACGCATGCGCAGCGTGCCGGGTTCGGCAAGCCGCGTATTCGCTTCGAACGTCGCCTCATTCCGATCAAAGCGGGAAGCACAGTTCAACCCAGAACTTGTTGCCTTGCGGCCGATTCTGCACGTCGAACTCGCGCTGATACTTGAACACAATGCCGGCCGCCGGCGACCACATGTATCGTAGTTGCGGCCCGACTGCGACAGCTTTTCCGCGAAACCCATCCCCTGGTACGGACGTGCCGTTGACTTTGTCATCGGTGAACTGCTTCAGCAGATATCCCTGAAGTCCGAGCTGGAACTTGCTGTTAAGCGAATAGCCAACAAGATACTCAAGTGCTGCAACCGCGCCAGAGTGATATCGAGTCGCTGAATTCGGTGAACTGATCTCTACGAGCGTAGTGGTAGAGACTTCAACTGCGGGCGTGGGGAACCATGTCGTACTGAGGTGTGGCATCAGGGCATATGTATTCCGGCCAGTGTTCGCCACCCGGTTGGCGGAGTAGGACCCGCTCGGCACCGCAATATCGGTGGCGAGGAAGGCGAAGAATGATCGCGATGGACTTGAATAACCAATCAGCCACGGCTCAAGGATGATGTCTCCAATTCCATTGCGCTTGCCGCTGCCGCCTGGCGTGTCCGCTCGGAGATGAACGATTGGGACGATTACACCACTGGACACAGTAAAGGGGCCGAGTGTGCTGCCCCATGTATGAATGACACGCGGGGCGTCAACAAACGCGTTCAGCTGGAACCCGGGCAGGAGACTTTCTCCATTCGGGCCAGCGAACTTTCTGGCATCGTAGTAGAGCGTGTAATTGTAAAACTGGGTTTCACCAGGCGGTGGCAATATTCCATTCAATACCGTATTGACGCCCATAGGGTAACTGGTCTGTCCATTCTCGGTTGCCTCAACGTTCGAGGCCAGCAAGCATGCGAGCGCAACCACCGCCAAAAATCTCGCGGGCACTTTAATCATGTCTCCTCCGTCTCTTTATTGTCTTTTTCGGCTGAGGGCTCCGGGCATCCGCATCAGCCGGTTAAGCGCGCCTACGTTAAGTATTCGACATCTCCGCAACTTCCCGAGACTCGCTAACGATGGCTATCGCTTGTTCGCGCTTTTCCAGGTCAAGGAGCGACCTGGACGGTTCCGCGTGTCAGCGATCGACGAACGAGACGAACTCGTCCAGTTCCAGCTTGCGAAGCTCCATGTTGTTTTCCGGAAAACTGTTGTCTGCATAGCCGAGTGACATGCCGGCCACGATCATCTCCTCGTCGGGAATGGCGAGGCCTTCACGAAGGACCGGCGATTGCAGCGACCAGATCTGCTGCGGACAGGTGTCCAGCCCCCGGGCGCGCGCGGCCAGCATGATGTTCTGGAGAAAGCAGCCGTAGCAGATGAAGCTGGCCCATTCCAGGCGCCGGTCCATGGTGAAGATCAGTCCCACTGGCGCATCGAAGAACCGGAACTGCCGTTCGACGTCGCGCCGGCGCCCGACGATATCGCTCCTGTGCACGCCCTGCGCATCGCCCAGCATCCCGCGAAACGTATTGAAGCGCGACGAGAATGGCGCCGGCAATTCCTTTGGAAAGAACGGGTAGTCGGGCGCCAGTCCCTCAGGATCGGCGCGATACGCCTCGACCGCGGCTCCCGCAATCTTCTCGCGAGCCTTTCCGGTCAGTACATAGCAGCGCCAGGGCTGCGTGTTGCTCGAACTCGGCGCGTATTTCGCGACCGACAGGATGTCCCTGACAGTCTCGATCGGCACCGGCTGGCCAAGGAAGCCGCGCTTGCTGTGGCGTCCGCGAATCAGCGCTTCTGTAATCTGGATTGCCTCCATCTTCATGTCTCCGTTCTCGTGGTGGGGGTCGCTACGGTGGAAAGATCATAGACACGTCCCCTGCCTTGTGAAGACGGCAAAACTTGAAAGCTTCGTCCGGAAACAACGAACGACAGGCCCCTACTCGCACATGTGCAGCGTCCAAAATCCTGGACGCTCTGTTCTCCAATCCCGCGCGCACACGCGAACCCGATTCGCCTATCTTCCTACTCGGGATCGGAGCCCCGATCGCATAAGAGAACATGGTGGAGACGTGGAATGAACCAGTTGAAATGCTTGCCGCAGGAAGAGATTGTCTGGGGGCACGACGTGCTGAAAACCGTCGCCCCCTGCATGGGGAACTACGGCATCCGCCGTCCGATGACGTTCACGGTGGAATTCCTTGAGGCGTTGAACCGCGAGCACCTGCAGCCAGCCATCGGCGACGGCGTGGGCACCTTCACCGGCCTGCCGCCGCATGTGCCCGATTTCGCCGTACGCGACGGACTGCGTGCATGCATCGAGGCCAATGCGGGATCGATCATCGCCCTCGGCGGCGGCTCTGTACTCGATGCCGCGAAGGCAGTCTCCTACTGGCATTTCCAGCAGACAGGCCGCTACCTGCCCATTGCCGCGATTCCGACGACCCTGTCGGGTTCGGAGTTCTCCCACTACTTCGGCGTGACGGAAACGGACGGTCCCCAGAAGTTCAAGCGCAGTCATGCCGTGCGCGAAACGACCCCCAGGCTGGTGGTGATCGATCCCCGGATGATTGTCGACACGCCACGTATGCTGCTGCTGAGCTCGGCCATCAAGGGGATCGACCATGCGGTGGAAGGCATGCGCCGGGTCGACGTGGATCACCCTCACGCCATCCTGGCCACCAGGGGCGTGGAGCGCTTCCTTGCCGTGCTGGAGAAGTGGCCGCGCAAGCTCGAAACGCGCGAGGCCGTCGCGGGCGGCCACGTGTCGACCGACGACCTGCTGCAGCTTCAGCTCGCCGCGTGGCAGTGTTACTTCTATCCTGCTTCGGTCATCTACGGCCTGAGCCATCGCATCGGGCACATCCTCGGCGGGACGTTCGGGGTACCGCACAGCGTGACATCGTGCATTGCGCTGGCGCCCGTCATCCGCGCCTGCGCCGACGCCTATGGCCGAAAGCTTGAGATTTTCTCCACGGACCGTGGCAGTCGCACGCCCGCCGCATTCCTCGCTGACCGCATTGAGGCAGCCGTGGACGCACTGGAATTGCCGAGCCGGCTCGGCGACCTCGATTTCGATCGGGCGAAGCTTCCCGAGATGGCGGCCCTGCTCAAGCAGAACTATCCATCCGAGGTCGGCGACCTTGGCGAGGATGCCGGCACGAAGCTGGATGCGCTGCTGGAGAGGCTGTGGTAATGACCGGCCAGCCATCCGTCAGCTTCCCGCATCCCGTCGGCCTGCGCCCACGCGCTCAATGCCTTGGCCAGTCGGCAGATCACCGCGACAGGCCTGACGCAGATGGAGTCGATGCTGCGGACCGTCGCCGTTCCACAAAACTTGCCTGACCCCACCACCACGAGGAGACTAAAGTGAACGATACCGTCAAGCCCGCATCCCCGGCGCCGGCCGGAACGCCAGCCGGGCATACGCCATACAGTGACTGGTTACAGACAGACGTGCTCCACTCGCTGCAGCAACCGGTCAGCGATCATCCCGGCGAGCACGCCTGGATCGTATCGGCGCAGGTGTCCGAGCTCTACTGGATGCTGATCATCAAGGAAATACAGGCCGCGCAGGCGCAATTGCGAGCCGATGACCTGACCGGGGCCTGCCGGACGCTGCGGCGCGTCGTCGCCCACCACGAGCCGCTCAATGCCACATGGCGCTCCATCGCGTGGATGACGCCTGTCGACCTGCTGGCCATCCTGTCCTGCGTTGGCCCGAAGTTCGGCAAGGACACTGCCCTCCAGGGCTGGACGTACCGGCAGATGGTCTACCTGCTCGGCATCAAGCAGGGGGAGCACCTGCAGCACTTCCTGCCGCAACCCCGGCGCTGGGAACAACTCAGCAAGGCCCTCGCAGAGCCGAGCCTGTATGACGACGTGCTCGCCCACCTGAGCCGCAAGGGCTTCGCCGTGCCGGCGGTGGTACTCGACCGCGATTTCAGTGTGCCCTACACGCCGGACAAGACGGTCGAGAACGTCTGGCGCGACGTCTACGCCGACCCGGACGAGCACGGGGAATTGCAGCAGCTCGGCGAGACGCTGGCCGATATCGCGGAGGGATTCTCCGCGTGGAAGCACCTGCACCTGATGGCAACGCGCCGGACGTTCGGCGCCCGGCCGGCCTACTTCGGCACCGAGGGCATTGCCTGGCTCCTGCCGACCATGAACGAGATCCCGTTCCCGGAACTCTGGTCGGCGCGCGGCTTCATCGGCGACCCGCCTGCGGTATGTCCGCACGCCCGCGGACCGGGAAACGCCCGGGCTGTGGAGTGACGCGCTCAAGACGGTCATGTAAACGGTCTGCGATCACAAGAACGCGGCGCTCGAGTCCGTGATCGTCAACCATGCCGGGGACGCAAGACTTGTTGCCGCCTGTCGCATCAGGATCGCGAAGGAACGAGGCCGCATTGCGGTCCTCCGCGATACCGCATGCCAGCGCACCGCACGCCATCACGTCGGAGGCGTGTTGAAGGCGCTAGACCGCACGCCGGGTTCCGCACCAGCCCCGTATCTCGCGGGATGCGCGTTCGCCCTTGGCGATGTGCTTTGGGGTGTCAACCTGATGCGGCAGGCGTATCTGGGGCTCACGTCGATGTGGGACGGCCTGCTACCGCCATCGCGCCGCATCGATGCCATGGCAAGCTGCGTGGAGACGGCGCCAGCCTGAGCGGATGCCATCGTGTCATCGGCCTGTGCCGATGCAGGAATTGGGCGGAGACTGCGAGTCTCCGCCCTTTTTTACTATCGGGCTTTACTTTCAGGCTGCCACGGGCTGCGGCTGGACGTGCAAGGCGCGGGCGACGGTCGTCACCCTGCGGCCCTGGAACCGGGCAACCGCCAGGTGATCGTCGTCGGGCTTCACGGCGTCACGCTGCGAGACGTGAGTCGCGCCGTACGGGGTGCCGGCCTTGAACATCGCCGCGTCGGCATAGCCCAGCGGCACGATGATCAGGCCCAGGTGCGCCATGGGCGCGTAGGTCGCCAGCAGCGTGGCTTCATTGCCGCCGTGGCGCGAGGACGTCGAGCCGAAGACCGAGCCCACCTTGCCATTCAATTTTCCCGCGAACCAGAGGCCGCCGAGCCCGTCGATATACGCCTTGAGTTCGGCCGAGATCGACCCGAACCGCGTCGGCGTGCCGAACACGATGGCGTCAGCCCACTCGGCATCGGCTTCGGTCGGCGCCTCGTACTTCGCGTTCATCTCCGTGGCGTTCTCGAGCCAGCCCGGCGCCTGCCGCATGACGTCGGGGCCGACAACCTCCCGCACACGCCGCATGCGGACTTCTGCGCCAGCCTCGAGGGCCCCCTCGGCGACAGCCTTGGCCAGCATCTCGGTGGAGCTGTTTCGTGAGTAGAAAACAATCAGTACTTTCGGTTTTTGCATGGTGATCCCCGGCAACGTCATACAGAGATGGGCTCGAGCCGGCCCAGCAGCTCGTCCTTGCGATCCGCCAGCCACGGCGGGAGCTGGAACTCCTCGCCAAAATGGCCGGGCTCTTCATCGATCGCGAAGCCGATGTCGGTGGTGGTCGCCTCGAACATCACGCCGCCGGGCATCTTGAAGTACATCGAGCGGAAGTAGTTGCGGTGCACCGATTCGGACGTATCGATGTAGCCCAGAGCAAACATTCTCTCCTTCAAGATCGCCTGCTGCTCCACGTTGTCCACCGCGAAGGCCACATGGTGGACCGTGCCTTCGCCGTAGATCGACGAACCCTGGTGCCGGTCCGGCTCATGCAGGAACTCGACGATCATGCCCGGGCCGCCGTTGTACGTCTCGAAGCGGTAGTAGGATCCCGCCTGGCCTGCGTTGCGGAAACCGATCGCTTCGCTCATGAAGCGGATCGATTCGGCGACTTCCCG
The DNA here is from genome assembly GCF_018223725.1 of Cupriavidus sp. KK10. Lineage (NCBI taxonomy): Bacteria > Pseudomonadati > Pseudomonadota > Betaproteobacteria > Burkholderiales > Burkholderiaceae > Cupriavidus > Cupriavidus sp. KK10. Next base: position 748,569 of record NZ_CP073678.1, read on the forward strand.
CAGCGACAGCGTGATGCTGTGGACGCCGCGGATGGCATGGGCTTCGGGGATATCGATGGCCACGCAAGCCGGACGCGAATCGAGATCCGTTTCGACGAGATCGAACTCGATGCCGCACGGATGCTGGAACCGCTGGCGGCGCTCTCCGAAGCGCTCCACGATCTCGCTGTCATACGGCACGTCCATGGCATCGAAGCGGCTGCGCCAGAATTCGAGCGAGCCCTTGGGAACCGAGTAGTTGATGACCCGCACCTGGCCCGATCCCGGACGCGCCATGACGCCCCGCTGACGGAACGGGAACGACGTCACCAGGGTCCCTGGATCGCCATTCGCGTTGCCATAGTAGAGGTGGTAGATGGGATCCTCGCCGTCGAGAAGCACAGTCTTCTTCACGAGGCTCTGCCCGAGCAGCTTGACGTAGAAGTCCACATCCTCCTGTGCGTGCCTCACGCCGAGGGTCAGATGATGAAATCCCTTGAGCATTAACATTGTCCTCTCCAGTTTGAAATAGACATGTAGAAACAGCGCATAGCCGCTCCTGTGCAACAGCTTATGACGGCAGATACCGATTGGGCAGCCGTCACGGGTTGTACGCAGGGTTCGGCAAACTTGGACAATGCCGTCCTGTGAGGCGCGGTGCGCGCGATGGCGCAGGAGGGGCATTTCCCGAGGCTGTCGGGACGCAGACGCGGCAGGCCGCCAAGGTTTGCCCGGGTGGCAGTGGGGGCCGTTCTGTAGCGTAGCGCGGCCGTTGCCTTATCAAGGTGCAATGGCGGAGAAGGGTCGCTAAGCGACCCACAGCCATCCCACAGACCGGGCACTGAACCGAGAATGAGTCCATACACCGTCTTCGAAACGACCACCCGCCATAAACTTGCTAGATTTTGCAGCCTTCGGAATCACAGATCGCACCGATGTCGGCCAGCCCCTCTGGAGCGTCTATCGCAGCCTGAAGAAGAGCTCTCTCGAACACCGCAACCTCTCGTGCACCTAACAGGTAAGATCTCCCGTTCAACACGAAGAGAGGCACACCGTTGGCAACTCGATTCGCGGCCATCTCGTCGTGCGCGATCTCCGCTACGATACGACTGTCATCGAAATTGATCTGACCTCCGGTCTCTACGTCCTTCGCAATACCGCTAAGGACGCTCCTATCAAAGATGTCAAGCCCTTCCGTGGTGGCTGCAGAGAAGATCCGTTCGATTAGCCGGCGCTGTTCGGCGGGGTCGGCCAACTTCACCAGCATATGAGCGTCGGTCGTATCGCCAAACCGCATAGTGCCGAAGTTGTACACCAAGCTTTCGATGGCGCCCATCTGAGTGACTGCATCCATCATCCCGTCGGCAGCGATTCGGTTACCAAATTTCTTGTAAAGCGCGCTGCTGAAATCCTCGGGGACCAAGCCTCGCGCAAGCCGGTAGGATTTTTGGGAGACCACCACCTCGACCGTACCCGGTAGGGCCTTCGCCGCCTTCTCTAGGCGGCGCTTTTCAATCCAGCACCACGGACACACGAAATCTGACCAAACCTCTACATTGAGTCGCTTAATGAAGTTGCTCCTGGGTTGGAGATGGCAATGCGGCATCCTTCGGCGTCGACGAAACGCCTACCGCAAAGAATTGCCGCCGGAAATGAAGCGCCATGGCGCAGAGCATTCGCGTGGCTGCACTGCACTCTGCGGTGAATGGCGGAGTGAAGGTGGCTTTCGGAAGCCCCTCTGAAGCCGAGACTACGTCAGTATGTCAACCAGCTTTGCAGTAATCTCATCCACAGTCCCTAACGCATTTATCTTCCGATACCTGGTCGACCTGCAGTGGAGCAAACACACGGCCCTCGCTCAACGCCGCCAGCATCTGGCGCTAACGGTCTTCGCGCATCCATCGATGCACCGTGTTCGGGTTCAGCCCGTGGCTGAGCGCACCCCCCGCCATCGAAGCTCCCGCCGGGCGAACCTGTTCCGGGACCATCGCCTTGAATTCGGCGCTGTACTCCCGCCGGCGCGGCCGGCGCCTCGCCCAGGAAGGCGCGAAAGTCTGGTTCACCGACATCAACGAAGCCGGCGGCAAATACGCCGAGCAGGACCTGAAGGCGACCAGCCTCGACGTGGCATTCCTGCCGCAGGACGTATCGGCGGAAGCCGACTGGCTGCGCGTGCTCAACCACATCCGCGCCACGGACGGCCGGCTCGACGTGCTGGTAAACAACGCCGGCATCGGCCTCTCGCACAACATCGAGACCTGCACGATCGAGGACTTCGACCGGACCATGAACGTCAACCTGAAGAGCGTCTTTCTCGGCTGCAAGCACGGGCTGGCGCTGATGAAGGAGACAGGCGGCTCGATCATCAACGTGTCGTCGATCACCGCGATCTGCGGCGAGCCGGCGGCGCTAGCCTACAGCGCGTCGAAGGCCGGCGTGCGCTACCTGTCGAAGTCGGTGGCGCTGCACTGTGCCGAGAAGGGCTACGCCATCCGCGTCAACAGCCTGCATCCCGGCTATATCGACACCCCCCTGCTGGCCGGCAGCAATTCCGGCGGCCGCCTGACCGAGGCCGAGATCACGGCCGCGCGCGTGCGCATCGGCGGGGAGATCCCGCTGAAGCGGCGCGGCACGCCCGACGAAGTGGCCGGCGCCGTACTGTACCTGGCGAGCGACGACTCCACCTACGTCACCGGCACCGAACTGCTAGTCGACGGCGGCTACGCCTGCCACTGAACCCCATCCCGACAACAACCAACCCACGGAGACCCCACATGGCCCTTCCCGCCGTCCAGACCGAGCAAGACCGCCTGCTGACCGTCGACACCACCGCCCACCCTTTCCTCAAGTCGCTGAGCGGCCACGCAGGCACCGACATCTTCCCGCTTTTCCTCGACCCTTACAACGGCTTGATGGTGATGCGCGCGCGCTTCGCGCCGGGCGTCACGCTGCCCCTGCACTTCCACACGGGCGCGGTCCACATGTACACGATCTCGGGCTGCTGGTACTACACCGAGTATCCCGACCAGAAGCAGACCGACGGCTGCTACTTGTTCGAGCCGGGCGGCTCGATCCACCAGTTCAACACGCCCCCCGACGGGGGCCCGACTGAAGTCATCTTCATGCTTTTCGGCAGCAACGTGAACTACATGCCGGACGGCTCCTACCTCGGGCTGTCCGACGCCGGCCACATCAAGAGCTGGGTCGACCGCGCCATCAAGGAGCAGGACAACGGCCTGCAGTACATCTCGGCCGCCGTGCCGACGTACTCGGCAAAGTGAGCCCCGGAGAGATTGCATGTTGCGCATGATGGGTTTCCCCGGCCAGTATGTGCAGGGGCCCGGCGCCCTGCCGGAACTGGGCGCACTGCTGGCGAAGTCCGGATGGCAGCGGCCGCTGGTGCTGTGCGACGCAATCGTAACCGACAAGATCTGGCCGGTCGTGTCAGACAGCCTGCAATCGGCCGGTCTTGCCGTCCGGCACGCCTTGTTCCCCGGCGAATGCACGCGGGCCGCCATCGACGCCCTGGCTGACAGGGCACGCGGGGACGGCCATGACGTGGTGGTCGGCCTCGGCGGCGGCAAGGCGCTCGACACGGCCAAGGGCGTGTCGCTGGCGCTGGACGTGCCCGTCGTCGTCTGCCCGACCATCGCGTCCAACGACGCCCCCACCAGCCGCGTGATCGTGCTGTACGACAAGGCCCACCGGCTGGCTGGCGCGGAGTTCCTGAAGTCGAATCCAGCAGCGGTGATCGTCGACACGCAGATCATCGCCCAGGCGCCCGCCCGCTTCTTCGCGGCAGGCATCGGCGACGCCGTCAGCAAGAAGTTCGAGGCCCAGCAATGCAAGGCAACCGGGCGCAATAACGTCTTCGGGACGCCGCCGCTCGACACGGCCCTGTTGCTGGCAACCGCCACCTACGACACGCTGGTGAAGCACGGCCCCGCCGCGTACCGCGCCGTGATCGCACGGCAGGCGGACGAGGCCGTGGAGCGCGTGGTCGAAGCAACCGTGCTGCTCAGTGGCGTGGGGTTCGAGGGCGGCGGGCTGTCGCTGGCCCATGGGCTGACGCGAGGCTTCAGCGCCATCCCGGCACTTGCGAACGCGCTGCATGGCGAACAGGTGGCATTCGGTGCGCTGGTGCAACTGGTCGCAGAGGGACGTCCGCAAGCCGAGATCGACGAACTGCTCGACCTGCTCTGCACGGTCGGCCTGCCGGTCACGCTGACGGAACTCGGCCTGCCACCCACCCAAGCCACCGCAGCCGTGGCGCAGATCGCCGATCTCACGCTGAGCGGGCAGGTCAGCCAGATCCTCAGCCCGCCGCTCACCGCCGCCCGGCTCGAAACCGCCATCCGGCTCGCCGACCGGAAGGGAGCCATCGCGCTGAACCGCCGCAAGCCATAACAAGTAGACAACACACCAGGTACTGGAAGAGACATGATCAAACATTGGAAAAACTCGCTCGCTGTCGCGGCCACCAAGTGCACGCTCGGGCCGACCGCGTCGGCCGCCCCGCAGAAGCCGAACATCCTCGTTATCTGGGGCGACGACATCGGCTGGGAAAACGTCAGCGCCTACGGCATGGGCGTGATGGGCTACACCACCCCGAACATCGACAGCATCGGCAAGGAAGGCATCCGCTTTACTGACCAGTACGCGCAGCCGTCTTGCACGGCGGGGCGCGCGGCGTTCATCACTGGCCAGTACCCGATACGCTCCGGGATGACCACCGTCGGCCAGCCGGGAGACAAGCTTGGCTGGCAGGCCGCCTCGCCCAGCCTGGCCGAAGTGATGAAGCAGGCCGGCTACCGCACTGGCCACTTCGGCAAGGCCCACATGGGCGACCTGAACTCCCACCTGCCGACCGCGCACGGCTTCGACGAGTTCTTCGGCAACCTCTATCACCTGAACACCGAGGAACAGCCCGAGTACCACGACTACAAGGCCTACGCCGAGAACTACCCCGGCGGTCCCAAGGCGTTCGCGGCCAGGTTCGGTCCGCGCGGCGTGCTGCATGCCTTCGCCACGGACAAGGATGACCCCACCGAGATGCCGCGCTTCGGGCGCATCGGCAAGCAGACCATCGAGGACGTCGGCCCCCTCACCATGAAGCGGATGGAGGACTTCGACGCCGACGAGGTCATACCGAAGGCGATCGACTTCATGGACCGTTCACAGAAGGCCGACGAGCCCTTCTTCGTCTGGCTCAATACCAGCCGCATGCACCTCTACACCCACCTGAACGACAAGTGGCGCTACGCGGCGGCCAAGTACACACACGAGGACGACCTGCACGGCGGCGGCATGATGCAGCACGACCACGACATCGGCCTCGTGCTCGACTACCTGAAGAAGTCCGGCCTCGACAGCAACACCGTCGTCTGGTACTCCACCGACAACGGCCCCGAGCACTCGTCATGGCCGCACGGTGCCACGACGCCGTTCCGGGGCGAGAAGATGACGACCTACGAGGGCGGCGTGCGCGTGATCTCGATGCTGCGCTGGCCCGACGTCATCAAGCCGGGCCAGGTAATGAACGGCATTCAGGCGCACCAGGACATGTTCACCACTTTCGCCGCCATCGCGGGTGTGCCGGACGTAAACGAGGAGTTGAAACGCGAAAAGAAGCAATACATCGACGGCGTCAACAACCTCGACTACTGGACCGGCAAGTCGCCCGAAAGCGCGCGCAAGGACTTCCTCTACTACTACGAGAGCAAGCTGGCAGCCGTCCGGATGGGACCGTGGAAATTCCACTTCTCGCAGAAGGAGAACTACTACGCCAGCCTGCAACCCCGGACGACCATGATGCTGTTCAACCTGCGCAGCGACCCGTTCGAGAGCTACGACAGCAAGGACTCGTACGGCCATCTCGTGCAGAAGGCCGCGTGGATGTCGGGTCCGCTGGGCGAGACCATCGCCACTCACCTGCGCACGCTGGCCGAGTATCCGCCAGTGCAGCCCGCCAAGTCGTTCGATCGCTCGAACATGGTGCAGGATTTCCTGAACCAGCAGGCGCAGCTCAGGATGCAGCAGCAGGCGCAGCCGGCCCCCTCCAGGGAAGCAAAGGAATAGAGGCGGCAGATCAGGGATCTCCTGCCGCTCGTCGGCGAGGTCATCGGCACCAGTGACTGGGTGACCATCGAGCAGGGCCGCATCAACCAGTTCGCCGACGCCACGGGCGACCACCAATGCATCCACGTCGTCCTCGAGCGGGCCAAGGACGGCCCCTTCGGCGCACCGATCGCCCACGGCTTCCTAACGCTGAGCCTGCCGCCGGAGTTCTCGAACGCGGCCTATCGCGTGAAGGAAAGCCGCACGGGTGTGAACTACGGCCTCGACAAGGTGCGCTTTCCGGCGCCGGTGCCGGTACACAGCAAGCTGCGCTCACACTTCAAGCTGCTGTCGTACGAGGCGCTGGAAGGTGGCGGCGCGCAGACCAAGGTGGAGATGATCGTCGAGCGGGATGGGGGCACCAAGCCGGTGTGTATCGCCGAGTCGATCACGCGCCGGTATCCCTGAGCACCGCGTGGCAGCCTCCAGTACGCAAGAGGGGGCGCCGCGCAACATCGAGATTGCGGGAACCACCCGCGCCGGGCATCGGCGCGGCTTTCCGACTTTGAGGAGACAAGAAATGAAACTTAGCCAACCGATGCGCCGCAGTGTCCTGCTCGCCGTCGCCTGCGGAGCAATGCTGGCCGGCGCCGGACCCGCGCTCGCGGACACGTATCCGAATCGCCCAATCCGCATCGTGTCCGTGGCGGCCCCTGGCACCGGCGCCGACGACTACACCCGCCTGCTGGCGAAGTTCCTGGGCGAGCGGCTCGGCCAGAACGCGGTGGTGGAGAACCGGCCGGGAGCCAACGGGATCCTGGCAAGCGACGCGGTCGCCAAGTCGGCGCCGGACGGATACACGCTGCTGTTCACGTCGTCCAGCGCGATGTCGGCCAATCCGTTCCTGTACCGGAAACTGCCCTACAACCCCAACAAGGACTTCGTGCCGGTGGCGCGCATGTCGACACTGCCTATTGCCCTGGTGGTGTCGGGGCGTTCGTCGTACAAGACTGTGGCCGACCTGGTGGCGGCCGCGCGTACGAAGCCCAGCGCAGTCAACGGCGGGAGCACCGGCAACGGCTACCGCCTGATGGCGGCGGCCTTCACTGAGGCGGCCGGCATCAAAACGACGGACGTTCCTTACAAGGCCGCCTCCGGCTTGCTTCCCGACGTGATCAGTGGCACGGTGGACTACTGTATGCTGGAACTCTCGTCAGCGCTGCCGATGGTGCAGGCGGGGAAGCTGCATGCGCTGGCCGTGCTGAGCCCGAAGCGGGTGCCGCTGCTGCCGGACGTGCCGACGCTGGCCGAAGCTGGTGTCCTGAACCCGGGCCTGATGGAAGCCGTCTCGCGCACGAACTGGACGGGCCTGTTCGCACCAGCCGGCACGCCCGCGCCGATTGTCGATAAGCTCGCCAGGCTGACGCTTGAGTTCGTCAGCTCGCCCGAGGCTTTGAAGCACTACGCGGCGCGTGGCAGCCTGCCCAACCCGGGCACCGGCGCGGATCTGACCAAGGCGGTGCAGGCGGACCAGCAGGTGTGGAAAGGGATGATCGTGGTAGCGGGGATACAGCCGGAGTGAGAACCGGCTGACTGCGCTGCGTGACATGAGCGCCGCTTCCCGGGAGGGAAAGTTACTGGGTCCCCGTGCAGCAGGCGGGCACCCAGTGTCTTTTCACGCCGTGAAGGAAGTCCAAGTCGCCGGGCCCCCGCTTGCGCGGAACGGCGACACAAGATACTTGCCTGCGAAATCCCAAACAGGCTCCTACATCCGGAGCAGCCACTTGGCGATTATGCTGCGCTGGATCTCGCTGGTCCCGCCATGAATGGCGGTCCGGCGGAAGAACATCTCCGTGGCGATATCCTGCATCGTGTCCTGCATTGGCAGCGCGTCATCCCGGCCGGGTTGGCGGTCGTCGCTGGCGGGATAGGCCACGGGCGCATAGTCGCCAACGCTTTCCACCAGGAACTGGCCCATCTGCTGCTGCAGCTCGGTGCCGCCGGATCTTGAGCATTGACCCCATCGCATGGGCCGCCGGGCTCTGGTCTTCCTCCAGCGCGGCCACGCGCTGGCCCCTAACTTAGATGGCCTTCAATTCGGCCTCGCAGCATGCCAGGCGCAGGGCGAACTGGTGGTGGTCGCCCAAGGCGGCTGAGCGAAGCAAGATGAGGCTTGCGACAATCCAGGCCCCTGACCAAGATACAGGCTTATGCTCTGCAGAGCATAAGGGCGTATCTTGGTCGTAGGCTCTGTTCGAGCGGCACCCAGGCGGTCAGCTGCCTGAGATCCTGCTCGAGATCGACAGCGCCACGCACTTTAATTGGCTTTTGCTGGGAAGAGAGCCGCATTCCCACAGCGAATTGCTATTGGCCTACGCAGCGATACTCGCGCACGACACATCGATGTCGGCTGCCGATTTCGTCCGAATGGTGCCGGAGTTGTCGCCTCCCGCGATCCGGCAGATGATGCATCGGGTTACGGATGAACGGAAGCTGCGCCACGCGGCTGAAGCCGTGTTGACCTTCATGCATCAGCACCCGCGATCTCTACCGTCATGACTCTGTGCTGGCGCGTTATATCTCTAACGAATTGGTCGGAGATGCGAGCCATGGCGAAGAAGCAATTATTAATAAGTGCCGGCTACCGGGCTTCGGCTCCTCTTCAGCTGGAATGCAATGGACACTCGATCGGCAGGATAGATGGTGTCAGTGATCTCGAGAATCCTGCCTGAAGCATCCTTGTAATGCCGGATCAGGCGCAGGCCGGCGGACCCTGCATCCACCCCGAGTTGCCCGGCCAGCGGCGCATCGATCAGCGTCGCCGTGACAACCTGCCGGATTTCCGCAATGGCCACCGCGTATTCCCGCTCGATCAGCCCGCTGACCAGGACCTGCGGATGATCGCGGATCGTATCCACCAGCCCTGCCATCGAAGCGTCGATATAGATGTCCGCACGCGCGACCGGCGTGCTGCCCTTGCGCGCATCCACGCGCGTGCCCGAAAGGCGTATCCAGTCGCTGCCGACCGGGGCTTCCAGCCCCCTCGCCAGCGCGCGGTCCAGCGTGACGTTGCGCACGTCCTCGATGGCGCGCACTTCGGTGGCCGCCACGCGCACGAGGTCTTCGGCAGTGCCGAAGGACTGCGTGTAGGCCGCGTTTGGGTTGGTGCTTTCGACAATCGTGCCGACCGCCTTCCTGCGTGAGATGTAGCCGAGGTCCTGCAGCATCCTGAGCGATGCGCGCACCGTATGGCGGCTGACGCCATGCAGCCCGGCGAGTTCATGCTCGGTCGGCAGCAGGCTGCCGACCACCCGGTGGCCTTCCACGATTTCCCTGACCAGCGTGCTCGCCAGTTCGGCGTAGCGCGTCGGCGCGGCGGGCGAACCGGTCCTGCTGTCCTTCTGTATGGCGGCCATGGCGGTTGATGTGGGGATCGGGATGCCCGCGTAATGAATGACCCCCTGGCGCGGGCACTAGCTGCATGGCTCAACCGGCAAAGAAGCGTTTGTCAGCCTCGGCCGGCAACGTCATGCCGGTGACTTTGGCCTTTTCGAGCACTTCCCAGAAGTAGCGGTAGGTCGCCCGGTCGTGGAGTTCGCCCTTGTACTGGATCGGCCCCCATTCGGCGTCCTGCGCGGCGATGAGGATGCCGGCGGCGTCATCCACTTCAGTGAAGTCCGGACGCATGGCGTTGACGATCGGCAGGATCTGCGCCGGGTAGATGCTCCACATGCGCAGGAAGCCGAACTCGTTGCGCGCACGGCTGGCATCGCCCGCAATCACGTCGGCGTCCTTGAGGTTCAGGCAGACGTTGTGCGCCGGGACGATGCCATTGGCCAGCGCTGCGGCCACCATGTCAGCCTTGGCGCGCGCAAGCAGCGCGTGCTCGAACTGGCCGGGGCTGCGCATGGCGGCGGCGGGAATCGCCCCGTGGTGGCCGCTGACGAAGTCCATCAGGCCGAAGTCGAGCACTTCGATATTCGGCAGCGCGGCGATCCGGAAGACATCGCGCAGCGCGCCATGGGTTTCGATCAGCACATGCACGGGCACCGGACGTGCCAGGCCCGCCTTCTGCGCGGCCTGCCCGATGTATTCGATCACCTCGGCCACCTGCTCATGGCTGGTGGCCTTGGGCACGGTGATATAGGCCAGCCGGCTGCCGCCCTGGCCCACGATGATGTCCACGTCCTGGCGCCAGGCCGGGTGCGACGGGTCATGGATGCGCGCCCCGGCGCGGCCATGCTGGTTGCGCTCAGAAGCAATCATGCGCGCCACCATGGCGGCATGCTCGCGTTCCTGGCCGGCCGCGGCGCCATCCTCGCAGTCGCAGGTCACGTCAAAGACCGGGCCGAATTCGACCTGCAGGTCCAAGGCCTTGCCGATCAGCTTTTCGCTGCCGGCAAAGTGTTCGCAGGCAGCCAGCACGGGGAAAGCCCGTTCGCCGGCAAAGAGGGCATCCCTCGGATGTGTCGCAGTTGTCATGTTGTCTCTCTAGGGTTCGGAAGGAAGGATGCGGCCTACTGTTGCCGCTTCGGCATGGCGATGGTGTAGTCGAGGTCGAGCACCACGCTGGACGGGTGCGCTGCCCTGGCCTCGCCCTGCGCCGGGAAGACGATGGACGCGGCGCCGGCGTTCTTCACGCCGATCGTGCGCAGCCGCAGCCCGCCCAAGTGCTCCTGGTCCAGGTCGACCTGGTCGAGCACCATGGTCGCGCAGGCAATGGTGTCGCCGGCATAGCTAGGGTTCACATGGCTGCCGCCGTTGATGGCCAGGACCGACAAGGCGTTTTCCAGCCCGTCGTAGGCCAGCGCGCGGCATACCGAGATCACGTGGCCGCCGTAGACCAGCCGCTGGCCGCCGCCGGCTGCCATGGCATGGCCGTCGAAGTGCGCGCGGGCAGTGTTCTGGTACAGGCGCGTGGCGATGCTGTGGTCGCTGTCGTTGATGGTCATCGCGCCCACGTGATCGATACGCTCGCCCGCGGCGTAGTCCTCCCACAGGTCGTCAATGCCCGTCATTGCGGTGATTTCCCGCACGCGCGCGGTGTAGTCGCGGCGGCGCAGGCGCTCAACCGGCACTACCGCCTGCGTGGCGGGGACCACCGCCTCGCCACAGGTGGCGCCGTGGTCGCGCTTGTGCACCATCACCCAGCGCACCCAGCTCAGTACCTCGCCTCCGTGCTGGTTACGGGCGGTGGAGCGAACGTACACCACCCCGCTCTTTCGGTTGGAGTTCTCCTTGAGGCCGATGACCTCCGATTCCACGGCCAGCGTGTCGCCCGGATACACATGGGACACGAAGCGTACTTCCGCGTAGCCCAGGTTGGCCACGGCATTGAGCGAGATATCCGGCACCGTCTTGCCGAAAGCCGTATTGAACACCAGCAGGTCTTCCAGCGGGCGGTGCTCGAAGCCCAGTTGACGGGCGTTGGTCTCGGCCGTGCACAGCGCGGTGCGGCTGCCGGTCAGGCCGATATACAGGCTGCGGTCGCCCTCCGTCAGCGTACGCGGAGTGGCATGCCGGATCTTCATGCCGAGGCGAAAGTCCTCGAAGTAGTTGCCGCTGCGATTCTTGGTCATCTCCTGCCCTTCCTGCTGTTTAGCCTGTGTTCTCACACGGCACATTGTCGTGGTCTAGCCGCTTAGGTACGTACATAGTCCATGTGACGACGCATCCGGTCAACGTTCCCACCCCAAATAACCCCGCTGTTTCAGACAAAATGAGACAAATGCGCCGTGCCATGGGCCTTCTTAGTCTCATCCTATGTTTGTACGTACATATGCCAGCCTGAAACCCACAATAATTCGCTATTTCGTAGGCTTGTACGCCCCCTCGAAAAAATCCTTGCTACGCACTACGATACCTCATACATTAGTACCACATATCGTAATAGCATCCGGTCAATCGGAGATTGGATTTGCCTACCCAGATTCCAGCAGCCAGCCGTGCCATGGCCGTATTCGAGGTGTTCGCCCGCGAAAAGCGGGACCTGTCCAATTCGGACATGGCGAAGCTGTTGTCCGTGGCAGACAGCAGTTGTTCGGACTTGCTGCACACGCTGCATTCGCTCGGGTACCTGATGCGCACCTCGCGCACGCGGCGCTTCTACCCTACCGGGCGGTTGCTGGAGACCGCTCGCAAGATTGCCGAGAATGACCCGTTGACCCGGCTTGCACAGGACGCCGTGGGGCACCTCGCTCAAGCGACGAACGAAAGCGCCTTCTTTGGTTTGCTGGAACCGTTCGCCGTCCGGGTGGCCGCGGCGGCGCAGAGCCGCTTGCCATTGCGCTACATCCTGGATGTGGGCGAGCGCGTGGCCCTGCACGCCTCGGCCCTGGGCAAGGCCATGCTGGGCCTACTGACCGAGGAAGAGGCACGCGCGCGCCTCGACGTCATCAAGCGGCCGGCAGTCACGCCCAACACCGTGGTGGACGTCGAGCAACTGATGGCGCAGCTTGCGCGCGGGCGCGAACAGGGGTGGTACGAAGCGCACGACGAGGGCACGGCGGGCGTGACCGCACTCGCCGTCTCCGCGCGCCTTGGCGACCGTCCGGTGGCCATCTCGCTGGCGGGCCCCACCGACCGCATCGAAAAACATCGCGAACCCTATCTGGCAGCCTTGCGCGAAGTGCGCAACGCCCTGCTGGCTGATCACTGAACCCGCTCAAAGCAACGCAACAGGAGGAGATATGGATCTTGGATTGAAAGGCCGCGTGGCAATCGTCACCGGATCGGCGCGCGGCATCGGCGCCGAGACCGCCCGCATGCTGGCGCAGGAAGGCATGGCCGTGGTCATTACCGACCTGGACCTCGACGCCGCCACTGAAACCGCGCGCGGCATCGAGAGCGCCGGTGGCAAGGCCATCGCCGTGCAGTGCGACGTGCGCAATGAAGAGCAGGTGCGCAACATGGTGGGCGCCGGCAAGGACGCCTTCGGCAGCGTGGATGTGCTGGTGAACAATGCCGGCCTGGTCAAGGACCGCACCATCCTGAAGATGGACGAGGCAGACTGGGACCTGGTGCTGAACGTGACGCTGAAGGGCAGCTTCCACTGCGTGCGCGCAGCCCTGCCGCACATGCATGAGAAAGGCTGGGGCCGCATCATCAATATCAGCTCGCGCGCGCTGTTCGGCAACCCGGGCCAGGCCAACTACTCCGCCGCCAAGGCCGGCATCATCGGTTTCACCCGCGCACTGTCGCTGGAGCAGGCGCGCAAGGGTGTGACCGTCAACGCCATCGCGCCGGGCTATATCGAGACCGAGTACATCAAGAGCCTGCCCAACTACGACACCATCCTCGAGAACGTCATGGCAAAGAACGCCGTGACCTTCCCCGGCCAGACCAGCGACATCGCCGGAGCCGTGGCCTTCATGGCGTCGGAACACGCCCGCTACATCACTGGCACCACCCTGTTCGTCACCGGAGGCCGCTATGGTTGACCCCAACGTGGACGTCGACGGCCTGGATGCCAGCCAGCTGCTGCTGCGCGACAACATCCGCCGCTACCTGAAGGAACATGTCGCCCCGCGCATCGACAAAGCGGAAGCGGACAAACACTTCCCGCACGAAGTGCTGACCGGGCTGGCCGACTTCGGCTACTTCGGCGGCTACCTGCCCGAGGCCGACGGCGGCCTGGGCCTTGACTACCTGACCTGGGCCGTGATGATGGAAGAAGCCGGCTACTGCTGGCTGTCGCTGCGCATCCTGCTCAACGGGCTGAACATCGTCTCGGGCATCGTCAACACCTACGGCACCGAAGAGCAGAGGGCGCGCTTCATGCGCCCGCTGCTGCGCAACGAGCGCAAGGCCTTCGTGTCGATCTCGGAGCCGGACGTTGGCTCCAACGTGGCCGAGATTAAGACCCGCGCCGACAAGCGCGGCGACCGCTACGTGCTCAACGGCAGCAAGCTGTGGATCACCAACGGCATGTTCGCCGACTTCGGCATCGTGGTGGCGCGCACCTTCAGTGAAACCAGCAACGGCGAGCTGTCGCTGTTCCTGGTGGAGCGCGACGTGACGCCGTACAGCGCCACGCCGGTGGAGACCATGTTCACCCGCAGCACCGGCACCGCGGCGTTCACGTTCGAAAACGCCGAGGTGCCCGCAGCCAACCTGCTGGGCCAGGAAGGCCAGGGCCTGCGCCAGATCCTGATCGGCCTGAACTTCGGCCGCCTGAATGTGGCAATGGGCGCGGTGGGCGCGGCGCAGTGCGCGCTGGACCTGTCGGCGGACTATGCGCTGCAGCGCAAGCAGTTCGGCCGCCCGATCGGCTCGTTCCAGCTGGTGCAGAAGCATATCGTGGACATGACCATGCGCACCCAGGCCGCGCGCGCGCTCGGCTACCGCGCGGCGCGCTCGATGCAGAACGGCACCTCGCGCACGGAATGCTCGATCGCCAAGCTTTACGCCACCGAAGCCGCCTTTGAAGTCGCCAACCTGGCGCTGCAGGTACACGGCGGCATGGGCTACGCCACCGGCTACCCGATCGAGCGCATCTTCCGCGACACGCGCGGCGGGATGATTCCGGAGGGAACCACCGAGATCCAGACCCTGATCATTGGGCGCGAAATCCTCGGCATCAGTGCCTTGACCTGAGCCCGGGATGCACCGCAAACCGCTCTCGTGGGCTCCCCTCTCCCGCTCGCGGATGAGGGGAGCAAGCAAGAGACGCTGAAATAACGAATACCGCAGAAACACACCATGACCCAACCCGCCATCCTCGAACAGATCGCCAACACCACGCTCTACTGGGAAGACCTGACGCCTGGCATGACGTACACCACCTCGTCGCGCACCATCACGGAAGCCGACGTGGCCGCCTTTGCCGCGTTGACCGGCGACTTCAACAAGGTCCACGTCGATGCCGAGTACGCCAAGGGCACCATCTTCGGCCAGCGCATTGCGCATGGCATGCTGGTCGCGTCGTTCATGGCCGGCCTGACCTCGCGCTCGATTCCCAACCAGTTCTTCGAAGGCTCGCTGTTCAGCGTGCTTGAGAACCGGCTGAAGTTCCCCAAGCCCACCTTCATCGGCGACACCATCCGCGTTGAGATCGAGGTGGTGGAGCAGAAAACCACCAGTCGCCCGGACCGCGGCATCATCGCATTCCTGCGCAAGGGCATCAACCAGCGCGGCGAAGTGGTGGCCGAGATGGCTGCCACCTGCCTGTTCAAGCGCCGCACGCCCGGAGATGCGCAATGAGCAGCCAAGACACCTGGTTCAGCGACCTGTCGCGGCTGGTGAACCCGCGCTCCATCGTGCTGGTGGGCGCGTCGGAAAAGCCGGACAGCATCGGCGGCCGCACGCTGGAAAACCTGACCACTTTCTCGGAATTCAAGGGCGACCTCTATCTGGTCAATCCCGGTCGCGCCGAAATCCACGGCCGCCCGTGCGTCGCCTCGGTCAATGACCTGAAGCAGGCGCCTGACCTGGCGATCCTGGCCGTGCGCGCGGACATGGTGATCCAGACGCTGAGCGACTGCGGCAACCTCGGCATCAAGTTCGCCATTGTCTTCACCTCTGGCTTCGGCGAGACCGGCGAAGACGGGCGCGCCGTGGAAGCCGAGATGCGCGAGATCGTGGCCCGCACCGGCATGCGCATCTACGGGCCGAACTGCCCGGGCCTGAACAATATGAACGCGCGCCTGGGCCTGACTTTCTCGCCGGCGTGGCGCATCGACCGCCGCCCCGGCCCCATCGGCGTGGCCACGCAGGGCGGCGGCCTGGGACGCTCATTCATCCAGGCAATGGACCGCGGCGTGGGTGTGGGCCTGTGGTGCTCCGGCGGCAACGAGGTGGATCTGGAGGTCAGCGACTACATCCACTACATGGCCGACGCCCCCGACATCGAGGTCATCGTCACGACGCTGGAAGGCGTGCGCAACGGCCCGCGCTTCATGGCGGCGGCGCTGCATGCGGCGCGGCGCGGCAAGCCCATCGTGGCCATCAAGGTGGGCAAGTCGGAATATGGCGCGAAGGCGGCCCAGTCGCATACCGCCGCGATTGCCGGCTCGGCCGAGATCAACAGCGCGGTGTTCCGCCAACTGGGCATCATTGAAGTCGACGATATCGACGAGCTGATCGACGTGGCGTCCCTGCTGGCGCGGCGCAAGCCCACGGGCAAGGAACAGCTGGCCGTCTACAGCTTCTCGGGCGGCACGGCTGCGCTGGCCTCCGACATGGTCGGACTGGCCGGCCTGAAGCTGGCCGAGTTTGCCCCGGCGACCATCGAGGCGCTCAGGCAGGCCCTGCCCGATTTTGCGGCCTTCAGCAATCCCGTGGACGTGACTGCCGAGGTACTGGTGAACACCGAGGTCAGCTACGCCACGCTCAAGGCCACGGCGAGCGACCCCAATACCGACCTGGTGCTGGTCCCGATCCCGGTCGAGTATGGCAAGACCACCGCCATGCTCGCCGACAGCATGGTGCGCGTGCAGTCCGAGGAGGTTTCGACCCCGATCGTCCCGGTGTGGATGAGTGACCGCACGGGCGAAGGCCAGCGCAAGATGATCGACGGTGGCCTGATGCCGATGCGCGCGGTCGGCAACGCCGTGCTGGCCGTCAAGCGCTTCATCGAATACGGCCGCTGGAAGGCGACATTCGACGCCGAATGGCAACCGTTGAACAGCACGGCCGACGGCAGCGCGACTGCCAATCTCTCCGAGGCCAGGACCAAGGTCTTGCTGGAACGCGCCGGCATTCCTACGCCTCAGGGCGTGGTGGCGCGCTCGCCCGCCGACGCGGCCATGGCCTTCCGCAACGTGGCCAATGGCAAGGCCGTGATGAAGATCGTCAGCGCCGCCATCACCCACAAGACGGACATCGGTGGTGTGCGCCTTGGCATCGCTTCCGATGGCGCGGCGATGGCTGCCTATGAGGAAATCCACGCCAACTGCAGCAAGGCCTGTGCGGGGTCGGAGATCGAAGGCGTGCTGGTGGAATCGATGCTGCCTTCGCCCTTCATCGAAGCCGTAGTGGGCATCCATCGCGACCCGGTGTTCGGCCATGTCTGCACCTTTGGCCTCGGCGGCGTCAGCATCGAGCTGTTCAAGGATGTCAGCCGCCGCCTGCTGCCGCTCACGCCGGCATCTGCGCGCCAGATGATCAGCGAGACGCGTTGCCACGAGCTGCTGAAGGGATACCGGGGCCAGCCGCCCTTCGATATCGACGCGCTGGTCGACGTGCTGGTCAGGCTGTCCGATTTTGTCAGACAGCACGCCGGCAACATCGATGAACTGGAAATCAATCCCCTTGCGGTGCGTCCGCAAGGCCAGGGAGTGACCGCGCTGGACGCCGTCCTCTCCTATCAAGGCAAGGAGCCTGCCACATGGTAAAGACTGAAATTGGCTACACCACCACTGACACGATCATGGTGCGTGGCCTAAACCTCGCCACCGAGATCATCGGCAAGTTCGACTTTGTCGACATGATCTTCTTCACCACGCTGTCGCGCCTGCCCAGCCCGCAGGAAAAGACCATGGTCAACGCGCTGCTGGTCACCACCGCCGACCACGGCATCACGCCCAGCTCGCTGGCTGCCCGCCTGACCTACATCGGCGCGCCGGAAGCGCTGCAGGGTGCCGTGGCTGCCGGCCTGCTTGGCGCAGGCAGCGTCTTCCTCGGCACCATGCAGAACGCCGCGGAGATGCTGATCGAAGGCGCCCGCGAACTGGTGCCCGACGCCAGCGACGAGGCGGTGCGCGAAGCCGCGCGCGCCACCATCCGCAGCTACAAGGAGCAGCGCCGGGCCATCTATGGCGTGGGGCACCCGATCCACGTCAACGGCGACCCGCGCGTGCCGACCCTGCGCGAACTGTCGCGTGCCAACGGCTACTACAACGTGCATTGGCGGCTGATGGACGCGATTGGTGACGTGCTGACCAAGGAGCAGGGCAAGAACCTGCCGCTCAACGCCGTGGGCGCCATTGCCGCCGCAGTGGCGGCCATGGGCCTTGACCCCCTCATCGCGCGTGGCCTCTCCCTGGTCGGCCGCTCGGCCGGCCTGCTGGCTCATGTCATGGAAGAGAAGAGCGCGCCGATGGCGCGCGAGGCATGGCAGCTCGTGCTGAAGGACGACCCGCGCAACGTCCTGCCCTGAGGCCACAACCCTGCCGTGACAGGACTGCGGCAAGGCTGCGCGCCAGCGGGCGCGCAGCCAGCATACACAGAACACCGAGGAGTACAGGATGCAGAAACTGACCGAAGAGCGCCGCATGATCCAGGAGGCCGCCCGTCAATTCACGATGGAGCGCGTGCTGCCGATCGCCAACAAGCTGGACCCGGAAAAGGGCCAGATCCCGCGCGAGCTGATCGACGAAATGGCCGAGCTGGGCTACTTCGGCATCCTGATTCCCGAGGAATACGGCGGCCTGGGCCTGGGCGCCTATGAGTACTGCCTGGTCGCCGAGCAACTGTCGCGCGGCTGGATGAGCGTGGGCAGCCTGATCGCGCGCGGCAACGGCCTGATTGGCGCGCTCAAGGGCCTGCCGCCCGAGAAGAAGGCCGAGTACCTGCCACGCATGGCCCGGGGCGAGTTCCTCGGCGCGTTCTCGCTGTCGGAACCCAATGCCGGGTCCGACGTTGCCAATATCTCGTGCCGCGCGGTGCGCGATGGTGACGACTGGCTCATCACCGGCAATAAGTACTGGTGCACCTTCGCCGACGAAGCCGATTTCATCGTGGTGATCTGCCGCACCGACCCGGTCATCGACCCCAAGGCGCGCCACAAGGGCCTGACCGCCTTCATGGTGGAAAAGCCGCGCGGCGAACTGCCCGAGGGCGTCAAGGGCAGCATCATCCCCAAGATCGGCTATCACGGCTGGACCACCTGGGAGCTGGCCTTCGACGGCTGCCGCGTGCCGGCCTCGAAAGTGGTGGGTGAGGAAGGCAAGGCCTTCTACCTGACCACGGCCGGGCTCGAAACCGCGCGCGCCCATACCGCCGCGCGTTCCATCGGCCTGGCGCAGGGCAGCCTGGAGGATTCGATCCAGTACGCGAAAGACCGTGCGCAGTTCGGCTCGCCGATTGGCAACTTCCAGGCGATCCGTTTCAAGCTGGCCGATATGGCCACCCAGATCGAAGCGGCCCGCGCCCTGCTGTACACCGTGTGCGAGAAGATCGACGACGGCACGCGCGCCGATACCGAGGCCTCGATGGTCAAGCTCTTTGCCAGCGAGATGTCCGAGCGCGTCACCAGCGAAGGCCTGCAGATCCACGGCGGTGCGGGCTATACCACGCACTTTGCCGCCGAACGCTACTGGCGCGATGCGCGCCTGACCAAGATCTTCGAAGGCACCTCGGAAATCCAGATGCGCATCATCTCTGATGCGATGCTGGGCAAGATTGCCGCCTGACCAGGAGTGCCTGTGCAAACCCAAGCCAAACCAACGGGCGCCCTTGCCGGCCTGCGCGTGATCGATCTCACGCAGATGCTGGCGGGCCCGTTCTGCACCCAGATCCTGGCCGATCACGGGGCCGACGTTATCAAGGTGGAAGCCATGACCGGCGACGGCACGCGCGTCACTGGCCCCTTCTGTGCCGATGACAAGCTGCGCGACTTCGGCGGCTATTTCCAGAGCGTCAACCGCAACAAGCGCTCCATCGCCGTCGACCTGAAGACCGAGGAAGGCCGCAGCATCGTCCGCAGCCTGATCGACAATGCCGACATCGTCGTCGAGAACTTCCGCGCCGGCGTGATGGAGCGGCTCGGGCTGTCATTCGAAACGCTGCGCCAGACCAACCCGCGCCTGGTCTATGGCACCGTGCGCGGCTTCGGCGACCCGCGCAGCGGCGAGAGCCCCTATGCGCAATGGCCGGCCTACGACGTGGTGTCCCAGGCCATGGGCGGCATGATGGGCATCACCGGCCCGGACCGCGACACCCCCACCAAGATCGGCCCGGGCGTCGGCGACACGGTGCCGGCACTGATGCTGTGCATCGGCATCCTCGCGGCGGTACACCGCGCGAAGGAGACCGGCCAGGGTCAGTTTGTCGATGTGGCGATGACCGACGCGGTGCTGGCCATGTGCGAGCGCATTGTCTACCAGACCTCCTACACCGGCGATGTGCCGGCACCAGAGGGCAACCGGCACCCGTTGCTGTGCCCGTTCGGGCTGTTCCGCGCACGCGACGGCCATGTCTCCATCGCCTGCGCCACCGACGCCTTCTGGGCCAAGCTCGCCATCGCGATCGGGCGCCCCGAGATGGCCACCGACGCATCGTTCGCCACCAATGCCGCACGCGTGCAGCACCAGCAGCAGGTGATCGATGCGATCGAAGCGTTCACGTCCGTGCGCACCAAGGAGGAAATCGCCGTGGTGCTGGGCGGCAAGGTGCCTTTCGGCCCGGTCTATACCTCGGCTGAGATCTTTGCCGACAAGCACTACGCCGTGCGCGAGATGCTGGTGGCAGTGGAGCAGCCCGGGTCGGCCACGCCGGTCAGGATCGCCGGCGTGCCGGTCAAGCTCAGCGAAACACCAGGCGCGGTGTACCGGCGGGCGCCGCTGCTGGGCGAGCATACCGACGAGGTCCTGCTGGCAGCGGGTTACACCGACAGCGATATCCGGCGCCTGAGGCAAGGGAGTGTGGTGCGATAGGCAGGGCAGGCTTCCGGTGTTCTACGAAATTTCGTATAGTACTGCCGTTCACCGAAAATGCCTGCCCACCGATGCCTACCCTGATCCCTGCCGCCAGCCGCGCCATGGCGGTGTTCGAAGTCTTTGCCCGCGAGAAACGCGAGCTGTCGAATTCCGATATGGCGCGCCTGCTGTCGCTGCCTGAAAGCAGCACCTCCGACCTGCTGCACACCCTGCATTCGCTCGGCTACCTGGTGCGCACCACGCGCACCCGGCGCTTCTACCCAACCGGGCGCCTGGTCGAGATCGCCCGCCAGATTGCCCAGAACGACCCGCTTGGCAGCATCGCCCAGGAGGCCGTGGAGCAGATCGGGGCAAAGACCAACGAGAGTGTCTTCTTCGGCGTGCTCGACACCAACGCCGTCAAGGTGGTTGCGGTCCAGGCCAGCCGCCTGCCGCTGCGCTACATCATCGAGGTCGGCTACCGCGCATCGCTGCACGCTTCCGCGCTGGGCAAGGGCCTGCTGGGCCTGCTGCCCCCGGACGAGGCACGCGCCACATTGGCCAGCAGCAAGCTGCACCGCGTGACCGAACACACCATCGTCGACATCGACACGCTGATGGCGCAGATTGCCCGGAGCCAGGAGCGCGGCTGGTACGAAGCCGAGGAGGAAGGCAGCGAAGGCGTCTATGGGCTGGCGGTGACGGGCTGGCTCGGCGGGCAGGCAGCCGGCATCTCCCTGGCGGGCCCTGCCGACCGCATGAAGAAGAACCACGATGCCTACCTGGCGGCACTGTTCGAGGTGCGTGACGCGCTGATGGAAAAAGCCTGACAGCCGGGGCAGCGCTCGCCGTCCCGGCCGGGCGCGCGCATCGCGATACAGGCGAAGTATCGCGCGACATACCGAAAGTATTTTCCCCGGCGCCCGCGCATCCGTAGCATCGAATGGAAGTCCACCGCCCGCCCTCTTGCGCGCGTTCCCAGCCAATCCATTCGACCTCAAGATGAGCAGCTTCCTCGATATCCGGCGCGACGGCGCCGTCGCCATTGTCACCATGAACCGGCCCGAAACGCGCAACGCGATTTCGGACGACGACGCCATCGAGGCAATGGTGCAGATGTGCGAGACCATCAACCGCGACCTGTCCGTGCGCGCCGTCATCCTGACCGGCGCGGGGTCAACCTTCTCTTCCGGCGGCAACCTCAAGACCCTGCGCGACAAGCTCGGCAGCGGGCTCAGCCAGCCCGTCATGAGCCGCTACGGCTACCGGGACGGCATCCAGCGCGTGCCCCTTGCCATGTGCAACCTCGAGGTGCCAACCATTGCCGCGGTCAACGGCCCTGCCCTGGGCGCGGGCAATGACCTGGCCTGCACCTGCGATATCCGCATCGCCTCCGAGCAGGCGAAGTTTGCCGCCACCTTCGTCAAGCTTGGGCTGATCCCGGGCGATGGTGGCGCCTGGCTGCTGCCCCAGGCAGTCGGCATGTCGCGCGCCTGCGAACTGGCCTTTACCGGCGACACCATCAGCGCCGGCCAGGCGCTGGAATGGGGGCTGGTGTCCAAGGTGGTGCCGGCCGACGCGCTGCTGCCCACCGCCATGGAACTGGCGCAGCGCATTGCGTGCAACTCCGGCCATGCGCTGCGCATGACCAAGCGCCTGCTGCGCGAGTCCATCCACGCGCGGCTGGACACCATCATGGAGATGTCGGCGGGCTTCCAGGCCCTGGCCCACAACACCCCCGAGCACAACGCCGCACTGGACAGCGTCCTTGGGCAGCGCGCCTGAACGCCTCGCGCGGCTGCTCAAAAACAAAGCAAGGAGACGACATGGCATTCCATCACCTGAAGCGTTGCCTGATCGTGGCATCGCTCACGCTGGCCGCATTACCGGCAAGCGCGCAGCCCGACTATCCCAGCCGCCCGGTCAAGGTCATTGTCTCGTTGCCGCCGGGCAGCGGCGCGGACACCACGGCGCGCTTTATCTCGCAGCAACTGAGCGAGAAATTCAGGCAGCCGTTCGTGGTGGAGAACCGCCCTGGCGCCAACAGCTTCATCGCCGCGCGCGCCGTGGCGGAAGCCGCGCCTGACGGGTACACGCTGTTCGTCGGCAGCAACTCGTCGATGGTGACGAATGTAGCGGTGTTCAGGACGCTGCCCTACGACCCGGTCAAGGATTTTGTGCCAGTGGAGCGTATCGCCCGCTTTGCTATGGTCGTGGTGGTGCCGGCCAGCTCGCCCTACAAAACGCTCGACAACCTGCTGGATGCCGCCCGCAAGGCGCCAGGCAAGCTAAACTACGCCAGTGGCAGCGCGGGCTACCAGGTGGCGATGGAGCTCTTCCATGAACGCTTCCACGTCAAGGGCAACCCGATCGCCTACAAGGGCACGGCGCCGGCGATCACCGACGTGGCCGCCGGCAACGTGGACTACTCCATCGGCGAAATCAGTTCGGTGCTCCCGCTGATCCGCGCTGGCCGCATCCGCGCGCTGGCCGTCACCGACACGCAGCGGCTGAAGGAACTGCCGCAGGTGCCCACGGTTGCGGAAAGCGGTGCGCCGGGCTTCGAGGTATTTGCCTGGACCGGCATGTTCGCGCCGGCCAAAGTGCCCGAGAAGATCGTCAAGGCGCTCGCCGACGCCGTGCGCGACGCCATGCAGCAACGCGAAAGCGCGAAGTTCATCGAAAACCTCGGCGGCAGCGTGTTCTCCGGCGGGCCCCAGCAGCTCAGGCAGTTCCAGCTGGCTGAAATCGAGCGCACCCGCGATATCGTCAAGACCGCCGGGATTCCCGTCGAGTGATGGCATCGCGGTCACCATCCGGCCGTTTATGAGGACCTTCGGCACCATGCGTGCCATCGCCGCCAGGACGCCGGGCTGAGCGCTTTCAGGGTCAGTGCCGGTTGCGCATTGCGCCGGCTTCGCGCATAGTCGGTCGCGCGGCAACGATGCCGCGCGACCGACGCCTTCCTTCCGCATGGATCTCCGCCAAATCAAGCAGGCCCTGGTGCTGAGCGAAACGCTCAATTTCCACCGCGCGGCCGAACGGCTGCACATGGCGCAGCCCCCGCTCTCCACCGCCATCCGCAAGCTGGAAGAAGAACTCGGCGTGACCCTGTTCGAGCGCCTGACCTCGGGCCTGCGCCTGACCCCGGTGGGCGAGACCGTGCTGCGCCAGATGCGCAACACCCTGTTCTTCGCCGACGAGATCCGCCGGGCCGCCAGTGAAGGCGAACGCGGCGAGCAGGGCAAGCTGCGCGTTGGCTTTGTCGGTTCTGCGGTGTACTCGCTGATGCCGCGGCTGATCCGCATCTTCCGCCAGCAGTACCCGCGCGTGGACCTGGTGATCGAGGAATCCACCACGGTAGAGCTGCTGCGCCGGCTGGAGGAGCACTCGCTGGACGTAGCCCTGGTGCGCTATCCCATTCTGGAACGCACCAGTGCCGATGTGCTGCTGCTGCAGCCCGACCCGATGGTGCTGGCGGTCAGCGCCGATTCGCCGCTGTCCGCGCGCCACTCCGTGGACCTGCCGGAACTCGGTGCGACGCCCTTTATCGTGTACTCACGCACGCTGGTGCCGGCCATGCATGCGATGACAATGCTGGCGTTCCACGAAGCCGGCATCCAGCCGCCGGTGGTCCAGGAAGCGGTGCAGGTGCCGTCCATCCTGGCGCTGGTGGAAAGTGGCCTCGGCGTGGCGCTGGTGCCGGCCACCGCTGCCAGGCAGGCCGGTGAAGGCGTCAGGCTGATTCCGCTCACCGGCATGCCGTCACGGATGGATCTCGGCATTGCCCTGGTGGCGCTGCCGGAAACGGTCAACGCCACCACGCGAAACTTCGTCGCCATTGCCCGCGAAATCATGCCCGAGCCGCCCGCCGCGCCCGCGTCGGCCGGGGCCTGACCAGCGCCGCGTTCAGCCGGCCGGCGCCGGCTTTCTGGTGATCAGCGCATCCACGGCCACGACGCGGTCGGCCGAGCAGATCAGCGGGTTGACGTCGAACTCCGCCATCACGTCGCGCTGGTCGGCAGCGAATTCCGACAGCGAAGCGATGACCCCGGCCAGACGGTCAATGTCCACGCCGGCCGCACCGCGAAAGCCTGTCAGCAGGGACTTGCCGCGCAGCTGTCCGAGCAGGTGGCGCGCCTGCGCCTGCGTGCAGGGCGCCATGGTCGCCACCGTGTCCTGCATCAGTTCCACCATCACCCCGCCGAGCCCCACCACCAGCAGCGGCCCCAGGTGCGCATCGACGCGCGCGCCCACCAGGATTTCCACGCCCGCGGGCACCTGGCTTTGCACCAGCACGCCGTTGATGTGCGCGTCGGTGGTCACCCGGCGCGCATTGGCCAGGATCTCCCGGTAAGCCGTGGCCAGTTCATCGGCGTTCTTCACACCGATGCGGATGACGCCCGCCTCTGACTTGTGGGGAATCTGCGGGCTTTCCACCTTGAGCACGACCGGGTAGCCACACTCGGCCGCCGCGCCACAGGCCTCTGCTTCGCTGCGGGCCAGGCGCTCCTGCACGACCGGCACGCCGTACATGGCCAGCACCTCCTTGGCCTGGCGTTCCGTGAGCACATCGGTGGGCGACGCGAGGATCTGGTCGCGGCAACGACCGGCGGCAGATTCCGGCGTCAGCCGCCGTGCACGCGACATGGCCGCCTGCTCCCGCCCGCGCAGCCACTCGGCATGCGCATGCCAGGCCGACAGTGCGGCGAAGCAGTGCGACACCGAGCGGAACAGCGCCAGCCGCGGCAGCGCCTCGGCCTCTTTTGCGTCGGGCCCTTCCAGCCACTCCGACATCCACAGCCCGCAGGCCATCTTGCCTTGCTTGCGCGCCAGTTCGTCGAACACTTCGAAGCGCCGCCCGTTGCCTTCGCCGGTCACCACCAGCGGCACCACCGCCGCGCCGTAAGCCGGATCCGCAAAAACCGCATCACCGCACTGGACGAAGGATTCGAAATTATTGGCCGCCTGCGCAGTCAGGTCGCAAGGGTTGCGAGCCGCGCCGAAATCCGGAATGTGCGATTCCAGCACCGCGCGGGTCTTGTCGTCAGGCTGCGCCCCCGGCGTCAGGATAGATGTCACGTCACCTGATTCTTAGAGACGAAGACCGGGGGCGGTAAAATCAGGGGTAAATGAAAGCCTACTCAGCAGAAAGAAAGGAAGCGCTGGTTCGTCGCATGATGCCGCCAGAAAACGCGCTGGTTTCAGCGTTGGCCAGGGAAACGGGGATTACCGAGCAGACGTTGTACACGTGGCGCCGACAGGCGAAAGGAAAGGGGCTGGTCGTGCCGGGCGATGGGAAGAATCCCGAAGGATGGTCTTCGGAAGACAAGTTTGCGGTGGTGCTGGAAACCGCCCCGTTCAATGCCGCGGAGCTGGCCGAGTACTGCCGGCGAAAGGGTCTTTATCCCGAACAGATCGCCGCCTGGCGGGCCGCATGTCTGACAGCCAATGCGAACGCTGCGGAGCAGGCGCGCGAGCAGCGGCATCAGTCGAAAGACGACAGGAAACGCATCCAGCAGCTCGAGAAGGAATTACAGCGCAAGGAGAAAGCGCTGGCGGAAGCGGCTGCGCTGCTGATTCTGAGAAAAAAAGCCCAGGCGATTTGGGGAAACAAAGAGGACGATTGATCAACGTCCCGGATCGCCTGTTATGTGTATCGTTGATTCGCGAGGCGGCGCAGTCCGGCTGTCGGTTGGAGAAGGCTTGCAAAGAGCTGGGCGTGAGCCTGCGCACGTTCCAGCGCTGGGTGGCTGACGGCGACGCAGTGCCGGCCGATCGCCGCACGACGACCGTGCGGCCGGCGCCGGGCAACAAACTGAGCGACACCGAACGGCAACAGATTCTTGAGGTTGCCAACAGTGAGGAGTTTGCCAGCCTGCCGCCCAGCCAGATCGTGCCGGGTCTGGCGGACCGCGGCGTGTACCTCGCGTCGGAGTCGAGCTTTTACCGTGTGCTGCGCAGCGTTTCGCAGCAGCACCACCGGGGTCGTGCGCGCCAACCCTCGGCTCGGGTGGTGACCAGTCATTGTGCGACGGCGCCGAACCAGGTCTGGTCGTGGGACATCACGTGGCTGCCGTCGGCGGTCAAGGGACGGTATTACTACTGGTACATGATGCTGGACGTGTTCAGCCGCAAGATTGTCGGTCACGAAGTGCATGAGGCGGAATCGGCGGAACTGGCCGCGCTGCTGATGCGGCGTGCCAGTCTGGCCGAGAGCCTGGCGGGACGTCCGCTGGTGCTGCACTCGGATAACGGCAGCCCGATGAAAGGCGCGACGATGCTCGCCACCCTGGAAAACCTGGGGGTGGTGGCGTCGTTCAGCCGGCCGCGCGTGAGCAACGACAACCCGTACGCCGAGTCGCTGTTCCGCACTTGCAAGTACCGGCCTGACTACCCACGCAGGCCCTTTGGCAGTGTCGATGAGGCCCGTGCCTGGACGAAGAAGTTCGTGCGTTGGTACAACCACGAGCACAAGCACAGCGGCCTGAAATTCGTCACGCCGGCGCAGCGTCATAACGGTGTAGCCGCTGCTGTGCTCGCGCAGCGCAAGGGCGTGTACGCAGAGGCCAAGGCGCGCAATCCGCAGCGTTGGTCTCGATCGACGCGCAATTGGGAGCTGGAGAACGAAGTCTGGCTCAATCCGGAGCGGATGCAGCCGCAAGAACTAAAGCAGTCCGCATGAAGTGACGCGTCAACTATCTTGACAACCGCCGTGCGGCAGCGGCACGCCATGGCGCTCCGCTTCATCCGCCGCCACGATGCCCGCGCCGCCCGAGCCGGACACAATGACCACACCGGTCACCGTCGGCGGCGGCGCCTTGGCGAAGAACACCGTGGTCGGCACCAGTTGCTCGATGGTGTCCACCTGGATGACGCCAGCCTCCCGGAGCGCGGTGGCATATGCCCGGTCCGAGCCGGCCATCGACCCGGTGTGCGACATGGCCGCGGCGGCACCCAGCGCGCCGCGCGCCATCTTGTACACGACCAGCGGCTTGCCGGCATTTGCGCAGAGCTCCGCGGCGCGGATGATGCGGCTGGCGTCCGACAGCCCCTCGAACACGCAGGCCACGGCGGCGCACGCCGGGTCACCGGCCAGGAAGGCGATCTGGTCAGTCACGTCGATGTCGCAGGCGTTGCCGCAGGACAGCACATGACTGAAAGCGGTGCCGTGGTTGGCCGACTGCTGCAGGGCGAAGGCCAGCGCGCCGGACTGGCTCACCAGCCCGATCGCATGGCGCGGCAGCGCCGACGTCCGCGGGGGCAGCGGTGTAAAGGAAACCAGGGCGTTGGTGAGGTAGTTGGCGTAGCCAATGCTGTTGGGGCCGAGCAGCCGCAACCCGCCTTCGCGCGCGATGCTGGCCAGGCGTGACTGGTCGGCCGCCTTGTCGGCCTTGCCGGTCTCTGCGTAGCCGGAAGCAAACAGCACCACACCGCCGACGCCGATCTGCGCGCATTCGCGCACGATGGGCTCGACCGTATCGCGCGCGGTGGCGATCAGCACGCAGTCCGGCACCTCGGGCAACGCCGACAGCGAAGGGTAGCAGGCCTGGTCGCCGACGGCGTCATAGCGCGGATTGACCAGATCGATCCGCCCGCGGAAATGGCGCAGGTTGGCCATCGAGCGGCCGGCGAAGGCCTTTTCGTTGGGCGTGGCGCCGACGATCGCGATGGAGCGCGGGTTCAGCGTCCGCGAGAGGTCTTCGTGGGTGTACAGGGTGCGGGAAAGCATATGAAGGTCTTCAGCTTGCGGGCTCGCCATGCCCTCAGGCAGGCAGTACGCTGTCGATGTGAAGCCAGGCCCGGGTACGGCCTAAAGACTGCGGGCGCCGGGGACTGCACTATGGCGCCCCGCTTATGGTCGTCAGCTCGACAGGTGATAGCCGCCGTTCACGCCGATATGCTGGCCGAGGATGTACGAAGCCGCGTCTGACAGCAGGAAGCAGATCGGCGGCGCCACTTCTTCGGCTTGCGCCCAGCGGCCCATCGGGATCATCGACAGGATGCCGTCGCGGAAGCGCTCGCCACGGATGGTCTCGGTCATCGGCGTTTCCACCACGCCCAGGCAGACGGAGTTGGTGCGTACCCCATACTTGCCCCACTCGCGCGCGGCGCTCATGGTCATGCCGAGCAAGCCGGCCTTGGCGCTCGCATAGTTGATCTGGCCGATCGAGCCGCGGCGGCCGGCCTCGGACGAGATATTGACAATGGATCCACTGACCTTCTCGCCCTTCCTGGCGCGTTCCACCAGATGCGCGCCGACTGCCTGCAGCCACAGGAAGGAGCCGGTCAGGTGGCAATTGACGACCTCGTTCCAGGTCTGCAGCGTCATGTTCTCGATCATCGCGGCGCGCACGATGCCGGCACAGTTGACCAGGCCGTCCACCTTGCCGAAATGCGACAGCGCATGCTCCATCGACAAGGCCACGAAGTCGGCATCGGAAACACTGCCCGTGTAGGCAATGGTATGGTCCGGATGGCGCGCGGTGATCTCCTGCAGCGCCTCGCCCTTCATGTCGACCAGGCCGACCTTGGCGCCCAGCTTCAGCGCCAGCTCCGCCGTGGCCTTGCCCACGCCCTGTGCGGCGCCGGTGATGATGATGACTTTCCCTTTCAGGGACATCAGATCCGTCATGGTGTATTCCTCGCTCTGTTTCCGGTTCATTGGCATGGGCGGCCTTCCAGGCAGCCCAGGTGGTATTGGGTGTCGCCGTGCAGTTGGTCCAGCACCAGCACGCGGCGCAGGTAGTGCCCGACGGCGTATTCCTCGGTCATGCCGATGGCGCCGTGCATCTGGATGGCTTCCTGCGTGACCTGGCGCGCGGCCTGGCCGATATAGGCCTTGGCCGCATGCACCTGCGCGGCGCCGCCGGCCAGGTCATTGCGCCCGGCGAGCGCCAGGGCCAGCGAGAGCGACAGGCTGCGGCTCTGCTCCAGCGACGCCAGCATGTCCACCGCGCGGTGCTGCAAGGCCTGGTTGGCGCCGATCAGCTTGCCGAACTGCTTGCGGGTCTTGAGGTATTCGACCGCAAGGCTGCAGGCGGCTTGCATAGCGCCCACCATCTCGGCGCAGGCGGCGCTGATGCCGGCGGCGAGGATGCGCCGGAGCACGGCGCTGGCATCGGAGGCCTCCAGCAGCTCCGCCTGCGCGCCGTCGAGCCGCACATCGGCGGCCGGCGTGCCGTCGATCAGCCGATAGCCGTCGCGTTGCACGCCGACACCGCTGCTGTCGACCAGGAAGAGCTGCACCCCCCTCTGCGCAACCTGCGCAGTGACGAGCAGATAGTCGCTGCCTGCCCCATGCAGCACGCACGGCTTGGTGCCGAACACGCACCAGCCGTCCACGCCGGCGGCAGCCTGCACCGACACGCGCCCGGGGACGGCTTCGCCATGCGCCCAGGCCAGCTTCAGGTCTCCCTGCGCGATGGGCGGCAGCAGCCTGGCCTTCCGTGCCGCAGACCACTCCGCCGCGGCAATTGCTGCCGATGCCATGACCGCGGTGCCGTGGTAAGGCTCCAGCGCCAGGCAGCCGCCCAGTGCCTCGGAGATCAGCATCTGGTCGACGGCATCGCCGCCGAAGCCGCCATGCTCTTCAGGAATTGCCGCGCCGAGCACGCCAAGTTCGGCCAGCGCCTGCCACACCTGCTCGCTGTGGCCGCTGTCGTGGGCCGCATACTGCTGGCGCTTGTCAAAGCCGTACTCGCGGCCCAGCAGCCGCGACAGGCTGTCCAGCAGCTGCTGCTGCACATCGTTGAGTTGCAGGTTCATCGCAGATCCAGGACCGTGGCTGAAAGAATGTTCTTCTGTACCTCAGTGCTGCCGCCAAAGATCGAAACAGCGCGTGAATACAGGTAAGACTTGGCGAGCGTGCCGGTATCCGCCCGCAGCGCGCCGGTGCCGTTCATGCGGCAGATCACGTCGGTGATGGCCTGGAAGATTTCACTGCCGCGCGCCTTGAGCATGGGCGAGAGCTTCATGTCCGCATGCCCGCCATGCATGCGCAGCTGCGTGACCTCCAGCGCGTGCAGGTCAGCCTCGATCATGGCGATGCGCCCGCGCCAGGGCGCGATGGCATCGGCAGGCCACCCTTCGGACTCCAGCCGGCCCAGCAATGCCCTGGCATACGCCACGCGCTCCTTGCTGCGGCCGATGCCGGCAACATAGGCGCGCTCATGCCCAAGCAGGAACTTGGCGTAATCCCAGCCACGGTTCTCCTGGCCGACAAGGTTCTCCACCGGCACCAGCACGTTGTCGAAGAACACCTCGTTCAGGCTATGGCGGCCGTCGATGCTGACGATCGGGCGCACCGTGATGCCCGGCGACTTCAGGTCGATCAGGAGAAACGAGATGCCGGCCTGCGGCTTGGCGGCATCGGGGTCCGTGCGCACCAGGCAGAAGATCCAGTCCGAGTAGTGCGCCTGGCTGGTCCATATCTTCTGGCCGTTGACCACGTAGCCGGCCGCCGTGCGCTCGGCACGGGTTTTCAGCGAGGCCAGGTCCGAGCCGGAACCGGGTTCCGAGAATCCCTGGCAGACCTGGATATCGGCGTTGAGCAGCTTCGGCAGGAAGGTCTCGTGCTGCGCGTTGCTGCCGAAGTGGATCAGCACCGGCCCCAGCATGGTGATATTGAAGATGTGCGGTGGCGGCGCCGGCGCGCAGGCGCATTCGTCAGCAAAGATCTGCTGTTCGGCGGCATCCCAGCCGGCGCCACCAAAGGCCCTGGGCCAGGCCGGGGCACCCCAGCCGCGCGCATTCAGCCGGCGCTGCCAGAGTTCGGTGTCCGCCTTGCTGGCAAAGCCCCCGGCGCGCAGGCGCTGGCGCATGTCGCCGGGCAGGTTTGCGGCGATGAAGTCGCGGATCTCCTGACGGAACGCCTTGTGTTGCTCGGAGTAGAGCAGGTCCATGGTTGTCCTTCCGGTTGATGGGCGGGGTCAGTACCCCTTGAAGCCGGGGGCGCGTTTCTCCGCGAAGGCGCGCAGCCCCTCCTGCATGTCGTAGGAACGCTGGTGCGTGCGGAACGCCAGCAGTTCGTGGCGCAGCGCGTCGGCAACCGGTTTGTCGGCGGCCTCGGCCGCCACCTGCTTCATGCGGGCGAGCACCAGCGGGCTGCGGGTGGCCAGTTCCTCGGCCAGCGCCTGGGCGTGGGCGGCCAGTTCGCTGTCGGGCACCACCTCGTTGACCAGGCCGTGCCGCTCCATCTGCGCGGCCGTGAAGGTGCGGCCGGTGAACAGCAGGAAGCGAGCCACGTTGACCGGCAGCTTGCGCGGCAGCACCGCCGCGCCGCCCGCACCCGGAAATACGCCAAAATTGGCGTGCGCGTCGCCCAGGCGCGCCGACTCGGCCGCCACCACCAGGTCGCAGGCCAGCACCAGCTCCAGGCCGCCCGCCACGGCCAGGCCGTTGACCGCCGCGATCACCGGCTTGGGAAAGGCCCGCAGCGTGGCGAAGAACCCGGTCGCCACGTCAATGAAATCCGCTTCGCCGGCCGCCGCCGGCGCGGACACCTCCTTCAGGTCGGCACCGGCGCAGAACGCGCGCCCGCTGCCGGTCAGCACCACGACGCGCACCGCGGGGTCGTCGCGCCACTGCCGCAGTTGCGCATCGAGTCCGCGCATCAGTTCGCAGCTCAGGCTGTTCATGGCGGCGGGCCGGTCCAGGGTCAGCCAGCCCACCGTGCCGCGCAGTTCATGCAGATGACTCATCGCCGTTCCCCGCTCAGCACAGTTCGACCGCCACGGCGGTGGCCTCGCCCCCGCCCAGGCACAGGCTGGCCATGCCGCGACGCAGGCCACGCTGCCTGAGCGCGTGGATCAGCGTCACCAGCAGCCGCGCGCCGGTGGCGCCGACCGGGTGGCCGAGCGCGCAGGCGCCACCATTGACGTTGAGGCGGCCGTGCGAGATACCCAGCTCCTGCAGTGCGACCATGGCCACCAGTGCAAAGGCCTCATTGACCTCGTACAGGTCCACGTCCTGCGCGCTCCAGCCGGTCTTGGCCAGCACGCGGCGGATCGCGGCGACCGGCGCATCCACGAACTGCTGCGGGGCCTGCGCATGCGTGGCATGGGCAGCGACGCGCGCCAGCGGGGTCAGCCCCTGGCGCAGTGCATCGCTTTCGCGCATCAGCACCAGCGCGGCGGCGCCGTCCGAGATCGAAGAGGCATTGCCTGCCGTGACCGTGCCACCGTCGCGGAACACGGCCTTGAGCGCCGGCAGCCTGGCGGCGTCGCACTGACCCGGTGTTTCGTCGCGCGCAAGCAGGGCTTCCTCCTGCTTGCGCTTGAGCCTGACTGGCGCAATCTCTTCATCAAACGCGCCCTCCTGCACGGCCCGCTGCGCGCGCAGCAGGCTTTCGCGGGCATAAGCATCCTGGGCCTCGCGGCCGACGCCGCGTTCCTGCGCGGACAGGTCGGCGTAGTGGCCCATCAGGTGGCCTTCATAGGCGTCCTCCAGGCCGTCGCGGTACATGTGGTCCAGGAACTGGCCGTGGCCCAGCCGGTAGCCGTGGCGGCCGCGCGGCACGATGTAGGGCGCGTTGGTCATCGACTCCATGCCACCGGCCACGGCCACCGTGCAGGTTCCGGCCAGCAGCAGGTCGTGCGCCAGCATCACGGCCTTCATGCCCGAGCCGCACATCTTGCTCAGCGTGGTGGCCGGCGTAGACACCGGCAGGCCCGCGCCCAGCACGGCCTGGCGCGCCGGCGCCTGGCCCAGGCCGGCGAACAGGCAGCAGCCCATGATGGCTTCGTCGACGCTGGCCGGGTCGACCCCGGCCTGGGCGACAGCGGCACGGATGGCGACGGCCGCCAGTTCCGGTGCCGTATGCTGCGCCAGCGCGCCATTGAAGGCGCCGATCGGGGTGCGCCTGGCGCCGACGACAACGATGGAATCAGTCTTCTGCATGGTGTGTGTCAAGGGTTCTGGTGTCAGGCTGCGGCAGGCGACAGCTGCTGCCGCGCGAAGTCCAGGATTTCCTGTCCGCCGCCGGTGTGCCGGACGAACAGCGCGTCGCCCAGCAGCGTGGCGCAGGCGGTTTCCGTTCCCGCGCAGGCTCGCCATTCGTGCAGGCGGCGCGTGAACAGGCCCAGTGCCAGCGCTTCGGTGATACCGATGGCGCCGTGCACGGCGTGGGCAATCGCGGCAACACGGCTGGCTGCCTCGCAGCAACGCAGCTTGGCGGTGGCCGCCAGCAGCGGCGCGGGCAGGACACCATCCGCGGCACAGCCCAGGCGCGCGCCGAAGGTGGCCGAACTGGCCTGCTCGGCCAGCACGCTCAGTTCCTGCTGCATGGCCTGGAACTGCGAAATGGCGCGGCCAAACTGCTGGCGGTCGTTGACATACCCGACACTCATGGCCTGGATACGTGTCATGGCGCCGGCCATGCCAGCCGCATGGGCGGCGTTGCAAACGGCTGCCACGTCGGCGCTGCCGGCCGGCATGCGCAGGATGGCCTGGCTGGCCGAGGCCCAACGCAGCGTGGCGGAAGCTTGCGGCCGATAGGTGCCAGGCGTGGCCTGGGCGAGACTGCGCGGCATCAGCAGCCATTCGCCGCGCCACCCCACCAGCACCTGGTGGGCCAGCGCGCCGCCCGGCACGTCGCGGCACACGATGGCATCGCCGGACACGGGCACCGCGGGGGCGACTGCGATGCACTCGCCCTGGTGCGCATGGCCGGTGCTGGCCAGGATGGCCCGGGCGAAAACAGTCTCGGCAAAAGGATGGCTCAGGCCGGCTCGGCCGGCGGCCAGGAACAGCGGGAAGGCATCGGTCAGCGACAGGCCGGCGCCACCCTGCTCCACCGGGACCAGGGCGTCGGTGAAGCCCAGCGCATCGATGGCGTTCCATTGCGCATCGGCATCCTGGCCGGACTCGCTGCGCCGTACATGCTCATCGGTGCACAAGCCGGCCAGCGCGCGCTCGAAGGCCTCCATCAGGGAATCAGTCATCGTGTCTTTCATCTCAGCGAAGTCCGAGGGAGCGGGCGATGATGCCGCGCAGGATCTGGCGGGTGCCGCCGCGCAGCGAGAAGCTGGGCGACAGCTGCGTGATATAGGCTTGCGCCCGCAGCAAGTCGTCGGATGGGGCAAAGCCGGGCATCTGCTCCATCGCCTCGCTGATCCAGCCGGGCACGGCCTGCTCGAACTCCGTGCCCAGGTCCTTGACATAGGAAGCATCGATCTCCGGGTTCTCGCCGCGGTCCAGGCGCGCCGCCACGGCCAGCGACATGGCGCGCAGCACCGCCATGCGGCCCGCGATGCGCCCGGCGATGGCCTTGACCGAATCCGGTACCGGCAGCCCGCAGGCCCTGACCTCGGCCAGCCAGGTCTCGGCCAGCATCAGGCTGGTCAGGATGCGTTCCGGCCCGCTGCGCTCGAAGGCCAGCTCCGCGGTGACCTGCTTCCAGCCAGAGCCTTCTTCCCCGATCAGCGCGCCGGCCGGCAGGTCCACGTCCTCGAACACCACCTCGCAGAAGTGGCTGTCGCCGGCCAGGTCGCGGATCGGGCGCGCGGTGATGCCGGGCAGGCTGAGGTCGATCAGGATCTGCGACAGGCCCTTGTGGCGGTCGCCATGCTGGCCGGAGGTCCGCACCAGCGCGCACATGTACTGCGCGCGGTGGGCATTGGTCGTCCAGATCTTGCGGCCGTTCAGGCGCCAGCCGGTTTCGGTGCGTACTGCGCGGGTGCGTACCGATGACAGGTCCGAGCCGGTATCCGGCTCGCTCATGCCGATGCAGATGAAGATCTCGCCGCGAATGAGTTTCGGCAGGAAGAACTGCTTCTGTGCTTCGCTGCCATAGCGCAGGATCAGCGGTGCGGTCTGGCGGTCGGCAAACCAGTGCGCCGACACCGGCGCGCCGGCGGCGATCAGTTCCTCCACCAGCACAAAGCGGGCAAAGGCGCTGCGGCCCGCGCCGCCATATTCGGGCGGCAGCGCCAGGCCGATCCAGCCCTGGCGGCCCAGCGCGCGGCTGAAATCGGCGTCAAAGCCCATCCAGGTGCGCGCGCGCACCGGCACCGGCACCTTGCTCAGTGCGGATTGCAGGAACTGGCGGATCGTGCCGCGCAATGCCTCATCTTCCGGCGGGATGGTGACGAGCGGCATGGTGTCGAAGGTCGAATTCAAAGTGGCTCCCGGTATCTGGTTCTGGATTCAGGCGGCAGGTTCATCGGCCAGGCGCGTTGCGCCCACTCTGGCCAGCTCGCCGATCTGTTCCTGGCTGTAGCCGGCTTGCCCGAGCACCTGTGCGCTGTGCTCGCCCAGGCGTGGCGCCTGCCGCGTGACCTGCGGCGGTGACTTCGACCACTTGGACGGAACCGCCATCGAGCGGATCGCGCCCTCGCTCGGGTGCTCGACCACATCGAAGAAGCCCACCGCATTGAGGTGCGGGTCGGCCAGCAGCGAGTCCACGGTATGCAGCTGCATCACCGGCATGTCAGCCGCTTCCAGGATGGCAGTCCATTCCGCGGTGGTGCGTGTGGGCATGATCTCGGCCACCATCCTGTACAGCTCGTGGATATGCTTGTTGCGCTCGACAATCGAGCTGAAGCGCGGATCGCTGTCCATCAGGTCCGGCTGGCCGATCAGCGCCAGGAACTTGCGCCACTGCTTGTCGTTGTAGAGCAGCACGCACAGATAGCCGTCCTTCGTCATGTAAGGGCGGCGGTGCTCGTTGAGGATGCGCGAGTAGCCGCTGGGGCCGATGGGCGGCTCGAAAGTCAGCCCGCCCATGTGATCGCCGAGGATGAACTGCGCCATGGTCTCGAACATCGGCACCTCGACCGACTGGCCCTCGCCGGTGCGCTCGCGGTGGTACAGCCCCGCCGTCACGGCGTTGACCGCGGCCAGGCCGACGATGCGGTCGGCGATCGCGCTGGGCGCGTAGCGCGGCACATCGCTGCCCGCCAGCTTGGCCAGCGTGGGAATCGCCACCGCACCCTGAATCAGGTCGTCATAGGCCGACTTGGCCGCATACGGGCCGTCCTGCCCATAGCCGTACAGGCCCACATACAGGATGCGGGGATTGACCTTCGCCACCTCCTCATAGCTGAGGTTCAGGCGCGCCATCGCCTGCGGGCGCACGTTGTAGATCAGCACGTCGGCATTGGCCGCGATCCGCAGCAGCGCTTCACGCCCCGCGGGCTCCTTCAGGTCCAGCACGATGCTGCGCTTGCTGCGGTTCGCATGCAGGAAGATGCCGGACATGCCGGCATGGCGGCGCGGACCCACTTCGCGCACGGTGTCGCCATCGGGCGGCTCTACCTTGATCACGTCGGCACCGAGGTCGCCCAGGATCTGCGTGGCATAGGGCCCCATCAGGACCGTCGTCATATCGACGATGCGCACGCCATGCAGGGGGCCGCTCATGCGGGGCTCCCGGCCTGCGTCACAGGCATCGGACTGTGGGCGTTGCTTGTCATCTTGTCTTCTCCAAACGTACTGGCATGGATGCTACGTGGGGCGATGACGTGTGAAAAATACTTTGTGTGTGTCGATCAATACATGGCCTGTATCGGCGCGCCATATGGAATGGCTCATCGCGATGCGGCCGGCGCCACAGGCTGCAGGCTGCGGCGAGCCACAAAAAAAAACTCCGGCACAAGTGCCGGAGCGAAAGCCCGTGCCACCGACTGGTAACGGGCGTGGAGACAACCTGCATGGACCCGGAGCAGCCGGCGCGGCAGCGCATGGGTACTGAAGCGCCCACCGCACGCGACCTGCGCCCGGTTATGCTTCTGTTTGCCGGTCCCAGTCAAAGCGCGCCGGTTTGCCGTTGAGGAATCCGTCGACGGCCTCCGCGTAGTACGGCACTGCCGACGCCAGCGCCTGCGCCTGGCATTCCAGGTCCAGCAGCGTGTCATAGGGGCTTTCAAAGCTCCGGTTCAGCGCGCGCTTTGTCAGCGCCAGCGCCTCCTGGGGTGCTGCCGCGAAGCGCCGCGCGAAGCGCCTGGCTTGCTCGGGCAAGGTGTCGGTCGGGTGAATCGCATGCACGATGCCGCAACGCCGGGCATCCGCCACCTCCAGGCGGCGCCCGGTAAACATCAGTTCCTTCGCCAGCGTCATGCCCACCACGCGCGGCAACGCATACAGCGAGCCCATATCCGGCAGCAGGCCGACCTTGGCGAACGACATGCAGAACCAGGCGCGCTCCGAGGCCAGCACGAAGTCCGCAGCCAGCGCCAGCGAAAACCCCGCGCCCGCCGCCGCACCGTCCACTGCGGCGATGACCGGGATCTCCAGGTCGCGCAGGCGCCGCAGCCACTTGTGGATGTCCTGCAAGCGGCGGCGCATCATTTCCGGCCTGCGCGCCGAGGGGTCCGGGCCGGAGAAAATGTCCTGGATGGCCTTCAGGTCACCGCCGGCGCAGAAGCTCCCGCCGGAGCCGGTCAGGATCAGCGCGCGGATGCTGCGGTCCGCTTCCACGCGGTCCAGCATGTCGTGGTAGTCCTGGCGCATCTCCGGCGACAGTGCATTGCGTGACGCCGGGCGCTGGTGCGTGAATTCGGCGACGCCGTCCGCGATGCTGAGGTGGCTATGCCGCAAGGGAAGCTGCTGGGCCTGCATCATCTTGTTTCCTTTGCCGAGTGGAGGTACGCAAGTGCGCCTGCGGCCGCCTGGAAGGCGGGCTGGCGAGCCGGCGGATCCAAGTGTGGCGCCGCGGCTTCCTTGCCGCCCCCCTCATCTCAAGGGGGCACCGTCGCGTTCACTATGAATCGGCACCTAATTGCAGCACCCCGCCCCCAATGGTGGGGGGCGTTGCCGCTGCAGCGCCCGCATAAGGTGTAGGCATCAACAAGGCCCGCAGGCCGAAATCTGAGAGACTTCCCATGAACTTCCAACCCGACTCGAACCTGGATAGCTTCCGTCAGGAAGTCCGTCTGTTCCTTGGCCG
Organism: Cupriavidus sp. KK10; assembly: GCF_018223725.1. Classification (NCBI taxonomy): domain Bacteria; kingdom Pseudomonadati; phylum Pseudomonadota; class Betaproteobacteria; order Burkholderiales; family Burkholderiaceae; genus Cupriavidus; species Cupriavidus sp. KK10. The sequence continues at coordinate 787,068 of NZ_CP073678.1, forward strand.
CAACCTGCCCGCGGACATGCCGCGCCGCAAGGACGGCATGCGCTCGCCGCGTGCCGAGCTGGTGCGCTGGCAGCGCATCCTGAACGCCAACGGCTGGGGCGCGCCCTACTGGACCAAAGAGCACGGAGGCACCGGCTGGAGCGTGGCGCAGCGGCTGGTGTTCGACGAGGAATGCGCCGCGGCCGGAACGCCCTCGCTGGACGCCTTCGCGCACAAGCTGGTGGGACCGGTGATCAACTACTTCGCCACGCCGGAGCAAAAGGCCGAGCACCTGGCGCCGATCTTCAACGGCGACCGCCTCTGGTGCCAGGGCTTCTCCGAGCCCGGCTCCGGTTCCGACCTGGCCTCGCTGCGCACGCGTGCCGAGCGCGATGGCGACCACTACGTCGTCAACGGCCAGAAGATCTGGACCAGCTACGCCCACCAGGCCGACTGGATCTTCCTGCTGGTGCGCACCGGCAACGAGACCAAGAAGCAGGCCGGCATCAGCTTCCTGCTGGTGGACATGAAAACGCCGGGCATCACCGTGCGCCCGATCATCAGCATCGACGGCTGCCACCACCTGAACGAGACCTTCTTTGACAATGTTCGCGTTCCCGTCGGGAACCTGGTCGGCACCGAGGGCGAAGGCTGGAAACTGACCAAGTTCCTGCTTAACAACGAGCATGCCACCACCGCCGACCTGCCCACGCTGCGGCGCTTCCACCGCCAGTTGCAGGCGCTGGCAGGCACGGCCCGCGCCTGCGGCGTAACGCTGGCCGAGCGCCACGAGTTCCTGCTGCGGCTGGCGCGCTATGAGGCGGAACTGAAGGCAATCACCGTGATGGTCCAGCGCGTGGCGGAGATGGAGCAGGACCACAGTCCGGCGGCGCATGCGATGGGCTCCATGCTCAAGATCCGCGGCACCGAGCTGCAGCAGAAGATGAGTGAATTCCTGGTTGAGTCGCTCGGAGACCATGGCGCGGTGTCGTACCCTGACCCGCACGCGCAGCAAGCGCCTACCGGCGCGACGCTGCCGCCGCAGGAAACCGCGCAGGGCGTGGCCACGGAGATGTTCTTCCGTCGCGCTACCACCATCTACGGTGGCACCAGCGAAATCCAGCGCTCGATCATCGCCAGGACGCTGTTCCATTTCTGAGGCTGCAAACAAGCACGCCCGCAGGCGATAAAGCCTGCGGGCGTGGCGGAGTTCTCGCCGCCGGCCCTGGCAGCCGGCCGGGTAGCGCTACGGGAAGCGCCTGACAATCGACTCCGCGATACACACCGGCTTGCTGCCCCCCTGCCGCTCAACGGTCATCTCGACCTTCATCTGGGCACCGCCCTTCTCCAGCGCCTCGAAAGACAGCAGCTTGAAATGCGCACGCAGCAGGCTGCCCACCGGCACCGGCGCGGGAAAGCGCACCTTGTCCAGGCCGTAATTCACGCCCGTGCTGCTGTTCTGAATCTTGTAGGCGGTATGGGAAAACGCCGGCAGCAGGCTGAGCGTAAGGAAGCCGTGCGCGATCGGCACGCCGAACGGGCCATTCCTGGCGCGCTCAGGGTCAACGTGGATCCACTGGTGGTCACCGGTGGCGTCCGCGAACAGGTTGACGCGGTCCTGCTCCAGCGCCAGCCAGTCGCTGGTGCCGATGACTTCGCCGACCAGCGGCTGCAGGTCACTGATGTTCTCGTAGGTCTTCATGCTTGCACTTCCTTTCCGGTCAGGGTTGCCTGCAGTGCCCGGGCATTGGCCGCCTCGTGCAAGTCTGCGTTGCCAAACAGCACGTCCGCCACCACGGCGCGCTTGAAGTAGTGGCCGACGGTGTATTCCTCGGTCATGCCAATGCCGCCGTGCAGCTGGATGCCTTGCCCGCAGACATAGCGCGCGGCACGGCTGATTAGGGTCTTGGCCTGCGACACGGTGCGCGCCAGCGCCTGGGCGCTGTCGTTCTCGATCGACCCCAGCAGCGCATACAGCATGGAGCGGGCCACTTCCAGTTCGGCCGCCATGTCGGCCATGCGGTGCTGCAGCGCCTGGAAACTGCCGATGGGAACGCCGAACTGCTTGCGCACCTTGAGGTATTCGGCGGTGATCTCGATGGTCTTTTCCATACCGCCGACCAGCTCGGCGCACAGTGCCGTGATCGCATGCGTGAGCCCGTGGCCAAGCGCGGCCTGCGCCGTGCCGGGTTCGCCCAGCAGCGCGTCGGCCGGCACCAGGGCGCCGTCGAACGCCACTTCGGCGGCCCAGCTGCCGTCATGCAGCGGCAGCGGCGTGCGCCTGACCCCTTGCGTGTCCGCCGGGACCAGGAACAGGCTGCACAGGGCGGCCTCCCCGGCCTTGCCCGGCAGGACGGCAGAGACAATGAAGGCGTCGGCATCGCAGCCGCCGAGCACCAGGGTCTTGGTGCCGTGCAGACGGTAGCCGCCCGGCGCCGGCTCGGCGCGGGTCGCGACCGGCTCAGGCAGGCCGCGCGACTGCGCCTCGCTGTAGGCCAGCGCGAAGCGGCGCGAACCATCCGCCAGCGCGGGCAGCAAGGTCTCGAGCTGCTGCGGCGTGGCACCTGCCACCAGCGTCTGCGCAGCCAGCACCGCACAGCCCAGGTAGGGTTCGACCACCAGGCCACGGCCCAGCTCCGCGGCAATCAGCATGGTGTCGATGATGGTGCCGTCCAGGCCACCGGCCGCCTCCGGCAATGCCGCCGCCAGCCAGCCGTTCTCGGCAAACATCGCCCAGTGCCGGGCGTTGCACGGCTCGCCTGACTTCAGCCGTGCCGTGCGGGCTTCGAAGTCGTAGTCTTTCTCGACAAAGCGGCGAACGCTGTCCTGCAGCAGGCGCTGTTCGTCAGTCAGGTTGAAGTTCATGATCAGTTTCAGAGTTGGAACATCGACTTGGCGATGATGGAGCGCTGCACCTCGCTGGTGCCGCCGTAGATGGTCGAGGCGCGGCGAAAGAACATTTCGTTGGCGATGCCACGTGCCTCATCCTGCTCCGGCAGCGCGGGCGCCACGGCGCCGGCCTGCGGGATCGGGTAGGCCACGGCGCCGTAGTCGCCCAGCGCATCGACCAGAAAGCTGCTCATCTTCTGCAGCAGCTCGGTGCCGCGGATCTTCAGGATGGAACCCATCGCGTGTGCCGCGGGGCTGTGGTCCTGCTCCATCGCCGCCACGCGTTGCACCAGTGTGGCAATGGCGGCAAGCTCGGCCTCGAAGCGCGCCAGCTGCAACGCGAACTCGTGCCGGTCCAGCAGCACGCTGCCTGCAGGGCAGTCGCGCGTGGCCAAGGCCCGGATCCGGGCCAGGTAACGCCGCAGCATGGGCAGGTCAGCGGCCGTGGCATGCTCGTTGTTGAGCAGGAACTTGGTGAGCTTCCAGCCCTCGCCCTCCGCGCCGACCAGGTTCCCGACGGGAACGCGGACATTGTCAAAGAAGGTCTCGTTCAGGTGGTGGCAGCCGTCGATCGTGACGATCGGGCGCACGGTAATGCCGGGCGTCTTCATGTCCAGCAGCAGGAAACTGATGCCGGCCTGCTTTTTCACTTCCGTGTCGGTGCGCACCAGCAGGAAAATCCAGTCGGCACGATGCGCGTAGCTGGTCCAGAGCTTCTGGCCATTGACGATGTAGTGGTCGCCGTCGCGCTCGGCGCGCGTGCGCAGCGAGGCCAGGTCGGAGCCGGAGCCGGGCTCCGAGAAGCCCTGGCACCACTGGCGCTCGCCGCTGAAGATATGGGGCAGGTGCTCAGCCTTCTGTTCTGGCGTGCCGAAGGCATTGAGCACCGGGCCGAGCAGCTTCTGCGCGCCGGTGTCCTGCGAGGGCGCGCCCACGGCAGTGCACTCCTCGTCAAAGACCAGGCGCTGCATCACGCTCCAGCCAGTGCCGCCATGCTCAGTCGCCCAGTACGGCGCGCCCCACCCCTTGGCGTCAAGGATGCGCTGCCAGCGCGTCAGTTCGGCACGCGGCGAGCGCGTGCCGATGCGAATGCGCCCGGCCAGATCCTCAGGCAGGTTATCGCGCAGAAACGCGCGCACCTCCTCGCGGAAGGCTTCGAGCCCCAGGTCACGTTGAAAATCCATGGCTAGTCTCCTCGGAAACCGGCGGCGGGCGGCCAGGCGCCCACCGCCACGGCAAGGCTCAGACCGGGTCCCAGGGGAAGACGTCGCGCGAAAGGTGCATCGGGATGAAGCTGCCCTGCAGCATCGGGATGGCGCGTTCGACGCACGACTCAACGGTCCAGCCGTCGCTGTTGTGCGCGGTGCGGATCGGGCGCGGCTGCGAGAACAGGTAGATCTCGTTGTTGCGCACGCCGAAGATCTGGGCGTTGACATGGCTGGCCTGGTCGCTGAGCAGCGCAAGCGTAAGCGGCGCGATCTTGCCCGCCTCCAGCCGCATGTTGATCTTCATGCGCTCGGCAGCCTCGGGGGTGTTGGTCGGGATGCTGCCCACCATGCGCGTGAACGCGAACGGTGCGATGCAGTTCGAGCGCACGTTGAACTTCTGCATGTCCACCGCGATGGACTTGGACAGGCCCACGATGCCCATCTTGGCCGCCGCATAGTTGGCCTGGCCGAAGTTGCCGATCAGGCCCGAGGTGGAGGTCATGTGCACGAAGGCGCCGCTTTCCTGCGCCTTGAAGTGCGGCGCGGCCGCGCGGGCCATGTTCCAGCTGCCCTTCAGGTGCACGCGGATGACGGCGTCGAAGTCGTCCTCGGTCATCTTGTGGAAGATGACGTCGCGCAGGTTGCCAGCGTTATTGACCACGCCGTCGATGCGGCCGTAGGTATCCAGCGCCTGCTGCACGATCTTCTGCGCGGCGCCCCAGTCGGCCACGCTGTCGGTGTTGGCGACAGCCTGGCCACCGGCGGCCAGGATCTCCTCCACAGCTTGCTGTGCCGGTCCGGCGCTGCCGCCCGAGCCGTCCATGTTCACGCCCAGGTCATTGACGACCACGCGCGCGCCCTGGCGCGCTGCTTCCAGCGCGATGCCCTTGCCGACGCCGGCGCCGGCTCCCGTGACGATGATGACTTTTCCTTCCAGCAAGCTCATGGTTGGTACTCCATTGATGATCGGTTGAACAAACTTCGGTCTTGGCAAGCAACTGCCGATGTAGCCATGATTGCGTGCCCGGCGGCGGGGGGCACTACCCGTCGCGGGTGGCAGCTGTGGAACGGAGCTTATGGAGCCATGCCGTTTGGTCAAGACATCAGGAACCACTGTCATTCCCTGCGCAGGCGGGAACGACGAGCGGCTGGCTGCGCGGCGCAGGCGCTGAGGGAGGGGCCTGGGGTGCGGGCCAGCGCTGCTTGGCCGGAATGACAAGCCGGGACCGGAGCGTGCCGGATCCCCCGGGCCGCTCAGGCGGGCCCGTCGCCCGCCACCGGCGCTTCCAGGTCGCGCAAGCGCGCCGCCGCCCCGCCGCGGCCGCAGACGCCGAGCTTGGCGTAGATGTTCTTCAGATGCCACTTCACCGTTTCGGCCGAAACGTTGAGCACCTTGGCGATCTTTTTGTTCGACATCGCCTGGGCCAGCAGGTGCAGGATCTCGCGCTCGCGCTCACTGAGCGCAGCGATCGCACCGGCTGCCGCCATCGGCCGCGCCGGCCGCGGTGCCGGCGCAGCGCGGCTGGCCGCTGTCAGCAGGCGCCGGATGTAGAAGCGCAGCACGGGATCTCCCACCTCCTGGTCCGCGAGGTTCGCGAGCGCCTCCGGCATGCCGGCGGCGGCATCCAGCAAGGTGCGTGTCAGCCCCAGCCTGTGCCCCTGGCGCATGGCCTCGACAAAATCCTGGTGTGCGGACTGAACCTCGCCCAGGCCCTGGCGGGCGATGGCCAGTTGCAGGCGCAGGCCGGCCGCGCCCAGTAGCTCCTCGGCCTGTCCACAGGAGGCCAGCCGCCGGGCACAGGCCAACGCGCCGGCGTAATCCTTGGTGTGCAGCGCCATCTCGATGCGGGCGCGTGCGGCCGCCGCGGCTGTGACAGCGGCCTTCTGCGGTCCGCCACCGGCGGCGCGCGCGGCAATCGCCTGCACCCGTTCCAGCGCCACGTTGGCACGCTCAGTTTCCCCCAGCTGCAGGTGCCAACGCAGGCGCAGTACCTGCGACTCGGCCTGCAGGCGGTCCAGCCCATAGCGGTCGGCATAGGCATCCAGCCGGTCCAGGCTGGCCAAGGCCTGCGCGCTGCGGCCGTTGACCCAATGCGCACTGGCCAACACCGTGGAGGCGCGCAGCACCACCTCAGGCAGCGACACGCGCTCAAGCACGCCTATGCGCGGCTCAAGCAACTCGCAGGCGGCCTCGGTCTCGTTGAGTTCGTAGAGGGCATCGGCAAGCAGGCCGGCCGCCATGCCGGCCAGGCCCGCATAGGCTGCGCCAAAGCGCTCGGCCTCTTCCATCACCTCGCGCACGATCTTGCAGGCCTGCCTGATGCGACCCTGGCGCGCCAGGCTGATGGCATGGATGCAGCGGCCCAGTTGTCCGCTGCGCGGGGCTTCGGTGCGCTGGTCGGCTTCGTCCAGCACCTGGCGCGCCAGGTCGTACTGGCCGCGCCGGGTCAGCAGCCACGAGACCACGTTGGCGCGCGCATGCCACGCAAAGTCGTCGGCATCCGGCGGCGGCTCCCATAGCTGCGGCAGCATGACAGCCGCCTCGTCGTTGTCGTCCAGCTGATGCGCAAGGCCGGCACGCAACAGCAGCAGAGTATACCGCTCGCACGGCTGCAGCCCGGGCTGCCGCGCAGCCATCTCATCCAGGCTGCGCCGCAGCGCATCGAAGTCACGGCTGTACAACTGCACGTAGGCAAGCACCACGTGTAGGCCGAAGCGCCTGCGCACCTCTTCGGCCGGCAACTGGCGCAACAGGCCTGCCAGCTGGACCAGTTCGCCGCGCTCCAGCAACTGGCGGGCACAGGCTTGCACCATCCCGGCCGCAGCCTCCGCATCGCCGGCCCTGACCGCATGGAAGACCGCATCGTCGATCTCACCGCGGGCCTCGAACCAGCGCCACGCCGTGCCATGCAGCGCGCCCTGCGCGGCTTCTCCCTGCGCTGCCAGCCGGGTCAGCAGGGTTTCACGCAACAGCGGATGGAGGCGGTACCAGGTCTCGCAGTCGTGACCGCCGATGGCGCTGATAAACAGGTTGTCGGCCACCAGCTGGCACAGACGCCCCTTGATCTGCACGACGGCCCCCGGCTCGCCCAGGATGGCGGCGCACAGCGGTGCGCAGATGCGCTGGCAGACCGCCACGCGGGTCAGCAGCTCGAGATCAGCCGGCGCCAGCCGCGCCAGGACTTCGCGCTCGAAATAGCCGGCAAAGGCGCCTGCATCGCGCACCTGGACCGGCGCACAATCGCCGCCAGGCCGCGCGCGCAGGTCGATGGCGAACAGCTGCAGCCCGGCCACCCACCCGTCGGTCAGCGCATGCAGTGCGCCAGCCACGCCGCTGTCGACGCCACCAAGCTGCTCGCGCAGAAACCGCTCCGACTCCGATGGCGTGAAGCGCAGGTCGCGCATGTCGAACTCGGACAGCGTGCCCTGCATGCGCTGGTGCTCGAGCGACAGCACCAGTGCGCTGCGCGAGCTGAACACCAGATGCACCTGCGGCGGCAGGTAGTCCAGCAGCCATTGCAGAGCCTGCAGGATGCGCGCGTCGGCAATCTCATGCAGGTCGTCGATCATCAGCACCAGCTCGCGCTGCCGGCGCGCCAGGGCCTGCACCAGGGTGATGACCCACAGTTCGATGGCAGCTTCGTCGATTTCGCTGCCCGTCAACTGCTCGGCCTCGTGCGCCGCGGCCGGGTCGGCTTCGGCGATGCTGGCCAGCAGGCAATCGAAGAAGCGCGCCGGCTCGTTGTCTTCCACCGACAGCGTCAGCCAGCAGACGTCATAGCCAAGCGAGATGATGGCCTTGCGCCATGCCATCAGCGTGCTGGTCTTGCCGCTGCCCGCCTGGCCCTGGATCACCACGCAGCGTTGCTGGCGCGCGTCCACCAGACGCGACAGCAACGCCTCGCGCGGCATCAGCTGGCGCGCGCCCCGCGGCGGCTGTATCTTGGCATCGGCGATCGGCCGCGGCATGCGCGCGGATGCTGCCGGCAGCGGCCCGGCGCCGGGAACGGGCGCGACGCCGAAGCGCGAGGCCTCGGCATCGCCCATGTCCTGGCTCGAATCCGGCCCCACGGCGGGGAGCGGCTGTGGCACCCCGCGCAGCCAGCGGTACGAGGTCCCGGGACCGGCCTGCGCCGCGGCTTCAATGGCCGCCAGAAGCTCAGGAATGCCTGACGGGAATGCGAGGGATGGCCGTCCTGCCTGCGCCTCGCGCAACAGGCGCTGGATGGCACGCAGCCAGCCAGGCCAGGTGGGCGCCAGCTGCAGCCGGATGCGAGGATGCTGCTGCAGCCACTGCTGCACTCCGGCATGGTGATGTCCGGCCGGGTTGTCCGTGATCACGCACACGGCCTTGCTGGCCGGTATCGCGAAATCGAGTTTGCGCAGGAATGCCAGCCAGTCGGCATGCCGCTCGTTTGCGCAGACGGCCGCGGCGGTGGGCAGCGCGGCTTCCAGCATCTGCAGCGCCGTCAGCAGGGAGGTGGCAAGGCTGCGCTGGTGTGCGGGCAGTGCGCGTCCGGCTTGCCTGGTACTACCGTGTCCGGGCAGCGGCGCAATAGCCCCCTGCTCGTCCGAGCACAGCGCCAGGGCGTGGACGGACGAGGCCATGTACAGCCCGACGATTTCCGATGCGCAGGCATCGACGTCCGGCGTGCCTGCAGTGCGAGGCATCCCGGTGGCGGCCAGGCCAGCCGCACGCCAGTGGCGTGAAATGCTTGCGGGGCTCACGCCGAGCTCTCCGGCCAGACGCCTGGTACTCCATGGCCGGGAGGTGCCGTCCTGATGCTCGCTGGCCAGGGCCACCAGGCGGGCCACGTCCACCTTGACCGGCGGCGCGCCGCGCGGCAGGTCCTGGACGATGCCCGGCAGACCCGAAAGTGCGTAGCGCTCGCGCCAACGTGCCACCTGGGCCCGGCCGATGCCGAGCTGGGGCGCGATCGACTTGTTCTGCTCGCCGCATGCCGCCAGCAGGACGATGCGGGCGCGCTGCGCCAGCCTGGACGTTTCTTCTGCCGCTGTGGCCAGCGATTCCAGTTCGGTGCGTTCCTGTTCCGACAGGACAATTGGCGGGGCAACACGCATTGACAGCCTCTGCGAATTGACGGGAAAAAAATGCGGCGGCGCGTTGCGCATCCTGCCGCCAGGACTTCTGTCCGGCGCGGGCCGGGGCAAACCATGCGTCAGTCGATGGTGGCGCCGGCACGCTCAATGGTGGCCTTCCACTTGGTACGCTCTGCGCGCACAAACCCGGCAAACGCCTCCCCGCCGAGCGGCAGCGGCACGCCGCCCATCCGGTGGATGGCTTCCACCACAGCGGGATCCTTGAGCAGGCGGGTCACGTCCGCCTGCCATTTCGCCACCACGGCTGCCTGAGTCCGCGCCGGGAAGAACAGGCCTATCCACGAGGTGGATTCCGCGCCGGGATAGCCCGCCTCGGCAATGGTCGGCACCTGCGGCAATGCCGGCAGACGGGTTGCGCCGGTCACTGCCAGCGCGCGCAGCTTGCCGGCCTGGATCTGCGCCAGCGTGGAGGTGGGGTAGTCAAAGGTCAGGTCGACCTGACCGCTCAGCAGGTCATTGATGGAAGGCGCGCTGCCCTTGTACGGGATATGCACGAACTTCACGCCGGCCAGCGTCTGGAACAGCTCGGCCGCCAAGTGGCTGCCAGTGCCATTGCCGGCCGAGGACACCGACAGCTTGCCCGGGTGCCCCTTGGCATACGTGACCAGGTCCCTGACCGTCTGGTAAGGCAGCTTGCCGTTCACCACCAGCACGTTCGGCACAGCAATCAGTCCGTGTGCCGCGACAAAGTCCCTGGCCGGATCGAAGCGCAATGACCGGTACAGGAACTGGTTGCTGGCCATGGTGCCCTGCGTGCCGAGCAGGACCGTGTAGCCGTCCGGCTCGGCACGTGCCACGACTTCCGAGGCAAGGTTGCCGCCGGCACCGGGACGGTTGTCGACGATCACCCGTATGCCGTAGTCGCTTGTCATCCTGGCCGCAACCAGGCGCCCGAGCTGGTCGGTGATACCGCCCGGCGGGCCCGGCACGACCAAGGTCACCGGCTTGGCCGGATAGGCCGTTTGCGCGAACGCCGCGGGCGCAGTGGCGGCCAGCGCGCCGCAGGCCAGCAGCACTGCCTGGCCCAAGGATGCCCAGCGGGCAAGCCGGGTTCTGAAAGAGGGGGTGAGCGATGTCATGGGCTGTGTCTCCTGTGTGCCGGATATGCCGGCCTTGCCCTCTGAGGGGACTTATCGTACTCATGTTCTACTGAATGTCGTATATATATACGATATATCGTAGTTAGATGATAGTCTACGTCATTTCGTACTCGTGTACCAGGTTTCGTAATTTAGGGCGAATGGATAGTGGACGGCGCTGGTGCCCGATGCCCGGTGTTTCACGGAAAGCGAGCCATATCCCTCCCAAAACAGCGGTCCCGTGCCGATGCCCCCCTTGGTGGAGTGGGGTCACGCCTGCGTTCGCGCAGGAAACTGGTTCCCGACGCCGCGCCTGCGGATGTTGCCGCCGCGCGGCAACCCCTTTCGAGACAAGACGATGCAGTTTCAACAGATCCCGCCAGATACACGTACGACCGGCCCGCGCCAGCGCCACGTGTCCAGAACCGCGCCGCAGGCCGTTGCCCCGATGGAGCGGCTGATGGACTTGCTGCAGGAAGTCCGCCAGTTCAGCCTGCAGCTGCAGCGCTGTGCGCGGGAATCGGCCGGCACGCCCGGCCAGCTGTCATACGCCGACACGCTGCACGCACTGCTGGACAGCCGCATGCAAGGCGGCGACGCGCGCATGCGCATCGTCTGCTACGCCTCGGCAGCCGAGCTCGGCGTGCCGGTGGAACTGGAGGCCGAACACTGCAGGCAGGCAATGAGCGGCGTGGCCGGGTTTGCGCTGCGCGTGCTGTTCTGGGCGGCGCACCGCCGCATGCAAGGCGCGCGGCGAGGCCGCCACGGCGCCTGGCTGCAGCCGCAGAGCTAACGACACCGATGAAGTGCCCGGGTGCGCAACCCGCCCGGTCCGGCACAGAGGCCAACATGAACCCGACTACCCCCACCCGCCAGCCCATTCACGTGCGCCGCATCACCTGCACTGGCTATGAACGCAGCGATGGCTTGTTCGACATCGAGGGCGAAATGCAGGACATCTCGCCCACCGGCACGGACCTGCTGTTCAAGCTGGTGCCCCCGGGGGCCGCGATTCACCACATGCGTATCGTGCTGACGGTGGACCGCGACCTGTTGATCCACGACGTCAGCGCCAGCATCGAAGCCGGCCCGACGGTGCACTGCCCGGACATCTCGCCGGCCTATGCGGGCTTAAAAGGCCTGCAAATTCGCGGCGGGTTCCGGCAGAAGGTCAAGGCGATCGTGGGCGGCGTGAACGGCTGCACCCATCTCACCGAACTGCTCGGCCCCATGGCCACTACCGCCATGCAGACCACCATGGCGGTGATGCGCCGGGAGCGCAACGGCAACAAGCCCACGCCGGACGGCAAGCCGATTCCGCGGCCGATGCTGATCAACAGCTGCCACACCTACCGTGAGGACGGCGAGACGGCAAAACTGTTGTGGCCCGAGGGCCGGCGCGCCGGCCAGGCCGCTCACGGCGAATGAAGCGCCCCGGCAACCAGTTTCAACAACCAGAACGGAGGAGACCTATGCATGGATTTGCGACACGGGCAAGCCGGCCACTGAAGGCATTGCTGGCCTTGCTGGCAGTGCCGGCGCTGATGCAGGCGGCTGCGGCACAGACCTATCCGGAGCGCCCGGTGCGGATCGTATCGGTCACCAGCGCCGGCACCGGACTGGACGACTACACCCGGCTGCTGGCCAAATACCTCGGCCAGAAGCTGGGCCAGAGCTTTATCGTGGAAAACAAGCCCGGCGCCAACATGATCCTCGCCAGCGACTATGTCGCCAAGGCCGCGCCAGATGGCTACACGCTGCTGCTGTCCGGCTCGGGGGCCATGGCCGCCAACCCTTTCCTGTTCAAGCGCCTGCCTTACGATCCGCAGAAGGATTTCGTGCCCGTCGCGCGCATGTCGGCGCTGCCGGTAGCCGTGGTGGTAGCGGGATCCTCGCCCTACCGCACCCTGGCCGACCTGGTTGCGGCGGCCAGGGCCAGGCCGGGCAGTCTCAACTACGGCACCTCCAGTACCGGTTACCGCACCATCCTCGCCGCCGTCAACGACGCCGCCAAGATCCAGGCCGTCAGCGTGCCCTACAAGGCCATGAGCACGCTGCTGCCCGACCTGATGACGGGCGTGGTGGACTATGGCGCCGTGGAGGTTTCCGCGGTGATCCCGCACGTGCAGACCGGCAAGCTGCGCGCGCTGGCCGTGGCCGCGCCGGCCCGGGTGCCGCAGCTCAAGGATGTGCCAACGGTCGCCGAGGCCGGCGTGCCGAATGCATCGTTCAACACCTGGACCGGCCTGTTCGCGCCGGCCGGCACGCCCCCGGCCATCGTGGACAAACTGGCGCAGCTCACGCTGGAGTTCGTCAGATCGCCGGAAGCCGCGGCGCACTATGCGGCCCGTGGCGCCGTGCCCTACCCCGCCAGCGGCCCGGAACTGCGCAAGACCATTGTCGAGGACCAGCAGAACTGGAAGCGGATGATCGCCACGGCCGGCATCGAGCCGGAATGATCCGCGCGGCTGCCTCACAGAACGGGATGCCCGGCATCCTGACACTCCTCTCTGACCCAACAGGAAAGCAAGCATGAGCATCAAAGGCAAGGCATACATCGTCGGCGCCTACGAGCACCCGACCCGCAAGGCCCCGGACAAGACCGTGGCGCAGCTGCACGCGGAAAGCGCCAAGGGCGCGCTGGAAGACGCGGGGCTGTCGCTACAGGACGTGGACGGCTACTTCTGCGCCGGCGACGCGCCCGGACTGGGCGTGCTGAACATGGTCGACTACCTCGGCCTCAAGGTGCGCCACGTGGACTCCACTGAAACCGGCGGGTCGTCCTACCTCGCGCACGTCTCGCACGCGGCGCAGGCGATCGCCATGGGCAAGTGCAATGTCGCGCTGATCACGCTGGCAGGCCGTCCGCGCTCGGAAGGCTCCAGCGGCACCAAGGCGCGCAACTGGGGCAGCGACCTCCCCGACCTGCCGTTCGAGGCGCCCTTCAGCCCGCTCACCGTCAACATGTACGCCATGGTGGCGATGCGCCACATGCATGAGTACGGCACCACGCCCGAGCAACTCGCGTGGATCAAGGTGGCCGCGTCGCACCACGCGCAGCACAACCCCCTCGCCATGCTGCGCGATGTCGTGACCGTGGAAGACGTGCTGAACTCGCCGATGATTTCCGACCCGCTGCACAAGCTCGACTGCTGCGTGGTGTCCGACGGCGGCGGCGCGCTGATCGTCGCCCGTCCGGAGATTGCCGCGAAGCTGAACCGCCCGAGGATCAAGGTGCTGGGCGCCGGAGAGCACGTCAAGGGCCAGCTCGGCGGGGAAGTCGATCTCACCTGGTCGGCAGCGAAGGTGTCCGGGGCCGCGGCGTTCGCCGAGGCCGGCGTCACGCCCGCGGACATCCAGTACGCGTCCATCTACGACAGCTTCACCATCACCGTGCTGATGCAGCTGGAAGACCTCGGCTTCTGCAAGAAGGGCGAGGGCGGCAAGTTCGTCGCCGACGGCAACCTGATCTCGGGCGTTGGTAAGCTGCCCTTCAACACCGACGGCGGCGGCCTGTGCAACAACCACCCGGCCAACCGCGGCGGCATCACCAAGGTGATCGAGGCCGTGCGCCAGCTGCGCGGCGAGGCCCATCCCGCCGTGCAGGTGAAGCACTGCAACCTGGCACTGGCGCAGGGCACCGGCGGCCTCCTCGGCTCACGCCATGGCAGTGCCACCCTGATCCTGGAACGCGAGTAATCGCTGTAGCCGTCCACGCAAGGCATCGAGCAAGATCATGACGACACCCTACACCCCCACTACCTTCAAGGCTCCGTCGGAGCAGCCCGACAACGCCGAGTTCTGGCAGGCCGCGCGCGAAGGCCGCCTGCTGGTGCGCCACTGCGACAGCTGCGGCAAGCCGCACTGGTACCCGCGCACGCTGTGCCCGTTCTGCATGGGCACCACCCACTGGAAGCAGGCCGGCGGCCACGGCACCGTCTATTCGTACAGCGTCACGCGCCGCGCCGGCCCCACGCCGTTCTGCATGGCCTATGTGACGCTTGACGAAGGCGTGACGATGATGACCAACATCGTCGATTGCAACCTTGACGCCGTGCATATCGGCCAGCGCGTGCAGGTCACGTTCTCGCCCTCCGACAACGGCCCGCCGGTACCGACCTTCAAGCCGCTCTGATAGCTGCCGGGGAGCGGCCATGTCGCCCTCCCCGGTCCAAGTGCCCCTGCCATGCCGCCGCCCTCTGCGTCCAGCCCGAGAGAGGGAACCGATTGCACACCCAACCCCAGCACGCCGACCATGCCTACCCACTCCACACCAGACTGCCTGCTGAATCCGCGCTCCGTCGCCGTCATCGGCGCCTCTGACGACCCCGGCCGCATCGGTGGCCGCCCGATCGCCTCGATGCGCAAGCAGGGCTTTGCCGGCCGCATTCTGCCGGTCAATCCGAACCGCACCGAGGTGCAGGGCCTGCCCGCCTATGCCTCGATTGCGGACTTGCCCGAAGTTCCCGACGTCGCCATCGTCGCGGTGCCCGCGTCGCAGGTACAGGGCGTAGTGGAAGCGCTTGCCGGGCGCGGCGTGCGCGCCGCCATCCTCTTCAGCGCGGGCTTTGCCGAAGTCGGCGGCGAAGGCCCGGCCATGCAGGCCGCCATGGTCGCGGCGGCGCGGCGTGGCGGCATGCGCCTGCTGGGACCGAATTCGCTGGGCCTGGCCAACCTGCATAACGGTTTCATCGGCACCTTCTCAACCTTCACCGGGGTCGCCGAGGTGCGCGCCGGCCGGGTCGGCATCGTCAGCCAGTCTGGTGCCTACGGCAGCCACCTGGTGGTGTCGGCCATGGAAGCGGGCGTCTATCCGTCCAGCGTCGTCATGACGGGCAACGAGGCCGACCTGACGGTCGGCGACATCGTCCGCCTGCTGGTGGATGACCCCAATACCGATGTCATCGCCCTGTACTCCGAGGGCATCAACGACGGCGACGGGCTGGTCGAGGCACTGCAGGCAGCGCGTGCGGCGCGCAAGCCCGTGGTGATGATGAAGGTCGGCCGCAGCGAGGTGGGCGGCGCGGCGGCGCGCTCGCACACCGCTTCCATCGCCGGTGACGACGCCGTGTTCAGCGCCGTGCTCGACGAACTTGGGGTGGTGCGCGCGCGCACCACCGAAGAAATGCTCGACATCGTGCGCCTGGCCATGCGCGGCGTCTTCCCGGCCGACAACACGCTGGGCGTGATCACCGTGAGCGGTGGCGCGGGCGTGATCGTATCGGACGTCGCCGAGGAACTCGGCCTGCCGATGCCCGAGATGCCCGCGGCCGCGCAGGCGCGCATGCTGGAGATGCTGCCGATCTGCTCTCCACGCAATCCGGTGGATACGACCGCCCAGTTCATCAACGATCCGTCGCTCATCACCCCCTTCACCGAGGCCATGGTCAGCGAGGGCGGCTACCGTTCCGTGCTCGGCTTCTTCAGCTACGCCGCCGCCTCGCCCGCTGTGACCGAAACTCTGCTCGCGCAGTTGGGCAAGGTGCGCGAGCGCTACCCGGACCGTCTCTACGTGCTGGTCGCCCGCGGCCCGGCCGAAATGATGGCGCGCTATGAGGAGGCGGGCTTCACCGTGTTCGGTGACCCGACCCGCGCCGTCACGGCCATCGCCGCCATGGGACGCTTCGGGCGCGTCTTTGCCGCCACGGCACCGGCGGCAGCGCCGCAATTGCCGCCAGTGACCCTGCCGGCCGAAACCCCCACCGAGGCGCAGGCCAAGCAGTTGCTGGCCCAGGCCGGCATTGCCAGCGCCCCCGAACGCGAATGCCGCACTGCCGAGACCGCGGTGCTGGCCGCCCGCGAGATCGGCTACCCGGTGGTGATGAAGATCCTGTCGCCGGACATCCTGCACAAATCCGAGATCGGCGGCGTGCTGCTGGATGTGCGCGACGAAGCCGCCGTGCGCAGCGGCTTCGAGACCCTGATGGAACGCGCCCGCCAGGCCGCGCCCGACGCGCGCATCGAAGGCGTGCTGGTGGCCAGGCAGCTGTCGGGCGGCGTGGAATGCATCATGGGCATCAACCGCGACCCGACGTTCGGCCCCGTCGCCATGTTCGGCCTGGGCGGCGTCTTCGTCGAAGTGCTCAAGGACGTGGTATTCCACCGCTGCCCGTTCGGCGAAGACGTGGCCGAAACGATGATCCGCTCGATCAAGGGGGCGCCGCTGCTGCTGGGCGCACGCGGCCGGCCGGTGGCGGATATTGCGGCGCTGGCACGCACGCTGTCGCGCCTCTCCGCGTTCGCTGCCGCAGCCGGCCCGCGCCTGCAATCGGTGGACCTCAACCCCGTCTTTGCGATGCCGAAGGGCGAAGGCGCGTACGCCGCGGACGCCGTCATCGAAATCAACTCGTGCGCTGATTAAGCGTCAATGACAGGCATCGATTGCGGCAAGCGCTGATCCGGCCCAGCGCTTGCCGGGATTCGGGGAACACCGGCACGCTCCGCGGCCGGTGTTCCCACCCCGGTCAGTCCTGCGGGATATCGGCCGTCTTCACGATCTTCCTGGCGCGCTCGAGCTCGCTTGCCTGGAATGCCCTCAGCTGCGCCGGGCCCGCTGGGTACACCACGCCACTGAGCGCCTCGATGGAGCGGACCGTGGCCGGCTTGCGCAGTATCCCGTCCACCGCTTCATGCAGGGCTTCCACCAGGTTCGGCGGCATTCTGGCCGGGCCATAGAGCGCGATCCAGCCGTCCACCTCGAAGCCTTGCGCGCCGCCGTCGGCAACCGTTGGCACGTCAGGCAGCTCCTTCAGGCGCTGCGCGCCGGTGACTGCCAGCACCCGCAACTTGCCCGCGCGCGCCAGCGGCATGACCGCGTTGATCTCGCCGATCGAGTAGTCCACGTGGCCTGCGGCGAGGTCGGTCATCGCGGGTGCGGTGCCCTTGTACGGTACGGCGTTGGCTTTCACATGGTTGCGTTCGTGAAGCAGCTCCATGACCACATGGTAGGTGGCCGAGCCGCTGGCATAGTTCAGCTTGCCGGGCGACGCCCGGCCCGCCGCCATCAGGCCGTCCAGCGTCTTATAGGGCGAGCCGGCCGGCACGACGATCACCAGCGGCAGGCGCACCAGCCGCGCGATCGGCGTGAAATCGTTGACGGGGTCATACGGCAGGTTCCGGAACACGGCCGCGTTGGTGACCATCGGTGAATTACTGCTCATCCATAGCGTGTAGCCGTCGGGCGCTGCGCCGGCCACCGATCTGGCGGCGATGAAGCCGTTGGCCCCGGGGCGATTCTCGACAACGAAGGGCTGCCTGAACTGCTCGGAAAGTTCCTTGGCAAGATAGCGTGCCGTGGTGTCGAGCCCGCCGCCTGGCGGCATGGCAACGATGAGCTTGACCGGCCGGGCCGGATAGTCCGGTACTGCCTGCGCAGCGTGCGCACTCATGGACGCCGCCGCGGCCGCAAGCAGCAGGCATGCTTTCCGTCGCCTGATATTCATGCATCTCCTCTCATGATCTGTTCTGTCGTGGGAAGCGACCGCTGTCCATTGCGTGTCAACAGCGCCGTCGACATTGGCCGCGAGCCTCATGCTACGAACTGGCGGGAGATGGCGGAAATACATTCGCTGTCTCGCGCGATACAGGCCGGGTATTGCCGGCGCCGCGAGCCACGGCAAGGAAGGCCTCGTTGCGCATCTAATGGCGTTTATGCCGTTCGGGGCCGCAGGCAGCGGCACATGCCGCAACCGTGCCGCGGCATGCAAAGTGCCCGGCTGACCACCAGCAGCGCCATGTCAGCCGTTTGCTGCCTCGGGGCGTGCCGGCGCAGCGTGGGGTCTGCGTTACGTCCGCCATGCCTGTTACACCCGCACGGCCTCACCCGGCATGGGGGGCCACACGGTGGCACCGCCCTGTCTATCATCGCGTTAATCGCGATTCGCTGAGGCAAGACCATGACGTCAGGAAAGCAGGGCCCGCTCGCCGGCCTAAGGGTGCTGGAAATGGCCGGGATCGGCCCCGGCCCGTTCTGCGGCATGCTGCTGGCCGACCTGGGCGCCGACGTCGTGGTGGTCGACCGCCTCCAGGCCGGCGCGCAAAGCATCGACCTGGGCCGCCATGCCTTTGCCCGGCGCGGCAAGCGCTCGGTGGCGGTCGACCTGAAAACGCCGGGCGGCGTGGAAACCGTGCTCCGGCTGGCGCAACACTGCGACGCGCTGATCGAAGGCATGCGCCCGGGGGTAATGGATCGCCTCGGGCTGGGCCCCGATGTGTGCCTGGCGCGCAACCCGCGCCTGGTGTTCGGACGGATGACGGGCTGGGGGCAGGACGGTCCCCTGTCCCAGGCCGCTGGCCACGACATCAACTACATCGCACTATCCGGAGCGCTGTGGTACGCGGGGCAGCCCGGCGAAGCGCCGATGGCCCCGCCCAGCCTGGTGGGCGACATCGGTGGCGGCGCCATGTACCTGGCCGTCGGGCTGCTGGCGGGCGTCATGAACGCGCGCGCCACCGGCAGGGGCCAGGTGGTGGATGCTGCCATCGTCGATGGCAGCGCACACATGATGTCGATGCTGCTCGGTCTGCAGGCGTCTGGCAGGATGCATGCCGAGCGCGGCAAGAGCCTGCTGGACGGCCCGCACTGGTACAACACCTATCGCTGCGCTGACGGCGGCCATATCTCCGTGGGCGCGCTGGAACCCAGGTTCTACCGCGAGTTGCGCGAGAGGCTGGGCCTGGCCGAGGATCCCGCCTACGATGAAGCATATGACCCGGCCAACTGGCCCGCCCTGCGCGAGCGCCTGGCCGAACTGTTCGCGACGCGCAACCGGGACGCCTGGTGCGCGTCGCTGGAGGGCACCGACGCCTGCTTTGCACCGGTGCTGAGCCCCGACGAAGCGGCGGCCCACCCCCACATGCGGGCACGCGGCGTCTATTTCGATACGGACGGTGTCCTGCAGGCGAGCCCGGCGCCGAGGTTTTCCGCTACGCCGGCCGGAGCGCCCGGGCCCATCCCCGCGCGCGGCGAGCATTCCGCCACGGTCCTGGACGAGTGGATCAGGAATTGAAGCAACACGGAGACAGTAGATGAAAACAAATTTTGCCCACCTGACCGGGCAGATTGCGATGCACCATGGCCACCGCGAGGCACTGGTCAATACCGAGCGCGACCGCCGCTTCACGCACGACCAGCTGCACCGGTTCACCAACCGCGTCGCCAACATGTTGCGCGATCGCCTGGCACTGCGCCGCGGCGATACCTACCTGTGCATCCTCGAAAACGACAACCTGTCGCTGCTGCATGCATGGACCGCTCTGAAGGGCGAGGCGGCGGCATGCTGGACCAACTTCCGCGATGGCATTGACGAGCACCGCTGGCAGATCGAATTCATCCGTCCCAAGGTCGTGTTCATCGAGAACGCGCTGATCGACGCGTACTTCGGCATGCTGCACGAGCGCGGCATCACGGTGGTCTGCATGGACCCGCCCGCCACCCCGAGGCCCGGGCTGCTGTACATTGATGACCTGCTCCACGGCGTACCCGATACCAATCCCGGCGTGGAAAGCGATGTGACGCAGGACGTGCTGGTCTATCGCTTCACCGGCGGCACCACCGGCAAGAGCAAGTGCGCGCAGTACACCATGGACAACTGGCTGGCCAACCGGGATTCCTTCTATGCCAGCCCCGAGAACTGGCTCAACGCCGACACCCGCTACCTGCACATGGCGCCGGTCAGCCACGGCTCCGGGCTGGGCCTGCTGCCCACGTTGTTCCGCGGCGGCTGCACGGTCACGCAGAACGCGCCCGACCTGCGCCAGTGGTGCCGCAACGTGCAGGAGCACCGGATCACCATTGCCATGATGGTGCCCACGCTGCTCTACCGCCTGCTGGAGCTGCCCGAGGCCAGCAGCTATGACCTGTCCAGCCTGGACACCTGCTTCTACGGCGCCGCGCCGATCAGCCCCGACAAGCTGCGCCTGCTGCAGAACCGCTTTGGCAATATCTTCGTGCAGGCCTACGGCTCCACGGAATGCATGCAGCGCGTGGCGGTGCTGACCAAGGCTGACCATGCCACCGTCTCGGACGAACGTCTCGGCTCCGCGGGCCGCGTCACCGGCCAGGCCGAAGTCGTGGTGGTCGACGAAGCCGGCAAGCCGGTGGCGCCGGGCGTCACCGGCGAGATCTGGCTGCGCTCGCGCGCGGTGATCTCGGGCTACTACAACAATCCGGAAGGCACGGCGGCGGAGTTCGAGAACGGCTTCTGGAAGTCAGGCGACCTGGGCTATGTCGATGAAGAAGGCTTCCTCTTCATCGTGGACCGCAAGAAAGACATGATCATCACCGGCGGCTTCAACGTCTACGCCATCGAGGTCGAGGGCGCGCTCAGCTCGCACCCGGCGGTCGCCATCTCGGCGGTGGTGGGCGTGCCCGACGAGCAGTGGGGCGAGATCGTGCACGCGGAGGTGGTGCTCAAGCCCGGCTGCGAGGTCAGCACGCAAACGCTGATCGATCACGTCAAGGCACGCATCGGCAGGTTCAAGGCACCCAAGTCCATCGTGTTCGTGGACGACGTCCCGGTCAGCGTGGTTGGCAAAGTGCAGCGCCGGCAGGTACGGGAGAAATACTGGAAGAATCACTCGCGCAGGGTGGCCTGATTCTTCGCCCCGCCCATTCTGAAGGGCGCCCGCTTCGCACCGGGCGCCCTTCTTCATTGGGGCTGCTTTGCATCTCGTGAGGCGACGGCCCCGAACCTGACAAGAGGAGAGACAGATGAAGGCAGCCATCGACATCGAAGCTACGTTCGGCGATATCAGGCAATGGACGATGTCGTCAGTCATCGCGCAGCGCGCCCGGCTGTCGGGCGCGCATACGTTCCTGCGCTACCTGCCGGACGGGCGGCACTACACCTATGCCGACCTTGAACGCGAGACCAACGGCATCGCCCGCGCCTTCGCGGACCTCGGCATCGGATACCGGGATCACGTGGCCGTCATGTTCGATAACTGCCCCGAGCAGGTCCTCAGCCATTTCGCGCTGGGCAAGCTCGGCGCCGTGGCGGTGCCGATCAATACCGCGGCAAAAGGCCAGTTGCTGCGCTATTACCTCGACCATGCCGACTGTGCGGCGATCATCGTCTCCGATGGCCTCGCCGGGGAAGTGCTGCGGATCGCCGCAGACCTGCCCGCGTTGAAGCGCGTGATCGTGCTTGGCGATGTCTCCACCGCACAGGCACGGCTGGACGGATCGCCGGTCAGCGTCCACCCGTTTCCGGCAAACTGCGCGACGGACACGCCGGTAGACAGCCCGGCAAAGTTCAGCGACCTCGCCTACCTGCTCTACACGTCCGGCACCACCGGCCCATCCAAGGCCATCATGCTCACGCACGCCTGCACCCACTTCTGGGCCGAGCAGGCGATCCGCTACCGGCAATTCCGGCCGGACGATGTCGACTATGTCTTCCTGCCGCTCTTCCACGCGAACGCCCTGCTGCTCGGCGTGACAACCGCGTTGATGGCAGGGTCCACCGTCGCACTGGCCCAGCGGTTCTCGGCCAGCCGCTTCTGGGATGACGTGCGCGCCGCAGGCGCCACGCGGTTCGCCTCGATCGGCGCGGTGGGCAGCTTCCTGTACGGCCGGCCGCCCGACCCGCAGGACCGCGACCATAAGGTCCGCGTCTGCACGCTGGCGCCCCCGCCGCCCCTTGTCCACGACTTCGAGAAACGCTTCGGCATCAAGGTGCTGACCGGCTACGCCCTGAGCGACTACTGCGCCGCCACGTGGTGCCCGCCCGGCGCGCCGCCCGACAAGGTGTTCAGCGCGGGCATCCCGCGCGACAGCGTGCGCGTGCGCGTGGTTGACGACGACGACTTCGACGTGCCCGCCGGCACCGCCGGCGAGATCCTGCTACGCGTGGAACAGCCCTGGGCGACGCCGCTCGGCTACTACAAGATGCCCGAGGCCACCATTGCCTCGCACCTCAATGGCTGGTTCCACACCGGCGACTGCGGCTACTTCGACGACGACGGCTACCTGCATTTCACCGACCGGAAGAAGGACGCCATCCGGCGCCGGGGCGAGAACATTTCCGCCTTCGAAGTCGAGAACATCATCCTTGGAATCCCGCAGGTGAAGCAGGTTGCCGTGTATCCGGTACGCTCGGCATTCACCGAGGACGAGGTAGCTGCCTCGATCATCCTGCACGATGGCGAGCACCTCTCGCATGAAGCCCTGATCCTGCACTGTGCGGCCAATATGAGCCGCTTCATGGTGCCGCGCTTTGTCGAGTTCGTCGACGAACTGCCGGTGACGCTGACCAACAAGGTCCAGAAGTTCAAGCTCAAGGAGCGGGCCGAGGCCGAACCTGGACGCTTGTGGGACCGCGACCAGACACCGTTGCGCGACCAAAGCCGCCGCCGATAGCCACCGTCGTACGCCGGCTGATGACAAACATGGGGCCGGATTCGCTTCACGCCTCTTGTCCGTGACCTGCTCATCCGGCCCCGTGAGCGCCATCATCACCAGCCGCAGGCCGGAGTGCGACGTGCAGTGGTACGGTTCGGCCCCGCGCCGCGCGCCGGACCGTCATGCTCCTCATCTCCCGCCGTGCTATTCGCGCGCCTGGGCTTTCGCCGCCGCCTGTTGCCGCTTTTGCTGTTGCAGGAAATCCTGGACGAAATTCGAGCGGTCAAAGGATTTGGCCGGTTGCACGGGCGGGTATTCGGCCAGAGACTTCAGGTGATTCGCCATCAGCTCGTTCAGCGGGCCGGACAGCCACTGGGCCTGCTGTATCAGGTGACCGTACGAGTCCTTGCTGTCATAGCTTTCAAAGGGGTCGCTGCGCAGGTTGAACAGCATGGGGAAGGTTTGCGGCCGCAGTTCGGCATAGTAGTTCTCCTTCAGCGAGAAATGCAGCTTCCACGGGCCCATGCGAACGGCCGTCAGCTTGTTCTCGTAGTAGTACAGGAAATCCTTGCGCGCGCTCTCCTGCGCCTTTCCGGTCCAGTAGTCGACATTGTTCACGCCGTCGATGTACTGCGTCTTCTCCTGCTTCATCCGTTCAGCGACGTCCGGCACGCCGCCGATGGCGGCAAGGCTGCTGAACATGTCCTGGTGTGCCTGGATGCCGTTCTTGATCTGCCCGGGCTTGATGACGCCTGGCCACCGCAACATCGAGATCACGCGTACGCCGCCTTCGTAAGTGGTCATCTTCTCGCCACGGAACGGCGTGGTCGCACCGTGGGGCCAGGAGGAGTGCTCCGGGCCGTTATCGGTTGAGTACCAGACGATCGTGTTGTTATCCAGACCATTGCGTTTGAGAAAGTCGAGCGCCATGCCGACGTCATGATCGTGCTGCAGCATGCCGCTGCCTTGCATGTCTTCCTGATGCGTGTATTTCGACGCCGCATAGCGCCATTTCTCATTCAGGTGGGTGTAAAGGTGCATGCGGCTGGTATTGAGCCAGACGAAGAACGGCTTTCCCTCCTGCCTGGAGCGTTGCATGAAGTCAATGGCCTTGGGAATGACCTCGGCACCGTCGAAATCCTCCATCCGCTTCATCGTAAGCGGACCTGAATCTTCAATCGTCTGGCGACCGACGCGTCCGAACCTCGGCATGACCGTCGGGTCGTCCTTGTCCGTCGCGAATGAGTGAAGCACGCCACGCGATGCGAACTTCTGCGCGAAGGCCTTGGCGCCGCCCGGATAGGCGTCCGCGTACGCCTTGTAGTCCGGATACTCGGGGAGCTCTTCCGTGTTCAGGTGATAGAGATTGCCATAGAACTCATCAAAGCCGTGCGCCGTGGGCAGGTGTTCGTTGAGATCGCCCATGTGGCTCTTGCCGAAGTGGCCGGTGCGGTAGCCCGCCGCCTTCAGCACTTCTGCCAGGCTGGGAGAAGCCGCCTGCCAGCCAAGCTTGTCGCCCGGTTGCCCGACGGTCGTCATGCCGGAACGAATCGGGTACTGGCCCGTGATGAACGCCGCGCGGCCCGCGGTGCAGGATGGCTGGCCGTAGTGATCGGTAAACCGGATGCCAGCCATGCCGATGCTGTCGATATTCGGAGTGGTGTATCCCATCACGCCCATGCCGTAGGCACTGACGTTCTCCCAGCCGATGTCGTCTCCCCAGATGACGAGGATGTTCGGCCTGTCTTGCTGGGCTGCCGCCGCGAAAGGACTGGTCAGCGCCAGGACGGCGGCCAGGACCGAAAATGCACGTTTCCAGTGTTTCATAGAGATTTATCCTCGATGCGTTGCGTTGTCGCCGTTACCACAGGGCCGATGCGCCGATGGCATCGGCGCGCAGCAGCGTGGCTTCGAGCTCGGCTGCGCTGAGCGGCGAACTGATCAGATTGCTTTTCTGCCCGTTCAGCGTTGTGCTGGCAATGCATGCAGCGCTCTCCTTGAGCTGCGCCACAGGCACCCCGAGCTGCGCAAGCGTAACCGGCAGCTTCACCGCACAAAGCAGATCCAGCAACTCCGCAATCTCGGCGTCGGCGCGCGCTGCGGCCACGAGTTGCACGAGCGTGCCAAATGCGACCTGCTCGGCGTGCAGCGAGGATGCGATGGTCGGACAGATGACGACCGGCACATTCAACGCCAGCGATATGCCTTTGGCCGTATCCACCGCCTTGACGCCGCCTAGGCCGACGATCACGTCGGGGTTGCCATCGCGCGCGTGGCAGGCAAGCAGGTCAATGACCGCCCTGGTGCACTCGCCGGGAAACG
The DNA here is from genome assembly GCF_018223725.1 of Cupriavidus sp. KK10. Taxonomy (NCBI): domain Bacteria; kingdom Pseudomonadati; phylum Pseudomonadota; class Betaproteobacteria; order Burkholderiales; family Burkholderiaceae; genus Cupriavidus; species Cupriavidus sp. KK10. Next base: position 812,009 of record NZ_CP073678.1, read on the forward strand.
CCAGTTGCGTGGCTTCGATTCCGTGGGACTGCAAGCTGACGGCAACCGTGGGCAAGATCTTGTCCGCGATGATGGCGTCGCAGAGGACCGCTGGGCGCTGGTATCCCATCCTGACCAGCAACTGGCCCAGATACTGCAGCGCACCGGCTCCCTGCAGGTACTGGCCCGGAAAGCCCATCGTACGAATGCCGGGAGGAACTTCTGGCAGGACCATTGTGCAGTCTCCTGTTCCTTATGGACTTGAAGCGCGGGGGGGCGCTAATGGCGGGCTGCGCAAGGCACGCGATAACGTACCTTGCCGCTTGCGGGCTGCACCGGGGTGATGGATGTTGCTCGCCGGACCTGGCAGCAGCCGGCGTTGGCCGTTGCGACGAGTATCGGACCGGGGGAACGCCCTCCTTGCTAGGGCAGATGCTAGCTTGGCGTCGCGTTCATCGTTATGGCATATTTGGACAAGATATGATCATTTCCGGACAATCGCCCAACGGCGCTCCGGCCCCTCCCCCGATGCCGTCGATGCCACGCACCTGCCAGCCCTCCCCACACAGCGGGCCCGGTCTGCAATTGCTGCTCCAGTTCGGTCTGGACCATGGCCTGTCTGGCGACCGTTGCCTGGCGGGAACTGGCCTGGACTGGCAGCATCTGACCGCGCCAGGGTTCGTCGTGGAGATCGAGCAGGAGCTGCAGCTGATCCGGAACCTGATGAATGAACTGGGTCATATCCCGGGAATCGGCATTCAGGCGGGCTTGCGTTACCGGCTCGCCACGCGCGGCATCTGGGGCTTTGCATTGCTCAGCTGCGCCACGCTGCGAGACGCGCTCGCCATGGCGTTACGCTACGAAACCCTGTGGAATCCCTTCACGGACATTCGCGTCGAAGAGGATGGTGACAGGCTTGTCACGACCATCGATGCCAGCAGGATGCCCGAGGCGGTGCGGACATTCATTGTGGATCGCGATCTCGGCATTTCAGCCAGCTTCATGCGAGACCTCATCGGCACCACGATACCGGCGCACAGCGTCACACTGTGCTGCTCGGAACCGTCCGATGCCCGTCCCTACCAGGAGCTGTTCGGCATGATGCCGGTGTTCGGCGCCAGCGAGAACCGCGTTGCGCGGAACGCCGCAGGATATCTGGACAGGCCATTGCCAGGCGCCAACAGCGAAGTGGCCCGCCAATGTGAATTGCAATGCCAGGCCCTGCTGGCCAAGCGGCGGGCACGCAGCGGCCTTGCGGGTCAGTTGCGCAACAGGCTTGCGGCAGGTCCCGGACCGCTGCCCGACATGGAAAGGCTGGCCCGGGAGTTCCACATCACCTCGCGCACGCTGCGCCGGCGGCTTGCCGAAGAAGGTACCAGCTTCCGGCAGTTGCAGGATGAAGTGCTCGAAGCCCAGGCCGAGGAAATGCTTGCCGGCGGCCTGAAGCTCGAACATGTGGCCGCGGCGCTTGGTTATGGTGAGGCGTCGAACTTCATCCGCGCGTACCGGCGCTGGAAAGGCGTGACGCCACTCCAGTACCGCAAGCAGGTTGCCGGAGGCGGCTAGTCCACTGAATCACTGAAATTGGTCGGTGCCTGCCATGTCAATGATTCAGTGGACTAGCGGCGGCAGTAGCAGAACGCGCCGCGCATCGCGCCATGAAGCAAACACGCTCCCGTCGCTTCACAGCCCTCACCACAGCCCTCACAAGTAGGCAGCGGCCTTTTCCGGCGTGTATAGCAAAGCCACCTGTAACCCGCTGGCAGCGGCCACCATGTCCGGCACGGCTTCGTCGGCCGAGATGAACATGCTCTCCCATTGGCCAAGGCTTTGACTAGCGGCGTTCAGCTGCCCGGCCAGCACCACGATGAAGAGATTGCCGGCATGCGGGGGCCTGTCGGGCACGAGTGCCTCGCCGGCAGGCACCTCCGCCAGGGTCACGCCCAGGCCATCGGCCCCCAGCGGAATCACATCATCCTGCGCCTGCCCTCGCAATGTACGCAGTTGACTCGGATCGGCGATCCTGACCGGCCCGGCGTGCTCGTGCCGCTTGGGTCCGCGGACCATCTTCTCCCGCTCGCTCACCGGGGTCAGCCCGGTTTCAAACACCGGACGAATCGTGAAGTACTTGAGGCCGTCAGGCCCGGCAACGAGCGGGCCATAGCCGGTGTACGCACCCGCATAGTGAACGGTGAGCGGCTGCAAGGGCCTCCTGCCAATCTGCCCGTCCCCCTCGATGAACAGCTGAAACTGATTCTGGCGATGAAAATGCGCCGGCGCAACGGAATGTGCCGGCTGCTCGACCAGAAAGATGCTGGGGGACAGTTCCGGGTCCTGTCCTGTGTCCATCCACTCCGATTTATGGAACAGGCGGCTGATGCCGTCTTCAAGCTGGACCGGAACGGCCCTGCGCGTGGCCTCTGCACGCGCACGGGTGCCGAAGGCAATCATGGGGGGTCTCCTTTTGGGGAACAGGTTCTTGCGGCTGGATGCAATCACGACAAGGCAAGCCCGACAATGCTGACCATTCCCGCGCGCCGGCTGTACCCACGCGCGCAGCGGTGACCCTGTGTCCGCTCCTTGCGATGCCTGCGCCAGTCTCCGATGCAAACGGCCAGTCAGCCATGAGCTAACCACGTCGTCCTGTCATATTGCCCCCCCGACTCGGGGTGGTTCGACCGCCCCGCGGCCGTGCCCGGTCGCAGCCCATCGCCAGCGTCCGCAAATGACAACCTCCTGTCCGAATAGGCCATAACGCGGCCGCACCTTAACTCTTAGTATTGCCGAAACAGAGGAGACAGGGTTCCGACCACTACCGGACCCGGTAGCGCGCTGGCCCAGACACGCCTCGCGGTAGCGTGGCCGCCGGAAGGATCCCGGATTCATGAGTTTCCCCGAGGGCACCCGTGTCAACCGGCGGGGCGCCGCACCGCGGCAGGCCTTGTTTGCACCCCCAGTACAACAAGCAGAGGAGGAGCAACTCGTGAGTCAGACAGATCAGTACGTTCCCACAGGAGCCGGCATTGCGATGCCGGAGCTGAGCGGTGTCTACAGCAAGGTGATATGGCGGCTGATGCCGTTCCTGTTCCTTGCACATGTCATCTGCGCGATTGACCGGCTGAATATCTCCTTCGCCAAGCTGCACATGGCACAGGACATCGGGCTGAGCGATGCCGCCTACGGATTGGGGGCCGGGATCTTCTACCTCGGCTACATCCTCTTCGAAGTGCCCAGCAATCTTTACCTGAAGCGCGTCGGCGCCCGGGCCACGATCACGCGCATCATGCTGCTGTGGGGCGCGATCTCGCTGGGCATGGCGTTCATCACCACGACGAACCAACTGGTGGTCGCACGCTTCCTGCTGGGCATGGCCGAAGCGGGCTTCTTTCCGGGCGTGATCCTCTATCTGACCTACTGGTTCCCGGCCGCGCTGCGGGGCCGGATCACGGCCGTGTTCCTGATGGCGGCAATGGTTGCCGGAATCGCCAGCGGCCCGCTTGCCGGCTGGATCATGACCCAGTACCAGGGCTGGGCCGGCCTGAGCGGCTGGCAGGCATTGTTCGTGCTCGAAGGTATCCCGGCGGTATTGCTGGCCTTGTTTGGCTGGTTCTGGCTCACCGACAAGCCTGAACGGGCCTCATGGCTGACGGCGCAGGAAAAGCAGGCCATTGCCGCGGCACTGGCATCGGAAAACGCACAGCACAATGCGGAAGGCAGCATGCTGCAAGGCCTGCGCGAGCCGCGGGTCTACATCGCGGGGATCGTGTACTGCTGCATCTTCTGCGGCACCACGACCATGGCGTACTGGATGCCGACGCTGATCCGCGGGTTCGGCATGGAAGACCTGCGCACCGTCGGCATGCTGTCCAGCCTGCCCTATCTGCTCGCCCTGCCCGGTATGTACTGGCTCGGACGCAGTTCCGACCGGCGCAAGGAACGCCGCTGGCATATCGCGCTGGCCATGCTCGCCAGCTCGGCCTGCTTCCTGTTGCTCAGCCTTGCACAGGGCAGCCCGACACTCTCGGTGGCGTTGATGACGGTCGGTGCAGCGGCCGCGATGTGCGCCATTTCACTGTTCTGGACGCTACCGCCCGCACTGCTTTCGCCCGCCGCGGCAGTCGGTGGCATCGCGGTGATCAACAGCATTGGCAATCTCGCTGCCGTCCTGACGCCGGGTGCGGTCGGCGCGCTCAAGTCGGCAACCGGGAGCCTTTACCTGGCCTTTGCCGTAGTTGCCGCCATCCAGGTGTTTGGCACGATCTGGCTGTTGCTGGCCATCCCCGCCCGAAGCCTCAGTGAGCGGCGTGAAGCTCAGTAACTGAATGCGGGGCCGGGATGCCCCGCCCCCGCCCTCTCTCCCGGGCGGGGCCTCCCGGCCAGCAATGGCCCGACGACGCCGGCTCAGGCAGACTCCGTGACCTTCGCGTACGTCGAACGCTTCGGCATGGCAAACAACCGCCGCACCATGGGCTCGAAGGTGCTCAGCGGATAGATCTCCCCGTCAGCGTCGAAGGCCGGGCTGTCATACCGGTCGATGAACTCGACGGTACGGTCATAGTGCGGATGCGTCTTGAACTGATCGCGCATATTGCGGTCCATGCCCACATGATGGAAGAAGTTGTGCCCCTGGAATATGCCATGATGCTCGACCATCCAGTGATTGGCTTCGGATACGAAGGGCTTCAGGATGGCGGCCGCCACCTCCGGATGGTTGTACGAGCCCAGCGTGTCACCGACATCGTGCAGCAGGGCGCAGACCACGTATTCTTCGTCGCGTCCATCCTTCAGCGCGAGCGTTGCGGTCTGCAGGCAGTGGCTGTAGCGATCGATCGGGAAGCCGCTGAAATCGCCCTGCAGCAACCTGAGGTGCGCCAGTACGCGATCGGGCAGGCCCGAAGCGAAGCGCGCGGCCTCTGGCCGAATGATCTCAAAGTCCTCACGCGTGCTGTCCTGCATGCGTCGAAAGGTCACTCGCTGGCTCATGGGGACTCCTCTCTCGTGGTGATGGTGCGATGGTGTGATGGTGTGCTGGTGCGATGGTGGACGGCGAAGGCAGTTGGCCTGCCGCTGCTATGTGTGCGTCCCGGCCTGACGCTCAGGCCGAAAGCGTCGGAATGCCGACTGAGATGTACCGGACCTGGCCCTCGCGGCGGAAAATGCCGAGTGCCGCGCCGTCAGCCCCCGGGCAAGCCATTGCGCCGCGTCACTCCGCGTAGCCGGGCAGCTCACGGTCGAGTTTGCGCAGCAGCGCCGGCCACGCGCGTTCTCCGTAACGCGCCATGGCGCCAACGCCCATGGCCTCGGTGGTCATGCGCGCAGGCTCGGTGGCAGCGTGCAGGGGCCGGCCCATGCCTAGCGTGCGAACCTGCGCCGAGCAAGCGCGCTCCAGCATGTGCATCCGCACGAAGGCCTCGGCAACGGTAGCGCCCAGCGCCAGGGTGCCATGATTGCGCAGCAACATCACGTGGCACTCGCCGAGGTCGCGTTGCAGCCTTGCGCGCTCTTCCAGATGAAGGGCAGGCCCCTCATACTCATGGATGGCGATATCGCCGGTGAGCAGCATCGCGGTCTGATTCAGCGGCAACAAGCCCTCTTCCAGAGCGGAAACCGCCATGCCGTCGGCGCTATGCAGATGCATGACGCAGCCCGCGTCATGGCGCACCTGATGCACGGCGCTGTGGATCGTGAAGCCGGCCTTGTTGACGCCGTACGGCGACGCGCCGATGACATCGCCGTCGAGATCGATCTTGATCAGGCTCGACGCCGTGATTTCGTCGAAGGCCATGCCGAATGGATTGATCAGGAACTCGTTGCGGCCGGGCAGCCTCGCGGAGATATGGGTGGCAATGAGGTCGCTCCAGCCAAACAACTCTACCAGCCGGTAGCAGGCCGCAAGATCCACACGAACCTGCCATTCGATCGCGGGGACATCGCCCCGATGGCCAGCTGCCGACGGCGCGCGGGCCGGATTGGGTTGCGCGGTGGCGAGCGAAGTTGCTTCCATGCTGTCTCCTGTCGGGTCTGTCGTGCCGCCTGATCGAGCGGTCTCACTGCGTCATGTGATATGCCCCCGCAGTACGCGCGGGCGCGTTCGGCATGCAGCCCTTTGCGAGCCGCGACGCCGTGTGCACCGCAAAATGGTAGTTCGGTGGTACGCGGCGCGCCATGGCATATCTGGACAAATACAATCATTTCCGGACAGAGGGCCCGACTACTCCGGACTTGCCCTGCGATGCGCGTATCCCGCATGCATCCGGCGTTTCGCAGTCGAAGCCGGCCTTCTGCATTGGACTGCCATCGGATAGCCTGCCTCACGGGTGCGTGGATGCACGCATCTCCGTGCCAGGAGCACGGTCAACAAACAAAGAAGGGCTGGCGCACGGCACCAGCCCTTTACAGGCATGAAGCGTCAGACAAACGCAGAGATGCCCGTCAGCCGACGCGAGATGAACAGCCGCTGAATCTCCGTCGTACCGTCCGGAATCGGGATGATGATCGCTTCGCGCAGGTATTTCTCTACGTTGAACTCCTTGGTAATCCCGTTGCCGCCATGCAGCTGCACCGCATCGCGGCACACCCGCACCGCGGCCTCGCTGGCGAACGCCTTGGCCATCGAAGCCTCCAGGTCGCAGCGCACCCCCGCGTCGATCATGCCGAACACGCGCTGGCACATCAGGCGCGAAGCGTCGAGCAGCATCGCCATATTGGCGAGCTTGGCCGCCACCAGCTGGTGGCCGGCAATCACCTTGCCAAACTGCTTGCGCTCCTTGGCATAGGCGATCGAATCTTCCAGCGCGGCACGCATCAGGCCGACCGACAGCATGCCGACGTGGCCGCGTGCGTGCTCGAACATGCGCATGGTGTTCTTCAGGCCTTCGCCCTCGCCGTCGATCAGGTTCTTGTCAGGCACGCGCGTGTCGGTGAAGAAGACCTGCGCAGTGGACTGCGAGTTGAGCGCCATCTTTTCGATGTTGCGCGTCTCGTAGCCATGCTCCTTGCGGTCGATCAGGATGTGCGACAGGCCCTTCTCGCCCTTCACGGTGCAGATGATGAAGTCCGAGTAATGGCCGTTGGTGATCCAGGTCTTCTCGCCGTTGATGATGAAATGATCGCCGTCACGCACGGCCCGGGTCTTGAGTTCCGCGACATTGGAGCCGACGTCCGGCTCGCTGATGCCGGCGCAGCCAAACAGTTCCCCGGCAAGGATGCCTGGCAGGTAGCGGTCGCGAATCTCCGGGCTGGCCGACAGCAGGCGGCGAGAGATGCCGTTGTTGATCATCACGCACAGCGCGATATCGCACGAGACCGCCATCAGCTCCTCGAACAGCATGCCCTGTGCAGTATAGGTCCAGCCCATGCCGCCATGCTCGACCGGCACGGTGCAGCCCGGCAGGCCGAACTGGGCGATCTTCATGGTCAGCTCGCGCATCTTCTCCTTGGGAATATGGCGGTCGCGGTATTCCTTGACCACCGGCTTGACTTCGGCGTGGAGGAACTTCCGGAAGCTGTCGGTCGCAAGGATGATGTCGTCAGTGGGCAGTTGGTATGGCATCTTGGTTACCTGTTCGGTGGATACGTAGAAAGTGGCCCCGCGCCTCTCAGGCGGGGGCGGCCCCGGTGATTTCGTGGTGGTGAATCAATAGCCGCGGAATTCCGGCTGGCGCCTTTCCGCGAAGGCGCGCAGGCCCTCCTGGATGTCGTAGGAACGCTTGTGGTCGCGCAGTTCCAGCAGTTCGTGACGAATGGCGTCGGCCGTGGTCTTGTCATTGGCATTGGCAGCCACGCGCTTCATGCGGGCCAGCACCAGCGGGCTCTTGTTGGCCAGCTTGTCGGCCAGGGCCCGGGCGCGAGCAGACAGTTCGGCGTCTGGCAGGACCTCGTTGACCAGACCGTGGATCTTCATTTCTGCGGCGCTGAGCGAGTCGCCCGTGAAGAGCAGATAGCGCGCCACGTTGTCGGGCACCTTGCGCGGCAGCAGGGCCGCGCCGCCGCCGCCCGGGAACACGCCGTAGTTCGAGTGCGCGTCACCAAGCCGGGCACTCTCCGCGGCCAGCACGATGTCGCACGAGAGCACGACTTCCATGCCGCCGGCCAGCGCCAGGCCGTTGACGGCCGCGATCACCGGCTTGGGAAAGTTGCGCAGCGTGTCGAAAAACTCGACGATGATGTCCAGCGAATCCTTCTCGCCGGGCTGCAGCACCGCGTTGCCCTGCTTCAGGTCCGCCCCGGCGCAGAAGGCGCGGCCGGTGCCGGTGACGACCACGACGCGCACGGCGGGGTCGTCACGCCACGACTTCAGGGCGGCGGTCATGCTCTCCACCATGTCCCGCGTCATGCTGTTCAGCTTGTCGGGGCGATTCAGCGTCAGCCAGCCAGCCGACCCCATCAGGGCTTGCGAAACACTCATTTGTCTCTCCAGAGAATGGACGGGCGTCCGTCCTGATATCGATGGTGTCAATCTACGGGCAGGCACGGCACCCCGCACTACTCGCCGGGGGTGGCAAGGCCCCTCTGCCGGCGTGACACCCCGTTCCCGAAGACGGCTTATGGTTCTTGTGAGTTGCACACAAAATGGACTTTATGTTCTACTCCGGCCCATCAACGCCGGCGGGCAGGACATCAAGTTGAGGAGAGCGCACCCAATGCGAGTGGCACACGAGATCGTGTTGACGGACGCGGAGCGCGCCGAGTTGTCCAGGCTGGCCGAGGCCGGTTACGACAGTCCGCGCCTGGCGCAGCGTGCGCGCATGGTTCTGCTGGCCGCGCAAGGCATGCGCAACAAGGACATCGCCGAGCAACTGGACATGGGCCGCGCCCAGGTATCGCGCTGGCGCGAGCGCTTTGCGCAGTGGCGGCTGGCGGGCATTACCAACGAATTGCCTCGCGGCGCCCCCCCGGTGAAGATCAACCTGGCCCGGCTGGCGGCCCTGACCTCCAGCCACCGGCTCGATTCCCCAGACCCGTGGAGCACGCGCAAGCTGGCGCAGGAACTGGGCGTCAGCGCCGCCACCATCTCCCGCCACTGGCGTGCGCTGGGGCAGGAACCGAGGACGCAACGCAGTCAGCAGACACCGGGCGGGTTCTTCCCCGGCGGACTGGACCTGGATCTCGCCGGGCTCTATATGGCACCCGCCGAGCATGCCATGGCGTTCAGCTCGGAGGATCCAGCGCAGTTTGCGGCGCACGCCCCTGCCCCGGCAGAGGAGGTGGCGCCCGCACCGAGGCGCCTGGGCATCACCAATTTGCTTGGCACGCTGAAGGTGCTGGATGGACATCTGGGTAGCCTGCAGCAGCACGACGCCGCGGCAACCGACTGGCTCGCGTTCCTGCGGCAACTGGAAGGCACTGCACCTGCAGGCCACACGCTGCATATCATTGCGGACAACTACAGTACCAACCAACAGGATGCGGTCAGAAAGTGGATCAGCGTGCATCCACGCGTCCGCGTCCATTTCACGGCCACGCATGCATCGTGGCTGCGGATGGTGCAGCGCTTCTTCCGCGAGATGACGACCGCGCAGTTGCTCCGCGCCATGGGCGGCGCCCACGAGTTGCTCGCGGCAATCGATCTTTACCTGAAGTTGCCGGCCGGCAAGTCTTTTACGTGGCTTGCGGGCAGCCCGGTGCCAGCGTACCCGCTCGAGGGGGAAGGCCCAGCTGTCGTGGCGCAGGAGGTGCACGCTGACGCCCCCGCGGCAGCGGCGGAGAACGGCCAGCGCGAGTCCGCTGATGACGCACCGGCCAGCGCTGAGCCGGCGCTGTCCCGCGCAGCCGTGGAATCGGTCGCCAGCACCAAGCTGATGCCGCCACGCGTGACCCATGCGCTGGTGCCGCGCGCCGGTCTGATGGCGCGCCTGCAGGAAGCCCGACGCCAGCGCTGCGTGGTGATTCAGGGACAGGCCGGCAGCGGCAAGACCAGCACCTTGCTAGCGTGGCGGCGCTCGCTGATGTCGCTCGACTATGACGTGACATGGCTTTCGCTGTCTGCGGAAGACAATGATCCGGTCCGGTTCTTCGAATGCCTGCTGGCGAGCATCGCCGAAGCAAACCCGGCAGTCGTCCGCGAAGCGGCCCTGCTGATCGGCCGCGGCAATGACGAAGCCGCGATCGAGCATTGGGTCATCAGCCTGGTCCAGGGCCTGGCGGACCATCCGCGCGAGCTGGTGGTCATGCTGGATGACCTGCATCATATCGACGACGCGCGCATCTTCCAGGCCCTGCAGTGGCTGCTTGCCTATGCGCCACCCAATGTCCACCTGGCGCTCTGTTCCCGCAACGCGCTGCCCCTTTCGTTCGAACGGCTGCGCGCCCAGGGCCGGCTGACCGAGATCGATACGCGGGACCTGCGCTTCAGTGCCGAGGAATCAGAGCGCTTCCTGTGCGATCAGCTCGGGGACATCGACCGGCGCGATGCGGTCGAGCTGCACCGGCTCACTGACGGCTGGGTAGCGGGACTGCAGCTTTTTGCGGTGGACTTGCGCAACCGTCGCGGCCAGGGTTACCGCAACGTGCAAGTGCGCGACGCCCATGCCTTCGCCAGCTATTTCGACCAGGAAGTCCTAGGCCGGCTGGCCCCGGAAGACCTGGAGATGCTGATCCGCACCGCGATCTGCAACCGCTTTTGCGCGCCGCTGTGCGCAGCCATGGCCGGACGTGCGCAGGATGCCGAGCATACCGCGGGGCGATTGGAGCGCCTGGAGGAAGACAACCTCTTCATCACGCAGATTGGCGGAAATGAACGCGAAACCTGGTACCGGCTGCATCCCTTGCTGCGCGAAGTCCTGATGGCACGACTGGACCTACGGCCCGACGCAGACCGGCAGGCCCTGCACGCCGCCGCCTGCGCCTGGTTCAAGGCACATGGGTATGTGGACGACGCCGTCAGGCATGCCGTGCTGGCCGGTGACGTCGAGACCGCCGCCGGCATGGTGCAGGAGCGTGCCTACGGCATGCTGGTCAACGGAGACCTGAGCCAGCTTGCGCGGCTGTTGCGGCAGCTGCCGCCCGGGCAATTGCAGCGACGCTTCGGCCTGCTGGTGGCTTCGGCATATCTGCAGATGTATACAAGCCGCTTCGACGAGGCACGCGAGAGCGTGCAGCACATCCAGGCGCAGCACGGGCAACTGGACCGCCACCAGCGCTATACCGGTGCCCTGATCCGGGCAGGCCTGGCCCTGCAGCAGGACGACACCGACACAGTCCTGTCGATGGCGCCGGAACTGCGCGAGATTCCGCCCGATGCGGACGACTTCAGCTGGACCTGCCGCAGCAATATTCTCGGCTGGGCCTTCGTGTACCGCGGCGAGTACGACCAGGCCCGTGCCATCGTCGATCACACCGGCGCGCGCGCTGCCGCGCCGCGCAGCAGGCTGCTGGGCCAGTGCATCAGTGCCATGAGCCTTGCGCTGGAGGGCCGCCTGGAACAAGCCGAGAAGGCCGTGCGCGAGGTGCTGGCAAGGGCGGATGCAAGCGGGGCGGCCTACACCGGCTTGTCGTGCATGGCCGCCGGCCTGCTGGCCGACATGCTGTATGAGCTGAACGACACGGCAGGCGCCATTCATCTGCTGGAACCGCGCATCAACCTGCTCGAGCGCGTATCGCTGCCGGACACCGTCCTTCATGCGATGACGGTGCTGTCCGACTCACACTGGCTGGAGGGGCGCGGCGAGCAATCCGTGGTCTACATTGACCGGCTCGAAGCCTATGCCAGCCGGTTCGGGATGGACCGCGTGCTGCTGGGAGCGCTGGCGTTGCGGCTGCGGCGCCATCAGCAACTGGGCGAGATGGAGGCAGCCGGTGACGTGATGCGGCGGCTCGAGGCAGTGGCTGCCCGCCATGCGGATACGCGCTCGCAGCACAGCCGGCAGATTCAGGCTGCGATGGAGCGCATCCGTGCCGGGATGAGCCTCTACCTGCGGGATTTCGGGGGCGCCGCCGCCCGGCTGGAAGCGCTGCTCGAGGATCCGCGCACCCTGCGCCAGCCGGCGCGCGCCGCAGCACTCAGGCTGCAGCTGGCCATCGCGCAGCTGCAGCTTGGCCGTCTGCCCTTGGCCCAGGACCACCTGCGCGAGGGGCTGAGCCTCGGACACAGCCTGGGGCTGGTGCGAACCCTGCTGGACGCCTGCGACCTGCCGCAGCAGCTCGGCGCGCTCTTGCACGCCGACGGGCTCAATCCGGTGCTTGCGTTCTACCTGAATCGCCTGCTGGCCGAGGCGGCCCGGGCGGAGCAAGGCACGCGGCCGGGCCCGGCCAGCGCCCACGGCGCCGCACCCGTGCTTAGCGAGCGCGAACGCGAGATCCTGAACCTGGTAGCGCAGGCCATGCCGAACAAGAAGATCGCCATGGTGCTTGGGCTGTCGGCGGAAACGGTCAAGTGGCACCTGAAGAACATCTACGCCAAGCTTGGCGTGAGCGGCCGTGGCGGCGCCGCAGCCCGGCTGCGCGATCTCGCTGACTGATCTCGCGGACTGAGCCGGTCCACGCAGCCGGACCTGCGTCAGCGCCTCTCTCGCCTCTCTCGTCTCTCTCGGGCGCTCTTCGCCGTCGCCGCGGTCCGATCCGGCCGGCCGGCGGCTGCCATTTCATCCGATACACCCTGCCCTCCCCGGTTCCGGCGCGCGGCGGGACCCCACCCACACCGGGGAGTGCCTCGCGCATCGTCGGCGCGCAATCATGCTTCAACAGGCTGCTGCCGCAGCGTGTAGCCCGCCGCCCGGTGCTCCGGCCGGCGCCGACAGTCAACTGGCCGCCGCCTGGCGGCCAAGGCATCCTCACAAGCAATGACCCTGTTCAATTCACTGAAGAAATGGTGCCTGGCCGTGTTCGGCGCCTGGCTTGTGCTGGCCGCTCCGGCATTCGCGCAGGCCTATCCGGAACGGCCCGTGAAGATTATCTCGGTGTCCAGCGCCGGCACCGGCGCCGACGCCTACACGCGGCTGCTGGCGAAGCACCTGTCTGACAAGCTCGGCCAGAGCTTCCTGGTGGACAACCGCCCGGGCGGCAACATGATGGTCGCCAGCGAGTTCGTCGCGAAAGCCGCGCCCGATGGCTACACGCTGCTGCTTGCCACCTCCGGCACGATGGCGGCCAACCCTTTCCTGTTCAAGCGGCTGCCCTACGACCCGCGCAAGGATTTCGTGCCCATTGCGCGCTTGTCCATGCTGCCGGTGGCGCTGGTGGTGCCGGCAGGCTCGCCCTATCGCAGTGTCTCAGACCTTGTCGCCGCCGCGCGCGCAAAACCTGGCAAGCTCAACTACGGCAGCGCCAGCGCGCCCTCGCAGGCGACACTTGCCGCCTTTAATGAGGCGGCCCACATCCAGGCCGTCAGCGTGCCTTACAAGGGCATGGCCGGGATGCTGACCGACCTGATGGGAGGTGTGCTGGATTACGGGCTGGCCGACACGGCCTCCGCGGTGCCGCAGATCCAGGGCAAGAAGCTGCGCGCACTGGCGGTGTTCAGCCCGAGCCGCGTGGCCTTGATGCCCGATGTTCCCACGCTTGCCGAAGCCGGGGTTCCTGGCGTGCTGGTTGCCAGCTGGACCGGCTTGTTCGCACCGGCGGGAACGCCCGCGGCCATCGTCGACAAGCTTTCGCGCCTGTGCATCGAGTTCGCCGGCTCGCCGCAGGCCCAGGCGCACTATGCCGAACGCGGCACGCTCGCCTTCCCTGCAGCCGGCCCGGAGCTGGCCAGAGGGATTGTCGAAGACCAGAAGATGTGGAAGCGCCTGATCACCATCGCCGGCATCCAGCCGGAGTGAAGGCCCGCGCCTGACATGCACTGCCTCTGCGCGATGCCAGCACCTGTCCAGACCGGCGAGAATGCCTGCCCCGAGCCGCCAGCCCACCTGTTCGGCCAGCTTGCAGCCGTGGCCCGGGCCCGGCCTCATGCCAGCGTGCTGGTCAACCATGACGGCATGCCGATGAGCTACCGCGAACTGCACGATGCCGCGCAGTACCTGGCCGGCTATCTGCAGCACCACCTGGAGGTACGCGCCGGCGACCGCGTGGCGTTGCTGATGGGTGCAGGCCGCGAACTGGCAATCGCCTGCTACGCGGTCCTGCGGTGCGATGCGGCAGTGGTAGCGATCCGTCCGGGCACCCCCGCTACGGAGACCGCCGGCCATCTGCAGGCCAGTCATGCACAAGTCATCATCACTGCGCAGGCAATGCACGACGCGCTGGCTCCGCTGCTGGCGGCGGGCAGCCTGCGCGGCACGGTTGTCGCCGCGGCCGGGAACGGTTCCGATGCGCCGGTGCAACGCCATACCCACACCCTCTCCGGCGCGCTGGCCGCGGGCATTGCTCCCCTGCGCATGGGACCGGGCGGCGACGGGCTGGCGGTTGTCGACTGCGCATCCGGAGCCGGCTCGCCGGCCAGCGCCCCCACCGCGATGCTGAGCCATCGGGCACTGGCGGCCATGGCCGCCAGTGAATGCCGCAGCCCGTGCAACGCCGGCCTCGACGACCTGCTTGCCCTGCAGCGCGCCGTCAGCCATGGCGGCTGCCTGATCGTGCGCGCCGCCCCGGAGCCAGCATTTTCAACCCATTTTTGAAGAGCGCGTCAACCATGAGCCTGCTGGCAGGAAACGCCGTCTTCCCGGCCTGAGCGCCCGGCCTCGCACGCTGCCGGCGGACCTCCGCCGGCCGGACCCACCCCATCACACCAACCATTGAGAAGGAACCCAGATGAACAAGACATGCGCAATCATCGGCGCCGGCATGACCGCCTTCGGCAAGTTCCCGGACAAGACCGTCCGCATGCTGGCCGAGCACGCTGCGCGGACCGCGCTCGACAATGCAGGCATCCAGCCGAAGGACATTGACCAGGTCTATTTCTCCAATGCTGTCTCCGGCCTCATCACCGGCCAGGAGATGGTCCGCGGCCAGGCGGCGCTGCGCTTCCTGGGCCTGTCGGGCCAGCCCATCTTCAACGTGGAGAACGCCTGCGCCTCGGGCAGCTCGGCCTTCTTCCTGGCCTGGAACGCTGTGCGCAGCGGCCAGGCCCAGGTCGCGCTGGTCGTGGGCGCCGAGCGCATGACCCATGAAGACAAACGGGTCTCACTGGGCGCGCTGGCCAAGGCCGTTGACCTGGAAGAGGAACAGCCCGCCCACGTCGGCTCGGGCAGCGGCTCCATCTTCATGGACATCTATGCCGCCAAGACCCGCAAGTTCATGGAGGCGACCGGTGCCACGCGTGAAGACCTGGCCCAGATCGTGGTCAAGAGCCGCCATGCTGCCTCGCTCAACCCGGTGGCACAGTTCCGCAGCGAGACCACGGTTGAGGAGGTGCTGGCCAGCCGCATGATCAGTGACCCGCTCACGCTGCAGATGTGCTCGTCGATCGGCGACGGCGCCGCCGCCGTGGTGCTGTGCTCGCCGGAGTTCCTGAAGCGGCATGAAACCGCACGCCCGATCTGGGTCGGGGGGTCGGTGATCGTGTCAGGCTCGCCGGACGGCAGCCTTGAGCCCTGCCCCCAGCGTGCCACCTACGGGGTCTACGAGCAAACCGGCATAGATCCGCTCGACATCCACGTTGCCGAGGTGCATGACGCATCCGCGCCCTCGGAGCTGATGTACTACGAAAGCCTGGGGCTGTGCCGCCCGGGCGAAAGCGTCGAACTGCTGCGCAGCGGTGCCTCCGGGCTGAACGGCCGCGTCTCGGTCAATCCCAGCGGCGGCCTGCTCAGCAAGGGCCACCCGATCGGCGCCACCGGCGTGGCGCAGTTGGTCGAGCTGACCCAGCAGCTGCGCGGCGAGTCGGGCCCGCGCCAGCGCCAGGGCGCGAAGCTGGCGCTGGCCGAGAATGGCGGCGGCCAGGTGGGTGTGGACGGCGCAACGGCCGTGGCCACCATCCTGTACGTCTGAGCGGAACTGGCTGCGCGGCACCGGGATCCCGGGCGCCGCGCAGCCGGCAGCCATCACTCATGCCGTACCAGTCGATCTACCGCCCCGGCCTGTTCGCCGGCAAGACCGTGATTGTCACCGGCGGCGGCAGCGGCATTGGCCGCTGCACCGCCCATGAACTGGCCTCGCTTGGCGCGCATGTCGCGCTGGTCGGGCGCAAGCCGGACCGGCTCGAGGCCGTGCAAAGCGAGGTGCTCGCCGACGGTGGCGAGGCGTCCACGCATGTGTGCGACATCCGCGACGAGCCAGCGGTCATCCGCGCCATTGGCGACGTGCTGGCCGCGCAGGGTCGCATCGACGGCCTGGTGAACAATGCAGGCGGGCAGTACCACGGCCAGATGCGGGACTTCACCACGAGCGGTTTCGAAGCCGTGGTCCGCACCAACCTCACCGGCGGCTTCATCTTCATGCGCGAGGTCTACAACCGGTGGATGGCCCAGCATGGCGGCGCCATTGTCAACATGGTGGCGGCAATCAGCGGCAGCCTGCCCGGTTATGCCCATTCCGGCGCGGCCCGCTGCGCGATGCTGAGCCTGACCGAGACTGCTGCCTGCGAATGGGCCGCCTCAGGTGTGCGCGTCAACGCGGTAGCGCCGGGCCTGGTCGCTTCGAGCGGCTTCGACAACTACAGCGATGCTGGCGCCGCGGCCATCCGCGCCAGGCTTGCCGGCATCCCGCTACAGCGCTATGGCAATGTCGCCGAAGTCTCCTCGGCCATTGTCTACCTGCTTTCACCCGCCGCGGCATTCGTCAGCGGGGCTTGCCTGCGCATCGACGGTGCCGCGGCAACGGCCAGGTCGTGGACATTCGCGCCGCACGACAAGAGCGTGGCCTTTGACGGCTTTCACCTGCCTTCGCTTCCCGTCATGCTGCGTGGCTAGCGTGCCCGGCGATCCCGCACGACACCGGCCAGAACCGTGGTTTTTCAGCCACGGCCCTTGCACATCGGCGGCTCATGCATGGGGTGGTGGCGCCGCTCCCCCAAGCCCCCCAAGTTGCGCATGAACTGGAATAAGCCTCGGCAATGAGGCAGGACCGGGGCCACACTACCGTACTCCGCGCCATGCGCGTGACGCTAACGTGGCACCGCGGGTGTTAGGCGTGCGGCACGTGACGGTGTTTCAGATGTCCATCGGCAAATGGCACCCCGAAACGGGTAGCGTTGCGCCCCCTGAACGTAGTTACCGTGCTAGCACACGCACTGTGTGTGAAATATAAATCAGCCCCGACGCCGCGCGAGCAAGCGTGGCCCGGACAGCGAATACAAAAAACGGAGGAGATGACAGGATATGAAACTGAGACTGTGCACACTGGCAGTGCTGGGGACTTTTTCCGCTTGGCATGAAGCCGCGCAGGCGGCTAACGGGGTAACGCTGTACGGTGTGATCGATGCCCCGATCGAGTATGTAAACCGTGTGGCAACGTCGGTGGCCACACGCAATACCGGCGGCAGCCGGGTCGGCATGCCTAGTGTAGGGGGGCTCTCCGCGTCGCGCTGGGGCCTGCGCGGCACCGAAGACCTTGGCGGCGGCGCGCAGGCGCTGTTTGTGCTTGAAGGGGCCTTTATGCCGGACACCGGCGCCTCGCCCTCGAGCGGTCTCTTCAGCCGGGTGGCCATGGTCGGCCTGAAGAACAGCCTGGGACAAGTTACGCTCGGGCGGCAGACCACCAGCCTGCTCGATGGCCTGGTCAACTTCGCGCCGCTGCGCTTTGCAGCGACCTATGAACCTGGCATCTGGTGGATGGGGCTGAACTACCGCCAAAGCAATATGGTGAAGTACACCGGCCAGTTCGGCAGCCTTCAGGCCGTGGCGCACTATTCGTTCGGGACCGGCGTTCCGGCATTGTCGACGGGCAACCTGCTTGCCAACGGCGGCGCCGGCGAAGATCCTGCACACCGCAAGGACAACACGGCCTACGGCGCTTCGCTGATGTACCTGGACGACACCTTCGGCCTGGGCATCGGCTATGACCAGTGGAACCCGGCTGTTGTCACGGGCCAGACCGGCAAGGTCCGCAAGCTCTCGGTCGGCGGCAGCTACGCCACCGGGCCGCTGAAGTTCTCGGCAGGCTACCGCTGGAACAAGGCCGACTTCGCCAACGGCAACACCTTCCTGCGCGACGACTACTGGTGGGCAGGTGTCAACTACCAGGTGACGCCCGCTCTGGCCCTCTCGCTGGCCTACTACTACGCCGATGTCAAGCGGACAGCCGCCACCCCCACGGCGCCTTCGACCAACCCGCCGAACATGCAGCAATACACCTTCTTGGCGGACTACAACCTGAGCAAGCGCACCGACGTGTATTTTTCAGTGGGCCTTGCGCACAATGGCAGCCTGAGCTTTGACAGCGCGGCCACCGCTTACGCGTTCAATTACCCGACCATGACGGGACAAAAGAACATGGTGGGCGTCATCACGGGCGTGCGACACAGATTCTGAGAACCGGTCTGAGCAGTTCCGGGTGCCTGGTTTTTCGTCCCTGCGCAGGCGGGGACCCGGTGTTTTTTGAGTTGTCAGATGCGCGCATAAAGACGCCGGGCTCCCGCATACGCGGGAGCGACACGCATTTTCAAACAGGTTCTGAGCACGAGCGGACCGGCAACGGGAGGGGCGGGCCCGTGCGCCCAGGCCGGCGCCGGCCTCCTCCATGCCGCATACCGTCACGGGCCAATTGCCCATCTCTCCATCGCCTCGCGACCTGAACACGTCGCAACGGGTCAGCGCAATCAGGGCTCCATGCCCGACGACGGGTCGACTGCCGTCAGCATTCCCATCCTATCTCTGTCGCCCACTGCCCGATCCGGCTAGTGGCATCCGACTCCCCGCAGGAAATAATGAACACATGCATCAGCGTTGTGGAAGACATCGCGGCCGCAGCACGACCGCACCTTCCATGACGCGACCGCATGCCTCTCATCAAAACCGAATCCACGAAAGGAAGCCAGATGCAACAACTCTGCAAGGACCGGGTGGTCGTCATTACCGGAGCAGGCCGCGGCCTGGGCCGCGAATACGCGTTGGAATTCGCGCGCCATGGCGCCAAGGTGGTTGTCAATGACCTGGGCGCTTCGCCCGATGGCACCAGCGCCGCTGCAGGCCCGGCCCAGGAAGTCGTCGAAGAAATCCGCGCGCTTGGCGGGCAGGCGGTCGCCAACAACGATGACGTGGCGGACTGGCAAGGCGCAAAGCGAATGATCCAGACCGCGATCACCGAATTCGGGGGTCTAGATGTCCTGGTCAACAATGCGGCCATCCTGCGCGACCGCATGCTGGTCAACATGGAGGTCGAGGACTGGGACGCCGTGATCCGCGTGCACTTGCGCGGCACTTTCGCCCCCATGCGCCACGCCTGCGCCTACTGGCGCGACGAATCGAAGGCCGGTCGCCAGCGTGCGGCGCGGGTGATTAACACCTCATCATCGGCCGGGTTGTTCGGCAATATCGGCCAGACCTGCTATGGCGCCGCGAAGGCCGGCATTGCCTGCATGTCCAATGTCGCTGCGATGGAACTCGGTCGCTATGGCGTCACCGTCAACACCATCTATCCGAGCGGCGCAACCCGCCACACCGAGCAACTGCTCAAGAGCGGCCGGCTCAACCCTTCGTTCAGTGCCGTCGAGGGTTTCGACGCCTTCGATCCTGCCAATGTCGCGCCGATCATCGTGTGGCTTGGCAGCGAGCAGTCCGGCGAGGTCACCGGCCGTGCATTCGGCAGCCGGGGCGGGCGTATCACGGTGGCCGAGGGCTGGCGCGCCGGCCCTCACATCGAGAAGGCGGGACGCTGGGAGGTAGCCGAGCTGGGCGCGCTCGTGCCCGATCTTGTCAGGCGCGCCGCGCCCAATGCCAACCTGGATGGCGTCATTCCGTCCGCCATCTGACGGCGCGCATCGAAAAACAGGAACGACACACGGAGACAGATCATGCTCGACAAGAACCTGATTGGCCACAGCTTCGGCAAGCGCAGCATCAACGTTGAGGAATGGGCAGTGCGTTGGTACGCCAACGCCATCGGCGAAACCGATCCGGTATACAGCGACGTGGCGGCGGCGCACGCGGCCGGTCACCGCTCGCTGCGGGTCCCGCCCACCTTCCTCTCGTGCATGGAAGGCTGGCTCTTCAAGACCTTCGACCTGCTTGCGCTTGCCAGGATCGAGCCCTCCCGCGTGCTGCATGCCGAGCAGCAATACGACTATCACGTACCCGTTCATGTGGGAGACACCCTGACCTACGAGCCGAGGATCGTCGACATCTACGACAAGAAGGGCGGCGCGCTCGAGTTCCTGGTCAAGGAGTCGCGCATCACCAACCAGGATGGCGTGCACGTTGCCGATGCGCGTTCCGTGCTCGTACAGCGACAGATCTGAAGGACATTCCGCCATGATGAAGAACATCCTGAACGACCTCCGGGTCGGAGACAGCATTCCTCAGTTGCAGTTGCCCGCCATCACCCGCAAGACGCTGGCGGTATATGCCGGCGCTTCGGGCGACCACCACCCGCTGCACATCGACTCCGACTACGCCCACAACGCCGGCTTCGATGACGTATTCGCGCACGGCATGCTTTCCGCCGCCTACCTTGGCCGCCTCATCACTGGCTGGGCAGGCCAGGAACGGGTGCGCAGCCTGAGGCTGCGCTTTACCGGCATCATGCACCTGCACGACGCGCCCCTGTGCAGCGGGCGCGTCAGCGAGCGCTTCGAAGTCAACGGCGAACCGCGCCTGCGCATCGAGATGCAATGCGCCAACCAGAATGGCGAGGCAAAGATCGTCGGCGAAGCCGACATCGCACTCATCTGATCCATTTCATCCGGTCACGTGCCCATGCCCCAACTGACTCGACATCTCACTCATTGGCCCCCAGGCGTCCCGCGCTCACTGGAAGTGGCGGACTGCAATCTGTTCAGCCATCTTGAAGGTTCGGCGCAGCGCGTGCCGGACCAGGCAGCCACCGTCTTCTACGGCCGGCAGACCAGCTTTCGCGAACTACACCAGGCCGCACTGGCGCTGGCGGGCTATCTGCAGCAGCGGCTGGGCGTGCGGCGTGGCGACCGGGTGCTCCTGATGATGCAGACCTGCCCGCAGTTCTTCATGGCCTATTACGCCGTCATGCGCTGTGATGCGGTCGTGGTAGCCATCAATCCGATGAGTACCGCCGACGAGATCGCTTACTATGCCGGCGATTCGAGAGCACGGGTGATGATTGCCACCCAAGACATGGCCGACCGGGTGGAAGCGCTGCTGCACGACGGCAGGCTCGAGGCCTGCGTAGTCGGCGCGCCGTCCGAGTTTGCCGGGCTGCCTGAGGATGTCCCTTACCTGGAGATTCCCGCCTTCGTACGCGAGCCCCGCCGCCCGGCTCCACTTGCCGGGTTCCATGACTTCATGCAGGCGCTGGCGGCCGGCCTCGCCCCCGGACCCATGCATGCCGGCGGGAGTGACCTGGCCGTGGTCGGCTACACCTCGGGCACCACGGGCCGGCCCAAGGGCGCCATGCTCACTCACCGCAACTTCGCCTACTCCATGGCACACCGTGAGCACTGGCAGAATGACCGCGCTGACGAGCACGAACTGCTGGCACTGCCGGTCAGCCACCTGGCCGGCATGCGGGTAATGAACCAGGCCGTGCGCATCGGCCGCACCGTGGTGCTGCTGGCGCGCTGGGACGCGCAAGCAGCGGTCGAACTGATCGGGCGCCTGCGCATCCAGTCCTGGCCCGCCGTTCCCACCATGTTTGCGGAGGTGTTCGGGCGTGCCGACGTCGGCCGGCACGACCTGTCGTCGCTCAAGCGGATCTATGGCGGAGCCGCGGCAATGCCTGAGTCCCTGGCGCACGAAATGCAGCGGCGCCTGGGGCTCACCTACCTGGAAAGCTACGGCATGACCGAGTTCTGCGGCTTTTCGCTCAGCAACCCGCCGCAGGCAGCCCGGCGCCAGTGCGCCGGGATTCCCGTGATCAATTGCGATGCCCGGGTGATCGACCCCGACAGCGGTGCGGAACTGGGTCCGCGCCAGCCAGGCGAGATCGTAATGCACGGCCCCACCCTGTTCGAAGGCTACCTGAACGATGCCGAGGCGAGCGCCGCCGCCTTTATCGACATCGACGGCAAACGTTTTCTGCGCAGCGGCGACCTGGGCTATTACGACGACGACGGCTATTTCTATGTGACCGACCGCCTCAAGCGCATGATCAACTGTTCCGGGCTGAAGGTGTGGCCGGCGGAAGTCGAAGCGGCGCTCTACGCCCACCCGGCCGTGCAGGAGGTTTGCGTGATATCCGCCCGCGATTCACATCGTGGCGAGACCGTCAAGGCCGTTGTCGTCATGCGCCCGTCCGCGCGCGGCGCCATCACGGCGCATGAGCTGGCCGAGTGGGCGCGCGCACGCATGGCGGGCTACAAGGCACCGCGGCTGGTCGAGTTCGTCGAGGCCCTGCCCAAGACGGCGACTGGCAAGGTCCTGTGGCGCGAAGTCCAGGCGCAGCAGAACGAGCGCGACCAGTCGGCGCTGGCGAACGCCTGAGGCCACGCCAGAAGGCAGACAAGGCCCACATTCTTTGGAATGTGGGCCTTGTCGTTTCCGCCGTTTGGTTTAGATCAGAGATCAGAGCGTCTGGTCCGGCAACCGGCAACCCGAAGAAAACAACGCAGGAACACCAGCGAACGGGCCTTGCAGCCTTTCCGCAAGTTTCAACCCCTTGCGGCAACTGGTACTGCTTCGCTGTTCCCAGCGGCCTGCAGCCTCATCGCTGCGCCGCCTGCAACTGCCGGGCGAACGGCCGGTAGCGCGCAGTCTCCGAAGCCACCAGGGCGCTGACCTCCTTGCCGGGGACGGCAAAGACTTCCGCGCCGGCATTCTGGGTCACGTAAGCGCTGAACTCAGGATGCTTCATGGCCTTGAGCACGGCAGCCTCGATCGCCTGGACCACGGGTTCCGGCGTCCTGGCGGCAACCCCAAGGCTGATCCAGCCGTACAGGTCGTAGTTTGCCAGGCCCGCCTCGCTCACGGTCGGCACGCCGGGCAACCGGGGGTGGCGCTCCTTGCCGGTTACGGCCAGCACCTTGAGCTTGCCTGTGGCAATCAGCGGCAGGGCGCCGCCAATGTCCATGAGCGCGACGTCGACAGCACCGCCCATCAGGTCGGTCTGGACCGGCGCCGCTCCCTTGTAAGGCACGTGGTTGAACTCGACCTTTGCCATCTGCTGCATCTGGAGCGCCCCCAGCCGGTAGTGCGCACTGTAACTGGCCATACTGACCGACCCGGGAGCCTGGCGTGCCGCAGTCATCAGATCAGCAAAGCTGTTGAAGCGCGACCCGCTGCCCGTGACGAGCACGGCGATAACACGGATCATGCCGGCGACCGGCCGCAGGTCTCGCTGCGGATCGTACGGCAGGTTCTCGCTGATCAGCGGGTTGATCACCAGTGAGCTGGGGGAAAGCATCATGATGTTGTAGCCATCCGCCGGTGCGCTCAGCAGGGTCTGCACGGCCACCAGCGAATCGGCACCCGGCTTGTTCTCCACATAGGTGGGCTGGCCGAGTTCCTGCGCCGCAAGCCTGGCCACCAGCCGGGTAATGGTGTCGGAACCGCTGCCCGGCCCGAGTGGCACGATAAAGCGCACCGGGCGCGAGGGGAAGGATTCGGCATGGGCGCTCTTCATCGCCATCATGCATGGCATCAGCGCGGACAAGGAAAGTCCGATCATACCGACGCAAACGAGCCGTTTCATGGGGTTCTCCGGTAGTGATGGCGCCGGATCGCACGTTCGCGCCCGGCGCCGACATCGAACTGCCGTGCGTCAGGCCCTGCCATAGAGCGTCACCACGCAGGCGCCGCCCAGGCCAAGGTTGTGCGCCAGCGCGAGCCTGGCACCTTCGACCTGCCGCTTGTCGGCAGTGCCGCGCAACTGGTGCGTCAGCTCGAAGCACTGGGCAAGGCCGGTGGCACCTAGCGGGTGGCCCTTGGACAACAGGCCACCGGAGGGATTGATCACGATCCTGCCGCCGTAGGTGTTGTCACCGTCCTGTACAAACTTCTCGGCACCGCCTTCCGGACAGAAACCGAGCGACTCATAGCAGATCACCTCATTCTGGGCGAAGCAGTCGTGCAGTTCGCACACGTCGATGTCCTCGGGGCCGACACCGCTCTTCTCGTAGACCCTGGCCGCCGCGGCGCTGGTCATGTGCGATCCGACCCAACTCAGCATCGAGGGCGGATCAAAGGCTTCGGGTGGGTCCGTTGTGAGCGCCTGGGCCAGGATCTGCACGTCGGCGCGCAATCCGTGCTTTCTTGCGAAGCTTTCGGACACGATCACCGCCGCTGCGGCGCCGCAGGTAGGCGGGCATGCCATCAGGCGGGTCATCACGCCGGGCACGATCACGGTATCGGCCATCACCTCCTCCGTAGTCAACACTTTGCGGAAGATCGCGAGCGGATTGTTGGCGGCATGGCGGCTGGCCTTTGCGCGCACCGCGGCGAACGTCTCCATGCGGGTGCCATACTTCTCCATGTGTTCACGCCCTGCCCCGCCGAAGGTTCGCAGCGACTGGCCCAGATCACCCATGTCGGCGGTAAGGGAGCGCAGCACGGGCAGAAAGCGTACCCGCGGCGGGGGCCGGTCGTCCCAGTGCATCTTCAGCGGGCCGGGTTGCATCTGCTCGAAGCCGAGCGCCAGCACGCAGTCAGCCTCGCCGGACGCGATGGCCTTGCGTGCGAGATACAGCGCCGTCGAGCCAGTCGAGCAGTTGTTGTTGACATTGATGATCGGGATGCCGGTCATGCCGACTTCGTACAACGTGGTCTGCCCGCAGGTGGAATCGCCGTACACGTGCCCGGCGTACGCTTCCTGCACCTGCTCGTAGCCGATGCCGGCATCGGCCAGGGCAAGGCGCACCGCCTCGGCGCCCATTTCGAAATAGGGCTTGCTCGCGCCCGGCTTGAGAAAGGGGATCATGCCGACGCCGGCGACAATGGCTTTTTCACTCATGATGTTCCTGTTCAGGATGGTTGGAGGCTGCCGTACAGCCAGGCAGGCATGGCTTACAGCTTGCGCGAGATAAGGTCGCGCATGACCTCGCTGGCGCCGCCGGCGATGCGCGACAGGCGGTAGTCGGTGAACGCGCGCGCAATCGGGTACTCAAGCATGTAGCCGTACCCACCGTGCAGTTGCACCATGTCGTCGATGCACTTCCACATCGTTTCGGTGGCAAAGAGCTTGGCGATCGCGGCCTCCTGCACGGTCAGCTTTCGCTTCATGTGCTCGGCGATGTAGTAGTCGACCATCGTGCGCACGGCGACCGACCGGGCCTTGACGTCGGCCAGCTTGAACTTGGTGTTCTGGAAGTCCCACACAGTCTGGTTGAAGGCGCGCCGGTCCTTGACGTAGTCAACCGTGATCCGGAGCAGCCGTTCGATGGCAATTGCCGAATACAATGCGATCAGCAAGCGCTCCTGAGGCAGTTCCTGCATCAGGTAGGCGAAGCCCTGGTTCTCCTCCCCCAGACGATTCCCCACCGGCACGCGCACATTGTCGAAGAAAAGCTCGGCGGTATCCGCGCCGGGCTGGCCGACTTTCTCCAGCTTGCGCCCGCGCCGGAAGCCAGGACGGTCGGCCTCCACCATCATCAGGCTCACGCCCTTCGCGCCGGCGGCTTGGTCAGTCTTGCAGACCAGCATGATCATGTCGCAATTCAGGCCATTGCTGATGAAGGTCTTGCTGCCGTTGATGACGTACTCGTCGCCATCGCGCTCGGCGGTCGTTCGGATCGCCTTGACGTCGGAGCCGCCGCCCGGCTCGGTGATGGCCACTGCCATGATGGTGTCGCCGGCGCAGATCCCGGGCAGCCAGCGCCGCTTCTGCGCCTCGGTGCCCAGGCGCACGATATAGGGAGCGATAATGTCCGAATGGATCGAAAAGCCGGCGCCCGAGATGCCGGCACGGTGCATTTCTTCCATGACGATCGCCGAATGGCCGAAATCACCGCCCCCGCCGCCGTACTCGGCGGGCACCGACACACATAGCAGACCTTCACGGCCAGCCTTCAGCCAAGTCTCGCGGTCGGTGCGGCCCGCCTTGTCCCATTCGGCCTGGCGCGGCGCGCACTCGCGTTCGAAGAATCGCCTCGCGGTGGGGCGCAGCATTTCGTGGTCTTCCCGGAAGACCGTGCGATTGACTTCCACTGTCAGCTCCTTTCAATGAGTCGGATCCGGGCCGGCTGCTCCCGCGGGGCAGCGTTGCCAGACAACCCATCATGGCCAATCGCGCGGCTTGACACACTAGCCGGATTGGCGAGCCGGATCTCAGTGGAACCCCGGGAAATCACCTCCCAGTTCGAGATCGCGCATGCGCGCAACCGCTTCGTCGCGCTCGGACACGCCGAGCTTGGCGTAGATCTTGCGCAGATGCCACTTGACCGTGTGCGGTGTCACCCCGATTACGCGGGCGATCTTCTTGTTGGGCATGGCCTGCGCGACCAGTGCCAGCACCTCCCGCTCCCGGTCGTTAAGGAGGTCTGCCGCCACTGCCGAGGGAGCGCTCGCAGGAGGCCCGGCCACCAGTTCCGTATGCGACGCGGCGGCGAGGAGCCGCTTGACATAGAAGGCCAGGACCGGATCAAGCACCTCGTCCCGGAGGAGCGCTTCAAGCATGGCGGGCACCTGTGTCGAAACATCGAGCAGGCTGCGGACAAGTCCAAGCTGGTGGCCCAGCTGCACGGCCTTGAACAGGTGTTCCCGGGCCGCATGGAGGTCACCTCGACCCCGCTGCGCGATGGCAAGATTCAGGTGCAAGGCGGCCACGCCAGACCATCTGCCAGCTGTGGCCGTATGCTCCAGGAGCGGTCCCAGGCAGGCAGCGGCACCATCGAAATCCTGCCAGTGCAGGCAGGTTTCCGCGCGGCCCCATTCACAGATGCGGAAGGTTTCGGCTGCCGTACCCCTTGTCGCCGCGGCATGCTGGGCGCCCAGCAGGTTGAGTCGCTCCAGCACGTCCATGGCCTGCGATGTCGCCCCCTGCGCCAGGTGCACGCGCAGACGCAAAGCCAGGGCTTGAGCGAGCGCACGGTCGAGCCCCTGGCGCATGGCATAGTCTTCCAACCGCTCGATATGCTCGAGCGCCTCGAGCCTGCGCCCCAGGCGCCAATGCGAGCGGGCCAGCGCCACCAGTGCCCGCAGTGCCGCATCGGGCAGGGAAGTCCGTTCCAGCAGTTCCAGGCGAGGCTCCAGCAGGCGGCAGACGGCTTTGAGTTCGTTGAATTCGTACAGCGTTTCACCCAGCAGCCCGTCAGCCAGGCCAGCCACGTCCATATGCGCCTGCCCGTACAGCTCGGACTCACGGTGGACCTCGCGCAGCAGCCGTTCAGCCTCAGCCATCCGGCCCTCGAGCGCCAGGCTCATCCCTTCCAGCGCGCGCCCGACCAGGCGGCGAGCGGGCGCCGTATTGTGGCGCGCCCCTTCGCCCAGCACCGCACGCGCAGCTTCGTATTCCCCTTCATACATGTGCATCCAAGCGAGCAAGTGAGCGCGCCCGGCGAAGGCAAAGGCCCGGGAATCGTCCGGTATGGCCTGCAACTCAGGCTGGAGCGCCCGCACCGCGTCCGTGTCGTCGCGCTGCATGGCGAGCGCGCCACGCAAGAGCCGCACGGCGAAGCGCTCGTGGGTACTGATGGTGTCCTGCCCCGCTTCCAGCTGCAGCAGCGCGGCCTTGAGGGAGCCAAGATCGCGCGCGTACATGCTTAGGTACGCCGTGACCAGCCTGAGTGCAAAGCGCGCCTGCACCTGTTCGGCGGGCAGGCGCCTCATGAGGTTGGCAAGCTGGGCCAGTTCGCCACGGCCCATCATGTCCACCGCGCATGCCTCCACGATATCAGCGGCCGCCTGTTGATCGGCGGCGTGCACGGCATGGCGCACGGCTTCATCAAGGTGGCCACGCAGCTCGAACCAGCGCCAGGCCCGCGCGTGGAGGGCCCGCCGTTCGGCCTCGGAAACGCCCTCCAGGCGGGTGGCCAGGACCTCGCGCAGCAGCGGGTGCACGCGATACCAGCTCTCGTGGTCATGGCTGCTGACCTGGCTGATGAAAAGGTTGTCGCGATCCAGGCGCGCCAGCCGCGAAGTCATGCTGGCCACGGCGTGGGGCTGGTTCATCAGGGTGGCGCACAAGGAAGCGCAAAGGCGGTTGCAAGCCGAGGCACGGGTCAGCAGCTCGAGGTCTTCGGCTGCAAGGTTCACCAGCACCTCCTGCTCGAAGTAGCTGGCAAAGGCCTGTGCGTCCCGAACCTGTACCCGCGCGTAGCCGGCGCCGCGCTTGGCCTGGAGGTCAATGGCGAAGAGCTGCAAGCCGGCCACCCATCCATCCGTGAGCTCGTGGAGCACCTGCGCGTCGCGCCGGTCGATATGACCCAGGTGCTCGCGCAGGAACCGTTCGGATTCCTCGGCCGAGAAGCGCAAGTCCTTCAGATCGAACTCACTCACCAGGTCCTGTGCACGTGGCCGTGCCAGCGAAAGCGGCGGCGCGGTACGCGTGCCGAAGGCCAGGTGAAGGTTCGGCGGGGCATACTCAAGCAGCCATTGCAGCACCTGGTGGATGCGTATGTCATCCAGGAGCTGTACGTCGTCAATGATCAGCACCAGATCCCGCTGGCGGGTCGAGAGCGCCTCCACCACCGTGATCACGCAGTGCTCAAGGATCGCTTCGCTGCAGTCGCACCCGACCAGCAGCGCTGCCTCCCTGACTGCATCGTCGTCCACCACCGCGATGCTGGCGAGCAGGCAACCGACGAAACGCATCAACTCATTGTCTTCTGCGGCGACCGAGAGCCAGGCGACGTCGAAGTCCAGCGCCAGAAGCGCCTGCCGCCAGGCCACCAGCGTGCTGGTCTTTCCGCTTCCGGCCGGCCCCTGCACGATCACGCAGCGTTGGCGCCGGGCGTCCAGCAACCGGGCCTGAAGCGCGTCGCGCGGCATCAGCCGGCGGGCTCCGCGCGGCGGAACAAGCTTGGTGCTGGCCACGGACTCGATCACCCGTCCTGGCGGTGGCGGCGGCACGGTCGACGATGGGCCTTTCTGGGACATGGGCGTACTTTCCGGAGAGAGCGGTGTGCCGGTATGGTGGCAGCCAAGCCTGTGCCAGAAAGATACGCGTTGACGCGCCGGCCTGTCCCCACCCGAATCGAGGTGTCTCGCCCACGGTCGTCTTGCAGCAACAGCTGCTGGTTCTGCACGCTGCGCGACGCCCGCTGAAGTTTGCGCAGTGCGATGCGGCCAGAATGCCAACGTGCATCCGGGCGGATGCCCGACGCTCACAAACCAGCGACTATGGCCAACCTTCCGGGAAATGACCGCTTCATTTGAAACGCCGGCGACATGAGATGGCCGTTCTGCCGCCGCTGGCGCGCTGATTCTCCCCGGCGTCCGTAGTCAGCCATGCTCAATGCCAATGGGTGAAGCGTCCGCTATTTCCTGCGCGCCTCCCATCGGCTGTCATCCAGAACCAGCCGGAATCCGAGATGCGACATGCTGTTGTACGGGTCGGTCCCCCGGCGTGCGCTTGGCCGATAGCTGAGGCAATAGTCCTCGTTGCAGAGGAAGGAGCCACCGCGGGTGACGCGCTTGGGTGCACTGACGGGCACGCCCGCGTCATCGGGGTCCCAGGACGCCGCCGGACCTGCCGGGTTGTCGACAAGGCGGCCGGAACCTGCCTCCTGCCGGAACTGGTCGGCGCGGTACCAGTCGGCCACCCACTGCCATGCGTTGCCGGTCATGTCGGACAGGCCATAGCCGTTGGCCGGGAAGGTGCCAACCGCGCTTGTACCGAGCGCGCCACCGGCCTTCGGACTGACCACTGGAAACGGCTGCGCCTGTCGGCCCTGCCAGACGTTGGCCATCTGCTTGCCGTCAGGCGCGAATTTCTCGCCCCAGGCATAGGTCGCCTGCTCCAGTCCGCCACGTGCGGCAAACTCCCATTCGGCCTCGGTTGGCAGACGCTTGCCGACCCATCGGGAGTAGGCCTGGGCGTCCTCGTACGACACCTGCACGACCGGGTGGTCGTCCTTGCCGTCGATCGACGTGCCGGGGCCGCCGGGGTGGCGCCAGTCCGCACCAGGCACATAGCGCCACCATTGCGAATAGTCCTGCAGCGGCACCGGGCGAGGCGTGCCGACGAAGACCATGCCACCCGGCACCAGGTCGCTGTCGGACGGGCGCGGCGTGCCGGCGGGCAACTGGACCTTCAGCGTCTCCCAGTCGGGTGTCTTCTCGGCGGTGGTGATATAGCCTGTCGCCGCGACGAACTTGCGGAATTCGGCATTCGTGACATGGTGCTGGTCCATCCAGAAGCCATGCACGTGAACCTTGTGCGCGGGCCGCTCGTTGGGCTGCGCCAGTTTGCTGTCGCTGCCCATCAGGAATTCCCCGCCGGGGACGTGAACCATCCCCATCGGTCCGCTGACGCCATCGCCGGGCAGTATGATGGCCGGCCCGGACGGTGCCGTGCCGGCCATCCATGCCGCATACCCGGCCCCCGCGGCGACAGCGCCAGCCAGTAGCGCCAGCGTCACGCGCCTGCGCCGCCGGGACGGCTCTGCCGCGCTGGCGCCTTCATTCTGCGCTGCCCGCAGCATCCGAGGTGCTGATCCTTCCTTCTTCACGACGTACTCCTTTTCCTGCGATCTGCCATCTGTCGCGAAGGGATGCGCGGCGCCAATGCCGTGGCCTGCCGCGCCTCCCCTCATTTCAAGTCAAACACCACCTTCTCGATCTTGCCATTGAAGGCGAACGGCGGATTGTAGGTAAAGTCCACGGGCGAGCCGGCGTCCATGCCGATGTCCATCCCCTCGACCAGACTGATCATATTGGGTATCGTCTTCGGCACCACGCCCTCGGCGACCTTCTTTCCGTTGACCGTCATCACGACGGCCATGGCCTTGCCGCGTTCCTTCGGGCCACCCTTGTAGGTCACGTCGACTTTCACCTGCACCTTGCCCCTGGGCAACGGCTCCTGGCCGGAGAACGCGAAACGTTCGATCGAAAGATAGTTGTAGACGAACGTCGGCTTGCCGTCACGGATGTACAAGCCATAGCCGCCGGTGCTTCCACCGTGTGTCGCGATGACCCCCTGTGCGCCGCCTTGCGGGACCTCGACATCTGCCGTCAGCGTCCAGGACCGGTTGAGCAGGCGCGGAGCCGCCTCGTTGGGCAGGGCAACCTGTCCGGGGTAGTAGGTCAGCGTCCGGCTGTTCCCGGCCAGGCTCGGCCGGCCCATCAGTTCGGCATTGAATTTTTCCACCCCGCGCCAGTCCAGCGGCAGTACGTTGTGCCGGGCCGCTTCCGCCCACCACAAGTCCTGCAACTCACGCAGCTTCTGCGGATTCGCGCTGGCCAGATCCTCTGCCTGCGAGAAATCCTTGTCCAGGTTGTAGAGCTCCCACTTCTGCTTGTCGGGGTCGAAGACCGAGCGATTGGGCTGCCACGGCACGAAGCCCATCGCCGAGGCCATCCAGCCGTTGTGAAAGATGGCCCGGTTGACGGACAGCGAGAAGTACTGGGTGGTATGGCGGTCCTTGGCCTTCGCGTCGTTGAACGTGTAGGCGAAGCTGACCCCTTCGATCGGTTTTTGCTGCACGCCGTTGAGCTGCGTCGGCGGCGTGATGCCAATGGCCTCATAGAGGGTGGGGACGACGTCGATCACGTGGGTGAACTGGCTGCGCAGGCCGCCCTTGTCCTTGATATGCCCCGGCCACGCAATGATCATGGGGTTGCGGATGCCGCCGAGGTGACTGGCGATCTGCTTGGTCCACTGGAACGGGGTGTTCATTGCGTGGGCCCAGGCAGCCGGGAAATGGTTGAAGTGCTTCGGGCCGCCGAGTTCGTCGATGACTTTCAGGTTGTCCTGCCATGTCTCGACGATGCCGTTGAAGAAGCGCGTCTCGTTGAGCTAGCCTTCGATGCCGCCCTCGGCACTGGCGCCGTTGTCTCCGGCCATATAGATGAAGATAGTGTTCTCGCCGCCGGGCAACTGTTTCACGGCGTCGACGATCCGGCCCATTTCATGGTCGGCATGCGCGCCAAAGCCGGCGAACACTTCCATCATGCGGGCATAGAGCCGCTTCTGCTCGGGATTGAGAGAGTCCCACGCCGGCAGGCTTTCCGGGCGCGGCGTGAGCCTGGCATCGGCCGGGATGACACCGAGCTTCTTCTGCCGCTCGAACGTCATCTCGCGGTATTTGTCCCAGCCTGCGTCGAACTGGCCCTTGAACTTGTCGATCCATTCCTGCGGCGCGTGATGCGGCGCGTGCGTCGCGCCTGGCGCGACATGCAGCAGGAAGGGACGGTCCGGCGCAATGCTCTTGACCTGGCGTGCCCAGGCAATGGCGTGGTCGGCCAGGTCAGTCGTCAGGTGGTAGTTCCGGTCGGTCGAAGCCGGGACGAGATTGCGGTTTTCGTACAGGACCGGATGCCATTGATCCGTGTCCCCACCCATGAACCCGTAGAAATAGTCGAAGCCCAGCCCGTTCGGCCAGCGGTCAAACGGGCCCGCGGCACTTGCCTCCCACGGCGGCGTGTTGTGGTTCTTGCCGATCCACGCCGTCATGTAGCCGTTCTGCCGCAGTACTTCCGCCACCGTGCCGACGCTGCGCGGCAACACGGCGGTGAAGCCTTCATAGCCGGTGGCGACTTCCGCGATGCTGCCGAAGGCGGCGGAATGGTGGTTCCGCCCGGTGAGCAGCGCGGCCCGGGTCGGACTGCACAGCGCCGTGGTGTGGAACCGGTTGTAGCGCAGGCCCTCGGCTGCTAGCTTGTCCATGGTGGGCGACGGCACGCCGCCGCCGAACGTGCTGAATTGCCCGAAGCCGGCGTCATCGAGCAGGATCACCACCACATTGGGCGCCCCCTTTGGCGCCTTGACCGGCTGCGGAAATTGCCCAGGGTCGGAATCGAGATAGGTCCGGCCGACGGTGCCCTGAAAGCGGAAGTCGGGCCGCGGCAGCACGCTCGGGGTTGCCGCCTGGGACGGCGCCGGCGTCGCGGATTGCGCCTGGGCGTCTGTCGCGTTCGCGAAGAGACCAAGCAACATGGCGGCAGAGACTACCGCGCAGAACATCCTTGGCATATTCATGACATCCCTCCTGGAGTTCAGCATGTGCACAGCGGTGCGATAACCGGTGGCGACGGATGAAAGCAGGCGTTTCACGGATTTGCCTCGTTTATTTGCTGTAAGAAGAACAAGCGGCAAGGGGCGGCGTCCTGCCCTGCCCCCCTGCCCATGACGCCGGACTGTGCGAATGGCTCCGCAGCGCCTACCTGGCTGCCGGCGCTGCCGCAAACGTGATGTCGTCAATCCTGCCGGTGAACGGGAATGTCCCCTTCGACCCGTAGCCCGGACTGACCGCGGAAATCGAGTCCCGGCCAACTTCAAAGGGCTCGGCCCCGTGGCGGCGCATGCCGGTGCCGACGCTACCCTCACCGGCGAGATCACCGTTGACAAACAATTTCACCGTCGCGCCGTTGTTCAACGCGCTACCGCGCTTCGGTCCGTTGGACGCATACTCCAGCCGCACGGCGACCTTCCCGCCTGGGAGCGGTGCCCGGACCTGAACGGTCGAATGCTCGAAGTCGGCGGAGTTGTAGTGATAGGTAAGCTTCCCATCCAGGACGTACAGGCTCCACCCGCCGGAGCGGCCGCCGGCGGCAGCGATGACCCCTTCGGCACCCGCCGGCGGAATCGTCAGCGTCGCCGTGATGACGTGTGAGTTCGGGTAGACACGCGGTCCGCTCGGCTCGGGCAGGCGAACGTTGTTCCCGTGGTAGGTCCAACTGGTGGGGAGTTCGCCGGCAATACGATTGCGCGGATCGCCACGCTCCGAGAAACGCGAGTCCAGCGGGAACACGTCATACTTCTTCGCCTCTTCCAGGAACAGCGCCTGAAGCTGCCGGAGCTTCTGCGGGTTGGTTGCGGCGAGGTCATCGGCTTCGCTGAAATCAGCGTCGACGTGGTACAGCTCCCACGGCGCGTCGAGGAAATTCCCCACTCGCCCGACCAAGTTCCACGGCACGCCAAACCGGCTGGCCGCCACCCAGCCGTCGTGGTAGATGGCTCGGTTGACGAACATCTCGAAGTACTGCGTGGTCCTGCGGCTCCTCGCCTTCGCATCGGCAAACGAGTAAGCCATGCTGACACCTTCCATCGGCTTCTGCGGGATACCGTTGACGACCTTCGGTGCCGGGACGTGAGTGGCTTCGAGAATGGTCGGCACGACGTCGATCACGTGATGAAACTGTGTGCGCAGCTCGCCATGCGCCTTGATGCCAGCAGGCCAGTGAACCACCAATGGATTGCGGGTGCCGCCAAAGTGGCTGGCGACCTGCTTGGTCCACTGGAACGGCGTGTCCATGGCCCAGGCCCAGCCGACCGGAATCTGCGGCTCGGATTCAGGCCCGCCGATCTGGTCCAACCGCTTGTTGAGAACCTCCAGCCCCGGGTTGTATCCAAGCAGGCTGGCAATGTCATTGAACGATCCCTCCAGGCCGCCTTCGGCACTGGCCCCGTTGTCGCCAACGATGTAGAAGATCAGCGTGTTATCAAGCTCGCCGGCCTGGGCGACGCTGTCGACCAGGCGGCCGATCTCATTGTCTGCGTACGCGAGGTAGGCAGCATAATTCTCCATCAACCGGGCATATACACGCTTCGCGGCTTCCGGCTGATCGTCCCAGGCAGGAATCTCCTTTGGCCGTGGCGTCAGCCTGGCATCCTGCGGAATCACGCCAAGCCGCTTCTGCTCGGCGAAAGTGATTTCGCGCTGCTTGTCCCACCCCTGGTCGAACCTACCCTTGAACTTGTCCCGCCATGCCTTTGGCGCATGATGCGGTGCGTGCGCTGCCGCTGCCGCGTAATACATGAACCAGGGCTGGTCCTTCTTCGCCGCCCGGATGCCGCCAAGCCAGTTGATGGCTTCATCCGTCATGTCGGCGGTGAAGTGATATCCCTGCTCCGGCGTCCTGGGCTGTGCGACCGGGGTCGTGTTCCGGTAGAGAACCGGATACCACTGGCTCGTCTCGCCCTGGTTGAAGCCGTAGAAATAGTCGAAGCCAAAGCCTGTGGGCCAGTGGTTGAAGGGGCCTGCCGGGCTGATCTCTGTCTCGGGCGTGTTGTGCCACTTGCCGAACATGGCGGTGGCATAGCCATTGCCCCGGAGAATTTCGGGCACCATGGCGGTGCTCTGGGGAATGATGCCCGTGTAGCCCGGGTATCCGGTGCCAGTTTCAATAATCACGCCGGAACCGGCCGAATGATGATTGCGGCCGGTCAGCAAGGCCGCGCGCGTGGGCGAACACAATGCCGTGGTATGGAACGTGTTGTATCGCAGACCGCCTTTTGCCAGGCGCTCAAGGGTTGGCGTGGGAACCGGCCCGCCAAAAGTACTCGCTTGCCCGAAGCCCACATCGTCCAGCATGATGATCAGCACGTTCGGGGCACCCTTCGGCGCCTTGAGCGGCGCGGGGTAGTCAGGTGTCGAATCTTTCACGGTTTCGCCGATTTTCCCGCGAAAAACCGGATCCGGCCTGGGCAATGCCAGGCCGGATGTGCTCTGCATAGCAGTCCGTTCCCCCTGTAGCGGACCAGTCTGCGCCCTGGCATTACTGACCAGAAGCCCTGTCGCAACAAGGGCCAGAATCATCCGAAGATGTGGAGCCATAAATCGTTCCCCGCGGTTCCCGTTTGCCGACATTCCCAATGGCAAACACATGCCGTGCAGATCTGGTTCACCGACCCGCTGTTTCCCGATGATGCCGTCAGGTGACCGAGTACCCGCCGTCTACCGGTACCGTCGCGCCATTGATCAGTCTGGACGCGGCCGATGCCAAGAACACAGCGGTTCCGGCAACGTCTTCCGGTTGCCCCCACTTGCCGTCCGGAATACGGCTGACGATCTTCCGATTGGCCTCTTCGTTCGCTTGCCCGGCACGCGTGAGCGCGGTACTGATCCAGCCCGGAGCGATGGCGTTGACGCGGATCCCGTCCGCGGCAAAGCTGATCGCCAGCGACTTCGTCAGCGACACCACGCCCGCCTTTGCCGCGCCATAGGCGGGCACGCTGGGTGAGCCGAAGTACGAGTACATCGAGGCAATATTGATGATGCAACCCTTGCTTGCCTTCAAATGCGGGCGAAAAGCGTTGGCAAGGCGCAGGTTGCCAACCAGGTGAATGTCGATGATGTCGGCAAATACCTCGGGCTTGTACTCCTCGTTGCTGGCGCGGCCGGCGCAGTGAATCAGTACGTCCAGCTGATCGACGCTTGCAGCCAGTGCATCGATGGCTGCGCTGTCGCGCACATCCAGGGATGCATAGCGAATGCGTGAATCGAGGCCACTCGCCGGAATCACGAGATCCCCCACGATCACGCTGGCGCCGTGCTCAAGGAACGCCTTGGCGAAGGCGCCGCCGATGCCACCGGTACCGCCGGTGATCAGGACTTGCTTTCCTGCTACGCTGAAATCGGGCATCTTCATCTTCTATGCTTTCAAC
The DNA here is from genome assembly GCF_018223725.1 of Cupriavidus sp. KK10. Lineage (NCBI taxonomy): Bacteria > Pseudomonadati > Pseudomonadota > Betaproteobacteria > Burkholderiales > Burkholderiaceae > Cupriavidus > Cupriavidus sp. KK10. The sequence continues at coordinate 848,408 of NZ_CP073678.1, forward strand.
TGACAGACCAATGGACGGCGCCAGCGCATGGGCGCCGGACGAGGGTTAGCGGCCCAGCGCCGCGATCACCGCGGCCCGGATCTCCGGGTGCCCGCCGAACGGGTCGCGGGGATTGTGCATGCCCAGGATGTCGTCGAAGCGCGGCTGCACGGTGGCAAGCGATTGCGGCTGCGGGAAGATGTAGAAGCGATCATCGCGGATCGCATCGAAGGTGATGCGCGCCACGTCTTCCGCACTGATCGTCGCCCCCGCGATGCCCCGGTCGAGCATGGCCTGCGCGGCCAGTTGCGACCGGCTCATGGCCGTGGCGCTGCCGCCATCGGCCGGGCGGTTGCGCTGCGAGCGATTGATGCCGGTGGCCACGAAGGACGGGCACAGGACCGAGCACTTCACCTGTTCCGAGACGAGCCCCAGATCATGGAAAAGCGTCTCGCTCAGCGCCACCACCGCTTGCTTCGAGACGCAGTACAGGCCAAAGGTCGGCGCCGCGGTCAGCCCGGCCATGGAGGCGGTATTGACGATGTGGCCGCGGTAGCCGGGATCGGCTTGTGCAGCGGCGAGCATCAGCGGCGTGAAGACGCGCAGGCCGTGAATGGCGCCGTGCAGGTTCACACCCAGCGCCCAGTTCCAGTCTTGCTCGGTGCTTTCCCAGACCAGCCCGCCAGGGGCCACGCCGGCGTTGTTGAACAGAAGGTTGACCTGGCCGAATGCGGCCACGGCCGCATCGGCGAGCGCCTGCACGTCGGCAGCCTTCGACACATCGGTGCGGCGCGCGATGACGGCAGCGCCGGTTGCCTGCAGCTCCGCCACCGTGGCATCCAGGGCACCCTGCTCGATATCGGCAAGCACGAGCTTCATGCCGAGCGAGGCGCCCAGGCGGGCGAACTCCTTGCCGAAGCCAGACGCACCGCCAGTGATGACAGCGACTTGGTCGCGGAACTTGTCCATGCTGTGTCCCCTGTTCCTGTTCTTTTGTTCAGCGCACGCTGTACGCAGCACCCAGGCTTCGGATGTACTTCAGCGGCGACATGCCCCGCTCGCTTGCGACCTTGTTCAGCATCATTTCAATAAAGCCGGAATCGCCGATGTTGACGAAGTTGCCATCGGCATCGAAGTTGATGTTGGCGCCGTAGATAACCATGAACATGTCGGTCGGCTCAGTGTTGCTGGCGGGCGTGGTGAACTGGTGGATGGAGCCGCCCGGCTCGTACAGGTAGCATCCGGCGGTCTGGGGCTGGTGGGGATACTGCGAGTAGTTCCAGTTGCCGCTCATCGTGAACAGATGCACGGTCCCGGTATGGAAGTGATTCGAAAGCACTATGCCGGGGCCGACTCTTGCGCGTACGACCCAGATGCCATTCTGCGGGTCGAGGAATAGCGGACAGATGTCGGCGCCGGGTACCGGGAAATCCGTGATCCACGGCTCCTTGTCCGAATCGATGGTGAGCAGGTTGTCCTGATGGGTGATGTATGTCGGCAGTGGCATGCCAGTCTCCTTGGATTCTTTGGATCTTCTGTGTGATGGCGCGGCACGGGCGCGGTGGTCCGTAGCAGCCTCTTTGTCAGGGGAGATGCTAGCTTGGCGTTGCGCCGGGCTGTATGGCATATTGGGACAAGACATAGTCATTTTCGGTCAACCGTCCGCTGGCCGCTTTGCCCCGAGGTTATGAATGCCACGCAATGACCAGTTGCCGCCCCTGAGTGGATCCAGCGTGCAGCTCCTCCTCCAGTTCGGTCTGGACCATGGCCTTCCGGGAGACCGTTGCCTGGCAGGCACCGGCCTCGATTGGCAGTATTTGTCCGACCCCGCCTGCGTCGTGCGCGTGGACCAGGAGCTCCAGCTGATCCGCAATCTGGCGCAGGCACTGGGCGACATCCCCGGCGCCGGCATCCAGGCGGGCCTGCGTTACCGTCTGGCCAGCCGCAGCGTGTGGGGCTTTGCCCTGCTCAGTTGCGCCACGCTGCGCGATGCGATCGGCATGGCATTCCGCTATGAGAGTCTCTGGAATCCGCTGACGGAATTCCATGTCGAAGAGCACGATGACCGGCTTGTCACGACCATCGACGACAGCGCGCTGCCGGAAGATCTGCGGGCGTTTATCGTCGACCGCGATCTTGGCATCTCCATCAGCTTCATGCGCGATCTCATCGGCACCACGCTGCCGGCGGTCAGCGTGGCGCTGCGTCGTCCCCAACCGGCCGACACCCTGCCTTACGAGGATATCTTCGGCTTGACGCCGGTTTTCGGGGCCGCGCAGAACAGGGTTGTGCGAAACGCGGCAGGGTATCTCGACCGGCCCCTGCCTGGCGCCAATACCGAAGTGGTTCGCCAGTGCGAGGCACAGTGCCAGGCCTTGCTCGCGAGATGGCCGGCGCGGGAGGGCCTGGCAGTCCAGTTGCGCAACAGGCTGGTCGCCCGGCCGGGCGCGTTGCCTGGCATGGAAACGCTGGCCGAGGAACTCCACATGAGCCTGCGCACGCTGCGCCGCCGCCTTGCCGACGAAGGCACCAGTTTCCGGCAGTTGCAGGACGAGGTGCGCGAAGCCCTGGCCGAAGAGCTGCTCGCCGAAGGGCTGAAGCTGGAGCACGTGGCCGATACCCTGGGCTATGGGGAAGTGTCGAACTTCATCCGTGCATACCGGCGCTGGAAGGGCGTGACACCGCACGACGATCGCGGGCGCCTCAGATTGCATATCAGCTCGCACTAAAGGCATCGGCCGGCGTCGCCCGGCTTCGACCCCGCCGCCAATACAGTCCATGTATCGGCCAACACATCGAAAGTATTTTCCAGCTTGTCATCCTTGCTCGTAGCATCGGGTGGCCTTGGCGCAGCCACGGCACCGGCTGGGACTCCGCTGTACCCATCCACGCGTTCCAGCTTGCCAGGGTCGCCCGTAAGCGCGAGCGCTTCAAGGCAGCCGGCATCCTGGTGGATTGCGCTCCCGGGAAGCCCAAAATGCAAAGGATCACAATGGAACAGGAAGTCAGGAAGGGGCCGCTGGCGGGCATCCGGATCATCGAACTGGCCGGCATTGGCCCCGGCCCGCTGGCGGGCATGATGCTGGCCGACATGGGCGCCGAGGTGCTGCGCATCGAGCGCCCCGGCGAGACCGACCTCGGCGTGAAACGCGAGCGCCGGCATGACCTGATGCTGCGCGGCCGCAAGCCGATCACGCTCGATCTGAAGGATCCGCAGGCCGTGGCGGTGGTGCTGGATCTGGTTGCATCGGCCGACGCGCTGATCGAAGGCTATCGGCCCGGCGTCACCGAACGCCTGGGCCTCGGCCCGGATGTCTGCCTGGCGCGCAACCCGCGCCTGGTCTATGGCCGGATCACCGGCTGGGGACAGACCGGGCCGCTCGCGCATACCGCCGGCCACGACATCAACTACATCTCGCTCACCGGCGCGCTCAACGCCATCGGCCGGCGCGGCCAACCGCCGTCGGTGCCGCTGGCCTACCTGGGCGATTTCGCGGGCGGCGGCATGTTTCTGCTTGCGGGCGTGCTCGCCGCGCTGCTCGAGGCGGGCAAGTCCGGCAAGGGACAGGTGGTGGACGCCGCCATCGTGGACGGCGTTGCCGCGCTCGGCAGCGTGTTCCACGGCATGGTCGCCGCCGGCCAGTGGCGCGCCGAGCGCGGCACCAACGTACTGGACTCGGGCGCGCACTACTACGACGTGTACCAGTGCAAGGATGGCGGCTGGATCTCGGTGGGCCCGATCGAGGCGCGCTTCTATCGCGACCTGCTTGCCCGCCTCGACATCGACCCGGCCTGCCTCGGCGAACAGGGTGACCAGACCAGATGGGAAGCCGCGGGCGAGCGCCTGGCCGAGGTTTTCCGCACACGCACGCGCGGCGAATGGTGCGATCTGCTCGAAGGCACCGACGTCTGCTTCGCCCCGGTGCTCAGCTACGAGGACGCGCCGCACCACCCGCACCTGAAGGCCCGCGGGACCTTCGTGGAGATCGACGGTGTCATGCAGCCCGCGCCCGCGCCGCGCTTCAGCCGCACGCCGTCGGCACTGCCCGCATCGCCGCGCAATGCCGATGTGCGCGACTACGAGCAGACCCTGGCTGGCTGGCTGCCGCCGGGGCGGATCGAGGCTGTCCGCGCCCTGTCCGAGCGGGTGGCTTCGGCAACGGCGAGCGGCCTCGCTGCTCCACCTCGTTGAGCATTCGGCATACCTGAACACGCAGAGGCCTGCCGGGGAGTAATACCGCCTGAGTCTGACGACGGCTGGCGCCTCACCTATTGCACAAGTCGGAAGGAATGGGGACAAGCGCGGACCCGACGCTGTCCCCGACCCGCTTCTGCACACTGGCGGCCGCGACATCCATGCCGGTCACCGGCGCTCGCATAAAGACCGGCAGCCATAAGCCCCTCCGTGGTTTACCCTCTCCCACCCATTCCCTCCGTTGCGCGCGCGCTGACCGCAGACAAATAATGGTGCGCAGTCGATTGGACACGAATCACAGGGACACCATGAAGCGTTCATCACGCGGGCATCGCAGCTGCGATCCAGAGACCCTTCGCTTCGCATGACGTCCAGCCGCTGAGCGGCACGCGCACGGATACCGCTGCGCGCCACCACCAATTCCGACGTATCGGAAAAGTTCCAGACAGGCACACCCTGCGTGCGGGACCGCGTTCGTCCCTGCTGCGCGGAGATCTGCTGCACCAGTACCGCATTCCAACACCTCAAGAGGAGACAGCAAGATGGGCACATCCCCGAATATCAACCCGAATATCGACGTGAAGCAGTTCATTGACGAACAGCGCTTTTCCCCCTACCAGTGGTGCATCCTTGTGGTCTGTTTCGTGGTGATCGCCATCGACGCCTACGATGCCCTGACCGTCGGATTCGTGGTGCCGGCGCTGATGCAGGCATGGCATATGGACAAGGCCGTATTCGGCCCGGTCATGAGCGCTTCGATCGTCGGCATGGCCGTCGGCGCGATAATCTCGGGCCCGTTGTACGACCGCTCCACGCCGAAGACCGTGATGGTCGTCTCCATGATCATGTTCGGCCTGTGCAGCCTCGGCAGCATCTTCTCTGAAACACCGCTGTCGCTCGGCATCTGGCGGCTGCTGACCGGCCTCGGCATCGGTGCGGCGGTGCCCGGCGTCAACACGCTGATGTACGAATATGCGCCTTCGCGGCGCAGCTCGCTGGTGATCAACACGATCGCCTGCGGCGGGATGCTCGGCGCCGCGGCCTGCGGTGTCGCGGCCGGGCTGCTGGTGCCACAGTATGGCTGGAAGTGCCTGTTCGTCGTAGGCGCGGTGCTGCCGATCATGCTGGCGCTCGTGGTGCACTTCGCCATGCCCGAACCGCTGCGCTTCATGGTCATGCGCAACTGGCCGGCCGAGCGGATCACCGCGGTGCTGCGCCGCGTCGCCCCGAAGCACGACTTCAATGGCGCCCGCTTCGTCGTCGCCGAAGAACAGGCCGAGGACCGCAAGTCAGGCATGGGCGTCTTGCTTTCCCGTCGCCTGCGCACCGGCACCCTGATGCTCTGGCTCGCTTACTTCAGCGGCACCTTCGCCTATTACCTGCTGATGGGCTGGTTGCCCACGCTGCTTCAGGAAGCCGGCGCATCGCTGCGCCACGCCACGCTAGCCACCAGTGTGCTCTCCGTGGGCGGCATCGCCGGCGCACTCTGCTTCGGCTGGCTGATGGACCGCTTCGACCGCAATACCGTGATCGCACTGGCCTTCGCCGCGGGCGGCGCGTCGATCTGGACGCTCGGACACCAGGCCGGCAATCCGGAACTGCTGCCGGTCATCCTCTTCATCGCCGGCGCCGGCCTCAGCGGTGCGATGTTCTCACTGCCCGGCCTGGCGGCCGCGTACTACCCGACCAACGGCCGTTCGGCGGGCATCGCCTGGATGTATGGCGTCGGACGCCTCGGCGGCATCCTGGGGCCCGTCGCGGGCGGCATGCTGCTGCATACCAGCGGCGGGGCCGCCACGTTCTACGCGGTCGTTACCGCGACCATCCTGGTGCCGGGATTCGCGCTGTGGATCAAGCGGCGAGCCACTTCGCGCAATGCGGACGTCGAGGGTGTCGGTGTCATGCGCGACGCTTGAGAAGTCATAGCGCCCGCTCAAGTTGAGGAGGACAGAAAATCCGGGCGCGCTGCCCGGGCCCTCCCCGATCGTTATCAAGCTTCGATTCCTAAGGACATTCACGATGAAACTCATTCTGGCTTGCACGCTCTCAGTCCTCAGCGCTGCGGCAGCCGTCATGCCGGCCCACGCCCAGAGCAATGCGCCCATCTCTCACGCGGCTCCGATGCTCGCCGTCACGCTGGACAACTACATCCGCGCGGAGAGCGACAGGAGCCTTGAGTCCGTGGTGCGGCGGGGCGGGTTCGGCAAATTCTTCAACCAGCGCGAGCTCGCGCCGATCGACCGGCAGGTTGTGGTGCGCCCCAATCGCGATACGCTCTATTCGCTGGGGGTTGTCGACCTTGACGCAGGCCCGGTAACCATCACGATGCCGGATGCAGGCAAGCGCTTTATGTCGCTACAGGTGATCGACGAAGACCACTACACGCATGCCGATATCTATGGTGCTGGTACCTATACCTTCACGCGCGATCGCATCGGGACGCGCTATGCGCTGATGGCTGTCCGGACACTGCTCGATCCGGATAGCCCCAGCGATGTGGCGCAGGCTCATGCGCTGCAGGATGCGCTGAGGCTGACACAGAAGCATCCTGGCAGCTTTGAGATCCCCAACTGGGACCAGGCTCAGCTGACGAAGCTGCGCGAGGCCCTGCTTGTGCTGGGGACCACCGTCCAGGACACGAGGGGCATGTTTGGCGGCCCGCGCCAGGTAGATCCGGTGCGCCGTCTGGTTGGCACCGCACTGGCCTGGGGAGGCAGCCCTGAGAAGGACGCCTATTACCTGCCGATCACGCCGGCGAAGAACGACGGCGCGACCATCTACAAGCTCAGCATTGGAGAGGTGCCGGTCGATGGCTTCTGGTCGGTCAGCGTCTACAACGCCAAAGGCCTGTTCGAGCCGAATAAGCTCGGCTCTTATTCGCTCAACAATCTCACGGCGAAGAAGAATGCCAACGGCGAGGTGATGATCCAGTTCGGCGGCTGCGACACCAATACGGTGAACTGCCTGCCAACCATGCCGGGCTGGAACTACCTGGTACGACTCTATCGCGCGCACCCGTACGTCCTGAGTGGCAAGTGGAAGTTCCCGCAGGCGCAGGCCGTCAACTAGGAACCGGCTTCTCAATGAGGCAGGGGCGCACGGATCCAGCCGATGCGCCCCTTCTACCCGAACTCGCTCCTGCGGAGCGACGACGGACTACTGACGCACCAGGTCCGGCAGCTTCCAAGTCCTGTCGGTCAGGGCCTTGTCCGGCCCGTAGAAGCGGAACGCTGCAAACCAGTCCTTGTCAGGCGTTGTGTAGATCCAGTTTGCCTCCTTGCCCGCCGGTGCCTTCGGACCGAAATAGATATCGACCGAGCCGTCAGCGTTGCGCTGCATGTCGTGGCTGTAGGAATCCAGGTTGATCCGCGGCGAGCCGCGCATGAAGCCACCCGTCTCGACGTCATAGATCGTCACCGCCCAGAACTGCCTGGCCGGAACGTTGGGCGGAACGTGCAGGACATAGCTGTGGTTGCCGCCCAAGGCCTCCCCGGTGGCGTCGTACCACGACGTCAGATAGGCGGTCGCCTTGCCGAGCCTGGCAGGGGGAGCATAGGCGAGGAAATAGAAGGCGCCGCGGGCATCCGTCTCCAGGTGGCCGTCCGTCCGGAAGCTGAACCCTGTCTTTGCACCAACCGTGCTTGGCAGATTGCCCCCCCAGCGCGAACCCGGCCACCAGGGTCTGGCACCAGCGCGCCAGGTACTGATAAACGCTGCGTGGGCTTGCTGTACGCCGGCGCGCAAGGCCGCGCGCGTGGCCGGATCGGGATCGAAAGGCTTGCCGCGCCCGATGCCCAGCCCGCTGATGCGGGCCGTGATTGCGGCATCCCCTGGCGACTCCGGCTCCTCGCTCACCATCCTTGCCAGGCGCGCATAGAAGCTCTCATCGTACCTGACGATGCCATCGAAGACTTTGCCGTCCATATCGATAAATCGCTGACGTGGTGGCTTGCCGGCGTGCGCAAGCGGATAGAGCCGGAGTCGCTTCAGCAGTCCGATGGTCCTGGCAACATCAGCTGCGGACGACGAGGCTGGCGAGAAGCGCAGCAGCGCGTAGCCGTTGTACGTCGAGGACGGGATTGCGATGTAGCCCGGGGGAGCGTCGCCCTTGAAGCCTGGCGGCAATAGCAGGTACTTTCCCCCCTTCCCCTCATCCTCCCCGGCCGGGCCGACATCGGCCAGTGGCACCTGCCATGCGTCGAGCACGCTGCCGAAGATGCCGGCGCCTTCGGCAGCCGGCAGATCGAGCGCCACCGGCCCGTCCTTCAGATTGAAGTTGAAGTAGACGTACAGGGACGACGAATTTGGCGTCGTGGTCTGGTTCTTCCAGTCGGCCGGCCTGGACCAGAACACGATGTCGTTGTATGCCGCTCCCGCGTCGCGGAAGAACGCCTCGCGCATCGCATCCACGCTGACAATCGGCATGCCCCAGACGGCTGCTTCGGCCGCGAGCTGTTGCCGTGAATCGACGGTGGCCCCGGCAGGCAGGGTGGCGGCACTGGCCGCGGCTCGCGCTGTGATGAAACTTCCCGCCGCGAAGAGATGGCCGACGATGAGGACGACAGCGGTGAGCCCCGTATTGCATCGTTTCATATCAATCCTGTGTGTTGGTTTGACCGTCCCTTGCCGACAGGAGATGGCATCGGCATCCGGGGTCATGCAGATGGTGACCGCCGCGGCATCTGTTGTCGCTTCTCCTCGCTGCTGCAGAGGGACATGCCCCGGGGCGGAGCTCATACTGGTCTCGGCCCGCGGTCCTGTCGCCTCCCCATCTGGGGGGCCGAGCCCTGCCGTGTCGCGCGAAGAGCCCGAGGCAGCCTCTTAAGCTCCGGTATGCCTGCCAGGAATGCCCCGGAAAAATAGGAATTGGACATCGTCAAACCGAGCGGGGGATCATCCACGACACACGCTTTACCCCTGAATCCAGGAGAGCACGATGAAGCTCAGCAAGAAGGTAGCGATTGTCACCGGCGGCGGAAGTGGCATTGGCGAAGCCACCGTACGGAGGTTCGTGGCCGAAGGCGCGAAGGTCGTGGTGGCGGATATCACTGATCGTGGCGCGGCACTTTGTGGCGAGTTGAACGAGGCGGGACACGAAGCGCTGTTCTGCAGAGCCGATGTCGCGCAGGAAGGCGACATCCGTCACCTGATCGAGCAGACCGTCAGCCGCTTCGGCCGGCTGGACATCGTCGTCGCCAATGCAGGGATCGGGCAAGCAGCGGTTCCGTTGGAGCAGACCGAACTGGATAGCTGGCAACAGATGATCGATACCAATCTGACCGGCGTATTCCTGACCAACAAGCACGCGATCGTGCAGATGAAGCGACAACAGTCCGGGGGAGCCGTGGTGAACGTCGCCTCGATCCTGGGGCATGTCGGCATGGCCGGCGCCACGGCTTACAACGCCGCCAAGGGCGGCGTGGCGAATCTAACCCGTTCGATCGGGGTGGCTTGCGCCCAGGACGGGATACGTGTCAACGCGGTATGTCCGGGATTTGTCGACACCCCGATTCTCGATGCCGCAGGCGAGGAGAAGAAGGCGCGGATCGCAGCGATGCACCCGATCGGCCGTCTCGGGCGGAGTGAGGAGATTGCCGCTGCGATTCTGTTCCTGGCCAGCGATGGCGCCTCCTTCATGGTTGGCGCCAATCTGATCGTCGATGGCGGTTATACCGCGCAATAGGATTAGCGGGATGGACGGTGTACCCGTCTCACAGAGATCTGGAGGTGAAGACATGCGTATGCAGGACAAGGTCGTGCTCATCACGGGCAGTGGCACGGGAATCGGCAAAGCGACGGCGTTGCGCCTTGCGCGCGAAGGCGCAACGATCGTGGCAACGGATATCGACCCCGCAGGCGCCAGGGCCACTGCCCAGGCTGTGGAGGCGCTGGGTGCCAGGGCCATGGCGTTGCCGCTCGATGTCACCAGTGAAGCCCAATGGAAGCAGGTCGTCGAGGAAACACTCGCGGCCTTCGGCCGCTTCGATGTCCTGTTCAACAATGCAGGCATCTGGATCATCAAGGCCCTGGCCGACACCACGCTGGAGGAATGGAACCGGCTTATGTCGATCAACGTGACGGGGACCTTCCTCGGCATGAAGCACGTGATGCCGCAGATGGCCAGGCAAGGCAAGGGCTCCGTCATCAATGCCTCGTCGGTCGCCGGCCTGGTCGGGGCCGCGGGCAACGCACTCTATGGCGCCAGCAAGGGCGCCGTCCGCTTGCTGACCAAGGATGCGGCAATCGAGTACGCGAGCCGTGGCGTGCGTGCCAACTCGATCCATCCTGGCCTGATCCAGACCGCCATGGCCGACTACGCGTCGGTGACCATGGGAGCCAGCCAGGAAGAGCTCGGGCAGCGGCTTGCCCCGATGGGCCGCGTCGGTAAGGCCGAAGAAGTCAGTGACCTGGTTCTGTTCCTGGCGTCGGATGAGTCGTCCTATATCACCGGTGCCGAGTTGGTCGTGGACGGCGGCCTGACCGCACGATAAGACCTTGCTGCCACGTTCCCGAGCACCGCGCGCATGGAATGGGCACCGTCAGGTCATGGCATGAGTTCACGGAATACCCCGGAAAAGATTGAATTGGACAGTCCGGACAGTGCGAGCGAGCATTAAGAAAACAGAAGCAAGCGCGATCCGACAGAGGTGCCTCGCCCCCGTCGGCCGGATCCCATCAAGATGGCAAGGAGACATATGAAAGCCGCAGTGCTACACCAGACCAATTCCCCGTTTGTCATCGAAGACATCGGCATCTCGAAGCCGGGACCGCATGAGGTCCTGGTGCGGACCGCCGCGGTCGGGGTGTGCCATTCCGACCTTCACTTCGTTGAGGGATCGCTGCCGTTCCCCCTGCCCGCGGTGCTGGGGCACGAGGCAGCCGGCATCGTCGAGCAGGTGGGCAGCGAGGTGCGCACGGTCAAGCCGGGCGATCACGTCATCAGCTGCCTGTCCGCCTATTGCGGGCATTGCGACCATTGCCTGACCGGGCATCTGTCACTGTGCATGTCGCCGGACACGAAGCGCCGCGATGACGAGGAGCCGCGCCTGCTCGCCAGGACCGGCAAGGCCATGCCGCAGTACATGAACCTGTCGGCGTTCGCCGAGCAGATGCTGGTCCACGAGCATGCGCTGGTGGCGGTCCGGCGCGACATGCCGATGGACCGTGCGGCCCTGATCGGCTGCGGGGTGGTGACGGGGGTCGGCGCGGTCATGCATACCGCAAAGGTGCAGCCGGGCGAGATCGTCGCCGTGATCGGCTGCGGTGGCATCGGGCTTGCCGCCATCAACGGCGCCGCGATTGCCGGGGCCGGCCGCATCATCGCCATCGACCGCCTGCCGGTCAAGCTGGAACTGGCGCGCAAGTTCGGGGCCACGGACGTGATCGATGCCAGCAGCACCGACCCCGTGCAGGCGGTGCGGGAACTGACCAGCGGCGGCGTCCATCATGCCCTCGAGGCCATCGGACTCAAGCAGACCGTGGAGCAGGCCTTCGGCATGCTGCGCCGTGGCGGCACCGCGACCGTGGTGGGCGTTGTCCCGCCCGGCGTCGAGATCGGCATCAAGGGCTTCGAGCTGATGGAAGAGAAGCGCCTGCAGGGCTGCCGCATGGGCTCGAACCGCTTCCCCGTCGACATGCCGCGCCTGGTGGACTTCTATCTGTCCGGCAAGCTCAAGCTGGACGACATGATCTCGCGGCGCATGCCCCTGGAGGGCATCAACGAGGCATTCGACGAACTGCGCCGTGGCGAACTGGCCCGCTCGGTGCTGATGTTCGAGCAGTAAGCCATCGCGCCTGCCGCCCGCGCGACGCGGGCATCTCCAACGATCAATGCGACCCGTGCCGCTGTCCCGCAAGGGGCAACGTTTGCCCTGCACCGGTACCGCCGCGCCCACAACAGGTGGTTCACATGGAAAGATTCGATGCAATCGTGGTGGGTGCGGGCTTCTCCGGCCTGTACATGCTGCACAAGCTGCGCGAGCAGCGCATGAGCGCCCGCGTCTATGAAGCCGGCGACAACGTCGGCGGCGTCTGGTACTGGAACCGCTATCCCGGTGCCAAGTGCGACGTCGAGAGCATCTACTACAACTACACGTTCTCTGAAGAGCTCTACAAGGAATGGACGTGGACCAGCCGGTATCCGGACCAGCCGTCTATCCTGCGCTATCTGAACCACGTAGCGGACCGGTTCGACCTGCGCCGCGACATCCAGTTCAAGACGCGCGTCACCGCTGCCCACTACGACGAGAAGGCGCGCGAATGGCGGGTGAAAACCGACGACGGCAAGACCGTGGCCGCCCGCTATTTCATCTCGGGCGCCGGCTGCCTGTCTGCGGCCAACCGGCCGGACATCAAGGGCCTCGAGAGCTTTCGCGGCGAAGTCTTCCACACCGGTACATGGCCGCACCAGCCAGTGGAGTTCACCGGCAAGCGCGTCGGCGTGATCGGCACCGGCTCCAGCGGCATCCAGGCCATTCCGGTCATTGCCGGGCAGGCTGACCAACTCTACGTCTTCCAGCGCACGCCACAGTACAGCACGCCGGCGGCGGACCGTCCCTACGATGCCGAGCACATCCGCGAGGTCAAGGAAAACCTCGGCGAGATCAGGACCCGCGTGCGCAACTCCTGGTCCGGCGTGCCACGTTCGCCGATCGCGATGGAGCGCAGCGCACTGGCCGAGCCCCCCTTGCAGCGCAGGCAGACCTACGAGGCCGCCTGGCAGCACGGCGGCTGGATCCATTCGTCGTATAGTGACCTGATCACCGACGCACAGGCCAACGAGACCGTGGCGCAGTTCGTACGCGACAAGATCCGCAGTATCGTGAAAGACCCGCAGGTTGCAGACAAGCTGACGCCGGGTTATCTCTTCGGCACCAAGCGCCCTGTCATCGACACAGACTACTTCCAGACCTACAACCGCGACAACGTCACGCTGGTCGACATCAGGCAGGATCCGATCACCGAGATCACGCCGGACGGTGTGCGCACGGCGCGCACCGGCTATGCGCTGGACGCGCTTGTGCTGGCCACCGGCTACGACGCCATCACGGGGCCGCTGTTCCGCATCGACATCCGCGGCAAGGACGGCATGTCTCTGCAGGACAAATGGGGGGGCGGCAAGGAGATCCACACCTACCTGGGCCTGGCCAACGCGGGCTTCCCCAACTTCTTCACGATCACCGGCCCGCAAAGTCCGTCTGTGCTCAGCAACATGGTGTGCTCCATCGAACAGCACGTCGAGTGGATCGCCGACTGCCTGCGCCACCTGCGCGACCAGGGACTGGACACCATCGAAGCCACGGTGACCGCCGAGCAGGCATGGAGCAAGCACTGCGCCGAGGTGGCCCACACCACGCTGTTTCCGCGCGGAGAGTCCTGGTACACCGGCGCCAACATCCCGGGCAAGACCATGCCTTTCCCCATCTACGTGGCAGGCGTGAATGTCTACCGCGGCGTTTGCGACAAGGTCGCCGCCAACGGCTATGAAGGCTTCGCGCTGACCCGTTCCGCCACCGCACGCTGATCGTCGCTGCCGGCATTCGTCGCCGGCAGCCATTCTCCCCTTCCGTTCCGCTCTCCGGAGAATCTCAAGCACCATGGCCCTTGATCCCAAAGCCAGGCACATCCTCGACCTTGTGGCAGCCGCAGGCAATCCGCCGCTGCACCAGCGCACGCCGGAGCAAGCGCGCGCCACGCTGGTGACCCAGCCGCTTGCCGGCGAGCCCGAACCGGTCGCCAGCGTGGAAGACCGCACCGTGCCGGCCGGCGACGCCGCGCTGCCGGTGCGCATCTATCGGCCGGACGCCACCGGGCCGCTACCCGCGCTGGTGTACTACCACGGCGGCGGCTGGGTTGTCGGCAACCTCGACGCCGTGGACGTGCCCTGCCGCCGGCTGGCCAACCGGGCCGGCTGCGTGGTGGTGTCGGTGGATTACCGGCTCGCGCCCGAGCACAAGTTCCCGACGGCTGTCGAAGACGCCTACGCTGCCGCCCGCTGGGTGACGGCCAACGCCGGCGCGCTCGGCGTCGACCCGGCCCGCGTTGCCGTGGGCGGGGACAGTGCCGGCGCGAATCTCGCCGCCGTCGTGGCGCTGATGTCGCGCGACCGGGGCCACTTCCGCCTGTGCCACCAGACGCTGCTGTATCCCATCACGAACCACTCCTTCGACACGGCCTCTTACCGCGACAACGGCGAGGGCTACTACCTCACGCGCGACGGCATGGCCTGGTTCTGGAACCACTACCTGGGCGACGCGCAGGACGGCAGACATCCCTATGCGTCGCCACTGCTGGCGCCGGACCACACCGGCCTGCCCCCGGCGCTGGTCATTACCGCCGAATTCGACCCGCTGCGCGACGAGGGCGAAGCCTACGGACGCCAGCTGGCCGCCGCAGGCGTCCCCGTCGAGGTAACGCGGTACGACGGCATGATCCATGGCTTCTGCTGGATGCCCGGTGTACTGGCGCAGGGCGGACAAGCACTCGACCAGGCCGGCGACGCACTCAGGCGCGCATTCGCGGCAAGCGAGACACGCGAGGCAACCCCCTACAACCACTGACCCTACCTCCGGTAAGGAGACAATCATGAAGCGACTCGATACGTTCTACATCCACGGCGAATGGGTGCCGCCCGTCGGCGATGCCTTATTCACGGACATCGTCAATCCGGCGACCGAAGCGGTAATCGGCACGGTTGCGCTCGGGGGCGAGGCCGACGTTGACCGCGCCGTCGCGGCGGCACGCGCGGCGTTTCCAGCGTGGTCACGCTCCACCCGCGAAGCACGCATCGCCCTGCTGGAACGGGTGGCCGACATCTACAAGACCCGCATGCCCACGCTGGCAGACGCCGTCACGGCCGAAATGGGGTCGCCGCTCTGGTTCAGCCAACAGCGTCAGGTACCTGCCGGACTGGCGCAGATCCTGTCCACCCTTGCCGCGCTGAAGACGTTCCCCTTCAGCGTGCAACAGGGCACGACGCAAGTCCTGCGCGAGCCGGTTGGCGTGGTCGCGCTGGTGACGCCATGGAACTATCCGTTGAACCAGATTGCCGCCAAAGTGGCACCGGCCCTCGCGGCCGGCTGCACCGTCGTGCTCAAGCCGTCGGAAATCGCACCGCTCGATGCGCGCCTGTTCGCCGAGATCCTGCATGAGGCGGGCGTACCGGCCGGGGTCTTCAACATGCTCTACGGCGACGGCCAGCTGGTCGGCCGCGCCTTGTCGCGCCACCCGGACGTGGCCATGGTCTCCATCACGGGATCGACACGGGCCGGCGTCGATGTCGCCATCCATGCGGCGCCCACGGTCAAGCGCGTGGCGCAGGAACTGGGCGGCAAGTCGCCGTGCGTGATCCTGGATGACGCCGAGCTGAAGACGGCCGTGACGACCACCGTGGTCGCCTGCATGATGAATTCCGGACAGACCTGCATCGCCCCGACCCGCATGCTGGTGCCGCGCAGCCGGCATGCCGAGGCGGTAGCCATCGCTGCTGCCGTCGCCAATGGCCTGCCGGTGGGCAACCCGCTGGACGACACCAGCAAGATCGGGCCGCTGTCCAGCCGCCGCCAGTACGAGCGGGTGCAGCAGATGATCGAAGCCGGTATCCGCGAAGGCGCACGGCTGGCGGCGGGCGGCCCCGGCCGGCCCGAAGGGTTGGACTGCGGCTACTTCGCCCGCCCCACGGTGTTCGCCGAAGTCAGCAACCAGATGGCGATCGCACGCGAAGAAATCTTCGGCCCGGTCATGAGCATGATTCCGTATGACGACGAAGACGAAGCCATCGCCATCGCGAACGACACCGACTATGGCCTGGCTGCCTACGTCTGGAGCGGATCGCCGGACCGTGCCGCGCGCGTGGCAGGTGCGATGCGTGCCGGCACGGTACAAGTCAACGGCGCGACCCTGGACTTCACCGCGCCGTTTGGCGGCTACAAGGCTTCCGGCAACGGACGGGAATTTGGCGAGTACGGACTGGCGGAGTTCCTGGAGTTCAAGGCCGTGCTGCGGACGGCCTGACCGTATCCCCGCGCGCCGGCGGGATCGGCACGGCCGGTCCCGCCGGGATATCGCCCGCGGGGGCAGCTATGTACGCGCCGTGGAGGTCGTCATACCGGGGCGCGGCATGTTGATGGGCCAGCATGCGGTTCCCCATGTCGCTGCTTGGCCGGCCGTCGGCGTGTATCGCCTGCAGCATCGCAATCAGGGCCTTCGCTGCCGCCTTCGGCTCCCATTGCTTGCGCACTGCGCAGTCGATGCGTACTGGCGGGATCTGGCAGACATCATGCAGCGTGACAAAGCGCTCGCGGAAGTATTCGGTCAGTGAGAAGCCGATATCCGCCAGCCCGATCGCATCGGAGCACTCCACCGCCTTGCACGACAGGGCCAGGCTCTCGATCTTGTGGCAACGGCCGAGCCAGTCGTCGCCGCAGAGCCTGGACAGCGAAGGATACAGCGACGAATGCCAGATCTCCGAGGGCAGGATGAGAGGGAAATCCGTGAGCCGGGCATTCGCCGGCGGCTTGCCAGCCAGTAGCGGATGCCCGCGCCGGACAAATGCTTCCGGGCAGATTTCGGCGATGGGCTCGCACTGATACTGTGGCCGGTCACAGAACATGGATGCCATGCCAATGGCCACGTCCACGTCGCCGCGTTCGAGCATTTGCAGGCCGCGCTCCTTGGTGCACGAGCAGAGGTCGAGCCTGACCTCCGGGTAGCGCGCCAGCAGGCGCTCGATGCCACGGGTCAGCAGCCATTCCAGGGTTGGGGGAAACACGCCCACGCGCAGCGTTTCCTTGCCGGGTTCTGGCTTGGGCATGCCAAGCAGGTCAGCGGCATCCGCCAGCAGGCGCCGGGCGCGCTCAAGGAATACCTGCCCCTCCTCGGTCGGCACCACGCCCTTCGAGGTACGACGGAAGACCGGATATCCGAGCCGCCGTTCCAGTTCGGCAACGCTCTTGGTTGCCGCCGACTGCGTGATGCCGATCACGTCCGCAGCCTTCGAGAAAGAGCCGAAGCGGCCAACCGCGACCGCGTGCTTCAGGCGAGCGTCCATCTGGTATTCCCCCCGAAAGAGTTTGCGCGCGGGGCACCCGCCGCCGCGCGATTGCCAGTCAGTCCTTATAGGTGGGGTCCATGCGTTCCACCTGACGCAGCAAGGCGGGCCATTCGCGCTTGCCGAAGGTATTGTCGCGGGTGTCCATCACGGCACGCGTGTCGTCGATGGCCTGCTGGTCCGGCAGGGTCAGCCCGGCACCGCATGCCATGGCGTCTACCTGCGTGCGGCAGGCCATCTCCAGCCAGTACATGCGACTGAATGCCTCGGCCACGCCCGGCCCCACCGCAAGCAGACCGTGGTTGCGCAGAATCACCACCTCATGGTTGCCCAGGGAATTGACCAGGGGCGCCTGCTGGCCGAGCTGGAGCACCGGGCTGTCGAAGTCGTGGTAGCCGGTCTTGCCGTAGAAGCGCAGCGCGGTCTGCGTCATGGGCAACAGCCCCGACGCCAGCGCCGACAAGGCCATGCCGGCACGGGTGTGGGTGTGGATCACGCACGACACATCGGGCCGGGCCTTGTGGATGGCCGTGTGGATCACCATGCCGGCGCGGTTGACTTCATACCCGTGGGCGTTCTGCGGTGCCAGCAGGACGTTGCCGTCCAGGTCGATCCGGATCAGGTTGGATGCGCAAATCTCGGTGTACAGGTAGCCGTACGTGTTGATCAGCAGGTGTTCGGTACCAGGTATGCGCAGCGTGATGTGGTTGTAGATGAGGTCCGTCATGCCGTACCGGTCCATCAGACGGTAGCAGGCGGCGAGTTCCACGCGGGCGCGCCACTCGGCCTCGCTGACGAGGCCTCGCACGGCGTCCTGGGGAACGGAGGTTTGCTGGTTCATGTCAGGCTCCTCATTCCACCCGGATGTTTCCGGCCTTAATGACCTTGCTCCAGCGCTGGCTCTCCGCATCGAAATAGCGGTTGACCTGCGCCGGGGTCATGACATCGGCCTCCATGCCGTACTCGGCGATGCGCTTGCGTACGTCGTCCTCCCGCAGCACTTCAGTGGTCGTCTGCGCCAGCTTGTCGATGACCCGCTGTGGCGTCCGGGACGGTGCAACGATGGCCAGCCACGACATCGCCACGGCATCGGGATAGCCAGACTCCGCCAGCGTGGGGACATTGGGCAGCGCCGGCACTCGCTTCGCGCCGGTGAACGCGATCGCACGCAACTTGCCCGACTTGATGTACGGCCCAAGCAGTTGCAAGGTATCGACTGTCATCTCGACGCGCCCGGCGATCAGGTCCGGCAGGACGGCGGCGGCACCCTTATAGGGCACGTGATTCAGCTTGATGCCGGCGTGCATGGCAAACAGTTCGGCAGCCAGGTTCGCGGTAGAACCGGCACCCGAGGTGCCATAGCGCATCTGGTCCGGGTGTGCCTTGGCCCATGCCACCAGTTCCTGCACCGAGCGGACCGGCAGGTCGGCGTTTACCACCACCAGCAGCGGCACGCGGGCCATCATCGCCACCCCGGTCAGGTCCTTGAGCGGGTCGTAGGGCAGCTTGCTGTACAGCAGCGGATTGGTGACGTGGGCCGGCGATGTGGTCAGCAGGGTATAGCCATCCGGGTCCGACTTCACCACGTAATTGCTGCCAATCTGCACGTTGCCGCCCGGCTTGTTCTCGATGTAGAAGCTGGTGCCAAGGCGCGCGCCCAGCTTGTCGCTGACGAGGCGGGACACCGTATCGATCGGTCCGCCCGGAACGGACGGCACGACGACCTTGACCGGCCGCGCGGGGTAGGACGGCTCGGCCGCCCGGGATGCGTTGATGCCAGACACGGCGGCTGCCGCGATGGCCAGCATGGGGGCGAGGCGCTGGAATGCGCGCATGGGTAGTCTCCTGCCTGTTGTCGTTATGTGTGATGAAAGCCGCTGGCACGCAGTGCCGCGGCCTCATTCGGGCTGAACTGCCTTCAGTCGAGCAGCGCAACCTGTACGTCGCGCTTCCCCTCATAGGGATCTCGACCGTGCCATACCTGCAGGTTGTCGAGGATCATCAGATCGCCGTCGCACCACTGCCAGCTGTAGGTGTAGCGGTCGCACACTGCATTGATGTGCGCGACGTCTTCGTCGCTTAGCCGTTCTCCATTGGCGAGGAACATGCCGGTGGGGTATTTCCTGTTCTTGCGCATCTCCGGGTCCAGGACCTTCATCGCGGTGTGATCACGATGCAGGCCCGAGCGGTACAGCTTCTTGCCGGTGACGGGATGGTGCAGGAACGGGTCCAGCGTGGCGAAGACCGTCAGCGAGCCGTCGTCATGCCACAGCGGCTCCAGGCCGCGGCTGGCGCATCGCGCTTCGACCTCGGCGGGCTCTTCCGTGCCGAACGCATGGTTCCAGCCATGCCGGTCCTGGTCTTCGTACGACGACTCGACGGTGTCTGTCCTCGGGCCATAGTTCAGTGCCGAGCGGATGCCGATGGCGCTGATCTTCGCCACCAGTTCTGGGCCGATGCCCTCGACGAACTGGCGCGCGTCGGCAATTGTGGTGGCGCCGCCCACGGGAGCCGTCAGCCGGGAGAAGAAGGCGATGCGCTTCGGGTACTGCCGCCGGTACGCCATCTCCGAATGCACGCCGAGCTTGACGCCTGCATCCAGGCGGGTCGATTCCATGACCCGGCCGGCGATCTGCAGGCGGGGGGCGCGTCCACCCACATAGCCGTCCTGGAACGGCGGAAACTGGTCAACGACGTCGGCAAAGTCCTCAGTGTCAGGCGTAGGAAAGCCGCGCAGCACAATGCCGCCGTGGCGGACGATGAGTTGTTCGAGCGCGGGCTTCGCCTGTCGCGTCCAGGCGCGGAAGCGGTCGCGGTCCAGCAAGGCCTCGCCCTTCGGTTCGATGAAGAGCGGCGGCTGCCCCGGCGCGCGCTCGTGGCATCGGACGTCATTACCCAGGGCAGAGATCAGGCTCGGATCGAGCGATTCCGGGATCGTATTCATTGCAGTTTTTCCAGTTGTGTCGGTGGACGGGGCTCCGCTGCGCCTTGCTTCAGCCCAGAGGTGTCGGAGGTCTACTGTACGGAGCGAGGCAGGCCTCGGTGATTCCCCGTCTGTTTGCGGTGATTCCAATCTGGAATACTGAGAGCCACCCAAACCATGGACGCGATATGCGATGCGAATAGACGACCTGCGAGCCTTCATGCTCGTTGCGCAACACGGCAGCCTGCATCGGGCGACGGAATACCTCGGGGTGACGCAGTCGGCGCTATCCAAGGCGCTCGGACGGCTGGAAGCGGATACCGGCATGCGCCTGTTCGAGCGCAGTTCACGCGGTGTAACGCTTACGCCGGTAGGAGAGTCAATGCTGGCCCGCGCGCGGCAGGTCGTACTGGCCGCACATGACTTCGAAAAGGAAATCGAAGCCCAGCGCGCGGCCCGTTCAGGAAAGATCCGGCTCGCGGCGACGCCCTATCTCGTTGCCACGCTCCTGACACCCGTGATCGCGCGGTTCCTCGCGCATCGCCCGTTGGCAAGCTTCGCCGTCGAGACGCGTCTCACGCGTGGGGCAATCCAGGCATTGCAATCTGGCGAGGCCGACTTCGCCTGTGGCGGCCTCACCGCCGACGTGCCGGGCGATTTTTGCCGCGCCCTGCTGCAACCGCTGCGGCTGAACATCGTCGCCCGGGAAGACCACCCCCGGAGACAGACGTTCAGGGCACTGCCCGACCTTATCAACGAGCGTTGGGCCCTGCCGCAGACCTCATCGAGCCTCTATCAGGTGATGGCCCACCAGTTCGCGGAAGTTGGCCTGCCACCACCGCACGTCGCGGTGGAATGGACTGGCTCGGGTGTCCCGATTGCTGAATTGCTGCGAAACACTGACTTGCTCGGGCTGCTGCCGCACCGCACGCTGGCGGGACCGGATGGCCACGGCTTGTGCGTTATTGCGGATGGCGAAAGGCTACGCGAGCCCGACGTCGCCCTGTTGTGGCGCGACGATGGCTATCTTTCCCCGCTCTGCCTAGAATTCCGCGAGGCGCTGGTGGCGTTCAGCAGGGAAGGCGAAATGGGCACGACGCAAAAGTCCAAAGACTAACCTGGCTGATCACTGTTGCAGTCGATTATCAAAGCGCAATAGTCAAGGTGACGCGCACATCGGATGCACGCTTAGCGCGCCGCCGTTGTAGCTGGACGGCACGTTGAAGCCGAAATTGTCGCCGCGTATCAGCACGATGTTGGGGCGTTAGGCGGCGCCGGCAGGGCCCGCAAAGCAGCCCCGCGAACCCGCCCGGCAAGGCGCGCGCGCAGGTGCGCCACTGCAGGCGATCTGCATTCAGGGTTGTTTCCGTGGGATGGGAAAGAATTGCGGCCGCGCTTGTGGGCCACCGGGTGAGGACGGCGGCGCGCGACGCGGGAAAGAATCAGCTGGCGGGAACCGCCCGCGCGGTCAGGGCGGTGCCGCGGGTGGTTGGTATGGGTCCGGCGTGCCCATTGGAATCAGCGGGAACTTCTTCACGCTGGCCTCGAACGCTCCCATCATCTTGAGCATGGGTCCGAGTACCCAACTCGCGTAGGCGCGCTTTTGCTCATCTTCGCGCGGGTTGGTGTAGAGGTCGAACAGATATGGTACGGCGAGCTTGAGAGGCGGCGCTTCCATATTGTCCTGCTGGTAGAAGTGGGCCTTGAAATTCTGCCACTTAACCGCCTGCAGGCGGTTGTCGACCCAGATCAGGATGCCCTCGCGCGCGGACTTCGCGGTCTTGCCCTCGAAGAAGGTGGCCTGGTTCACGCCGTCGATGGGGCGGTCACCCTGTACGCGCGCGCCGGCCATACCGGCGATGGTCGGAAACAGGTCCACGCCGTGCACGATCTGGTTGCTCACGGCGCCGGCGGGAATTTTCCCCGGCCAGCGAATCATGAAGGGCACGCGGATGCCGCCCTCGTACGCGGTGAAATACTGACCGCGCCAGGGGCCAGCCCAACCGTCCCATGGCCTGAAGTATTCAGCGCCGTTATCGCTGGCGAAGATGACGACGGTGCTATTGCGCAGACCAAGCCGGTCGACTGTATCGAGCATCTTGCCGACGTTGTCATCCATTTCGGCCAGCATGTCGGCCCAGTCGCCGTTTCCGGTCTTGCCGGCGAAGCGCGGATTCGGCACCGTGGGCAAGTGCGGCTGTGTCAGGCTGGCGAAGGCGAAGAAGGGCTTCCCGGATTTTGCCTGCTGCTCCATGAAGGCGATCGAGCGGCGCGTGAGTTCCGCATCCATCAGACGGCGCTGCTCCATGTCGTAGACCTTCAGTTCGCGGCTCTTTTCTCCTTTGCGGCCTTCCAGGATGTATTCTGGCTTCATCCGCTCAGGCGAATAGCCGTTGGAGCCCGGCCACATGGCCTCGTTGGTAGTGCACGGAATGCCATACCACTCGTCGAAGCCCTGGTCATTGGGCAGGCGCCCGTCATGGCTGCCCAAGTGCCACTTGCCGAAGAGCGCGGTGGCATAGCCGGCGTCAGATAGAGACTCGGCGAGGGTGACTTCCCACTGCGTCAGGCCTTCGGCCGCGCCGCCGATCGGCACCGCGTAGGTGCCCGAGCGGATGGCATAGCGGCCGGTCATCATGCTGGAGCGGCTCGGCGTGCACTGCGGCTCCATGTTCATGTTGGTCAGGCGCATGCCCTCGGCGGCTAGCTTGTCGATGCGCGGCGTGGGTGCGCCGCGCAGTTCTCCGCCGCCATAGACCCCCAGCTCGCCGTACCCGAGGTTGTCGGCAAGGATGAACAGGATGTTCGGCTTCTGCGACGCCTGCGCCGATGCAACCGAAGTGAGCACTGCCCCTGCGGCAAGCAGAGCGGCAGCGACGAGCCGAACTGCCCGCCGAGCGGGCGCTGACTGTATCGGATGGATGGGTTTCATGCCGGCGTTACCTGGATGGATTGGGAAGGAATGCATCAGCCGAGCAGCGTCCTGACCCGCACGGCCGCCCGGGAGCCGGCGCCGATCGCGCCGTCGATGAAGCCGCGCCAGCCTTCCCCGTGGTCGCCCTGGCCGAAGATGACGCGGCCGCGATCTTGCTGGAAGTGCGCGTAGTATTTTCCGAACCAGCCCGGCCGATAGTTGGCCCAGGTGCCGAGGCTGTAGGGGTCTTCGGTCCACGGGTAGAACTCAACCTGCTCCACCACTGCGTCGGGGAAGAAGTCCCGCAGGGCCTGCTGCACGGCGGCCTTGTCGCGATAGTCGATTCGCTTCGGATCAGGCCCGAACGTGACGAGAATGGTATGGTCGTCGGCCATGGCATAGGTCGACGTCAGGGAGAGCGGGTGCGTAGGCGATGCCAGGGCGGTCACGCGGCCCTCCGCAAGACGCCCCTTCACCTTCGTCAGCAGTTTGATGCCCACACCCGCGTGCCGCTCGCGCCCGGCGGCCACCACCTTTTCATCCAGAGGCGGGAAGAACTGCACGCCGGGCAGCACATTCATCGGCAGCGCCACGATGACCCCGGCCGCGCTCAGTCGCTCGCCGGTGGCCGTGGTGACGACCACATGGCTGCCCCGGTCCTCGACCGAACGTACGGGCGTGCCGAGGCGGATTTCCGGCTTGCCGTCCGCCACCATCTTGTTGATCAGACTGACGGTGCCGTGCTTGAAGCGATAGCGCCCCGCCGCATCGCGCAGCGCCGGCAGATTGCCGCCAGGTAGCGCCCACCAGCGGTTCACATCCACCTGCGATGCCAATTCCGGCGGGCAATGCGCTAGCCCCGCCGCGTAGCATTCGAGGACCACCTGCTGGACCGGGGTCAGCTTCATGCCGCCGATGACATCCTGCGCGCTAAGCCGGTCGCTCCCAGTGATGGCTTTCCAGCCGTGGGATGCGTCGTACGGGCGCTCCCACATCTCGCCCGCCTTCGCAAAATACTGGTTGAACGCGCCGAAGACCGCACCCAGTTGCTCGGGCGACTTCAGGTATTCACGCCGGCCGTCCACCAGCACGACGGTCACAGCGCCGGCCAGATCGACTTGAGCATCCGGCGTTTCCACCACTTCCAGCTTGTAACGTTGCACCTCCGACCAGACGAAGGGTTGCGACCAGTGGATCCAGGTGCCGCCCAGTTCGACCTGGTGGCCGGCGAAATCGCTGGTATGCGTACGGCCGCCCAGGCGATCGCGCGCTTCCAGCACCAGCGTGCGGTAACCGTTCTTGCAGCAGGCGAAGGGCTGGCGTACGTTCGGCATCTCCATGTCCGAGAGCAGTTCGACGCTCCAGGGGCGCGCCGTCGGCGCTACCATCGGGCATTTGCAGGGAGGGGGCGACTGGGCCGTCCAGACAGCGGGACCGACTGACCATGTAGGGATCGTGATTCGCGACGAGACCTTCGCCCAGTATGCCGAATACCTTGGCGGCGTCGATGGTATGTCGTGGGCCAGCCTGCCCTTGCTCGAAACCAGCCAGCCGGCACGCCAGCACGCCTCGGCCGGCATCGGCAATTGCCTATTGGCTGCCGCGGACAATCCTGGAGCCCTAACGCATCAGGCGGCGCGCACGGCGTTGCGCGATAGCATTCTCGAACACCTTTTCTGCCTGCTGATCGATGCACAACCGGCCCGGCGCCGCAATGACGTGACGCGGTTGACCTACAGCGAGATCGTCAATCGCAGCCGCGAACACTTGATGAAGAACCCGGGTTCGCCCGCAGGCCTCCTAGAGTTCTGCCAACTGCTGCGCATCAGCCGTCGGACGTTGCAGACTGCCTTCTTGGACGTCACAGGTGTTACTCCACAGGCATACATGCGTGCCGTGCGACTCTCATCGGTACACAAGGTGTTGCGAAAGGCCGATGCGCCGGAGATCAATGTTGCGGCCGCCAGTTGGGGCTTTGTTAACATGGGTAGGTTCGCGGCGGACTACCGGCTCATGTTTGGCTATCTGCCGTCGGAGACGGCTCGAACCTGTGGGACGCTCCATTTGGCCCGCTGGCCCTTATTTCG
Source organism: Cupriavidus sp. KK10 (assembly GCF_018223725.1). Taxonomy (NCBI): domain Bacteria; kingdom Pseudomonadati; phylum Pseudomonadota; class Betaproteobacteria; order Burkholderiales; family Burkholderiaceae; genus Cupriavidus; species Cupriavidus sp. KK10. The sequence goes on from NZ_CP073678.1 coordinate 873,554, forward strand.
GCCGCCTCCTCGGGGGCCAGGAAGTCGACATTCCGCCTGCCGGCCGACATCACTCGGAATGTCCGCCCGACATGACAGCCGGGCTCTTTCGTGTACCGCAGCAAAAGTGGGACCTCCGCAATTTGTGTGACGACGGCGAACTGGGGTGGAGGATGTTGTAGTCAGCGTGGAACGGCCGCCGCCCGCCGTAGAACAAGGGAAAGTTGTCACCGACTCCGAAGCACTGTCGTCAATTTGCGTGGGGCGCATTAAAAACCTTGGGGTTCGGCTTCAGCAATTCGCCCTAACCGGTCGAGGAACTCGGCCACTTCAGCGGGTAGCTCCGCCATGCGCCGTCGGAAGGCGGTGAGTCTTTCGCTTAGATCGCCGTTGATGAACTCGCCTCGCTGGAACTTGTCCTGGCGCGCAGGGCAAAGTCCAAGCACCCGCCTTGCGAGTTCCTGGCCGAACAGATCATTCGGAACTGCACCGGTAGTCGGCACGATCGGGACATTACAGGCTCGGAACCTGCCGAATTCTCTGGCGAGGATAAGTGAAAAGCGGGACAGCGTTGGGCGGACGGTCTTCCCGCCTGTCTGGCCAACAACTCGCCCTCATACCGCAATAATTATCGGCATTGTGTTTTGCTATGCATTTTCGGATGGTGCGAACGGGGGCGCGGATAAAATTGTTAAGAATCAGTGGCTTATTGTGCCCTCGTCTCCGTCCGCTAACCGGGCATCTGCCGCAGCCGCGTTGATCTTAGATGGGGCGGCCCGCGCAACATCCACGTGCGCGGCGTGGCCAGCGTCCGTGGGCGCTTCAACATCCGCGGCAGGACGGATGCATTAGGAAGTCAGCACACGGCAATAGGTGGAACTGCCCGGCCCCTGTCGTGGGAAGGAAGTCATTCCACGTCGAGGATGGCGGCGTGGGCCTGCGTTGCCGTGGCGTCGACCGGGAATACTATTTACCATTATCCGAATAATGGTAAGTGATTAGCTGGATATAATGGATCACAGGGCCGAGAACTCGGCGCTGGCTTTGCCCCGGTCTATGCGCTGGCCGACGGGCCCCGTCGCCGGGCCCTGCCATTGACGCGGCCCAGACTACCCCTGCCCCAAGCCTCCCATGAATACGTCGCCCCTCACGCCGAACGCACTGCCTAGCCCAGTATTGCCGGGCGGGCTTTCCGACGCCGAGCTGGTGCGCACATGGCTAGACGCCAAGGCCGCCGCGGGTCTCGGTCTGCGCGCCAGCACCTGCAGTCAGTACGAGCTCGAGGCGCGGCGCTTGCTTTGGTATGCGGACGCGCAGGGCCGGCCTCTGGCCACCTGGCAGGTGACTCATGCCAGCGACTACCTTACCTTCTTGCGTGACCCGCCCGCGCACGCGGTCAGCAACGGCCGAGTTCGCCGCGGCAGCGCGGCTTGGCGACCGCTGCGCGGCCCGCTTTCCGAAGCATCGCGACGCCAGAGCGCAGTCATCGTGGGTAGCCTGTTCGACTGGCTGGTACGGGTTGGGGCTCTGCGGATCAATCCGTTCGCGCCAGTGCCGCGAGAGCGCTCTGCCACAGGGCCCGGCTCCCAGCGGAGGTTCCTCGAACTGGAACAGATGGCAGCGGTATTCGAAGCGATTGAAGCACGCCCGGCGCCGACGCGGTGGGCGCAGCTACACCAGGCGCGCGACCGCCTGCTAGTTGCGCTGCTGTTCCAGACCGGGCTGCGCGCCTCCGAGGTGGCTGCACTAACTTGGGCGGATTTCGAACGCCATCCTGGCCGGTCCCGTGCGTTCTGGACCGTGCGCATCCGTCAAGCCAAGGGGGGCAACGATCAACTGGTGCCCTGCGACAACGCGATGGACGAACTGGCACGCTTTCGCCGTTTGGTAGGGCTGCCGCCCATGCCTAGCACCACCGACACCGCAGCAGTCATCCCGGCGATCGCCGGTGGGCGTCAACGCGCTGTGCCGCCGGTCGATCCGTTTGAGCTACAGCGAAAGCTGAGCCGGCCGCTTCGTACGCGCCAGGGAATCTATGCCATCGTGCGTACAGCATTTGCGGAAGCGGCCGACCGTCTGGAGCGGGAGGACCGCAGCGAAGAGGCGGCCAGGCTCCGAGGTGCGTCGACGCACTGGCTGCGGCATACGCATGCCACGCATCTGCTACGCGCCGGCGTGCCGGTAACCGACGTGCAGCGCGCCCTGCGACACCGCGACATCAACACCACGCGGCGGTACACCCACGAGGCGCTGGAAGATGTAGCTTTTGCGCTGGCCGGCAAAATCCCGGGCGCCGCGTAGCGTGTCAGACGCCAGCCATTCCTGCGCTCTCTCGCTGTGTGGGGCGGTTGCCTTCGGCTGGCCGTGGAAGGCGGTGAAGAACCGGGTGCGAGAACACTCTATGGCTCTGCCCGGTGAGCAATAAATTCCCTGCGGTTGGGTCGAAGTCAAGCTGACCTAGCATTGGCGCATGCGGTTATGTGGCCGGGGTACGTCCGCGCTTGCCATACCGTTGAGAGGCCGGTCGTCGCACCTGGATCGAGCCAATATTTTCCGGGGACTCCGCGGCGGAGGCACCAAGCGGACTCGAATGCCGGCGTCGCCCAACGCGGGAAGATCGGTGAGCCGTGCGGGGCACCGTCCCAACATGGGAAGGTCGGCGAGCCGCACTATGAGCGTCCCAGGTTATGAAAACTAGCAGCCGTAGATGGGACCATCACAACTTGAGGTGGTCGTAAAGCGGGCCTAGCAGCGGATCAACGTGGAAGGTCGGCGCGCGCATATCTGGCACCGTCCCAACTTGGGAAGGTTGGTGAGCTGTGCCGGGCACCGTCTCAACTTGGGAAGATCGGCGAGCCGTGTGGGGCATCGTCCCAACTTGGGAAGGCTGGCGAGCCGTGCCTGACACCGTCCCAACTTGGGAAGGTCGGCGAGCCGTGCGGGGCATCGTCCCAACTTGGGAAGGCTGGCGAGCCGTGCCTGACACCGTCCCAATTTGGGAAGGTCGGTGAGGCGCGCCGGGCACCGTCCCAACTTGGGACGGTCGGTGAGCCGTGCGGGGACAGTCCCAACTTGGGAAGGTCGGCGAGCCGTGGGGGCACCGTCCCAACTTGGGAAGATCAATTGAGCCGCGCCGGGCACCGTCCCAATTTGGGAAGGTCGGCGAGCCGTGGGGGGCACCGTCCCAACTTGGGAAGATTGGCGAGCCATGCCGGGCACCGTCCCAACTTGGGACGATTGGCGAACCGTACGGGCACCGTCCCAACTTGGGACGATTGGCGAGCCATGCCGGACACCGTCCCAACTTGGGACGATCGGTGAGCCGTGCGGGGCACCGTCCCAACTTGGGAAGGCTGGCATCCGTGCGGGGCCGTCCCAATTTGGGAAGGTCGGTGAGCCATGCCGGGCACCGTCCCAACTTGGGAAGATCGGTGAGCCGTGCGGGGCACCGCCCCAACTTGGGAAGCTTGGCGAGCCGTGCGGGGCACCGTCCCAACTTGGGAAGGTCGGCGAGCCGTGCGGGGCACCGTCCCTATTTGGGAAGGTCGGCGAGCCGTGGGGGGCACCGTCCCTATTTGGGAAGGTCGGCGAGCCGTGGGGGGCACCGTCCCAACTTGGGAAGATCAATTGAACCGCGCCGGGCACCGTCCCAATTTGGGAAGGCTGGCGCGAGCCGTGCGGACCGTCCCAATTTGGGAAGATCGGTGAGCCGTGCGGGGCACCGTCCCTATTTGGGAAGATCGGTGAGCCGTGCGGGGCACCGTCCCAACTTGGAAAAGTTGGCGAACCGTGCGGGGCACCGTCCCAACTTGGGAAGGTCGGCGAGCCATGCGTGCGGCGCACCGTCCCAACTTGGGAAGATCATTGAGCCGCGCCCCTGGCACCGCCCCAAACTGGGAAGATCACCAAGACGTGCCAGGGACCGTCCCAACTTCGGAAGGTCAGCGCGCGTGGCCCATGCGGAGCGTTGGGCAAAAAAAAGCCCGCTCGAAGCGGGCGTGGTTACCTGAAGCTGTACTTACTTGGGCTGGTGGTGAAACGATTCGCTAATGAGCTGCCGGATTTGCGTCTCCAGGGCCTCGGACAGGACCCCAGCTCTGATTTTCACAGTGAAGCCGTTGACGTCCTTCGTAATGGAACCAGCCTGTTCCTTGCCGGAAAAAAACTTGTCAATGCTTCGCTCACTCGCGGAACTTGGCGCCGAAGCGCGCCGGGTTGCGAGTGCTTTGATAGCGCCAGCGACTTTACCTTGCTCCATCTTTCCCGATGCTACGAGCGGCCAAATCTCCTTCGCAGCATCGTTGCCGGCTTCTCCATACTTCCGAATCGTTGTGACAATGGCTTCGGCCGCGCTTCCGCCAAGCAGTCGCGGCTGAAGGTCGAGATCCTTCAACACGAAATCTGGCAACTGCGCGAAGCTAAGGAATCGATAGAGACCGCTCTTGGACAGGCCGAGCGCCTCCGCAAGTCGTACGCGGGACGGAAATTCCTTCTCTGTCCGCCGGACAGACAGCGCAATTTCATAGTCGGAAAGGTCGTCACGGCTGATATTCTCGACCATGGCGAGCACCGCCATATCAGCATCAGAACACTCCACGACGACGGCCTTGACGGTATCGAGCCCAAGCATTTTGTGGGCGCGCCAGCGGCGCTCCCCTGCCACAATCTGGTAGCCGGATTCAGCGCGGCGTACCACGATAGGCTGCATGAGCCCCACCTCACGAATGGACTCTGCAAGCTCTGACAGCTTGAGTTCATTGAACACGCGCCGAGGCTGCCATGGGTTCGGCACAATATCGGCAACAGCCAGTTGCGACGCGACGCCGGTTGCCTCCAACTCCTGGACACGGAGTTGCGCAACGGCCAGTGCCCCAGTGAGGCCTGGCGCGGTCTGGGTTCGGTCGCTACGCTTGACTTCGTCCTGATTAATTGCCGAGGTCTTGCGGATGCCCGCCGTCTTAGCCAGCAGCTGTTCTCGCATATTGCTCATTGCGCGCTCCTCCATTTTTCTGCGTAGATCTCATCCAACCACCGGCAATAGTCCATGATCGGCTGACGCACGCGGGTCAGCGACTTGGCCGCGCTATGCGTGCTACTCACGTCGAACACCGTCGAGAATGCCAGCGCCCCAGTGCTCATCACCGAACTCGCCGGCACTTCGATCGAATGCAGCCACTTCTCATAAGCGCTCTGCGCCCAGGCACGCACGATGGGTGCCGACGAGGTGCGCCCATAATCGACCTTGGAGAGCAACAACGAGACGAAGTCGTATTTCTTGTCGGCTTCATACTTGATGAAGCTTTTGGAGACGTCTGAAAACAAGCGCCAGAAAGACAGCGAGCTGATGAAGTCCAGGTTCTCAGGAACCATCGGCATGACCATCGCGTCTGCCGCAAGCAAGGCGTTCAGGTTCATGTAGGAAAGCGAGGGAGACGTATCCATGAGGATATAGTCATAGTGCTTGCGCAATGGCTCCAACCCTTCCCTCAGCACCGTCCAGAAGCGAAAGCCAGGCTTGATTTTCTGCATCGCGGGCAGATGGAACTCTGCCCCAATCAGTTCGGTGTGCGCTGGAATCAAGTCAAGGCCATCCCAATAGGTTGACTGGATGCTTCCCTGTAGTCCCCCTTCGATTTGCTGATCATAGATATAGGGCAAGACCGTGTCTTCCGGCGTGACATCCTTCTCGGCATACAAACCACATAGTTCCGAGAGCGAGGCCTGAGGATCCAGGTCGACAACCAGGACTTTTCGGCCACGCAATGTCAGCCCCTGAGCCAGACACATAGTCGTGGTAGTCTTGGCCGAGCCGCCCTTGAGCTGGGCGGTGATAATGATTTTTCCTTCAGGCTCTCTCGTGCCTGTGACGAGCGGCGTCTGATAAATGTCGGAGACCTTCTGCACCCAGATGCGTGCCTCCTCCAGCGTGAAGGTCCGGGTACGTCCAGTACCGGCGGCCTTTCCTGGCGGCAATTCTCCATCTCCCTTGGTCGCGAGGTACTGAACTTGCGAGTGGGAGATGTTGCATAGGTCTGCAATCTCCCCCGTCTTAAAAATCGGGGCGGTTTTTCGCGGCCGCGGTGCGAGAATCGTCTCGCGAAGTTCATCCGTAAAAATGGTGACCCTTTCCGCGAACTGAGATATCTGTTCTAGCGGTACAGTTCGGTCGACTGCTGGAAGTTGGCTCGTTTTCACCATTCTGAGGTTTATCCGGAAAATTCGAGAAAGCTCAGAATACAGGAAATCCATGAGCAACGGCTCATAAATCGCTGATTTTGAATAAGAGTTTCTTTGAAAACAACGATTTTGCCTAAGCTTTAGGCAGTTTTGGGACGTCTTGGGGTTCACATGAGGTACCCGATAAGCTCTGGGAGATCCCTCGACTTATTGGCGGACCCAAAGCGTGACACAAATGACCTCACCTTCAATGGCTACATCGCCTTTCGGGCGCCGGCAAGGTGAGGTCATTTGTGCCGTTCGGCAAAACCGGAGAAGTGAACTCGCCGAAATCCGGCACAATGAAACTCACCTTCGTTCCCGTCCAGCCAAAGTCTTGCCCAGGGCTTGGTATGGGGAGGGCACCTGCTCGGCGTTTCCGCACAATTGACCTCACCTTTACACGGCCCAGACAAAGAAGTCCGTCAGGCAAGAACAGTGATGGTGAGGTTATTTGTGCTGCTCTGCAGCATGGTCTAGTGCTGGAGCAGCATCTCGTCGCAATGACACCCCTTTTCAGGGCTGGGAGTCAGTGAGCGAGGGTGCACGTGCCAGCCGATGCACAATCAACCTCACCATCCTTTGAGCGGCCAGACCCTTTCATCGGACGGTGAGGTTCATTGTGCAAGGTTTAACCTCGGCAATCGCCAGCACAAAAAACCTCACCTTCATCTCATGCACAAAGAACCTCACCATGAGGCTGAGCGCGGGTCATTACAGGACTTCCAGCGATCCTCTTGCCAGCTCCGTAGCGTCGGACAGGTCCGTCGATCCTATTGCTTCGGGGCAATCCCGGTTAAATCACATCAATCGGGACGCAGAAATGGGTACGCACGTGTGCAGAACTCGAAGGGTCCCGACACGCACCGTTCGCATCGTGACTGCCGGCGTTATGTTGGTTGGATGTTTTTGAAGTAAACCACCCAACTTACCAACAAAGAATTGCGTAATCCTTGTTGATCAAGGACTTAACCTTTCAAAGGTGAGGTTAGCTGTGTCAAAGGTGAGGTTCCGTGTGTTGCGAAGGTGCGGTTTACTGTGTGATGACGGTGAGGTCTATTCCCCGACAAGGTGAGGCTCATTGTGCAAACACCCCGAAGGTGAGATCTATTGTGCGTCACCTGTGGACAAGTCCGCTTTGCCCAGACTGGTCCTAGGCTTGAACGATTCGCGTGACGGAGATCGGTGAGGTTGGTTGTGCATCAGGTGAGATTCATTGTGCGCATTGACCCACGCTGACCCGACAGCCCGACGGATCAACATGAAGGTGAGGTTTGTTGTGTTGACAGGACCTCACCATCACATGCTAGAGTCGCCCGAGCAATAAAACGAGCGGGAAGACGCGTATGGAGACGGACAATCCGGTGGAGGTCAAAGCGAGGACGACGCCTCGCCAAATGGCGCTGGCATTGTTTGAGGACATGTTTGACCTCGGGATGCCCATCAACGAGGCCAACCGTGAAATTGGCTATCAGCGCAACAATTTCTTCACGGAAATTGTCAACATGGGATTGGCGGCACGACGGTTCCTGGATGCCGCGTATTTCATCGTGGCACAAGAGCCGGAGGTTCCTGAGCAATACGATGTTGAGCTGAACTACTTTAAGTGGTTGATGCGCTATGACAGCCGGAACCTGAAGCACCTGCGTACTATCGCGGACGAGGCGCAGAACGCCAAGGTTCGCGTGACCAATACACCGTCAGACCGGGAGCCAGATGAGAACGATATCTGGGTCCAGGTCCAGCTGATCGGCATGGTGGCGATGCATCGCGGCCGCGTCCGTTTCGATGTGCATCACAGTTTGATCCCGCATATTCGAGATCCCCGCAAGTCTCATTGGCTCAGCCTTCGCATCTCAACGGCATTTACCCGCAGTCTCGCGCGTGCGATCTATGACAAGGTCTTGCCGAGTGTGCCCAACGGGCGTACGGACTGGATCAAACTTGATGAGATGCGGACCTGGCCGGGAAAGATGGGCGCGAATGCCAACATCTTCAAATACTTCAAGCGCGACTGGCTGGAGCCTGCGGTCCGCGAAATCAATGAGATCTCGGACATCGAGCTGTCCTACGAGACCAAGACCGAGTCCACTTCCTCGAAGAAGGTTGACCGGATTCGCTTTCTCCTCAAGCGTAAGGACACGGCCGACGCTGTCATGGCAAGCCTGTCCGATGCCAGCCAGATCTATAAGATTCTTAAGGAAGAGTTCAACCTCTCAACCCGGCAGTTCGGCGAGCTCTCCGAGAACCGCGAGACATGGAATGATGATCGCATCCTGCAGGCGATCGAGTACACGCGCTTCAAGCTCAATCGCGGTCAGGTCAAGAAGAGTCCCGCAGGCTATTTGATGAAGGCCTTGCGTGACAACTGGCGCATGTCAGAGGCTGAGCGCACGATGGTCCAGGTCCAGACCAAGCTGCTTGTCGAGGAAGAACAGAAGGACGCCGCGAAGATCGCCGTCAAGACCAGCGTGGAGCGCAGTGTTGCCTCGCGTGAAGACGAGACCCGCACTCGCATGAATGAAGAATCGCGGCAAGGGCGCGAGCACTTCGGGGCAGCGGATACCAAAGCGCGAGGGGATTTTGTCCGGGCATGGTTGGCCTCGCGCGAGGGCAAGCTTGTGTTGAAGCGGATGAGGCTGGAGGCATCGTCCGTATCCGAAGACATCATCCTGGCGAATTCAGAGTTGGCATGGTACCTGGGCCAATTCGTGTTTGGGCGTATGGCCTCCTTGCGCGCCTGAAGGCCGCAGCTTTCCTGCCTGGCTGATGGTGTTTTACCCCAGATCCTGTTATGACGAACCGGCTCTTTCCTTTCGGGGTGGCATAGGAGCCGGTTCGGCTTCCATATATTCAGCGGGCAGGAGTCGGAGGTATGTCCGGCGGATCTCGACACGTCAGCCAATCGTCCCATTCGCGGCTAGACACGGAGTGTCCGCTCTTCGGTGAGGCTGTTTGAAAACTCGTGTCAGAGGGGCGTCAGCAAGCCAGACCGCTCAGATCACGGTAGGCGGTAGGATCGCAACCTCTGGCTTGCCAGGAGAAGCAGCAGACCGCAACCTCACAAATGCCTGAGCCTCAATGCCAGACAGGCTTCCGCGAAGATCCGCAGCTGGAGAACAACGTGTACACGGAATTGGCATCGACGCAATTCTCAAGCAATGAGCGAAAGTGCCGGTCGCAGAAGCTCTGGGCCACGCTGGCCAGCATGTGCAGGTGTGTGTAAATATCCCAGTCCGGGAAGAGCAGGACGACGAGATCTCCTACCGGCTCCCCGTCTGGCGCATTGAACGATATCGGCTTCAAGAGTCGGACGTAGAAAGCTATTGCCTGCGGTATCGCCGCAATGCGGCCGTGGGGGACGGCCACACCTTGACCTAGGCCGGTCGATCCCAACGCTTCACGCGCGGTAAGAGCGGCGGCGACTACTTCGGCGCTCAGTCCATACCGTTCGGCAGCAAGCGCACCGAGGCTGTGAAACAGCGACGGCTGGTCCGGAGCGTCGAGTCGGAGCACGACATTCGCTTCGCACAGGAGGTTTCCGATCGACTGCGCCAGAGGCCGAGTTTGGCAGCCAGAATCAGGGCGTTGTACCCCGCCGCCTCGCATCAAGTCCCTCCAGGCATCAGTCGGTTCAGCTGGGACTTCGACAAGTTGCCCCACAACCGCCCCTTGTGCAGCCTCTACGATTTGAAGCATGGCGTCGCTGACAGCTGCTTTCGGGAGGGTCAACGAAAGGCGCATACGTGCGCCTCCCGGCAATATGGCCAGGCGGATTGACCAGGACTGATCGGTGCATTCCCGAATCAAGGCGTGCCGCGGCGGGGCGGCGTGCTTTGCATCGATGGTGATATGCATTGTCACGCAACGGCCTGCACGGACAGGTGCGTCGTTGACATCCGACCCGGTTCGGAGGATAGGCCGTTGAGTGATCGAGGCGCGTGTCACGCTATCCATGCCGCGTGAGCGGTGCCGTAGTCGTGCCGGGCGATCTCGTTGCCATCGCGATCGAATGTGACGAGGATCGCGCCATCGCGCCTGGCCTGGACGGTCGCAGCCACCACCGCGGCCTCGCGGGTAGGATGGTGTGACTCTGCGTTCCGCGCGCGCTCGTAGATGACATCCCATCCGTTACCGTAGGGGACGACTTGGAGTTCGGCGGACATGGGGCTCCTTTTGCCGACCAACACATTTCACTTACGAGCGTCGATCGCGCATTGTTAGCTGGACCTGCTTTTGGGCTGCCTTCACGGAGAGCGCCGAGCTAGCAGGCCCTGAGGGGGGCACTCAGTGGGCAAGCCTGTCAACGCATCGAGGCAAGGATGCAGACGGATAGACGACAAGCGCAGGGGGTGCATGACTGGTGCGTGGCCGGTGCACCGTGAACTCGGATGGGACCTGCGCGTGCGGGGCATTGACCAGCGTGACGGGTACGCGGGAGCGTCGCATGACCTTGGCCGGAGTACCGGCACCTGCAAGGGCCAATACCCGCGCCCAGGCTGACAGACCCAACACGATACCGTCGCATTGGCACGCCTGTGCGGCATTCAATATCGTATTCGCGGGCGAGCCGATGCCGATCTGCGCCACGTAATCCACGCCGGAATCGTCAAGGATTTCGGCTGCACGTGCCAGTGCGGCTTCCCCTTCCTTGCGTTCTCGCTCTCGCAGCTCAGCGAGGGAGTGGTAGGCGCTGGCCTTTCCATGCTCAATCGGAGCTTGCACGTTGAGCAGCACAATCTGCGAAACGCTGCCCTCTCTATTGAGGAACGCTGCGTGCCGGACGGCCCATAACGAACTATCTGAGTCGTCAACAGCGACGAGGAGCTTGATCATGGTGGTTCAACACTGGTAGCGGCACCGCGCTAGCGAAGATTTGTCGGCGCGGAAGTCCTATGCAACCAGCGTATGCGAGATCGCGTTTACCTTGCATCAATAAATGGCATCAGCGCATAAAGATCCGATAAAGAAGCACCGGCCCGATCTGGCGGTTCCTTGCTCGATGACGGTGGGCAACCAGCAAGCGCATTGGAACGGGCAGCCCTGGAGTCATCTCAGGTGTGAATCTGCCGCTGTTGATCAGGCCGCCAACAGGCAGCGAGGTGATGTTCTGTTCGCTTGCCTGGGCCGTTTGGGCTGATCTTTATGCGTTCTTTATACATACCGATCACCTTTCTACCCAGTTTTTACGACCCCGTCGCTAAGCTCCAAGCGGAAACCACGCAAGGGTGTTTTGTCATGGACGGGATCTTTCTGATCGTATTGATTGGCTTTGCCGTGCTGAGCGCGGCCCTGCTGGGGCTGTGCGTCGTGCTGGCCCCGCAATCTTCGGCGGGCACCGGGCACGGCGGTCCGCATAACCAGTCGCTGGCAAAAGACAGCGCGTCGGACAGGGGGCTGTGATGAGCTGGACCGATCTGCTGAGCGGCGCGCTGGCAGCCGCCATTTTTGTTTACCTCCTCGTTGCGCTGTTCCGGCCGGAGAAATTCTGATGTCCTCGCAATTCGTGGGCCTGCTGCTCCTGTATCTCGCCATCCTCCTGGCGTGCGCACCGTTCCTTGGGCGCTATCTCCGGCGTGCCGTGGAGGATGGCCGCTACGCGCTGACCGCGTGGGGGCGCCCCCTGGAGCGACTGCTGTATCGCCTGGGCGGCGTGCGCGCCGACGCCGAGATGGGGTGGAAGCAATACACCGTCGCGCTCCTCGCCTTCAACCTACTTGGCGTGGTAGCGGTCTACGCGCTGCAGCGCCTGCAGGGCATGCTGCCGCTGAATCCGCAAGGCTTCGGTGCCGTCACGCCGGACTCGGCCTTCAACACGGCGATCAGCTTTGTCACCAATACCAACTGGCAAGGCTATGCCGGCGAGTCGACCATGGGCTATCTGACGCAGATGCTCGCGCTTACCGTGCAGAACTTCCTGTCCGCCGCCACCGGCATCGCCGTGGTGTTCGCGCTGATCCGCGGCTTCGCGCGCCAGAGCGCGGCCACCATCGGCAACATCTGGGTCGATGTCACGCGCATCACGCTGTATGTACTGGCGCCGATTGCCACGGTGATCGCGCTGGCGCTGGTCAGCCAGGGCGTGATCCAGAATTTCGATGCCTACAAGGAAGTCAGCCTGGTCACGCCGGTCGAGTACAGCCAGCCCAAGGTCGATGCGGCCGGGCAGCCGGTGCTCGATGCGCAGGGCAAGCCGGTGACGGAAGACCTGAAGACGGACAAGCAGACGCTGGCGATGGGGCCGGTCGCCTCGCAGGAGGCCATCAAGATGCTTGGCACCAACGGGGGTGGCTTCTTCAATGCCAATTCGGCGCATCCGTTCGAGAACCCCAATGCCCTGGCCAACTTCATCCAGATGCTGGCGATCTTCCTGATCCCTGCGGCGCTTTGCTTCACCTTCGGCGAGATGGTTGGAGACAGACGGCAGGGCGTGGCGGTGCTGGCTTCCATGACGGCAATCTTCGTGGCCATGGCATGCGTGGCCGCGCTGTCCGAGCAATCGGTAAACGCAGCCTTGTCCGGCCTGCCTGTGGACCATGCCAGCTCGTTGCTGCAGGCGGGCGGCAATATGGAAGGCAAAGAGACGCGTTTCGGCATCGCGGCCTCGGCATTGTTCGCCACCATCACCACCGCGGCTTCCTGTGGCGCCGTCAACAGCATGCATGACTCGTTCACCGCCATCGGCGGGGCGGTGCCGATGCTGCTGATCCAGCTGGGCGAAGTGGTGTTCGGCGGGGTCGGCTCGGGGCTGTACGGCATGCTTGTCTATGCGGTGCTCGCCGTGTTCATCGCCGGCCTGATGATCGGCCGCACGCCGGAGTATCTCGGCAAGAAGATCGAAACCTACGAAATGAAGATGACTGCCGTGGCGATCCTGGTCACGCCGCTGCTGGTGCTGCTCGGCACGTCGGTGGCGGTGATGGCCGAAGCGGGGCGCGCGGGCGTGTTCAATCCCGGCACGCACGGCTTCTCGGAGATCCTCTACGCGCTCTCGTCGGCGGCCAACAACAACGGCAGCGCCTTTGCGGGCCTCTCTGCCAACACGCCGTTCTACAACACGCTGCTGGCGGCGGCCATGTGGCTTGGCCGGTTCTGGATCATCATCCCGGTGCTGGCGCTGGCGGGCTCGCTCGCGGCCAAGAAGCGCGTGCCGCCCAGCGGCGGCACGATGCCGACGCACGGCCCACTGTTCGTCGTCCTGCTGGTGGGGACGGTATTGATGGTCGGTGCGCTGACCTATGTGCCGGCCCTGGCGCTCGGGCCGGTTGCCGAGCAGCTGCAGGGCACGGTGACGGCCACCGCGGCGAAGTAAGACGACCACTGACGAAGAGATATCGAGCATTCCGACACGTCCGGTACCTGCACTGCGATGCAGACGCGGGTGCCGGGTGTCTCCAGCGGATTGCGGAGAAACCATGCAACATGATTCGACGGCCCCAGCGGGCAAGCGCGGCGGCAAGACGCCCGAAGCTTCTTCTTCCGACACGCTCCAGGCGAAGGGTGCGCCGGCCTCCGGCCAGCAACGCGGAACGCACCCTCACCGTCACCCGCATCACCCCCGTTCGCGGAGCATGTTCGCGCCGGAGCTGGTGAAGCCCGCGCTCGTTGCGGCCTTCCGGAAGCTGTCGCCGCGCGACCAGCTGCGCAACCCGGTGATGTTTGTCGTCTACGTGGGCAGTATTCTGACGACCATCCTGTTCCTGCGCGCTTTGTTCGCGCCCACCGCTGTCCATGGCGGAGAAAGCGCGGGCTTTATCCTCGCGGTCTCGGTCTGGCTGTGGTTCACCGTGCTGTTCGCCAACTTTGCCGAGGCGCTGGCCGAAGGGCGCAGCAAGCAGCAAGCCGAAGCGCTGCGCGGCCTGAAGACCACGGTGACCGCGCGTGTACTGAAGGACGGCAGGCGTGGCGGCGCCACGGAGAGCCGTGCCGCCACGGCGCTGCGGCGTGGTGACGTTGTCCTGGTGCAAGCCGGCGACATGATCCCTGGGGACGGCGAAGTGATCGACGGCGTGGCCTCGGTTGACGAGAGCGCCATCACGGGCGAATCGGCGCCGGTGATCCGGGAATCCGGCGGCGATTTCTCGTCCGTGACCGGTGGCACGCGGGTGCTGTCCGACTGGATCGTGGTACGCATCATGACCAACCCGGGCGAGAGCTTCATCGACCGCATGATCACGATGGTCGAGGGCGCCAAGCGGCAGAAGACCCCGAACGAGCTGGCCCTGACCATCCTGCTGGTTGGCCTGACCCTGGTGCTGTTGCTGACCACTGCCACGCTGCAGCCGTTCTCGCTCTACAGCGTGATGGTGACCAAGGCTGGCCTGCCGGTGACGATCACCGTGCTGGTGGCGCTGCTGGTCTGCCTGATTCCGACCACGATTGGCGGCCTGCTGTCGGCCATCGGCGTGGCTGGCATGAGCCGGATGATGGAAGCAAACGTGATCGCCACGTCGGGCCGTGCCGTCGAAGCCGCCGGTGACGTGGATGTGCTGCTGCTCGACAAGACCGGCACGATCACCCACGGCAACCGCCAGGCATCGCGCTTTATCCCGGCGCCGGGCGTTTCGCTGTTGCAGCTCGCGGAAGCCGCCTGGCTGTCGTCGCTGGCCGACGAGACCCCGGAAGGCCGCAGCATCGTCACGCTGGCCCGCCAGCAGCCGGGGCTGGCGGCGCCGGAGATGGCCAACCTGAAGCCGGACTTCGTGCCGTTCAGCGCCCAGACCCGCATGAGCGGCGTCGATCTAGGCGATGGCGGCGGCGAGCGTCACGTGCGCAAGGGTGCAGCAGATTCCGTGCGCCGCTACGTGACCGAGCGCGGCGGCAAGTTCCCTGATGCCGTACTGCAGGCCGTGGACGAGGTAGCGCGCGTCGGCAGCACACCGCTGGTGGTGGCCGACGCCAGGGGCGATGCGGTGCGCGTGCTGGGCGTGATCGAACTGAAGGACATCGTCAAGACCGGCATCCGCGAGCGCTTCGGCGAGCTGCGCAAGATGGGCATCAGGACCGTGATGATCACCGGCGACAACCGGCTGACGGCGGCCACGATTGCGGCTGAGGCGGGCGTTGACGACTTCCTGGCCGAGGCCACGCCGGAAGCCAAGCTGAAGCTGATCCGCCAGTACCAGACCGAAGGTCGGCTCGTCGCGATGACCGGCGACGGCACCAACGATGCCCCGGCACTCGCCCAGGCCGATGTGGCCGTGGCGATGAACAGCGGCACGCAGGCGGCCAAAGAAGCCGGCAACATGGTGGACCTGGACAGCAACCCGACCAAGCTGATCGAGATCGTTGAGATCGGCAAGCAGATGCTGATGACGCGCGGCTCGCTGACGACCTTCAGCGTGGCCAACGACATCGCCAAGTACTTTGCGATCATCCCGGCGGCGTTTGCCACCACCTATCCGCAGCTCAACCTGTTGAACGTGATGGCCCTCGCGACGCCGGCTTCGGCCATCATGTCGGCGGTGATCTTCAACGCGCTGATCATCGTCGTGCTGATTCCGCTCGCGCTGAAGGGCGTCGTCTACCGGCCGCTGGGCGCCGCAGTGCTGCTGCGCCGCAACCTGCTGATCTACGGGCTTGGCGGCATCCTGGTGCCGTTTGCCGGCATCAAGCTGATCGACATGATCCTTACCCTGTTTGGCTGGGTCTGATTTCCCCTATCGGAGCATTCATGAATACGCAAGTGCAGTCCCCGCGGCCGTCGCCGCCGCCCGTGCAGGGGGGGCTTGTCAGGCCGATGCTCGCGGTGTTCATCGCCCTGTCGCTGATTACCGGCCTGTTGTATCCTGGCATGATCACCGCGATCTCGAAAGCCGTGTTTCCGCATCAGGCAGGCGGCTCGCTGATCGAGAAGGACGGGAAGGGGGTCGGATCGGAACTGATCGGCCAGCCGTTCTCCGACCCGAAGTACTTCTGGGGCCGGTTGTCGGCGACGGCGCCCATGCCATATAACCCCGCGGCTTCGGCCGGGTCGAACCTGGGCTCCACCAATCCGGCGCTGACCGACGCGGCCCGTGCGCGCATCGACGCGCTGCATGCCGCGGATCCCGACAACCAGGCGCGGGTACCCGTGGACCTGGTCACGGCATCCGGAAGCGGGCTGGATCCGCATATCAGTCCTGCCGCGGCCGAATATCAGGCGGCGCGCGTCGCCCGGATCAGGGGGATTTCGACCGAACAGGTGAAGCAGCTGATCGCCGCGAGTACCGAAGCGCCGCTGCTGCCGGTACTGGGTGACCCAGGCGTCAATGTCCTGAAGCTGAACCTTGCATTGGATGGCATTGCGCCGAAGCAATGAAGTCCCCGAAGGTTGGGCGATGCTGCGGGGCCCCACGCCGGCCACATCGGCGGCGGTACCCCGACGCGGTGCCGACTGGTTCTGCTTCTGCCAGGATTGGGGGTGAGCCATCCTATGTCTGATGCCGAATTTCGCGATGCCGACGCACGCCCCGACCCCGATGCGCTCCTTCAGAGGGTTCAGGCCGAAGGTGAGCGGGCATCGCGCGGCAAGCTCAGGGTGTACTTTGGCGCTTCGGCCGGGGTTGGCAAGACCTTTGCCATGCTCACCGCGGCGCGGGCGGCATTCATGCAGGGCACGGACGTCGTCATTGGCATCGTCGAGACCCACGGCCGCGCAGAGACCGAAGCGCTGATCACCGGTGTCGAGCGGCTGCCAATGAAGGATGTGCCGTACCGTGAGCGGGTGCTCAAGGAGTTCGACCTGGACGCGGCGCTGGCCCGCCATCCTTCGCTGATCCTGGTGGACGAACTCGCACATTCCAACGCGCCGGGCAGCCGCCATCCCAAGCGGTGGCAGGACATCCAGGAACTGCAGGCCGCCGGCATTGACGTCTGGACCACGGTCAATGTGCAGCACCTCGACAGCCTGAACGAGGCTGTTGGGGGCATCACAGGAATCCGCGTGTGGGAAACGGTGCCGGACACTGTCTTCGATAGTGCAGATGAAGTCGTGCTAGTCGACCTGCCCGCCGATGAGCTGCTGCGTCGGCTGAAGGAAGGCAAGGTGTATCTGCCGGAGCAGGCGCGACATGCGGCGCGCAATTTCTTCCGCAAAGGCAACCTGATTGCCCTGCGCGAGCTGGCGCTGCGCCGGACCGCCGACCGCGTGGACTACGATGTCCGGGCATGGCGCCAGTCCGAAGCCGTGCAGTCGGTCTGGCGCACCCGGGAAGCGGTGCTTGCCTGCATCGGCAGCGGCGATGATGCGGAGCAGGTCGTCAAGAGCGCCCGCCGGCTTGCCGGCCAGCTCGATTGCGACTGGCATGTGGTGACGATCGCCACGCCGAGGCTGGCGCCGCCCTCCAATGTCGCCAGGGTGCGCCTGCAGACGGCCATGCGCCTTGCAGAAGAACTGGGTGCGCGCACCGAGACCCTGGCGGGCAATGACATGGTGCAGGCGGTGGTCGGCTACGTTCGCCGCCACAACCTGACCAAGGTTGTGATCGGCCGCGCGCCGGCAGACTGGCGCCGGGGCGGGACCTCCTTTGCGGAGCGGGCGCGCTCGCTGCTTGGCCTGGCCTTGTCGCCCTTCGTGAATGCGCCGGCATGGCTGTTCGGCCGGCGCAGTTTTGCCGATGCGCTGGCGCTCGGCTGCCCGGAGATCGATATCATCCGCGTGGCGGCCGACACCACCCGGGCCGACATTCGCCCGCGCCACGGCGCCGAGGAGCCGGAGGCCCCCGAGGCCATCGACGGGGCGACCCGAAAGGACTATCTGTGGGCCACCATATGGTGCGCGGGGGCCACGGCACTGTCGGCGCTGGCGTTTAAGTGGTTCGATGTCGTCAACATCGCCATGCTGTTCCTGGCCGCGGTGGTCGGGGTCGCGCTGCGTCATGGCCGCGGGCCGGCAGCGCTGGCCTCGGTGCTGGCCGTAGCCGCTTTCGATTTCTTCTTCGTGCCGCCGCGGCTGTCCTTTGCCGTCAGCGACGTGCAGTACCTGCTGACCTTCCTGGTGCTGCTCTCCGTCGGACTGGTCATCGGGCAACTGACGGCCGGCTTGCGCGAACAGGCGCAACTGGCCGTGCAGCGCGAAGAAGACGCGCGCACGCTGTACGAGCTGGCGCGCGAACTGTCGGCCGCGCTGATGCCGGAACAGATCGTTTCGATCGGCAGCCGCTTCCTGCGCGCCGCCTTCGATGCCAACTCGGCCTTCTTCCTGGTTTCGCCGCAAGGGCGCCTGCTGCCGCCGGTGTCCGATGCCGGTCAGCAAGACACGGGGGCGCGCACCGACTCGATCGACCGTGTGTTGGCGAAGTGGGTCTTTGATCACGGCGAGCCGGCCGGCACCGGCACGCATACGCTGCCGGGCAGTACCGTGCTGTACCTACCGTTGAAGGCGCCGATGCAGACCCGCGGCGTGCTGGCGGTCGAGCCCGCGGTGGCGCGCGCCTTTGCGCAACCCGCGCTGCGTCGTCAGGTCGACGTGTACTGCACACTGATCGCGATCGCGATCGAACGGCTGCACTACGTCGAGGTGGCTCAGCAGGCCTTGCTGTCGATGGAGTCAGAGCGTTTGCGCAGCTCATTGCTGGCGGCCGTATCCCATGACCTGCGCACCCCGCTGACCAGCCTGATCGGCATGGCCGAAACCATGCAGCGCAGCGAGCCTGCGCTGGCCCCGCCGCTGGACGAGAACGTATCCGCCATGCTGGAGCAGGCCAGGCGGATGCGGACGATGGTGGTGAACCTGCTTGACATGGCCAAGCTGCAGAGCCGCGATGTCCGGACCAACATGGAGTGGCAGTCGGTGGAGGAACTGGTTGGCGCCAGCCTTGCCGCCATGCGCGATGCGCTCGCTCGCCATCGTGTGGTCGTCGCCGACTTGTCCAGGGTGCCCCTGGTCGAATGCGATGCGGTGCTGATGGAGCGCGTGCTTTGCAACCTTCTGGAAAACGCGGCTAAATACACGCCCGCGGGCACTGAGATCCGGCTGTCGGCCGCAGCGGTCGATGATGAAATCCGGATTGCGGTCGAGGACGATGGCCCGGGCGTGCCCAAAGGCATGGAGCGGCAGATCTTCGAGAAATTCACGCGCGGCGAGCGCGAGTCGGCGACCGCAGGCGTGGGCCTCGGCCTCGCCGTCTGCGAGGCAATCGTCCAGGCGCATGGCGGGCGCATCTGGGTGGAACCGGCGCTGCGGCCAGACCGGCCCGGCGAGAAAGCCGGCGCGCGCTTCTTGGTCGCGTTGCCTCGCGGGAAACCGCCGGCAGTGGAACCGGAGCCGGCTGATGCCTAGTGCGTCGCCAGTTAGGAAGGAGAGGGAGTTCATGCCATTCGATTTTTCCCCAACCGTTTTGCTCATTGAGGATGAGCGGCATATCCGGCGCTTTGTTCGCGCGACGCTGGAGTCTGAAGGCTGCACGGTGTACGAGGCAGAATCGCTCAAGCGCGGATTGGTTGAGGCAGGTACCCGGCAGCCTGACCTAGTCATACTCGACCTGGGGTTGCCGGACGGTGATGGGGTGCAATTGATCAACGAGATGCGTACGTGGACTGACGTACCGATCCTTGTCCTATCGGCACGTAGTGGAGAGGCCGACAAGATTGGTGCGTTGGATGCCGGCGCCGACGACTATCTGACCAAGCCATTTGGCGTCGGAGAACTGGTTGCACGCCTGCGCGTGCTGCTGCGCCGGCATGCCAGGGCCAGCCCGCAAGGCTCCCACCAGATTCTGTTCGGTGACGTACAAGTTGACCTGGCCAGCCGTCTGGTCACCCGTGCCGGACAGGCCGTGCACCTGACCCCGATCGAGTACCGTCTCCTGGCGGCTCTGATCGCCCACCGCGGCAAGGTCATGACGCACCGGGAATTGCTGCGGGAAGTGCGGGGGCCTTCTCAGGCAGAAAGCAGCCAGTATCTGCGCGTCTACATGGGACATCTGCGGCACAAACTCGAAGCGGACCCGGCGCAGCCCGCCCACCTGCTGACGGAAATCGGTTTGGGCTATCGGTTTGCCGGATAACGCTGAATCCCAGCCGTCTTTATTGGATTTGTACGCAGGCATTGCGGCTTTTGATACCTTTTTTAGGCGTCAGGCCATATCGTGGCGAGGCTCCCTGCAATGGGGATTTTTTCAACTTTTCGCCACAAAAAAATGACTGACCTGCGCCATACGGCAGCCGCGCTGCTTGCATGTTCCGTACCTTCCATCCTCTTGTTCGCCGCCGTGCCCGCCATGGCGCAATCCCAGCCAGACGCCGAGGCGGCTGCCGCGGCTCCGGCTGCTGCCGCTGCTGAGCCGGC
Source organism: Cupriavidus sp. KK10 (assembly GCF_018223725.1). Lineage (NCBI taxonomy): Bacteria > Pseudomonadati > Pseudomonadota > Betaproteobacteria > Burkholderiales > Burkholderiaceae > Cupriavidus > Cupriavidus sp. KK10. The sequence continues at coordinate 894,018 of NZ_CP073678.1, forward strand.
ATCGCCGCATACGTTCACGGCCAACGTTTCGCTGGTTTCGGACTACCGCTATCGCGGCATCAGCCAGACCAACCTGCGCCCGGCGATCCAGGGTGGCTTCGACTACGCGCATGAGAGCGGCTTCTACGTGGGCAACTGGAACTCGAGCATCAGCTGGCTCGAAGATGCCAACTCGTCGGTGTCGGCACCGGTCGAAATGGATTTCTACGGAGGCTTCAAGAACACCTTCAAGGTGTCTGGTCTCGAGTTCAACTACGACCTGGGCGTGCTCGAATACTACTACCCGGGCGGCTACAACAACCCGCGACCGTACACCACGGAACTGTACGCCGGCATCGGCTGGGGCCCGGTGTTCCTGAAGTACTCGCATGCCGTGACAAACCTGTTCGGTTTCAACGACAGCAAGAACAGCTACTACGTCGACCTGACGGCCAACGTGCCGCTGAATTTCTGGGACCTGACGCTGAATGCGCATGTGGGTTACCAGGGCGTGACGCACAACAGCGACGCCTCGTACACCGACTGGAAGATCGGCCTGACCAAGGATCTGGGCAAGGGCTTTGCGCTGGCGGTGGCCTACGTGGACACCAACGCCAAGGAATCGGTCTACACCAGCGCCAACCGGGGCCGCTACCTCGGCAAGGCCGCGGCCTGGGCTTCGCTGACGAAGACGTTCTGAGCGCGAGCGCTTTGCCAGCGTCGCCGATTTTGATGCGGATTTAACGCCAAAGCCCAACATCCTTGCATCAAATTTAGACGGTGCTGGCTAGCATAAAGCCATGTCCAACACGCGACCCGCTACCGCGCGGGTCTATCCAATCATGCGACAGTCAAGCCTGGCCGTTGACACCGTTCCCCGACGTACCGCCTCGCGCAGCAGCGAAGGCACCATGCCCGCGCTGCGCGCGGTTTCCCAGCCGGCACCGGCCTGGATCCGCATGCGTCTTGCGGTGACATCCACCGAGGTGTTCGAGCTGCGGCAGACCATCCACAGGGCGCTCGGTGAGCTGGCCCGCGCCTATGTGGTAAACGTTGACTACCGGCACGGCGAAACTTTGATGCACGTGGAGATGGCCCGCACGGACCGCGACGCGGCCATGCATGCCATCATGATGGCATTTCCGGCTGCGGAGTTCGGGGTCACGACAGCCTTGGGAGACGACTATGTGGCGCACTGAGGAAGAGAGCTTCTCCGGTGCCGCCGTTCGCGCCTGCACCGGTATCGCAGCGATCTCCCGCGAGTCACCGTGGGGCATTTGGGTGCCCATGGTCACGCCGATGGGTGCCGGCTCGCTGGACTTGTCAGGTGCGGCCAGGCTGGCCGAGCGCTACGCCGAGGCAGGCGTGAATGGCTTGATCATATTGGGCACGACGGGCGAGGGAAGCCTGCTTTCCACACGCGAGCGGCAAGTATTCGCGGCGGCAGTCCTAGAAGCCGTCCATGGCGAGCTACCGGTGATGGCTGGCGTGGGTGCGGTCGATACACGCGCGGTGTGTGCGCAAATTGCCGAACTGGACGCCTTTGACCTTGCCGGCTACCTGGTGCCACCGCCATACTATCTGCGGCCCTCCGATGAGGGCATCGTGTGGCATTTCAACGAGGTGGCGCGTGCAACCGATCGCCCCCTGATGCTGTACAACGTTCCCAAGCGGACGGGGTGTGCGATGTCGCCGCCGCTCATACGATCCCTGCTTGCCCATCCGCAGATCGCGGCGGTCAAAGAGTGCGACAGCGGCAATCTTGGCGCGCTTTCCGGCGATCTGCACACCACCGTGCTGTGCGGTGAGGACGCCGCCATGCTGGATCACCTGCTTGCCGGCGGTGCCGGCGTTATCGCAGCGTCGTCGCATATTCGTCCGGATCTCTTCGTCCGCCTGCTGCATCTGGCGCAGACCGGCCATTTCGGTGCGGCTCGCGCATTGTTTGCCAGACTCGCCCGGTTGATTTCCCCCATGTTCTCAGAGCCGAATCCCGCACCAGTGAAGGCGGCTTTGGCACTTTCCGGCGCGATCTCCCCGGAAACCCGCCTGCCGTTGCAACCGGCAAGTTCCCTGTTGGTCCAGCGGCTGGAGGAGGCCATGGCCCTTCTTCCTCCGCCTTCTGTGGCACGGGACGAGCATCTGGCGGCCTGAAAGACTAGCCATCGTTGCCCCCGCTTCACCGTCGGCAGGCCAGCGATGTCTGGGGATCGGTTTTATGCGTTGTTTATGCCGTGAGCCCAGGTCTTTACACAATTTTTTCGATGGCATTTGTACATTGATATCAGGGCTTGGTCGCGTGAGATTCCACACAAGTCGGTCCGGAGCGTAGACCCAGCCCTTGCCGAACTATCCGGCGACCGATCCGTCGAGGCGACAATGAAACCTCCTGTCCCACTCTTCTTCACCTGCACGGCGTGCGGGCACGTTCACTCTGAGACCCTGCAGGATATGGTCTCGAGAAAACTCCCGCTGCCGCTGACTTGTCCCGCTTGCCACCGCGAGCTGAGCGTCGACTGGGACTGGATCACTGACCTGGCCGAGCAGATGGGACTCATCTTCACGGAGCGATAAGGCGTTCGTCGACCTCACTGACCCGGGCAAACGAGTGCCAACGTGGCGGTCTCACTTGAAGCCTGAAACCACTAAACTTCGTCATAAGCCGCACCCACCACTCGAACTGCTCGGGGAAACCCGCCTGTCCCGGGAAGCGCCCCCTGTCCGGGCAACGCTGACGATGTCGCTGGCGGCCACAGCAATTCAATCAGTGGTGCTGGGGCTCCAGAAGGCCTGACTGACAGCACTTGACTCTGCCAGTTGCTCGACAACGTTATCGAGCTTCTCCCCATCGACCGAGGTCGCCATCAGCACGGCCTCGATCTCCACGTCGTCCGAGCCAAAGGCGTGAACCACCAGGTCGCGCGTGGGATAATTACTGCTTTCCAGGGCCTCATCCAACATGCGCATTGCTTCCTTCTGGCGCTCCCGCGGTGCGATGACGTAGACGGTATTGGTCACCTCCACGGCGGGAGTATCGATGGGCTGGCGGTTGATGCGGTCGACCATGGGGCGAAGCAGCGTATTGGCAGCCAGCACGAATAGACAACCGACCGTAGCCTCCAGAAGCAGATCCGCGCCGGCACACGCGCCTATGGCTGCCGAGCCCCACAAGGTGGCAGCGGTATTGAGTCCGCGCACGTTTCCCTCTTCCCGCATGATCACACCGGCGCCAAGGAAGCCGATTCCCGAGACCACATAGGCGACGACGCGCACGGCACCATCGTGCCCTGCCAGCCGGTTGGCCATATCCACGAAGATGGCCGCGCCGACCGCCACCAGCACATTCGTGCGCAGGCCGGCGGTACGTTGGCGGTACTGTCGTTCGTAACCGATCACCGCGCCCAGCACGAATGCCGCGGCCACACTGATGCTGGTATCGAATAGAGAATCCAGATTGATGTTTTGGATGGCTTCAATGGTCATGTTTCACTCGAACTGGTCAGAGTCGGGCTCAAGGTGACTGCGTCAGGTTGAGGACAGACAAGTTGCATTAGCTTTCAAGCGAAAACCGCTCCGTATGGTCATCGTACGAGAAGATCTCCGCATAACGTCCCCATTCAATGATCGCCTCCAGCGTCTGCCTGGCCAGTTCTTCGCTCAGAAAATCCTCTAACTTCTGCTCAAACCGGACGCGCGGGGCTTGCTGGTCTTTCCGCTCCGCCAGCACCGTGCGGATATAGCCGGCCATCGGCACACGTCGCACCAGATGCTCGGCGAAGAGGGCTTTGCGTTCCTGCGTGCCATGTTCATTGAAGACCAGCCCTGCCGCGGTCAGCACAATGTCGCCCTCGCGCAGTTCGGCAAAGCCGAGATGTCCTAGCATCTCGGCGACTGGAAAGAGATCGTCCACCTCCAGATGCATGGTCGCTGCGATCTCCGGCAGATCGGCCTGGCCCCGATACGGCTCAGCAGCCACAGTTTCGATCAGACCCGCCATCGGGTTTGTGGAAACCGGCTGCAGCGGGATGCCGATGTCCAGGCCGTTCCTTGGTGCAACTCCCTTGGTTGGCCGGGCTGTCATCTTGGCGTAGATCTCGTCGACAAGTTCGCGGAATGCCGGATCAAGGCGGTCACGCCGATGCTTGAACGGTACTTCGAACTCGGCGACGACAGCCCCCGGGTTGGATGACAGCAGCAGGATACGGTCGCACATGAAGACCGCCTCCTCGATGTTGTGGGTCACGATCAGCATCGACTTGATCGGCAACATGCGCTCCGTCCACAGATCGAGCAGGTCGGTACGCAGGGTTTCGGCCGTTAGCACGTCGAGCGCCGAGAATGGTTCGTCCATCAGCAGCAACGTCGGATTGACGACGAGAGCGCGAGCAAAGCCCATACGCTGGCGCATGCCACCCGACAACTCGCGTGGGAAGGCATTCTCAAAGCCGTCCAGCCCGATCAGGTCGATGGCCGCAAGCGCGCGCTCACGCCGCTCCGCCGGCGGCACGCCCAGGGCTTCCAGGCCAGCTTCAACATTGTCGAGGACTGTGAGCCATGGGAATAGCGCAAAGGTCTGGAAGACCATGGCGACGCCTTCGGCTGGGCCCTTGATAGGAACACCGCAGTAGTCGAGCTGGCCCGATGTAGGGGAAATCAGCCCGGCAATCATCCGCAGCAGCGTGGACTTGCCAGAGCCCGACCGGCCAAGCAGGCCGACGATCTCGCCTTCGCGCAGTTCGAGGTTCACGCCGTCCAGCACCAGGCGCTTGCCTTGCTCGCGGCCATAGCCGTGGCTCAGGTCGCGAATGCTCAGGATGTTCCGGGAAGGGGTCAGAATTTCGTTTTGCATTGTGCTTGCCCTCTCAGTTCATGCGCAGCTTGTTTTCGGCGATGGCATACAGCGGACGCCACAGGAAACGGTTGAAACAGACCACCATGATCGACATGACCGCAATACCAAGGACGATCTTGGGATAGTCCCCGGCGGCGGTGGCTTGGGCGATGTAGGAGCCAAGGCCGTGCGCCGACAGGCTGGTAGATCCCCATGACACCGCCTCGGACACGATGCTCGCGTTCCATGCCCCGCCCGACGCGGTGATGGCGCCGGTCACGTAGTAGGGAAAAATCCCGGGCAGCATGATCTTTTTCCACCACTGCCAGCCGTGAATATGGAAATTGGTGGCCGCTTCGCGGAAATCGTTCGGAAATGCGGTTGCCCCGGCGATGACATTGAAGAGGATGTACCACTGCACCCCCAACACAATCAGCGGACTCAGCCAGATGTCCGGATTGAGATGAAAATGGACGATGCCGAACACAAACACGGGTAACAGCAGGTTGGCCGGAAATGCGGCCAGGAACTGGGCCAGCGGCTGGATTTTTTCGGCAAGCCGGGGCCGCAGGCCAATCATGACCCCGACCGGCACCCAGATCAGGGAGGCGAGGACGATCAGCACCAGCACGCGCAGCAGCGTCAGCAGCCCAGCCCGATAACTTTCACAACTTCGTCCAGCCCGGCTTCAGTGTGGACATAGCTGATCGTCCGCAACAGCAGATAGCCGGCAAGCACTGCCACCAAAAAGCTCGAGACGAGGTCGACGACTCGGGTCAGGCCTGCCCGTTAGACGCCTGAGGCCACGGGCAGGCGGACCGCGAAGCGGGCCCGCGCCAGCTTGCGCAGCAGGCGGCCGAAGGGACGCAGCAGGCTCTGGATCAAGTGGGTACGGTGCACGAGGTTTAGCACCCAGGACTCCGGTGCGGTTTGTGCGCTCGTGCTTTCCAGCCGGAAGCGATCTGCCCAGGCCACCATCGGACGAAATAGGAACTGGTCGTACAGGACGATCACTGCGATCATGGTCAGGATGACCCAACCCACCGCTGCCATATTGCTGTCGGCAATGGCGGTGGCCAGGTAGGCCCCGACCCCAGGCAGGGTGATCGACTTGTCGCCGACCGTGATGGCTTCCGAGGCGACGACAAAGAACCAGCCGCCCGACATGCTCATCATCATGTTCCAGATCAGCCCCGGCATGGCAAACGGCACCTCCAGCTTCCAGAACTTCTGCCAGGGCGTCAGGCGCATGCTGCTCGACACCTCGATCAGGTCAGGCGGTAGCGTTCGCAATGACTGGTAGAAGCTGAACGTCATGTTCCAGGCCTGGCTGGTGAAGATCGCGAAGATCGCTGCGAGCTCGGCGCCCAGCATGCGGCCCGGAAAGAGCGCGAGGAAAAAGACCACGGTAAAGGAGATATAGCCCAGCACCGGCACCGACTGCAGGATGTCGAGAATGGGGACCAGTACCTTCTCTGCCCGGCGGCTCTTGGCTGCCAGCGTGCCGTACGTGAAGGTGAACAGCAGCGACACCGCCAGTGCGGCCAGCATGCGCAGCGTGGTCCGCAGGGCGTATTCGGGCAGCATGGCGGGATCTAGCGAGATCGCCTCGGCGCTGGGGCCCGCGAGCGGTGCCAGCGTTTCACGGATGCCCGACGCGGCCACTACCAGCAGACCGATAATCAGCGGAAGTGCGACGAAATCCCAGCGGTTCGGAAGCAGACGCCGAGCCGTGCCGGGGGGTTGCGGAAGGAATTCGTTTGCCATGGGGCCTCCTTGGCCGACAGCATGGTTAAACGGGAACCCACGGAGCTTGTGCTGGCAGCTTCGTCAGAACGGGCTCGCGAGCCATTGGATTCACCACCCTGCCAGCCGCGAAGCCGGCTGCTACGAGCAGTTGGTAGGCGCAGCGCAGCGATAGGGTCGTCGTCCATGATGGCCCCTCCTGTTCACTGGAAGGTTATCGCCTTGCGCCTCAGAATTCGGCGTGGAACCGGACGCCATAGAACTTTGCAGGCCCCCGATCCCGGTTGTAGCCGGGGTTGCGGATGTACTGGAAACTCGGGCTGATGCTGAAGTACTTCAACAGTTCCAGGCTGTAATAGATTTCGAGCACTTGTTCCGGCCCATAACGCAGCGCGCCATCGCCCAGGAACGCTCCCAGGCCGCCGGCGGCCAGGTAGTCCCGGTGCGGTGATCGCAGCATGTTGACGGCCATCGCCACCCCGAGTTCATCATTGGGCCGCCCCCAGGACGTGCCTTTCAACGTACCGCCGCCGGCGACCTGCTTGCCGATTTCGGTAAAGGCATAGGTTTCCGTCTTGTCGTCCGACATATTGGCGCGGAAGAACACGCCCAGCGAATCATTGACCTCCTGCAGCAACGTAATGCCCACGCCCACCTTGGCATGTTCCGCGCGCACGTCGGCGACGTCGGGCGTCACGTTGTTGGCCTGCCCGAATGCGATGGCATCGCTAAACTTGCCCATCTTCGCTTTATTGCGCCAGAGCAGCAGGCGCGCAGCTCCGGGACGGCCAGCCAGGTTATAGCGCTTTTCCAGTTCGAGGATGTCGCCGTAGTGCTCAAACATCCGTGTGTCGAGCTTCAGCCCATTGGATTCCAGCGGTTGCAGGAAATGGCCAAAGCGCGCCGACCAGCCATCGCCAACGTACTCCAGCGCCAAGCCCCAGTTGTAGCCGCGCGCATCGGCAGGATAGTCGAACGAGCCATGCGTCAGTGAGGACCAGTTCATGAACTGCGTGCGCGGGTCGGAGCCGTAGGGGTTCAGATCGAAGATGTCGAGCACGCCAAAGTTGCCGGCGGTCAGCACGACGCGCTGCTTGTCGACGGTTCGGGCGAACTGGTTGAAGTCGGCATCGAGCTTCTCCTCGCCGCCACCCAGGCCCCACGTCTGGCGCACGAAGGCCCGGGCCCGGTAGAACGTGGGATTGGTGCCCGACGACTTGGCCAGTTCTCCGTTGGTCAGGCCGCCCAGGCCGTGCAGGCCGGAGAACGGCACGCCCTGCGAGACCTCGGGATTGAAGTGGAACTCTGCCCCTTGCCACAGGCGCAGGCCCAAATCGAGCGTGCTAGTGAACGAATAACTCTTGGCCCGTTCCGTGCCGAGGCTGTGCTCGCCCGAATAGGCCGCGCCAAACGATGGCTTGCGCTGCCAGATGTAGGTGGCCTGCCCGTGGAAGGCAAAGCGGTCCTCCATCGGATCCGACGCCGTATTGCCAGGGGCAGCGCCCGGAGCCGGCTGGCTTTCACCGGCGTCCTGGGCATGCGCCGGTGCGAGGCCAATGCCAAGCAGCGCCAGGGTCAGCGCCACAAGCGAGCGGTGCGACCAACGGGTGCCCTTCAAAAAAGTAAGGGCGGAGAAGGCAAACTGGAAACAGGTAAGGAACGACATGAGACCTCCCTCACGCGTTTCTATGGCGCGTGTAGGCTCGGTGCGACTGCTCGCGAAGGTCAAAGAGTGAGGGCGATGTTGCCCGCGACTGCCTTCTTGGTACAGAACGCTAACAAAAAAAATCGGGAGGTGGCCACACAGAGAATCTGTATGGTTGCCACTACCCGCCGGTAACGGCTAGGCAGTGGCGAGATGTCGCCTTGACTGACTAGCCGTTCAGAGATCGGCGTGACGCCGACTAGAACAACAGTCCATGGGGAGAACCCTTAGTGATGACGGAGCGGAGGATACCAGAAGGTTTCATCGGCCCACAAATGGTTTTTTCCAGCCTCTCGGCCGCTCGCAGCATTTCTGCTACAACGCTTTTCCGGCGGTCAAACGAAGGTTGAGGAAGGCCCGACGTAGCGAGCGGAATGGCACCGTTGTCCAGACCGCAGTCGCGCCAAGAAAGGAGGAGAATTCGATCATACGAGACATGCATGAGGTCGATTGTTGGCGTGTCGTCCTGCGCGGTCGGATCCTGATACAGGAACTTACCAGCCGCCTCCAGACGGGAAATCACGCGCGCGGCCTTGCCACAAGGATGGGAAGGTTTCTCGTCCCATCCGCCTGTGTAGTTCATGAGATCGCGTAGGGCTCCTGCCAACTCCGAGTATGTTGGCAGGCCGACGTCTTTGAGATGCGCATCGGCGTTTGCGATGCCTGCGGGCGTAGCTGGGTTCATATTCTCTATCTCACCAGGTCACATGCGCTGTGCGGGAGGCTTGGAATGGGTAACTTGAGCGGGCGCATCCGATCCGGATCGAAATCGAGCCAATGCCGAATTCGTCAGCGCGGCGGCGCGCTCGCGCAGCCAGGCGTCTGCCGATTTGGCAAATCCGAAAGTCCGGGTGATCAGGTCAGACGGCGTCACGCCGCTGTCGCTCGTCGCCTCGGGATCCGCGCCTGCCATGGCTTCAACCTGGGCCTTCGATTCGAAGCCATCGAGGACTCGTTGCGCCTCCTTGGCATCATTCGGAATCCTTGGCGAAAGGTACTTTTGGATGTACTCCGTCCGCACTTCCGGGATATCGCCGTCAAGAAGTCGCGTCACGGTATGGGACCTGCCATAGTCTGGACATGTCCACGATTCGCCGACTTTCAGACTCGGAATCCGCTCGATGTCTTCTGCCGAGTAGCCCGCATCGGTAGTGAAGTCCCGTTCCAGCTGCACCTTTTCGCCACGCTGCTCGAAGCTGGTGTCCCATCGCGCCGAGAACAGCTTCATCGTTAGCGGTTCCAGCTGTAGTGCGCCGACCTGGTCGGCGTCCCTTCGCATCGGATCGCGTCGGGTGTCCATGTTCATTCCTGTGGTGGTTGTGATGAGTTGCTTGACGGCGCTCTTACCAGCGACTTCCTGCTCTAGTGTCATGAGTCAGAAATTGATTGCATTATTTGGCTCGCGTTGTACTCTGCATTGAAGGCACGCACGGGGCGAGGTAGCGATGAGGGGAAGACCAAAGGCGGAACTAATCTTGAGTGAGGCTGAACGCGAGCAGCTCAAGGCGCTGACGATGCGGCGCAAGACGGCACAGGCGTTGGCTTTGCGCGCGCGCATCGTGCTGGCCAGTGCTGAAGGCCTGGACAACAAGACCGTCGCGGCAAAGCAGCGTGTCGACGTGCATACGGTCTCCAAGTGGCGATCGCGATTCGTCGCGGATCGCCTGGATGGGTTGCTGGATGCTCCGCGCCCAGGGGCGCCGAGGACCATCGGTGATGCACAGGTGGATGCGATTATTGCCAAGACGCTCGAATCCGTGCCAGCCGGCGCCACCCACTGGAGCACGCGCACCATGGCTCGCGCGGCGGATCTGTCGCAGTCGACCGTGACGCGTATCTGGCGTGCCTTCGGGCTGCAGCCGCATCGACAGGAGACCTTCAAGCTCTCCAGCGACCCATTGTTCGTGGAGAAGGTGCGCGATATCGTGGGGTTGTACCTCGACCCACCGCTCAAGGCCATGGTGTTGTGCGTTGACGAGAAGAGCCAGATCCAGGCACTGGACCGCACGCAGCCCATTCTGCCGCTGGCGCCAGGTATCCCCGAGCGACGTACGCACGACTACATGCGCCATGGCACGACAACGTTGTTCGCCGCGCTGGACATCGCCACAGGGAAAGTTATCGGTGAATTGCATCGCAGACATCGCAGCAGTGAGTTCCTGCAGTTTCTACGCACAATCGAAGCCAACGTGCCACCCAAGCTCGATGTGCATCTCGTCATGGACAACTACGGCACGCACAAGACGGCGTCGATTAAGGCTTGGTTCGCCCGCCATCCGCGCTTCCACGTTCATTTCACACCGACCTCCGCCTCATGGATCAATCAGGTGGAACGCTGGTTTGCAACCATCACCGAACAATACATACGCCGCGGCACGCATCGCTCAACCCGACAACTTGAGCAAGCCATCCGCCAATACCTTGACCTGAACAACGCCAACCCCACGCCTTTCGTGTGGACAAAGTCCGCCGATGACATCCTCGCTAGCATCAGGCGATTTTGTCTACGAATTTCTGACTCGGGACACTAGCCCCTCGATGCGGTAGTGCAGCATATTGAGTCGGGCGAAGTCGGTGGGATCGCCGCTCGTGGCCGCATTGATAGGTGCATCACGCTCGCTCCGGGCAAGCTCCAACTCCGCCCCGGCCTCAACGACAGCTCGATCAGGCACCGACACCATCGGGAGACTGCACCGCCACGCGGCCCCCTCATCAGTGAGCATCCCGAACTCGATTTCCTGCCCGGGATACGCGTCTTGGAGTGCGTAAGCCAGTGCAGTGCCGATCCCTCGCCGCCGATGCCCTTCGCTCACTTCGATAAAGGAGATCTTCGGGACGCCCTGGAAGCAGGAGTTATCAAGATGTCCGGCACATACGTCGCCCATGCGTGCTTCAAGCATGTAGTCGTCCTGGCCGTGGTGCGCGCCGCCGTGGATAGCGCGAATCTGCAGCACTGATTTCGCCATGGTTCGCGACTCAGGAATGGCGCATACGGGATGCCGCCCGATCCGCCGGCGAATCCTCTGCCTTGGCGTCTTCGTCATGCTGCTCGTCAACAGCCTTCCGGCCTTGCGCGGTCGCCCGTTGTCTGCTCTCTACACCTTCACCGAAATCCGCAGCTTGGCTAGGCGTTGGCTCGGATGCTGCAGCATCCAGGGCTCTCGCCGACTTTGACGGGCGTCACTTTGGGCGTTTCCCCCCGAAAGCTCAAATTGTTCAAGTCCCTTGTGTCTATCGATTTCACCACTCAGGCCTAGCGCGAAGCGCTGGACCTTACGATTTCCTTCTACCGGCGCCTAGTTTGGCTCCTGACCGCTGGTCAAGCCATGAAGCCACTGCGTGGCTGCTCGCAATTCGTTGCCGCAATTGGCCTTTTGCCTTGGTGTTGTGAGAGAGAAAGCTTGACGAAACAGCATCACAATAACGCGGGCCGCCCGCGAATCGCGCCGAATGAAGCACACGTCGCAAGCGGCTGCGGGCAAAGGTCTGCTCGTCTCTTTGATATTGACTAAAACATCAGGATGACGATAATGTCGTCAAAACATCGGGTGCCACCTATGGGCGGCGCCCGGCCATTGGAGACGCCATGACCCGTCCGCCCCGCAGCGTGCTGCGCACGCCGCCGGCTTTCCCCGAAAGTGCGCTGCCTGCCTTCGTCCAGAAGCTCGACCGGCCCGAAGCCCTGGTCAAGGCCCAGGCGCTTGCCTTCCTGATGTTCGAGAAGCGCGACCTGCGCGCGACGCAGACCTTCCTGACGGATTTCGGCATGCATTGCGTGTCGCGCACCGGCAGCCGGCTGTTGATGCGCGGCGCCGGCCCCCAGCCGTGCCTGATGCTCGCGACGCCAGGGCAGCGCTCGCGTTATGTCGGCGCGGCCTTTTCGGTGCGCAGCGAGGCAGACCTGGACTACCTCGAGGCCAACGCGAATGCGCGCCGCCTCCAGGCAGACGAGATTCCGGGCGGCGGCGCCGGCGTCGAACTGACCGACCCCGCCGGGAACTTGCTGTGGCTGGTGACCGGCCAGCAGCCGGTCGACCCGCTGCCATTGCGGGACCCGCTGCATTCGCTCACCAACGACCCGGGACAGCTTCGGCGGGTGAATGCTACGGTCCGGCCGCCGCTGGAGCCCGCGGCCGTGGTCAAGCTCGGCCACGTCGTGCTCCAGACCGTCGACTTTCCCGGCATGGCGCGCTGGTATATGCGTCATCTCGGCCTGATCCCGACCGATGTCCAGTATCTGGAGGACGGGTCTCCCAATCTCTGCTTCTTCCGCCTGGACCTCGGCAGCACGCCCGCGGACCATCACGCCTTCGTGCTCGCCGGCGGCATCGAGGAGAAATACGAGCACAGCGCATACGAAGTGCTCGACCTCGACGCGCTCGGCCAGGGCAACAACGTGCTGCGCGCGAATGGCCACCGCCATATGTGGGGTATCGGGCGCCATGTGCTCGGCAGTCAACTGTTCGATTACTGGTTCGATCCGGACGGCATGGAATTCGAGCACTACGCCGACGGTGATGTCTTCACCGCCGACCGGGAAACCCACTACGTGCCGCTGGAAATGTCCGGCATCTGGGCATGGGGCGACGACGTCCCCGCCAGCATGGGTGTCAAGCGCAATCTCGCCACGGTGTTCCGGGTTGCGCGGCTGCTGCGCGCCGGCCGGCTCTCGGCCGCGCGGCTGAAGCTGCTTGGCCGCGCGATGACCCAGGCGCGGCCCTGGCTCTGAGCCTGCGCATCCGCCCCTCTACGAACCCCCTCACGTCAAGGAAAGCAAATGTCCGTCAAAGTCGTCCGATATCTCCACGGCGGCGAACCCTGCTGGGGTGTGGTCCACGACCGCCGCATCGCGCCCCTGTCTTGCGGCTCTGCCAGCACCGCCGACTTCGTCACGAACGGCCTCGAAGCCGCGTGGCGCAGCACCCCCGGCCAGGCCACGCTGCCGCTCGACGCCGTCACGCTGCTGCCGCCGGTCACGTCTGACCGCCAGTTCCTGTGCCAGGGCATCAACTACGCCAGCCATGTGCGTGAGTCCGGCATGGACCCTGACAAGATCGCCTTCAACACCCTGTTCACCAAGGCCCCGTCCTGCCTTGCGCCCGCCGACGCCGACGTGGTGCGGCCGGCGCATGTGCATCTGCTCGACTACGAAATCGAGCTTGGTCTCGTGGTGCGCAAGCCGCTGAGCGAGGCGGTCCAGGTCGGGCCGGACCAACTGCACGAGTACCTCGCTGGCGTGACCATCGTCAACGACATTTCGGCGCGCGACGTCCAGCTGCCGCAGGCCCAGTTCTACAAGGGCAAGAGCTACCGCAGCTTCGGCCCGGTCGGGCCTTTCCTGGTGCTGTTGGACAAGGAGGAATGGCGGCGCTGGCCCGCGTTCCGCATGCAACTGCATGTCAACGGGCAGCCCCGCCAGGACGCCTATTGCGGCGACATGATTTTCAAGCCGCACCAGACGCTTACCGAGATGTCCTCGCTGCACGACCTGCAAGCCGGCGATCTGATTGCCACCGGCACGCCGGCCGGCTGCGCCGCCCGTGCGCCTGGCAAGCTGGCGATGTGGGTGTTCCGGCATTTGCTGTCCGAGAGTGCGAAGTGGCGCCTCTTCATCAAGAAGGGCTTGTCCAACCCGGCTTACCTGCGGCCCGGCGACGTCATGACCGCTTCGATCCGCACCGACGACGGCGCCATCGACCTGGGCGAGCAGCGCAATCGGGTGGTGGCAGCATGAGCCACAGTTATACCGCCGCCATCGACGGCTTTGGCGATGCGTTCGCGTTGCGGCTGCGCCCGGCGCCCCGCCCGCAGCCGCGCCAGGGCGAGATCGTGGTGCAAGTGGAGGCCGCGGCGGTCAATGCCATCGATGTGCGCCGCCGCGGCGGCTACGGCAGCAGGCTTTTCTCTTTGATGGGCGCGGCGCGCATGCCGCTCGTGCTCGGTAACGATTTTGTCGGGACGGTTTGCGCGGTGGGCCAGGGTGTGACCGGGCTGCGCGAAGGCGATGCCGTGTTCGGCGCCAAGCCGCCATCAAGTGCGGGCACGCATGCCACCCATGTCGCCATGCGCGCCGAACACGCTCGCCTGAGGCCGTCGTCCATCCCGGCCGCCGCCTTGGCGACGCTACCGTACAACTTCCTGACCGTGACGCGCGCGTTCGCCGACGCCGGGATCTGCCGCGAGACCGTGAACGGGCGGCCCGTGCTCGTGCACGGCGCAACCGGTGGCCTGGGCCAGATCGCGGTCTGGTTGCTGCGCAGGCTGGGAGCGAGTGTTACCGCTGTCGGCGGAGGTAAAGGACTCGTTGCCTGCCTGGCCGCTGGCGCTGACGTACTCGTCGATCGCCACCGCCAGTCGCTGGCGAGCCTGCCGCGGCATTTCGCCGCCACCCTGAATTTCGCCAGCTGGGATGACGAAGCGGACCTGCTGCGCCGGCTGGCGCCCGACGCGGCCGGTCATGCGACCACGGTACATCCGCTGCTCGGCAACTTCGACCGGCTGGGACTGTTCAGAGGCGGGGTGGCCACGCTGGTCGGCAAGCGTGGCAAACGCGGGCTGATACCGAAGGGCGCGCGCTATGGGTGGACGACCTTCCGCCCGAACCCTTCGGCCTTGCAGGCACTGGCCGATTGCGCGGCGGCGCTGGCGCCCGCCGAGGTTAAGACTTTTGCGCTCAGCCAGGCCGGGCAGGCGTTCCTGCACGTCGGGCAAGGCCAACCCCGGCGGGCCGTCCTGCTGCCAGGGGAACTCTAGAAAAAGACAGCGCCACAACAAGGAGACAAGCATGCCCCATAACATAAACGACCGCGGGACGCGTACCGGCGGCATTCGGACCCAGGCCGATATCGACGAATTCGAACGCACACCCTGGCAGGAAAAACTGCCCGCGCAGAACACCTACGAACTGCTGTGCCGTGCCTGCGACAGTCATCCGGACAAGACCGCGTTGCGCTTCGTCATGACCGGGGAGGCTGACGCGCCAGACTTTGTCGTCGATTACGCAACCCTCAAGGCGCGCGTGACGCAAGCGGCCAACGCCTTTCACCGCGCCGGCATTACCACCGGCACGGCGGTGGCGTTGCTGCTGCCCAATCTGCCCCAGACCCATTACGCCTTGCTGGGCGCGCAGGCTGCCGGCATCGCCAGTCCCATCAACCCGATGCTGGAGGTCGACTATGTCGCCGCCATCGTCAATGAGACAGGCGCGCAAGCGCTGGTCGCCTGCGCCCCGGTCTCTGACAGCGCGCTGTGGGACAAAGCCGTCGCCGTGGCCGACCGTTGCCCATCGGTGCGGACCCTGTTCGTCGTCAGCGCTGCGCCGTATCTTCCTGCCGCGCAGCGTGCGCGGGTCGACGCGGCCTTCGACACGGCGTCAAGGCCATGCCGCGCGGACGTGAAGATGGTCGGCTTCGACCAGGCGCTGGCGGCCGAGCCGTCGGACACGCTGGTTTCGAAGCGCCGCATCCTGGCGACTGACCTCTGCTCGCATTTCCATACCGGCGGTACTACCGGCCTGCCCAAAGTCGCGACGCACACGCATCTCAATGAAGTCTTCGTCGCGTCGATGCTCAAGGCGCTGATCCCGTCGCCAAACACGATCCTGTGCGGCCTCCCACTGTTCCACGTGAACGGCGCGATGATCACCGGCCTTGCCGCATTCCATGGCGGCTGGGAGGTCGTGATGCTGACGCCCGCCGGATATCGGGGCCAGGGCGTGATGCCGAACTTCTGGAAGCTGGTCGAACGGTTCCGCGCCACTAGCTTCAGCGGCGTGCCGACGATCTACGCCGCGCTGGCCGATCTGCCGCGGGAAGGCGCCGACATTGCGTCGTTGCGCTTCGCCTTTTGCGGCGCCGCGCCGCTGCCGGCCGAGGTCGCGCGGCGCTTCGAAGCCGCCGCTGGCATTCCGCTGTACGAGGGCTACGGTCTGACCGAAGGCGCGTGCGTCTCGGCCCTCAATCCGCCGCAGGGCGAACGTCGCCCCGGCACGGTCGGCCTGCGCCTGCCGCACCAGGCAATCGGCGCCTGGAAGGTCGACGGCTCCGGCCACGCCACCGAGCCTTGCGCGCCGGGCGAAACCGGCGTCATCGGCATCAACGGCCCCAATGTGTTTCCCGGCTATCTGCGCGAGCAAGACAATGGTGGCATCTGGCTCAAGCCGGGATGGCTCAATACCGGCGACCTCGGCCATCTCGATGCCGACGGCTATCTGCATCTGACCGGCCGTGCCAAGGAACTGATCATCCGCGGCGGCCACAACATCGATCCGGCGATGATCGAGGACGCGCTGCTGCAGCATCCGGCCGTGGCAATGGCGGCAGCGGTCGGCCAGCCGGATGCGCACAGCGGGGAGTTGCCAGTGGCCTACGTCACGCTCAAGCCAGGCTTCACCCCGGCTGCCGACGAACTGCTGGCGGCCGCGCGCAACCTCGTGCCGGAACGCGCTGCAGTGCCGGTGCGCATCGACATCCTGCAGGAGATGCCGCTGACTTCCGTCGGCAAGGTGGCCCGGGCGGAGCTGCGCATGCGCGCTGCCGGGCAAGTGTTCCGAGAGATCCTGGCGCGGGCCGGCACGGCCGCCAGCGTGCGCGTGGGGCCGGATATCCGGCGCGGCACCGTCGCCTTCGTCCAATGCCCCGCCCCGGACGTCGCGCGCGTGCAGGATCTGCTCGGACGGTTTCCGTTCCCGCTCGACTTCAACGGCCCGGTGTGAACGCGCCGAGTCCCCTCCCGTAGAGAAACCGCTCATGAATACCACATTGCCCGAGCAGGTCGACGTCTTGCTGGTGGGCCTAGGCCCGGTGGGCGCCACCGCGGCCAACCTGCTGGGACGCTACGGCGTCCGTACCCTGGCCATCGACAAGGCCGCTGATATTTTCACCGCGCCCCGGGCCATCGTGCTCGATAACGAAGCGCTGCGCATCTTGCAGATGGCAGGGCTCGAGGAAGGCGCGTTCGAAACGCTGGCCATTGCCAAGGTGCAGATGCATTCGCCGCTGTTCGGCAGATACGCGCGTGCCAACACAGCCGGCACCATGGACTGCCACCCGCGACTGGTCACGTTCTATCAGCCAGATCTCGAACGCGCCTTGCGCGCCCGCTTGAGCCGCTATCCCTGCGTGAGCATCGCGCTTGGCGCCGATCTCACCGGTTTCGACGACGACGGCGAAACGGTGCGCGCCACTGTGTGTCTTCCCGGCGGTGACACGGCCACCGTGCGCGCGCGCTATATCGTGGGCGCGGACGGCGCCAATTCTTTCGTGCGGCGCCACGCCGGCCTTGCCTTCGAAGGCAAGACCTTCACGCAGGACTGGCTGGTCGTCGACGCCCTGAACGTGCCCAACCCGATCGACCATGTCGAATTCCTGTGCGACCCGCGCCGGCCTACGCCGCACATGGTTGCCCCGGGCGGCAGGCAACGCTGGGAGTTCATGCTGCAGCCCGGCGAGACGCGTGAACAGATGGAATCGCCTGACAAGATCCGCGAGCTGCTCGCCCCCTGGTGCAAGCCGGAGGACATCACGATCGAGCGCACAGCGGTCTACCGGTTCCATGCGCGCATCGTCGATCGTTTCTCCAAGGGTAGGGCGTTCCTGGTGGGCGACGCCGCGCATATCACGCCGCCCTTCGTCGGCCAGGGGCTCGTCGCCGGGCTGCGCGACGTGGCCAACCTGTGCTGGAAGCTCGCTTGGGTCGTGCAGGGAAGGGCGACGCCCGCCATTCTTGAAACCTACGACACCGAGCGGCGCCCACACGCCCGCTCCATCATCAACCTGGCGCTCCTGATGGGCCGGCTGGTGATGCCGCGCAACCGGCTGGCGGCATTTGCCGTCCATGGCGCGATGGCGCTGATGCAGCGCATGCCCTGGGCTCGAGCCTTCTTCGAGGACCTGAAGATCAAGCCGCCGGCGCGTTTCAGGCGCGGCCTGTTCCAGCGCGGCAAGACGCGCGCGAGGCTGGTGCGCGGCGGTCTGCTGCCGCAAGCGCTTGTGCGCCGCGGGCCGGGGGCACCCATCGTGCCGAGCGACGATGTGCTCGGGGCGCGGCTCGTGCTGGCGGGATTCGGCTGCGATCCCGCGCCGATGCTCGACCGTAGCCTCCTGGCGGCATGGCGGCAGGCAGGTGGCGCCATCATGCAGCTGCGCCATTGCGGACAAGGCGAGCATGGGCCGCAGCAGGCGCACGAGCGGCAGGACGGACATTCCTGGGAGGACATGTCGGACCAGCTTATCCCGGGGGCTGCACCCGTCGGCTGGATCGCGGTCGTGCGTCCCGACCGCACCGTGCTGCACGACGGCCCGCTCGAAGCCGTCGACGACATCGTCCGAGAGTCGCTGGCAATGCTGGGAGAGGGAAGCCCCTTGCCAGACGGCATGGCGCGCGCGTTGCGCGCCGCAGGCTGACATTGGTCTGACCTGATCGCTTTGGCGTGCGCCCCCGCGCGCCAGCGATGTGCTGGCGATGACGCCCCGTCCGACCAGAGGCATCCCGCGATAACCGCGGGCGAACACACCGGCCCCGGTCGAGGCAAGGGTCGATCCCGGCTCGTCAAAAAATAAAGCAAAACGGCCTTGATGCCGGAGGAGACAAAGATGGCAACGAGAACAGCGGACGCGCTTCGCTCCGTCGTTTCATGGACCATGCTTGCGTGGTCTTGCGCGGGATGGGGGGCGGAGGGCTTCGAGCCGCGCTACAACCTCGCCGGAAGCCTGGGCGGCGAGATGTTTGCGCCGCCCAACCAGACCGGCTTTATCAGCGCGCTCGCCGCCACCTACGTCAGTGTCAGCAAGGTGACCGGGGACGATGGCGGGCAGCTGACCCAGAGCCTTCCGGGGGGCACCGTTGCCTTGCCCAAGCCGACGCCGTCGGCCCTTTATCCCTCTTATTCGCGTGGCACGGTAGAGATTCCAGCCTCCGGCACCATGACGCGCTGGGACCTCGTGCTCGGCTATATCACCAGCGAGCAGTATGGCGGCGGGCGGCTGGCCTTTGCCGTCGACGTTCCATTCGCCAGGAAATCTCAGTCAATCAGCACGAGCGGCGCCACGCCGGTGCTCAACTGGAGTCCCGCGGTTCCGGCCGACGTGCAGAGCGCCGTGCAAGGGCAATTCAGCAGCCAGTACCAGGGCGCGCTCAAGGCGCAGGGCGCAAGCGAAAGCGGCGACGTCAGCGGTCTCGGGGACGTCGAGCTCATCGCCGGCTGGCACTACGTGGGCGACAAGTTGCGGGTGCTGGGCAGCGCTGCGCTGGTGGTGCCGACGGGGAAGTACAGCGCCAACGCCGGCCCGGATATCGGCAACGGCAACTTCTACACGGTGCGCCCTGCCATCCAGGTGGCCTACCTGCCCACATCGAACCTGGCCTTCGCGGCCAAGGTATCCGCGGGCCTGAACAGCCGCAACCGGGACAACGAGGTACGTAGCGGGAACTGGTTCGGCGTGGAGGTGGCTGCCGGGTACAAAACGCCGATCGGGGTGGTGGGCGTGCATGGGATCCGGATCCAGCAGTACCAGGACGACGAGAACAATCCGCTGGGCGCAAGCCGTCTCCGTTCCAACAACCTGGGGGCGTTCTTCACGACGATGATCCCGGTGGTCGATGTGGCATTGACCGTGCAGTACATGGCGACGACATCGTCGCGCAATGCCAAGCACGGAAACTTTACCCAGGTCCGACTGATCCGGATGTTCTGACTGCCGCCAGGGGCCGGCCGAGTATTCCCGGCGCTCCCCGACGGCGCCGGTCATTCCGGCTGAATGCCGGCGGCTTTGATCACCTCAGCCCATTTCACGGTCTCTCCGCGCACGAACGCGGCCAGCTCTTCTGGCGTCGATGGGGAGGGGTGGCCTCCTGTCCGGCTGAAGTATTCGGTAGCCGCGGGGTTCGTCAACCCCTGTCGAATCAGCTGGCTCATCCGCGCGACGACCGGTTTTGGCGTATTGGCAGGGAAGAAGGCAGCAACCCAGGCCGTCATCTCGTACCCTGGCAGGCCGCTTTCCGCCATGGTCGGGACATTGCCGAGCAGGGGATGGCGGCTGGACGTGGTCACGGCGACCGCGCGCAGCTTGCCGTTCTGGATCAGGGGCAGGGCCGGATTGATGTCGGAAATCATGAAGTCCACCTGGTGGCCCATCAAGTCGGTCAGGCCCTGCGGCACGCCCTTGTAGGGCACATGCAGTGCCGATGCGCCGCTCATCATCTTGTAGAGCTCACTGGCGACCCGGGTGGAAGAACTGCCGCTGGCGAAGGTCATCTTGCCTTGCCGGCTTTTCGCCAGCGTGGTCAGTTCTGACACCTTCTGCACCGGGCTGTCGGATGGCACCACCAGGACCAATCCGCTCTTGGCGATCAGCGAAACCGGCGCATAGTCCTTGATGGGATCATAGGGCAGCTTCCTGAACAGGGACGCATTGGCCGCGTGGGTGGTATTTGTCGTGATCAGCATCGTGTACCCATCTCCGGGCGCCGTCGCGACCGCCGTGGCCGCGATGAACCCGTTGGCACCGGGGCGGTTTTCCACGACGACGGTCTGTCCGGTCTGGGCCGTGATGGTCCGCGCGATGTAGCGCGCGATGTTGTCCGTGCCACTGCCTGCAGGGAACGGCACCACGACACGAATTGGCTTTTCCGGATACTCGTTCGGGCCGGTTGCCCACACCCATTGCGGGGCCGCTGAGGCAGCTGCCAGTCCGGACAGCAGGGCGAGCATGCGTCGCCGGGGAAATCGCTGGATCATCTTGTCTCCTCCCGCATCCCGGGATCTGATGGATTGACTTGGCCGCGCTTGCGTCAGGACAGCGGATCGTGTGCGCGAATGACAATCAGCTCGCACGTCCCGTCTGCCGATTCGAGGCTGAGCTCCGCACCGTCGGGAACGTAGACCCACTCCCCAGTCCCGGCGGCAAAGCGCTCGCCTTCGATGCGACCGTGAATCGTGCCGCCACGCACGAAGAGCACCTGCTCGGTCTCGCCAAGCCTGTGCGGCTCGGCGCCGCCATCGGGAGCAAGATCGACCATGTAGATGTCGAGAAACCGGGAATCGACGGTCTGGCGTGTGATGACCGGCCTGGCGAGCGCGCCACGGTAGTGCGGCAGGGCGATCGGTTCGGTGCTGGCGGGAACGTCGCGGACCTCGGCGGCACCGGCCTGAAGGCGCGGATCGTCCGGGCCGGTCGCAGTCACTGCTGCGTTCGGGTTCTCGCTGTACGGCGGCGCGTAGACCACCATCACCTGCACCGGTTCGTCGCTGATGACCTCGAAGCGATGGAAGACGCCGGCCGCATTGAAGCTCCAGTCCCCTGCGCGCAAGACGCGCTGCTTTCCCGGTAGTTCGCCGAGACCCTCGCCGGCGAGCAGGAACGACGCCTGCTCGAGGTTCGGGTGTGCATGCGGCAACGCGCCATGGCCCCGCGATATCGTGCCCAGCAGGACCTCGAGCCGGCGCGCGCCGACAGTCTCCTTGCCGATGATGCGCTGGTTCGCCGTTCCCGTGTGGTTGGCCGGTGCGTATGCGGCCACGTCAGTGGCCCTCCGTACAAAGGGTGATGTCATACCGATGTCTCCTTTCTCGAATGGTGAAGGCTGTCGCGCTCAGCGGCGGCTGTCGGGGATGGCCAGCGCCGGGTAGTGCTCGGTCAGCTTGGCTGGCATCTCCACATCCAGGATGAATCGATCACCGCGATACCAGAACTCCCCTGCCAGGAGCACATTGCCGTCGACGTCCAGCGTCGATCGAATGATCCTGGCGATTGGCGCCCCGAAGCCATAGGCGAGATCGCGTGCCAGGATGTAGTCGGCCGGCTCGACCGTCATGGTCTGCTGCATCATGCCAAGGCGGTCGCCTTCGACCTGGCGCAGCAGGTGACCGAGCTTGTGGTGCTTTTCGCCACCGCGTGGAAAGCGGGCAAAGACTGACGAGGCCACATACACCTCGATCAGGCAGAATGGCGTGCCACCATGCAAATGCAGTTTGCGGACCATCACATAGCTGTCCAGCGGCGTGCCGCGGCGGGCCAGCCCCGGCCGCAGCGCCACGCCCTCGCGCATTTCCAGGATGCGGATTTCCAGCTCGCTGCCATGGGCCGATTCGTCATTGATGGCGGAGCGCAGGCCTTCTCCGGGTGCTGGCGGCTGCTTCATGACGTGGGTGCCACGACCGCGCTGGCTGCTGACCAGCCCCTCTTCCGTCAGCGCAGCAAATGCCTGGCGCACGGTGACCTTGGCGATCCCGTAGGTTTGCGCGAGGCTGTCCACGGTTGGCAGCTGCATGCCCACCGGGTACTCGCCCGAAACGATCTTGTGCCGGATGACGCTGGCCAGTTGTCGATATCGCGTCACGCCGCCGATGCCGTCGTCGGCGAGGATGACGCCCTCGTTGGCAGCTGCGTTGGACGCATTGCTCGTCATGACAACAACTCCCGCGGCACGCGCACCGGCATGGTCAGCAGGATCTGCGCCATGCCCTTGCCAAGCGGATCATTGCGCAGCGACGCCATGCCACCGCCATCCAATGCTGACTCGCAGACAAAGTTCATGGCGTCGAAGCCGGGCAGGTCGTAGCATGTCACCGGCCCCTTCACCAGGTACCCAAGCCAGTCCGCCACGCGCGCCACCGTCACTTCGGCCCGCAGCACGGGCAGGTACGCCGGCCGGCGGGCGATCAGCCCGATGTTGGAGGTATCCCCCTTGTCGCCGCTGCGGCCATAGGCAAGCCGTATCAGCGGAACTTCGACGGTATCGTGTTCCGCAGGGCCGGCGCCCGTTGGTTCAGCGACTGCAGGTGCTGCGGCCGCGACCGGTGCCGCCGGGCTGCCCGAAGGAACGGTGACGCCGCTGCGTACGCCGTCCATCACCACCGCCGGGGTCAGGGCGCTCTTGTCGAGCAGGAATGCATACTGGCGGATCGATGGCGAGGGACTGGAACGCCCACCAGCCGAGCCCGTCGTGCCCGGCGCCCAACTGGTCCCCGCCGCGGCGATTTCCCGCGCGAACAGTTCCAGCGCCGCCTTCTCGGGATGCATCACCGCCAGCCGCATCACCGCCTCGCGGGTGTGCCGGACGGCAGCATGTGGCCCAAAGCAGGACTCCGCTCCCAGCACCTCAATGTGGGTGCGACTGTAGTCTCCCCACCCGTTCTCCGCGAACAGCATGCGCGTGCGGGCAAGGATCGCCTGCGCCGTGCGTTCCGCCTTGGCGACCGCGTCGACGCCGACGATGGAAAGCTGTGCATTGCAGCGAAAGCCGTCGACGTAGGTGGCACAGACCTTGTAGGCATTGCCCGGGGCCCGCCCGCGCGCGCCGCTGACTTCCACCACGTCCGGTGCGGCCTGCCGAAGGGCTACCTGCGTGAAATCGCAGGTGACGTCTGGCAGCAGGTAGGTGGCCGGGTCGCCGATCTCGTACAGCACTTGCTCGCCGACCGTGGCGGTATTGACCAGTCCGCCGGTGGCGGGCGGCTTGCCGACCAGGAAGGTGCCGTCGGCACGGCACTCGACCACCGGATAGCCGATGTCGTGCCAGTCCGGGACGCTTTCCCAGTCGGTATGCAAGCCGCCCGTCGCCTGGCACCCGCACTCGATGATGTGCCCGGCCAGACTGCCTTGCGCCAGGCGGTCATAGTCGTCCGCCTGCCAACCGAACTCGTGCATCAGCACGCCGAGCGTCACGGCACTGTCCACGCAGCGTCCGGTGATGACGATCTGGGCGCCCTGGTCCAGCGCTTGTTTGATCGGCAAGGCCCCCAGGTACGCGTTGGCGCTGACCACCTTCTCCGGCAGGGGTCGGCCTTTCTGCATGTCCTGCACACCGGCTTCGCGCAGCTGTGGAAGCAGCGGCATCACGTCATCGCCTTCCACCACGGCGATGCGCAGCGTCAGGCCCTGTTCCGCGGCCAGCGCGGCAATTGCCTGGGCACACCCGTGCGGGTTCATGCCGCCGGCATTGCTGACCACGCGAATCCCACGCTCGGCAATCTCTCCGAGCAGGGCCTTCATTGTCACCGTCACGAAATCGGTGGCGTAACCCAGTTCCGGCTTGCGCAATCGGGCGGCGGCGAGAATCGACATGGTCAGTTCGGCCAGGTAGTCGAACACCAGGTAGTCGATATCGCCGTGGCGCACAAGCTGTGGCGCGCCAACGCTGCTGTCGCCCCAGAACCCGGAAGCCCCGCCAATGCGTACCGTTTTCGCGTCCATTCCCATCTCCCTATCTGCCAGTCCACTCGGGCTGGCGCTTCTCGCGGAATGCCAGCTGGCCTTCGCGCGCGTCCTCGGTCAGTGCAAACAGCCCGATCTGGCTTTCCGTGAACGCCATGGACTGCTCGAACGACATGGTTTCCATATGCTTGAGCGTGTACAGCCCCCGACGGATGGCGGCGGGCGAATTGTTCCGCAGGCGGGTCAGCAGCAAGTCCAGCCTGGCGTCGAGATCGTCGCTGACATCGTTGATGAGCCCCGCGGCCAGCGCTTCCCGCGCGGACAGTGGCTCGCCGCACAGGCACAATTCGGTGAGCGTGCGACGCGGCACCAGGTGCTGCAGCACGCTCAGCACCTGCGCCGGGAACAAGCCCAGCTTGACCTCCGGCAGGCCGAAGCGGGCACCTTCGCTGGCTATCGCCAGATCGCACATCGCCATCAGCCCCATGCCGCCCGCCATGCAGGCGCCATTGACACGGGCGATCAGCGGCACCGTCGACTGCCTGGCGCAGCGGAAAAGGTCCGCCATCCCCAGGTAGGGCTCGGCGTAATCGAAGGCAAAGGATTTGCCGGTCTGCAGATCGGCGCCGGCGCAAAACGCCTGCTCGCCCATTCCGGTAATGACCACAGCGCGGATGTCGGCGTCGCGATTGGCGCGCAGGATGCCGTCGCGAAGTCCCTCCAGCACCCCCGGCGTGATGGCATTGCGGCGCTCCGGCCGGTTGATGGTCAGGTAGAGTGCTGCGTCCCGGACCTCGCTCAGCAGTTCATCATTCATGCGGAGTTTCTCCTTCGGTGCGTTGCACTTGTGACCCATCCCTGGAGATGCCAGACGCGAACAGCGTATCGATGGCGTCGTCGTCGTAGCCGGCCTCACGCAGTACCTCGCGGCTGTGCTCACCCAGGCTTGGTGCATGGCGGCGGCTGGTCGGTGGGGTGCCATGCCATTCGCTGGGCACCGCCATCTCCCGGATACGCCCGACGGCCGGGTGGTCCGATTCGCTGAAGAAACCGATGTCCTGCAAATGGGGATCGTCCAGCAGCGACTCGAATGTGTGCATCGGAAAGACCGGAACATCGGCGTCCTTGAGCAGGGTGCGCCATTCCTCGGTGGTGCGCTTGGCCATTTCGTCGCTGACCATGGCATACAGCTCGGTGATGTTGGCGGTGCGGGTGTTGATGTTGGCGTAGCGCGGATCGGTGTCGTACACCTCCGGCTTGCCAATGACCTCGAGGAAGGCCCGCCAATGATGATCGTGATAGATCAGGCAGCAGACATGTCCGTCCTTGGTCTGGTACGGTCGCCGCTCGGGCGAGAGCAGGCGCGGATAGCCGAAGCCGCCCTTGGGCGGGACGAAGGTCTCGCCATACAGGTGGTCTCCCATCACATAGGGAACCATGGTCTCGAACATGGGGACATCAACGCGCTGGCCTTTGCCGGTGCTCATGCGCGCATACAGGGCGGCACAGATCACGCCGAAAGCATAGAGTCCCACCGAGCGATCGGCGATGGTGATTGGCAGGTATCGCGGACTGTCGCCACTGCCCAGCGAAACGGCCAGCGGCAGGCCGGTTGCGGCCTGGATCAGATCATCGAAGGCAGCCTGGGGTGCGTAGCGTCCGCGCTGCGAAAAGCCGAACATGCCGACATAGACCAGGCGCGGATTGATGGCCGACAGCGATTCATAGTCCAGCCCCAGCCGCTGCATGGCCTGCGGGCGCACGTTGTAGGCCAGCACGTCGGCATCCCGTACCAGGGAAAGCAGGGCCTCCCGCCCCTCGGGCGCTTTCAGGTCAAGCACGATGCTGCGCTTGTTGCGGTTCAGGCCAAGGAAGAGCGGCCCCAGCTTTTCATCGCCGCAGGGACCTATGCCGCGCGTACTGTCTCCGCCCGGCGCCTCGACCTTGATTACATCGGCGCCAAGGTCAGCCAGCATCTGCGTGGCAGAGGGCCCCATGAATACTGACGTGATGTCAACGACTTTCACGCCGGCCAGCGGCCCCGTTGTCTGGTCTTTCTTCATATCCCTTTCATCTCGGTGGGGCACTGTATGACGGCTGGCCGGGAGGCCACCGTTGCCTGCCGGTTGGCCGCCACATCGCGCTTGCAACAACACATCGATCATCGGTCGACCTCCGGCCTGGCCAGCCCTGGTATCCGCTTCTTGATTTTCGAGACGGTGTGGAGCTTCACCCGCTGCGCCCATGGCCCATCGATGGTGCGCAGATTCTTGTCCTTGAGATGCGCCAGGCCGAGCTCGTCGCTGAGTTGCGCAAGGGACGTCTCGACATCGAGCGAGAGGTTGGTGACAAGAACGTCGCCGCCATGGAAGACGAGGCTGTTCGACCAAAGGAAGCCGATGGGCGCCCCCTTGCGATCGATGCCGCCGAAGTCGCCGAGCTTGGCAATCACCTGCCCCTGCGTCGGCTCGAGCACAAGAATCTCGTTAGACTGGTTGCACGCGATCCAGAGGTTGTCGTGCTCGTCGATGATCAGGCCGTCGGGTCCGCCGCCGATCCGGTTGACGAAGACTTCAGGCGTGCCGGGCTCGAGCGTCGACCCGGTCACCGGTATCTTGACGATGGTGTCGTTCGCCGTATTGGCGACGAACAAGGCCGTCTTCTTGTTGTTGAACGACAAGCCATTGGCGCCGATGGTCGGTGGTATCCGCGTGGGCTTCAGCAGCGCGCTGGTGACCCATGCCGACGCTTCGCCGCCGGCGGGTCCGACTTTCCAGATGATGCCCTGGTGGGCGTCGGTCACGTAGACGTTTCCGGCGGGGTCGAACGTCATCCCGTCGAGGCCGGGGTTCTTGCCGCTGACCGTCATGAATACGGACGAGGCACCCGTCCTGGGATCGACGCTCAGGACCTTCGCGCCCAGGTAGTCGACGACGAGCAACTGGCCCGTCCGGGGATGGAAGCCGAGGTCAAGCAACAATCGGCTCGAGCCCTTGATGGTGACAGTGCGCAGGTGCTTGCCCTGCGGGTCGAACACAAGCAGCGCGCCCTCGCTCGTCCTGGGTTTTTCTACCGCCACCGTGACGACGTAGACGTTGCCCTCGCGGTCCACGGTGATCCCCTCGGGATGCGCCTCACCCGCGGGCAAGGTGGCGAATGTCTCAACCTTGCCGCGCTCCCAGGCTCTTGCGGTCAGCGGTGTCGCCAGCAACACAAGCCAAATCAGCATTGGCAGTATCGGCATCCTGTGGGCTTTGATCATTCTCATGTTGCACTCGCTCAATCGCGCGGATTGATGGATCGTCACAAATTGATCTGATCGGTGTCGTACACGCTGGTCTCCAAAGGAGCAGAGCAACGGCACCGCGCAGGCCGACGAGCGGCCTGCCATGGTGGAAAGTCGCCTTTTTATTCCTCAGTAACGTCGGAGCCGTTGCCGCGGACGTAGGGCATCGGTCCGATGCCGCGCGCCGCCGCGAGCGTGTGGAGCGCGTACTGGATCGAGAGCGCGTCATTGAGCGAGTGGAAGGTGCCGTCCTCGTTGAAGCTCACTTGCGCGCCTTCGATCCAGGCGATGGTGATCGTGTCCTCGGTGTTGTCCTCGGGGGTATAGAAGGTGTGCACGGAGCCGCCGGGTTCGTACAGGTAGGAGCCGGCCGTCTGCGGCTGGTCGGGGTACTCGCGATACTTCCAGCAGCCCTGGATCGTCCACACCTGCGCCGTCCCGGTGTGGTAGTGAATCGGCAGGGAACAACCGGGTTCCACGATGGCCATGAAGACCCACTCGCCGCGCTCCGGGTCCAGGCGCAGCGGCTTGATGTGGATGCCCGGAAAGACGTCCTTGATCAGCGGGATCTGCTCGATGTTGACGGTCAGCAGCTTGTCTTGCGGCAGGGCGGGCAGCGGCAGCTTCGCGCCGGTGGACGTGGTGGGCTGCTCGAGAATTCTTGCATTCATGAGTTGTCTCCGTTTGTCAGAGGATGTGAAACAGTGGAAGGAAGCCGTCCTTTGATGAGACGGAAGAGTCACGCCGGTCCGGCGGGAAACTCAGAGCTGTAGCGGCAATGCGCCGAGGAACAGAAGCGTCCAGCGCGACGGTGAAGCCTGGATAACCTCTGCCCGGCCGCATGTCACTGCATACTCCTAAAGTTCTAATGTTAGAAGTTTAGAGGCTGAGGAAGGTTTTTTCTGCCCCTTGTTTACCCCTATCGCTTCATTTGTGCTCGCTAGCCGCTCGCCGCTGAGGTTCGGTGATGGCGGGCACCGCCTTCAATGCGGACGCCGGGATCTCGATTTCGGAGACGTAGCGGTCACCCCGATACCATGTGACGCCTGCGTACAGCACGCTGCCTTTGCCATCTAGAAGACGCCGCGACATCTTGGCGACGGGTGAGGCGAACGGGATCTTCAGCATGTCGCACAGAGGAAAATCCGCCGGCATCACGGTCATGCGTTGTCGCACACGTTTGCTGCGCGAGCCCAGTTCATCGAGCACCGCGGCGAGAAGCTTTTTCTTTCTGGCGGTGTCCTTGGGCAAGGCGTCGAAGACCGGGGCCAACACATAGATCTCTGCGTAGCAGAACGGCTCGCCGGAATAGGTGTGCAGCTTGCGGACACAGACGTATTCGCCGTCCGACTGGTCGCCCGGTCCGAGCAGTTCCTGCGGCACGCCGGTGCGGCGCCGGACTTCGAGTACCTCAAAGGCGAGCGCCGCAGGTGCGGCGAACGGATCGTTGATCGCCAGTTCGATGTCGCCCGTGGCGGCGGGCAGGGCAGCCACGTGGGTGCCGACACCCCGCTGGCTACGAATCAGCCCTTCTTTGGAAAGCAGCTCATACGCCTGCCGGACGCTGACGACGGCCACGCCGAGGTCAGCCGCGAGCTGCGTGATCGGCGGCAGCAGCATGCCGAGCGGATATTCGCCCTTTGCGATCCGGTACCTCAGCAACGAAGCCAGGCGCTGATATTGCGCAACGCCCCGTTCAGCCGACAGCTCCGCCCGCTCAATCCCCGTAGTTCGTTCGTCCGTCATTCCAGTTGCCTGATACCCAGAACATTGGAGTATGCACCAGAAGAACGGGCGGCCTATCAGCTGGCAGGCGTCTACCGTCGGCCGGCTGGAGCCGGTAGCGTCGAGATGTGGCGCGGTGGCAGCGGGTGCGGAGCGTTTCACGTCTAGCGGTTAAGCGTTTGCACGCCAACCGCTATATCGGCCGCGGTTGCCGCGAGGATCTCCCGATACGCTTTCACCACGCCTTCCACCGGCCCGGGCGCGGGCACCTCCGTTTCGGTGCGGCCGCTCAGGACCTTGCCGTCCGGCAGCCGCCGCACGGTCCAGGCGATGGTCGCCGCTGCCCGCTTGCCCACGTCGGCGTCGAGGGCTACCACATCGGTCGTCACGCGGAATGCCCGCTGCGTCGCCGACAGGCCGCGCTGGTAGACATCCACCGCATCGAGGCTCGCCTGCAGTTGCTGCGACAGCGCATCGCGCAGTTCGTTGGGGAATGGTGAGGTCCAGCGCGAGGTGTCGGACAGCTTGAGGCCACCGCCGTTGGCGTCACGCACCACCAGCTGAATGCGGTTCAGGCGCTCCGGCACGCGCACCGGCGTGACTTCGATCCATAACGGGTCGCCGCTACGGCTGGCTCGCGCGGTCGCGGGCGGCGCGGCGTCGGAGCGACTGGCCGCCAGCGTGTAGTAGCGTGCCTCGGGCGACGCGCAGCCGTTCGTCAGGGTCGTGGCGGCGGCCAGCGCAACAAGCATCGTCAGACGCTTCATCATTTCTCTTCCCTCTTGCCTTGCAGGAGCGCTTCGGGATGCCGCTCGAGATAATCGGTGAGCATGCGCAGCGAGGCGGCTGTTTGCGTGAGTTCCTGCATCATCCGGCGCGTATCCTGTTGCAGCGAGGCGTCGGGCGCCAGCGCGCCATTGGCCGTGGCGAGCGTGCGGCGCATATCCTGCAGCGCGGCGACCACCTGTGGTGCCACATCGCCATTGACCTGGGCCACGAGCTTGTCCGCATTGACGAGCATCTTGTTCATCGACACTAGCGCCGTGCGCGCGTCCTGCCCGATCTGGTCGAACGGCACCTTGCCGATCTTGGTGACGATGTCGCCAAGCTTGGCCTGCAGCTCGTCGAAGGTGCCCGGTGTGGTGGGAAGCTCAGGCACGGACGCGTTCAGGTCCAGATCAACCGGCGCGGACACTTTCGGAAAGAAGTCGAGTGCCACATACATCTGGCCGGTGAGCAGGTTGCCGGTGCGCAACTGCGCACGCATGCCGCGCTGTACCAGGCTATGCACGATGGCGCGCTTGCGCGTGTCGTCAGCCACGTCGTTCTCGCGCAGACCCATGCGAGACGGATAGAGCTCCACCACCACGGGCATGCGGAAGGCCTTCTTGTCACGCTGGTATTCGATACCGATCGAGCGCACCTGCCCGACGGTCACGCCGCGGAAATCGACCGGCGCACCGGGCGACAGCCCGCGCACGGACTGATCGAAGTTCAGCACTGCCAGTGCGGGGGCGAGCTCGTCCGGTTCCTTCATGGCTTCGGACTGGTCCGCTGCCAGCAGGTACTCGGTGTTCTCGGCGGCCGCGGCATGCGCGGTCGAGTGGTCCGGGGCCTGGAAGGCTACGCCGCCAAGCATCACGCTGGCCAGCGACTGCGTGGACAACTTCAGCCCGTTCGCGTCCAGTTTTAGGTCGACACCGCTGGCGTGCCAGAAGCGCGTATCGGCGGAAACGAGCTTGTCATAGGGCTTGTCGACGAAGACCCGCAGCGTGATGTCGCGGCCGTTCGGTTCGAGCTGGTACGCCACCACATGGCCGACCCGCACGCGACGATAGTAGACCGGTGAGCCGATGTCGAGCGAGCCCAGGTCCTGCGCACGCAGCACGAACTGCCTGCCGGAGGCGTCGGTGGTGATGACCGGCGGATTTTCGAGCCCGGTGAAGCTGTGCGTGGTCTCGCCCGACTTGCCGGCATCCACGCCGATATATGCGCCCGATAGCAGTGTTTCCAGTCCCGACACGCCACTGATGGCAAAGCGGGGCCGTACCACCCAGAACCGTGTGTCGGCGACGGCGAAGTTCTTGGCGTCCTTGGTCAGCGCAATCGTCGCGATCACATGCGAACGGTCCGCTGCCAGCCGTGCTGTCTTGACCAGTCCGATATCGACATCCTTGTAGCGCACGGCAGTCTTGCCTGGCGTCAGGCCTTCGGCAGTGCGGAAGGTGACAGTGATCTCGGGCCCGCGCGACGCAAGCGTGCTGACCAGCAGCGAGAGCCCGACCACCGCGGCAACGATCGGGATTACCCAGACAAGGGACGGTAGCCAGCGCGCGCGGGGCTGGCGTCCTGGCTGCGGTATGTCGTTGGGAGGAGGATGGTTAACGTGTTCGGGCATTATTGGCGTGCAGAAATTCGATGGGGGAGGGCGAGGTCTCGAGCGCATCCCACAGCAGACGGGGATCAAAGCTCAGTGACGCGAGCATGGTCAGTACGACAACCGAGGCAAAAGCCAGAGCTCCGGCACCGGCCGTAATCGTGGCCAGCGCCCCGGCACGCACCAGCGATGCCAGCAGTGCCACCACGAAGATATCGAGCATGGACCACCGGCCGATGACTTCGACCAGGGTGTAGAGCCTGGTCTGCTCGCGAATGCGCCAGGTCGATCCGCGGCGCGCCGATAGCAGCAGCAAGGTCAGGATCATCATCTTCAGCAACGGGACGACGATGCTGGCGATCAGCACCACGATTGCCAGCATGTATGAGCCGGACAACCACAGATAGATCACGCCGGACAGGATGGTGTCGCGCTGCGTGCCGAAAATTGACTGCGTCACCATGATCGGCAGCAGATTGGCCGGGATATACAGCAGGTAGGCGGCCAGCAGGAAGGCCCAGGCGCGCGCCAGGCTGGCCGGCTTGCGATGATGCAGTACGGTGCCGCAGCGCGGACACGGTTCGGCCTCGAGCGTCATCGGACTGAGCCGGTCGCAGGTGTGGCACGACAGCAGTCCGCACGAGGTCGCGGTGGGGTGGGGCGAGTGAAGCGCGGTCACGGCGCGGCATCCCGCGAGCGGGCCGGTACGTCATCTGCATCGTGCGCATCGAGGTGGTGCCAGAGTTCACGCGGGTCGAACGACAGGATGACGGCGAGTACGACCACCAGGGCAGCGAACGACCAGAGCGCGACGCCAGGCACCACCTGCGCTATGGTCGACAGCTTCACCAGCGTAACCAGCACGCCGATCATGAACACTTCGATCATGCCCCACGGCCGCGTGCGGCAAATGCCGCGCAAGATGCGCTCGAACCCGGGTGGCGTGCGCTGCCGCGCCATCGGCACGAGCAAATAGCACATCATCAGCAACTCGGCCAGCGGAAACAGGATGGTCGTGGCGAACACGAGCATCGCCACCGGCGCCATGTCGTCCGCGTAGAGTGCCTGTACCGCGCTCCATAGCGTGGTCTCCATGCGCGAACCCTTGAGGTCCATGGCGACAATGGGGTACGCGTTGGAAATAAAAAGCAGGATCAAGGCAGTCACCACGAGCGGCAGCAAGCGGCGATAGGCTCGCGAACTGTCGCGATAGAGCGCGCCGCCGCAGCGCAGGCACGTGGCACGTTCGTCGTGCTTCAGCGCCGCGCGCGTATGGAGCGCGTCGCAATGCTCGCACGCCAACAGCCTGTGCGGATCCAGCATGGCAACCGGCGGCGAGGCGTGGTTCTGATGCACAGGTGTCCTGGGGAAAATGATCGGCCTCGTTGCGTGAGGCAAGCAGCGCGTGCGCGCACCGGAATCCTTCATGAGTTCCGTATTCTTCCACATAATGACTTATGTGTCATCATGACATTGTGTATGTTATAAGAAGAGCACGGGCGCCGCTGCTGCCAGCATGGCGTACTCCATGTTGGCGGCGTTGAAGCGGCGTATTGATATAATCGCCTCGTCACATAAGGTCCTCTAACTGAAGATGCCTGCCGTTCCTGATCCCAAAGACCACCGCCCTCGCGTTGCCGCAGAACGGCGTGCACGGATGCGCCAGCGTCTCATTGAAAGCGCGATGATTGTTTTTGCGCAAAGGGGTGTCGGAGCCAGCGTGATCCCGGAAGTCATTGCATCAGCTGGCGTCTCGCAAGGTTCCTTCTACAACTACTTCCGTACTAACGAGGATCTGCTGGCGGCTGTCGGCGACGCGCTCAGTCACGACATGGTGCAAATGATCGAGAGCGTGGTCGGCGATATCGAAGACCCGGCGTTGCGTGTTGCAACGGGTATGCGCTTATACCTGCACCTTGCGCGCTCCTATCCTGTCGTGGCGCAATTTCTTTCCGGTACGGGCCTGCTTCTGGTCGGCGGCAAGGGTGCTGCCGTCTACGAATACCTGCCCTCGGATATCAAGGAAGGCCTGAAGACGGGCACGTTTGACGAGGCTTCGGCCGACGTGGCATTGGACATGGTGGCCGGCGCCGGGCTGATCGCCGTTCACCGCATGGCCAAGGGAAGAACCGCCAGGGATTATCCCGAACGGATTGTGCGGGCGGTGTTGCGGTCGCTTGGCGTGTCCGCAGCGAGTGCGGTACGGTTGACCTCCGCGCCTTTGCCAAAGCTGGTGGCTCCGCCGGAATCATTGCTCGAAAAAGCCCAGGAGAAGCTCGCCGCGAAGGCCGAGCCCTCCAACTAGCAGCCAGCGCTACGGCACATCGCTGATCGTTTCCGCGAGCAAGCCATCGAACAGCGCTTCGCTCGCCTGCAGCGGCGACCTGGATATCGCATCGGCCGCTGATTCCTCCACGCCCAGGGCGCGCAATGCCACCGCAGCGGCGAGCTCCGAAAAGTCTTCGCGGCATTCGGTATCAAGCATGCTCTGCATTGCGCTCATTGCGGCGCCGGCAACGATATTGAAGCCCAGGGCGATCGGCATGCGCTTGAAACGATTGCGACGAACGCCTTCCTCTATGTCCCTGCGGACAAACTCCAGCATATTCGGCGCGTGGTAGCCCGCCCATCCGAGCCGGCCAAGGATGCCAGCCACACCGGGCTGGTGTACCGTCAGGATCGACGCCAGCCGTATTCCCCTGGCGATGTGCTCGGCCGGGTCGTCATGGTCGCGCACAATGGGGTCGGCCGCCCGCACCCACTGTTCAGCCATCTTCCCGACAAGCTCCCGCACGATCGCATCAGACGACGGAAAGTACTTGTAGAACGTTCCGCGTGAAACCCGTGCTGCCGAAATGATGTCGTCGATGGACGGCGTCGAGGCGCTGTTCTCCAGCATCAGGCGCATCGCACTGTTCAGCAACAGCGAGCGCATACGCTGCCGCCGTGTTGCCGCAACGCGCTGACGGTGGTCGCCAGTCTTCCACGGTCCTGTTTCAGCTGCGAATTGCGTCTGCATCGGGGTCATTGATCTGTTTCCTCCTCATGGTTAATGCGTCGACAACGCCGCGCGCCGGTCTTCCTGCGTCTTCGGCCTATACCCGTCGCATCACTTTGCGTATGCCGTTGTCGTTGCGCACCACAGCCTTCGGGCGCGCGCGTTCTTCGTCTCATGCGGTCCGGGACCGCAAAGTCGACCCGTCCTCACACAATAAAATAAATTGTACGTCATCATGACACCTAAGTCATTATGAAGTAGACTTCGAATCCTCAGGAAGGGCGAAGAGCCCGAACAGGCTTGCCGTCAATGACGCCAGCACGAGTCCGGTCAGACCGGCTCGGTGACGTGGATCGCTGATGACTCGCAGGCGAGCGACGGACCTTAGTGGAGCGCAGAAATTGAACAGGAACCTTCGAGCGGCAGCTCTTACCATCATCGCGGCACATCTGGCCGCGTGTACCCCGGGTCCGGAACCCGAACGCAAGGACGTGAGGCCGGTGCGGACAGTGGTCGCCGGACGCACCGCCGGGTCGGTCGGTGCGACCTATTCAGGTGAGATTCGTGCGCGTTACGAAAGTCAGTTGGGATTCCGCACCGCCGGCAAGATCGTCGCGCGCATGGTGGAAGTCGGCAGCCATGTCAAGCGCGGCCAGCCGCTGTTCCAGCTCGACACCACGCAGGAAACGTTGCAGGTAGCCGCAGCGGGTGCGGAGGCTGATGCGGCAAGAGGCCGGGTAGCCCAGGCGCGGGTGGACGTCAAGCGTACCGAGCAACTGCTCGCCCAGAACTTTGCCTCGCAAGCCGAGCTGGACCAGCAGCGGCTGGCGCTTAACCAGGCGGAAGCACAACTGCGCTCGGCACAGGCGCGCCAGCAGCTCAATGCCAACATGCGCGGATTTACCACGCTCGTAGCAGACCGCGATGGCGTGGTCAGCGCAATCAATGCGGAAGCCGGCCAGGTGGTTTCAGCGGGGCAGACGGTCGCCACCGTCGCGGCAGACGGCGAACGCGAGGTCTCGATCAGCATTCCGGAGTCGCGCGTCGACGAACTACGCAAGGCGCCGACACTGACGATTACGGTGTGGGCGCAGCCGGACAAGTCCTGGACAGGCAAGCTCCGCGAGCTCGCGCCGGACGCGGACGGCGTCACCAGAACGTACTCGGCACGCATTTCCATTCAGGAGGCGGATCCGGAGCTGCGGTTAGGCATGACAGCGTCGGTGATCGCACCCGACGTGGACGGCAGCGGCGTAGTCCGCGTGCCGCTGACCGCCATCGTCGATCATGAGCGTGGCCGCCAGGTATGGGTGGTCGACCCGAAGACGTCGCGGGTGATCGCACGTGAAGTCAAGCTGGGCGCAGCGCAGAACGACAGCGTGATCGTGGTTGGGGGACTGGCGGGCGGAGAGACCGTGGTCAGTGCCGGCGTGCACATGCTGCAGGCTGGCCAGCAGGTGAAGGTGGCCGAGGCGGTGACTGTCGCCAGGGCGGGAGGTGCGAAGTGAAAGGTATCAACCTGTCCGAATGGGCACTGAAGCACCAGCAGATGGTCGCGTTCCTGCTGTTGCTGTTGTCAGTGGCCGGCGCGCTCGCATACGGCAGCTTGGGTCAGAAGGAAGACCCCGAGTTCACGATCAAGACCATGGTTGTGCAGGCGTACTGGCCGGGAAGCTCCGCGCAGCAGATGGCCGACCAGGTCACCGACAAGATCGAGCGCAAGCTGCAAGAGGTTGCGGAAATCGACTATACGTCTACCTATGTGAAGCCGGGCGAAACGCAGGTCAAGGTCAACCTGCGCGAGGATGTACCGCCGGGTGCCGTGCCGGATGTGTGGTACCAGGTCCGCAAGAAGATGGGCGACATCCGGCATACCTTGCCACAGGGCACGCAAGGTCCGTTCTTCAATGACGAGTTCGGAGACACGTTCGGTAACCTCTATGCCATCACGGGCGATGGCTTCGACTATGACGACCTGAGACGGATTGCGGACGCCGCGCGTAATGAGTTCCTTCGTATCGGCGATGTCAACAAGGTCGACCTGGTAGGCAAGCAGGAACAGAAGATCTATGTCGAAGTCTCCACCGCCAAGCTCGCCTCGCTGGGTATCGACCCGGCACTGATCGCGTCGACCCTCGCACAAACCAATGCCGTGACATCGGGCGGGACGGTGCAGACCACCGCGGAGCAAGTACGGTTGGCGGTCAGTGGCGAGTTTGACTCGGTCGAGAAAATTCGCGCCATCGGCATCCGTGCCGGTCAGCGTACCTTCCGTCTTGGCGATATCGCCGACGTCCGCCGGGGCTTTGTGGAGCCCGCCACCTCGAGGATGCGCTTCAACGGCAATGAGGCGATCGGACTGGCGGTGAGCATGCGCAAGGGCGGCGACGTGATTCGGCTTGGCGCAAGGCTGGATGAAACGATCAAGCACATCGAGTCCAACCTGCCGGTGGGCGTGCAGATCCACGCGGTCAGCGACCAGCCGCGTATCGTCGAGCATTCCGTATTCGAGTTCAAGAAGAGTCTGGCCGAGGCTGTGATCATTGTGCTCGTCGTCAGCTTCCTCTCGTTGGGCTTGCGCACCGGACTGGTCGTCGCGCTCAGCATCCCGCTCGTGCTGGCCATGACCTTCCTGGCGATGTACGTGATGGGCATTGAGTTGCAACGCATCTCGCTGGGCGCGCTGATCATTGCGCTCGGACTGTTGGTGGACGACGCCATCATTGCCGTCGAAATGATGGCGCTGAAGCTAGAGCAGGGCTGGGACAAGTTCCGCGCCGCCACATATGCCTACACAGCCACCGCTTTCCCGATGCTTACCGGCACGCTGATCACGGCGGCGGGTTTTCTTCCGGTCGGCTTTGCGAAGTCGGGAACGGGCGAATATGTGTACTCCCTGTTCCAGGTGGTGGGTATTTCGCTGGTGTTGTCCTGGATCGTGGCCGTCCTCTTTACGCCATACATCGGCTTCAAGCTCCTGAAGGAACATGCGCACGCGTCGCATGACGAGAACGCGGTCTACCAGCGCGGCTTCTATGTCAGGTTCCGCCGCTTTATCGACTTCTGCCTGAAGCAGCGCGTGTGGGTGCTCGGCATCACGCTCGCCGCGTTTATCGGCTCGCTGCTGCTGTTCAAGGCAATACCCCAACAGTTCTTTCCCGCGTCTGACCGGCCCGAACTCATCGTGGACCTGTGGATGCCGAAGGCTTCCACGTTCGAGGCGAGTCAACGCGAGGTCCAGAAGCTGGAAGGCCTGCTCAAGGGCGATCCGGACATTGCGGCGATGACCAGCTTTGTTGGCAACGGTGCGCCGCGATTCTACCTGCCCCTCGACGTGCAGACGCCCAATCTGAACCTGGGCGAGATGCTGGTGATGACGAAGGGCGGGGAAGCACGGGAGCGAGTGAAGGAGAAGCTCGAGAAGCTGTTCGACGAGAGATTCCCCAATGTGCGTGGCCGCGTCAATCGACTGGAAAACGGTCCGCCGGTCGGTTACCCGGTGCAGTTCCGCGTGTTCGGGCAGGACAACGCCAAAGTTCGCGCAATCGGGCAGAAGCTGGCCGCAATCATGCGCGAAGAGCCGCACGTGCGCGAGGTCAACCAGGACTGGGGCGAACGCGTCAAGCGCTTGCAGGTCGACGTCGACCAGGACAAGGCGCGTGCACTGGGTGTCAGCTCAGGCCAGATCAAGGAGGCACTTGAGGCTTCGCTGTCGGGCACGCCAATCACCCAGTACCGCGAGGAAGACCAGGGTATCGACGTGGTCTCGCGCCTGGTCGCGGCGGAACGCACGGACCTGAACAACCTGAAGGATGCAAAGATCTACGTGCGTGACGGCAAGTTCGTGCCGGTCTCTCAGGTGGCCCGACTCACGCTTGACAGCGAGGACAGTGAGCTGTGGCGGCGTAATCGCGTGCCGACGCTGACGGTTCGTGCCGATATCGCCGGGGCGCAGGCACCCGACGTCACGCGTGCACTGCAGCCGAAGCTCGACGCACTGGAGAAAGAGCTTCCGCTCGGCTATGGCATCGAGATCGGTGGCGCTTACGAATCGAGTGCGAAGGCCCAGCATTCTGTTTTCGCGGTGATGCCTGTGACGATCATCGCGGTGCTCCTGCTGCTGATGATTCAACTGCAGGATATGAGAAAGATGGCGATGGTCCTGCTGACCGCGCCGCTCGGGCTGATCGGTGTCAGCATCATCATGGCCGCGTTCCGGATTCCATTTGGTTTTGTCGCCATGTTGGGCGTGATCGCCCTCGCCGGAATGATCATCCGCAACTCGGTGATCCTGGTCGTGCAGATCGACCAGGACGTGGCCGCAGGTGTCCCCTTGTGGACGGCCATCGTCGAGGCCGCGGTGCGACGGCTGCGACCGATCGTGCTGACTGCCCTGGCGGCGATCCTGGCGATGGTGCCGCTTACCCATTCCGTGTTCTGGGGTCCCATGGCATGGGCAATCATGGGAGGGCTCGCCGTTGCCACGGTACTGACCCTCGTCTTCCTTCCCGCCCTGTATGCGACCTGGTACCGGGCCAAGCGTCCTGCGACCGTCTGATCGCAAATGTGACGATGAGAGTGTTTTCGATGAAAAGATTGAGTATGGCCATGCGGGCCGGGCAAGTGGCGTTGGGCTGCATGCTTTTCCTGAACGCTGGAGAGTCGGGCGCTATCGATCTCGTGGGGGCCTATCAGCAGGCATTGGCGCATGATCCGACGAGCCTCGCTGCGAACGATGCGCTCACGGCGGGGCGGGAGAGGGCAGTGCAGGGCGACGCCTTGCTGCGTCCCCGCGTAAGCCTCCAGGCGACACTGGACCGGATCAATAATCGTTCGTCCGGCAACCCGCCGGCCGACGTTGCGCCGTTGGTATCCAGCGATAGCTCGGGAACTGCGCGCCAGGCCGGCGTGGTGCTGGTTCAGCCGCTGTACGACAGGACCGCCGTAGCCACGAGGAAGCAGTTCCGCGAGCAATCGAACCTGGCGCAGACGCAGTTCGACCAGTCTCGCCAGGACCTGGCCTTGCGGGTGGCCGAGGCATACTTCGGCGTGGTGTTGAGCGAGGAGACGCTTCGCGTGGTGCAGGCCGAGAAGGCGGCGTTGCGACAGCAACGCGACCGCGCGAAGGCGCGCTTTGACATCGGCCAGGGCAAGATCACCGATCTCCATGAAGCCCAGGCGCGCCTGGATGGGGTCGAGAGTCGCGAAGTCACGGCGCAATCTGCTCTCGAACAGCGACGTACGCGATTCCAGGAAACCGTCGGCATGCCGCCCGATCAGCTCAGCGGGCCGGCGCCCGGTTTCACGCCGCGGCCGCCGGAACCGGACAATCTCACGGCGTGGCAGGCAAAGGGTGAAGAACAAAGCTACCTCGTCAAGACCAGACAGTCGGAGCGCGACATTGCCGGCGCGGAGATCGATAAGTACCGCGTCAGCAGTCGCCCGACCGTCGCGCTCGTGGCGCGTTATGGCGCACAAGGGCAAACCGGCAACCTGGCTCCCTGGGTTGCAGCCAGCAACACCCGGACCGCGACGGTCGGCTTGCAGCTCACCATTCCGCTGTACG
The DNA here is from genome assembly GCF_018223725.1 of Cupriavidus sp. KK10. Taxonomy (NCBI): domain Bacteria; kingdom Pseudomonadati; phylum Pseudomonadota; class Betaproteobacteria; order Burkholderiales; family Burkholderiaceae; genus Cupriavidus; species Cupriavidus sp. KK10. The sequence goes on from NZ_CP073678.1 coordinate 934,385, forward strand.
CGGGCGGCGGACTGGATTCGCGCGAGCGGGAATCCGTTGCGAGGAAGAGCCAGGCGGAGCAGGAGGTTGCCGCCGCCCGGCGCGACGTGCGCCTGAAGGTGCAGGACGGATTCCTCTCGGTCAAAACGGGCGTGTCGCGCGTCGCCGCACTCGAGCAGTCGTTGACTTCGGCGCGTAGCGCGCTCGCGGCAACGACGCTTGGCCGGGACCTCGGTACCCGTACGGAACCCGACGTGCTCGACGCGCAGCAGCGCGTGTTCACCGCTGAACTCGACCTGGTCCAGGCACGCCTGGACTACCTCCTTGGCCGTCTGCGGCTTGCCGCCGCGGCGGGGGAACTGAGCGAGGAGACCTTGCGCTCGCTGAATGTCTGGCTCGCAGCCTGATCGAGAAATCCTATGCCAGGGGATCTGCAGCACTACTGGAGCGGCGCCTTTCTCGCCGCTAACGCGTTCATCGGGCTGAACATGGTGGGCGCGTTGCTGCTCGGCATGCTGGTTGGCTACGAGCGCTCATACAACGGTCGCGCCGCCGGCATGCGCACTTATGGCCTCGTCTGCATGGCGTCGACGGCCTTGACTGTGTTCGTCGGCTACCCGGGGCTGTGGTACGGGGGTGTTTCAGCGCACGCCCAGGCAGACCCGACCCATATCGTCCAGGGAGTCGTCACCGGCTGCGGCTTCCTTTGCGCGGGGGTCATCATGAAGGACGGCATGAGCATCCGCGGCCTCACGACCGCGGCATCGATCTGGGCTGCCTCGGCCATAGGGGTCTTGCTCGGCGTTGGCTTCTATGCCGCCGCGTTGCTGCTTGCCGTGCTCTGCGTGGGCTCGATGTCCCTGTTGCACCGGCTGGAGGCTAGGCTTCCGGGGCGCATGACGCTTGATGTGTCTCTGACTTTCCAACCCGGAGAAGCGCCTGACCTCGATCTGCTGATCGACAGGGCAAAGTCCCGCGGCTATCGCGTGTTGCACGACAGCCTGACCATCACGTTTGCCGACAACCAGGCGGTGTGGAGAGTCAGCCTGGTCGCACCGGACAAGGCGCGCGCAACATCGCCGGCAGCATTGGCGGCCGAGATGGCTGCCACACAGGGTGTCTCCCGGTTCAGCATCCTGCCGGTGCGCAGTTGATTTGGGTACGCGAACTTCTTTATCAACCAACGCTGTCTTGCTGACAATGCATGGTGATCTAAATGAAATTACTGAGGAGCCTGGCGCTATTGACACAGAAAACAAGAGCGCACATGGTTTCAGGCCATAGGATCCAATTAGTGAAGTCCACCGTTGCGATCACGCTGTTTGGAATGGTGTCGGCGGCAGCGTTTTCCGCTCCGCAGACAAGCAGTCGAGCCCAGATTCCAGACCAGCGCGGCATTAACGAAGGCTGGAATGGCACTGAGCTGGAAACCGCGCCACTTTCAAAGCAGGAAAGCTCCGGGGCACAGCCGATTTCAACACCCGCGACGATGCCGGCTAATGGATCGGCGACCTTTCCTTACGCCGTCGTGCCGTACGTTAGGTTGCCTAGCGTTGCTCCGACTCCTCCACCGATTCCACGTTTGCCGTAGAAGGCACGGGCCACCCGCGAAGGCGAGCTGAGCAGTGGCAGTGCTGCAATTGCGGCCGCCGTGTCGTCTGTTGCAACCAATCATTTTGCGCTGACCGGAATTACAATCCCCTGCTCCGAATTGCACATATTGCGATGGATCGGGAGAGTGACATAGACTGCTTGACCACAGCTTAGGGCCCGTTCCGGCAGGTACACTCCTTGCGGGTGACGTTCATGCGGTTCACGAGGAACCCGTGGTCGCGATGCATGCATCGCCCGCAAGTCAGCTCGTGTGGCGCCTCATGAAGAATCGTGTGACCACACCATCAGGAGAGAGCGATGAAAATTCCTACCCATACCCTGCGCTCGACCTGTGTCGTTGCTGCACTGGCGGCGGCTGCAGGGAGCGCGTTCGCACTCGATACAGGCGGCTTTATGCGTGTCGCCGCCGATACCACGGCTGCGCCTCCCAGCTCCGCCCCTGGCATGCCGGGCCGCGCCGAGGGTGATCGCGAGCAGCGGCCTGCGGCTACCACTGACCTGAGTGCCGAAAAGACCAAGCAAAGCGTCAGCGACAGCGCCATCACGACCAAGGTGAAGACCAAGCTGCTTGCCACCAAGGACCTGAAGTCCACGGGCATTCACGTGAAGACCAGGAACGGCACGGTCAACCTGAGTGGCTCGGTGCCGACGAAGGAACAGCACCAACTTGCGGTGGACCACGCGTAGCGTGGAGGGTGTGAGTTCGGTGAACGACAAGCTGAAGGTATTGTCGCGGTAAGCAGCAAAAGCCTGCCCGGGCATAGTTGGCGGGGCAGGCTTACCCGAGCGGCGCAGACTCAGGCCACGATCCCCTTATTGTTCACTCAGCGCAGATGCCCGCCAAACAGTCCGAGCAGGCCGATCACGATAAGGTAAATGGCGACGATATAGTTAAGCAGCCGCGGCATGGCAAGAATCAGGATCCCGGCGATCAGCGAAATGAGAGGGCCAGCGCTGGTGATGATGTTCACGATGACTCCACGGGATTGACGTGCTCGGGCGGTGATCCCGCCGGTGGTTACAGGCGGCCGCTTATTTGGCAACGATTCAGCGTAGGCCAGCGTGTACACGATTGCAATATGACAGCGTACGGAGGAAGCGCCAGGCAGACGCGTTGGTGCCCGGTCTTCTTGCCCGCGGTCTTGATGTCATTCTTGAGTGCGCGCTCAGCGCACGCTCGTATGCGCCATCGATTCGCGTACAGGCCTGACATGGCGTCAGCCAGGTGACCAAGCAACGCGCGAGTGTCAACCCGCCCTGTTCCAGTTGCTGGAAAACGGAATTAGTGAGACTAGGGCGCTTTTCGTGAGACTGGAAAAAGCGGAAATCGTGAGACTGGCCGGACTCGGGCGCGACGGGTAGCGTTGCGATGACATGAAGGCCGGCACGACCTCCGCCGTCGGCGGGGCGACAAGGTCACCGGCGACAGGCAGCAGTCGACCCGTTGCTGCCGGTCGAGCTGTTGAGGTTCCAAGGGCGGGTACTGGAGCGGACCGTTCATTCCATACCATCGATCGAGGATAACTCATCGGCCATAACGGCCGTTCGTGACAGCAAGACGATGACGGCGAATGAGAGCGCAATACGTTTGGCCACGACCCCAGGGACATCAAGGGCTAGAGCACCACCGCGGAAGTCAGCGCTTAAGACACACTTGGCATAGCGCTGGCAGTCCCCGGCGGTAGCTGTTCTTATCGCTTGCGCCGCCCGCGAAGTTCGTTGTCGTGCCCTACCACGGCTGCCCACTGGCTCTTACCGACCCTACCAATGCGGTGCCGGCCTACGGCGCCCGGGAGTACTGTTAACTACGCCGCCCCTCGGCCAGGGCGCGACCACCTCGGCGCGTGGCGCAGCCAGTGCGGAGAGGCCGCACGTAGCAGCGGAGCAGCATCGCTCTAGGCGAGTCCCTGACCACGTCTGGATTGCAGCTGGTGTCAACTTCCGCCATCAGGGGTCATTCACGTAATCCCAAACGGCACTACACTCTGTGTGTGTGACCCGGCCCTGCCCCGAAGTCATCAGAACTTGTACTTGACCCCCGCGTAAAACGCGCGGCCGACACCCGGATAGAACACCGAGGTATTGGCCGTGCGCGCGTCAGCGACCGTGCTGAAGTCGCTAACATAGCGCTTGTCGGCCAGGTTGCGGGCGTCAAGGAACACTGTCACGCCGCGCTCGAACTCGTAGCTGGCTTCGATCCCGAACAGCACATAGGACGGCACCTTCAGCGTGTTGGCGTAGTCCACGTAGGCGCCGGTCGGCACCCAGTCGATTGTGCCGGCCACGCGCAACCGCGATGCCCGGCTGTAGGCCAGCGTCGTGCGTAATACGTGCTTGGGAACCCCGGCAATGCGGTTGTTGCCGTAGACCGGATCGCTATCGAAGCGGAAATCGCTGTAGTTCCACAACTGCGAAACGGTGACCTTGTCCCCCTTGCCGATCACATCGCGCAGCACCTCGGCGCTGGCGCCTAGCTCCACCCCCTGCAGAACGGTCTTGTTGGCGTTGAACGTCGACGCAGGAATATCGGGACTGGCTGTGAACTGCAGCAATTGGTCACGCACCAGCGAACGATATACGGTCAGGTCCCAGCCAAAGCGATCCTGCTGGCTACGCGTGCCCGCCTCGAGCGTCCAGCCGTGTTGCGCGGCGAGCGGCACGAAGCCCTGGGTGGTGCCGATGGTCTGGTTCAGATCCGAGAAGTCGGGCACGTCGGCGCTGCGGGTGATATCGATAAAGGCCTGGACATCCTTGCGCGGTTCCCACAGCACGCCGAACTTCGGATTCACGCCGCTGTAGGTGGTGGCGTCGGCCTTGGGCATCGGATTCGTCGGTAGCCCGCCGTAATCTGTGTACTCGCGTCGGTTGCGATACGCCTTCGCGCCAGCCATCAGGGCCACGGTGGGCAGCACATAGAGCCGGTCTTCGAGATATGCCTCGTAGTTGTAGGCGTCTTGCTTGGAATTAAGCGTCTGCGCGCCGCGATTGCCGTTGACGTTGATGTACTGGCGTGCGTCGTTGTTGCCGCCGAAGAAACGCAGTCCGGCGATCACCTGGTTACGCAGACCGCCAAGCGTGAACTGGCCGGTGTAACGGGGCGCAAAACCATAGGTCCAGCTATCCTGATCGATCACCTGAAAGATCGGGTGGTACAGGCTCTTGTGGATACCCCAGGTGGTGAAATCGATTTGTCCGTTGTCCAGCTTGACGCTGGTGACGTTCGCCAGGCGTTCGGTACGCGTGTTGCGGGCCTGATCGCCAGCCAGTGCGCTGGCGGACGCCATGCGCGGGTTGTTCAGCGCATTGTTAAGGGATAGCGCGCCGGGCAACAACTGGTCGACAATATAGGCGCCGAAGTAGAAGCGCGTCTCCACGGCCGGACTGAAGCGATAGCCGACGTTGGCGTTGATCTGCTCATACTGGCCGCGCTCGTGATTGCGATACCCCTCAGAGTGGCTGACCGTGCCGTTGACGAGGAAATCCCACGCGCCAATCTGGCGCGACACCTGGCCGCTGCCGCGCACGGTGCCGAAGCTGCCGCCGTCGAGCCGCACCATGTTGGGCGAGTCAGCGGCGAGCGCCGTGGGCGTGGTGAAGTTGATCGCCCCACCCAGCGTGGTGCTGCCGTAGGCGAGCCCGTTGCCGCCCTTATAAACCTCTGCTGCGGACAGGGCCAGTGGATCGACCTGGTAGAAATCGCCGCTGCCGTCGGCGAAGTTGGTCGGCACGCCATCCTGAAGGATCTCAATGCCACGCGTATGGAAACCGCGCGCGACCCCCGACCCACGGATCGACAGGCGCAATTCCTGCCCATAGCGTTCCTGAACATGGACGCCAGGCGAATCCTTCAGCACGTCGCGCAGGTCATATGCGTAGGTATTGCTATAGGAGGTGGCGTCGACGAAGCCGACTGAGCCTGCCGATTGAAACAGCGACTGCCGTTGCCGCGCCACACCAGGGGCTGTCAGCGAGCCTTCGACATTTGCCCTGGCGGTGACTGTCGGCAGCGTAGGAACTTCAGTATCTGCCGCAGGCAAAGCCTGCGCCAAGGCAGCGCCGGACAGCGCAGCGGCAGGAAGCACCGCTGCGCGGCGCCACAGTTTAGCTCGTTTCATGCTTTGTTGTCGTGAATCTGCACCGGGGGCTGGCTCGATTTCGTGTATATGGTTTGGCTCGGGCGCAAGGATATACGTCCGCTGTCCACCATGCCATGCGACATTACGACACAAGCGCCGGGATCTTTTTGCATGCGTCATAACGGACGGAACGGACGGAAGAGTCTCCTAAGCGCCCACCTAGGCTTGTGCCAATGATGGGTTGCGGCCACAACTGCCATCTGATGTTTCTTGTGAGTTCTCTTCCAGCGACGCGTCATTTGGTCGCACGGATGATGGTTCCTGGCGCGATATGCTTCATGTTGGCACGCTGTTTCGTTAACCCATGTCCCATTCAACTTCCCGGACGCCTGCGTCGACGGCCTCCGCTTATCGCATGCTGTGGCGCTGGCATTTCTACGCCGGCCTGTTCGTCATGCCGTTCCTGATTGTCTTGGCGATCACCGGCACGATCTATTGCTTTCAGCCGCAGATCGAGCCTTTGTTATATCCAAAGCTGTTGCGCGTCGAGCCTGAAGACAAGAGGCTTCCTGCACAGTCCTTGCTGGAGAAGGCAAAGACGGCAGCGCCGGCCGGGGCGGTGGCAACCACCTATACCGCCGCGACCAAACCGGATGCCAGCGCCGAGTTCATTTTCCGTCTGCCTTCCGGAAAAAGCGAAAGCCTGTACCTGAACCCTTATTCCGGCGAAGTGCTTGGCAGCCTCAGTGTGGAAGACCGCTTCATGAAGCAGGTCCGCATGGTGCACCGGGCCTTGCTACTGGGTAAGACGGGCGAATTATTGATGGAACTGGCGGCATGCTGGACGCTCGTGATGATTGCCACGGGTCTTGCCATGTGGTGGCCACGCTTGCGTCTGTCTGGCGTTGCAGCGTTTCGGATGAGTCCGGCGACCGGCAGGCGTGGCTGGTGGAAGGAAGTCCACCTGGTTCTTGGGTCATGGCTGGCGGTCGGGGCAATCGCCTTTGTCCTCTCCGGCCTGCCGTGGACCGCCTCCTGGGGCAAGCAATTTAAGGCGCTGGCAACGGCCACAAATCTCGGACGCCCTGACGCCAACGCTGCCGCGCATTCCCACGGGCCTGCGACCGCAGAGGATAAATCGCTCGGTTCCCATGCCAGTCATGATCACCACAGCCAAACAGCCGAAGCGCTGCCCCTTACGGAGGTGCCGTGGGCTACCGGCCTGAGCATCGTGCCGACAGGCTCCATGGGTAAGACGCCGGTCAGCCTGGACCACGTGCTCGCCACTGCGCAGGCCAATGGCGCTGTGGCCGGATGCCAGGTCGCGCTTCCCGCGGCGGCCAAGGCGGTCTATACGGTGTCATGCTTCCCCAGTGATCCCAAGGGCGAGCGCACGTTGCATATCGATCAGCACAACGGCGCAGTCGTCAAGGACATCCGCTACGTTGACTATGGCCCTGTTGCCAAGGCCATTTCGTATGGCACGTCCCTGCATATGGGGCGTTATTTCGGTCTTACCAATCAGATCATTTGCGCTGCAATCTCACTTGGACTGATGGGGCTCGCCGCCACCGGCTTCATCATGTGGATCAGGCGCAAGCCCGCCCGCGCGCTAGGCGCTCCGTCATACCCTGCCGCGTTGCCTCCGATGCGCGCCTGGCTGGTGGGATTGGGGTTGCTGGGACTGGTCTTTCCCATGACGGGCGTGACCTTGCTTCTGGTCTGGCTGATCGATCGTGTGGTTGCCCGCGTCACTGGTGTGCCGAAGACCAGGCCCGGTAACATTACCGTCTGACGACCAGCCTTCATATCCGCAACAGAAGCCATTGCAAGCTTCCGCCCGGACATGCTCGCTGGCTAAAAGCTCCACACCACGACGAAATCGTTCGCACGCTTGCCGAAGACGTTGAGGACTTCCGCAAAGACACGGTGGTTCTTCATGTCCTGGTAGCCGACTTTCAGGTTAACCAGAAATGAGGAGGCCGAGCGCACACTGTTGTCCTCGACCAGTGGGCGCGGGCCAAAGTACCGGCCGCGCGCACCGACCGACCACCTCCCCCGATTGAGCGAGATCCCCATGGATGTCGTTGTCTGGATGGATTCCGGAATGTAGTCGCCGGTATTCTCGGTGGCGCCCGATAGCGCGCCCGGTGGCGAGGGCGAGATCAACGCCGTCAAACTGCTGATCGTATTTGACGCATTCCATCCCGTTTTCGTCCTGTGTGACAATGCGCGCCCCGATTGCTGGTATCCCGCCTTATTGCGACCGTAGCCAGACGCCCTGGAACGCAAGTTGGCAGTCGCACATTCCGATGGCATTTCCAGCAATAGCAACGATGGCAACATGCCCTTCCTGGATGCCATCTTCCCGCTGGAGATCGCATCGATCCGTCACCGTGTCCCGGCCACATCGGCGTCGTCGGCAGATTGGTATTTGGCTTGCGCGATGTTACGGGTCGCCTACACTTTTCAATGAGGCTGGCATTCTGCTTGCAGTGCCTGTCCAATTCCGATCCAGAATGCCGAGCCTGACGCAACGACCGCCATGATTTATCGCTTGGAGGTACATCATGAAGAAGGTACTTCTGCTCGTTGTATCGACGATGCTAATGACGATTTCAGCAACGTCGGCGTTTGCTCATAAAGACACGCCGGGGATCATGGGTGAACACGATATGACTGGGACCGTCAGCCAGCTTGATCACAAGAAGGGAACGTTTGCCCTGCAAACCAAGGGCGGGCCCACCCTTCATCTGCATTTCCCAGCCGATCAAATCAAGGACGTCAAGAACGGCGACACCATCACCGTTCATCTGGGATTTACCAAGGAAGGTGGCACCGAGAAAAAGTAAGCTTTCCTAGCATTCGGCCGGCAATCACTTGGGAAACTCTGGCATGCGCACTTTTGTAGTGCATGCCAGAGTTTATTGGGTGGCACCTTTGCCGGCCGAAAGCCAAACCAGCAGTGCAAGAGAACGCCAGCCTGAAGGCATGGCTGGACCATCTCCGTTGTGTGTGCAGCGTGAATCTGCCTCCAACCAAGCTCGACCCGTCATGAAACAGACCGCTTGTGATTACCTGACCGGTGCCTTGCTGGCTGCTGCCGGCGCCCTGGGATTGTGCAGCTCGCCTGCTCACGCCCATGGCGTGGTCGGCAAGCGCTTTCTGCCGGCCACCATCACGGTTGACGACCCGTTCGTTGCGGACGAAGCGAGCTTTGTGGTCGGTCACCGCAAGCTCCCGCGGGAGGCTGAGGCGGGCAGTACGGGCGGCAGTGACGAGGCGGTGCCATCGAGCGGCACGCCGGGCGCTCATACAACGGCGTTTTCCACCGAACTCAGCAAGCGCATCACGCCCGACCTTGGCATCTCGCTCGGCGCCACCTATCAGCGCGTCAGGCCGGACGATACAACCGTCCCCCAATATGGATTCGACAACCTGTCGCTGGGGGTCAAGTACCAGGTGATCAAGAATGCCGAGCATGAAGCGATCGTGTCGCTGGGGTTGGATGCCGACCTCGGCGGAACCGGCAGCCACCGGGTCGGTGCCGAGTCCTTCTCCACCCTTTCGCCTGGCATTTTCTATGGCAAGGGCTTCGGTGACCTGCCGGAAGGGGTCAAGTACCTGCGTCCATTGGCAATCACCGGTATCCTCGCGCCCGAGTTGCCCACGAGCCGGTCGGAACCCGATCGGCTGAACTGGGGCTTTACAGTCCAGTACAGTCTGCAGTATCTCCAAACTTATGTAAAAGATGTGGGCCTGGGCGCCCCGTTCAATCGCATGATCGCCTTGATCGAAGTCCCAGTGAAAACCTGCCTGAGCGGAGATTGCGCCGGCCAGACTACGGGGACCGTCAACCCGGGCTTGATGTGGTTCGGAAAGTACATGCAGGTCGCCCTGGAAGCGGCCATCCCGGTCAACCGTTGGTCCGGGCGTGACGTCGGGGTGTTCCTTCAACTTCACTTGTTTCTGGACGACATGTTTCCCGGTGGTATCGGGAAACCGATCTTCCGCTGACCGGAATGAACCTTCGCCCATTGAAGATTTGCCTGGCGATCGCCGCGCTATGGGGACTGCTAGCGCCCCAGGCGACCTTGGCGCACGCATTTCCTGAACACATGGAGCCGCGTGTCGGCGCGGTCATCGACAATGTTCCCGGCCAGGTTCAAATCTGGTTTGACGCGGATCTGGAGCCCACCTTCAGCACCCTGCGCGTGCTGGATGCTCAAGGGCGGCAAGTCAATCGAGACCCGGGCCAAGTCAATGCCGGGCAGGCCCGCCTGCTCGAGGCACGGCTGCCGCCGCTGGCACGAGGGGTCTACCACGTCTACTGGCGGGTGATCGCGCGCGACGGGCATGTTACAGAAGGGGACTACGCCTTCACCGTGGGGCGATAGACGGCCATGGCCCATGCAATGATGGCTGCGAATCCGGGCAGCATAATCCTTGCCGCGGCTGATCTGCTGGCGCTCTCGACATGTATCGGGATCCTGGGTTTTCGAATCTGGGTTATCCGCTTCAAGGACGAATTGCCGCCACCGTCCACCGCCGCCGTCGTGCCACTCTGGTGGCTGGTTGGCATCTGCCTCGCAGTGCTCACGCTAAGCAGCGTTGGCGAACTGATCCGGCGCACCGTCGAGATGAGTGGACGGCCGCTGGCGGAGGTCGGCCTGGTGCTGCCGCAGGTCCTGTCCCAGACCCATTTTGGGCGAGTCTGGCTGCTTCGTCCTGTGGCGCTACTGGTGCTATGGTCCGGCTGGCGCACCCGGCCTCGCCTCGGCTCGCCAGCGATCACTGCGGTAATGCTGGCTGCGGCCAGCCTGATCGCCGCAAGCAGAAGTTTGTCCGGCCATGCGGCCGACTGGGGCGATATCACGCTGCCCGAACTAGTGGACTGGTCGCACTTGCTCGCCGTATCCCTCTGGGGAGGCAGTCTGATCGGGCTGACACTTACCGGATTTCGTAGCTTGACCGAGGCAGCAGATGAACGGCGCCAGTTCGTTGCCGCCATGGTCCGTCGCTGGTCGACACTCGCAGGCGTAGCACTGACAGTGGTAGCCCTGACCGGCATCTACAACGCGTGGCTGGAGTTGGAGCATTTCGAGGCGTTTTGGCAGACCGCTTACGGCAGGATCCTGTTGCTCAAGTTGTCACTGGTACTGATCATAGTTGTGCTGGGCGCAAGCAACCGCTATCTCGGCATCCCTTCGCTGCTGGCCTGGGCAGGCGGGTCGCCCGGCAGCGCGAAGCCTTCAGGGTTATTGGCGACCACACTGTCCTTCCTGACGCTGGAGCGCCGCAGAGCGGGAAAGCATGGTCCACTTGAGCGCTTTGTGCGCAGGGCAAAAGTGGAAGGTGTTCTGATGATAGGGGCGCTGCTCTGTGTCACGATTCTGCTCGGCCAGATGCCCGCCCGCCATCAAAGCCGCGTGCCAGCCAGCCACCACACGCATGCTAAAGGTATGGCTCGCTGAGCCCCAGAACGGTCAATCAAGTGGTTTGTGATCGTCTCTACATGGACCTATTCAGGCGCCGCAATCAGAACGGTAGCAGCAGCGGACGGAAAACGGCCACCACTTCATGGGTGTTGGGCCGAGCCGCCAACGTCGAGTACCGCTACTGGCCAAAGGTCGGGCTTCAATCATTACTAACCTAACGGAACGACTCCATCGCCGGTCGAATCCCGGTTCGTCACAGATGCGGGCGAACCTCAAATGGTAGTCCGCAGCCCTGGTACTGCCTGACGGTTTTCATACGTCACTCTCCGCCGGCGGCAAACGGAGAGGGGACGGCAAGCATCGCAAGCGTTCGCCGTGGCACAGGCCTGGCGCCTGCGGAGCAGTCCAACGAATTCGTGCTTTGCGTCAGGGTAGTCTCACTAACTCCGATTCTTAGATGGCCGAGCGGTGACGGAATTAATGCAGTCTCATGAATTCCGGTTCCTCACACAGTAGAGCCGATTTGACAGCGAGCGGATTTCGCAGAAGGTAGGGGCATCATCGCCAGTTGATCCCCGCCAAGTCGCGAGCCTTAGAGAACGCGGCGCTGATAGTCGCCAACCAAACGGCATCGCCGCGCGATACGCGTCCCACTGGGCGGACATAATGGATCAGGTATTTGCTGACGACGCGTGTCGCTTTGCAAAGAGCGGCGGGCGATGATCGCCCTTTACGGCTGACCTCTCCCAGCGCGCAACCGTCGAACGAAATGCTGGCAGCCAGAGCTTGAGCCGCCGAGCGAACAGTTATTCCAGCAAGTCCAGCACGGAGCCGTGCAATTTCAGCGTCTCCAGGACAATGTTCGAGTTGATCGCCATGACGCCCGGCTCCTTGTGAAGCTTGTGGACCACGAAGTGGGAGAAGTGCTCCAGGTCTTTCGTCCGCACGGTCAGCACATAGTTTGACGTGCCCGTCACGATACGGGCCGTCACGACTTCGGGCCACCGGTGGATGGCCTTCACGAAGTTCTCGTGCCAGTCCTCGATGTCCGAGCGCATCGAGACATGTACCAGTGCCTCGAAGGCCACACCGACCTGCTTCGCGCCGATCACGCACCGATAGCCGGCAATCACGCCACGCTCCTCCAGCAGTTTTACCCGCCTGAAGCAGGCGGAGGCCGAGAGGCCGACGGCCTCCGCCAGTTCCTGGTTGGTGATGCGCCCGTTGCCTTCCAGGTGATGCAAGATGCGCACGTCGGTCTGGTCCAGTTCCATTTCGAAGAATCCACCGTTAGAAATTAAAAAAGCCGATTTAGCTTCGATATATACATAAAAGCAAGCAATAAACGCAAGCACATTCGTCTTTTCGTTTGATAGGATTCCGTTCCCATGAAGACGCGGCGGATGGCGATAGAGGCAAGTCCGCTGCTGTCCGCATTCCTAATCCGAACCCCGACGAATTCCAATGTTTGCGCACATCCCCGCCTATGCCGGCGACCCCATCCTTTCGTTAATGGAGGCTTACCAGGCCGATTCCCGACGGCAGAAAGCGAACCTCAGCATCGGCCTTTACTACGACGATGACGGCCGGATTCCGGTGCTCGGAAGCGTCGGCGCGGCGGCGCTCCAGCTCGCCGAACAGCACGGTCCGCACACTTACCTGCCGATGGAAGGCATGGCGCCGTACCGGCACGCGCTGCAGCAGCTTGTGTTCGGCTCGGACAGCCCGGCGCTCAAGGAGAAACGGGTCGCCACGATCCAGTCGGTCGGCGGCTCGAGCGCGCTACGCATCGGCGCCGAATTCCTGAAGCTCTGCTTCCCGGGCTGTGCCGTGTGGATTAGCGATCCGAGCTGGGAGAATCATCAGGTTCTGTTCGCCGGCGCGGGCGTGCCGGTGCACACCTACCCGTACTACGACCCGCAAACGAACGGGCTTCGCTTTGACGAAATGCTGGAGACGATCCGCGGACTGCCGGCACGCAGCGTGGTGCTGCTGCAGCCGAGCTGCCACAACCCCACCGGCATCGAACTGTCCCGCGAGCAATGGGCAGAACTGATCGAGGTGCTGCGGCAACACGGGCTGATTCCGTTCCTCGACATGGCCTACCAGGGCTTCGGACATGGGCTCGAGGAGGATGCATGGCCGGTGCGCGCGCTGGTCGATGCCGGCGTGTCGTTCCTCGTCAGCAACTCCTTCTCGAAAAACTTCTCGCTGTACGGGGAGCGGTGCGGCGGGCTTTCCGTCGTGACGCCGAACGAGGACGAGGCCAATCGCGTGCTGGGGCAACTGAAAGCGGCCGTGCGGCGCGTGTACTCGAGCCCGCCGCTCCATGGGGCCCGGTTGATCTCGACGGTGCTCTGCGATCCCGCGCTGGCCGGACAGTGGGCTGCCGAGGTGGCGCAGATGCGCGAACGCATCGCGCGCATGCGCCGCTCGCTCAGGGAGCGGCTGGAGGCGAGCCTGCCCGGCGCGCCGTTCGACTACCTGACCACGCAGCGCGGCATGTTCAGCTACACGGGCCTGTCGGGGCCGGAGGCCGATTGCCTGCGCGAAGCGCACGGCGTCTACGTGCTGCGCTCGGGCCGCCTGTGCGTGGCGGGGCTCAACGACACCAATCTTGAGCACGTCGCGCACGCGATGGCGACGGTCCTGCGCGCGCGCTGCTGAACAGCGGCACACGGGCATTCTTCAGAGGAGACACATGGCAGACATCATTCAGACCCCCTTGCCGGAACCCCCGCAGCCATTCTCATGGGCCACGCATGCCAACGGCATGATGTTCACGGCCCATGGCCCCATCGATGCGGCCGGCAACATCGTCGGGGACGACATCACCGCGCAAGCGCGGCTGACGTTCGGCAATCTCGCGGCGACCGTGGAAGCGGCCGGATGCCGGCTCGACGATGTCGCGCAGGTGCTCGTGTACATGCACGCCCCGGGCGACATGCCGGTCATCGATTCGGTGTACCGCGAGTTCTTTCGCGCTCCCTATCCGAACCGGGCCAGTGTGGCGGTGGCCGGCTTTGCCCATCCGGCCATGCTGATCGAGATTGTGGCGTACGTCAGGCTGCCGGCGAGCAGGCAGCAGGCCTGATTCCGGCTCTTTCCCGCCGCCGAACGGCGCTTTCATCAGAAAAACAGAACGAAATCACGTGGAGGAGACATGCAGAAGTTTGCTTTCCCGCTGGTACTAGGTAGCCTGGTAGCGGGTTCGGCCTGCGCACAGAGCGCCGTCACGCTGTATGGCATTGTTGACCAGAGCATCCGGCTTACGACCAATGCCAACGCGAGCAACAACAGCGTCGTGCAGCTGACCAACGGCGCCGTGACCAACAGCCGCTTCGGCTTGCGGGGCGAGGAGGAACTCGGCGGCGGCATGAAGGCCCTGTTCCGGCTCGAGAATGGCTTCGATCCGGACACCGGGCGCGTGAACCAGAACGGTCGCCTGTTCGGCCGCCACGCCTATGTCGGATTATCCGGCGGCCTGGGTACGCTCAAGCTCGGCCGCCAGTCGACCGAAGGCTTCAACCTGTTCGGTGAATTCGATCCGCTGACCGTAGGCAACTACACGGCCAATGCTTGGCCGTACTTCATGACCGGCGGCCGCATCGACAACGCGGTCAGTTACGACGGCACGTTCGGCGGCCTCAACGTCGGCGCCAGCTACGGACTTGGCGAGTTGCAGGGCAACCTGAAGCAGGGCTCCTACTGGGGCGCGCGCGTCGCGTACAACCACGGCAATCTCGGCGTGGGCGCCGTCTATCAGGAGATTCGGGACGCCGCGAGCGAGACCCAGCGCATGTGGGGCGTGGCGGGGCGTTATGCGTTCGGACCGGCGAGGCTGTTTGCCGGCTACATCGGCGGCGAGGACGCCACCGGGATGGTCGATGGCATGCTGAACGATCCTTCGCGCACCGTCAGCTACGGATCTTTCGCCGCCAACCCGCGCAAGGACATGACGTTCTATACGGGCCTGACGTACCAGGTTTCTGGCGCGCTGGCGATGACGGGCGTTGTCTATCACGACAACATCCGCGACGTGAACGGCGTGGCCGGCCAGAGCGGCAAGCGGCTGACTGCCGTGCTGCTCGCAGAATACTCACTGTCCAGGCGCTCCCAGCTGTACGGCACCGTGGACTACAACCGCGTCAGCGGCGCAGCGGCCACCGAGCTGCCGGGGCGCGGCAACCAGACCGGCGTGGCCATTGGCATGCGCCACGTGTTCTGAGCCTAGCGGTTCACGTTCAAAAGTAGAAGGAGAGAGACACCATGAGCAAGTCAACGCAGAGCTTTCAGCAAATCGTGGAGCGGGAGCGGGGGCTCAAGCGGACCCTGAACGCCAGCCAGATGGCGATGATCGCCATCGGCGGCGCGATCGGTACCGGCCTGTTCCTCGGCAGCGGCTTTGCCATCGGCTTTGCCGGCCCCAGCGTGCTGGTCAGCTATGCCATCGGCGCCTTCATCGCGTTGATCCTGATGGGCTGCCTGGCGGAAATGACCGTGGCGCATCCGACCTCGGGCTCGTTCGGTGCCTACGCGGAGCACTATGTCAGCCCTTGGGCTGGCTTCCTCGTGCGCTACGCGTACTGGGCCTGCATCGTGCTGGCTGTCGGGACGGAGGTGATCGCGATCGCGCTCTATATGAAGTACTGGTTTCCCGCGGTGCCTGGCTGGTTCTGGATTGCCTCGTTCTCCGCGGCGCTGGTGCTGGTCAACGCGCTCAGCGTCAACATCTTCGGTGCCGTCGAATACTGGTTCTCGGTCATCAAGGTCGCAGCGATCGTCGGCTTCATACTCATCGGTGCCTATGTTGTCTTCGGCGCCCCGGCTTCGGTGGCCGGATCAGGGGAGGGGGGCGTGGCCGGCTTTCACCACTACACCGCAAACGGTGGCTTCTTTCCGAAAGGCCTGTGGGGCATGTGGGTGGCCGTCATCATCTCAATCTTCAGCTACCTGAGCATCGAGATGATCGCGGTGGCCGCGGGTGAGGCCGAGGATCCGGAGCATGCGATCACGCGTGCCTTCCGTTCCACAATGATTCGCCTGGTGCTGTTCTACTTGCTCACGCTGGCGCTGATGCTGGCGATCGTGCCGTGGACCGTCGCCGGCCGGGAGGAAAGTCCGTTCGTCAAGGTGATGGAGGCCATCAACATCCCCGGGGCCGCGGGCGTGATCAACTTCGTCGTGCTGGTGGCGGCGCTGTCGTCGATGAACAGCCAGCTGTACATCACGACGCGGATGATGTTCAGCCTGTCGCGAGCGGGCTATGCTCCCGCCCGATTCGGGCGTGTCAGCCGGCGCGGCGTGCCGCTATCCGCGCTGCTGGTGTCGACGCTGGGGATCGCGCTGGCGACCCTGCTGAGCGTCGTCTATCCTGATGCCTCGTCCACGCTGATGATGGCAGTTTCTATGTTCGGCGCCATGTTCACGTGGATGATGATCTTCGTTACCCACTACTGCTTCCGCCGCAAGTGGGAAGCGCAAGGCAATGCCCCTCTGCGCTTTCGCATGAAGGGCTTTCCGGCGCTGACGCTGCTGGGCGCCGCGCTGATGCTCGCCATTATGCTCACCACGATGTTCACCGCAGAGTTTCGCATGACTATGATCTTCGGGGCGCCGTGGCTCATGCTCCTGAGCCTCGCCTACTTCGGCTGGTATGCGAAGCGGGCGCGGGCCATCGGGAGCGAACCGCTCGAGCCGCACGCGGGTTGATGCCGGCAGGGGCGATCGGCGCCCCGTCTGCGCCTTCGACGGCGTGGTCAACGTGGGCGCAGCGTCTTCAGGATTCGAGTTGGGGCGTCACAAATTTCGGAAGAGCTACCCATGGCGGCCTGGCGCGCCTCAGAAAACGCGCCAAGACGTGGGCAAACGCGCGATCTACTTATCGATTCGCGCCTGGTCGCCTGCATCGAGCAGGCAAGGCGCATCGCGGTGCGCATCGAACAAGGACAGCGGCGTGCGCCCAATCAGGTTCCAGCCGCCGGGAGCACCATCGGATAGATCACGGACTGGCAGTTGGCCAGCCCGATCGAGCCAGCGGGCACGGCGGTGCGCGGCGTGGTGCGCCGGGGAGGGGCCAGGCGTGCGTCGAACTTGCCCACGTACGGGTGGCCGGGCGCGAAACCCAGCATCAGCACATCGACCGGCGCCGCACTATGCAGCGTGATCACCGCATCGGGCGCGAGCCCGCGGCTTGCGGCCACCTCCTCGAGGTCAGGCCCGTGGCCGCCGCCGTAGCAGACCGGGATTTCGACCACGCGATCGGAGGCGGTCGAGGCGCCGAGCGGCTCGGCAAGCAGCACGGACAGCGCTGCGCTCAGCGCCTGGAACGGTGCCGTGTCTGCCGCGGCGCTAACGGCGGACGGACGGTAGTGGATGCCCACGGTCGCCAGCGCGGGCACGACATCGGTCACGCCCGGCAGTGCGGCGGCACCAATGCGTGCCGCCGCGGCGCAGGCTTGTCGGTTGGCAGCGTGCAATGCAGTGGCATCACGGCCGGCGTCAAATGCAACCGCAAGCAAGCGCTCGCCCGACGGCTCGATGCGCCACGGGATGGCCGCGGCAGTCATGCGTGCCAGCACCTCGGGCGGCAGGCCGGGTGCCCGGCTTTCTTCGAAGATCTTCTGGAAGCGGCGCTGCACCGAGCATTCCCGCTCGAACAGATGCTCGGCCGTGCCGTCGCCATAGCCAAATACCTGGACGATAGAGAACATGGGCGACAAGAACCGCGCACGCGAGATCGCGGCCGCCTGCGGGGTGTCGGTCCTGCCGGGCAGCATCCGATTCCTGCCCGGTGAGCTGGCTGGACTGGAAGAGGCTGCCGCGCAAGTGGGCTATCCGCTGCTGGCCAAGGCCGCGGGCGGTGGCGGCGGCATCGGCATGAGATTCGTCAACGGCCCCGACACGCTGGCAGCCACCTTGGCCACCACGCAGGCGCTCGCGCTCAAGGCCTTCGGCGACGGCAGCATTTACCTGGAGCGCTACGTCGCCCGCGCCACGATTCGACCGAAGGCCAGATTCAGTGCATGCCAGGCTTGGACAAAGGCAGTGTTCTCGGAGAGGAAGCCGTAGCCCGGATGCCACGCCGTCGGCGCCATGCGCCAGCCCGGCTGCCAGGACGGCTTCGGTATTCAGATAGCCTTGTGCCGCGGGGGCAGGGCCGATGGACACGGCCACGTCGGCCATCTGGCAATGCAGTGCACCGGCGTCGGCCTTGGGATACACGGCCTCGGTCTCGATGCCAAGCGCCTGCGCGGCGCGGATGATGCGACAGGCAATCTCGCCGCGATTGGCTACCAGGATTCTTCGCATTTCAGGCTCTTGCTGCTTGGGGCGGACACGCGGCGCTGGATTCGGCGGCGCGTGGAGTGCCGGCCTGCGGCCGGTCGGGGCGCGGCGTGGCCGCGCTCTTTTCAGACTTACTTGGCGAACAGCGAGGCGATATTGGAAAATCGACTCACAGGAGGCAACCTCCGACAGCGCCTTGACGACGTGGCATTCCTCGTGTTTGCTCAGAGCATAGCTTGCATCCACACGCTCAACGCACACGTTGATGATGAACTTTCAGAACGTGCCGCCCGCCGAGCGGGAATGAAATCCGGTCTTTTCGGGGAATGTTGGCCATTATCGAAAAGCTCTCGTAAGGGTTGATCGACAAAGCAATACGTTACGAGAGCGAGCGGTGACTATTGCCGGCCAGCGGAACAGGTTGGCGGTAGAGCTCTGAGGCCGGATTCAGACCCTCCCGTTTACTATCCAGACCAAATCGGTCTTTGACGGTAAAAGTCTCCTCGGTAAGCTCAGTTTCTGCGGCTTTTCTGGCATCGGCAGGTCTCCTGACCCATGACGGAAAAAGCCGTCACGAACAGGAAAAACCTCGATGCTCACCGAAACCGCACGGCCTAACCTCAAGCCTAAGCCCAAGCCTTGTAAGACTCGCGACGGCATGTACGTGACGATATCCCCCGCCGGTACCGCGCTGCTACCGATATCGCCAGTTCCGGCGCTGCGATCAAAGTCGACATGGTGCTTACAGCCCACAAGACCATAGCGATGTGCATGCGGTATGTCCATACGGAAGACGATCCGCTGCGCAAAGCAGTCGAGCTGGTGGCGAAGAGGCGCAAGGAAATCACGAGAGCGCAATGTGCCGAGGGGGAGTTGGTACGAACAAGCGCAAATCCGCCCCCGCATCGCCCGTCGCGCGTCCTGCGCTGCTGGGCGATATTCGAGCACTGATCGAGGTATCGCGTCAGCGCGTCGCCTCCGCGGTGAATAGCGAGTTGGCCCTGCTGTTCTGGCGCATCGGCCATCGTATTCATACATACTTTCTGAACGGCCAGCGGGCGGGGTACGGCGAGGAAATCCTGCCAACCCTGGCCGCGCAGCTTGTCCGGGACTACGGACGTAGCTTTGCGGACAAGAATCTGCGCAGAATGGTGCAATTCGCCACCGCATTTCCGGAAGAACCAATTGTCGTGACGCTGTCACGACAATTGAGCTGGTCGCATTTCGTGGCGCTGCTGCCGCTGAAAGACGCGCTCCAGCGTGACTACTACGTGCTGATGGCCAGCGCCGAACGCTGGAGCGTGCGAACGCTGCGCGAGCGCATCGACTCGATGCTGTACGAACGCACGACGCTATCCAGGAAGCCGGACGCGCTGATCGCACAGGAACTGGACACGATGCGCGATGCGCAGCGCATGTCGCCCAGCCTCGTCATGCGCGACCCATACATTCTCGACTTCCTGGGGCTTCGAGACGCCTGGCAGGAGGGCGATCTGGAAGCGGCGATTGGCGCAGGACTGGCTGGCCGAAATCCGGCGCGGCGGCGATCCCGGCCACGGCAAGGCCGAGGCTCGCAAGGCGCCGACGGTCAAGGAGCTGTGCGGCCGGTTCATGGAAGACCACTCCAAGCTCCACAACAAACCGAGCACGCAGGACGGCTACCAGTACCAGATCGACAACTTCGTCATCCCAGCCTTTGGCAACAAGAAGGTACACGAGGTCACGCGCCCCACGACATCACCGCGCTGATGAAGCGCATGGAGAAATCCCCAACGCATGCCAATCGCGTGCTGTCGCTCGTTCGCAAGATGTTCAACCTGGCCGAACTGTGGGGCTACCGGCACGACGGCGCCAATCCTTGCCGCCACGTGCCCAAGTACCCGGAGAAAGGTGGCGATATGTCCAAGCCGTTGAGCGAGGAAGCCCGCCGGCTGCTGACGAACGCGCCGCGCTACGGCAAGTCGCCCTACGTCTGTCCGGCCATCCTCGACCACGACAAGCCGCTCGGCCCCCATTCCAACTGCCCGATGCCGCCTTGTGCAAGGCGGTTCAGGAGATGGAAAGCGGTCTGATTGACGCGGATTTGGGCGGCTTCCTCTACAAGAAGCGGGTGGCGCGCCCCGGCGGCGGCGAGAGTGGCGGCTACCGCACGCTGGTGTCGGCCCGGATAGGTAGCCGCTACGTGTTCCTGCATGGGTTCCCCAAGAGCGATAAGGCGAACATCACGCAGGACGAGAAGAAGGCGCTGCAATTCGCCGGCAAGGTGTTCCTGGAGCTGTCCGCGGAAGCCCTGGCGAAGGCGCTGCAGGCTGGCTTGTTATTGGAGGTGTGTTGTGAGCAAGATCATTGAATCCCTACGTGGCGACTTGGCTGCGCTCCACGAAGCGGGAGCGATCAGCAAGGTGACGATGCGCGAGTTCGACGCGATCTGCCCGCCGCCGGTGCGGGAGTTCAGTGCTGTCGACATCAAACGCCTGCGCGAAGCCTTGAAGTTCAGCCAGCCGGTGTTCGCGCTGCACCTCCACACCACCGCTTCGACCGTGCGCAAATGGGAGCAAGGCGAAACCCACCCCACGGGGCCGGCGCTCAAACTGCTCAACGTCATCGCCGACAAGGGATTGCAGGCCATCATCTGATGCCCGGGACGACAAGCATTGGCGACACGGATTGCCCCTTTCAACTCACAGCAACTTGAAGCCGCCTGTCGTGTCTTGGCCGACACTGAACGCGGCCTGAGCGGCACACAGATCGAGCGCTTGCTGCAAGAGATCGAAGTTGCGGACACGTCGCCTGGCTTGACCCAATGCGCTGGCCGGTGCGCAAAACCAGCACCAGATCGGCAACTATCTCATCATGTTCATCAATCGCGCGATGAACCCGGTGAACTACGCCCGTGACCCGGCGACGTTCGCTTGGCGGCGTGACGAACTCAATGTCGTCCTCGCCTTTTCCGGCTTCTATGTGCGTGAAGATGGCAAGGTTGGGTATGCCGACAAGGCCACGACGCTCGATGCCGCGCGCGCCCGAGCTGGACGGCTCAAGGCCGCGCTAGAAAGTCGCGTTGTCCATGCGGAAGTGCTGAACTACTGCCGTGCAGAGCTGCTGGACGAGAATTATTTTCATGTCCTAAGCGAGGCGACAAAAGGCGTTGCCAACCTGCTGATCGGCCTGTTCGGCGCCGTGCGCAATCCACTGGCCCATGCTCCCAAGACGAATTGGCCCATGTCCGAACAGGACGCACTGGACGTCCTGACGCTGGTATCACTGATTCACCGCAAGCTGGATGGCACGCAGAGAATGACGACAGGCACAACATAGATAGAAAAAGGAAGTGGCATGAACTATCCGGATATCCGTGCAAGGACGAATGCTACTCGCTCTCGCACCGATGCCTTGGGAATAACGCAAGTCCCATACCCCGATTCGACATAGGCTGACACAGTTGACTCATAGGATCTCGCTGCCTGTTCGAAGCTGGCATGGCGCTCGCGGTCGCGAACGTAAATCTCCGGCCAAGGCTCCGCCAAAAACACGGTGCCGGCATAGCGGCACTGCGCCGCCGCCATGTGGAGAGGCGTAGCGCCCACGCCAAGTAAACGTAACCACTCAGGAATGCCCCGGCCAAAGAATATGGGTGACTTCAAGGCTTGAGCCGCTTCATGATCTTGGATGCTGCGGGCTAGTGTCCCGAGTCAGAAATTCGTAGACAAAATCGCTTGATGCTGGCGAGGATGTCATCGGCGGACTTTGTCCACACGAAAGGCGTGGGGTTGGCGTTGTTCAGGTCAAGGTATTGGCGGATAGCTTGCTCAAGTTGTCGGGTTGAGCGATGCGTGCCGCGGCGGATGTATTGTTCGGTGATGGTTGCAAACCAGCGCTCCACCTGATTGATCCACGAGGCGGAGGTCGGTGTGAAATGAACATGGAAGCGTGGATGGCGAGCGAACCAAGCCTTGATCGACGCCGTCTTGTGCGTGCCGTAGTTGTCCATGACGAGATGCACATCGAGCTTGGGTGGCACGTTGGCTTCGATCGTGCGTAGAAACTGCAGGAACTCACTGCTGCGATGTCTGCGATGCAATTCACCGATAACTTTTCCTGTGGCGATGTCCAGCGCGGCGAACAACGTTGTCGTGCCATGGCGCATGTAGTCATGCGTGCGTCGCTCGGGGATGCCTGGCGCCATCGGCAAAATCGGCTGCGTGCGGTCCAGCGCCTGAATCTGGCTCTTCTCGTCAACGCACAACACCATGGCCTTGAGCGGTGGGTCGAGGTACAACCCCACGATATCTCGCACCTTCTCCACGAACAATGGGTCGCTGGACAGCTTGAAGGTCTCCTGTCGATGCGGCTGCAGCCCAAAGGCGCGCCAGATACGCGTCACGGTCGACTGCGACAGATCTGCCGCGCGAGCCATGCTGCGCGTGCTCCAGTGAGTAGCCCCGGCTGGCACGGATTCGAGCGTCTTGGCAATAATCGCATCGACCTGTGCGTCAGCGATGGTCCTCGGCGCCCCTGGGCGCGGAGCATCCAGCAGCCCATCCAGGCGATCCGCGACGAATCGCGAGCGCCACTTGGAAACCGTATGCACGTCGACACGCTGCTTTGCGGCAACGGTCTTGTTGTCCAGGCCTTCAGCACTGGCCAGCACAATGCGCGCGCGCAAAGCCAACGCCTGTGCCGTCTTGCGCCGCATCGTCAGCGCCTTGAGCTGCTCGCGTTCAGCCTCACTCAAGATTAGTTCCGCCTTTGGTCTTCCCCTCATCGCTACCTCGCCCCGTGCGTGCCTTCAATGCAGAGTACAACGCGAGCCAAATAATGCAATCAATTTCTGACTCATGACACTAGGACTTTGTTGCATGAATGCTGCGCGATCGACCGATGGAAGAATTCTGCCATTGCATTCCAATTGCTCTCGCACGACAGCGCGAGCTGCTTCCGGGACGGCGGAATATCCAAGATCACCCAGCGCCGCCAAGAGAGTTGATTTGCCAGCCCCCGAGGCACCAGTGATCACATAGAAATTGGGATTGTCCAAGGTGCGTCCTTTCTCTGGCGCCTAACTTTCGGCGTCAGCCGCGCCCGCTTGCGGGCGTCGGCTGCACCCCATTGTTGGGCAACGCCTATTTCCTTGCGACAACTTGTCCAAGAACAATCCGCCCTTCTTGAAGATTTCGCCCTTGATTTTGCGCCATCGCCTGAAAATCAGTCCCCAAGAGCAGATGGAATCCAAGGGGCGGAAAGCCTTCCTTGCGGATCTTCTCGGCCAGGGACACAAACCACGCACGCGCTGCCTCTGTCGTGTCTAACCAGTTTGAAATTGTGAATCCAGCGTTCTCAAGAAGCCTGCGCAACTCGTTCGGCTGCACGAGGAAGCTCGTATCCGGCGTGCGCGCCCATGGGACGGGAAACAGGACCGGGCCAGAAGGGCCGGCCAATACGTCGTAGATGGCGAGCGTGCCGCCCGGCTTCAGAACCCGGTGCATCTCCTCGTACAGCCGGAGTTTGTCTGGAATGTTCATTGCCACGTGCTCCGTCCAGACGACGTCGAACACTCCGTCATCAAACGGCAAGTTGGTGGCGTCACCCTGGCGATAATCAACCAGGTCCGCGAGCCCAACCTTGGCAGAGAGCATTGCAGCGGCACGGCAGTATTCGTCTGTGAGGTCAATGCCAGTGACGCGGCAACCGAATTCCCTTGCAAGACATCGCGAAGTCCCGCCAACACCGCTACCGACATCGAGAACACGCTTGCTCGCATCGAGACCAGCGGCCCGGGCAAGCTCAAGCGTCGCTGCCCGACCCCGGATATGAAACTCGTCGACAGGTGCTAAGTCTTCCGGCGTGAGGCGGTCTAGGTCTTTGCCCGCCTTTTCCAGAGCCGCCAAGATGACGCTTCCCACATCCGGGCGACCGTAATGCGTCTGGATTGCTTCGTTGACTCGATTCGGCATAGAAATCCTCCAGTACCTGTTGGCGTTGCCTAGCGAATGAAAGGGACTTCTCCGTCCCGAACCAGCCGCATGGCGGCTAACGGCTACGAGTGCCACGGGCTGGGAATCTCATCAACTCATCCGGAAGGGGCAGTCCATGGCTATTCTGACCGACGGCATTGATCTCGCCAAGAATGTTTTCACCGTGCACGGCGTCAATGAGCCCGGCAGGCCTGCGTTGAGGTTGCCATACGGTATCTTGCGCCACCTAACGAATGAAGGGGACTTCCCCGTCCCGAACCAGCTGCATGGCGGCGAACGGCAACAGGTGCCACGATGGGGCTGCGAATCTCATCGACTCATCTGGAGCTTGAATTGTTAGGTCTGCAGCGGCTCACTGTCTGACCAAACGGCCAGCTCATTGCCGCCTGGCTCTTTGAAATGGAACCGTTGACCGCCCGGAAAGGAAAATATGTCTCTGGTGATTTTTCCACCTGCCGCAAGCACCCTTGCCTGGCAAAGGGCTATCCTTACGCCCATACTGTCGGGGGCACGCGATGCATCTGTTCGAGCGATATATGCGCATGCCGCCGACACAGCGGCATGCGATTTGAGGCGCCTACTTGCGCTGCATGTCCACGACGGTCGGCTTGCCGTTGACCTTGTCGAACGTGACTGAAACGGACTCGCCTTCCTTGAAGTGCTTCAACGAGGCGCGATTCTTGACCGGGAACGCCATGGCCATGGCGGACGTGCCGAGGTTCTCGATCGGGTCGAACCAGAGAGGCAAAGGCGTTGAGCACCGCCGCGAAGGTGCTCAACCATCTCAATGGCAGTGGCGAATGCCAGTGCTGTGGTCCACGTGGCAGCCTTGCCTGTCTGTGCCGCCGCTGTGGGCATTCGCAGTGCCAACTGCTGCAAACAGCGCCAATGCCATGATTGCCGTCGCAAGCTTCTTCATTTTGTCTCCCGTTAGGATGCCGGTTCTATACCGGCTCCCGGACCATAGCACGTGGGTCCTAATCTCCCACCCCCCCAAAAGGTAGCGCAATGTCACGGGCAGGACGCGCTGTTTGCGAGCATTCTTCCGCGCCGTTCCGATACGCCCATCTATAGAGCAATGGCAGGACAAGCAGTGTCAGGAACGTCGAAGATAGGACCCCGCCAATGACGACCGTAGCTAGCGGGCGTTGCACCTCCGCACCGGCTCCGGTGGCGATCGCCATCGGTACAAAGCCCAACGAAGCCACGAGCCCGGTGCACAACACCGGCCGCAGGCGAAGCAACGCACCGTCCCTGACCGCTTCGTCAAGCGGCGTCCCCTCGGCCCGGAGCTGGCGGATAAACGAGACCATCACCAGGCCGTTGAGCACCGCCACCCCGGAAAGCGCGATGAAGCCCACGCCAGCCGAGATGGAGAAGGGAATGTCGCGGAGCCACAGCGCGATGACGCCCCCGGTCAATGCAAACGGCACGCCGGTAAATACCAACAGGCCATCCTTGACGCTTGTGAACATGCCGTACAGCAGCAGAAAGATCAGGCCAAGCGCGACCGGGATCACTATCTTGAGCCGGTTGGCAGCGGACTCCAGCTTCTCGAACTGACCGCCCCAGCTAGACCAATAGCCTGGTGGCAACTTGATGCCGCCGGCAACCTTCGCTTGCGCTTCGCGGACGAAGGAGCCCAGGTCCCTGCCGCGAACGTTTGCCGTC
Source organism: Cupriavidus sp. KK10 (assembly GCF_018223725.1). Classification (NCBI taxonomy): domain Bacteria; kingdom Pseudomonadati; phylum Pseudomonadota; class Betaproteobacteria; order Burkholderiales; family Burkholderiaceae; genus Cupriavidus; species Cupriavidus sp. KK10. The sequence goes on from NZ_CP073678.1 coordinate 960,425, forward strand.
ACGACCATCCGGCGCTTGCCGTTGTCGCGGCTCAACTGGTTGGGACCTTGCGTCACGTCCAGTGTGGCTACCTCCCCAAGCAACACATAGCGCGCCGCTCCGCCCGGCACGGGGAGTGGCAGCATGCGCAATTTGTCCGGGTCGGAGCGAACATGCTCCTGTAAGCGCACGACAATGTCGAAGCGCCGATCGCCTTCAAACAAGGTGCCACTTTCCTGCCCGCCGATGGCTGCGTTCACCACCCGCTGTGCACTGGCCAAAGAGATACCGTAGCGCGCGAGCTTTTGCCGGTCAAAGTTCACCGACAGCACGGGCAAGCCCGTCAGTTGCTCAGCTTTGACGTCTGCGGCGCCCGGCACGGTTTCGAGCAACGCCTCGGCGCGCTTACCCAGGCTCTCCAGGGTCCCCATGTCATCGCCAAAGATCTTGAACGCCACGTCGGCACGCACGCCAGACAGGAGTTCATTGAATCGCATCTGGATAGGCTGTGTGAATTCGTAATTGTTACCAGGAACCCTGGCAACAGCCTGCTCCATTTCTGCAACCAGGGTCTCTTTGCGCTTGCCCGGGTCCGGCCACTCGGACGACGGCTTCATGATGACGAAGTTATCGGCCACGCTGGGCGGTACCGGGTCCGTCGCGGTCTCGGCGGTCCCGATCTTGGCAAAGACGCGCTCCACCTCCGGAAACGCCTTGATGCGCTTTTCGAGCGCCTCCTGCATCTGGATTGCCTGCGACAGGCTGGTGCCGGGAATCCGCAGGGCATGCAAGGCAATGTCCCCTTCGTTGAGACTGGGGATGAACTCCGAACCCAGCCTTGCAGCAAGCACCACGCTTCCGGCAAGGATGGCGCCAGCGATCCCGAGGGTAAGAGCCGGCCTGCCCAATGCGCGATCGAGCTGTCGCGCATAGAAACGCTTGATCGCGGCGTAGGTTCTGCCCTCGCTCTCCTTGATGCTCCCGGTCAGGAACATGGCGATGGCGGCGGGCACGAAGACCACCGACAGTATGATGGCGCCGACGAGCGCCAGCACCACCGTGAGCGCCATCGGATGGAACATCTTGCCTTCGACGCCGGTCAAGGTAAAGATGGGCAGGTAGACCACCATGATGATGAGCTGCCCGTAGAGAATGGCCTTGCGCGCCTCGCGTGAAGACTTGAATACCAGGGCAAAGCGTTCGTCGCGAGTCAACGGGCGGCCCAGCCGGCGCTGCTCGTCCGCGAGGTGCCGGATGCAGTTCTCGACGATGACGATGGCACCGTCGATGATGATGCCGAAATCGAGCGCCCCGAGGCTCATCAGGTTGGCGCTGATGCCGTTGCCCGCCATGCCGGTGATCGTGAACAGCATGGAGAGCGGAATCACCATTGCAGTGATGATCGCGGCGCGCAGGTTGCCGAGCAGTACGAAGAGCACGGCGATGACGAGCGCGGCCCCCTCAAGCAGATTCTTGCTGACGGTATTGATCGTGCGGTCCACCAAGGTGGTCCGGTCGTACACGGGTTCCGCGACTATGCCGCCGGGCAGGCTGGCATTGATTTCCTGAAGCCGGGCGGCGGCGGCGGACGAAACTGTGCGGCTGTTCTCGCCGATCAGCATGAAGACCGTTCCCAGCACCACCTCCTGACCGTTTTCCGTCGCCGCGCCGTTGCGCAACTCCTGGCCCAGGTGCACCGTAGCGACATCACCGATGCGGATTGGCGTGCTGCCGCGGGTTTCAATGACGATGGCCGACAAGTCGTCGAGCGATGTCACCTGTCCGGGCGAGCGGACCAGGTATTGCTCGCCCTGGCGTTCGATGTATCCGGCGCCGACGTTGGCATTGTTCTCCGCGAGCGCACGCGAGACGTCCGAAAGGGTCAAGCCGAATCCGGCCAGCTTTGTCAGATCCGGGGTCACGTGGAACTGTTTGACAAAGCCACCAACGGAGTTCACCTCGGTGACACCTTTTACCGTGCGCAACTGCGGCCGGATGATCCAGTCCTGGACCTCGCGCAAATCGGTCGGGGTATAGGCGGAACCATCCTGCTTGCGGGCTCCAGGGCGAGCCTTCACTGTGTACATGAAGATTTCGCCCAGACCGGTCGCGATCGGTCCCATCGCCGGGGTGACGCCGGCCGGCAGCCGCTCACGGGCCTCGGTTATCCGCTCGTTGACGAGCTGCCTGGCGAAATAGATGTCGGTACCATCCTTGAAGGTCACGGTCACCTGGGACAGCCCGTAGCGGGAGACCGAGCGCGTGGCTTCGAGGCTCGGCAGGCCCGCCATCACCGTCTCGATCGGGAAGGTGATGCGCTGCTCCACCTCTAGTGGCGAATACCCCTCCGCACGCGTGTTGATCTGCACCTGCACATTGGTGATGTCTGGCACAGCGTCGATGGGCAGCCTCAGGAGGCTGGCGGCGCCGACAAGGACCAGGGCGAGGACGCCCAGCATCACAAGCCAGCGGCGCTGGATGGAGAATTGAAGCAATCTGTCGAACATGGCGGACTCCCGTGGCCTCAGTGGTCGTGTGTCGCGCCGGCCTTGCCGAGCTCAGCCTTCACGGTGAAGCTGTTGCCGGCCGCGTACTGCTCACCGGCTGACAGGCCCTCGATCACCTCCACCATCTTCCCGTCACTACGCCCAAGCTCGAGCGGGCGGGCTTCGAGGTACTGCCCGTATCGACCAAACACCACCTTCCAGTCGCGCACCGTCTGGATCGCGCTTTTGTCCACCGCGACAGCGACTTCCTGCTCGTTGGTAATCAGTACAGCATTGACCAGAGTGCCCGGGCGCCATACACCTTCGCGGTTGGGTAGGACAACGCGCGCCGTGGCCGTGCGCGTCTGCTCGCCGGCGACCGCGCTGACAGCTTCCACCTTGCCCTGCGCCTCGGTCTCGCCGTCGCTCGTCTTGATGACGACAGCCTGGCCGGGGCGCACGGCAGCCATGTCCTTTGGATAGATCGGCAACTCGACCCAGACCGTGGAGGTGTCCGCGACCGACATCAGCACTGTGCCGGCGTCGACAGCCTGGCCCGGCGCTACTGACTTCCCCGTGACCACGCCATCAATGGGGGCGCGCAGTTCGACGCGGGCGACATTGGCGCCGCCGCCGGCGGTCACGCGCATTGCTTCCAGCTTGCGTGCAGCGGCGTTTGCTGAGATCTGGGCTTCGCGATAGGCTTGCCGCGCTAAGAGCACGTCCTGTTCCGGCGAAATGCGCTCGGCAAAGAGCTTTTCTTCCCGCTCGAGTGTTCGCCGATACAGCTCCGCCTTGTCTCTCGCGACGGCGAGCGCGCTACGCAGGTCGCCGACTTCAGGACTTTCCACCACTGCCAGAATGTCGCCACGCTTGACGTGCATCCCTTCTCCAACTGGCGCCGCGACCACGGTTCCATTGAACTGCTGCAACAGCGGCACGAAGCGGTCGCCATTGGGCTTGATCGCGCCGGGCAACTCAAGGACGGAGCGAATGCTGACTGGCCCCGCGGTCAGTATATTGACGCCCGCCTCCTTTAACTGCGCGTCGCCCATCTCGACCCGCGCTTCGACCTGCGCGTATCGCCAGCGCGACGTTTTGCCATTGTGGTCGGCCGACACGGTCACATCGAACGAGTGTGGCTCGACCACGGTCTTGTCGCCGCGCAGGTAGTCCCGTTCGGCATAGAAGGCGATGGGCTCGGCCGGGCGGCCCAGGCGTTGCAGCGAGATCGCCGCTTGCGCAGTCTTGGGCGATAGCGGCTTGCCGTTCTCATACAGATAGAGCCGGAACTGTGGAGGGACGCCTTGCTCGAAGATCGTCACTTCTACCTGGAACGACCCGTCCTCGAGCAGGCGCCCGCCGTGAGGGCCGCGCGTGGCCTCTTCCGCGACTGACGCCGCGGAGCTATGGGCAGCTTGAGCGGACTCATGCGAGCTGCCTGCATTGCGGTAGTGTCCGAGTTGAAAGCCGGCAAAGGAGCCGACGAGGAGCGTCGCTACAGCCAGTACGACAGCGGATTTGGTGTTCATGGTTGCGCTCCCGGGTTGGCGGCCGGGCTACCGGCAAAGTCAAGGATCTCGTTCTTCAGACGCTCGTACCGCGCTGCGGCGGCGATGTACTGAGCTTCGTTGCGGATTTGGGCACGCTGCGCGTCCAGTGCTTCCAGGTAGGAAAACTTACCGAACTCATAGCCTTTCATGACCGCACGAGCCGTTTCGCGCGAAGCGGGAAGTACCTCTTCGCGCAGGGTCTTGAGTTCTTTGGCCGCCAGTGTGATGCCGTCAGACAGCTCGAGCGCCCTGAGCTGCAACTGGTTACGTGTGGCATCGGCTTCCAGGCGGGCCCGGTCTACCTGTTGGGTCGCCTCATAGATATTCCCCTGGTTCCGGTCAAACAGCGGCAAGGGGATGCCGACGGATAGCATCAACGTATTCTGCGCAGTGGGCTGGCCAAACGTGGGGGCCTGATGAACCCGCTTGACGCCTGCGGCAACCGTGAGGTCACCGACCCGGCGAGCGCGCTCCAGCTCAAGCCGCGCCTCTTGCTCACGGATGGCCTGCTGCCGTGCCTGATATTCCGGGCGCTGCGGCAAGGCGTTCAAAACGATCTGGCGGTCCGGGAACGCTGCCTCCTCGCCAAACGGCCCATTGACCGTGGTGAAATCCGGCGCATCGGTGCGAGCCCAGAAGCTGGCCAGACGCCGGCGGGCCAGCGCGGTCCGTTGCCTCGCTTCCTGCGCCTCGATGAGAGCGCCTCCCGCATCCGAACCGACTTTCTCCCGCTCGATCGGCGACACCTTGCCTGCGACCACGCGGCGGCCGACTGCACTCCGGAACGACTCAATCGTCTCCAGTTTCTGGTCCGCCAGGCGCTCCAGCGCTTCGGCCTCCTGCAGCGATACAAAGGCGCTCGCCACCATGAGGCGCAGTTCGTTGCGCCTTGCCGTTAGGGTAGCGTTGGTCCGGTCTCTGCCTGCCTCGGCTACGGCGGCAAGGGCGCGTCGCTTGCCGCTTACGTCAATGGGCTGAATCAGTCGGATCGCCTCAGTGCGGTTATCGCTGCGCAACTCATCGCCCTCCAGGGAGAGCTCGGGATTCGCGTAGGCCCCGGCCTGGCGCACCGTGCCATCCCAGGCAAGCCGCTCTTTCTCTGCGGCAAGGAGTGAAGGATTCGCTGCCAGCGCGCGGCTCTGCGCGGCTTGCAACGTCAGTGCGGGCTGTGCGGAAACTAAGGCTGCGGGTGCGGCAGCGCTGATACCGGCATCATACGGCTGGGCATGCGAAGCGCACGGCAGGAGCGTCAGAAGAAACGCTGCTGCCGTTGCCGCGCGCCCGCGTGGGCACGGAAATGCGACCATGTCGGAACTCGTTAAGCGACAGGAATGGGCCGCCGACGTGGGCAAGCCGCGTCAGCAGATAGGCTTGGACGGCGTCGTATTCGGACAGTTTCGCGAAGCCCTATCCCCACACCGTCGGCATGGCCAGGGACCAGTTGGGACGCAAGCAGGTCTACTTGGACGAGATGATTCAGGCCTGCATGGTGATGCCGATGGCCGCCAAACCGTTGCCCTGGGACTCGAAGGAACTGGCGGCGCTGGTCGCCTTCATGGGGCAAAAGCAAAGCACCTTCAGGCCTGTGAACCATTAAAGGAGAAGAAATGACCATTCTACGAGCACTCATTGCCATCACCCTGGCCACCTCGGCTTCCCTAGCCACCGCGGGCGAAATCAAGCCGTACACGCCGGAGGCGTTTGACCAACTGACGCACGCGGGCAAGCCCGTGGTCGTTGATGTCAGCGCAACGTGGTGCCCGACCTGCAAGGCGCAAAAGCCGATCGTCGAGGGCCTCATGAAGGAACCCGCCTATCGCGACGTGACCGTGCTGACCGTCGATTTCGATTCCAACAAGGCCGCACTGACGAAGTTCTGCGTCGGCATGCAAAGCACGCTGGTAGCCTTCAAAGGCACATCGGAGGTAGCGCGCTCGATCGGCGACACAACCCCGTCCGGTATCGAAGCGCTCATCAAGAAAACGGCCAACTGATGGAATTCGGTCTGGGCTCGTACGGATTTGGCTTTCTGGCCGGGCTTCTTTCAACGCTATCGCCCTGCGTGCTGCCACTCGTTCCTATCCTGCTTGGGTCGGCAACGGGTGTGCATCCGCGTGCGCCACTTGCACTCGCCGGTGGTCTGGCCATTTCGTATGCAACTATCGGGACATTACTTGCCTGGGCAGGGGCAGCCCTGGGCATCGATACCGGTGTCTTTCGTCTTGCGGGGGCGACGACGCTGGGCCTGCTAGGCATCGCCTTGATGTCAAGCAGCCTGCAGCAACGCTTCGCCACCGCGACGTCCAGCCTGAGCGCCGCCGGCGACCGCCTGATTTCCCTCGTGCAATCTAACGGGGTGTGGGGACAGTTTGCCGTCGGACTGATATTGGGCGTGGTCTGGAGTCCCTGCGTCGGCCCCACATTGGGTGGGGCCGTCGTGCTCGCTAGCCAGGGCTCGCATTTGCCCCAGGTCGCGCTGCTCATGGGCGTCTTTGGGGCGGGTGCCGCCTTACCCGTCGTGGCTTTAACCTACGTCTCCCGCGGAGTCATGACAACAGTGCGGGGCAAACTGATGCAGGCGGGAAAGACTGGCAAAATTATGATGGGCGTAATCATGGTGGCCATCGCCATGCTTATCCTGAGCGGAAGCGACAAGGCCCTGGAGGCTTGGCTGGTGAACCATTCCCCCGCGTGGCTCACCGCATTGACGACGCGTTTTTAACCCTGTCTCAGAACATCTTCAAAGAACCTTCCCATGCGCAAACATCAAGCCATACTTCGCAGGCTCGCCGCCCTCGCTCTCAGTGCCGTCTCCCTCGCCGCCAGCACGGCCATGGCAGACCCCTTGAATGTACAGGCAACCTTGGTTCCCAAGGAGCAAATCAAGCTCGACTTCAAGGACGGCTCGGGCCATTTCGTGTTGATGGTTTGGCGGGAAGGCGCTGCCTCCGGTTCAGGCCTGCTGGATGGCGCACAACTTGTCGAGTACGGGCGTCACGACATTGTCCCTGGGGTCTCCGGCGACCCAAGCGGCTACCTAGTTGCCACCAAGGGCGAAGGCAACGTCGCCTACATCAAATGGACCGTCCGTGCCATCTTCTTGCCCGGCAAGGATGGCAAGCCCGAAATCAACGACAACGGCTTCTGGGAGGTCGTCTCGGGCACTGGCAGCTTCAAGGGCCTAAAAGGTGCCGGAACCCTTCATATCAAGTCCGCCAATCCGACTGACCGTATCTTCATTCTGGACGGACAGATCGTTGCCGCGCAGCACTAGCCGCAGCATGGGCGCGCGTTCTTCATGTTCGGCGAACCACTTTGCCCAGTGGACGCCTCTTAGTCTGTGAGGGCTGTCCTCAACCACTGACAAAGGAAATCGCTATGTTCTATGTGAAGAATGTCCCAGCTTGGGAGCGCATCCTGCGTGGCATCATGGGCCTGATTGGCCTGGGCTATGCAGTATTGAACTGGGGAGGCTCAAGCCTGGCCATCGGCCTGGGTATCATGGGGGCAATGCTGGCCATGACAGGCCTGGTCGGCTTCTGCCCCATGTGTGCGATGGTGGGGCGCAAACTCGACCGGAGGCACTGAGCCATGGCGGCGAGTGGAACCGAACGTGACAACCTGATACTGGCTGCGCAGACGGGAGACCCAGCCGCCATCTCCCGTTTGCTGGCGGTGTGCCAAGCCGATGCGCGACGCTACGCCTACAAGCACTGCCATGCCAGCGATGTCGACGATGCCGTACAGGAGTCGTTGCTGGCCGTTTCGCGTAAGGTGAAGGGTCTCAAGGCGGCGGCGGCTTTCTCCGCCTGGCTGTTCACGGTCATCAAGCGCGAGTGCCGCAGGCTTGAGCGGATGATGTTCAAACACGACCCGCTGCCGGAGGAGGCAGCGGAGGAGTTGCTCGCCCGCAGAAGTGATGATGCTCTACGGGTGGACCTCGCCAACGCCCTGGAGTCCTTGCCAGCGCACTATCTGGAAGTTGTTCTGCTTCGTGACTTCGAGGAGTTGACCATTGCCGAAATTGCGAAGCGACTAGAGGAACCACAGGGCGCCATCAAGAGCAGGTTGCATCGCGCGCGGGAACTGGTGCGGGAATACATGCTGGGGGCCTGATATCACCCCTGCGCCACCGGCTAGGCCATAGGTACTCGGAAGGGCGGAGGCGAGCGCGTATGAAGCATCAAAAGTCCCTCAATGAGCGCCCCCGCAATTCAATGCGCTCGACATGAACGGTCCGGCGTGCAGGCATGCCAGTCAAACGAGAGATGAAAACGAACGCGTATTCTTGAGTGCCAGACCTGCCACAGGCGGTTAGCCCGCTTCATCGCGACTGCTGTGTACTCTTGCTACTACGGCTCGGTGTGCAAAAAAGCGCTGCGCAGATGCGACGGCTTGCGCAGGAAGCACGATTGAAAGTGGCGCGAGACGTAGGAGGCGCCGCAACAACGCACGGAGAAATCGACTCGCGTGCTCGAGATGCCCAGCGTGCCATTGAGTCGAATTCCCTTCGGTCTTGAGATGCCGGCCGCGCGCCTTGATGCCGAGTGCCGTGGCTTCGGCGGAGGCGTTGAGATTTGAACCGCGGCCCCCATTACTGCAGTCGACTGGAATCCTGCACAACCATTCTTCGGGTGCCCGAACCTGTTGGCGAACCCGGTTGCCTCTGAGTCTGCGCGCAGTGCGGCGGCGTTACCCGGCCATTAACTTTCAATCGCGCGGCAATAGAGAAACCTTTTCTTCCATGTGAGCGAACTTCAATACAGAGGGAAGCTTCGAACGACATTAGACATGTGACGGAAGGAGCGAACGATGGACGCAAAACATGTACTCCACACTTCGACTGTGCTGCGGAGGGAAATCCCAGAGGCGGAGCATGCTGCTCCAGCCGACCTCGTTCAGAGGAGCACCCTTGCCGTGACTCCCTATGAAGATGGTCGGCCTGTCGGCCCGTTCTTCCGATTCGATGCCGGCGCTCAGGCGCTTAAGCCGATGCACCGACATCAAGCATACCCAAGCCACAGATCCTCCTGTCTTTGCCATAGGCAACGCATGCGACGGCGGTGCCGGCATGCCATATGGCTACCAGGACGAGTCCGAGCCCACCTCGCGTCGGGGTAAGCGGGCTAAAGACGGGGGAGATGCGGGCGGGGACTGTAACCTATTTGCGCCTGCCGACGAATCTTTAGTACGGGGATCCCAATCGGTAGATTGGGGTGGAGAAACTGTTCGGCCGCTGCGGGCGAGAAGGAAGGTCATCGCCTCGAGAAGGCTTTGAACTCCGATCAGCGGGGGGCGCTAATTTGGGAGTCGCGTTCCGCAGCGGCCCGGCGTGGGCATACGCCGGACCCCGCGGGAGTAAAATGTGAGAGGCTCATGGACACGCAAATGGCGACGTTCGCGAACACACGCCGTAACCTTCAGGCAAGAGGGCGCCTGCCTGGACAAGTCGTGCTGGTATTCCAGGGAGGTGGGGCGCTGGGAAGCTACCAGGCAGGAGTTTATCAAGCGCTTCATGAAGCTTGCATCGAGCCGGACTGGGTCGTCGGCACTTCGATCGGCGCTATTAACGGAGCAATTATTGCCGGCAACGCGCCAGCGGCACGACTGGCCTGCCTACGGCGGTTCTGGCACCGGGCGTCGTGCCATGGCTTGTCCACGCTGATCGGCCCATACGCCGGCGCCAGCGACTCTTGGTGCAAGCTTACTGCACTCATCGAAGGGGTCCCGAGCCTGTTCAGACCCCAACCCGAAGCTTGGCTTAGCCTCCATGCGAGATTGGGGTCCGACATGGCGGCGTACTACTCGACAGCACCATTGCGCGAGTCGCTTGCCACACTTGTGGATTTCGATTACGTGAATAATAAGCACGTGAGGCTTACCGTGGGCACCGTGAATGTACGGAAGGGCAATCTGCGCTATTTCACGAACCGCGATACGTCACTGGCGCTCGAGCACATTCTGGCCTCTGCCGCCCTGCCTCCGGCCTTTCCAGCGGTGCGCATCGAAGGTGAGAGCTACTGGGATGGCGGGATTCATTCGAATACGCCGATCGAGGCGGTGCTGGATGACCGGTCCCGCCGCGACTCGGTTATCTTTGCCGTGCAATTGTGGCCGGCGGAGGGGCCAGAACCGGAAACGATCTGGCAGGTAATCAGCCGCCAGAAGGATATTCAGTACGCGAGCCGGGTAGAAAGCCAGCTCGCGCGGCAGCGCCAGATTCCCACGCCGCTCCGCTCACGTCCCACCCGTTCGATGACACAAAGGTGATCCGGTCAGCCGGAAGGCCGAACGCTTCGCATGCCAACGCGTAAACCGCCGGGTCCGGCTTGTATTTTCTGATCTGGTCGACGCTCAGGACGTGAGTGAACAGTCCCTCCATCCCGGCACTGCGCAATGCGCCTTCCAGCATCGGCGGGCTGCCATTCGACAGAATCGCCAGGTCGCCGCCCAATTGCCTGAGGGATTGCAGCGCAGCGAGATTCTCCGGAAACGGGGCGGGATGCAGGTAGGCGTCCATCAATCCCTTCCGTTGCGGTTCCAAGAGAGGGAGTCCCAATTGCTCGGCGGCGTGCGCTAAGGCGGCTTCCGTGATTGTCCAGAAGTCGACGTATCGATTTGCGATGGTCCGCAGGAAGCAATACTCAAGCTGCTTCGCCCGCCACGCCTGCGACAGCGCGCGGCCGTGGCCGGGATGGAGGCCCTCGGCTGCCGCTGCGACCGAGTGTACGTCGAAGAGTGTGCCGTAAGCGTCAAAAGCCACGGCAAATCGGCCAGGGGTTTCCATGCGGGCGTCCTTTTGGCTGCGGTGATCGGAATCGTCGGTGAGAGGCGGGGCCATTCACGGAGAAGGTGACGGCCCCGCGAACTTCATTGGCGCGGAAGCTCCCACGCATGCCCCTCGAACCGCGCGTCCAGCTTGGTGTGGAACACATGATTGGCGTAATTGCTGAGCGTCTTGACCCCAATTGCGAGAATGATCTCGAGCACGTGCCGTTCACCGTATCCGGCCGCAAGGAAGGCTTGGACGTTCTGTTCGGTGGGGCGGCCGCGCGACTCGACCATCATCCGTGTGAAGGCCGCCAACGCGCGCAGTTTCGGATCGTCGATCGGCTGGTCCTCACGCAGAGCGGCGATGGCCTGGGCCGGCGTCTTGGAGACGGCCTCGGCAATCATGCTGTGGGCTGCCATGCAATAGTCGCACTCGTTGACCCGGCTGATCGCGAGGAACACCACCTCCTGCTCGGCTGCCGTGAAGCCCGACTCCTTGCGGAACAGGTTGTAGCCGAACAGATAAGTCTCGAGCAGCCCGGGCGCATTGGCCATCCTGGCATACATATTGGGAATCATGCCGACCTGCCTGAGGGCTGTGTCGAGCGCTTCCTTGGCACGACCTTGGGCGGTCTCCAGTGACTGCGCGGGCAAGGATAGATGTGCAACGTTTTCCATGGTGATTCTCCCCGTGATGGAAGGAAACTGGATCAATCGGTACAAAAAGAGAAAAAAAAGAATCTAGGTTTCAACTCTCGACAGCAACGCTTCAATGGTTGGATTCAACACTTTGGCACTAAAGCCGGCCTTGGCGAGAACCCGCAGACCCGCAATGCCGCTGACAAGGGTGATGGCTTCCGCTTTGGGCTCAATGCCGGCGCGGATCTCTCCCCGCGCCTGGCCGGCGCGAAGCGCCGATTCGAAGACGTGTGCCATCTGGCTGAAGCCCTCCTGCACGATGGCGGCGATTTCCGGGTCGTGTGGTGCTACCTCAACGGCTGAATTGACCAGCAGGCACCCTTTGCCTGCATCGTTGTCCTTCGCGATCGCGGTCAGCAGCGCCCGTATGCCCTTGGGCACGGGCTGGTGCCCGAGGCTTTTCGCCAACTGCGCGGCGCGCTCGGTACTGTATTGCGCCAGGGCTGTCATAAAAACTTCCCGCTTGCTGCCGAAGGTGTTGTACAGGGAAGACCTCGCGAGCCCCATCTCGGCCGTCAGGTCGCTGGTCGAGACGGCGTGATAGCCACGATGCCAAATCGCTTCGATCGCGGCGGAGAGCGCCTGGGATTTGTCAAATTCAATGGAGCGTGCCATGACGGGATTCCTTTCTGTACCGATCGTACCAGAATTAGGTAGCCGGTACAGAGGCGTCAGGGGGAGTTGTGCGGTCTGCATCCGCCAAACCGCTGTCGGCGCCACTTCCTGACCGACAGCGCGTTGGGCGGAGCATCGACTTGGGGTGCGTCATATGCTCGGTTGGGGGACCCGTAACCTTTCCGCGGCTTGCAACGAATCTTGTAGTACGGGCTTCCTGTGGATTCCCGCAGGAAGAGGATCCTTTATGGAAGGAGGCGGAAAATGGACAAGAGACTCTGGATTCTCGCTGCGGCGGTCACCGCGGCTATGGGTACGACAGTAGCGTATGCGGCCACGGCGCGTGATGTGTACATGGACGGCAGCAACATCATGGCGCCGCGCGATCCATACACCGATGGCGGAAAGGCCGGGAAACTCGACGTGTATTCGGATGGCGCCAGGATTGGGGCCGCGCCGTAAGCATGAAGGACGGTTAGGTGTTGGAGGCGAAAGACGGCACCGGGCTCACCATGAAGGGCAATGAGGTGATTCGCCTCGACTCGGCGTTGAATGCCGATCGGCGCGGGCATTGATCTTTTGGCCCCGTCGTATGTGCCCCGAGGTGTGGCCGCGGGAGGCGGGCACGAATGGCCGGTGCGCAGCAAACTCGCGAGGTCGATCATTGGATATGACCCTGTTTCAAAAAACAAGGGTTATCAGAGCGCCACCCGGCGCGAATGCATGCTGGGCCTTCCTTCCAGGCAGCCTGCAGCCCCCCTGGGGCATGTTCGGCTTATACAGCAGTGACGACTCGGTCGACTCAATGCAGCGCCACCCAGGCAAATAGCTGACGTCCAAACCGGCCGCTGACAACAAGGAACAGCAGCGTGACGCCAATGTTCCACAGCAGGATCATCACCGTGGCATCCAGTGGGTGAAGGATGGACAGCGCCGCTGCCGTCGTCGCAGCGACGGCGAGGCTAGCGCATATCGCGATTGGCTCGCAGGACAGCTTCGCGACATACCGCAGCATGATCAGCAAGGCCAGCGACAGTGGCAAAGCGACCATCATGACCGTGGCAAAGCAACTGGCAGTCTCGCCAAGCGAGATGCCTGCCGGTCCGATCCTGACCCAATCCGTCAGGCAACCGTAGCCGATTGTGGCGAACCAGCCCGCCAGCGCCGGTATCGGCAGCAGCAACCACCGTTGCGAGCGGCCGGGCACGCTGGCAACGAACGCAGCAACAGCGGCCAGCACGCCCGTCAACAGGGCGGCCGCCACACTGGCGACAAAGACGGACTGCTCCAGCTTCAGCGCCAAGTCTGGCCGCACGCCATGATGGAACGCGGCCATCACGACAACAAAGACAGACAGCGATAACCACCCAGCCGCACGTACTGTCGGCGGGCGCAAGCGCCGCACTGGCGTGGCGTCGGCCGCCAGTGTGTCGATCAGGTCAGGGGTTTTCACGGTCTGTTACCTTGTGATGCAAACAGTTTGCGCAGCGTCTTCAGACCACGATGCGCCGCGACTTTCAACGCGGCAACCGACATGCCGCTGGCGGTGGCAGCTTCTTTCAACGACATTTCCTCCAGTTTGAGCATGCGCACCGCCTCGCGCTGCCCGGCAGGCAGGCGCTCGACAGCGTCGCGCACCGCTCGCGCGTCCATTGCCTCTTCCTGTAAGTTCGCTGCAGGGTCCGAAAAGGTTTCATATTGGACGTCGAGCTCGGTCTCACGCGACCCGATGCGTCCGCGCCGGCGCAGGCCATCGACAATGCGGTGATTGGTGATGGCAACCAGCCACGGTCCGAATGGCCGCGCCGGATCATAGGTGTGGCGCACGGCGTGTATGGTCAGCAGTACATCTTGCACCGTGTCCTCGAGGTCGCTGCGGTTACGGACATGGCGCGCCGCCAGCGCCCGCACGTAGGGGGTGATGTCTTCGAGCAGGCGCCGATAGGCATCATGATCGCCGCCTTGCGCGCGGGCCATCGCCGCCGACCAGTCTGCCGTGCCATCTGACCGGCGGGGCACTGACTGGGAAGGAGGGGCATGGGTGTCACTCATGAAGCCCGGATACGGTCATGGCGGTGCGCTGGGGAAGACATGCCTGAATTCTGCGTCAGGGAAATCAGTTTGTCTCGCAAAATAAAATCTTGGGAAGGACGTAACCTTTGCTCGCGTCTCGTCGAACTTCTAGACACGGTTCCGGATTCGGACCGCAACTCTCAGGAGAACGCAAGATGAGCAAGCACTTGTTGGCCGCATCGACCTTGTCGTCCGCACTCGGGCTCGCCCTCGCCATGGCCGCCACGCCAGGACTGGCGCAGCAGCCCATGAAGGCAATGCCCCAGATCGTCAAGGACAATATGGCCAGGATGGAAAAGGGCAAGCTGGAAAAGTGCTACGGAATCAACACCGTATCGAAGAACGATTGCGCGGAAGGCGCGCATTCCTGCGCGGGGCAGGCGACCAAGGCGCGCGATACAAAATCGTTCGTGCTGCTGCCGGCCGGCGACTGCAGCAAGATCCAGGGCGGCAGCCTCAAGGCCACCTGATCGAGACGAAGCATGGATGCCGTGTCTGTTGCGCTGCAACGCGGGCCCGGCCCGATCCCGGCGCGAGCCGGTGTCGGGTTGCGCTTCCGCCACCACCGGGTGGTAGTGGCGGAGTGGCCCGCAGTCGCGTGGTTTGAGGTACATACGGAGAACTACATGGGCGGCGGCAGCGCGCCCGGCTACTTGGATGCCATTCGAGGTGATTATCCGATCTCGCTGCACGGCGTCGGCCTGTCCTTGGGCAGTGCCGAAGGGCTGGACATGGCCCACCTGGAGCGCGTACGCGAGGTGGTGGCGCGGGTCGAGCCGGGGCTGGTCTCTGAGCATCTGTCCTGGAGCGTGGCCGGCGGAACCTATCTCGCCGATCTCTTACCGCTACCAATGACCGGGGAGGCGCTGGCGGTCGTGTGCCGGCACATCGACCAGACCCAGACGTATCTCAAACGCCGCATCCTGATCGAAAACCCGTCGACCTACTTGCGCTATGCCCACTCGACCATTCCTGAGTCGGAATTCCTGGCCGAGGTCGCGCGCCGCACCGGGTGCGGCATCCTCTGCGATGTCAACAACATCTACGTCAGCGCCTGCAACCACGGGTGGGATGCCATTGCCTACCTCGACGCGTTGCCGCCGGCAGCGATCGGCGAGATTCATCTGGCCGGCCACAGCGTGCGGCAACTCGAGCAGGGGCGAACGCTGCGCATCGACGATCATGGCTCGCGCGTGGTGCCTGCGGTATGGGCCTTGTACGAGGCAGCGCTCCAGCGCTTCGGACCGGTGCCTACACTGATCGAATGGGACACCGACGTGCCCGCGCTCGACATCCTGATGGCAGAGGCCGTCATTGCCGAAAAGGCTCTGGAGAGGCAATAGCATGCATCCGCATCCTCCAACGCTGTTTGAGTTGCAGCGCGCTATCGGCCAGGGCCTGCTGCACGGCGTCGACGGCGACCTGGGCGCTTTTGTGGCGGCAGACGGCCTGACGCCCCAGGCGCGGCTCGGCATCTACCGGAACACAGCCATCGGCACACTGGTCACGGCGCTGCGCCTGTCCTATCCGGCCGTCCAGGCCTTGGTCGGCCCCGAATTCTTCGAAGGCGCGGCCAGGCTGTTCATGGAAGGCTCGCCTCCGGGGAGCGCGTGGCTGGACACATATGGCCAGACCTTCCCGGAGTTCCTGGCCGGGATGCCGCAGGCCGCCTCGCTAGCCTATCTGCCGGACACCGCGCGGCTCGAATGGGCGGTCAATGCCGCGCTGCACGCACCTGACGCGAAGCCGCTCCACCTGGCGCGTCTGGCACAACTGGAGGAAGCCCAACGTGGCGACGTGTGTTTCGTGCGGCATCCCGCGGTGCGGCTGTTGCAATCCGATTTTCCCATCGACGCGATCTGGCGGGCTGTGCTGAGCGGCGACGATGGCGCCATGGGGGCCATCGACCTGAACGCTGGCCCGGTCTGGCTGCTCGTCCACCGGACACCGTCCGGCATCGAAGTCGACCGCCTGAGCGCATGGCAGTGGCGCTTTGCCGCAGCCCTGTTCGCCGGGCGCCCGCTACACGCCGCGCTGGAGGAAACCCCTTTGTCCGAAACCCACGCCTGGCTTGGCTCGCTACTGGCGTCCGGCTGTTTTACCGCCGCCGGGCGGTGCGGTCAGCCAATCGACTAACCCATCCGGACCGTTCCTCATGAGCAACCTCACACATTCCGCCCATTCATCGATGACACTTGCCGAGCGCGCTCGGCGCGTGCTGGCATGGTTGGACCGTATTCCATATACCGTCCTCGCGATCCCGTTACGGCTCGCGGTCGCCACGGTCTTCTGGAACTCGGCAATGGCCAAGCTCGCAAACTGGGAATCGGCCCTGGAACTCTTCCGGGAAGACTACAAAGTGCCGCTGATCCCGCCCGATCTGGCCGCCTATGTCGCGGTGTCGATCGAACTGACTGCGCCGGTCCTGCTCGTGCTGGGCCTGGCGACTCGCCCCGTGGCGTTGGTCTTGCTCGGCATGACGACGGTGATCGAGGTATTCGTCTATCCGCAGGCGTGGCCCACGCATATCCAATGGGCGGCCATGCTGCTGGTACTGCTGGCACGCGGACCGGGGAAATTCTCGATCGACTGGCTGATTCGCCGGCGCATGCTGGGTTCAGACTGACTCGTAGACAGGAGCATGCACATGCGTCCGGAGCCCCCGATCCTTTTTCTGCCGCCCCTCGTTCTGGCACTCGCGCTGGCCGGTTGCGCAAACATGCGAACCGGCTCCGCGGATACGCCAACCAGTGCCGAGCAGTCTTTAGCCGTCATGCCGGCGCCAGTGCCCCCTGACGGCTACACGGCCGGCGCGGCGACGCATTTGGTGTTTGTGCTGGTCCCAAACAGCGATCCCGCCGTCGAGGGCATCGAGTTGAAGCGTGGCGATACCCTCGGCGTCTCGCTTCCCGCCGCCTTCAAGCGAAACGATAAGGTCCGCCTGCAGGAGGATTCCGATTTCAATCTCACGCTGAACAAGGGCTGGCCGCAAGCCGCCGTGAAGCAAGCCGGGCAATACAAGATCTTTTTCGATGAGCGCACCAATACCATCGGCGTGCGTGCAGAGCAAGATGTAGCAGCCGAGGGAGCGAATAGCCCGGGCGTCAAGAGGATCCATCTCCGGGGGGAGACTTTTATGAATCCTGTGGCAGGAGCGTATCCGGTGGAGGTACGCCTGGTGGCCGGCGATGGGACCGTCAGGAAAACCTGGAAGGGCACGATCCAGATCCTGTCCGCGCCAACGGCGGCAAGACTGGCACCGACCAACTTCCATCTCGGTCCAGGCATGAACGGGGATTTCCAGAAAGCGGGTGTAAATCGGGACGCCCCTTTATTGCTGGGGGTGCTCTTGTGGGATCAGTCGGGGCAACCTTTGAATGGGGTCGGCATCGCTCCGCCTGACCGCACCCGCTTCCCCAGATACACAGGCGGTCTGCTCGTACAACACACCAGGGGCGATAAGACGCCCGATCCCGCCAATGATCGCGTGGTCGGCGGGATCATCGGCGCCGCCCCGACGGGCGCCACAGGCCAATCGGCCACCACCCCGATTGGTGGCGATGGCAAACCAATCCTTTCCGGGGAAATGACCCGCCATGCGGCATTTCCTGCGACGCAAGGGGGTGGCAAGCCGAATCCCGGACTGATGCCAATCCGATTCCATACCGGCAGCAAGGCTGGGCTGTATCGCCCAACCGTCGAACTTCTGGGCGGCAACGGCTATCAGTTCACGATTGACGCGCAATGAATGGTCACCAGGTTTCGGCCGAGCGAGCGGGAATGGATCGGAAGGAGGGACAAAGTGATGCTAGGAATTGTGGCCGCAGTCGTCCTGCTGCTGGCGTGGGCGAATGGCGCGAACGATGTCTCGAAGGGCGTTGCCAGCCTCGTCGGCGGCGGTGTGGCGCAGGTCCGCTGGGCGCTCTGGTGGGGCACGCTGTGGACTGTGCTGGGCGGGCTGGCGGCGGTAATACTCGGCGCGGCGCTAGTCAACACCTTCAGCAAGGGGATTCTGACGCCTGAGATTCATCTGAGTGCCGGCTTCCTGCTTGCCGTGCTAAGCGGCGCAGTGGCCTGGGTGCTCGGTGCCACTCGCTTCGGCCTACCTGTATCGACCACTCATGCGCTGCTTGGCGGCCTGGTCGGCGCGGCGCTGGCTGCGGTCGGCCCCGAAGAGTTACTGGCCCGCTCGATCCTGAGCAAGGCCGCGCTGCCTTTGCTGGTGAGCCCACTCATCGCAGTCTTGCTGTGCGGTGGCTTGCTGGTGCTTGCCAATCGCCTGGTGCGCAAGGTGCCCATCAGGCAGGGGGACTGCTGCAGTCACGAAGCCTGGGGAGAAGATCCCTTCCTTTGCAGCACGCCACTAGGGTGCCACCCGACGCCATCACGCGTACGCCACCTGTGGACGGCTCTGCACTGGATGAGCGCGGCGGCCACCAGCTTCGCCCGGGCACTCAATGATGTGCCGAAAATCGCATCCGTGCTGATCATGGGGCTGGCCCTGGCACCGGGTGCGGCACATGGTTTACCAATGGCTGGCGCGGCTGGCTCCATCGTTGCCGTGACAGTGACGATGGGCCTGGGCGGATTATGGGGCGGATGCAAGGTGCTCAACGTGCTCGCTCATCGGGTGGCGCCACTTGACGCCTACACGGGGCTGGTCGCGAACTTGTGCACCTCGTCGCTGGTCTTGCTCGCCTCGCCTCTCGGCCTGCCGGTGTCCACCACCCATGTGAGCACGGGCGCCTTAATGGGAGTCCGGTGGAGCACGGGCCAGCAGCCGGCCATTGCGGACGCGCTCAAAGGCGTCCTCTACGGCTGGCTGGTCACTTTTCCTGTGGCCGGCGCGATTTCGGCAAGCGCTGTTGCGCTGTCGCGCCTCACGTAGGGCCCATACGATTTCCTGACAATGGCGAATACACCTAACGACGGGCCCGACCGCAGGCAATTTGGAGAGCAAGCGACCATGTCGATGCAAGATGCAGTGTACGAACGCTATAGTGGTGGCGCCCGGGCCATCGAACCCCAGCTATGTTGTCCGGTCAGCTACGATCCACGCTATCTGGCCGCACTCCCGCCCGAGATCCTCGACAAGGATTACGGTTGCGGAGACCCCTCGCGGTACGTACGCCCCGGCGATACCGTGCTCGATCTCGGCTCTGGCGGTGGCAAGATCTGCTACATCGCCGCACAGATCGTTGGCGCGGGTGGCCAGGTGACTGGTGTGGACATGAACGACGACATGCTGGCGCTCGCCCGCAAGTACCAGCCGCATATGGCGCGTCAACTGGGTGGCGACCGCGTACGCTTTCTCAAGGGGAAGATCGAGGACCTGGCCCTGGATGTCGCCGCCATGGACACCTGGCTCGCCGACAACCCGGTCCATGACACGCGCGGACTCGCCGCGCTTCAAGCATGGCAAGCCGAACAGAGGCGCCGGACACCGCTGGTGCCAGACAACTCGGTGGACCTGGTGATTTCAAACTGCGTCCTGAATCTGGTGGACGAGAACGAGAAACTGGCGGTCGTGCGGGAAATCTTCCGCGTGCTCAAGCCCCATGGCCGGGTAGCCATTTCCGACATTGTTGCCGATGAGCCGGTGCCCGCGGCCCTGAAGACCGACCCGCAGCTATGGAGCGGATGCATCTCCGGCGCGCTCACCGAAACGGCATTCCAGCAGGCGTTCGTGCAGGCGGGCTTCCTTGCCGTCGGGATCGACACATGGGCACCCGCGCCGTGGCAGGTGGTCCATGGCATTGAGTTCCGCGCGTTGACCTTGGTAGCGCAAAAGCCGTCCAGTCAGCCGTGCATCGACAAGGGGCACGCGGTGATCTATCGCGGCCCCTTCGCTTCGGTGACCGACGACGAAGGCCACCTATTTCCTCGCGGCGAGCGCATGGCGGTGTGTGAGCGCACCTATCAGCTGCTCATGCAGGGCGACTACCGGATGCACTTCATCGGCGTCGAACCGCTGGGCGAGCGGGCCGGCAATCCGTACTGCGCGCCTCCCGGCACCCACCGGCCCGCATCGGAAAGCAAGCGGGCGGCGCATCTTGCTGCTGGCCAGAGCGCCACTTGCTGCGATCCCGGTAAGGGATGCTACTGACTCAATGAGGCTTGTGCCATGCCCATGATCTCGACATCAGCGGATTTCCGCTATCCGTGGTACGTGCGCCTGGTCTTCTGGCTGCAGCGCCGGAAATATGGCGCCGAACTCGCGCCGGCCAGGTTGTGGGGCCGCACCCCACGTGTCTTTCTCGCGTTCGCAGGGCTCTATCGCGCGATCGACCGGGCCACTTCCCCCATCGATCCCGCGCTGCGATCGTTGGTCACGGTGCGGGTCTCGCAAATCAACTGGTGCGAATTTTGCGTCGATATCAATTCCGCGACGGCGCTGGAACGCAGCGTGGATGCGGCCAAGCTATCGGAACTGGCCGACTTCGAACACTCCGCGCGCTACAGTGCCCGTGAAAAAGCGGCCCTGCGCTATGCCGAGGCCGTCACCATCACCGGCCGCCGCGTGGACACCGCGCAGATGAATGAACTCAAGGCGCATTTCAGCGACGACGCTATCATCGAACTCACCGCGCTGATCGCCTTCCAGAATTTGTCGAGCAAATTCAATGCGGCGCTGCACGTTCCGGCCCAAGGATTCTGCCGCATGCCGCCAGGCCCGCCGGCGGGCATGGCCAGGCGGGCGTCGCAAGAGATTGCCAAGTAAGAAACCGCGGAGAAGCGCCATGCATTCCACCTTCCCCTTACTGCGCAAGACCGATTTCCCGGCGATACGACGCAAGTCATTGGAGACGCTGCAAGTCAACCTGGGCTATCGCTGCAACCAGACTTGTGTGCATTGTCACGTCAACGCCGGACCCAACCGCATCGAAATGATGGACGCTGCCACCGTGGATCTGGTGCTGGAGGTGCTGCGCGCCCGCCGGCTCGCGACCGTCGATCTCACTGGCGGTGCTCCGGAACTCCACCCGCATTTTCGCCGCCTCGTGGCCGAGGCACGTGCGTCGGGCGTGCGCGTCATCGACCGCTGCAACCTCACCATCCTGTTCGAGCCGGGGCAGGAAGATCTCGCTGAATTCCTCGCCGCTCAGCGTGTGGAAGTCATTGCCTCACTCCCATGCTATTCGGCGGAGAATGTCGACCGCCAGCGCGGCGCCGGCGTATTTGGGAAGAGCATATCGGCGCTACGCCACCTCAACAGCCTCGGCTACGGCCTGCCCGACACCGGGCTTGTGCTGCATCTCGTGTACAACCCGCCGGGCCCGTTTCTGCCGCCCAATCAGGAGAGACTCGAGACGGACTACAAGCGGGAGCTGTACGCGCATTTCGGCATCGTCTTCAATCAGCTCTTCACCCTCGCGAACATGCCGATCCAGAGGTTTGGCAGCACACTGATCTCGAAGGGGCAGTTCGCAGACTACATGCGCTTGCTGAAGGACAATTTCAGCGCAGCCAATCTTGAAGGGTTGATGTGCCGCAGCCTTGTCAGTGTTGACTGGCAAGGCCATCTCCACGACTGCGATTTCAACCAGATGCTGGGTCTGCCGCTGAAGCTTGGCGTTTCGTCTCGGGCTCACCTGCGCGATCTGTTGCACGCCGAATTGGTCGGTCAGCCTATCGTCGTGGCCGACCATTGCTACGGCTGCACTGCAGGTCAGGGCAGCAGTTGCGGCGGCGCGCTGGCCGCCTAAGTCGGTCCCGTGAAACAAGCAATGCGACGCCATCAACCCTTGATAACCCGCTGGCCCAAGCCGAGGGCGTTCGACAGCAATCTGGTCGTCATCGGCGCCGGGGCGGCCTGGCTCGTCACCGCTTACCTCGGGACGGCGCTTAGAGCGAAAGTGACACTGATCGAGGGCGACAGGATGGGGGGCGACTGCCTGAATTCCGGGTGCGTACCTTCCAAGGCCCTGCTGCGCTCGGCGAGGTTTCTCAAGCAGGCGGAGCACGCGGCTGCCTTGGGCATTGCCAAGGCCGAGATCAGCTTTGATTTCGCCGAAGTCATGGCACGGGTGCATCGGGTGATTGCAACGGTCGCGCCGCACGATTCGGCCGAGCGGTATCGCTCGCTCGGCGCGGAAGTGATCCAGGGCCGAGCCACCATTACCTCGCCCTGGACCGTCGACGTCAACGGTCGTACGCTCGCCACCCGTGCCATCGTAATCGCGACGGGGGCGGAGCCCGTGGTGCCGCCAATCCCAGGCCTGGAAACGGTCGGCTATTACACCACCGAGACGATCTGGTCCCTCCGTGCGCTACCTCGAGGGCTAATCGTGCTCGGCGGTGGCCCGGCCGGCTGCGAGCTGGCGCAAGCTTTCGGGCGTTTTGGGGCGGAAGTTGCGCTGGTGGAGATGCTGCCGCGGCTCATGGTGCGCGAGGATCCGGAGGTCTCCACACTGGTTGCGGCGGCACTGGCGGCGGACGGCGTGCAGGTGCTGGCCGGGCACCGTGCGGTGCGCTGCGAGCAAGTCGGCGACCAGAAGCGGTTGATCGCCAGCCGCGGCGAGCATGAACTGGTCCTGGAGTTTGATGCCTTGTTATGCGTAGTCGGACGTACCCCACGCGCAGCGGGCTATGGCCTGGAGGCACTCGGTGTCCCACTGACACCGGCCCGCACTATCGAGACCAACGCCTATCTACAGACGCTTTATCCTAGCATCTACGCCTGCGGCGATGTCGCGGGGCCGTTTCAGCTGACCCACGCCGCGGCGCATCAGGCGTGGTATGCAACGGTCAACGCTCTGTTCGGCGGGGTGAGGCGCTTCAAGGCCGACTACGCCGTGATGCCATGGTGCACCTTTACGGATCCGGAGGTGGCCCGTGTGGGTCGTAGCGAGCAGGACTGCGCGGAGGACGGGATTCCCTATGCGGTTACCCGCTATGACCTGGGCGAACTGGATCGCGCGATCACCGATGAGTGCGCCCGCGGCTTCGTCAAGGTGCTGACCAAACCAGGCCGGGACAAGATCCTCGGGGTCACCATCGTCGGCGATCATGCCGGAGATCTGCTTGCGGAATACGTGTTCGCGATGAAGCACGGCTTGGGACTCAATAAGATTCTTGCTACCGTCCACACTTATCCGACGCTCGCCGAGGCCAACAGGAACGCGGCCGGCGCGTGGAAGCAGGCGCACGCCCCGCAGCAGGTGCTGCGATGGCTCGGGCGTTTTCATGCATGGCGACGCGGTGGCGTAGCGGCCATGCGTGGGGAGCCTGAATGATGAGACCGTCGGGAACCGACCCCATGAAAGTCAACCGCAACCGCGTCCTGATCATAGTGGCGATCATGGCGCTATTCGGGGCGTACTTTGGCCTCGATCTCGGCCGCTACCTGAACCTGGGTCACTTGAAAGCGGGCCAGGCGGCATTGCAGGGCTACTATGCAGCGCATCCGGCTGAGGCAATCGCGGGCTATTTCCTGCTGTATGTCTCTGTTACGGCGCTTTCCCTGCCCGGCGCCGCGATCATGACGTTGGCCGGTGGCGCGATCTTCGGGCTGTGGGTCGGCACCTTGCTAGTGTCATTCGCTTCAACCTTTGGCGCCACCCTGGCGTTTCTTGTCTCGCGCTACCTATTTCGCGAGGCAGTGCAACGCCGCTTCGGTGATCGGCTTGCATCAATCCATGCCGGTCTCGCGAAGGAGGGCGCATTCTATCTATTCGCACTTCGACTGGTCCCATTGGTGCCATTCTTCACGATCAACTTGGTCATGGGGCTGACACCCATGAAGACCAGCACCTTTTATTGGGTCAGCCAAGTCGGCATGCTCGCCGGTACGGTGGTCTATGTGAACGCCGGCACTCAATTGGCACGCATTAGCAGTGCTGCCGAGATCTTGTCTCCAGCTCTGCTCGGCTCGTTCGCGTTAATAGGGTTGCTGCCACTTGCCGCGAGAACTGTCGTGCGACGCATTCAGACAAGTAACCGCTTTCGGGGAGAACGCTAGTGCGCTTGTCAATCGTGATCCCGACCTGGAACGAAGCAGGGCATATTGAAGACGCGCTTGCCGCATTGCAGCCGCTGCGCCGCAACGGGGTGGAAATCATTGTGGTGGACGCGGGCAGCGCGGATGGCACGGCGAATCTGGCGCGGCCCCAGTCCGATCAGGTCATCATCGCGTCCCGCGGCCGCGCGCGCCAGATGAATGCCGGCGCAGCCGCCGCTAGGGGCGACCTGCTGATTTTCCTCCATGCGGACACGCGTCTGCCGGCCACGGCCGAAGTGGCCGTCCGCACCACCGTGCAAGCGGGACAGCGGGCATGGGGCCGGTTCGATATCCGCATTGCCGGAAGCCTGCGGCTCCTGTCTGTGGTTGCGGCATTGGCGAACCTTCGCTCGCGCCTCACTGGCATTGCCACCGGGGACCAGGCGATATTCGTGCGCCGTGAGGCGTTCTTCGCCGTCGGTGGTTATCCGGATCTGCCGCTGATGGAGGACATCGTGTTGTCGGCCCGCTTGAAGGAGCTTGGGCCGCCGGCATGTTTGCGTGCGCGCGTGGTCACGTCCGGGAGGCGATGGGAACAGCGCGGACTCTGGCGGACGATATGGCTGATGTGGTGGCTGCGCCTGCAGTTCTATTTTGGACGCAGCGCCGCAGTGCTGGCACAACAGTATGAAGCCAAGGAGCACGCATGCGCCCCTCACCGTGCGAACTGATCGTCTTTGCCAAAGCCCCCGTGCCCGGGTATGCCAAGACACGGCTGATTCCCGCGCTGGGTGCAAAGGGGGCCGCGGCGCTGGCCGAGCGGCTGCTGCGGCATACGCTGGCCTCGGCCTGTGCGGCCGGAATTGGTCCGGTGGAAGTTTGCTGTACGCCGGATACAGGACATCCAGCATTCCTGGCCTGCGCACGAGAATTCAGGGCGACGCTGTCGCAACAGTGCGAGGGGGATCTCGGCCAGAGAATGGCCTCGGCGGCCCGCCGCGCATTGGCGCGTGCCGGCGGCGTCCTCATCATCGGCACCGATTGTCCGGGGCTGGACCCTCCGCGGCTCCAGGCCGCGGCGCGATCCCTGCATGTGGGCCATGATGCAGTGCTGATCCCGGCTAGCGATGGCGGCTACGTACTGCTCGGCCTGCGGCGCGTTGATCCGCATCTGTTCTCGGCAATACGCTGGAGCACCGCGACGGTCATGACGGAAACGCGCAAGCGCTTGAGCGAGCTTGGCTGGCAGTGGGCAGAGCAGCCCGCGTTGCCGGATGTGGACGACCCCGCCGATCTGCGACATGTCCCCAACGCGCTGCTTTCGGCGGCACCCAGCTTCAGAACTGACGAGGAGTAGACACATGTTAGGGATTATCGGCGGAACCGGGATTTATGCCATCGATGGGCTCGAAGTGATCAGGGAGCACCGGGTCGACACGCCATTCGGCGTGCCCTCGGCGCCAGTCCTGCACGGTCGCCTTGGACTCACGGAAGTCATCTTTCTGCCCCGGCACGGCCGGCAGCACGAACTGCTGCCACATGAGGTCAACTACCGGGCCAACATTTACGCCCTGAAAACGCTCGGTGTACGCCAGATCATTGCGCTGTCCGCTGTCGGTAGTCTCAGGCAGGCAATCGCGCCAGGCGACTTCGCCATCCCATCCCAATATGTGGACTGGGTGCGAGGCAACCGGGAAAAGACATTCTTTGGGGGAGGGTTGGTTGCACATGTTTCTTCGGCCGAACCCACTTGTGCCCGGCTCGCCTCGACACTCGAAGCAACCGCGACCGAGCTGCGGCTACCCATCCATTCCGGAGCGGTCTACGGCTGTGTGGATGGCCCGCGCCTGGGCACCCGCGCCGAGAGCCATTTCCTGCGCGACGCCATGGCGTGCGATGTCGTGGGCATGACAAACGTGCCGGAAGTATTCCTCGCCCGAGAGGCCCAGATCTGCTACTGCACGTTGGGCATTGTCACCGATTATGACTGCTGGCTCGAGGATCCCGCGCAACATGCCACCGTCGCTGCGGTGATCGCCCGCTACGCAGAGAGTCTCGGCAGGGCCAGGCAGATCCTGGCCCGGATTCTGTCGACAGGTTTGCCTGACTACGACGCCTGTCCCTGTCGCCACGCACTGAGCGATGCGGTACTGACCCCGGAGGGGGCAGTTCCCGCGAACAAGCGGGAACTGCTGCAGATCCTGAGGGCGTAATGAGACCGGAGACCCCAATGCACCGGGGCGGGCGCGGTGGCTCCGGGGGAAGGGAAAGGCAAACCGAATGCTCCCAAGGGAGACGAATCATGCCATACATGTCAAGAGAGGAAATCGACGCGCGAGGCCCTGAGCCCTGGCCGCAATCTCCCGCTGACGCCTTGGCACGCGCGCGTGCCGTCATGGCCCAGAAAGGGCTCGCCCAAGCCAACCAGCAGATGGGGCAGCGATGGCCGGTCGGCTGCGTGGCGCTTGAGATCACCCAGCGCTGCAATCTGGACTGTACGCTCTGCTATCTGTCCGAGAACTCGGAGGCGGTCAAGGATCTCCCTCTCGCGGAGATTATGACGAGAGTGGAGAAGATCTTCGTCGCCTTTGGGAGGAACACCGACGTTCAGGTGACGGGAGGCGAGCCGACCTTGCGCAAGCGTGACGAGCTGCTCGCCATCGTGCACCGGATCCATGCCTTGGGCATGCGCGCTACGCTGATGACCAATGGTATTCGGGCGACGCGGGATCTGCTGCGCGATCTGGCGACTGCGGGATTGGCGGACGTCGCCTTCCATGTCGATACCACCCAGCAGCGAAGGGGCTACCAGACCGAAGTCGAGTTGAATGCCCTGCGCGAGCGTTACCTCGAGCGTACCGCTGGACTGCCGCTATCGGTGATGTTCAATACCACCGTTCATGATGGCAACTTTGAAGAGATTCCAGCGGTCGTCGCATTCTTCCGGGCCCATGCTGGCCGGATCCGCACGGCGTCCTTCCAGTTGCAGGCTGACATCGGCAGAGGCATACAAGGTGCGCGTGGCCAGGCAATTACCTCCGCAACCGCCGTAGCCCAGATTGAGCGCGGGGCGGGGACGCCGCTCCAGTTTTCGGCCTCCCTTGTTGGACATCCAGCGTGTAGCCGCTATGCAATGTGCCTGGCGGCGAACGGAAGCCTCTACAACGCCTTTGACGATTTGCGCCTTGTGGCAGCCCTGCAGTGCGCCACGGTTGGTGTGCAGTTTGACCGGGCTCACCCCACCGTGACGGCCCGCCGGCTGGCGTACTGGCTTTGCGGACACCCTGCCTTCTTGCCGTCGGTCTTAGGATGGCTGGCGCGAAAAGCCTGGGCAATGCGGGAGGATCTCGTCAGAAGCAGGGGGCGTGTACGGACGCTGTCGTTCGTTATTCACAATTTCATGGATGCGACCAAGCTGGAAGCGGACCGGATTGAGGCTTGTGCATTCAAGGTCATCACCGCCGGCGGCCCCATATCCATGTGTTTGCACAACGCGAAACGCGACACCTTCATTCTGCGGCCGATCCGGTTCCACCGGACCACGTCGACGCTGTTTTGGAATCCGCTTACGGGCACCGAGACAACAGAGCCGGAGCTAGCGATTGTGGGAAATGGGGAGGCACGGCAGCATCGGCACGCAAAAGGTCGCGCACGCGACTGGTCGCCGCGACGCTCCAGCCTGTGATGGAAACCATGGACGCATTTGGGTGAGACTTACGATGTTACTCCGGAGCCTTTGGTACTCGTTGCTTGCCATTCTGATAGTGCTGACGGCAAGCTGTTTGTCCCCGTCCGCTGCGCAAAGCACGGTCGCTGACGCGAACGTACACTGGGCGCGCGTGCTTCACAAATATGTGAATGAGCACGGGCAGGTGGACTTCTGCGGACTTGCCAATGACCAGGCCGACTTGCGTGCTTACCTCGACTATGTCGAGCGCGTGAGTCCGCAAAGCGAGCCGGCTGCGTTCCCGACGCGAAAGGACGCGATAGCCTACTACATCAATTCCTACAACGCACTTGCCATGTACAACATCATTGCTTCCGGCAGGCCGAAGGCGCTGGGATGGCTGACGCGGTTGCGGTTCTTTGGGGGCAGGCGCTTCACGATCGGCGGGACGGCAATGACGCTGTACACCTATGAAAACAGCGTGATCCGCCCCTTGGGGGACGAGCGCGTACATTTTGCGCTGAACTGCATGGTGGTGGGCTGTCCTCAACTGCCAAACCAGCCATTCTCTGGTGAACACCTCGACGCGCAGCTTGATGCGTCCGCACGACATTTCTTCAGCGAGCCGCGAAACCTTCAAGTTGATCTAGCAGGGGGCACCGTGCGAGTTTCTTCGATCCTCAAGTTCTACCAGGACGATTTTCTGAAGCGAAGTCCAACGTTGATCGCATTCATCAATCGTTATATGGCAAGGGAAATTCCACCAGACATGAAAATTGAGTTCATCCCCTACGACTGGACCGTCAACACGCAAGAGCGCGTCTGCCAGGCCGTTACATGACACTCGCGGCATCGGGCGCGAGCCGCATTCCTGGAGGTTGTCACAGATGCATTGCCCAATCGTCGGGTACATCGCCAAGTTGTCCCGCATCTATGGCTGGCTGCTGACGTTGGCGTGTGTCGCCGCCGCTGGAGCAGCCCGGCCCGGCGCGGCGATCGCTATGCCAATGGCTTCGACCTGCAAGGCGCTCTGGTACTTCGAGACGAAATCGTCCGCGGCGGACCGCCGCGCGACGGGATCCCGGCGTTGACCTCGCCGGGTTTCGTCCGGCCTCCGAGGCGACGTTTCTGAGGCGCGATGACCGGGTCCTCGGTGTGCATGATCTGGCACGAAATCGTCAACGGCGAGTTCAACGGCGAACCGCCTAGCACCGCACTAAGCCGTTCTGTCAGCGGCCCCTGCTGATCGCCTCCAGTAGTTGCCGGCCTTTCCTGGTAACTTGAATCTGACTCGGGCGTGGTGTCATGGCTTCGAAGTGGACCAACTGGCGCTCGACAAGAGCGACAACGTCAAAGGGGTTCAGTTCACAGGAAGCTTCCGCGTCACTGAGTACCATCAGGGCTGCAATCTCGTGGGGACTCAACATCTTTTGTCTCCGGCAAAATTTGACGGACCATTGCCTGGTACGTACGCAGCACCAGCTCTCGTGACATCTGTCTGACACTATAGAAGACGATGCTGCGAAAGGAGCCGCCAGATTCCGGGATATTTGCGCTCCATCAAGATGGAGACGTCGCTTTATGCTTCGCGTGTAACCCTGATGTGGAGGGTGCAGGCCGGCCACAGCCAAAGGGACAGGGCCCGTTCACGCACTAAAGTCAGGTACTGGCAGCCCGGGAGACCATCAGAAAGACCGCGAAAAGGCGCATCAGTAAGCAGTTCGCGACGTTCCCCGATGTTGTATAACGCCAATCTACACGTCCTGGCTCAGTCAGATCGACAACTGGCTCGCGCGCTCAAGGTTGCCTTAAAGCAGTCAGGTGAAACTACGATGATCAGGGCCTGTGTGCTCGTGGATGCCACAAGCCTGGGATCCGTTGCGAGTCTGCGTCGCGAGGTCGATCGACTGTTCGAGGATTTCGGCCGCGGATTCGGCGTCTCATTGCTCCAGCGGCCCATGCACGACATCGTCCCGCTCTGGCGCCGGGAATGGGCCTGGCCTGCGGGGCCTGCCGTGGATTTCGTGGAGACCGAGACTTCCTACGAAGTCACGGCCGAGCTGCCCGGCAGGATGAGAAGGACATCGAGGTCAAGCTCGCCAATGGTGGGCTGATGATCAGAGGCGAAAAGCACATAGAAAAAGAAGAGAAAGACAAGGGCTACCATCTCCATGAACGCCACTTTGGTTCCTTCGAGCGCGCGTTCCGCTTACCTGAAGGTGTCGACGCCAACAAGATCGAGGCGACATTCACGAAGGGGGTGCTGACGGTGACACTTCCCAAGACGCCGGAAGCCAGAAAGGCCGAAAGGAAGATCCCGATCAAGGGCACCTGATGCTGCTGCCGGTGGCGAGGTGCGTGACGCGTGCGCCCGCGCCAGACGCTCGCGCTTCGGCCAGCGCGGGCGCGCCGAGCCGCCTGCGCAGGTATTTCTCGCCGTTCGGTCGGGACGCGACCACTTCGGAGGAAGTCGTTGTCTGAGGCTAGGTGCAGGTTACTTACTGCGCGAGGCCACCCATGACGGCAGAGCGATCGTGGACACTCTTGACCGCCTCCCGGGCGTAACGATCGCCGGCCCATGACGGCGTAACGACATATGTGAGGGAATCCCTGGGGGAGTTCCTGTCCGGAATGCCAGGTCTAAAGACATCCGCCTCAAACGGGCCATCACCCTTCGCGGACGACTTTCATCATTGATATCTCCAAGTGAAGCCCTGTCCGCCATAACCACCCAAAGGGATCCGACGGACGGCCAGCCCTATCTCGGCTAGCCGGGGGAAGCAATGATTTCTGCGAGACATCACCCGGAAAACCCGCATGGATCGTACGAATCGCGCAGCCAGATGTCGCTGGGTCTCGCGTAACTACTTAGTCGCACCGCAGCGAATGCCCTCCCAACGTTGGAAGCCACCGATGCCCTCGGTAGCCTGCTGCCCCGGGGCAGCAGGCTCAAACCTTATCAGTTACCTTCAACGACGCCGTCTGAAGAACAGCCTTCATGTCCGCGACAGAAACCGCTGCAAGCTTTCGCCCGAACATGTTCAAAGGGGACCGCCATGGCGAACGTTCGATTGCCTCAACTACCGGCTTTGACTCGCCAAGGAACCGCTAGCCCCTCACGTTGATGCGTTCAAGCAGTATTTGACCGACCGTATGCTACGGACCACGGCCAACTGCATGGGCAGCACTGTGGGCCAGCAAGGCAGTTCGCCAACGCAGACCTCTGACCTGCGATGTTTGGATTCCTGACTCCCTGGTGGAGCGACTGGATTGGCTCTCCCGGCCGTCTTGCGAACGAGGATGGCTCCTTGCCCTGCTGCCGGCACGCGCCACCGGGGTCGTTTGCCTTTGCCGCATTTCCTGCTTGATGATGTCGACGGTGCGTGGCGGAGATGTCATGCGCTGAGGGTTGGTTTGTATAACAAGCATGGCATCGCCGCTGGCGGGCGAGGAGCCATCGGCTGCGCCCGCAGGAGAAAGTGCCAGTGCTGTTACCGCTGGAACGAACAGTAAGTAAGCGATGCGTGTTGTCATTTCTGACCTTGCTCGGCCTATTTCAATGCAATGATGTCAGGCGAGCAACAAGGGGCCATGGTCATCGCAATGATCCCCATGGGGATGATGCAGATGATTGCCAACCAAATAATCGACATGGTCGCCGTGCGGTACTGCCTCATGGCCGCAGCCAGGGCCGTGCTTATGGTTAGGGTCATGGCCGCCGCACTGATGATTGGGGGTACACCGATCGGGATTGGTGTCGCTTATTGCAAGCACGTGCTCATCGATGTGATCGCCGTGCAGGTTGTGGAGGTGCCCGTCATGCAGATAATCAACATGTCCCTCATGACGTACGGCGAGATGTCCACAATTGGGCCCGTGCTGGTGAGGGTGATTGGTGGGGTGTTGCAAAGGGCAGTCAGCCATGGCGCTAACTCCTTGAATGGATGTCCGAATTCGGAACCCGGTGGATGCGGTTGCGCAGAGGACAGGGAAGGACCGGCAACCCACTTATTGGATCCTAGAAGCTAGGTATTACCGTATGCAAGCAGGAGCCCGTGGGCCTTGCCCCTTCATTGCGCTTGCAGATGGGCTGAATCCCAAATCCATGAGCGGGTGGCCGGCATACGCCATCGCTGGCCCCGACGACGAGCGCACGGTGGGTATCGCCAGATGCACACAAATGACTGACGCGGATCAACGCCCGGGCATAGGCAACTAGCAGCCCAGACCACGACCGCAGCAGCGGAGTAACCAGGCATTGTGGACCCACTAAGCGTGTTGTTAGCTGGCAAAATTGCAACACGGATTACCCCCTCTGACCAGCTGCTCGCCGTGCAGCTGGTCGTCAAGAACTGTGCGTCGCTAGCTGACCAGGAAGGAAAGCATCATGGCATTCGGTAAGCTCGACGGAGACGATGACGACGTGATGAGCCAGATCAACATGACGCCACTGATCGACGTCATGCTGGTGCTGTTGATCATTTTCATCATCACGATTCCCGTCATCCACCAAGCGGTAGAGATCGACCTGCCGCGTGCGACGAATCAACCCAACGACTCCAAGCCGCAGAACATCAACGTATCGATCGATGCACAGGGCAAGATGTACTGGAACCAGCAGGAGGTCGACGAGGCCACGCTGGACCAGCGCATCGCGGAAGCTGCGCAACAGCAGCCGCAGCCTGAGTTGCATCTGCGCGCAGATCGCGATGTGCGCTACGAGCGCGTGGCCAAAGTGATGGCCGCCGCGCAGCACGGCGGACTTGGCAAGATCGGTTTCATTACCGAACCGAGGCACTGAACGGGAAACTCAGTGCGCACGATGAGCGTGGCTCCCCACGCCAGTCGCGGGGGGAAAAATCGCCGAATGGGCTACCAAAAGCCCCCTTGGTCCGGGGGGGCGGGCCGAAGACGCGGGCTGGCGCCGGCACCCGCGGATCACTGCGATCTATGTCGGCACAGGCTGACCCCCACGGCGACACCTGGCCGTAGAATTGAGAGAGCGGGGGTGCAATCCTGGAAGCTACGTTGGCATACGCCCGGTTGTTGGGATAGGCGGGGCCGTGTCGCCGTTGGAGTCACGGATTTGGCGTCTTCCTCGTTAGGTGCTTCACCTCAATCCGCTTGATGCTCGCCAGAAGACTCGATGACATTGGGATGGCCACGGCGCACGTGGCGTGGTTCGAGCATGCGGTGCAGTATCAGTCCAATGGCTGCGCCTGCGCATTGAGCCAGCACGAAGCCCGGCACGCTGCCCGGTGCAATGCCAGCGAAGCTGTCGCTGAACATGCGCCCAAATGCCGCCGCCGGATTGGCGAACGACGTGGAGGCGGTGAACCAGTATGCCGCACCAATATAGGCTGCAACCATGGCCGAGGCCCGGCCGTTCGGAGCGCGCAGGATCACCAGGAGCAGACCGGCGGTTGCCACCGTCTCCGCAATCCACTGCCCCGGCCCGCTGCGCACCTTGGCGGAAAACTGCAGGAGCGTCATGTCGAACATGGCATGCGCGAGCCAAGCCCCCAATACCGCGCCCACAAGCTGGGCAGCGATGTATGGGACCAGCGCCGCGCCAGGCAACTCGCCCTGTGCCACCATGACCGCACTGACCACGGGATTGAAATGGGCGCCGCTGATCGGGCCGAAGACCTCGATCAGGATGTAGAGACCCCCGACCGTGGCCGCCGTATTGGCGAGGAGTGCAACCGCGACGTTACCGCCGGCAAGCCGCTCCGCCATGATGCCCGACCCGATGACGATGGCCAGCAGCAGTGCTGTTCCCAGCCCCTCGGCAGCCAGCCTGTTCCGTATATCGACCATGACGTTCAGCCCTTTGAGATACGGTCCAGATGTTCCTGCAACTCGGCGTGGCTGAGGGTATCCAGCGGCAGCATCAGCAGTTGCAGCATCCGATAGCCAATGGCCTGCCGGGTCAGTTCAAAGGCCTGACGCTTGCATTCGTCGCCGCCCGGCGCATTGGACGGGTCAGCATATCCCCAATGCACCTTGACCGGGCTGCCTGGCCAGTACGGGCATTGCTCGGCAGCAGCGCTGTCACAAACGGTGATGACGATGTGTATTTGCGGCGCACCGTCCGCGACGAATTCATCCCAGCTCTTGCTGCGGAACCCGGCGGTGTCGACACCTGCATTGGCAAGTGCTTCCAGAGCAAACGGATTGATGCGACCGCTCGGCGCACTGCCGGCACTGTAGGCGCGCACATCCTTGCCCAGCTTGTGAGCCCAGTAGTTCAACATGCCTTCGCTCAGGACGCTGCGCGCAGAGTTGTGGGTGCAGAGGATCAGTACGTTGGTGGTCATGGGAGGGACGAGATTATTGCTGGCCAATGTCGCGCACTGCCTTGTGCAGCGCCACGTTGTCGAGCTTGGAAGTCGGCAACGAAAGAATGAGTTCGATGCGTCGTTTGAGGGTGATTGCCGTATCGCGAATGGCTTGCAGCTTGCGTTCGTCCGTGCCTTCCATCGCGGCAGGGTCCGGTACGCCCCAGTGCGCCGTCATCGGTTGGCCTGGCCAGACCGGGCACGCTTCGCCGGCGGCCTTATCGCAGACAGTAAAAACGAAATCCAGTGCGGGGGCGCCGTCCCGGGAGAATTCGTCCCAGCTCTTGCTCCGGAATCCGTCTGTCGGGATCCCGTACCGTGCCAGCTCGCGCAACGCATAGGCGTTCACACGGCCAGTGGGATGGCTGCCTGCCGAATAGGCTCTGAAGCGGCCGTTCCCGAGCTGATTAAGCAAACCTTCAGCCACGATGGAACGCGCTGAGTTGCCAGTGCAGATGAATAGTACATTGTAGATTTTGTCCACCACGGCAGCACTTCTAGCAGCAAGAGGAACCAGACTTCACGGCAATGCCAATTGGCTTGCCACGCGGCGCGCGCGGTGCACAGCAGGCCGAGGACTCGGCCGCGGCTTCGTCTTGCTTGCCTTCGCTGAACACCGGGATGTTGCTGAGCGAGTGAAAATGCTCCCACGCGATCCCTTGCGGGTCGGTGACCCAGTGTTTCTCGCTGCGTGCGTAGCAGCAGGTGGTTTCGCCTTCGTCGAGCAGCGCCAGATCGGCGGCTTCGGCGCGCGCCTTCAGTTCCGCCAGCTCGGTGGCATCGTCGACTTGGAAGCCAAGATGATCGACGCCTGCCTGGTTGCCTCGTGTCGAGATCGCGAAGTTGATGCGTGGATCGTCCAGCATCCATTTTGCATAGTCGCCCTCGACCCGCGTGGGCTCAGCGGCAAACAGCTTGGAATAAAAGGCGATGCTTTTTCCTAGGTCGTCGACGTGGAGGTGAACGTGAAATCGCTTCATAGAACTCTCCATCAGCATTGGCAGGAGGTTGCGCTCGCTTCCAGGCAGGATTGCCCTTGGCAGCAGTTGGCGGTCAGGAAGCCCAGCAGCGCATCCATGTGATCGAACGCGGCGCGGTAGATCAGGTTGCGGCCCTCGCGCTGCTGGGTCACCAGTTGGGCATGCATCAATTCCTTGAGGTGAAACGACAAGGTCGCGCCGGGCACATCAAGTTGCTCGGCGATGGCGCCTGGCGTCAGACCTTCGGGACCGGCGACCACCAGCATCCGAAAGACTTGAAGGCGCAGGCCATGCGCCAGCGCGGCAAGGGAGCGGACGACGTCATTTTCTTCCATATTTCCAATATACTCGAATAATAGAACAAATGAAACCCCTGTTGGGCCTTGCCAGGTACAGCGCGAACGGAAGCTAAGGGTGGCCTTGCAACCGAAGTGCCTAAAGGCGCTCACGGCACGATGGGACTCGAGGCCGAATAGTCTCGCTATTTCGGTAACTGCAGTCTCCACAAAAAGCGTCCCAGGGCCGAGGTAGCGGGCAGCGTTGATCAGGATGCCGAAGCGAAATCCCGCATCGACCAGTCGCGCCAGCACCAACGCCACCTGCTCAGCACCGGAGACATCGACGACCTCACGAGTCCATCTGGAACGGCAAGATATCCCCAAGCGTGAACGCTTGCGCCGCTGTCGATCAGTTGTGCAACGATCGCCCGGCCGAGCCCCTTTGCACCGCCGGTCACCAGCGCTGCTTTCCCCGATAGATCATAACTATTTGACACGGTATCCCCTGCGCGCCCATGTCTGCGTAGAAGCGGTAGCGTGCACGGCAGACGCCGCCCGGCTTTATGACGCAGGGGCGCGCGATGAATACCGTGCGCCGCACCACCATGCCGCGAGCGTCGCACTTGCACAGCGTCTGCGAGGAGACGGCAGCGTCCACTTCCACAGGCGGCCGATCCCCGAAGTCATCCGGATTCGACAAGCGTTCCGATAAGCCGTAACAGCTCGGCATGTTCTGGTCCGTGCGCATCGCGCACGAGGAAATCGCCAACGCTATTTCGGATGTCTGGCCGCCCGATGGCATGTTGGACTCATGCCGGATGAAAACTCGCCCTGAGTCCAGGTCGTGAACCAGCGACCATCGGTCGCCATTGGAACTCTGATAGAGATCACGTGCTCGCTGCGTCATGAAGCACCCCCTCAATTTTGGCTGGCGACATCGCCAAGCATAAATCTTTCCGATGCCGTAAGTGACCGTCTGCGACTACGCAGCCTTCTACGGAAAAGGCTCCGAAGTCGCGCATGCTCAAAGCTACCGCGATCATGTTATGTTCAGAAAAGGTGGCAAGATGGCCATGAAGCCGAAGGCTTTGGTACTCGTCCGACACCATACGGTGACCGGGCCAGTCCAAACAATATTTCGGGCCGGACGGGCGGTTCCGTTGGAGGAAGATGCCTTCGCAAGCGCCGAATTGAAGGCCGCTGCCCTCAGTCGCAGGAGAAGCCGCATCCCGGCCGCGCCGCAAGTTGTGCGGGGCAGCATGAAGGACAATCAACCTGCAGTAGCCAGCACAATGGCCCGCTATGCGGCGTTCCGAGCAACGATAGCAGCCACGCTGGGCACGATCGGCACGCGTGTCATTGTTGACAACAACAGAGAGCCACGAACCCTGTGTCCAAGACCGTCAAGAAGCGGTACCTGGAAGCGCTCAACCGGAACCTGAAGAAAGAGTCGGCAGGCAGGTTCGACACGCTTTTTGTCTTCTATCCGCTTGGCGCGAAGCCGAAAGACGCCACCCTCCCGGCAGATGCCCAGGTCCTGGCCCTCATGGAATCAGTCCAGGCGCGCGTGTTCGCTGAGTTCGAGAACTCAGCAAAGTTCGGATAGATGGAACGCGAACTCAAGCTGGAACTGCTGCAGGACGAGGTCGACCGGCTGATCGACCTGCCGCTGTTTGCCTCCTACTGCGTGGAGCAGCCACACGAAGACAAGCTGGTGAGCACATATTTCGATACGGCCGACCTGTCATTCCACCGGCATCGCCTGTCCCTGCGCGTGCGGCAGGCAGGGGAGCATATCTGCAGACCCTGAAGACCTCCGGCAAGCGACGTGGAGGCCTGTACGAACGTGAAGAGTTCGAATCAGCCAATCCCGGGCCCGTGCCCGGCCTGGGCGCACTGCAGGGACGGATCCCGCAGGACACGGCGCTGGGCGAACTGCTTCGCAACAAGGATCTGGCGGAACGCCTGAATCCCCTCTTTACCACCGAGGTCCACCGCACGGTGGCGTTGTTGCGCCTGCCACAAGGTGCGGAGGTGGAACTCCTCGCATTGAACCACTGGCTGATCAGCGCGCAGTTGCTTCTTGGACTTGACGATGCGCAGCGCGCTGGACTCGCCGATCCGCGATGGCCTGGACGCGGTACGCCACGACATCACACGCGTGCGCAACATAAGCGCCGGCCCTGCGGGCGCAGATCGATGCGGCGTTGGCGAGGCTGACGGCGATGGACAACTTCTACCGCACGCTCAAGGTGCGGACGCTGGGAGCGAGCGGTATAGATATCGAGGCCAAGGCGTACTTCGACGAAGCGAGCGCAGCGATCAATGGCGTACTCGTCACCAACAAGGCGCTCTCGGCCATCGTCAGCACCATGCTGGCTGAGCGAATTGCCGCGCAGCAACGGCTGCTTTGCAATGGTGGCAGGCGTGGCGCTAGGCGCGCTGGCGATCGCGTTCTACCTGTTCGCAGGCTTCAGCCGCGGTATGCGCGACGACGTGCACGAGGTGGCCAGTATGGTCGAGCGCATCAACGCAGGCGACCTCAGCGTGCACGTATCGGTGCACGGGCGCGACGAATTCAGCGAGGTCAAGCGGCACCTGCTGTCGCTGGTGGAACGCTGGCGCGCGCTGATCGGCGATACCAAGGCGGGTGCGCACAATGTGCTGGCGGCGGCCGGGGATATTGCACAGGGCAATATCGACCTGTCGCAGCGTACAGAGGAGCAGGCCTCGTCGCTGGAGCAGACTGCCGCCAGCATGGAACAACTGACTGCCACCGTGCAGCAGAACGCCGGCGGCGCGGAGCAGGCCAGTGAACTGGCGCGCGAGGCATCGGGCGTTGCACTGGCGGGCGGTGAAGCGGTGAGCCGTATGCGGCAGACCATGGAGGAGATCGAGGCCGATTCCCGTCGCATAGTCGACATCATTGCGGTGATCGACGGCATCGCGTTCCAGACGAATACCCTGGCGCTCAACGCGGCAGTGGAAGCAGCGCGTGCGGGCAAGGCCGGGCGCGGCTTTGCCGTGGTGGCGACCGAGGTACGCGGGCTTGCCCAGCGCGCGGCCAGTTCGGCCAAGGAAATCCGGCTGCTGATCTCCCAGTCGGCGCAGCGCGTGGCTGCCGGCAACACGCTGGCGCTGGACGCGGCCGCCACCATGGAAAGCACCGTCTCAGCGATCCGCAGCGTGACCGTGATGATGGATGAGATCAGCCACGCCTCGCGCGAGCAGAGCGCCGGCGTCGGCCAGGTCAACCAGGCGATCGCGCAGATGGACCAGGTCACGCAGCAGAACGCCGCGCTGGTGGAGGAGGCGGCCGCCGCGGCGCAGTCGCTGCAGGAACAGGCGCAGCATATGCAGCGGGCGATGGCGGTGTTCAGGACGGAGGCTGTGGCCTGATGGGGGCAGATGCAGTTCCCAGAGGAGGCTGGCCCTACCAGCGCCTCCGGGCCGACAGCTGCCGTTCAGCTTGCCTGCTTCAGGGCAACGAGCGGTGACCCATCCGCGCGCAGCGCCTCGCCCTTGCGCTCGACGATCATGCCGTAGGCGTGAGGCTGCCGGTGCAGGTCGAAATTGAAGGTGGTCTGCTTGTATAGCGCGCAGAAGTCGAGGTCGCAGCGGGCGATGGCCACCTCATCGCCCTTGGTGAAGCAACTGGCGACCACTTCACCGGATGGCGCGATGATGCAACTGCCGCCGATGCTGTCCACACCTTCCTCCACGCCGGCCTTGGCTACGCCGACCACCCAGGTGCCGTTCTGATAAGCACCGGCCTGCATCGAGAGCTGGTTGTGGAACAGTGACAGGTCATCATGCGCCGGCGCGGGTGCGTTGTGGACCGGTGTGTTGTAGCCGATGAGCACCATCTCAACGCCTTGCAGGCCCATGACGCGGTACGTTTCCGCCCAGCGCCGGTCGTTGCAGATCGCCATGCCGATCTTGCCGCCGAAAACCTCGGTAACGCCGAACCGGTCGCCGGGCGTGAAATAGCGTTTCTCCAGATGCTGGAAGCGGCGCCACGGTTCGTGTTCGCGGTGCCCCGGCAGATGGACTTTGCGGTACTTGCCGACGATGGTGCCGGTGCGGTCGACCAGGATCGACGTGTTGTAGCGAACGTCGCGGCCGTTCTCGCTGGCCAGCTCCGCATAGCCGAGGTAGAAGCCGACGCCGAGCCGGCGTGACAGCTCGAACAGCGGCATCGTATCGGCGCCGGGCATCTCGCGTTCGAAGAAGCTGTTGATCTCGTCCTCGCTTTCCATGTACCAGCGGGGGAAGAACGTGGTCAGTGCCAGTTCGGGATAGACGATCAGGTGCGCGCCGCAGGCATGGGCTTCGCGCATCATCTCGCATAGCCGGGCAACCACCTGCACGCGCGTATCGGCACGGGTGATCGGGCCAAGCTGGCCAAGGGCGACATGTACGAATCGGGACACGATTGACTCCTGGAATTTCGGGGACGAAGGGGGTAGGGGGGAATCTCTTGCCAGAGGGCCGCCGCCATGTTCAGGGGCGGTTGGCGAGGCTGACGACGACGCGCATCAGCAGTTGCGCGCCCCGCATCAGGTCATCCGGCTCGGTAAACTCGCGCACGTTGTGGCTCAGTCCGCCCACGCTGGGAACGAAGATCATGCCGGCCGGGCAGACGCGCGCCAGCATCTGGGCATCGTGGCCCGCGCCGCTGGGCATGCGCAGGCTTGACAGGCCGAGTGCGTCGCTGTGCTGCTGCACGAGGCCGATCACCCGGGGATCGAATGCTACCGGCTCGAAGCGCGCCAGCGAGCGATGGCGCAGCGAGACACCCTGCGCAGTGCATGTCAGCCGTGCGAAGTCGAGCACCTCGGCCTCCGCCCGTGCGAGTGCGGCACTGTCGGTGTTGCGCAGGTCGACGGTAAACGTGGCGCGGCTCGGAATCACGTTGACGAGGTTCGGCTCGAAGCGGATGGCGCCGACCGTGCCGAGCTGACGACCGCCGTATCGCAGCGCCAGATCGTGCACGAAGGTGGCGATGCGCGCAGCGCAGTAGCCGGCGTCGTGCCGCAGCGCCATGGGCGTGGTGCCGGCATGGTTGGAGACGCCTTCCAGCACGAACTCGGTCCAGCTAATGCCCTGCACGCCTTCCACCACGCCGATCTGCATGCCCGCGCGGTCCAGCGCCGGACCCTGTTCGATATGAAGTTCGATGAAGCTGTCGACCTCGGGCAGGCCGACCGGCGCCTGGCCGCGATAGCCGATGCGCTCCAGCTCCACGCCGACGGTGCTGCCGTCGATCCCGCCAGCGGCGAGCGCCTCGTCGACCGGCATGCCGCCCACATAGACCAGCGAGCCCATCATGTCCGGCTGGAACCGTGCGCCTTCCTCGTTGGTGAAAAAGGCGACTGCCACTGGCCGGCGCAGCCGCACGCCGGCATCGCGCAGCGTGGCGACCACCTCCAGTCCGGCCATGACACCATAGTTGCCGTCGTAGCGGCCGCCGGTGCGGACCGTGTCAATGTGCGAGCCCACCATGACCGGCGGCAGGTCTTCCCGGCCGGCATAGAGTCCGATGCCGTTGCCGATCGCATCGATGGTGACAGCCATGCCGAGCGCGCGCATCTGGGCGACGGTCCAGTCGCGGCCGGCCCGGTCGGCGTCGGTGAGCGCGAGCCGGCAGACGCCGCCGCCGTCGATGCCGCCGTGCGCGTTCAGCGCGTCGAGCCGGTGCAGCAGCCGCGCGCCGTCGATTTTCGGAAA
Organism: Cupriavidus sp. KK10; assembly: GCF_018223725.1. NCBI lineage: Bacteria > Pseudomonadati > Pseudomonadota > Betaproteobacteria > Burkholderiales > Burkholderiaceae > Cupriavidus > Cupriavidus sp. KK10. Next base: position 1,001,537 of record NZ_CP073678.1, read on the forward strand.
CTCGTCGTTGCCCGGCACCGGGCCCGGGCGGGTGTCGGCGCGGGTGCTGGCCATCATGCCGGTACTCCGTTGCGCACGGCGTCCGCGGTGCGTCCTACCAGTCTCGCGTAGAGTGCCGCATCGGTGTCCGCCTCGCTGCCGATGAACAGCAGGCGGCTGTCGGCGCCCAGGCCGAGCGCCGTACGCGCCTGCGGATCCTGCATCGCCGCGATCGCGGCGGCCAGGCCCGCGACGGCAGACTCGCCGGCGACGATGGCGGGATCGCCGCCGCCCGGCGTGGCGAGCAGGCGCATCGTTGCGACAGCGGCCGTGTCGTCGATGGTGCAGAACGCGTCGGCGCCTTCGGCCAGCACCTCCCACGCCAGGAGCGAAACCTCCCCGCAGGCAAGGCCCGCCATCAGCGTATCGAGTTCGCCGGTCACCGCCGTCACTCGGCCGGCGCGCGCGCTGCGGTACAGGCAATCGGCCGCCTGCGGCTCGACGACCACGAACACCGGGCGATGGGCCATGTCGCGTTCCCAGAAATAGGCGCAGACTGCGGCGGCGAAGCCGCCCACGCCGGCCTGGACAAAGACGTGCGTCGGCCACTCGGGCAGTGCGCCCACCGCCTCGTCGACCATGACCTGATAGCCCTGCATGACATCGCGCGGGACGTCCATGTAGCCCGGATACGACGTGTCGGAGATCACATGCCAGCCGTTCTCGCTGGCATCGCGGTCCGCTTGCCGGACTGCCTGGTCGTAGTTGCCGGTCGTGCGCACCACGGTGGCGCCGAACTGCTCGATCGCCGCCTCGCGTCCCTCGCTGACGGTAGCGTGAATGTAGATCACGCAGCGCGCGCCAAACTGGCGGGCGCCCCATGCGACCGAGCGCCCGTGATTGCCGTCCGTGGCACAGGTGACCGTATAGCCGGCGCACAGCCCGCGCAGTTCGGGCGCCCCAAGGTCGGCCGGGCTCAGGTCGCGGCCGACCCGCCGGCTGATCTCGCGAGCGAGCAGCCGGCCCACGGCATAGGCGCCGCCCAGCGCCTTGAAGCTGCCCAGCCCGAAGCGCGTGCCCTCATCCTTGTAGTGAATCGCGCCGACGCCCAGCGTTGCGGCCAGCGCCGGCAGCGCGTGCAGTGGCGTGGGCCGGTAGCCGTCCCAGGCGCTGATGGCACGTTGCGCGGCGGCCAGCGCGGTTGCCCCGAGAATGGCATCGCGTGCGCTTCCATAGGGTTCGCTGCGCGAGCGCGCGGGATTGACGAAGAGATCGAGCTTGAGTTGCGGTAGCGTAGACATGGAACTTCCGATGCTTGCGGGAATGGGTCGTGGAACAGGGTACGACGGTGCGGGCATGTGCGAGGCCTATGACTCCAGGTCGAGATCGTCGAGCCGCTCATGCGCCCGCTCGATCCGCGCCATCCGTGCCCGTGATGGGGTGCGTGCGCGTTCGGCCATCGTGGTCGCGAGATAGTTGACGAGGCTGACCGCGACGACATACGAGTCGAACACCTGGTCGCCGTGGTGCGAGCAGCGCAATACGGCGGTGGCGCGGGTCGACAGCGCGGATACCGGCGTGTCGCTGAGCAGGATCACCTTGGCGCCCGCTTCCGCGGCCAGCGCGACGATGGGCACCAGCCGACGGGCACGGCGCCGGAAGTCGACCGCGAGCAGTACGTCCTTTCGGTCGATTTCCGCGATCAGCTCGGCATCCTTGCCGGCCTGGTCGTTGAGCAAATAGACCTCGGGGCGTACCTGGGACAGCAAGGCATTGGCATAGAAGGCCAGCATGAAGCCGTTGCGGTAGCCGACGACCCAGACACGGCGTGCCTCGGCCAATTCATGCAGCGTGGTGTCGAGCGCGCGTTCGCTGACTTGTCCGAGCAGGCCGGTGAGCCGGCTGGCGTCGTGCTGCACATGCGCCTGCAGCCCGGCCAGTGCCGGCACAGCCGCTCCCGCGCGCGCGCCGCGCAAGGGCTCGGCGCGGTCCATCTTGGCCAGCGGCGACTGGCTTGCGCGCTGATCTCGCAGTTCCTGCCGGAAGGCACCGAAGTCGGCATAGCCGAGCCGCCGGAAAAATCGCGCCGCACTCGCCTTGGATACGCTGGCAAGCGCCGCGAGTTCGGTCGCCGAGTATCCGAGCAGTTCGGATTTGCGCGTGAGCAGCACGTCGGCCAGCTTCTTGTCTGCGCCGGAGAACTCGTTGTAGCGCTGGGTGATCTGCGCTTCAAGCGTGTCGTATGCGGTCATGTCTGAATGATGGATGGCAATGGCCAGGGTTTCATGGCGCTGCACCAGTTTGGCGCCGTCTCGCACAATTATGAAACCATGGTTTCTCATTGTTGCACTTGTGGAACCAAAATTTCATGATGGCTGCTCGCCTAAGCAAGCACGATGCCAGCCCATCCCGTAAGCGAGTTCAGGTCGCGTAATGGGTTGATTTGAAAGGAATTCCTGTTCTTAAGGCAGGCGTTCGTGGCATCCCGGGAGGGCGTGGCATGCATCTTGCAGTTTGCCCGGCTTCCCGACCTGACTGAAGATAAAGGTGTTTTATGAGACGCAGACAGTTCACCGCCGTTGCCACCATCCTCGCGACGGCCGCCATGTTCGCCATGGCGCCGGCCAGGGCTGACGATTCCCTTAATGCGGTGATGGCGAAGAAATCGATCGCGATCGGCATCCCGGTCGACTTTGCACCGTACGGATTCATGGGCCCGGACCTGAAGCCGCAGGGCCTCGATGTGGCGGTCGCGCAGATGATTGCCGACAAGATGGGCGTCAAGGCGGAGCTGGTGCCGGTTAGCACGCCCAACCGCATTCCGTACCTGCAGACCCGGAAGATCGACCTGATCGTGTCCGCGCTGGGCAAGAACGCCGAGCGCGCCAAGGTGATCGACTTCACGATCGCCTATGCACCGTTCTACCAGGCCGTGTTCGGTCCGAAGAGCCTGAGCATCAAGAGCTTTGCCGACCTCGGCGGCAAGACCATTGCCGTGACGCGCGGCACCATCCAGGACGACGTGCTGCAGCAGGTCGCGCCGCCTACGCTAAAGATCCAGCGGTTCGAGGATGACAACTCCACGGTGGCCGCGTTCGTGTCGCAGCAGACCCAACTGGTCGCCACCGGGGCCGCGGTGGCCGCCGCAGCGATCCAGAAGTACCCGAAGGTGGATGCCGAGTACAAGCTGCTGCTGAAGGACTCACCGAACTTCATCGGCGTGCGCAAGGGCGATACCGCGCTGCTGGGCAAGGTCAACCACATCCTGCGCCAGGCCAAGGCCGACGGCACGCTGGGCGCCTACGCGCAGCGCTGGCTCGGCCGCGGCACGGGCGAGCTGCCGGAGTAACCCCCGGTCAGGCACCAGTCCGCGGCGGCATGCGCTGCCGCGGGTCCTTCCATCGGTTTCGTCAGGCTGTTTCGCATGATTTCCTTCGATTTCTGGCCCGTCCTTTCCCAGTGGCCGTTCCTGCTGCAAGGCATCTGGTTGACTGTTCTGCTGACGGCGTTCTCGGCGGCCGCCGGTACCTTGCTTGGTATCGGTTGCGCCTGGGCACGCTTGCACGCGCCAGGGTGGATCCGCGCCATCGTCGGCGGCTACGTCGAGGTGATTCGCAACACGCCTTACATCATCCAGCTGTTCTTCGTTTTCTTCGGCCTGCCGTCGATCGGCGTGCGGCTGGCGCCGGAGGTGGCATGCGTGCTGTCGATGACACTGAACCTGGGCGCCTATGCCTGCGAGATCGTGCGCGCCGGCCTGGTGTCGACACCGCGTGGCCAGATCGAGGCGGCACAGAGCCTGGCGCTCGACCGCTGGCAGATCTTCACGCGCGTGGTGCTGCCACCTGCGCTCAAGCGCGTCTGGCCCGCGCTCGTCGGGCAGGTCATCATCGTGATGCTGGGCTCGTCGGTCTGCAGCCAGATCTCGGCGGAGGAGGTGTCCTATGCCGCGAACCTCATCGCGAGCCGCACCTTCCGGAACTTCGAGTCGTATATCGGCGTTACCGCGGCGTACCTTGCGCTGGCGGTGCTGGTGCGCCAGGCCCTGAACTGGATCGGGCCGCGGTTCGTATTCGGCCGCTGAGAGGAGGCGGCCATGATCGAGTTTTCCCTGTGGGACATCTTCCGTAACCTGCTGCTGGCGCTGCGCTGGACGATCGGCCTGTCGCTGATCGCTTTCGCCGGCGGCGGCATTGTCGGCCTTCTGCTGCTGGTCGCGCGCATCGCCGACGTGCCGGGAGTCCGGCGCGGCATTGCCCTGTACGTTCAGCTGTTCCAGGGCACGCCGCTGCTGATGCAGCTGTTCCTGACCTATTTCGGACTGGCGCTGATCGGTGTCGAGACCTCGGCGCTGTTTGCCGCGGCATTGTGCCTGACGCTCTATGCCAGCGCTTACCTGACGGAAATCTGGCGCGGGTGCGTCGACGCGATTCCGCGCGGGCAGTGGGAAGCATCGGCCAGCCTTGCACTGAACCTGAGCGAGCAATTGCGCTACGTGATCCTGCCGCAGGCGGCGCGGATTGCGGTGGCACCGACGGTGGGGTTCATGGTACAGGTCATCAAGGGAACGGCGCTGGCTTCCGTCATCGGATTCGTCGAGGTGACCAAGGCCGGGCAGATGATCTCGAACGCGACCTTCCAGCCTTTCCTGGTCTACAGCTGCGTCGCGCTGCTGTACTTCGCCCTGTGCTTTCCGCTGTCGGTCTGGAGCCGCAGGCTAGAACGCCGGCTGCAGCCGCACGGCTGAGCTGGCGCGCATCCCACCGACCCATCACCAGCCAACCAACCTTCCATCCATGTCCACGTTACACGCGACCACCGAGCATTTTGCCCTTGTCGACATCGAGGGGCTGCGCAAGCGGTACGGCGACAATGAAGTCCTCAAGGGCATCGACCTCAGGATCGGCCGGCGCGAAGTCGTCTGCATCATCGGCCGCAGCGGGTCCGGCAAGAGCACGCTGCTGCGCTGCCTGAACGGGCTCGAGCATTTTCAGCAAGGCAAGTTGTCCATCGATGGCCAGGCGCTGCGCCACGGCGACGCGAAGGCAATGCGCGAGCTGCGCCAGAGCGTCGGCATGATCTTCCAGAATTTCAACCTGTTTCCGCATCTGACTGCTTGCCAGAACGTGATGCTCGCGCCGACGCTCGTCAAGGGTGTGCCAAAGGCGGAAGCGCACCGGCGCGCGCAGGCCTTGCTGCAGCGCGTCGGCCTTGGCGACAAGTGCGACAGCTACCCCGACCAACTCAGCGGCGGGCAGCAGCAGCGTGTCGCGATTGCGCGCGCACTGGCAATGGACCCATCCGTGCTGCTGTGCGACGAGATCACATCGGCACTGGACCCGGAACTCGTGGGCGAGGTGCTGAGCGTGGTCGAGTCGCTCGCTGCCGGCGGCATGACGCTGATCATGGTCACCCACGAGATGAACTTTGCGCGCAAGGTCAGCGACCGCATCGTTTTCATGCATCAGGGCAAGGTGCATGAGACCGGCGCACCGGAGCAGATCTTCAGCCAGCCGCGTACCCCCGAGCTGCAGCAGTTCCTGTCCGCCATGCATGGCTGACAGGCCAGCGCCGGCGCTGGCCGACGCACGGGGTGTGTTCCGCGGCCCGGCAGGCTTCGGACCGGCTGGCGCTGGCGCCAGCGGTTCTCAGTCCAGCACCTGCCCACCATTATCCGGCGTAGCCGGGGTCATCGTACTTTTGGTGCGAAATCTGGCGGTTCCGTCCTTCAAACCGTTTGCAATCAGGGACTTGGAAGGTCGGCTGGTATGCAGGGAGGAGTAACCGGGAAAGCCTTGCCGCAGGCGGCATTCCGGCTTGCTAGCGCCAGATTTCGCACCAAAAGTACGATGACCCCAATCGGCACGCGCTGGGAACGCCTGCTGTCCGGCATATCCGGAGACACAACCACAAACGGAATCGGCATGGCATGACGGGCACCACCGCCGCACGGCTGAGGGCTTGTGTGTCAGTTCGTTCGCCACCGTGGCGGCCATGCGCTCGGCCCCGCCGAATACGTTCAGCGTGCCGGTCAGGAAGCAGATCGCCGGCGCCGCCGTCGCGTCGGCGTCCTGGTGCCGGCCCGGGCTACTGGTAGCGCGCGGCCGCATCGGTGGCCTCCACGTGTGGCGCCGCGCCGGCGCTGGCGAGCCTTGCATACAGGCGCAGCCACTCGCGGGCAATGACCTCGATGTTGAATGCCGCCGCGATATGCTGGTGCCGCGCCGCTTCGTCGACAGGCTCACCGCGCCCGTGCGCGACCGCGTCGCGAATGGCGCGCGCCAATGCCGCGGTATCGCCACGAGGGACCAGGGTGCCGATGGTGCCGAGCATGGCCGGGACGCCCGAGGCATCCGTGGCGACCACCGGGCATCCGCACGCCAACGCTTCGCCCACGACCAGCGGCATCCCTTCGATCAGGGACGACAGCACGAACAGATCCGCCGCATTCAGCAGCGCCGGCACGTCCGCCCGCTGGCCCAGCAGACGTACGCGCCCGCTCAGCCCGTGCTGTGCGATGCGCTGCGCCAGGGCATCGCGCAGCGGCCCGTCGCCAGCGATCATCAGCACCGTGTTTGCCCCGGGGCACGCCTGCGCGAAGGCATCGATGAGGTCGGTCTGCGCCTTGTCCGGAACCAGCCGGCCCACGTTGAGGACGAACCGGTCGCCCGGGCCCAGGCCGAGCTCGGCACGGGTGGCGGCGCGCTGTTCAGCACTGGGCCGGTAGCGGGTCGTATCGAAGCCGTTGGGCACGTAGATGATGCGCGCCTCGGGGGCCGCTCGCACTGCGATCATGCGCTGCCGGCCTTCGTCGCTGACCTGGGTGGTGAGATCGGCCCAGCGGTCGGTGAGGCGGTACGCCAGCATGCGCAAGGTGCCGCCCTCCCAATAGTTGTGCGCCGTGCAGATCGTGGCGGGGACCGGGCACACGCGTGTCAGCAGTCGCGCGACCAGGTTGGCGTGAACCATGTGGGCATGGATGACGTCGGGGCGCCACCGCAGCACGAACCGCCGGATTTGCATGAGGGTGGCCAGCAATGCCAGCGGGGTCTTGCGTATCGCCAGCATCAGGGTCTCGACGCCTTCTGGAAGCTTCACCTCGCAGCCCGGCATCAGGCTGATCACTGAGACCGCGTGTCCCAGCGACAGGTACTGGCGCGCGAGCGCGGCCACCTGCTGTTCCGCGCCCCCCATCTGCAGGCAGGTGATGAGCAGGGTGATCCGCATTGGCCCGGCTGGCTTTCCGGATTGGCTCTGGTCCATCCTGTCTCCTCGGCATGGTCGATGCGGTCCCAGGAACGCACCGCTGCCCGGGCGCGGCATCTGTTCGGCGTCGAACGCAGGCCCCGGGGCCCTGCACCATGATGGCCGGCGAGGCTCTGTGGTGTACAACACGTTCCGGCGCCCTCAGGTGGGTCACAGGGGCATGACGGGATAAAGCCTGAACATATACCTGGAAGGAAGTAATTGAAGTAATAAAAATCGTAGCTTTTATGCGCGTGCAGCTGCTCGAGCGCGTGCTTGGCGCAGCTAGCCAGACTGTCCTGCTTCGTCAGCGTCTGTACTACAGCACGAGCGGAATTGTCACTCGCAGACATTCAAATTCGCGCGACTCCGTGCAGCTGCGGCCAAGCGCCCCGCGGATTCACTATGCTTGCGCGCATCTCTCGCTCTAACAGGGCGATTCTCAACAATTGAGACAAATTGGCTATCAATAGAACAGTCGATGCAGAAGGTCCGCGCCTAGTTGCCGTACAGTGTCCATCGTGCTCAGGTTCATCGCGCCAGCTTCGATGTAGATCACACCGCACAGCAGGGCCAGCACACACAAGCCAAACTTGATATTGTTACCCACGGTACTCTCTCCCGCATTTACCGAAATCGGGCCGTCGCTGACATGGATACGGCACCACGTCAGCGACTTTGATCCGTCCGCGCCCCATTTCTTTATCGCTAGCGTGGCAGACGTTCGTTGCTCCGTTCTGTGCGACAGGCCACAGAGGTGGGATGAGGCGTGGGCGATGGAAAACCAAAATGGTGCGCCAAAGTCGGAAGTCATGCTTGGCGCACTCGGGACATCTGAGAGAAAATCATCTAGTTCGGCGTGCGCTTTCCGCAGCTCTGTCCTGGGTACCAACAGCTGGTGAGCACTCAGATTGTCCCGCACGCCACGTTTGGATGCGAGTGGCTTCCCCGAGTGCGATGTCTGCAGCTGCCATGGTGTCCTGCCAGCCGGCACCCGCAACTCACCAAACGCGCCCGAGCGCTGATCGCCGTGGCGGATCGCGGGGTGATCGTGCCATGGGAGCACCTGTGCCTGCCTCACGAGGTCGACGGCTCGTCCGGGACCTTCCGCGCTCCGCGTCAGACCTGCACCTTCGGCGCGTCGAACGACTACGAGGCCGTACAGACCTGGCTGGCTTTGCACGAGTCGCCGGCGACTCAACGGGCCTATCGCAAGGAAGCCGAGCGGCTGATCTTGTGGGCGATCGTCGAGCGCGAGCTTCCTCTGTCGTCGCTGACCACCGAGGACGCGCTTGCCTATCGCACGTTCATGTGTCGGCCGACGCCGCACAAGCGTTGGGTGGGGCCACCGCGACCACGCACCTCAAGCGAATGGCCCCCGTTCGCGCAGGTAAATCGGACCGAGGGTCATCGGATTGGTCACCAGGGGGCTGGCGACTGCGGCGGGTACGTTGGCGCGCAGCGCCACCGCAGCGGCTGCGCTCAGTGGAATCTGCGCCAGCGGGATCAGCAGGCCGAAAAAGAATTCGAGCGCCAGTCCTCGCCGGCTCATGTGCCACAGTCTTGGGTGATGCAGCGCTGGACCAAGCCAACGCAGCCATCGGTTACTCCCTCCGTATGGCCTCGGCGCTGGGTAGCCATTGGCGCAGTCTTCGCATGGGGTGTCTCCGCCTCCTGTCACGTGCGACCGCCAGAACCGGATTATGGAGCACCCTCCCAACGGATAAGTAGGGACACCGAGAACCAGATCGAAGGAAAAGCCCAACATCGCGCTTTTGCTCGCAGGATACGTGGCGGCCCGAAATCCACCACTCTGCGCCAAGACCGAAAAACAGCCACCAAGCTTAAGTGATCACGGATAGAAAAGACGATGCAGGAACTCGGTGCCATGCTGCACCAAGGACATCAAGACATCCGCGGCGCCCATACCCATCACTCGCGCTGTCGTGTAGATGACACCCGCGACCAGTGCCAAAACCGTCAAGCCGATCTTCAAGCTGCCATCCATAACGTCTCCTCCATTCCGCTGAACTCGGATCGGCAATCGACTGGGCGCCTCTACCGCGGCATGTAAATGTCTGATCCCCGCGTCGTTTCGCGCGCCTACTGCACCTCTACGAAGCAGGGCGGCATTTATGCCAACACGCCAGCGTTGTGCAAAAATCAATCTGCGGTCGTCGCACCAGATTCGCCGGCACGTTCTTCGGTCTCCGGCTTCAGGCGCCTTGCATAGATGAAGCCCCAGGTAAGCCCACTGACGGCGGCCAGGGCGGATGCCAAGAGCACACCTAGCTTAGCGGCGCCAAGGAGGTTGGCATCCGCAAACGCAAGTGTGGCAATGAAAATGGACATCGTGAAACCGATCCCCGCCAACAGTCCAATCAAGCAGACGCCGCCCCATGTCACGCCCGGCGGCAGCTTGCACCAGCCCAGGCGCACTGCACACCAACTGACCGACACAATGCCCAGAGGCTTGCCGACAATCAGTGCGACCGCTACACCGAGCAGCACACCTTGCGCGCTTCCCATCCCGAGATCAACGCCATTGAGGCTGACTCCCGCGTTTGCCAACGCAAAGAGCGGCATGATGAGATACGCAACCCAAGGGTGGAGCGCCATTTGCACGCGCGTCACAGGCGGCAGCACCTCGCGCTGCGCTTGACGAAGTTGCTTAAGTGGTGCTGCGAGATGCTCGGCCTGCGGCGCCGGACCGCGCGCGCGTGCACGAAGATCATTAAGCGCTTGGGTGAGGGCGTCCAGGGGCCTCTCCCGCGTACGAAGCACCGGGGTCATCATACCGAGCACAACCCCAGCGAGGGTGGGGTGCGCACCAGTTTTCAACATGCCCCACCACAGAATGGCTCCAGGGATGACGTAAGCGTAGGCGGTCCCCACACCGATCCATTGCAGCCCGAGAACCATCAGAATACCTGCGCCGGCAACCAGTAACCCCCAATAGTCCAGCCCGGCGGAAAAGGCAACCGCTATGATCATCACGGCGACGATGTCGTCGATAATTGCCAACGCAAGCAGGAACACACGAACATTGCCGGGTATCGCTTTGCCAAGCAGTGCCAGCACGCCGACGGCAAATGCAATATCGGTCGCGGTCGGTATCGCCCATCCCCGCCGCTCGGGCATCTCTGGGATCATCGCAAGATACAGCAATGCCGGGGCGATCACGCCGCCGAGCGCTGCCGCCATAGGTAAGGCTGCTAGTCGCAAGTTCGCCAGCGCGCCTTCATGAATCTCGCGCCGAATCTCCATCCCCACCACGAGAAAAAAGATGGTCATGAGCGCGTCGTTGACCCAGAAATGCAGCGACTGCGACACCAAATAGGGACCAATTCCCACCGACAGCGGGGCATGCCAGAGCGCGTGGTAACTGTCGGCTATTGGCGAATTCGCCCAGAGCAGCGCGATCCCGGCGGCGGCCAGCAGCACAATGCCGCTTACAGCTTCGATATGAATGAAGTGCTCAAGCGCCGAGAAGGCCTTTTCAGCCAAGGCCTGCGCGCGCGGCAACTCCTGTTGGGATGGGGGACGGTCCACGGTCATAGAGGATTCGCGTTGGCGGCCCGACCAACGCGTCAACCTGTCTCACTGCAATGTGCAGTGCTGACACCCTGTGGCGATTTTACATGAAAGACTGCCCGGGCTCGCACTAGACACGAACCTTATTGCGTCCGGTCTATTCTGGAATCGACACGATTTCACGGTCCGCCGGCGCAGGCTGACTTAGCCGCCGGTGCACAGATCGACAGCGGTTTCGGTATGCGGCAGCGGATAAGGTGTGGTCGCGCCGGCGGGCCGCTTCGCCAAGCAAGTATTGCCATCTAGTACACACATTGTGCGGGACCGGTATCCACCACACAGCAAACTTGCCCGTTTGCGACGCAAGCATTCTCCTGGCGTTTGGTCGGACAACCCGCCAGCATCAGCGCGAGGGCCGTTGCCGCTAAGCATGTCAAATAGTGCTGATTCATATTTTGGACCCAGTTCAGCAAAGCCACTCCATTCAGGTGCTTTGTCCATGCACCAAATAGCAACTGAATTTCATCGCATATCGACCGGCAGCGGAAAGACGATGGTCGAGCTTTTCTCCCCAGTGATCTGCGTGAGCGTCTGCAGATAGCGCAGCTGCATCGCTTCAGGGGCTTTGGCAAGCATCTGCGCAGCCTCGAGCAACCGTTGTCGCGCGAAATGACGTCTTGCGGCGGTACCTCCAGTGTCCTGAGTCTGAAATTCATTGCATTATTTGGCTCGCGTTGTACTCTGCATTGAAGGCACGCACGGGGCGAGGTAGCGATGAGGGGAAGACCAAAGGCGGAACTAATCTTGAGTGAGGCTGAACGCGAGCAGCTCAAGGCGCTGACGATGCGGCGCAAGACGGCACAGGCGTTGGCTTTGCGCGCGCGCATCGTGCTGGCCAGTGCTGAAGGCCTGGACAACAAGACCGTTGCCGCAAAGCAGCGTGTCGACGTGCATACGGTTTCCAAGTGGCGCTCGCGATTCGTCGCGGATCGCCTGGATGGGCTGCTGGATGCTCCGCGCCCAGGGGCGCCGAGGACCATCGCTGACACACAGGTCGATGCGATTATTGCCAAGACGCTCGAATCCGTGCCAGCCGGGGCTACTCACTGGAGCACGCGCAGCATGGCTCGCGCGGCAGATCTGTCGCAGTCGACCGTGACGCGTATCTGGCGCGCCTTTGGGCTGCAGCCGCATAGACAGGAGACCTTCAAGCTGTCCAGCGACCCATTGTTCGTGGAGAAGGTGCGAGATATCGTGGGGTTGTACCTCGACCCACCGCTCAAGGCCACGGTGTTGTGCGTTGACGAGAAGAGCCAGATTCAGGGTGCGTCCAGCGAAGGCTGGCGTGTTCAGCAGGAGACAGACCTGCCGGGGCAAGAGTCAGAACCCCGTAGCTCGGATAGCAGAGAGGAGCGAAAGCGATGATCTGAAGCCTATCGACAAGCCTTTGGCAAGGGAAGGTGCGAGTCAGCGGGCCGTAACGCAAGTGAACGCGGATGAGGCCTCGAAATGGGCAGCGTGCCCGGAAAGCGACAGGGTTTTGGCTGGCAGAGGTGGAGTACGCGATGGCTGTATGACACGCTGGGGTTGTTCAACGACTACCGCGTCAGGTACTACACGCCGAAAGCGTCTGCCGGCAGATAGGTCCCATAATCCTTGCCGCGAAGCACGCAGGGGAGCGGAGTGCGGGAAACCCGCATGCTCCGATCGAAGTGGCGGGGGCTGGAAACGTGACGATGGCAGCCGGACTGAGGGCTACGGCGAAAGCCGTGGATCCACCCCCCGGAGCCTAATGTCGGCGCGCCAGTCCTCGACCCAACCGCTGGACCGCACGCAGCCGATTTTGCCGATGGCGCCAGGCATCCCCGAGCGACGCACGCATGACTACATGCGCCATGGCACAACAACGTTGTTCGCCGCGCTGGACATCGCCACAGGAAAAGTTATCGGTGAATTGCATCGCAGACATCGCAGCAGTGAGTTCCTGCAGTTTCTACGCACGATCGAAGCCAACGTGCCACCCAAGCTCGATGTGCATCTCGTCATGGACAACTACGGCACGCACAAGACGGCGTCGATCAAGGCTTGGTTCGCTCGCCATCCACCCGGGGCCTTTGACCTTCCAGAAGCGCCCGAGCATGAAGACCACCCCCGTGAGCACCGGATAGACTGCCAGGCCAGGAAAAAACCTTTCTGGCCTGCAGCTTCTGGCTAGCCGACGCCAATGCGCTGGCGGGCCGCTGGAACGACGCCCGAAACTTGTTCGAGCGCCTCCTTTTGCTGCGCAATGATGTCGGTCTGCTCGCCGAAGAATATGATCCGCTCATGTGCCGCATGGCCGGAAACTTCCCGCAGGCGCTGTCCCATATCGCGCTGGTCAACACGGCCTTGCTCTTGGATCAGCATGCCAGATTGACGAGGTGAACGCCTGCGCTTTCAATGGGAGCGATTCGAGCAGAACTGGCTGGCGAATACGGCAGGACACGTCGAAACCTTATGTTATGGGACCAAGCACATCATGGATCCGCGCACCGCAAATCGATGGCGTTGCATCGGAGCTGGCGTTTTCGGACTAGCCTTGGGGATAGGGGGGGGCCATGCTTGGTATGGCCCTGTACTCACCGATACGACGGATACGCTCAGAGCGTATGGCCAAAAGCTGGACGTCAACGAGGCGCGATTCCGGTCGTGCCGGAGAGCCGCTCGCTCGAAAAGAAGGCGGGCCAGGACTTGAAAGCAACCCTGACCGAACGGGTAGGCCAGGTGGAAGCGGCGCTCGCCACGGCGCAAGACGATCTGGCCCTTGCCAGGAAGCAAGCCGAGTTGGCGCAAAAATGGGCGAACGATCAGTCGCGCCGGCCGTTGGTGGCGGATTCCGCCAGCGCATGCGACAAGCTCGACGATTTGCTAACCGACACGATCAAGCGTCGGAGAGAACAATGAGCCTCCCGAGGCAGACTGACTCCCGTATGCTCTGGATACAGGCGATCTGTTGTGCGCAGTAGATCACAATTCTTCTATCCGGATGTGCAGCAGAGCCCGAGACGGCGGTCCGCACGCCGCAGGCCCGAAGTCAGGTGCCGCAGATCGATCGTCCGGCATGAGCGCTGAACTCGATAGATCCCGAGGCCGACATTTACACCAAAGGCAAGGCTGCACTGGCAGAAATCGAGCAGCGGATTCGGTATGAGGAGAGGCTTGAGGCAGCGATAAGGTCTTATAGATAGCTGTGTCGTGGCAGGGGTAGCGAACTGCTCCTCATATCGCGCGTCCAACCGATATTGGCGCCTTACTCACGGCCACAGCGGCCTGCTATTCCCCAATCATGACAATCGTGGCCCTCCCGAGCGACGGCTCGCCGCACAGCGTCGCGGCGGCGCGGAGGTTGGTGACTCCCGGCCTGTTCGAAAGGCCTTTGCAAATCCATCTGATCCACGCCTTTCCAGAACTTACCGGTAGGCCACAGGCCTATTTCTCCAGACCACAGATGGAACAATGGGCGCGCGAGGCGGCAGAGGAAGCATTCATCCCCATGCGGCCCATCCTCAGGGCGGCGCAATGCACAGTCACCGAACACTGCCGCGTCGGCGAAGCAGCCCCTCAGATCCTCGAGGTTGTCCGCGCCTGCAACGCCGATCTAATCGTAATGGGCACGCACGGACGCGGGGCATTCCTCGCGGCGATCATGGGTTCAGTCGCGGCGCGTGTTCTGTCGACGGCACCCGTGCCCGTGCTGCTGGTGGCCAGCCACCTCTGTCAAGACCTGCACGCGTAGTCGAGGCGGCCGCCTCGCCCGCGCGATGGACGGCGTCGCCTGGAACCGGCGTGATCGAGCGTCGTCAAACTTGTAGGGCAATGGGTGAAGGGTACGACTCCCACGCCTTGATGCTATGTAGCCGTTACGCGAAATCGAAACGAAGATGCTGCGTTCTCTTCTGGCGTGTGCGTTACCCGTCATGGTCGCGGCTTGTGCCCAGGGACTTGACCGGCAAAGCATGGTCTCCCCTCCGGACCTTGCCCGCGTGATCGGGACATCCGGTAGCGCTGTCGTGAGTATCAGCGCAAGCGCGGACGGGCGTTCCTATCTGGGGGAAGCGCCACCCGCTCCGGTCGCCGGTGATATCCGTATTCGGTGGTCTCAATACGCATACTCGGGTGCATACTCGCCATCAGAAAGCAGTCACAAGATTGTGGGCGGCAACGGCTCCGGATTCATTTTCAGCCCGGCAGGGTTGATCCTAACCTGCGCGCACGTGATCGAGAGCGCCAGGTTCGTGCGCGTGAAGCTGCCCGACCGTCGTGAGTTCGATGCCACAGTGGTGGGAGCCGACCTGCGCAGCGACATTGCGGTCTTGCGCATTCAAGGCGAACACCTTCCTGTCGCGACGATAGGCGATTCGTCACGGGTCCGCGCCGGCAACTGGGTCGTGGCAATCGGCGCGCCATACGGCTTTCAGAACAGCGCCTCATTCGGCATTGTCAGCGCTGTCAGACGAACGATCACGGCCGGCTCCGCGCCGATACCACTGATCCAGAGCGATGTGGCGGTGAATCCGGGAAGTTCCGGCGGGCCGCTGCTTAACGCTAACGGCGAAGTCATTGGCGTCAGTACCCATATCTTTACGCTGACCGGTGGATTCCAGGGCCTGTCCTTCGCGATTCCGATCAACCCGGCCATGCGCATCGCGCAACAGCTCGTTGCCTCCAGCCATGTCAAGCGCGGCCACCTTGGCGTCGGCGTGCAGGATGTCGACCAGGACCTGGCCGAGGCCTTCGGCTTACCGGCTGTCGCGGGTGCGTTGATCGACCTGGTGGAACCGGACAGCCCCGCCACGCAAGCGGGTGTGAAGGTTGGCGATGTGATTGTACAGATCGGCGATGCCCGGGTCGCCGATGCGATGGCGCTAGCAATGGCGGTCAGCGACCTGCGACCGGGAAGCAACAGCCGGCTGCAGCTGGTGCGAAACGGGGTGCTACAAACCGTCGCTGTCGTCATCGGCGCGCCTCCACCGCTCGCTGTCCCGGCGAGCCGCGTCCAGTCGGATGCCGTGGGCGGAAATGGCCCGGAACTCAAGGTACGTCGTCTTGCTGCATCGGAGGCTTATGCAAGCGGAATAAACGGGGGGGTGCTGGTTGAGCAAGCCAGGGGCGCACCGCGTCGAGCGGGCATTCTACCGGGCGATGTGATTCTCGCCGTCAACGGCATCGCGGTCACTACTGCGGCCCAGTTGCATTCCGCCATGGCGGCCACGGATACGAAAGCTGCGCTGCTGGTACTCCGGGGAGATGTGCGGACCTATATTCCCGTCGATACCAGTCAACATAGTGATCTCCCGCAGCACGAGTTCCACCAATCTGGATTCTTCGAGTCCGCCATCTGAAAAAGTCAGTCCTCCTATGGACATTAGCGTTGTGAGCATTCTGCCGCGGCTGCGTAACCGTAGACCGACGCAGATCCGTGACACGGCTTGACACACCTCGCCATTTGCGTCTGAACTTGCTATGATCCCTCGTTGTATCCGCCTTCTTCATTGCAGCCCAGCTTCAATGGCTTGATCCCCCGCTTGGACACCGGCATGGATCTTGGCACGGAACACACTTCGGTTTGTGCCGGAAGTACTGGAGCGCGATGCGATGGCCTCGCAGATTCCAGTAAATCCGCTGTCACGCGCTGGGGTTCCGCTCAGTTGGCGATGCGGTCATGCGCCATGTCATTCCGCCGATGACACCTGCAGAGCCAAGAACAACGTATCTGGCCCCCGTCTGACCAGCAGGGCAACCGATTTTCCCTGATGACTTTTCAACAGCGATTCCATTGCGATACGCCTCGCACCGACACGTCGTTGAACCTCAGGATGAGATCTCCTGGTTGGATGCCCGCCCGCAAGGCTGCACCTTCGGCACGATGTACCAGCACGCCACCCTCGATACCCAGGCTGCGGCGTTGCATGGTCGGAATCTCGCTCAAGTAAAGTCCTGCCTTCGCCGCCAACGTTGCATCGCCACCAGCTGCCGGCGCTGGCGCAGCGAGCTCCACCGTCGTGATCTTGATCGGGACATTGCGGCCCTTGCGCCAAATCTCTGCCGTCACGGTCGTGCCCGGCTTGACTCCTGCCACGAGGCGCGCGAGGTCAGCTAAGCTCTGCACCGGCTGCCCATTGAGTGAGAGCGCGATGTCCCCCGGCTGCTGGCCAGCCTTGCCGGCTGGTCCGCCTCGCACTACGTTCGCCACCTGCGCACCGCGCGGCTCCTGCAGACCGAACGAGGCAGCCAACCCGCGCGTGAGTTCCTGCGCCTGAACGCCGCTACGGCTACGCGCGACCTTGCCGGAGGTGCGCAGCTGCTGCGCCACATCCATTGCGATGTCGATCGGGATCGCGAAAGACACGCCCCATGTAGCCCCCAGTGCCTCTGTAGATCTGGGATTGATACCCACGACTTCGCCGCGCATTGAATAGCGGGCCGCCCGAATTTCCGGGATTCACGGGACATCCGTCTGGATGAAGGGCACGTAGCTTTCGTTGGGCAGGATGCGCTCCTTGGCACTGACGACGCCAGCCGTCACACTGTTCTCAAAGCCGAAGGGCGCGCCGATTGCGGCCACCCATTCCCCAGGTTGGAGGTGACTGGCATCGCCGATCCTGACCACCGGCAGGCCGGCAGAGGTGGCGGCGGAAATTCGGACAGTCGGCTAAGTGGAAAAGCTGGGGCCTGAGCCGGCCATAATGGCGGGCATAAAGGACCCAGAAGATGACGAAACGAAGCAGACGGACCCACTCGGCGACCTTCAAGGCCAAGGTGGCGATGGCCGCGCTCAAGGGCGACAAGACGCTGGCGGAGCTGGCCCAGCAGTATGACGTGCACCCGAGCCAGATCACGGAGTGGAAGCAGCAGTTGGCGGAGCATGCCGTGGACGTGTTCGGCAGCAAAACCAAGACTGCGGCCGAGCCGCCGGTGGACGTGAAGGCGCTACATGCAAAGACCGGGCCAGTTGACGCTGGAGAATGATTTTTTTGAAAGCGCGCTCAGCAAGGCGGGATTGCTGAGCGGAAAGCGATGATTGACCGCGAGCACCCGCTGCCGGTGAGCCGCCAGGTCAAGCTGGTAGGCATTGCTCGATCGAGCGCCTACTACCAGCCGCGCCCGGTCAGCGACGCGGATTTGAAGCTGATGCACCGGATCGACGAACTGCATCTGGAGCATCCCTTCGCAGGCGCACGCATGCTGGCCCGCCTGTTGCGGCGAGAGGACATCCAGGTCGGCCGCCGGCACGTGGGCACGCTGATGAAGCGAATGGGCATCGAGGCGCTGTATCGCCGGCCGAACACGAGCCGCAAGCACGCGGCGCACAAGATCTGGCCGTACCTGCTGCGCAAACGGAAGATCGACCGGGCCAAGCAAGTGTGGGCGCTGGACACGACCTACATCCCGATGGCGCGCGGCTTTGTGTACCTGACGGCTGTGGTGGACTGGGCCAGCCGCCGGGTGCTGGCCTACCGGGTGGCGATCACGCTGGAGAGCTGTCATGCCGTCGAGGCAATCGAGGAAGCCTTCGCCAAGTACGGCGCGCCGGAGATCGTCAACACCGCCCAGTTCACCGCCACGGAGTTCACGGACGCCGTGCTCGACCGCGGCATCCAACTGTCGATGGACGGCAAGGGCAGTTGGCGCGACAACGTGTTCGTCGAACGCCTTTGGCGCAGCGTCAAATACGACGAGGTCTACCTGAAAGCCTACGACTCGGTCAGCCATGCGCGCCGCTCTATCGCTAACTACCTGACCTGGTACAACCAAGGACGGCCCCATTCCAGTCTGGCGCACCAGACCCCGGATGAGGCATACTTCGCCGCGCTGCCAGCGATCAAATCGGCAGCCTGTCTGCCCCAGCGCTTCCACTTAAAAATCCGGATTCCCTGTCCGAACAAACGGGGCCACCTCTGGCCGCCTCGACCTTGACCAGCGCCACATCGGTATAGGCATCTGCGCCCAGTACCTTGGCCTTGAACTCTCGCTTGTCGGTCAGCCTGACGGTAACCTCGTCGGCATCGGCGGCCACCACATGGGCGTTGGTCAGGATATAGCCGTCTTTGCTGATAATGAAGCCTGAGCCCAACCCGACCGACAGTGCCTCACCCGGGTCGGGCAGAGGCAGGAAGCGGCGGAAAAACTCGAAGAACGGATCGCCTTCCGGAATCGGAGGCATTGCTGCCTGTCCGCGAACGGAGCGCCGGATACTGATATTTACGACAGCCGGCCCCTGCTGCCTCACCAGGTTGACGAAGCGAAGCTGGGCAACTCGACGACCGATGCCTGCCCGCTGTGCGCGGATGCAAGTTGCGCCACGCATGCCAGTGGAAGCATCAGCGTCAGCAGCATCACGATGCCGCGAAGGGCACTTTGAATAGAATGACATCCAGGATCCATAACCGCTCCGGCAATTGGGAACGACGGGTAAAGCGATAACAGGCAAGAGCGGTGCCGGAGAAGGCGGCCCCATACTACGAGGCAGGATTGCTTTCCCGACCGCGCTTGGCGGCAATGCTGTCAAGTGCAGAACACTTTCGCGACAGCGAATGCAGGAGAAATCTGTCGCGTCGTTGCGCCCGCGGCTCACCGTACGCGATACCATGACGCCCGTCGACAAGTAGCTCCTGAACGACCTGCGTCCGGCGCATGGACCATGCTGTGCGAGGTAAGTCCGGCCAGGTTGCCGGTAGTGGAGAAGCGATCGGATCTGGGGACGGGGGCGGCACAAAAACACCTTGCACTGCACACTGGGGATTCCAATTGCTGCTTCCGAAGCGCAAAAAGCGCTGTACAAGTCGTAGACAAGCAGCTGCCCGGCAACACGGAGCAACTGCCGTCTGGCGATTGGCATGGATGATGCACCCTCAAACTAGCAGGGAAACCGAACTCATTGAAAGGGGTTTGCCATGAACAGCAGATTGATCTCTCTCAGAGCGGTTCTCGCGTCGGCGATATCCGCAACCTCCGCCGCTCCCCGCTGGCGTCCCGAATCGGTTCATCGCCCGTGATATAGGGCTGCCCGAGGTTGTGGCCATTTCGGCCGGCAGCAGGGATCTGCGCCCGCATACCATGGCCTCGCTTCTTCCCTATGTGGCAGAGACCACTTTATGCGTGACGATCTGCGCCTCGCGTCGGAAAGCACGCCCGACTTGGTGGTAGAACGGATTCGGGCAGAACTGCCGCGCGAGGAATGAAGAGAGCAGCGAGGCGGCCAGCAGGAAGATAGTTAGATCCTGCGAACGCGTCATTTCCATCACGATCACGCTGGCGGTGATTGGTGCCTGGGTGGCGGCGGCCAGGAAGGCCGCCATGGATATCAGCGCAAGCATGCGCGGTTCGGTCATGCCGCCGAAGAGGTGGCCGACCAGTTGCGCCACATTGGCGCCAATGCCGGAACCGATGGCCAGCGAAGGGGTAAAAATGCCGCCGGGAATACCCGCGAAATACGACACTACGGTCGCCACGAGCTTGGCGATGCCGAACCATAGGGTGGCATGCGACTCACCGTTTATCAAGCCGGCGGCCTGCTCATAGCCTGTGCCGAAGGTGGCGCCGCCGGAGGCCCAGCCAATCACTGCAGCCACCAGGCCGCACAGGAAGGCAGCCTGCACCGGACGTTGCGTCGGCCAGGCACGCAGCCGTTCGGGCAGTAACGCGGGCATGCCCCCTATGAGCAATTTGGCGAACAGGCCGCCGAGCATACCGTTGATCAGCGCGCACAACAGCACCGGTCCCCATGCGCTGTGCAGTGCCAGAATCGGTGTCTTGACGCTGAAGTACGGATTGTTGCCGAAGATAGCAAGCGACAGGAAGCCGGCGGTCAGCACGCCTGATAGCACCAGTCGGTCCCACCGCACGGCAGTGCCGCGGCCGAGTTCTTCGATGGCGAACACGACACCGGCCAACGGCGTATTGAACGCAGCGGCCAGACCGCCAGCCGCGCCGGCGGCGATCAGAGCGTTGGGATGGAAGCCGATGCGGAACTGTAGGCGCTCATGGCACCAGCGGCCCCAGGCCAGCATGGCTGCTGCGCCTATCTGCACCGAAGGGCCTTCCCGCCCGATCGATGCGCCTGCCAGCAGGCCACCGGTGGTTAGCAGCACTTTCCACATTGACTGGCGGAACGACACCAGCACAGCCTGAGCCGGCCCCGAAGGGGGCAGGTTCACGGCTGCGATCACCTGCGGAATACCACTGCCGCGCGCCTGCGGCGCTAGGCAGATGGTAAGCCAGCGCAGCCCCGCCAGCCCGAACGGCAGCAGCACGAAGGCCAACCAGGGCATGGCCACGGTCAGCTGATGGTTCCAGCGCAGGGCAACTTCGGCAATCCACGCGAATATTAGCGAAAAGAGCGCCACGCAACTGGCGCCGCACAGAAAGACCCCATAGCGCAGTGTGGTTCGGGAGATGCGCCACATATGGCGAGACTTGAGGCCGGTCACAAGGCGGGCGCGGCGGCGCAGTGCGCGCAGGGCATCGGTGTCGACACTGGAATCGCGATGCGGATCGCGACGGGAATCGTGGTGTGGATCAGGCTCGGAGTCGTTCATGGAGCAGCGGGCTTGGGCAAGAAAACACCGTGACCAGTTCCGGGGCAGGTTTCATCACGGCGTGACAGAACTATACGCCATTGTGGCCCAGTATCCCGCCGGGCTAAAGGAGCACCCCCTGAGTTTCCTGCTACCACTGCGGACGTCAGTTCCAAGCGATGCGGATCGAGGTGTACCAGATCAGGCTGCAGTACGAGATCGTGTAGTAGCCCCGTTTCATCGCAGGCTAGATAGCGTCAAGCAGGACGGCCGGTCGTGTTGCCTCACGAAGGAATGTTACCTGACGAATTGTTGTCGTTTCGCTTTCTTTCTTCTCTTCTTTCGTGGTTTGCCGGGCGCGGAGCGCCCGGCCCCCGGCGACTTTTAACTTTTCCGTAACTCACACTTCGGCTGACGCGTCAGCGGACTTTCGCAGGTCACCCAGAATTAGTTCTTTCACGCGCTCTGCTCGCCACGCCTTGACCCGGCGCTGCAGCGTTCGTAGTTGTGCCTTACTCGCGTACGCTTCTGGAAACATCGAGGCCAACCGATCCATCAATACGTTGGCCGGCACTGAGGGCTCTGCAATCAGCCATCCTTCGATTAGCGGCCACGCGTCGGCGAACGGATCCACCCGACTTCGCCACCAGTGCTTTGCCTTCGGATGCTTCCGGTGTGTTGGACGTGCCTCACCTTCCTTCCATGCCGAAGAAAGGCCGGCGAGGAAGACCGCAACGTCTGACTCACCGGCTGGCGCTGCTTCAGCACACACACCGTGAGCTGCGAACTCGCTCAATGTTTGCTGAGCCATTCGCATCTCCTGCAGCAGCCGCACAGGATCGAGGCCTTTGAACTGTGCCTTCAGCTTCTCCTTGATAGCGGGGGCGACGCTGTCGTGTGCCAGAAGCCGATCGCACGGCGTCGCCGGCGCTAAATAGACCTTGTGTACGCGCGCGCCGTCACGCGTCTTGGACTTCAGCTTGAACGAAGGCTGGAAGAAGTTAAGGCAATGCTGATTAAGTCCTCCGCTTCATGAGGAAGAGCGTTATGTGAGGGATCAAGAGCGCAAAGAGAAGAACATGAAGCAGATGACGTTGGCAGCGGGTGCAGATCAAGGGGCTGGATTCGAGCAATACCGTAAGCCGACGCGACGTGAGGCATTTCTGGCGACGATGGAGACGATCGTGCCGTGGGCGGCGTTGTGCGCGGTGATCGAGCCGTACTATCCGAAGGCCGGCAACGGCCGGCCGCCCATTGGCCTGGAGCGGATGCTGCGCATCCACTTTTTGCAGCACTGGTTCAACCTGGCGGATCTGGCCTGCGAAGAGGCGCTGTATGACAGCGCCAGCCTGCGCCGCTTCGTTGGGATTGACCTGGGTCGTGAACCTGTGCCGGATGCCACCACGCTGCTGAAGTTTCGCCGCCTGTTAGAAAAGCACCAGCTTGCGGAGCGGCTATTCGCTGAGGTAGGCCGGATCCTGCAAGCCAGCGGCGTGAAACTGAAAACCGGCACCATTGTGGATGCCACGATCATCGGTGCCCCCAGTTCGACGAAGAACGAAAAGAAGGCGCGCGACCCCGAGATGCATCAGACCCGGAAAGGACAACAGTGGTTCTTTGGGATGAAGCTGCACATCGGCGTGGACAGCCAGAGTGGGTTGGCCCATTCGGCAGTCGTGACGCCGGCCAATGTCCACGACAAGCATGCGCTACCCCAGTTACTGCATGGGCAGGAACAGCGCGTCTATGGTGATAGTGCCTACGCCAGTCAGCAGGAGCTGATCGCATCGAAAGCTCCCCACGCCAAGGACTTCACCAATCAGCGTACCCGCAAGAACGGCCAGATTGACGAGGTGCAACGCGGGAAGAACCGAAACAAATCGAAGATCCGTGCCCGGGTCGAACATGTCTTTGCCGTGGTCAAGCGCCTGTGGGGTTTCACCAAAGTCCGCTACCGCGGCCTGAAAAAGAATGCCGGCCGGGCCTTCACGGCCCTGGCGCTGGCCAATCTTTACCTGAGCCGAGGACATCTGATGGGAGCAGTCCGCCCATAAAGGGCGAGTGCGGGGCGAGCGCCTCGCCAACACACCCCGTTGGGGGGCGCAGCAAGCCAAAATCTCGTCATCAGAGCCATTTTTCAAAGCGAATAGGCTCCGCGTCGAACCGCTCCACAAAAAATCAGCAGCTTATTCAGCGTAGCCTTAATGTATAGCCGCGATGAAGCGTACAGCTGCACCAGCGCGTTCGTGGCATCGACACCGCTCAGCCGGCCATAGCCGGCAAGCCTCCGCACGACGGCGCCGTTCTTCTGCTCCACCCAGGCCTGGTCGTTCTTCTTGTAGGCCCTCGAGCGCGTCTGCACAAGGCCACGGCCCTTGCAGTAGTCGAGGACGCTCTGGTTCATGAACGCACTGTCATTATCCGAGTCAACTCCAAGCATCGCGAATGGCAGATCGGCAGCCGCCTTCTCAAATCCTTCAATCACCAGCATCTGGTTACGTACTCGCATGGCCACACATTCTGTCCAGCCGCTGGCGATATCAGTCAGCGTGAGGGTGTGGACAAATTCACCGTCTATCTTCGATCCGCCGCAGTGTTCGACCATGTCGATCTCGAAGAAGCCAGGTGGTGGATCGCGCCAGTCGGCGAAGGTACGCACTGGAATGCTGCGCCGGATGCCCGAGCCCACTCCCGTACGCCGTTTGCGCTGCCCATCGATGTGCGCACGCGCATTGGCTAGCATGCGATCGATGGTCGCCGCGCTGATCTGCAGGAGTTTGGCCTTGACGACTGGATTCAGGTCGAGATGGCCGTGCCGCTCCATGGCATCAACCAGCTTCGGTATCAGCGCTTGTAGTCGCTTGCCGCAGACCCGGTCGGCAGCTTCCCACAACACTGTCAGTGCCTGGCGTACCGCTTCGTCATATAGCCGGTTGCGCTCGCTCGTCCCCTTTGCCGCGCCGGGCTTTTGTCGTAACAACCGGATGGCGTGTTTGCGGTGATACCCGGTCAAAGCCACGAACTCGTCGAGGATCCTGACCCGGTCACCGAACGTCGCGCTGCCATACCGCAATTGCAATGCTGCGACCAACTCCTTGCGTGTCGTCATGCTGATTTGCCTCGTCACCTCGTGCCGCTCCCGCCGGACAATCCGACGGGTAGCAAACTACGTGAGGCAACAGGTCAGCGCGAGTTGCAATTCTGATGAGTCAATGCGCGAGCAGACTGCTTGTCGCTCGCGGTGCGCCGGCGGTAGCTTTCGACATTCATTTCAAAGATCGTCGAATGGTGGACGAGTCGGTCAATCGCGGCGATGGTCATGCCGGGGTCGGGGAACACGTTATCCCAGCCTGAGAACGGCTGGTTGGCCGTGATCAGCAGACTGCGCCGCTCATAGCGCTCGGCGATCAGCTCGAATAGGACACTGGTTTCGGCCTGGTCCTTGCGGGCGAACGACAGGTCGTCCAGGATGATCAGGTCGAAGCGGTCGAGCTTGGCCAGGGCGGCAGGCAACTGCAGGCTCTGCCTGGCTGCCTGCAGCTTCTGGACGATCTCGCTGGTGCGCGTGAACAGCACCCGGTACCCAGTGTCGATCAGGGCATGCCCGATGGCCGATCCGAGGTGGCTCTTCCCACCGCCCGGCGGGCCGAAGATCAGCCCATTGGCACCTTTCTCGAGCCAGGAATCACCGCTCGCCAGCGCCATCACGTGCGCCTTGGAGACCATGGGCACTGCACTGAAGTCGAAGGCGGCCAGCGTCTTGGTTGGATCCAGGCGAGACTCGGTTCGGTGTCGTTCGATACGCCGCTTGGCCCGTTCGGCCAGTTCGTGTTCGAGCAAGGCGCCATGCAGCCGGCTACCCTTCGGCGCTTCCCGACCCGTTCCTGCCCTTCATTGACGGGTGGTGTCAACGGCAGGTTTCGAGGTCAAACGGTCGTCCCGTCACTCGGGCTCACCCGCAGAGATGCCAGCCGTTGCGGTGTGCCGTTCGACGTGGGTGAGTACGGCTAAGCATATTTGTCGCCGACCGTACTGCGGATCGGATGGGTATCGTAGATGATGATCATCCGTTCGATGCGTCCGTTGTCGTCGAAGTCGAACACGTCCACACAGTCGAAGCGCGCGGCCGAACCATCTCTCAGCCCCCAGTCGTAGACGAAATAACCCGTCGCACGTCGAGCCCCCATCGTGCTGACGCAGATGTCGATGAGTGTGATTCGGCTTTCTCCCGACGCTGCCTGGACCTTCGCAAAGAAGGGTCCCGGCTGCATCCAGCCTAGAAATGGCGAGAAGATCTGCGCGTCCGGCGTGAACAACGCGCAGATTGCATCGACATCGCCGCGCTCCAGTTCCTGCAGATAGGAGCGAATCTGCCGCGTGTATAGTGCTTCCAGCGGAATGCCCACCATTGTCCTCCAATCATTCATTGACTGCCCGGCCTGCTCGAACGAACAGGTACCCGTACAGGCACGATAGCGATCCACCGATGACTGAACAATCGAAAAATTCGCAAGCCGGGTATGCGGTGCATGCATACCCGCTGGGTGATCTCACGCGTCCCCTGCCTGCGCTGGCAGCGTTTCAGTCGTTCGTCGCCGCTGCGCAGCTTGGTAGTGTCAGCAAGGCTGCGGACCACCTGTGCCGCACCCAGGGCGCCGTGAGTCGTCAGATTCAGCAACTGGAAGCGCATTATCGATGCGCGCTCTTTTTGCGCCATGCGTCAGGGCTGACACTGACCGTGGAAGGAAGCGCATTATTTACGGTGGCGGTGAGCGCGCTCACGCTACTGGTCCAGCACGCAGACATCCAGGCTGGAACGACAACGGTCGTTACCTTGCGGTTACCGTCCACGTTCGCGATTCGCTGGTTGCTCCCACGGCTGCCGGACATCAATCGTGCGCTGGGCGGGGTGGAGCTGCGCATCTCGACATCGGCGAACGACACGCCGGAGTTCACCACGCCCGATGTCGATGCGATCGTCGTTCGCGGCACAGGGCAGTGGAGCGGTCTGGAATCCCTGCCGTTGTTTGCGGAGACGCTCACGCCGATGTGCACCGCCGATCTGGCCGCATCGCTGAAGTCGGTCGCCGACCTTTCTCGCGCTACGTTACTCCATCCCGGACACAGCCATGAGGAGTGGCGATGCTGGCTTCAGCAGGTTGGCGCACGGCAGGTTGACGCGAGCCTCGGACTCGTCTTCGATACGCTCGAACTGACGCTCGCGGCTGCTATGGAAGGCCACGGCGTCGCCATCGGCGACCCGCGCATGGCGCGGGACCGGCTGCGGGCGGGGACACTGGTGACGCCGTTTGACGACGTGGCGCAAAACGGCCTGTCCTACTTCCTCGTCTATCCGCCCCAACGCGCAGCGCAGCCCAAGATTCGGGCCCTTGCTGACATCCTATTGCGGCTTGCACGAGAAGACTAATCGCTGGCATGTGAAAAGCAGTCTTGTACTGTGATGTCTCAATGCGAAACATGATTTCAACTGCCGACGATAGACAAGCCGAATTGACAGGCGAGAGGCTGATCGTTGAGTGTAGCCCCGACATTCGACTGTCCGCCCGAGAGTGCAAGCAAACGGCTGAAGATGGCCGGTCTCTGCCCACATGTTGCGCACCCGCGCTTCCTTGAACATCTCTTTCACCACTGCTGCTTCCAGCGGATGGGGCCCCCGCCGGGTGCTCAGGACCTGCAGCGGCTACCGCCGTTCCCACCACCGGGTAGCCAATATCGCAGACGCCCCCGCACGCGGTGTCACACCCCGCTGATGTGCTGGCAATGTTCGCGAAACCAGCGGTCCAGCCCCTGCTGCGCGCCGGACCAGGTCGGCATCTCGCCGACTGCGCCGGGCGCCAAACCAAGGCTCTCCCACGCCGACTGCAAGAGTTGATCTACAGGCTTCCAGAAACGCCCACCCAGAGTCTGCGGCTCTAGAACAACGTCGTAGGCTGCAATCCATGCGCAAAGAGCCCGCCGGTCTTGCTCCGAGGGCAGCTCGGCCGACTGCAGCGCCCGTGGCGGGGGCCTGCCGATCGCGGCCGCCTCCAGCCATGCGGCCAAGGCACCACCCAGCGGCTGTTCGGCCAGTATGGCCGACAGCGCGACGCCTCGGCGCAGGTCCGCGAGCACGTACAGGCATGCGCGCGGCGGAGTCTGCCCGCGAAAGAGCGTGCAGTGGAGGGCCCAGGTACGGGCGGAGGGCGAAGGGGGCGTCTGCAAGGGCATGGGCGATAACTGGAGAGCCGCTTCCTATCGCAAGCAAAGTTCGCGCCGGCCGAGATGTCAAGCGCTGGCCACTCGGAATGCATCGCTGGGTCCTCATGGGCCCGGTTGCCGAGCCCATGCAGGTGCATCCCTCGCGCACCGGGTAGCGAGGGCGGGCCTCGCCCAGCACGCGTGTTGCGAGAGCCAGCGCCGGTCGGCTGTTCCCGACCCTTCTGAGCCGTTCGACTCCTCCACAACTCGGTGGCAGCTATCCGAGTCCAACAGTCTTCCGCTTCCACTGTCGCTTTGGCAGTTGATCGACCGACGCGGGCGATCGCTTGTCGACGGCTGCTCCGCATAGCCAATCCAGAGCATGATAAAGGCATCGCCGTTGTCCAGGCCCACGGTCCGCTCTATGTCAGGTTCGCCACATACCACGGCGTATCGGAGACGTTTGCGCGTGCTATCTCGCATTGCAGTCGCCCGTCCGCTGGTGCCCCAACCTATCCAAATTCTCCCCCTCATCCACGCCGGCGCCGTCGAAGCGTCTGCGATGGGAGAACCCCAAAGTAGGCGCGATAGAGCGCCGCGAACCGGCCAAAGTCCCAGACACCAAATCGTCCGCAGATCGCGGATACCGTATCGCCCGGCATCGCATTGCATAGGGCTGCGCGAATAGCATGCATGCGGTACAGCGCTAGGTAGCGATGCGGTCCCATGCCCAGGTATCGATGGAACACGTTGCGAACCGTGCGTTCGGATGCATCGGCAGCCGCGCAGAGGTCGTCCACAAGGACCGTCGTTTCCCCCACGCGATTGAGGTAGCCCAGCGCCCTGCTCAGGATCTGCCGATGACGAGGGTTGAGCCGGAGATGGGTCGCGCCATCGCCGACCGTCAGCACGGCGCGAAACACGAGGTTGATCAGCTCGGCGCGAGCCGTGAGCGTGGCGGCCGGATGGCGCAATTGGTCTGGGTCGTCGCGCTCGACGCGCAAGATGCGCCGAATCGTTGCCAGCAGTTGCGGCACGCCGTTTCGACCGGTGCAGACCAGATTGTTGGCGAGCAGCGTGGCGTCGAACTCGTCGACGTGCGTGTGGACCCAGTGCAGGACCAATGGCGCCGATATCGCCACCGTCAGCCAGCTTGCCGCCCGCTCCGCAACGATGTGGAACATCTGGTCGGGCGCCATCCAGCCGACCGTGCGCTCGTCGAAGGCACGGCCATCGACAATGGTGCATTGTTGTGCACTCAACGGCACGAAGACATTGAAGTAGTCGGGCATGCCGATACCCGAATAGGCCGTGGAGGCGCCCTCCCGGCCCATCATGATCGCCACGCCATTGAGGTCGATCACCTTGAGCTGCCAGTCTCGCTGCGGCCGGGACCGCAAGACATACCTTCCCTGGACGCCGTAAAGCGCCGCCTCGAATTCGTCGAACTCGGGGCAGACCAGCTTCGTCAATGGATTGCTCCTTGGGCGGCCCTTCACGGCGGGTTGCCATGCAAGTCCAGGCGACATTTGCCGATTTTACGTAGCCGGGGACCAAGGTTTCAAGAAATAATTACCAGCAAATGGATGCGAAGGGGAGACCATGACGGAATCCAGCCAACCAGGGACGTATCCCGCGGCTTCCACAGGATTGCTGCTTGTGGATCCCTACAACGATTTCCTCAGTGAGGGCGGCAAGCTCAACGGCCGGGCAAAGCCGGTAGCCGACCAGGTCTATAGGGGACCGTACTGATCGGACGCAAGGGGAAGCGCAAAATGAACGATGAAAACGGGTCGGTGATGACAGCGACGCGCCGTGGCGTCCTGAAGGCCGTCGCGTCAGTGGCGGCATTGTTCACGATGTCTCGCGCGGCGGACGCCGCCACCAACGCGACCGCCCCGGCGAGCAGGGGCAACCAACAAGGAGACAATGCCATGCATACGGTCAGAACGAAGGACGGCGTCGACATATTTTACAAAGACTGGGGGAGTGGCCAGCCCATTGTTTTCTCCCACGGATGGCCGCTGAGCGCGGACGACTGGGACGCGCAGATGATGTTCTTCCTGAACCACGGATTCCGGGTGATCGCCCATGACCGGCGTGGCCACGGCAGGTCGACCCAGACTGCCAGCGGTCACGACATGAGCCACTATGCCGACGATCTGGCAACGGTGACGTCCCATCTAGACCTGAAGAACGCCATCCATGTCGGCCACTCCACCGGCGGTGGCGAAGTCGTCCGCTATCTGGCTCGACACGGGGAAAGTCGCGTTGCGAAAGCCGTGCTGATCGCCGCGGTGCCACCATTGATGGTCAAGACTGAGGCCAATCCGGGTGGATTGCCGAAGGACGTCTTCGACGGCTTCCAGGCGCAGGTCGCAAACAACCGAGCACAGTTCTACCGTGACATTCCAGCCGGTCCCTTCTACGGTTTCAATCGACCGGGCGTCAAGGCGGACGAAGGCGTCATCGCGAACTGGTGGCGGCAGGGCATGCAGGGCGGCGCCAAGGCGCACTACGACGGCATCGTCGCCTTTTCACAGACCGATTTCACGGAGGACCTGAAAAAGATCACTGTGCCGACGTTGGTAATGCATGGCGACGACGACCAGATTGTGCCCTATGCTGACTCCGCACCCCTTTCGGCAAAGCTGTTGCGCAATGGCATCCTGAAGACATACAAGGGATTCCCACATGGCATGCCTACCACGCATGCCGAGACAATTAACGCGGACCTGTTGGCTTTCGTTCGCTCCTGATTATTCCCCCCCGCTCGCGCAGACGTGCTGCCGATACGGATCCTCCACGGCGTCTAAGCAAGCGAACCCGGAGTGCCATCATGCTCAACCTCAGTCCGCTCGGAATACTCCACACCTCGATTGCCCTGGTGGCAGTGGCGTGTGGTCTGGTGGCGTTGTTTAAGCACGGCGAAATCGAGATGAGGACGCGATCCGGCCGGCTCTATATATGGCTGACGGCAGCTACGGCATTCACCGGGCTCTTTATTTTCCGCCATGGCGGATTCGGGCCGCCCCATGCACTGGCAATCTTGACGTTGGCAGTGCTCGCCATTGCCAGTGCCTGCGAGCGACATAGGGAAGCGGGCGTAGCACGCTACCTTGCCGTACTGGGCTACTCGCTTACGCTGTTCTTCCATCTGATCCCAGGATTGACGGAGACCGGCACGCGCATCCCGATCGGCAATCCGGCCTTCAGCGGTCCGGAAGATCCGACACTGAAGGCTATGGTTGGCATCGGCTTCCTCGTCTACCTGACTGGCGCGACGGTCCAGGCGATGCGTATCCGCCGCTCCCACCGACTGACGGTCAGCCCCTGAATCTCTGTTGCCCTTGCCATGAGCCAGCCAAAACAAGGACAGCCGCGGCTATTTGCCCAACTGCCGCTGCTCGACGGCATTCTTGAACAGCATAGGGCGCAACTCGGCGCCGACTTCATCGCCTATCGCAACCACGCGTATCGGGTCGCCAATTTTTGCAGCCCGCTAGCGCCATCCGCGGTGGCCGGAGAGCCTGTCATCAGCATCGCTGCCGCCTTTCACGACCTGGGGATATGGACCGGCCGGACCTTTGATTACCTGCAGCCGTCCCGGCAGCTCGCAAGGGACTACCTGGACGATGCCGATTACCGGAGCATGGGCGAATTGGTGGACGCCATGATCTGCCAGCATCACAAGATCCGACCCTATCGCGGCACCGAAGGCGAGTTGGTCGAAGTGTTCCGGCAGGCCGACTGGGTAGACGTGACCGGCGGATTCATCACCGCGTCGATTCCGAAAGGATTTCTGGCCGATGTATTCGCGCGGTTTCCCAACGCCGGATTCCACCGCTGCCTTCTTCGGCTGACATGCCGGCACGCTGTCCTGCACCCCCTCAAGCCACTCCCAATGATCCGGTGGTGAGATAGCCACCAACTTTCCAGGAGATACAGTCATGAAGCGTTTTTTCGCCCGATGCATGCCAACCTTCGGCGTTCTGCCCACTGCGGGCCACGCGGCTGCCGTCGATGCCGCGGTCTCCGCGGGTACCGCCCCGACGTGCTACGTGACGGTCGAGGGCGACAGGATTGCCTACCGCAAGATAGGGCAGGGGCCGACGATCATTCTCGCCAACCGCTTACGCGGGACGCTCGATACATGGGATCCGTTGTTTCTTGACGGACTAGCGTCGCGGTACACCGTCGTCACCGTCGACTATCCCGGCATCGGTTACTCGACTGGCAAACTTCCCGACTCCATGGCATCGGCGTCGAAGTTCATCGATGAGTTCGCCAACGCAATCGAGGCCGATCGTTTCGTCATCCTCGGCTGGTCGTGGGGAGGACTTGTGGCTCAGACCTATCTTCTGGACCACGCGCAACGCGTTACTCACGCGATCCTCATCGGAACCAACCCACCCGGACACAACGATATCTCACTGCAGCAGGTGTTTCTCGATCGTGCATTCAAGCCTGTGAACGGTCTGGCGGATGAGGAGGTTTTGTTTTTCGAGCCCGCCTCCCAGGCAAGCCGTGCCGAGGCCAAGGCATCTCACGAACGCATCTACGCTAGGGCTGACGTTACCTCCAAGATACCCTCCAGGCCCGACGAGTTGGCACCGTACTTCACGGCGGCAGAGGGCTTCCATAAGGATGAGGAGCACCGGCGCGATCGCATGGGGCAGGTGAATGTGCCGATCCTGGTAATCGCAGGAGACCACGATACGAGCACCGCTGGGCAGAATTGGTTTCCTTTGATCGGGAATATGCGACAAGCACAGTTCATCTTCTTCTCCGAAGCGGGGCATGCACCACAGCACCAACACCCCGAACTTATTTCCGACTACATTCACGATTTTCTCGTTAGGACAGTGACAAAGCTTTCCTCAAACTAGATTGCCGGGCGCCCTCAAATCTGAAGTGCAACACCTTGCCATCCGGTTAGGTGCATTCGCGAGCATGGGTGCCCCTCCTTCAGCGGGCGTCAACACAGCAAAGCGTACGGCAGGATCGTCCGATACGACCGCCATGATCAGCGCAGGTACTGTCCGTTATCTGGTGCAGAGCTGCCTCTCAGGCGTCCGCACTAATCTGCGTGCCAGTGTCCGTAGATGGCCGAAGGACTAAACCGCTCGCGCGGTAGGGGCTACGGCCATACGGTGGTGGTTAGGGAGAGGCCGGTCACACGGTTCTATGTTGGCGAATGAGGCAATCCGCCTCGTTCTTCAACAGGAGCCAAATCATGACCTCCTTACCGGCAAACGCCAGTCCACTGCGTCAGCGCATGATCGACGACATGCGCATGCGCCAGCTCTCGCCGAAGACACAGGACACCTACCTGCACATCGTGCGCGAGTTTTCCCGGTTTCTCGGGCGTTCACCTGACACCGCCACTGCCGAGGACCTGCGGCGCTACCAACTGCATCTCGTCGATCACGGCACATCGCCTGTGTCACTGAACCACGCGATCACCGGCCTGAAGTTCTTTTTCGAGGTCACGCTTGACCAGCCTGAACTGATGGTCAGGATGCACCCGGTGCGCGTGCCACGCCACGCACATTACCCGTCGTGCTTAGCCCCGATGAAGTGCGGCGCCTAATCGAGGCGGCCGGCAACCTCAAGCACCAAACCGCGCTGTCGGTCGCCTACGGCGCCGGTCTGCGCGCCAGCGAAGTGGTGGCGCTGAAGGTGACTGACATCGACAGCCAGCGCATGACGCTGCGCATCGAGCAGGGCAAGGGCCGCCGCGACCGCTACGCCATGCTTTCCCCAGTGCTGCTCGAGCGCCTGCGCGTCTGGTGGCGCGTGGCCCGGGCCCAAGGCAAGATGCTGGATGGCGGGTGGCTGTTTCCCGGGCTCGATCCCGTCGACGCGCTCAGCACGCGGCAACTGAACCGCGCCATCCACGCCGCCGCCGAAGCTGCGCACATCGACAAGCGCGTGTCCATGCACACGCTGCGGCATTATCTACCCTTCCGGATTATGTCTTGTAGCCGCGTGATGGCCCGTTTTTCCGGGCAAATGGACGATGCCGAATAGAGATAATCTCGAACTCCTTCCACCCGCTCCCCCGTCGGGGAAGGAGTCCATCATGAAGTTCATCATCCATGATCAGGTCGTTCTCTTGCGAGAACCTGAAGGTCCACTCGCAGCCCATTTAACATCCTTTGCCAACGCCATCAGCGTGCAGGGCTACAACGTATGGTCCCTGAAGCGGTCGGTCCGAATCGCCGCATATTTCAGTCGATGGCTTAAACAGAGAGGTGTTGGCGTACAGGACATCTGCTCCGATCACGCAACACGATATTTACGCTATTGCGCCCGGCATTTCCGGCCTCGCAGCGACGATCGAGCAGCGCTCAGAAATCTTATTGACTTTCTTCGTGAGGAAGGCGTGATTCCGCCTGAGCAGATGGCAACAATTCGGATTTCAGAAGCTGAGCGCTGTGTACAGGAGTACGAGGAGTATTTGCGGGATATTCGAGCTCTCGCCAGAGTCACGATCATTCACTACGTGCCGTTTGTCCGCGAGTTTCTCAAACATCGTTTCGGGGACGGGAAGATCACACTATCGAAACTAAATGCGGCCGATGTCGTGCGCTTTGTGCAGGTCCAGGCGCCACGACTGCATTTAAAAGAGGCGAAGCTTATGACCACTGTCCTGCGATCTTTTCTGCGCTATGTGCGCTATCGCGGCGACATTACGCTGGACCTCGCTGCCGCCGTTCCCGTGGTTGCCAACTGGTCGATGCCGTCAATTCCCCGGGGAATCTCAGCAGACCAGACACGGAAGTTGCTGGCTAGCGTCGATCGACGGACTGCAGTCGGTCGTCGCGACTACGCGATCCTGCTGGTGCTCGCGCGACTGGGGTTGCGGTCCAGTGAAGTGGTCTTCCTCGAGCTCGATGATATCGACTGGGACGCAGGTCAACTGAGCGTACGCACCAAGGGTGGACAACGCATCGAGCTACCCTTACCTGCGGACGTCGGCAAAGCCCTCGCCGCCTACTTGCAACACGGTCGGCCGAAGAGCGCCAGTCGCCGCGTATTTTTACGTGCACGCGCGCACATCACCGGCTTGCGTGGGCCAAGTAGCCTCGGCTCCGTCGTTCGGCGTGCACTGCAGCGTGCCGGCATCGACGCGCCGACAACGGGTGCCCATCAGTTCCGCCACGGACTGGCTACCCAGATGCTGAACCATGGAGCTTCGCTCAGCGAGATTAGCGAGGTGTTGGGTCATCGTCACCCACAGACCACGATGATCTACACGCGGGTCGACATCAAGGCATTACGCGCACTCGCGTTGCCCTGGCCCGGAGGCGCGCGATGAACACGCTTCGGCAGGCTGTTCAGGATTACCTCGACCTGAGGCACAGCCTGGGATTCAAATTGAGGGAGGAGAGCACGGCGCTACCAGATTTCGTCGCGTTCATGGAACAGCATCGTGCGTCTTACGTTACGCAGGCGTTGGCGCTCGCTTGGGCCCGGCAACCCGCAAATGTTCAGCCCGACCGATGGGCGCAACGACTGCGCTGGTTGCGCGGGTTCACGCGATATCGCATTGCTACCGATCCCCGCACGGAGATACCAGCACCGGGTTTATTGTCATTTCAACCGAAGCGGGCTCGACCGTACCTATATTCGGCCGACGAGATCCGGTGTCTGCTACAGGCGGCGCTGCAGATGCCATACCACTATGAACGGGGTGCACTGCTGCCATGGACCTATCATTGCCTGTTCGGGCTGTTGAGCGTGACGGGTATGCGCTTGGGTGAAGCGCGCAATCTCGAACTTCAGGACGTGGATCTGACGGAGGCGATATTGACGATCCGCGGCGCGAAGCTCGGAAAGACCAGACTTATTCCTTTGGATGCCTCGACATGCAAGGTGCTCGCAGACTACATCACGCGGCGGAAGCATCACTGGGCGGGTCGACCGGTATCTTCCTATCTCTTTGTTTCCAGCCGCGGTAACAGGATGGATGCCGGCGCGATTCATCGCACTTTCTATTCGTTGTCGCGACAGATTGGCTTGCGCGGGGCATCCGACAGTCGCGGGCCGCGTCTGCACGACATGAGGCACGTTTTCGCGACGAACACACTTGTTCGCTGGTACAAGTCCGGAGATGACCCGGAGCGCTGTCTGCCAATCCTGTCAGCCTACCTCGGCCATGCTCACGTCGAGGATACGCAGTGGTATCTGAACGGCTCGCCTGAATTGATGCGCGAGGCGATGCGCCGGCTCGAACAACTCTGGGAGAACCGGTCATGAATAATGCCACCACCGTTGCTCCGTTACTGGAGCGTTTCTTCACGCAGCGCCTGATGCAGCAGCGCCATGCGAGTCCACACACGATCAGTTCCTATCGCGATACCTTTCGTCAATTTCTTAAGTTCGTGCAGCAGCGCCTGCATAAGCCACCGTCGCGACTGAACTTCGAAGACATCGATGCTCCTCTGATCGTCGCGTTCCTGGACGAGCTTGAGAAGAACCAGGGCGTTAGCGTTCGCACCCGAAATCTGCGCCTCGCGGCGATACATTCCTTCTTTCGCTACGCCGCTTACGAAGCACCGGCCCATTCCGCACAGATCCAACGGGTGCTTTCCATCCCCTGCAAGCGCTTTACCCGTACGCTGATCCACTTCCTGACGCCTCCAGAAGTCGACGCCTTGCTTGCCGCGCCTGATCAAGGCACGTGGTCTGGCCGGCGCGATCACGCCTTTCTGTTGGTTGCAGTACAGACCGGCCTTCGCCTGTCCGAGATGACCGGGCTCAATCGTGAGGACCTGATCCTTGGCGCCGGCGCTCACGTGCGCGTGATCGGGAAAGGTCGAAAAGAGTGCTGTACACCTATCGCCAGATCCACACGCGCCGTACTGAAAGCGTGGTTGCGAGAACCACAACGCGGCGATGGCACGGTCCTGTTTCCCAGCGAGCGGGGTGAACGCCTCAGCGTCCACGGTGTGCAATACCTGCTAAACAAGCACCGCAAGACCGCGTGTGAAGTTTGTCCGTCATTGAAGCAGAAGCGGGTCACTGTCCACTGTTTAAGACACACCATGGCCATGGACCTTCTTCAATCAGGCGTTCGCCGCTCGGTCATCGCGTTGTGGCTCGGGCATGAATCGGTGGAAACCACGGAGATCTATGTCGAAGCGACCCTTGCGATAAAGGAACAGGCCCTTGAGAAGGCAACTCCGCGACGCGGCAAGCCAGGACGCTTCAAGCCGACAGACGAGCTACTCGACTTCCTGAACAGTCTTTAGACCCTCCAAATTATGTCGGGTGATCGCTTCAGTTCATCTGCTTTACGACCCGTAATCAGCAGCCGATCGTCGGAGCTCGATCGTGTCACCCGACATAATCGGGAAGGGTAGATAGTGTCGCTTATATCGCTGGGTAGATAAGCGGCATAGTTTTGCGTCCCACCTGCTCGAACAGAAGGTGGACATCCGCGCGATCCAGGTGCTGCTCGGCCATGCGAAGCTCGAGAACACCGCGCTCTACGTGCAGGTGGCCACCGACCTGCTGCACGAAGTCACCAGCCCGCTGGACCGACTGCCTCCCGAGTAAGCCCACGCGCTGAAGCACCTCATCCTGGAGGTTGCGGACATCTTCCGGAGCCACGGGCCAGCGTGGCGAGCCACGACACACCTGAGCCTGGGGCAGTTGAAGGTCATGTCGGCCATCGAACAGTGCCGCACGGCGGCGCTGGGCGGGCATGTGCTGCGCTGCTCAGGTTGCGAGCGTATCGAGGTCGCCTTCAACTCCTGCCGCAACCGCCATTGCACGAAGTGCCAGACCAGTGCCG
Source organism: Cupriavidus sp. KK10 (assembly GCF_018223725.1). Taxonomy (NCBI): domain Bacteria; kingdom Pseudomonadati; phylum Pseudomonadota; class Betaproteobacteria; order Burkholderiales; family Burkholderiaceae; genus Cupriavidus; species Cupriavidus sp. KK10. The sequence continues at coordinate 1,038,854 of NZ_CP073678.1, forward strand.
CCCACCGTTGGCTCGCGGCACGCCAGGCCGACCTGCTGCCAGTCGAGTACTACCACGTTGTGTTCACGCTGCCTGCACCAGTCGGCGCAATCGCCTGGTACAACAAGACGGTGATCTACGGGCTGCTGTTCGACATCGCCGCCGAAACACTCCGTACCATCGCCGCGGATCCAAGGCACTTGGGTGCCCGGATTGGCGCCACGCTCGTGCTGCACACCTGGGGCTCGGCGCTTACGCATCATCCGCACGTGCACGGCATCATCCCAGGCGGGGGCCTGTCGCCCGATGGTGAGCGGTGGATCGCATGCCGGACCGGCTTCTTCCTGCCTGTGCGCGTCCTGTCGCGTCTGTTCCGGCGCCGCTTCCTCGAAGCGCTCGAAGCCGCTCACCAGCGTTGCCAGTTGCAGTTCTTCGGCGAATACACGGAGCTTGCCAATGCGGCGACCTTTGCACGGTGGCTTGCGCCGCTGCGCTCCTGCGAGTGGGTCGTCTACGCCAAGCGTCCCTTTGCTGGACCAGACACCGTACTCGAATACCTCTCACGCTACACGCACCGGGTGGCGATCTCCAACCAGCGCCTGGTCGCCTTCGATGAGCGCGGTGTCACCTTCCGCTGGAAGGACTACCGCGCAAAGGGACGGACCCGCCAGAAGATCATGACGCTCGAAGCCGGCGAGTTCATACGTCGCTTCCTGCTCCATGTGCTGCCTGCCGGCTTCCATCGCATCCGTCACTACGGCCTGCTCGCCAACCCGGTACGCCGCGCCAATCTCGCGAAGGCCCGTGAACTGCTAGACGTCATGCCTGAGGCCGAGACCCCGCCCGACGATCCCGGGCTTGCTATCCGTGCGGTCTTCGTCTGCCGGCACTGCGGTGCGCCGATGCTCGTCATCGAGATCCTGGAACGCACTGCGCCCATTCGCGCACCACCCAAGCGGCGAGGCCAGATATGAGCACCACGCTTTCTGGACGCGCAACTCCACCGCCGGCTTTGCGGCAACGCGGCCTACGAGCGGACGTTTGCGCTTGCCGCTTCGCGCAGCCCCTCGCACGTCCGCTTCATCCTCGCGATTGCGCAACCGGACCGCCTCATCACCGCACCAGCCTCTACCCAGCAACCCGTTTAACCGCGCAACCTCCAACCCTGTTGGGCATCGCGGGCTATCAATCCCCATAGCCTCCAACACTCCAACCGCTTCGGAGCACTCCGCGGTTTCCTCCATCGAGGCTTGTTCGACGCCTGCCAGCAGCGCGCGGCGGCACACTCACGTTCCTGCGGGTGACGGCAGGCATCGAACAACCCTAAACGGCCTCTGCCGGTGGCGGGTCCGCGGCAGCGGCATGTTTAGCGTAGCGCGGCTCGACTCGGCGCCAGCGAGTGGCACATTTATCTCGCATACTTCCTACCCTTGTCCAGCAAGGCTCTGCGGTAGTCGGTTAGCTGCGGGGCCGTAAGTTGAAAAATTCAGTGAGTGTTGCAACGGCGACAGATTTACTGCATCTATGTTCCGTCTAAATGCAAAACATCTCCAATTTCATCAAACGCCAGATAGTCTGATCCGACGATCGTAATTCATCTGGGTCAGCACCTTTCGCATGGCCTTGACCTCTCGCTCGTCGACCTTTCGAAGATCCAACTCATAGCTCCGCAGGCTGGTAATCAAGCGCACTACGGCCGATTTTCTGTCAAGGTGGACTTCCTCAAGCAATTCCTCGTCGTCTTCTTCCACGTATCGGTCAAAGGAAACGCTCACTCCCCGCTCCCATTCTCCCAGAAGGTGTTCGTATTTCGGCGTGCGCATAAGGATGAGACTGTTGATCTCAGTCGGATCCGCTGGCTCGATGACGGCAAAGGACACTATCAAGTCGTCCCCATTCTCAGTCGAGATAAACGCGACGGCATCCATGTTATTCGGTCTAGGATTCTATGATTTCCGCAGCCACAAAGCACAATGATCGCGCCGCGACGTTCCCTGCCGGACGAGGAGGAGGCCAGGCACGAGCACGATCTCGGTCGATCCTCCTGCCCTTAGTTTCCACCGATTGTCCAATGCCCACCGGGCCATGTCCAGCCGTTGGCCCGTGAATCGACAGCGTGATTCGTCGTCAACTCCGCCGAGACAAGGGGCAGTCGCTCACCGATCACGTCAGTCGGGTCGACGGCCTTCTGCAAAGTTTTTCATCGGTCAACCTACGGCCAATCGAGCACGGTCGGCGATTGGCGCGAGTTCGGTGCCTTTCCCGTCATTCGAACCACCCCACGGTTTGGCACGTTTGAGTGACCGGTCTGGGAAAAATCGAATGCGTGCTATCGACCCCAAGGCGTCATTCGAATTCGCGAGTTCCCAAGTCAGCTTCCGAAGTACAGCGGTCACTCGTCATATGCGATAACTAGCGAGTTCCATCGGCCTCAGCGGCCTGTTACCCTGTCCATCCTGGACGTCTGCCCAGGGCCATACCGGCCATTTCTCTGTTACCGGGACCGAATCTGCGCTTTTTGTCTGTGGCAACGCGGAATCTTGACCTTCATGGGATATTCGCGATTTCGGAAAGCGACCATGCGAGCCGGTCGAACGATAATGCAATCAGGACGCGGCTTATTATTTCCTGCTGCATGCCGCGGATTGCGATTGCCGGTAGCGCCCCGGACTTTGTCCAACGATCCGTTTGAACGCGGAAGATGGCGCCCCGCCGGTCGAGTTGAGGGCGGGCGATTTCTATCTGTTGACTCAAGGGCGGGCGTATTTCACCGGAAGCGACCCTTCACTTACTCCTGTCGATGGCCGTGAAGTGCTTGCCACGAGCCTTTGCGCAGACGGGATCGTGCGTTATGGCCGCAGCGGGGAGAAGGTCAGTGCAGCCGGAGGCCGCTTCGTCTTCGACGCCGATACCAGCGAACTCTTCCTGAAGTCCTTGCCGCCGCTTATCCATATTCCGGCTGCTTCTGGAACGGCTCCGGCGCTGCGGGCCGTGCTCGATCTGCTGCGACTTGAAACGGAGACGCCCCGCCCGGGCGCGTCGGTTGCCGCAGCGAGCCTCGCGAACATGGTACTTGTGCAAGTCCTGCGCGAATATTTGGCGTCGGGAGCGCATACGCCGGGTTGGCTTGGCGCGCTGGCCGATCCAAAGATCGGGACCGCCCTTGCCCAGCTCTTCGCATCGCGCCGAACATGGCGGTCTACGCCGCGACCAAGAGTGCGGTGCGCGCGATCTCGGAGGGGCTAAGGCAAGAGGCGGGAGACAAACTGCGTGTAACGGTCATTTTACCCGGCTTCACGCGGACGAACTTTGCAGAATCGGTGACCAACTCGGAAGCCAAGGCGCAAATCTCCGCCTCGATGGATAAATTCGCCATGCCGCCGGACGCCATTGCCCGGGCGATGGCGTTTGCAATCGAGCAACCGGCCGATGTTGACGTGGGCGAGATTATCGGAAATGTCAGCTACCAGTCAGAAGCGATAATGCCGGCTGCGGCGGCAGCAATCTATCCCTGCGCCGTGGGGCGGACGTTTCCGGCCGTTCGCAGGCCGCCGACGCCCGTCGCATCGGCCACGAACGACCCGAGCAACTTGTTGCTGAACGGAGCCGACACCTGAATGTCAGGTCCACGACACTAGCGGACGGCTCTTCATGGCCGAGAGCTGCCTGTGGTCCTTCGGGGTCCCGTGAGCCTGGATGGGGTAGGGCGGTGCCGGTCGTCGGGCGCAGGCCCCGGGCTGTCGTGATATTCCCCACCTTATTGCAATGGCGATATCAGCAAGCATGTGCGGGCGAACCGCGACGTCTTCGCGGAATTCGGGGTAGGGCGTCTGGGCTAGGCTAAACACGAAAACAGTGAAAACCGATCTTGCCGAGCAGTTCAACCTCGCCCTCGCCGAGCGCATAGGCGACCGTGATCGATTCCTTGTGAACGTCGAGCCCTACATAAAGCGTGCTATCGTGGTCCATGCTGGCCTCCGTGCCGGAGATCGCCGGGTGCGGCCCTGTCCGCACCGTGCGGCTCTGGCAGCAATGCTAACCCGCGTTTGATTCCTCGCGGCAGGCCAGCCTCTGCCTCACGGAAGTCATACTGTCTATGGAAGGGCTGGACAGGTAAGCCCCCTGGAGTAAAACGAGGATTCGCAGTCTCGTTTCTCCAAAGGAGCACGTAAATGAACACGCCTGACACAGCCCTTCAAAGGCAGAATACGACGATCACCGGCTGGCTGTACATGGCCTTCGAACTGGGCGGGAAGGGATGGAAGCTGTCGCTAGGCGACGGCGTGCGTGGCCCGAGCCGACATACGCTGGCGGCTGGTGACAATGATGGGGTCTTGCGAGTGATCGCCAAGGCCAAAGCACGCTGCGGCCTGGCGCCGCAAGCCCCGGTGCGCAGTTGCTATGAAGCCGGCCGCGATGGCTTTTGGCTGCACCGATGGCTCATCGAGCAAGGTATCCAAAACCTGGTGGTCGACTCGTCCAGTATTGAAGTCGACCGCCGCGCGCGACGCGCCAAGACCGATCGGCTCGACGGCGACAAGCTGCTCTCGATGTCGATGCGTTACCACGCCGGCGAGCGGCGCGTGTGGGCAGTCGCGCGGGTGCCAACACCAGAGCAGGAAGATGAGCGGCGTTTGCACCGAGAGCTCCGGCGACTCAGGCTCGAACGCACGGCTCACAGCAACCGGATTCGCTCGCTCTTGGTATTGCACAACCTGCGGGTCGCCCACATTGGGGACCGATCCTGGAAGCGCTCGTGGAACGATTATGGCTCGCAACCCCGTCCCGGCGTGCGTGCCGAGATCGAGCGTGAAGTCACGCGACTGGCGCTGGTGGTAATGCAGATCAAGACGATCGAAACCCAGCAGCGCGAGGCGCTGCAAGCCGGCACGCAACCAGCCATCGCACTGCTCGCGCGGCTCAGCGGGATCGGCGCGGGCAGTGCTTGGCTCTTGATCAAGGAACTGTTTGGCTGGCGGCGCTTTCACAACCGGCGCGAAGTCGCAGGTTGCCTGGGACTGGCACCGACGCCCTACAGCAGTGGCGAAAGTCAGGTCGAGCAAGGCATCAGCAAGGCGGGCAACAAACGATCCCGCTGGCTGATGATCGAACTGGCCTGGAGCTGGCTACGCTACCAGCCAACGAGTCAGCTCACGCAATGGTTCAATGAGCGCTTCGCGCCAGGTAGCAGGCGCATGCGGCGCGTCGGCATTGTCGCACTTGCCCGCCGATTGGCAATTGCCCTGTGGCGCTATCTCGAGTACGGCGAGATTCCCCCCGGGGCAAGCCTCAAACCAGTAGTGACGTGTTCAAACCAGTAGTGACGTGATGCCGATCTAAGCGTGGAGAGCGACGCGGTAACGATAGCAGGTCAGCGTGCCCGTAACAGAGCCGGGCTACCTCCGCGGGTAGCCGTTCTTCTAGATGGGCCGCGCAGGTAACAGGGGAAGTCCCAGCGCTTTGCGCATGTGGTATGTGGTGCCCGGCCCTGCGCCGGCACGGATAGAAGATAGTCCGGGCCAATAGCCCGAAATTGAGTACCCCGACCTCGATTTCGCGCCGCGTCAGTCCGCGAACGAAGTAACTCGCTTGCAAGGAGAAAATATCGCGCCAGACATACTTATGCTGAAATCCAATACTGAAGGGGGTTGACACCCTCGCCCTCATAGAAGGCTGTGTTCACAATTGCACCAATGATCCAAAGGCACAGGCAAGCAACGCGAAGACGAGATAGCTGTCGGCCGGGCTGGGCCGAGGCCAAGGTGTTGATCAGAAGTAAGGCCGCGATCGTCAATGGAAGGTTGGCCACAGCAATGCCGCTCCGCATTTCGGCCTTCCTTAGGGTAAAGACGACTCCGCGGAAAATGCCGGATGTGCGGCCGCCGGGAGGCGGCGTTCAGTCGTACATGTGATAGCCGCTTACGACCTTCAGGCGATAGCCCTCCTTGGTAAATTTATCGAACTCTTCTTGATATCCGTCAGCGAGCATTTGATGCCGCGCCAGCCACGGTGGCCCATCGACCTTCTCCCAGATCGCAGCGAAACGCGGCTCGTTGGTCGATCGCCAACCACTCACCGTGACGACGCGATAGCCTTGCTGCCCAAGCCGGTTGAACTCCTGTTGATACTGCGCGGAGGTCATTCCATGTCGTGCGACCCAAGGAACGGAGCTGCGCTTCTCCCATATCGCTGCGTAGCGGTCCTGGCCGTTCACGTTGTAGCCGCTGACCACGACTGGCCGATATCCATCCCTCGTAAGCCGGTCGAATTCCCTCTGGTAAGAGGCGGAATCCAGGTTATGCCGAGCGACCCACGGTGACGCTGGAGCTTTTTCGAAGATGGCGTTGTAACGGTCCGCGTTTCCGACGGCGAACCCATCCACAAAGACGGGATGGTATCCAGACTGCGTTAGGCGATCGAATTCGCGCTGGTAGGCGTCGCCGGTAATACCATGAAAAGCAGCGAACTCGGGGCCGGCGCGCTTTTCAAAGATGGCGGCATAGGTAGGCTGACCCCCAACGCTATAGCCGCTGACATCGACCGGCCTATATCCTTGGCGAACCAGTTCATCAAACGTCTGCTGGTACTGCTGACTAGTGAGCCCGTGGCGAGCCTGCCAGGCAGGACCGGGCGACTTTTCCCAGATGGTGGCGTACTCCGTCAACTTGGGGTTGGATGTGAGCGCCTGTCGCGAGCTGCCGACCGACGCTCGGCAGCAGAACTTCTTCTGCCCAGTGACACATGCGGCGCCGCTTGTTGATCCTGCCGGCGGCGCCGCGGCGACTTCACCGGGTCCGCATTCGCCATCGCAAAACGGGGCGGTGCCATCCCATCGACATTGACTGCCAGCCGACGCCTTACAGCAGAGGGCTTTGGAGCCGAAAACGCATGCTGCGCCGAAGTTGGTGTTCTGGGCTATGGGAAACGCTTGCTTCCAGTGCTCGGGCAAATCGGATACGCGAGCCATTTCCGTTTCGCCGCTGCCGCAAGAGCCGCTACACCATGGGGCCGTGCCATCCCACCGACAAGTTTGTGCAAGGCCGATGCCAGGAAGCAGCGAGAGTGACAGGGTCACGAGAATACGGTTCATGAGGCGCATATGAACCTCTCTGCGTCAAACTTATAGGACCGAAAGCCGGGAAATCGTGCCTTGCGCCCCGACGTCGCCACTGCGTGTACTCCACGCAAACTGAAATATATTCAAACCGATTCGCAAGGCAAGTAGGCGGGACTAACTTGAGATCTTCTTAGCTTTTATAACGAAGCGCCGTTGTTTCTCTTTTGGAACGAAAAGGTGCGAAAGTGATGAGGATCGTTGGCATCGGTAAGAAAGCTCGCGTGTTCGTTCGAGATATGCAGAATAGAGTCCTCGCCAGAAACCTAGCCGCAATGGAGTACGCGGCGTCGCTTCCACGTTTATCTCTCCCGGAGTTGTAGGCGCCCGGGTAGATTTGACTCAGCACGCCCGGTCCTTGAGGAAGGTAAGCGGAGGACGAGGCTTAGCGCCGATCGTTGTGAATCATAAACTCGATGTGCGAACGTACTGGCCAGGCAAGCTCTGATCTCACCAGATCGATGACCTTAGTCTCGCCCGGATCGGTGTTGTTAGCAAGAGCGGGTTCGACACGGCACCGAAGGAGCGCGCGCAGGCAGAAGCAGGTGAGGGGGATGCGCCGGACGAGCCCGCCGGCGAAGTGACAGCCAACGCGCTGGCCGCGTGACGTAGCAGCATGGCCCCGGCGCGTTGCGCCGGAGCATCCGCTCAAACCGGGCGCGGCAGATCTGCCGCGCCCGGCCTCAACGTCCACAAAAAAAATCGCCACGTCGCCGCCTTCAGCCAGGCGAAAGACCATGCAACTCGCATCCCGCTTCGCTTCCCGCTCCCCGGTGCTGGGCTCGGAACTCCCCTTGTCGGATGACCAGATCCGGGCGGTGGCGCGTCCATCTTCGCGGAAGCCCCGCACGAAAGCCGCTCGGAACGGTACAGCTACATCCCGACCGCAACGGTCTTGCAGGAACTGCGCGGTGAAGGGTTCCAGCCCTTCATGGTTTTCCAGACCCGTGTGCGACAAGAAAGCCGCCGCCACTACACCAAGCACAATGATCCGGCTGCGCCATGCCAGCCAGATCAACGGCAGCGAGGCCAACGAAATCATCCTCTTGAACTCGCACGACGGCATGAGCAGCTACCAGATGCTCGCCGGCATGTTCCGCTTCGTGTGCCAGAACGGCCTTGTCTGCGGCGACGCCATCGCGGACGTGCGTGTACCAACGGTTGACTCTCTGAGGATTCGAAGCCGGCAACCGCCGGCGGTTTTGCAGCGCTAACCTGCGTTCATGTCACCGAGTTTCTTGGCGGACGCCTGAAGGCCTTCCAAGATGCTGTCCGAGACATGAGCAGGGAAATTTGGTGGCAGTCGATTGGCCACGTTCGAAACGGCCGTTGGGACCTTGGCAATCAACTCCTCCATGATTGGTTCCGCAGTTGAGTCTGCATAGCACTTAGGTGCCATGGCATTGAAATGGCGGCGCCGAATATCCTTCAACAGATAGTGGCGGTTCTTGCCTGCAACTGCCATGGCGAGCTTAGCCTTGTGGTACGAGACGTGGTTGGGCCCATCCCCGATAATCGGCCAAGCGGACAGTATGTCATAGAGCGGTGTGAGGTTGTAACGTCCCCCTGACAACATATGGATGCTGAAGTTCTTGGCGTGGCCGTCTGTAGCAGCCAGCATCCAGAACAGGACTTGTGTTGCCAAGAATGTTTTCAGATCCCGCTCTGGAGCTTGTGACTGCCGGAGGACTGCCGCAATGTCGACCATTGCAGGTCCGCCTTCTGCTTCGTACTTCAGATGGGGAGGCACGCCGAGGACCTGGCAGAAATCCTCTTGCGGCAAACGCATTATCCATTTGCCGCTGTGATGAAGTTGTCGGTCGAATCGCGTGACGACGAGCACCTTCTGCTTGCCCAAGGTCAATATCTCACAGTCGGCCACCGGCAGTCCGAACTCCTTGAAGAGCTGCATGCAAAGCCATTCGTTCTCTACCGAGGTCGACAAGTCAGCTTTCCGGTTGCCAACCAAGCCGAGCGGTAGCTTCAAGATATGTGTAGTCGGCGTTGCCCCATGCGGAAGCAGCCATTTCCCTTCGTGACGGAGCAGGGCGGTCTTTTCTTGGGCGCCTGCAATGGAGATGCGGAAATCTTCATCTTCCATTATTGTTCCAGGCCCCGTTGTGGTAACCGTGTTCTCGAGGAGCGTCTCAATGTCGGTGTCAGATAGCGGGGTGCCTTCAATACTGTTGACGTTCTGGGGGGCTTCGTCTTCCTTGAGAAGCTGGACGGCGCCAACGCAGTCTCGTCCTATTGCTTCCAACAGGTCGAAGGGGTCGGTGGAAGCGGTCTGATATTTGGTAGCGAGCCGCCGGCGGATGTTGTCGTTATCCGGCAGAAGGTTGTCGAAGTAGTTGCGGACCCGCTCGCCCTTCAAAGGAGAGGTGTCGATGCCGAACGGCAGTGAAAGGGACAAGGGGCGTCCTGCGGCAGAAGCCATCCAGTCTTTGTCATACTGGAGCTCCATAGGGCTATGCGGCGGGATGCGCCAGGTGCCAACACGTTGGCCATTGGCCCAGACTGACAACGCCCGAGTGTGTGACTTTCTTCCCATTGATTACCACTCCGTTTCTTGCGATGGAGAGGCGTGGTTCTTCGACTGGAGAACGAGCTCTAAGTCATAAAGGCTGACCAAGGCCAGTAACTGTTCCGAAGAGATGGCTTTGGGCTCAATCTCCAAGGCAGACAGCCGGCTTTGGCTTAGTCCCAGCCTGGTGGCGGCTTGGCCCTGCGTGAGCCGTTTGGCTCGGCGAGCTGACCGCAATATTTCGCCTAGCTGAGATGGCGTTGAGAGCACTTGCTTCATTTTTGATACCTGCATTGCGCGTAAATCAATTTTACCTGCTTTGCTTGTAAAAGAAAATTACTTGCTATGCAGGTAGGCACGACTTACCACCATAACGAGTAAAGCTGAAATAACTGTAAAGCAAGTAAATGTGTGTAGCAGGTACTTCAAGCCCGCGGTCTTTGAAGTGTGCGCTGGAGTACATCTGGCAAAAAAAGCTTCCTACGGCTTTTCGAATGAACTGTCAGGGTCGCAAGCGTTGTGCCCCGCTGCAGGGGGCGGTGCCGCGGGGCTACGCCTCGGCTTGCTGCAACAGGTTGTGCGAAAGCCTTCTGTCCTCGACGCTAGCGATTCGTCGCCCACAACGTCATGAAGGGCGGTTCACGGATACGCCGCTCGGCCTCTATGGAGCATCCACGCCATGCCTCGAAGGAGTCGCCGCGGGCTACGGCAGGGGCGTTCTCGCTTGTCGTTGAGGGACGGGTCCTTGCCCGCGTCAGGGCGTAAGCCGATGCAGGCAGTCATGCGAGGATGCCGAGTCGGCCACGGCTCCTTTCGGAGAGGGTCGGCCCATGCGTCCTTTGGCTGTTGTGCATCCTGGCAGGGGCGCGGCTGCGCCTCGGTCTTTATGGCCGCAACCTTCCAGCCCAAACAATTTCCCCGCCGCTGCGCGGCTTCCTCGCGCAGCAAATTGTTCGCGCCTGCAGGTCCTCCACTGCGTCTCGGCCGCAAGCGGTGCAGCCAGCCCGGCCCCCGCGGATCGGATCACAACAAGGACGCGATGGGCGCGACCTTGGGTAACCCGAAAGGAGAATGCATCATGGCCAACATCGGCATCTTCACCGCTCAGAACGACGGCTTCATCGGCACGGTTCGCACCCTGACGCTCAACGTCAAGGTCCGGTTCATCCCCAACGACAAGGCGAGCGAGAACGCCCCCGACTTCCGCGTCCAGGCGGCCGGCGGCTATGACCTCGGCGCGGCGTGGAAGAAAGTCCGCCAGTCCGAGCGGCCCTACCTGTCCGTGACCCTCGATGATCCTTCGTTTCCGGCGACGATCTACGCCCGGCTGATCGAGGAAGATGATGGTACGCACAACCTGATCTGGTCGCGCAGCAAGCCGACGGCCTGACGGATGCCCAAACGCCCCGCCCATTGCGGCGGGGCAGCAGTTGCTGCTAGCCGCAGCATCGCGCGCACGCCTACGGCGCGTCGCGCTCTTTCAAGATTGCCTCCAGCTTCTGGCGCATTGGCGCCAGAAGCTGGTCGCCCTTCCGGTTGATTGAGCTGCTTACGGCTTCTGTTGGAATCCGTATTTGCGGATCCCAACAGATCAGGGTGACCGCATCCGTGCCTTGGCCTGGCTACTGAAATTCCGCTTCCGTGCCTGTGGCTGCACGATTCCGAGGGTTTTTGGAACCGTGCTTGTGTACTGGGAGCGCACCAGATTCGTCGGGTCACACGGCAGGCGCGGCTCAAAGTATTCCTGGCCGCCGCTGAAGAACTGGTAATAGACGTCCTGCGCCCACCGCTCGCACACCGACTCATCGCTCTCGTTGTACGCATGCTTGAGGTACAGCAGTACGACCATCAGGCGGATCGGCAAACGCCGGCGTCCGGCCGCACTGATCTCCGCGAAACGTACTGAGGCGCCTGTCTGTCTCGCATCAACCTGCGAATATCCTCAATGGCTGCGTGTGCCACTACCGACGACCGCTGCCTCGCTTGCGCCGGCTGGGCTACGGCAGGGGCCTGTCCGCCCGACACTTTGTCCAACTCGATAAGCCAGGCGCGCGCCCGGTCATGCGCCAAAGAGCTTCGGCGGCCGTTAGCGTCGGTGATCACGATGGACGCTGAATCGACTTCATAGGTCGATCCGTCGGGTGCTGAAACCCGTTCGCCTCGGTACATCTCTACGAGTTCGGCAACCTGCTGCCGCTCTTGCATGGCCCGAGCCTCGGCAGCGCGCTCACCGTCATCACGGAGCTTCCGCGTCCGGACTACATGTCCATAGTCAACAGGCTTTTCGAGGAGCGACTTGAGGTACGCGAACAGTTCTCGCCCCCGGAGCGGCCTGAGCGCATTGCCAGCCGCCGAGACGACGTCTGACAATCGGTGGCCCGCCGTTCGCGCGAGCCTCATTAGTAGGAACAGCGCGGACATCTTTAGCGATTGGTCGCGTACCAGGGGCGCAAGGTCCATCGGCACCGCGCGACCGTCAATCCGCAAAGAGGATCCCGACCCGGGATGTTTCTTCGTAGAAGACTGCATGGTCTTGTTTACGCCACTCACCGATGCGAGACAAGCAGAGGTCCGCGATTCATCGGAACGCGCCGGAACGTGGACAGTGGATTGAAGCTGCGGACTGGCGATCCCAATGCATCGGAGCAACTTTGCGGAGAACCCGATCCGCCCAACGACCTCGAGCTGCGCCCTGGTGCGCCGCTGCCGTTCACGCTCAATAAGCCCGGCATCTTCAAGCGCGCCAAGCGCTCGATAGACAGTGGCCTCACTGATCCCGAGGTGTTGCGCAATCGTTGCCTTCTTGATGAAGGCGAGCGCAGAGGGATCTTTCTGGTTCAAAGCGAAGCGGACGAGCGTGGCCAGTACCTGACGATTCGTGATGTGCAAAGTCCGAAGTCCATCGGACTCGTAGACCAGCGCGATTGCCCTAAGAATCCGCTCAGGCAGCCGGCCGGCATCGAGCCTGGCTGCCTTGGGTTGCCGGCCGTCGGTAGCGACAGGGTTAGGAGCATGCGACGTACCGCCGCACATTGTTGATCTTCGGGCAATAGGAAGCCCGTCGAAGCCACATTTCATCTTCGATCAGCGCAAACTTGGAAAGGAAGCATTGACAGCGAAGGCGCGAGCTTCGTACACTCGATCTGTCTTGTAGGTCGAGTCAAAGGGGTTTCGAAGCTTGTGACCTCTTTTGCCTATGCAGATGAAAAACCTGGAGCTGCAACTCCAGGTTTTTTTTCGCCTATGGAGACGCCTACAGGCTCATCCATTCCTCCTTGGAAATCCGCGTGGCCACGTCGCACTTATGCCGCGGCGGACAGGCAGAGGATTGTTGATTAGCGGATGCACGGTCATTGGCAGCTTTCTCTCTCGGGATTTCTGCGCGCAAGTCGGACGTCATCCCTTCTTGCACGTGTTCCCGTTTGCAGGCAGCGACCACCGGGTCACAGTGCCATCTCTCTTGGCGCATCATGTGGCGATTGCCACATCAATACCTGCCTCCAACACAAATCGAGAGGTCGGATTCTTCTTCGCCATCGATAGACGCAGATCCTCCCGCGCTCTGGTCACCGCCACATAGAACAGCCGCCGCTCTTCCGATTCGGTGCTTTTTTCATCGGGCACAACGGTCTCCTCAGCACGAATGATCCATACCCGATCCCACTCAAGCCCCTTGGAGCTGTGCATGGTTGTAAGGATCAGCGCGTCCGGCGCCGGCTCATTGTTATCGCGGCGCAGGAACTCCAGCCGTTCGGAGAATGGACCGTTGAGTCGGGATAGCACGTCATAGGCCGTGGTAATGGCACGACGGGCAGGATCCGCGGCGGTATGCTGCATCATCCACTCACGCGCGCCCTCGAGCACCAGGGAGTAGAACTGCCTGTCGCAGAGGGATCGCCACTCCACAAGCCGCTTCATGAGTTCCCGATAGCGATCGCTGGACGCTTCCGAGAGGCCCAGTTCCAGAAGCTCCTTTCTCTGGCGTTGTTCTGTATTCGCACGACCCTTGCTGTGCAGTAGCCGGAGTTCTTGAGTTCCAATCCCGACAAAGGGCAGCAGCGCATCAACACCGGTACTTTTCGTCTTCTGGACCAGCTCCAGAAGATTGCACATCAGGGCAGCCTCCGGCCGGCTCAGGATCGACTTGCCGGACGCCCGATAATATTTGACGCCATGCGAACGGCATACGGCCTCGACCGGGTCAAGGATGCGGTTCGTTCGCGCCAGGATTGCCGCCGACTGGCCATTCCTTAGCGCCACCGCCAGGTGCTCCATGGCGGCCACTGCCTCGGCATACTCGTCAGGGAAGCGCTGGAACCGAACCTGCCCACCGGGGCCCTTGTGCGCAACCAGCTCCTTCGGAATCCTGTCACGGTTGTTCCGGATGATCCTGTCGGCCGCGCCAAGGATCTCTGCGTGGCAGCGGTAGTTGTTGCCGAGCACCACCGGCTGCGCATCGAACTGGCGAATGAACGACTCCATTCCGCGGAAGCCCAATGCCGAGCGGAAGCCATAGATGCTCTGGTCGTCGTCGCCAACGACGGTCACGATCGAGCCGGCCCGAGCATGCAACGCAATCCACTGGTACTGCAGGGGGTCGGTGTCCTGAAACTCGTCGACCAGTAGGTACGTGAACGGATAGGGCTCGATGGTGCCGTTCTGCATGCCTTCCACCGCGAGTCGCAGCATGTCCTGGAAATCAATCTTGCCATTTCGTTCCAGTGAATCCTGGTAACCGCGGTAAAGGAGTTCTTCCGCGCTGCCGCTTTGTACCTGGCCGAAGTTGGTCTTGATCGCTTCGATTGCTGCAATGGCGTCCTCCACCTTCCAGTCCATCCCGACGTCGGAGAGGACCTGGATGAGCAGGCCGGTACGATCGCCCTCGGTTGCGATGTCTGGCGCACCACCGCCGCGCCGTCCAAGCTGCTTATAGGCGAGAGAGTGGAATGTACCGGCAAGCAGCCGCTTCTTCGTCGCCGGTCCGGCAAGCGCCAGGATGCGCTCTCGAAGCTCGAGCGCTGCGTCTTTGCTGAACGTCACGGCGCCCACGGTAGCTTTGGGGTCCGCCAGAAGCATCGCAGCCTTGGTGGCAATGGTCTTAGTCTTACCTGCACCGGGACAGGCCACGGCGACGCAATGTCGCCGAAGCTCCACGACCTCTCGTTGCGCGGGATTCAGCTCAGCCAGCATGCGTGTCCAGCTCTGAAGGTTGAACGATGATTTCGATGTGGTCTTCGGCGCCTCGCCAGTGCATGCCATCGTCGTCACGGATGACCAGGTCGCCGGTGCGCTCGTTATGTGCGATCACACGGCCTTCACCGTACGAGTCCAGGTCGGTCTGAAACTCGACCCAAGCGCCTCTTATGTTCATATCCCGTCAATCGGTTGATGTTGCAGGGGAGTGGCCGGCCAGAAGCTGACCGGCCAACCAGTTCAGACGGCTCGAACGGTGGTCATGAGCTTCAGGTGAGTCATATAGCTGCGCAGGCCGAGCGGGTGGAACTTGCGCAGGAAGCTCGTGACCTCGTCGTTGATATCGCTCTGATCGCGGATGCCATTCCAGACCATGAAGTCGAACTGATCCATGGTGCGATCGAACTTGGCCAGGACGCCCAGCACGCGCATGGAGAAGCGCGAGTAGGCCTCGACCGTCAGGTTCAGAGAGGGGAGTGTGACTGTCGGCTCAAACACGATGTCGTTCCTGGCCCGCATCTCCGATTCGCGCTGGTCACGGTATGCTTCCGCCACGCGCAACTGCTCATCGACGTAGTCCTCCATGCGGGTCAGTTCGCGCTCGAAGTAGGTTTCGACGGTGGATAGCTCGCCCTTGCCGAAGGTGGCACCGCCGAAGCGCTGCAGGTTGATGCTCATGCGGTTCATGAACGGCCACCATTGCTCGAACAGCGGGCGCAGGCGGGTGTGGTTGAGCTTGATGGCGACTGGCACGACTGCGGCGCCTGCCAGTTGGCGGGTGAGAATCTGCGCGCCGATCTCGCGACGGCGGCGGATGATCGCGGCGCGATCCTCTGGCTTCAGCTCGCGGAAGCGCTTGCGGGTGTTGGCGACCTCCGCCTTCTTTTCTTCCGCCTCGTCGGCCGAGATCAGGCCTTCCTTGCGCAGCGACTCGGCCGCCGTTTCCATGTCAGCCAGTTCACGCTCGATCGAGCCGTCGTCGGCGCCATCGGTGACGCCAGGGTTGGTGCCCCGCGCAGCGTCGGCCGGTCCCTCGATTGCGGTGTTCGGAGCCAGGGCATCCATGGTGGCCGCGAGCGGTGCATCGTCCTGGGTAACAACGGCGGTGTCGGTATTGGTGGTCATGCGGTTTTCTCCTGAATGGACCCCCATAGGTGGGCGATCCGCGTTGAATACTGTGGGTAGTGGTGAATGCGAGGACGGCTACCGATTCACATGGAACGAGGCAGCCAGACGCCAGGCCAGCACGCCCACGCAAGCGGTGGCGACCGTCCAGACGGAGGCGGGCAGCGAGAATGGCAATAGCAGAGCCGACGCGCTCACGCCGAGCGTAATGAGCAGGCCGTGCGCTGCGAGGTGAAAGCCAACGGGACTTGCGACCCCTGCGGCGGCCGCGCGGATGCGCCGCTGCACGGCGCCGTCGTTGAGCATGGCAACTGCAAAGAAGAGCGCACCCCATGCCCAGTTGCCGGCGACCGTGGCGCGGTAGATGCTGCGGTACATCTCCATCCAGAGATGCCGCATCCAGCTTGCGGCAACCCCGGCCGCGCCGCCGTCGCTGATCAAGCTTTGGTTGGCTGAGCCAGAATAGGAGCGGCGGATTGCACCCGAGTCAACGAACCAGGCGCCGAAGCGCGCATTGGCACGGCTGGAAATGTCTTCGGCCCGATCCTCCCCGAACAGGGACTCGACAGAGGCCTGTTCGGCGCCGTCGACTTCGAAATGCCCGTCGTCACGCAGCATGGGCGCGAGCGTCGCCAACAGGACAGGCGTGACAATCAGCCACATACGCAGGTGCGATACGAAACGACTGTTGCTCATGTCAGCGCACCAGGGCGTGCAGGGCCAGGATCGGAATCGCGACGAAGGCGAGCAGCCCGCCCCAGAATTGGGCGGGACGGGTCTGCTCGAGCTTCACCATCGCCATGGCGAACGCGTGTCGGCCTTGGGCGAACTGGCCCGGTACCGAAGCCTCCGCATCGTTCGCGCGCACCCATGCCCGCATGGCAGCGACCTCCGCGGGGGCGAGGCCGGAAAGGTTAGCAATGAGCGAGTTGGCCACAGACATCGTATTCCTCGAAATAGCGGCGGAAGGCCGGTCCCTTGAGGACGCGGGCGGCGAGTTGGAAGGCCGCGCTACGCGGCGTGATGGGCTCGGGGCAGGGCTCGTCAACCATGCGGCACACATACCCCGGCGCCTGCCGGCCTTCGAACAGCGGGATCGGTTCCAGAAAGGGTGCCCAGACGGTGTACTTCTCGCCCTTGAAGGCGGCATAGCGCTTGGCGTACAGCTCGTGCGCCCGGCCAAAGAGGCCCCGCATGAAGGCGACGTTGCCATAGCCGTCCTTGCGTTCGGCCTTGTAGCCAGCGAGGGCGTCCATCAGCATCTCCTTTACCAGTGGGTCGTCGCGCACGATGAAGTTCAGGCCGATAAAGTCCACGAGGCGGGTGCAGACGTCATCCAGCTCCGGGAAGCAGATGAAGACGGGCGACAGTTTGGCCGAGAGCTTGTGCTCTTTGACGATCTGGCGAAACAGACTGGTCATGTGCGAACTTATCCTTCGATGATGGGGATGCGGCCCTGGTAGACAGCGCCACCGGAAACCCGCAGGAAATATTGCAAATTGGGGAGCTGGGTAATCAGGCGCACCGGGATCAGGGGCACTTTCTCCAGCTGCCGGGAACGGGACACCGACCCGCTGAATTCGCCCACGTGGGCCTCACTGCCGGTGCTGGTGGTGCTCGACTGGACGATGTTGGTGATGCCGGTTTCGCCCACCTTGTCGGAGAACCACTGCGCCGTGTCGGT
This sequence comes from Cupriavidus sp. KK10, assembly GCF_018223725.1. NCBI lineage: Bacteria > Pseudomonadati > Pseudomonadota > Betaproteobacteria > Burkholderiales > Burkholderiaceae > Cupriavidus > Cupriavidus sp. KK10. The sequence continues at coordinate 1,056,473 of NZ_CP073678.1, forward strand.
GTCTTCCAATCGTAAGATGATCTGGTTGTTGAGGTTCGCCAAAACCTGCAGCATTTTTGCTGCGTTACCGAGTTTGGCCTCTAAATCGGAACGGCTTTGGAAGGCAACAAAGGCCTTGAAGCCCGCCCCGCGCCCCTTATTTAGGATCTGGATCACCTGCTCGTTGATGGCCTCGGCCACCTCGTCGATGATGAGGACGACACCGGGCGGCTTGTCATAGAAGTTGTAGATCGTGCCGGCGACCGATGCGATATCGGACAGGATCATCGAGGCGATGGCCTTGGCGACGATGCTGTTGGACATGGAATCGAGCCCGACGCACAGCACGGCCTTCTGCTTGATGATCTTGTCGATGTCCCAGATCTCGCGGTCATCCTCGAAGTCATCGGCCTTGGGCGCGAGCATCAGGCCGGTCTCGCCGGTGGCCAGCATCTGCAATAGCGGCAGTGCGGAGGCAATGATCCGCATGTAGTGATCACGGTCATGCGTGAACGTCGAGACAAGGCCGTCGATCGATTCGTGACCGCGCCCGACGTTGGCGAAGCGCTGCAGGTAGAGCTGCACCATGCCGTCGAGGAGCGTCGCGCCGCTCTTCTGGCCGAGCTTCTGCATGAAGCCGTTGACTTCGTCCTCCCAGTCCGCCATGCCGGATTCGGGGAAGAAACGCTTGAGGCAGCGCTCCAGCAGGCTGTTGATGCCGGACTGCGCATAGTTCAGGATCGAGCGCAGGTTGGGCTTGTCGCCGACATACAGTTCGCCCTTGACCGCCCGGTCAATGAAGAGGAAGGCGAAGTCGCGGAATGGCCCTTCTTCCATCAGTTGGGCGATGCGGCTCGGAATTTCCGAAGGCTGCGACCAGTTCTCCAGCGGGTTCAGGCGGATCGACTCGGAGGGCGCGGCTTGCTTCCAGTACAGAAATTTGCGCCCCGTACGCTCGCATTCCTTCTTGACCCGATCTTTGAGGTCGCGATCATTCTTGGGGTCAATGATGATCAGCACGTCTTCGGCGTTGTGAATCACCTGCGTCGCGATGATCTCGTAGGTACGGGTTTTGCCCGCGCCGGTGGTACCGCCCACGGCCGTATGGCCGCCCAGCGCCTTGTAGTGCAAGGGCACCGGTGCCTTCTTCGGCTCCATGCCGTGGATCCACGACTGGCCTTGTGGGGTGTGGTCGCGAATGCTCTCGGGAGGCGCAAACCGCGCTTCGACGGCCCGTGCAATCTTCGTCGGCAGCCAGCGCGGCAGGCCGGGGATCTCGGAGGCCGGCATCCGCAGAATGTCGTGCGCGATCTGGCAGTGCTTCTGCGTCCATTCGAAGCCGGTGCCGAGGTACATGGCATCGTCGCTTTCGCGCAGCGTGGCGCTCGCGGTGAGCAACCGGTCGATGCGGATCTTGGCGAGCCACTTGGTCGAGATCGCTATGCGAAAGGCCAGCGCCCGCCATACCTGTGTGCCACGTAGCAGAAGCATGCCAACGCAGAGAGCGGCGAAGTAGCCGGCGTGCGGCATCCCTGAGGTGGCGATCAGCATCAGGGCCAGCGCCCAGCCGGCGGCGGCGCGGGCCTCGAACATCGGGCGAAAGTGATTGATGTACTTGACCATAGGTTCAGGCCGGGGTGTTCGGGCGGGGCAGAATCAGCGTGCCAATACGCTCCGCCAGGATCAGGTCAGTGCCCTGCATGGCGTACAGGAGCGAGAGCTTGCGCAGGTTCTCGATCAGCGTGTCGCTTGCGATGCCATAGTTGCCAAGCATCTTCTTGGGCAGTGCGAGCCCCTTCTCGGCCCACACCACCTTGATCTTGCCGGCGGTTACGTCCTGGGCGAGCGCGCGGAAGAACTCGCTCATCACGCGCGAGCCGCCCAGCAGCGCCATGAATGGATCCGCCGCGTCGCGGCGCCCCCGGCCAATGGCGGCGGCATCGATGGCCGCGGGTGCGGGGGTAGCCGGCGCCAGTGGCGTCGCAGTCTCCGCATGAGTGGCGAGAGCCGTGGCCACAACAGGTTCGGCCGGGGCGACGGGGGCCTGGAAAAGCGCCGCTGCACCTGCGGCCGCGCTGGGTGTCGGTGCAACCGGTTCAGGCACCGGTGCGGCCGGTCTGCGCGTGCCGCTGGCCGCCGGTACGCCTGGGGTCGCCGCCGCGGCAAGCTGTTCGGCCGAGGGCGGCACGATGGTATCCGGGGCGAACACCGCGCGCCGCGCCTTCTGTTCGTAGTCGCGGGCTGCGGCAACCGCCTGACGCACGTTCTTGTGCAGTTGTGCTTCGAAGCCGGTGGGCATTGGGGCAGGATTGATCGCGCCAAACAGCTCCGACAACACCGGGCCGTCCAGCCACGACAGCGATTCGGCGCCAAGGATCGAGCGCGCCAGCAGGGCGCTGCGCATGCGCTCCACTGGCAGCGGCGCCTCCAGCCGGATCACGCGGTAGGCATTACCCGCGAGCCAGGTGTGAAAGGCGCCGTGCGCGGCCGGCAGCCACTGCTCGCCCGTATCCTCCCGCACGAAGTGGAAATGCCGGCAGGGCTCGTCGAGCCACGAACAGCACGCGGCCAGAAACAGCGCATACAGATACTGGGGCTCCAAGCGCCGGCGGCGCTCCGACGGCTGGTCTGCGGCGAATTTCTGGCCGCCAGAGAGGCGCATTGCAAAATAGGCCACCTCGACTGTTGCGCGGAACGCGCCACCCGGCTCAGAGTGCTGGTCCGGCTGTAGCGGCATGGTGGAGAACCAGCTTGCACAGGCGCGCAACACGACTAGCCATTTCGCATCAAAGTCAGCAGGGTTGGCCTCGTTGGCATACTGGCGAATCAGAGCAATGCGCTGCTCGTGGGACGCCAGCAGAGTGGACGCATCTTGCGGAAGGTGCTGATTCATCTTCACTTCCCTCACTTTCCGAACTTCCACGCACCCTTTGCCAGTCCCATTGCTGCGCCGCCAGAGACGCCGCCACCAGTACCGAAGAGCGAGCCGGCAAGCTTTGGAATCTCAAACGAGATCAACAGCACCAGGACGGACAGCGAGGCCGCTTTCCATCCCGCGGCAGCCGTGCTGGTACCAATGTCGGCGACCTTCTGGATGGTTTCGCCTGTTGAGGCCGCGACCAGATTCGCGATGATCGCAGCGGTAACCACATACATGGAGGCTGTGGCCATGAAGTCGAACCACGCCCAGAAGTATTTTCGCGTGTACTCCGAGAATCCAAGAGAGACAGCGATCAGGCCGATCGCAAGCCCAACAGCGGCCTGAAGCTGACCGATCATCACGAAGTATGTGTAAACGATGGACGCGGCGGCGGTCAGGGCAAAGGCGATGAGCAGCCCGAGGCAGGAGAAGATTACGTCGAGCTTGTCATACCAGGCGGCTACCCGAAACGCCTTGAAGAAGGAATCGAGGAACTTGCCGGCGGTGTACGCCAACAGCGAGCCGGTGTCGTAGGTCCCTCCACTCATGCTGCGCGCAAGCTGATCGAACCATTTGAAGATTCCAGTGCCGAAGCTATCGAAGCTGAGGTACATCGCGGCGAAGATGCCAAGAACCGTGAGCGATTCAATGAACTCCACCCACGCGCCAACGGGATTGCGATGCGCTGTGAATCGAAAGCCGGCGATCACCAGGGTGAGGACGGTGAGGGCCCACGCGAACTTACCGGCTTCAGGAGCCGTGGTTCGGCTAATGGCGATCCCGCCGTCGAGGAGCCCATCACGCATTGAAAGCAACTCCCTGACCGTCGAAGACAGAGCCTCTCCCGTTGAACCGGCAGCCGGCGTCAGGGTTGAAGCGATATTCGGAGTCTCGTCGCTCGGTTGTGCCGTCGCTGGCCCAGAAACCAGGGAAAGTGCGGCAAGAATGGCGCACAGCAGAAGCCGCAGGGGCGCGAGGTATGTCATCTCACTTCCCCGACAGGGTGCCGCGGTTGAAGACCTGTTGGCGCAGCTTCTGAAGCTCGTCTGCCTGCTGTCGAGCCAGTTGCTCGGCCGCAGCCGTTTTCTCGGCAGTATCCGCGTTCACCTTCTGGTCTTTCACCGCATCCGCCTGGGTCTTCGCACCGATCAGTTGCAAGAGGTCGGCGTTCTGCCCGGCCATCACGTCCAGCATCTGGTTGGTGAGCTGGGCGGTGGCCTGCGCGGTTTGGTTCATGTTCAGATCCTGCTGCAGATCGCGGCGGCGCTGGGCGAGCTTCTCATTGTTCTTGGTCACGTCCTGACCAAGCCCAAAAAGGCGCTTGGCGGTCTTGTCGCCGGTTTCGAGCAAGGTACGCTGGTCGCGGAACCACTGGTCGGGTGTCTTGCCCGATGACGCCACCAGGCCCTGTACGTTTGAGAGAAAGTCGGCGTTATTGGCGAGGCTACCGTACAGCTCCTGCATCGCCTGCCCGTAGCGCTGGTGCTTCTGAATGTCTTCCTGGATGCCCATAGCCTGCGTGGCCATGGCGACGGAATCCAGCCCCACCGCCTGCTGGAGCTGATTGAGCATCATCTTGTTCTGGTAGACGATGTTCGTGTTCTCGTAGATCTCGGTCTTGAGCGCCTGGGCGGCGGTCATGGTGTTCTTGATGAAGTTGGCCGCATCGAACACCGGCCAGCCGCTGGCATGGGCCAGGGACGAAGCGGTCAATGCTGCCGAAGCCAGCGCGCCTGCGAGGACGTTTTTCATGGGAAGGTTCCTGAGTGTGTGATGGGGAACTCGGGGCGCTATCTACTAGCCGCGCGTCAGCACTTCGCGCACGTACCGGTCTTGCCAGTCCGGTAGCCCGGACGCGTGGTGGCGGTCGAGCACTTCCTGCGCATAGCCGTCGGAGCGCAGCATCGCCACCATTTCCTTGCTGAACGCTGTCTGCAGCATTCGGCTCTGGGTCTTGGTGGTCCAGTAGTAGTAGCGGTTGGGCACCGCCTCGGTAATCATCTTCACTTGATCGAGCGTGAGGCCGAACACATCGCAGTACAGCTCCTTGCTCGTAATGGCTTGGCTGTTGGGCAGGTAGATGATGTTGGCGATGTTGTCCTTGAGGATCTCGAAGTCCGCCACCCGGGCAACCTGCTGGAGTGACTGCGTCGCCATCCAGATCGCGCCGTTGAGCTTTCGGATAGTCACAATCCACGTTTCCAGTCGGGCGTAGAACCGCGGGTTGGTGAAGAAGAAGCCAGCTTCCTCCACCTCGATGATGGTGTAGCGGGTTCCCATGGACTGGCTAATGCGGTAGAACGCATAGTCCATGAAGAGGGCCGCAGCGCGCGGGAAATTGGTGAACAGGTCGCCCATCTCGATCGACAGGTCGTCGCTCACCTCGAAGGCATCCTCGACGTAGTCGAAGAAGTGGCCATATTGCCCGCCCTTCACCCAGATCTGCAGGCGCTCACGCAGCGTGGCGTGCAGTTGCGTGCAGAGGTTGGACAGCGTCCACCGCTCGCGCGGAAAGCGCGCGAGGATCTGCACGGCCTGAAAGAGGTCGGTGCGCTGCTGCGGCGTGCAACGGAAGTTATCGTCCTCGATCGCTAGCACCAACCAGTCCGTGACGTACGCGAAGTTGGCGGCATCCGTGAGCAAGGACAGCGGATTGGTCTGCGTGGCCGCCTGGAAGCGCCCGGTCACATCGACAAACTTGCCACCGGCGAGCAGCGTAGGGATTCGGGTCGAGCGGTCTTTGTCGAAGCGGATGCGGCGCGCGCGCTGGCGGCCCGCCTGCGCGACAAGGAAGTTGAGCATGACCGACTTGCCGGCCCCGATGGGGCCGAGCACCAGCAGGTGGCCATTGCCGCCCGGCTGGTGCATGTCCACGCGTTGCGCGGTACGGTGGCGGGTTGGCAGGTAAGTGAGCGGCGGGGTCTCCACGCCAGACAGGTTGGTGAGCCAGTTGTTGCGGGTCGGCCCGGGGCGCACCGAACGCAGCGGGGCAATGTCGGACACCGCCGGCGTTTCGACGAATTGGAGGCGGCGCTGCTTGTCCCAACGGCCAGGCAGGGTGCTGTTCCAGGCCGGCAGCAGGTTGGCCTTCTCCCGGATCGGGCCGAAACCCGCGTTGGTGATGGCACCCACCACCTCGCTCACGGCATCCTCGCATTCGGCCTCGGTGTCGCCGTAGACGATCACCGAAATATTGACGAAGCCGTGCTGCTGCCCCTCGGCGGTCAGGCGGCGCAGCGCGTCGCCTGCTTCGGCTGCCAGTTGCTCGCGGCCTTCGTCGTTCTGCGTTTCCTCCTTGGCCGCCATCTGCTTGACGATCGACCAGAGGTTGAAGCTCGCCATCTTGTAGAAACGGCGGATCTTCTCGATGTAGTGGGTGGCCTTGTGGGTGTCGAGGAATCGATAGAGGATGCAGATGTCCAGTTCCGCGTCGATCTGCGTGAGCACGTCGAGCGCGGCTTCCTGAAAGCCCATCCATTCCTTGATGGCCACCACGGCGGCGAAGCGTTTGCCGTGGGCCGATTCGAAGAACAGCTTGTCGGCGCCGCTGGTCACTTCCGACTCGGTGAGATGCGTATCCAGCAGCGTGACGGGAAAGCGGACGCGGCGCGGCGGCACGGTCGGATTGGCCGTCTGATGCAGCGCAGCCAGGCTGTCCTGCATCGACAGGCGGGTGAGGCCGAGCTTGCTCACACCACCCGTGAAGGCGTCCAGCATCGACTCGAAGCGCTTGGCGTCGGCCTCGGTGCGTTGCAAGTCGAAGGCGAAGGCATTGCGGGCCAGCAGCACGTCCTTGGCGGTTTCGAAGGCGGCGATGGCGAAGTTCTTGCCACCGACCGTCATGTGATAGGCCATGCGCTCGAACACCTTGTCGATGCCGTTCTCCGGCGTGTAGGCAAGCGCGAGCGAATGCGAGTTGCGGAAGTACTTGCCGCTGGTCATGTGCTGCCGATTGAGCGTATCGAGCCGGGCGTCGGACGCGGCGGGGAAGGTGCCGCCGATGTAGTCGCGGGTGCGCCGGTGGCGTAGCCGCCACCATGCGGTCACACGGCTGTCGAAGCTGCGGCAGGCCTGATCGAGCTGGTCGCGGGCGGCCGACACGTCCAGCGTGTTGGGGCTGTCTGCGTCGATGCCATCGAAGTCAAAGGTCGCCAGCAGCGAGCCATCCTTGTTTAGCACCAGGTCGGGGGTAACCAGCGTCATCCACGGTGCAATTTCCTGCATGGGGCGGCGTTTCAGCATGGCAGATCGCTATCAAAGCCGTAGGGGCGGCGAAAGCGGGGGCTGAATTTGCCGTGCCACGGGGCCGACTCGTAGACGTCGCCGTAGTGGTTGTAGACGTTCAGCACGAGGTTCCACCATGGGTCGCTGGTGGTGAGCCAGCGCAGGAACAAGTGGACACACAGGCCAAGCAGGAAGAACCCGGCCACCGTCCAGAAGCCGCCCGTGTAGGTGGCATAGCACAGCAGGGCGGTGATGGTTCCGTTGGCGATGGCGAGCCCGCGCACAGCGCCGCCGAGCATGCGCGGCAGAGAGAGCGAGCGGCTGACGGCGTGCTGGCGCATGATCAGCAGTACTGAGTCAGGCCAAGGTTTTTGGCGATCGGAATGGCGGCAGCCGCGAGCCCGATCCCGACGATGGCCGTCATGACGACCTTTACGATGGTCGACTCGGAGTTGGCGATACCAATTGCGCCCAGAATGATGACCACCACGCCGATCACGAAAATGATGGGGCCGCTCACCAGTGCCTGGATCGAGCAGATCATATTGGTCAGGCCGCTGAAGATCCCGAGGTCGGCTGCCATGGCGCTCTGCGCGCACAGCATCAGTGCCGCGCCCATTACCAAGGCTGTGTGTTGGGAACGGGTCACGGTAGTGTTGGACGGCATCCCCGGTTGCGGGTTGGATCGAAGCATGGTGTGGCGAACTCCCAGTTAGAAAACGCGATTGACGACGTAGTCGTTGTTCTTGAAGCCCTGGATCTCCAGGATTTCCGACACGTGCCGCATCTCGCCGGTACGACGCAGGTGCAGCACGTAGTGGAAGCATTCGGCGATGAGCTTGCGCATGTCATCCAGCTCCCAACGGGAGCCGGCGGGGATGCCGAGCATCGCCAGACTTTCGAGCCGCGACAGGGCGGAGCGGGCGTTGTTGGCGTGTAGCGACGCCATGCCGCCATCGTGGCCGGTGTTGAGCGCCTGCAGCAGGTCGTACGCCTCGCCGCCACGCACTTCGCCAACGAGAATCCGGTCGGGGCGAAAGCGCAGGGACAGGGCGACCAGTTGTTGCGTGGTCACGCGGGTGTCAGCGTTGGACAACAGGCGGACCTTGTTGGGCACCGTCATCTTCAGTTCCATCGTGTCTTCGATGGACAGCACGCGCTCGCTGTGGGGGATCTCGGCCACCAGCGCGTTTAGGAGGGTGGTCTTGCCCGAGGACGTGCCCCCGGCGACGAGGATGTTCTTGCGCTGCACGACCAGTTTGGTGAGCGCTGCCTTTAGCGGTTCATCCTCCACCGGGCCGTCAAAGATCGGTTTGTCGTCGGCGGTGTTGCGGGCCACTCGGGCAGAGAACGCGCCCATCTCGACGTAGTCGGAAAGGGAGAGGTTCTGCTCGCGGTGTCGGCGGATACTGAGCGCGTTTCCGTCGATGGCGGTGGGCTGCATCACGGCGGCAATCCGCATGCCCTGGTAGCCGGCGTTGATGATGCCTTGGTCGGTGCCGCGCACCGCGGACTTCTGCACCGAGGCGGCGAGTGCCCGCACTGCACCTTCGAGCATGGCCGGATCGAGCCGGATATCGAGTTTGAGCAACTCGCCGTGGCGCTCAATCCAGACGCTATCAGCGTGGTTGATCATGACCTCGGCAACGTCCGGCACTTCGACATAGGGCTTGATCGGGCCAAGAGCCTCGAAGAACATTGCGACCGCGCTCGCTTCGAGCTGGTCGAATTGCAGGGGGGAGGAGGCGGCAGGTGCAGACATGCCGCTATTGTTCTCGTTCAGCGTCTGCGTGTGCGGCCGAAAGCTATGCGATTTTCGTGAGCTTTCTACGGGGTGGCAAAGTGACGTTGCGCCTATTCGTGAACTGGAAGTTCTCGGCCAGACAGTCTGACCCGATGCGAAATGGCGAGATGAAACGGAGTATCCGGGCGCAGTCCAACCGGTTGGACTGGGATTCTGGGAAAGACGATACAAATGTGTGAGCTTTCTCAGGATTGGCCGGCGGCTAGTTCGGAAGCTTCTCGACCCACGGCGCTGTGTCACTGCGAAAGCTCCCGAGCATCCACGTGCAGGGCTGCGGTCGAAGAACCTGCTTCGTGGGTTGCTATGGTTGAGCGGCACACCAGACTCGCGAGCCGTGGCGCAGATGGAAGGTGCGTTGCGGCACTGTTGCACTCACAGTAGCGTGGGATTCGCGGAAAGCTGTCAATAATCGTATAGCTTTCACATCTCAACCTGGCCTGATTCACTGGTTCAATTAGCGGCATCCAAACGGGTGCCGTATGCCACTGTTCTCACGCCGCAACGATTCCAAGAAGGTCCTCTCGCCAGCGCCCGGCATGTATGCGGGTGAGGACGTCACGCTGTTCCTGTTCGACCGCACGGCGCGCGTGCTGGTCGAGCGCAATCACTGGAAGCTGGCAACGCTCGTCGCCGCGCTGGTGGCCGTAGCGGCTGTGATGACGCGCCAGCCGCCCGAACCAGTCGTGCGCGTGGTGGGGGTGTCGGCCGACGCCAACGGCAAGCCGGTGGCGCGAGAGCTGGAGGCCTACCAGCCAAAGGCGTTGGAAATCCAGGTTGCCTTCAAGGACGTGGTGATGCGCATGTTCACCATCGAGCCGGTGCTCACCGCCGAGATCGAAGACTCGCGCATCTTCCAGAACATCAACAGCGTCAAGAAGCAGATGGTGGGCGCCGCGCGCAAGCAGTTCGAAGACTGGCTGTCCGAAGATGCGCCGTTTCGCGCCATCGCGCAGAGCCCGTCGCTGGTGCGCGAAGTGCAGGTCACCAACATCGCCCTGCTGCCGGACAACACGGTTGCGGTGGAGTTTGTCACCGCAACCCGCGATGAAGGGGCGAAGCCGCGCAAGCAGCGCTACGCCATGACCTTCCGCTACCAGATCGATCCCCCGAAGAGCGACGCGGCACTGACCGCCAACCCATTTGGCATCTACCCCGTGTTCTTCAGCATCCAGAAGTCTGCCGCCTGAGTCGGCCACCTACGCCATGTCCCAATCCCTGCGTTCCCGTTTTTCCGTCGTTGGCCTGACTGCGGCCATGTGCCTGATGCTGTCGGCGGGCCCCGGCTTTTCGGCCGACAAGCCATCGCGCAAGGCGCCGCTGCCCGCACTGGGGATCGGCGACATGGCCGACGCCATGAATCCGATGAACCCGTTCAACGGCGGGGTCGAGCCGGTAGCCTTGCCCAGCGACTCACGCCTGGTGGTGTTCCCCTACAGCGCCGATCAGATTTTCCGCGTGCTGACCGCACCGTTGAAGGTGACCACCATTGAGTTCGCACCCGACGAACAGATTGTGGGCGATCCCGCGTGGGGCGAGAACATCCGCTGGAGCTTCGAGACGGACGGCGCAAACCACCTTTATGTGAAGCCGAGTGGACCCGGGCTGGTCAATACGCTGTCGGTCAATACCAACAAGCGCAGCTACGAATTCACGTTGGTGTCTTCGCCGCTGGGCGGGATCTTCTACCAGAAGGCGCGCTTTCGCGTGCAAGAGCCGTTCGGCGCGAAGGCAAAGGCGCGGGCGGAGCATGGCGCAGGCGCGGCCGAGCGGGAGCCGACAACGTCGGCGCCGGATGCCGTCGCAGTCTCACCGGACAAGCTGAACTTTGACTACCGCGTGGACGGTAGCGCCGCGTTCAAGCCGGAGACGGTGTTCGATGACGGCACCGCCATCTGGATGCGCATCCCCCGCGGCGCGGACTGGCCGGTGGCACTGTACAAGGACGGCAGCGACTTCGTGGTGGCGAACTTCATTCGCCGCGGCGAGTTTCTCGTGATGCAGCGGCTGGCCGACGAGATCGCGCTGCGCTCGGGCGACACGGAAGTCAAAGTGCTACGTGGCAAGCGTCGCTTCCTCGGCCTGTTCTGAGTGAGGCGCACATCGTGAAGCAGCCCGTGACCGACGTATCCAACGCCAAAGAGCATCTGACCAGCGGCAAGGTGCCGCGCAATATCGTCACCACGCTTGGCGTGGTGGCGGCCGTGCTGGTGGGCACGCTTGGGTATTTGTACCAGAGCAACATGGAGTCGGACCTGGCCAAGCAGGCCGAGGAGAAAAAAGCCAAGAAGCTACAAGAGCGCACCAGCACGCCCGACAACGGCGGATTGGATCAGCTCATTCGCCAGCAGCAGGAGGAAGCGCGCAAACAGGCAGCGTTGCAGGCAGACCAGGCGACCAAGCCGGAGCCGGCCAAGGCACCAGTGATGACCGCAAAGGATTTCGTGCAACCCGCGACAGCCGCTGGCGCGTCTGCCGGCGAACTGAAGCAGGCGAACGATCTGGATACCGTCATGACCTCGCCGATCTTCAAATCGGACGGCAAGGCCATGCGGCGCGACGTTAAGCGCCAGCCGGACCTCTCCGGCGTGGTCGATCCCGCGCAGATGCGCGCCCAGCAGCAGGCCGCAGTGGCCGGCATAAATGGGGCGGGTGGCGTGGGTGGCGCTGGCGGCACGCCTGGCATGGGTGAGGGCGGTGACGCATCGAGCGACACGCAATTCCTGCGCGGCGCGGCGGGCACGAGCTTTACCCGTACCGGGTTCGCCGGCAAGCTCGCGCCGTGCACGGTGAGCCAGGGCTTCGTGATTCCCGCCACATTCGTCGGTGGCCTCAATTCGGACAAGCCGGGCGAGTTCCGCGCGACCGTTACCAACGATGTGTACGACACGGTGAATGGCACGTGCAAGGCGATCCCGGCCGGCGCCACCCTGGTTGGCACGTACAGCAGCGACATTGCCATAGGGCAGGAGCGCATCCTCGCCGCGTTCGTGCGCATGCAGTTGCCCAATGGCAAGTGGGTACCGCTGTTAGGCATGGGCGGCGCCGACCCCAATGGCCACGCGGGTATCAGTGGCGACGTCAACAACCATTTCTTCAAGATCTTTGCCGGCGCATTGATCATTGGCGTGCTCGAGCATCGCTTTAACGATACCGCCACCGCCACAACGGTCGGCCCAAATGGCCTGACCACCTACGGCAATACGGCGGGGCAGGTCGCTGCGCAGACCGCGCAGACAATCCTGAACCGCAACCAGAACATTCGCCCGACCATCACCACCAAGCCCGGCCAGAAGCTGCTGGTGCAGGTGAAACACGACATCGTGCTGGAGCCCTATCGTGACTAAGCGGGGGACTAAGTATGCTGTCGCAATCCTGCTGGCACTCGCCGTGGGTGTCGCGGGCGCGCAGACCATCGAAGCGATGGTGAGCCCCACGGCGCTGGTCGTGCGTGACGCGGCGGGTGCGCGCGTGGTGACGATGCCGGGCAAGCCGGTGCTCTACTGCGGGCTGGACTCATTTCTGGGCTGGTCGGCGCGATGGATTGGCGCGACGCTGCGCACGGAAGCCGGCCAGGCCCCTGCCGTGCTGATGCAAGGGAAAGCTGTGCCGCTCGCCGCGCTCTTGGCACGCGACGGCTGGCTGCGCCCGGAACGCCTGGACGATGGCGCACAGGTGGCGCTGGTCGAGCGACGCGGTGGCTGGGCCTGCGCGGCCAAGACCGAGGCCTTCACGCAGATGAGCCAGAAGGTCGAACCCCGCATTCTGGCGGGCATCGCCATGAACGAATCGGCCTATCGCGGCCGTCCATGGCCGTGGACGCTCAACGTTGCCGGCCGCGGCATGTTCTTCGCCACCCGCGAGGATGCGCACGCGACGATTGAACAGCTCCTGGCCGCCAAGCGCTGCGACTTCGACGTCGGAATCATGCAGATCAACTGGTGCTACCACGGCAAGCGCTTCGCGTCGGCGTGGGATGCGCTGAGCCCCGCGACCAATATCCGCGCAGCCGAAGCGATTCTCACGGAAAACCTGCAGCGCAGCGGCTCCCCAATGAAGGCGGTGGCCTGGTACCACAGCGCCGATCCGGCGCGCGGCGGGCCGTATTTCGCCCGATTCATGACTCACTTTCAGCAACTGAAGGCCCCTCAACCATGAAGAAGCCGCTTCTGACCTCCGTGCTGGCCCTGGCGGTGAGCGGCGCTGCCGTCGCGGCGGATACCGACCCGCTCGATTTTGACTATCAGGTGGTGGCGCGCGCCAGCGAGCGCCCGGCGCTGATCTTCAACGATGGTCAGTCCACCTATATCCAGCCGCGAGCCGGGCAGCCCGTGACGGCCGATGGCGCGCAGCAAAACGGCCCGTATTGGGTCATCGACGGCGTGCCGGACGTGGTGCGCTACAGCGTGAACGGCCAAAGCGTCGTAGCTCGCTGGAAGCGCGCCAACGGGTTCACCGGCGAACCGGCCAATCCGGTGGGCGACCTGCCGGGGAGCCTCGCCGGCTTCTCGGGACGCATCGCCTTGATTGGTCAGCATCGCGACCTCGCGCTGGTGCGCGCCGGGCGGTCGGTGATGCCACTGGCCGCGATGGTGAAGTCGCTCGCACCGGCCGGTTGGTCGGGCTCGGCGCAGAAGGACATTGCGCTCACCGAAGACGTATCGCTGCAAAGCGCCGCCGGGGAGAACTGGCTGCAGGCGCTTGGGCGGGTACTCGAGCAACGCAACCTGTACGCCGAAGTGGAATTCGAGCGCCGGCACGTCGCCCTGCGCGCCACCGCGCCCAAGGCATTTGCGGTGGATAGCCGCCGCGGCGCCGATGCTCCGGCCGCCTCGTTGTTGGCCGTGACCGCACCGGTGGCCGCCGAATTGGCACCGACGTCCGTCCGGCCATCGGCTACGGCTGCGTCCGCCACAGTCCCTGCCGCGGCGCCAGCACCGGCCGCTGGCGCTGCCGCCGAGCCGCTGACGCTCGCCAATGCCTTCGACGCCAATGCGATCCGCGATACCAAGGCGGGCCGCATCGAGATTCGCTTCTTCCAGAAGCCGGGGGACCTGCTGTTCCAGGATGCGGCGGGGAAGCGGCTCTCCACCGAGTGGCGCGATGAGGACAAGACGCTATCGCTGGCCACCGTGGACCGCTTCACCGTGCGTGGCGGCGGCAAGGCCGTGGAAGTGGCCCGCGTGCCGGGCATTCACTACCTCTTTGCGCAACAGAACGAGGCGGGTCTCTCGCGCGTGTTCGAGAAGGATGGCGCGACTTATCTGAGCTTTGACAAGTCGATGGGCAGCATTTCAGTCTTCGACGAGAGCCGGCGCGGCACTGGCGAGCACAAGGATCGCTACTACAAGTTCAACGGCATATCGGCGCATCTGACGGTCATGACCGATGGCAATGTAGTGCAGGTTGATCGTGTGCCGGAAGTGCGCTTCTACGAACGGGCGGTGACCCAATGATCCAGCGCTTTGCGACCGGTGTCGTCGCCCTCACGCTGTGCGCAGCCACCTCGGCGCTCGTCAGCGGTAACGCCCATGCCGATTGCATGGACGACGCCGCGGCCTATCACCAGCTCAGCGCCTTGCTGCTGCGGACTATCGCCCGACATGAGTCGGGCATGCGCGCCAATGCGGTCAACCGCAACACTAATGGCACCGAGGATATTGGCCTCATGCAGATCAATTCGGTGCATCTGCCGCGCTTGGCCCGCTACGGCATCACGCGCGCCAAGCTCTTCGAGCCGTGTGTGAGCGCCTATGTGGGCGCATGGATCCTGCGCGACTGCCTAGACCGCGTCGGCGCGACCTGGGCGGGTGTGGGTTGCTACAACGCCGGCGCCCACGACAAGCGGATGCGCTACGCGAACCGCATCTACCAGACCCTGCTCAGCACGCAGCCAAAGTAACGACAAGCATCCCGATTCCAGATACGACACATGTTCCAGCCTCTTTCTCCTGCCCGGTTGAGCCGGACCCTCTTCGCGGCGAGCGCTCTGTCCCTGTGTGCCGTGGCGCATGCCGCTGTCCCTGCCAGCACTTCGGCCAGCACCTCGCCGTTTGGCGTTGATGCGGGGGGCCATTTCGAGCCGACCGCGCCGCTGGCAGGTGCCGGCTGGCAGCTGCTTGCCGCCAATACCAGGCGTGCCGCTGACAAGCCCGCCTCGACACCGCCATCCATGGTGACTGCGAAGCCGGCCACCGAGCTTGCGGCCGCGCCTGTCCCGGCCACCCAGGTTGCCACCGTCGCCGCCACGATCCCGGCCGCCACCCCCGCGCTGCCCGCCGCGTCGAACACGTGGGCGGTGTCGCCGGTCGACGGAAATTTCCGCCAGTTGATCGAAGCCTGGGCGTCGCGCGCCGGCTGGAGCGCTGCGCCGTGGGAGCTGGAAAAGGACGTACCGATCGTTGGCAGCGAGGTGTTCGATGGCAACTTCAAGGCCGCCGTGCGCCGCGTGCTGTCTTCCACCGAGATGACGGACTACATCATCAAGCCGTGCTTCTACTCCAACAACGTCGTCCGGGTCGTGAAGCTGACCACGAAGTGCGACCTCAGCCAGTGAGCCGATATCCCATGAAATTGACCCGACTCTTTTGCCCGACCGCTGGTGCTGTGCTGGTGTGCTCGACCCTGGCCGGTTGCGTGTCGCCACAGCTGCAGCGGGACACACGCCAGGCCGCCGACGACGCACGCGCCGAACAGATGGCCCGCACCGAGAGCCTGTACGCACAGATGCGCCGCGATCGCACTGCTGTCGAAGCTGAACAGGAAGTCTTGAAGCCGTACCTCGTTGGGAAGCCCGTGCCAACTGCGCGCAACGTAACCCTGCCGGTCGCGCTGCGCAACAGTGTCGATACCTGGATCATGTTCCCCGAGCGCGTGATGCCGCTGGCCGTCGCTGCGCAGCGCATCACGATGGCGACCGGTATCCCAGTCAAGATCGAGTCCGACGTGTATCTGCCTGCCAATCTGCTGATGCCGCGCAGCCTGATGACGCAGGCGGGCGGCCAGTTGCGCAGTCAGAGCCAGAACGGCGCCGCAGGCGCCAATCCGCTTACTGCGATGGGCCTGGGCCCAGCGCCGGCCACGAACGGCCCGCTGCCCGGGGCGCTGCTTGCCGGCGGCGCGAGCCCGGCTGCCGCCAATCAGGCCACTCCGCTGATTGAGACGGCGCTCAACGTCGAGTTCAAGAACAGCGAGAAGATGCCGCTGGCGAATATGCTCGACCTGATTGCGACGCGCCTGGGGATCAATTGGGAGTACAACGCCGCCAAGGGCGTGATTCGCTTCTACCGGCTCACCACCAAGATGTGGCAGCTGCCGATGAAGGCGGGTACCAGTTCGTTCACCACCGAGTTCAAGCAGAGCGCACAGGGCAGCAGCAACGCCAACGTGGGCGGCGGCGGGCAGGCCACGCAGATAGATGCAGCCGTGAAGTCCGAGGCCAAGGAGCTGGACGACATGGACGGCATCCGCAAGAGCATCGAGCCTGCACTGACCATGGTCGGCCGCGCCGAGCTGAACCCGGCCACCGGTATCCTGACCCTCAAGGACACCAAGGAAGCGGTCGAGGCGGCCGACGAGATCGTACGCAAGCAGATTGCCATCTACTCGCGCATGGTGTACGTGAAGTTCCAGACCATCGACTTTACGGTGACTGACAATGGTGAAGCCGGCGCGGACTGGAACGCGGTGCTCACCAAGGCATTGGAGCACATTCCGAGCTTCACGTTCACGGCGCTCTCGCCCGCGTCGCTCGTGTCGTCCAACGCCGGCAGTTTCGGCCTGGGGATCACGTCGGGCGGATGGAATGGCACACAGGCGATTGTCAACGCGCTCAAGCAGTACGGCACGGTCACGACCTCCGTAACGATCCCCATGGCGCTGCGCAATCGCCACGGCGCTCAATACAACAACCGCAGGCAATTCACATATGTGTCGTCGACGACGCCAGCCTCGACGACGGTCGGGGGCACCGGCGGCATTCCCGGCATCACCACGTCGACCGGCACGGTCGGGTTCAAGCTGACCCTGTTTCCAGACGCGACCACCCGCGACGACGTGAACCTCACGCTCGCCTTTGACCAGTCGGCGCTGGATGGTCCGATCGAGACCTTCACCTCTGGCTCGGGCAACAACCAGCAGTCGGTGCAGGTGCCGAAGATTGTGGCGAAGGGGATCCCTGCACAGGATCTGATCGTACGCAACGGCCAGACCGTGATTGTGACGGCATTTGATCAGACCGATTCGCAGTTCTCGCACCGCACGCTCGGCGAATACTTGCCGACCATCCTTGGCGGGTCGCTAACGGCCAGTAAGTCGCGCACGTTCACGCTGGTGCTGGCGACCGTGATGGTGCAAGACCAGGGCGAAGCGCAATGATTCTCGACATCCACGGCAAGAAGCTCGTCTTCGGCATGCAGTGGCGCACGCTGACGGGCAGCGATGCCCCGTCGGCGCTGGCGGCGAACATTGCCGGCGAGGTGCGGGCCGCACGCATCTGGCACGACGACCAGGCGCTGCACATGGGCTATCTGGATGCGGCCGACGCGCAGGCGAAGATCAAGGAAAAACTGTACTCCGGCGCGGCGGCCATCGCCCGCCTGCCGGAGTTGGTGCCCAATGCGTTCTTCGTGTTCCGGCTGGAAGCACCGGGCCAGGCACCGGTGTACCTGGTCTGCGGAATTGTGAAGGGCCGCCCGCGGGTGGGCTTTGACCAGGTCGTGCGCGACGAGAAGACGCTCGCCCAACTGGCGGCGGACTTCCCTGCCAAGTGCGACGGCGAGTTCAAGTTGGTGGGCAACGCGCCCGAGCTGTTGCCGTTGCTGCCGCCGGAACGCCTTGTCACGCACGTGCCTTACACGCTGGACATGCTCGTGGCACATGCCGGGCCGGCCGCGCTCCTTAAGAAGCCCCGCGCCACGAGCCGACGCAAGTGGGTCCTTACACTGGGCCTGCTGGCGGCCGCAGCGGCAGTGGGTTGGCCGTATGGCAAGGCTGAGTACGATGCCTACCAACGCCGTCTGCATCCGCCGCCGCCACAGAAGACACCGGCAGAGCGCTATGCGGACGATCTGGCCGCGCGAGCCGCCGGGCCGGTGGCGCTGGCTGGCGTCGCGCTGCCCGCCTGGGCGCAGTGGTTCGCCAACGATGTGCCGCTGCAGGTCGGGGGCTGGTCGCTCGCTAGCATCCTGTGCGCGGACGTAGTGACGCCCAAGGCCAACTGCACCCTGACCTATGAAATTCGGCAGGGCGCGAAACGCCTCACCAACCAGACCTTCGTGGCCGCGCTGCCGGATGCATTCGGGGCGCCGGTGTTCCAGGCCAACGACACCAAGGCGGTCGTGAGTGCGCAGGTGCCGGTGGGTGAGGCGCGCAATCTCGGTGCGGTGCTGGAACAGCCGCCGAAGGCGATGGCGCTGCGGGTGGGCTTCGGCTCCCAGTTGCAGACGCTGCGCCCGGTAGCCACCAAGGTGGAGCTGAAGGACCAGTCGATCTTTGGCACTGTGCCGCCCGAAGGGCCGGCCTCGCTCCTTCACCCGGTGCTGTCGGCCCCGTGGGAAATCTCCGGTCCGCTGCGCAACGTGACCGAGTTCGCGGCTTTCCCGCCGAACGTCACCGTTAAGGCGATTGACCTCATGGTGAATCTGGACGCTGCGCCGGATCTCAAGCAATCGAAATTCATGTTGACGGTCAAAGGCGATGCGTTCGCCCGCGACTGACAAGGACTCTCCCATGCGTGCAACCCCGTTCCCGATCCGCCGCGCTGCTGTCGCCGTACTCGCCTTGCTGGTGGCTGGCCCGGCACTCGCCGACGATGACAAGTCGCTTACCCAAAAACTGATCGATGCCGACGCCAAAGTGGCGCTGCAAAAGCTCCAGCAGGAACTGGACAAGAATGCGCCGCCCGCCGCGGTGTCGGCCGCGCCAGCTGGTGTGACAGTCAAGTCCGCGGTCGAGCGCGCCCCGCAAACCATCGCCCTCTATGGCGTGGACGGGCGTGGAGCGGGCGGTGCGATGACCCTGCGCAGCTACGTGCGCTGGGGCGACCAGGTCTACCCGGCCAAGGTGGGCGCCAAGTGGCGTGGCTATACCGTGTCGGCCATCACCGAAAACGGTACCACGCTCACGCGCGGCAAGGCCCGTGTATTTGCGCCGGTGGTACAGGAAGATGCGGCGGTGCTGGTGGATATGCCGCAGCCGGGCAGCGCCGGGACTGCCCGCTCCGGCCCGCTTCCGACCCAGAGCGCAATGTCGGCGCAAAACACGCCGCCGTTCTTCCCGTTGCCGTCGATGGGCCCGGTGCCGCGCGGCGCTTCCGAGCCCACGCCGCTGCCCATGCCGCCTACCCCGGTTTCGCCAACGGGTGCGCCGACGGCTTCTGTGCCGCTTTCGGCCACGGTGGCGCAACGCTGAGCGCGGCCATGGGACTCTTCAGCAAACGCGAGAAAGCCGACGGTTTCACGGGCGGCGGCACCGGCGTCACGGTCGTGACAGGCGGCGCGGCAGCGTTCGTGCCCGCGGCGCCCAGCGCACCGGGTGGTCCGGCGGCGGCAACGCCGGTGCCACGGGCTGGCGAAGGCCGCGCCGACGAGATCGCGACGGTCGACGACCTACCGGAGTTTGTGCGGACGCTCTATGACGAACTCGACATGGCGCCGTCGCTGCGCCACGTCATCTGCCCGGTGCTGGTCGAGGCTGCGGCCAGCGCCGACGGCCGGGGCCGGTTCGCCCTGATCCTCACGCGGGACATGGCCAATTCGGACGTCACCGAAGAAATCTTGCGCCAGTTGCGCCTGCGCTTCGACCCGGCTGCGCCCGCTATGTATCTGGCTGCGGCACAGGTGATGGTCGCGCTCTCGCGCGGCAGTGTCGAGCCGACTGGTGGCGGAGACAGGCTGGCCGTTGGCGCCGGTCGCCGCCCGGCCAGCGCGCTGTGGCAGAACTTTGATGCGGTCGGCCGCTTCGCGCTGCGCGAGGGGGCTTCTGATTTGCACTGGGAGGTCGAAGACCAGGGCGGCTATTCGCAGGTGCGCCTGGCCATTGACGGCTATCTGGTGGCGCCGCCCGAATTCCGCATGGAGACGGGGGTGGTCCTGGATACGCTTTCCCACGTCTGGCAGAAGGGCAAAGGCGGCTCGCAGGGCGTCTTCAGCCGTGTGCTGCCGCAGCAAACCAGCATCCGGGCCAAAATCGACGGCCAGCCGGTGGTGTTCCGCTGGGCTTCGATGCAGAGCGCGACAGGTCATGTGACGGTCATGCGGATGCACCGCGAGGAAGTTACATCGAAGCGCGTCGACTTTGTAGACGATCTGGGCTACTTCGAGCAACAGGCGCAGTTGCTGGATCGCAACACGATGCAACTGGGAGGCGGCACCGTGTTGGTTGGCGTCGTCGGCTCGGGCAAGACCACCACCGCGCACGCGATCATGCAGCGCCTGCCGGCATGGATGAACAAGATGGCGATTGAGGATCCGGTGGAGCTGCTGGCCGAAGGCACGCACCACTTCTCGGTGTCGCGCACGCTGGACGGCACCAACCGCGACGAGGATCCGTTCATTGCCGCCAAGCGCCAAATCAAGCGGATGAACCCGCATTTCGTGATGGTCGGTGAGTTGCGCGACCACGAATCGGCGGGGCTTTTTCGCGACGTGGCCGGCGCCGGCCTGCGGGCGCTGACCACGGTTCACGCGCCCAGCGCGCTCACGGCGCCTGACCGGCTCTCGGACGGCGAATTGCGCATCCCGCGAAGCGTGCTCGCCACGCCCGGCTTCGTGAACCTCTACGTCTACCAGGCGCTGCTGCCCAAGACTTGCACCTGCGGCCTGTGCGGCGCGGACATGAAGCGCATGCTTGGCGCCGACAGGCTCAGCCAAATCGAGCGGCTCTTCCAGTTCGATGTGGAAGGCATCCGGTTGCGCAACCCGCAAGGGTGCGACCTGTGCCGCCGGCCCAACCTGCCGGATCTGAACGGGGCACGCGGGCGCACGGTAGTGGCCGAGATGTTTGAACCTGACGAGCTGGACCTGAGCTTCATTCGCGACGCCAAGAACATCGAGCTGGCCGCCTACCAACGCAGCAAACGCAGGTTGGGCTTCGACGTGCCCGACAGCACTGGCAAGACCGTGTTCGAGGTCACCATGTACAAGGTGTTCGCCGGCATCGTCGATCCGCGCGAAGCGGAGAAGCTCACGTCGCTGGACGCCTATGAGGCGCGGCGTCAGCGCGAACTGGCGCGTGCTACCAACGCGATGGGGATTCACGCATGATGCAGAACCTGATCAAACGCTTCTTCGGCGTGTTCTCGCGCAAGGTGGGCACGCCCGCCCTGCGCGCGGGCGACCGCGTGTTTGCCGACAAGCTCTTTTGGGCCAAGTACCGGTTCCGCGGGACGCGGGCCACGTATTACTACGACCTCGCCAAGCGCATCCAGCACATGCCTGGCGAGCCAATCGCGAATCATTTAGCCAAGGACGCGGCACGCCGCGCCGGCGAGCCATTGGGAATTCTGGCCGCGCACTGGCTTTCGCGCTCCGAGGGCATCGACGGTCAGATGCAGCGTTCGCGCCTGACCGAAATCTTCCGGGGCACCGTGCCCGACGAGGACATCCCGATCCTGGCCGTGGCCGAAGACGGCGGCGACATTCGTGAAGGCCTGGAAACGCTGGCACGCAACCTGACCGCACTCGGCGAGGCGCGGGCGGGCATCGCACTGACCCTCGCGGGCGTAGTGATGACATTGGTCATCCTGCACGCGTATCTGGCGGCCATGGCCTTCCTCGTTGGACCCAAGGTCGATGAGTCGTTCCGCAGCATGCTGGACGTGAGCCAATACGGGCCGATCGGCAAGACCTTCCACAACACCACGACCTTCCTGCGGCGCTGGGGCTGGCTGGTCGTCCTCCTCGAAGTCGGAGCCTGCGTGTGGGTGTTGCGGGCGCTCAGGAGCTATGTTGGCCGCCATCGCGCTTGGCTGGATCGGAAAGTGTTGGTGTTCGACTTCTTCCGTCGCTTCCAAAGTGCCCAGTTCCTGGCGGGGCTGTCGGCCGTCACGAAGCGCTTCGGGGGTGACCTGCGCAGCCTGTCGGACGGCCTTACGTTGATGCGAGCCAATGCCTACCCGTACCTGTCGCACCACATCGAGCGCATGGAGTTGAACCTCGAATACAACCCCAACGAGGGTGGCAAGGTCTTCGACACAGGACTCTTTGACCGCGACACGAGCTACCGGATTCAGGACATCGCGGAGTACGAGAGCGACCTCTCCAAGATGCTGCATACGGTCGCCGATGACCTGCTGGTGACGACGCCCAAGCTGATGCTACAGCGCGCCGCGCAGTTCAATCGTCGCGCGACGATCGTGCTCATCATCTTGATCACCGGCCTGGCCTTCATGCCCGCCTTCATGGCGCAGGAAATGAAGGTGCGCACGCAACTGGCTGGCATGGCCGGCAAGCGGCCGGCGCAGGTGGCACCGTCTACGCAACCCTGACGTCCATTCCACCCAACCCTGACAACCCCTTATTACTACGATACCTCCTGGAGAACCTGCAATGACCGAAGCAACCAAGACTCTGACCGCCGATCAAGCAGCCCTGCACGCCGCGCCCGCCACCGCTGGCCAGCCAGCCCTGATGAATCCCAAGACCGCGCCGGCCGGCAAGCGCAACCGCCGCACACGCAAGCAGTGGGGCGGGGGCGTGCTGGACGAATACGGCTTCTACCTGCTGCTGGCCGGTATCGCGCTGGTGGCGATTCTGGTGCTGTTCTCGCGCAACCAGACTGACTCGCAAGTGCAGCAACTGACAACGGAGCTAAACGGCGTGGTTGGTAAGGTGAAGACAAGCTATCGCGGCCAGTACAACAAGGTGAGCATTGGGGCGCTCATTAGTAATGGCGTGTTCAAAGATCTGACGACCATGACGGTGTCCGGCACGACGGTGCTTCTGCAGCCGGGCGGTGGCACGTTGACGGTGGCGCCAGGCCAGTTGCTAAGCGCCAACGACTCGATTCAATGGACGGTTCCGCAGCAGCCTGACGCCGCCTGCATCTCTATCGTTGCCTCGTACCAGGGAAGCGCCGGCAAGATCGTCGTGAACGGCACCACTATTAAGGCCGTTGGCGGCTCGGTCGATCCGACCAAGGTTTCCTGCTCGGGCGGCAGCAACACGATTGACCTGTACATCGCCTGATGCTGGCCCCCCGCCGGGCGCCGATGACCTCATAGTGCCCGCTGCCTTCAAAAGAGATAGCAAATTAGTGAGCTTTTGCGATCGGTAGCAGCCTGAATTGAGACAAAGTTCCAGTACAACCCTCGCCTGGCCTCTGGCTGGGCGTTCCCCTATACGGAGGTCACCATGTTCCTGACGGAAGCTGCATTCCAGCTCACAATTGCCGCCGCCGGGATGGCGGTGATGATCCACAACACCAACAGCCTGGTTGATGATGCTCTGGCGATGGGCACGGGCCAGTACATGGCCAACGTAGCCAGCGCGGTCAACACCTATGTGTTCGACAACATGACGGTACTCGCGGGCAGCCCTGCCGGCCCGACGGCGATCACGGCGGGCAGTGCGACGGCGACCGTAGCCAGCCCACTGCATCCGACCATCCAGGACCTGATTAACCTGCAGTTGCTGCCGATCGGTTTCAGCGATGTGAGCCCGCTCGGGTTGTCATTCAAGGTGGATCTGACGCCGATCAATTGCAGCGCAGGGCTGACCAACTGCACGATACCTGGGGTCATGTACTCCACGACGGCCTACCGGGATTCGTCGGGCAGCGTGCGTACCGACCAGCTGAGCGGCGCGATTGCCACCGCCGGCGTCGATTCTGGGATGTCCTATGCCGAAAGCCCGGGCGTGATTACCGGCATGGCAGCGAGCTGGTCTGCGCCGAATCCGCTTCCTGGCAACCAGGCCGGCGTGCTGATGATGCGCGTTGGCAATACCTCGTTGCTCGCGCAAAGCATGAATCAGTTCTACAAGCGTGATGGCTCGCTGAACCTGACCGGCCCGATGGATGCCAACAACCAGGGCATGAATCGGGTGGGGAACTTCCAGTCGAATGGCTCGGTGTCGGCGGCGGGGGATGTGGCTGCAGGCTCAAACGTGAGCGGAAATGGTGTCTATGGCAACTACGTGCAGTCGAATGGGGACCTTCGGGCGAACGCCAACGTATCAGGGAATGGAGTTTACGGCAACTACGTGCAGTCGAGCGGAAATGTGGCGGCGGCGGGTCGGTTGTCCGGTAACCAAGTTTCGGCTACTGGTAACGTGACCTCTGGCGGCTCAGTCGTTTCTTCGGGCTACTTATATGCAGCGGGCGCAGTTGTTCCATCCACCGGTGGCGGGCAGCAGGCCTGGGAAGGCTGGGGCTGTGGCGACCCTCAAGGCGCCATGCGCAGTGACCCAAATGGCAAGATCCTCTCCTGCCAGAATGGCGTTTGGCGAAATTCGTCAGGAGGCGCAGGGGTCGTTGATATCCAGTTTGTGAGCAACTGCTATAACAACGACTTTGGCTTGTGGTGGCGTGTGGTCTACGCAAACGGATCAACGAAGGATATGTTCTCCCCGTCTGGCGGCTCGTGCTCGAACGGTGGTGGCTAATCTTCTGTGTAACGGTAGAGCGAGACGGCGAGTATCCTCGCCATCGTTTCTAAGCAGCTCTTCGCCCTATTGGCACTTCAATACGACAACGCCAGTCACGTCGCCGCTGGACGGTGTTGGCATTGCATAGCCAAAAGCTAGCAGAGGCGCGGATTGGCTCGATCCCATGGTTTGTACATGATGAAGTACACCAGACGACTGCGATACCCCATTCAGGGTCGTGCCGCTGACAGTTGTGGTTGCGTGGCTGTCTGATCCAATTGCCACGTCAAGCGAAATAGTAGTGAGACCTGGGCCGTTCAGATCAATCACGGCAGAGGCGCTGTTCACCTTTCCGGGTGCGAAATTTCCAGGCACCGCGGTCGGGCTGGTGTTGGCAAGCAACGTGCAGGATAGCGTTTGATTCGGACCCAGGACGCGCTGGATAACCAAGGGCTTGCCAACAGCATAGTGAGCGCCCTGATTCGCGGAAATGCTACCAATGCTGCTCGAACCATCAGTCCAGCGGCCGATTGCAAAGTCCCCATTGCCGGCGACGTCGGCTACCTTGCCTCCATTCAGAGTGATCAGGCTGTTCGCGTCGATGCCAAGCTGGGTGTACGCCCCGGCATTCGGTGCCTTCTGGTACTGCGCGGGGAAGGCATTGGACGCGATCGATTGCAAGACAGATCGGGTGGACGTTTCCGTTTGGGGAACGAACACCACTGCCAGCGGGTCGGCGGCCACAGTTAGCGCAGAGCCTTGCACCGAAATAGTCGGCGTTGGCGGCGGCGTCGTGGCCGGCGTACCAGCCGGCGTTTCGTCGCCACCGCCGCCACCACCGCAGGCGGCAAGCGCGAGCAGCGAGGCGAGAGAGACCGCGGACAGACCAAGGTTCAGATTTTTTTTCATTGTTGTGTGTGTGTTTGCTTCGAGGAATTAGGTTGGCGCGCTCACATCGGAGCGAGTTATTTCATCCTACCGGCCCTCCACCAAAGTCAAGGGCGCGGCGCGGACAGGTAGCCAGCTGTTCGCCCAGCCGAAAGCGCGACAATCAAGGCAGACTGAAATAACGGCGGCGCGGCCACCGAACTTGAGGCTATGGTGCCCAGGCCGGTCACTCTGCCTCGTTGGCTGTAGCGCCGCAGGCGCTAGCTGTCATACAGATATGAGCCGCAGTGGTTGCAAAGATGCTGGTCTCGATTGGACAGCAGACCGCCGCGGCGCCAGAGCCGGATACTGCTGGAATTGCAGAAGGCACAAGCCGTGCCGCGCCCGGTGCGGCAATGGGGGTAGTGGGCCAGGTACTGTTGCAGCGAACGCGCCTTCTGACGCGTGACAAAGAGCAGGACCAGCGGCGCGAACAGAAGCAGCGGGTACGCCATCGCGCCCCATAGCCAGGGATTCTTGCCGCGCTTGTGGGCGAGATAGGCCGTAAAGCCCATGCACAGTGCACGGAAACACCAAAATCCGTAGTCCAAGGTACCTCCCCTTTTTCTTGTTTTTGCGTTGGGACAGATCTCGAAGGGCCGCAAGTATGCCGTGCCACTTCGAGGGGGGAGGGTAGCTCTATCGCCTAACTCGATTCGCCGCCACGGTTGCGGCGGCGCCAAGGCGCGCTGCTCAACGTGCCGGAACAGGCGGGGCAGGAGTACGATCGACTCAACTCAATACGCGGTGCGCTGTTGGCAATAAGGTAGTCCGTACCGCAACTCCGGCATGCTGCGAGAGACAACTCGGACTCCTCGGCCATCGTTCGCGCCAGATAACTAGCACGGTCCGCAGTGAGCTTAAGGTCCACGTCGAAGGTTTGCTCCGTGACGTTATAGGCCGCGATGAGTGCCTCTGGGACATTAGCCCCCTCGCTCACGCAGATCCGGTAGAGCCAAAGGAAGAGCGTGGACTGGACCCGCGCGGTTGACGACTCAAAATGCCACGCGACGGAGCTTGGCATTTGGCCACACGGCGAGGACGCCCCATGATGTTCCAGATAGATCTTTCTTGCCTTTGCCGGATTGATCGATAGGAGCGAGGCGACACTGGAGGCTCGGCAGCCCATCGCCGTGAGCATTCGGCAGTAGACGTCAGATTGCAAGCGCTCCAACCGAAGTCGTGTCCAGTCTTGTTTGGCCTCAGGTTTCCCGGCACGCGCTTGGGAGAACTGCATGAAATAGTGACCGAGCAGGTCGTAGGACGTCCGGTCCGCGCCGTGCTCGATGAAGAAGACCGGCTCTGCGATGCGCCACCGGAAAATTGGGAACTGAATGCGGCTGACGGCCAGGTCAAGATGATGCTGCGGAAGTTCGCGCAGGTACTGCGCGAGTTCGAGGCTGATCCCAAGAAGAGGGGCCGCCAGGATGCTGGCGTGCAGCAGTTCGACCATGAGCCAGACGTAGGCGCGGTTGTTGTGGTAAAGCAGGATCTTGTCGACACTGTCAAGGACCGGGGTCTGATGCTTGATTTTGTCGACGGCAATCGTCGTAGTGCGACCAGAGACGAGCGACTTCCAGTCTGCTACGGCTCCGATTGTTGGTACAACCGTCATGAACGGCATGCCCATCACCTTGCGGAAGGCGGGCTCATTCCTGCGCAGAGCCTCGATCTCTTCCTTCCTGATTCCGAAGATCTGCGCAAATGCAGCGTGTCGGATCAGCGCCTCCTCCATGTAGTCGGTGAGGTGATAGTTCGTTGAGCGAATACGTTCGGCCGACAACCTGGCTAGTCCCAGCTTGTCAAAGTCGCCACGCAGAATGTCAAGCTTCATGACAGGGCTTTCCTCTTAGTATTTTGTTGTTGTGTTTCTTGCTTCCTACACGCCGCTCCGTGGTTAAGCAGCGTCACGGCTTCCCGACTATCGTGAAACCGCGATAGCGGCGACCAGATCCGCGTGGTATCGGCCAACGACAGATGCCATCGTTTCCAGAAGCGGACGGACCTTCGCGCTGTTGTTCTCCATAAGGACTCGCAGTTGTGCAAGGGAGAATTTGGTGACCATGGTCTCAAAGTGCGCGTGGAAGTCGGTGAGGACCGCGTGGGTGTTCGCTTCCCTTGTTGCCGCATCGTGCGCGGCTTCCATCTCAGTCAGGGTGTCCTTTAATTCCCGTTGTGCGGCCGCCAATCGTTGATTGACGTCCTCGATGGCGGCTTCAATGCTGACGTAGCCGGCGGGGGGCACCTCGCGCAGGACCTCTTTGGTCTCGACCCTGGCCTTGGCGGTGGCCAGCTGTTCGAGGAGACGATCCCGCTCGTGGGTCAGGTCATCAATCGCCATTTGGAACTTGCTGACAGAACTGTTGCTTCGAGCAAGGTCCACTTGGGCATCGGACAGCGCGGCGCGGTGAGTATCGCGTTCGGCAGCCGTCTGCTGTGCCTGCGCCCGGAGCTGTTTGATTTCGTACTCCATATCGCGCTGCGTGGACACCGCTTGCGCAAGTTCGTCTCTTGCGCCTTCAAGCTTGGCTTCGGCCTCCAGCAATTGCTCATCAGTCTCACGCGTCTTACGCAGCAGTTGGCGAATTTCCTGCCGGCCGATCTTGTTGTTCTTCTCCTTCTCCTCCATCACCATCAGCAAGTCGTCGTCGGAAACGGATGCCCGCACGAGGACCGATAGCTCACTGATACTGAACAGGTTGAGCGCCTTATTGTTGTCGAGGAAGCGCCGATAGATCTGCATGTGCAGAAAGATGTACGACCGACTCATGTGCAGAACACGCTGGCAATAGGTACTGAGAAGGCCCGTCGCCTGGCGCCTGGCAAGTTGACGGTTGCCGCATGCTGCCTCGAACTTGCTGAATAGGATGGTGTCGATCTGCGCCAGACGTGAACCAATGGCAAGCGATTCAGTTTGAATGCGGTCGAGGCTCAGGAATATCTCCTGAGTCGCTTGTACGATGCGCCCGATTGCTGCTGCATCGAGATGCTCGGAGAGGACAGCCCTGGCGAGTAGCATTAACTGACGAGCCCGATCATCGAGCGGGCTGTCTGAGGGGAGCGAAGGCAGATTGTCGTCTTGGTCGGATTGGCTCATATGTTGAATTCGTCTGTTGAGTAGTGAGTTGCGAAGCGGCAAGTTCATCGCACCGGCGAGATTCTTTTGTGAAGGCGAGGATAGCGTCGTCATTCGCCGGCTGCGGTCCGGAAATAGGACGAAATAGATATAGCTTTCACGAGGTGGCCTTGCCAAGTCGCGTACTTCATTTACGACTCGACCTTCGGTATGTGTAGATATTTACCCCTATGGTAGGTGTCATCGGCGCGATAATCGCTCGCCGGGGGATAAGCGGTGCGTTGGGGAAAATGCAGTAGCAGAGAGCCCAGTCCAACCGGTTGGACGGGCAGCCGCGAAAAACCGTATGTTTTTGGTGAGCTTTCCGGAGATTCGTGGACGGGAAACTGATTTAAGGTCTCACTCACACGCGCGTCTCTGACGCATCGATCTCGACAAGCAGACCGTCAACCTGGGGTTGCTTTGTCCTCGCCCCTTCCCGTCATAGTCTCCCTCGCCCAGCGCCTTTGCTCGATGCATGTGCATTCGGCAAGCGCGTTGGCGCTTCAAGGATTCCTTGCTCTTCTGAGCATCGAATAATCGCCCGGCCTTTCTGCCGGGAAATCCCATTTACTGTTTTCAAGAGAGAAAACCATGGAATCCTTGGCCAATCTGATGCGTGCGCCTATCCGTCTGTTCTTCACGCTGATGGCGATCTATGTGGCATCGCAATCCACTGTCTGTGGCTTCTTCCTCGGCATCGTCGCGCTGTCGTGGGGGTATCACAAGCTCATCGGTCGTTCGCACATTGTGCCGACGCCCCGTGACGTGTCGATGCCCAAGCCGCGAACTGCCTATGCAGAACCTGAGCAGCCGCAAGCGCCCCAAGCGCCTGTGTATGCCAAGTCCCCTGTCGTTGTGCCGTTGAAACGTCAGGAAGCTGCCCGTCGCAGCGCCTGACCTGTACCGTCCTCACTTCGAGGGCGGCCCTATCCACCTGTCGTCGGAACCTCGTTCTCACCGGCAGGTGGCAATGGGGTTCCCGGTCGGAGCACCCTATGAAAATGCAACTCGCCGCCTGGCAACTCGATTTCTTCGGGGACGCGGCACCCCTCACAGTCGAATCTCCCAAACGCGACCCGCTGCCCGATCCGAAGTACTGGAGCGAGGCCGTGCACGATCAAATGATTGACGCACTGATCAGCCTCGCCTGCGACAGCCGTCGCGGCGACAACCTTCCCGAATCGCTGGCCGACTGTGCTGATCTCCTGCGTTCGCGCATGCATGGGAAAGCCGTCGAGAAATACGACTTCGACATGACGCTTGGCTGGATCTTCGGCTACTGGGATGGGGCGCTGCCCTATACCTATGTCTGCGCTGTGACCGGCGTCGACCCCGAGGTTCTGCAAGACGTCATCCTCAACCACCCCCGCCTCAGGCGCGATCTGGACGAAATCCGCCGGATGCGCTGCGGCACGCTGCTTTAGGGAGTCGTCCGTGAGTTTCATTCAGCGACTCTTCGACACGCTCCAGGACGCCCTACAGGCGCGTCCCGCGGCACCGGCTGCGTGCAATGCACCGGCCGTCGGTACCGGCTTGCGCAACGAAGTGCAGATCGAGATCGGCGGCGTGCCGAATCTCTTTCGCGACGACGGCGAGCGCATTGTTCACTTCGTGGCCGGCTTCGATGCCCGCCCGACGGCAACGCACTTTGGCCAGAAGCTGTTGCCCGATCCGGTTCCGTACTGGAACGTGGCAGGCGAACATCCGGGGGCGACGCTCTCCGCGGTGATTGCCGCAGCGATCCGCGCCCACCCGGCGCCGGCAGCGCACGCTGCCATGCCAGGGGACGACCCCGGCGCGAGCCAGTCGGCACGCCAATCTGCTCGCGAGCGGGCCCGCGATAGCCAGCACCCTGGCGCAGGGGCCGGCAGCGCGCAGACCCGCCGTGAGCCCGGCGCTGCAGTGTACCGCGGCACCATCATTTTCTGGGGCGAAGCAGAGTTCGCCGATCGCAAGCGCATCGGTCGAACCTACACGTCGTTCGCACTGAAGCTGGAGACGGCAACTGGCGTTGACACCCTGCAAGGCGAAGGGTTAAAGGAAGCCATCGCCGAAGCCGGCTGCCAGCTCGGCGACCGTGTGGAAGTACGGCGTCTGCACAAGGTCAAGGTCCAGGCATTCCACCGCAAGTCTGGAACGCCAAAACTCGACGATGACGGCCAACCCATCATGTGGGACAAGTGGCTTTGGTCGATTACCCGTTCACATTGATTCAAAAAGGAAAACCTCTTCTATGGCATCCGTCAACAAAGTCATCCTCGTCGGCAACCTCGGCGCCGACCCGGAAACCCGCTACATGCCCAGCGGCGACGCAATCACCAATATCCGCATCGCCACCACCGATCGCTACAAGGACAAGCAGACCGGCGAGATGAAGGAGGCCACCGAGTGGCACCGCATCTCCTTCTTCGGCAAGCTCGCCGAGATCGCCGGCCAGTACCTGAAGAAAGGTTCGTCGGTCTACGTCGAGGGCCGCATCCGCACTCGCAAATGGCAGGACCAGTCCGGCCAGGACAAGTACAGCACCGAGATCGTTGCCGATCAGATGCAGATGATCGGCAGCCGTCAAGGTGGCGCCGCCGGTGACGACGAGGGCTACGGCCAGCAACCTTCTCGCCAGTTGCAAGGCGAGCAGGGCACGCGTCAGCGCCAGAGCGCGCCGCCGCGCCAACAGCCTGCATCTCAGACAGGATTCGACGAGGAAGACGATTCGATTCCGTTCTGATATATCGTAACGAACGATCGGACTCTTCGACGCCTCTCGCCTCATCTCCACGTTGTGTTGCTACCGCTGCCGGACTTCGCCGGCGGCAGTAGCCCCTTCCTCTGTGCGCCGGACACTGGCGCCGTTCATCCTCCATCCCGCAATGATGCGCCATGCTGAAAAAACCCTCTGGCTCGGTCCGGAGTGTCCTTTGAGCAAGCGAGTTCCCCCGCCTGTCTCAGGCATCGACCAACCATTCCGACCGGAGTGAAACCCAATGAAAATGAGTGACATCACGAAGAACTGGACGCCTGCTCAATGGGACGCTCTGGTATTGCAGTATCTGCCGGAGCGGTTCCTGACCGGCAAGCCTGGCCCATGCCCGATGTGCGGAGGCAATGACCGCTTTACTTACGATAACAAAAGCGGCCGTGGCGACTGGGTATGCCGCCAGTGTGCCAATGGCAACCCGATGGCGGGCGACGCCATCCTGCTCATTTGCCGGTACACCGGCATGTCCTTCCTCGAGCTTGCCCGCGTGGTGGAGGGTGAGCCGGCACCGGCGATTGCCCAGCCGGCGCATCCCCCTATGCGGCGTCGTGGCATGAGTGACGGGGCCAAGGCCCGTCGTATCGAGCGAGTCTGGTCCAGCGCC
The DNA here is from genome assembly GCF_018223725.1 of Cupriavidus sp. KK10. Lineage (NCBI taxonomy): Bacteria > Pseudomonadati > Pseudomonadota > Betaproteobacteria > Burkholderiales > Burkholderiaceae > Cupriavidus > Cupriavidus sp. KK10. The sequence continues at coordinate 1,088,385 of NZ_CP073678.1, forward strand.
GCGCCGCTGGTGCCCGGTGACGCCGCGATGCGGTACTTTGCCGCTCGCGTGCCTGGTCTCGTTGCACCGCGCCCGAGTGCTCTGCGGTTGGCGATGATGGACTATCGCCACGAGCATGCAGTGCAGGGGCGCTATCCAACGATCGTGGCGCAGTTCACGCGGCCAGACGGCCGCATGGCCACGGTGCACCGGACTGCGCTTGATCCGGTCAAACCGGCCAAGGCGCTCATCGTGACGGCTGACGGGGAAATCCTGCCGGCCAAGCGCAATGACGTGACGGCGCTACCCCTCCCTGGCGGTGCGGTACGGCTCATGCCGCCGCGGGATGGCGTGCTGGGCGTGGCCGAAGGGCTGGAAACGGCCTATGCGGCGCACATGCTGTTCGGCGTGCCGACCTGGTGCTGCCTGAATCGTGTGCTGCTCAGCCGCTTCGTCGTGCCGCAAGGGCTTGGCATCCATACACTGCACGTCTTTGCCGACTTCGATGAGATCGATCCGAAGACACGCAAGTCGCCCGGCATGGCGGATGCGCTGGCTTTGGCCAAGCGCGTCCGCAGCGAAGGGCTGACCGTCCACGTGCATCGCCCTTTGGTGCGCGGCACGGACTTTTGCGACCAGTGGCTCACCGCGTACCGGTTGCAAGGCATTGCTGGCCAGCGAGCAGTCTGTGCCTAACCCTTCGTTGTGAATGCCGCCCTCCGGGGCGGTACCTCTTTCTCTTTCTGCCCTGCGGGTTCTGCCCGCGGGGGAGAACCCTTGCGGCAGATCACTACTTGGAGTTCTGATATGTCGTTCAAAGGATTCAAGGTGATCGTGGGTCGTCTGCAAATCCGTGCCATGCGGCAACTGCCCTCGGGTATCGTCCCGGCGTGCCAATCCGACGCAGAGACCTATCATGTCTATCGGCGCAATGCCGACGGATCCACGCAGCTTCAGCACACCGACGTGGATTTTGATTCCGCCTTCACGTATTGCGCCGGTCTGCAACGCCCGACGCGGCACTGAGCGCCCATCCCCATTAAACGAGAAGCCCGGCAATTTGCCGGGCTTTTTTGCTTTCGCGCCGCGTTCACCGGCGGTGGAAGGCCTGGATCAGCGTCAGTGCGCATTCCCAGAGCGCCCAGCCAATACCGAATGTCAGCAGGAATTTGAAGAAGCGGATGATTTCGTACTCGGTCATTGCCTTGGCCCCCGTTGGCACGTTGCAGTTGATTCTACTTTACCCGCCAACGCGCGAAGTCAAGCCCCGCGCACCTAGCCATTGAAGCGACTTGTCGCTGCCACCAGCGCATCCAGAGAGAGGGAGGAGAGTCCGCCAGCGGCCGCGGCCGACGCTGTGGCCCCAAGTACTGGCGCCTCGTTGAGTGGATCGTTGCGGGGGGCGGGCGGGACCGCTGGCGCGGGCACTTCACCGGTCAGCACGTCCAACGGCGGCACTGACACCGGCACGGCCCCCAGCTCAGCCGCTTTGTGATGCGGCGGGGTGGAAACAGTCAGTGCGGGCGCGGCAGTGTGGGAAGGCGTCACAGGCACGCCGATCACTTCGGACACATTGCACGCGCCATACTCGGCGAGCTGCTTCAGGAAGAACGCACGTTGCCGGAGGTCGCCCATGGCGGCGAGTCGCCGGTACAGAGCAGGGGTCGCCGCTGCCGAGATCGTGACTTTGATTTCTAGCTTTCCCACAACCACCCTCCGTTACCGCTTGCCGCCGCGTGCGTGGTGTGCCAAGCCGATCAGGTAGAATCCACGGACATTGGCATAGCAGGGCGATTCCATCATGTGCACCGTTGTGCGCGGGAAAGCGGTCTTGATGAACGGGGCGTAGATGGCTGCACCGCCGCCGGTCAGGACAATGGATCGAATGTCCTCGGCGCGGCCGACACGAGATTGCATCTCCTTGACTGTGGCATGGCAAAGCGATCGTGCTTCCTCGAAATAGGGGCGCAGGTCGAGATCCTTGCCATAGAAGAGCATCGACCGGTTCTCACGCAGGCATTCGTCAATGCGTTCGATCCCGGAGACCGCCACGCCTTCGGCCTTGGCGATCAGCGCTGCCATTTGCTGGTAGATCTTCGCAGCACCACCTGGGACGCCGCCGCTGCGGCTGTCATCCATGGTGAAGCCGCGCGCCACCACCCAGTCCGTCGTGAAGTAGCCGACATCCACGATCAAGTGGGAGTTGCCCGGGTCGAACTGATCCCCGCCGTACTGGGAAAACGAAACCAGCGCGCCGAGCGGTTGGGGCAGCGGCATGACGTTGCGCACCACGATGCGCGTGTCGCCGAAATCCAGCTCGCCGGTGTAGCGGTCGCGCAGGTATTCCGAGTACATCGGAGTGGTGTGAACCGGCAGGCCGAGCACCAGACGGTCCACCTCGGTGACGCCGGCATATTGCAGAGAGCCTGCCAGCAGCGCGGTGTAGTTGGGCGTCGTCACGAAGTCCTCAGAGAGCGTGCGGCCTGTGTCGCCGTAGGGGGTGGTGATCGTGACGTCCGGGCCGACCTCATAGCGGGACCCCTCAACCGTGACGGTGATGACATCGCGAGTCTTCAGGTATCCGCCGCCATGTTGGGATAGGGTCGAGTTGGTTGCAGGTGGGGCGAGGGATGGAAACATTTGCAGGCCGATCTCGGCGCCGCGTGCGAACGCACTTTTGGTGTTTCCATAGCCAACGTCGGTCGCAAAAACTAAGGCTTTCATATTTTGGGTCACTTCCTGAAGGGCTTGAGCAAGGGGAATCGTAGCTACGGAAGCGATCTGGACACCGCCAGTCTCTGACAGGGACTCTCTGAATCTGTCTGACACTGACAGACAGTGTCAGATACTGCCAGTGGGCGCTCCGTGGCACCTCTGTCAGACAGTGTCAGATACTCACCGTGAGTGTCAGTGACTCACCATAAGTGCCACTCTGTTTCTATCTGATCGTCCGCCCAGCTACTGTACGGCGGTTGAGGTGCCGCGTAACGATCGAAAGCTCGCCAATTTCACGCACGATTCGCAATGCATCGGGGTTGCACGGCTGGGCCGGGCTCGCTATCCTTGACCTACTTCTCGCGTCCCCGACGCATCGACCTCGCCGCCACGTTGGCGGCCATCCCAAGCATCGACACCGCCCGAAAAGGGGTTGTCGTTCGCCTCTATGTACGAGCCGGAAATTAATCCGGTTTTTTTTCAATCAAATCAAGTGGACAGTGTCGGATAGTGAGGACACCGGACACCGCGATACCAAGCCGATTGGCGGTCCGTTTGTGAAAGTGGACCGTAGTGAGGACGATTCCGAAGCCGGACACCGGACAGTGTTCGATGAATCGCCACACCAACAAGACACGTCTCTACAGCCACAGGCTGGGCACGGATCACGAAGCCCGACACACAGCGGCGGAGATGATCTGGCTTCGGGGCGGGGAGCTGATTGCGAGTCACGAACGTGGCCGACGCAGGCTTCTGAGAGCATGACGACCCGGGCGGCGCTACCGGTACCAGAACGGCGCAACAGGAATCACCCACCACGGCAGCGACCACGAACGCGAGGACAGCAAAAGTTCTGGCGAGCGAGGGTCGGCATCGAAATGATGCACCGGGTGGATGGCCGCGCAGCGGCACGCAAGGCAAAGGCCCGCGTGTTCGCATAGCGGACAGTCATGAAGCATCTGCTTCCATGCTCGGGGCTGATCGGTTGGCATCGCTAAAGGACAGGAAGAAGTGGACTCCGGCACGGTGGCCGGTTAGCTGGATGTGGTAGTCCGGTACACCAAGAGGTGAATGTCGTTCGGGGCGGCATCTCACCAAGCAGAGAAAGCTGCCCGCTGGGCGCGCGGCAGGGCATTCGCGATGGCGGATCGCTCCCGCGATTGGAGCAATGACAACGATGAGCAAGGGTATCAACCTGCGCGCGGTGCTGGCCGCGTACAACCTCCCCGAGAACTTCAAAGCCGCGTTCGCGGTGCTGGCGGCGCAGCATCTGCATTTGCCGCACAGCGGTACGCGCGTCAGTGGCCGGTCGCTCTCGCAACTAACGCAACGGCAACGCGCCCAGGCGCTGCTGAAGATGTTCGTGGACCTGCGCAAGGGTGGCTTCGCGCTGGTGTCGCCGTACAACCTCAAGCAGAAGCACATCCAATGGCTGGTGCAGTCCTGGGTCTTGGAGCAGCAGCTGGATGTCGGATCGGTGGAGCTGCGCCTGACGCACCTGCGGGCGTTGACCGCGTGGATGGGCAAGGCGAACATGGTCGGCTCGATCGATGACTACGTGGAGAGGCCAGCGGACTTCAAGCGCAGTTACATCGCCCGTGAGGACCGGTCATGGGAAGGCAATGGCGTAGATGCGCTGGCGAAGATCGCGGAGATTGCGGGTACCGACCAACATGTGGCGCTGCAACTCAGGCTGGAGGCGGCGTTTGGACTGCGGGCAAAGGAAAGCTGGCGCCTGCGGCCTCTTCAGGACGTGCTGCCGTCCGGCCATCTGCATGCGGTCGATGGGACCAAAGGCGGGCGGCCGCGTAAGGTGCCGATCGAGTTCACCTGGCAATACGATCTGCTAATGGAGGTCGCCAATCTGGCGGGCGTGGCGAACCCCGAGCGCGGCACGCTGATTCCACGGTCGTATACACAGGCCAGGTGGCGGCGGCATTTCTACGCGGTGCTGGAAAAGCACGGAATCACGAAAAATGGGTGTGGCGTGACGGCCCACGGCTTACGGCACCAGTATTTCCATCAAATGTACGAGCGCAATGCCGGCCAGGCGGCGGCAATCAAGGGGGGCGGAAAGGTGATCGATCGCCAACGGCATGAAGAGGCGATGCGCAAGATCGTGGAGGCTGCGGGCCACAGCCGGCAGACGAAGGCCAATGCGTATCTGTCGACCTACTCGGTGCAGGCTGCAGCGTCGCGCCCGGTTGTCACCCCGGAGATGGCCGCTCAGGCCGTGAAGGATGCCGGCGGTGTGAAAGCCAAGGCTGCGCAGGCGCTGGGTATTACACGGCAGGCGCTTTACCGGCTGCTTGCACGGCTGCCGGACACGAAATGACGCCAGCGCCAGGAGCGCAAGTGGAGCGAGTCGAGGCAGCTGCTGTTACCAGTGAATGGCGAGCCCGCGCCGCCGGGAATTCCTACAAGTGGTAGGCCCCGCTTACGCGCGTACCTGCGACAGGCGTGGCGGTCGGCATCAATCGGAATACATCAGGAGCATTTCATATGAAGGAAATCCAACAGCACGCAGATCGCGTGTACACGATGAAGGAAATTCAGGACATCCCTCAGGCACGGGATTGACCCGAAGGCCTTTGGGGGCTGGCCGTTGGTGTCGTTGCCAGAGAACGTCATCACGGTGGCACGTATGAAGGAGTCGGAGGGAGATCCGTGTTATGTCGGGGCGGTAGAGGCGGCACAGTGGCCGCGGCGAGGACTGCGTACCGAGTGGGGGATCTTTGTGGTCGATCGCCACGAGATGGACCGTGGAAGTTCAGGAGATTGGGTGCTGAGGGTGGAGCCCTACCTGACCGACGACCCTCACCTCGAGCTCCCGCACCTGCGTAACGAGCCCGGTGAGACAGTGGGGATCTATCTGAGTGATCTGGCGAACGGTGCTATCGAGGACGGACCGGCCGCAAAGGCGCTGGAAAGTCTGGATATGATGGGTCTGGGCCCGACTGACAACGACGTTACCGGTCAGCTCTTTGCGCTGTTTGGTTTGGATCGACCAGATGAGCAGCTGGACTATGCGGCCCTGGGCAGGTTGCTAGCGGATTGGCTGCGCAGGGCAGAGGTGGATACTGTGTTGCACGCGTCGCGTCAGCCGGCTGCCTTGCGTTTTGTAGACGGAGCCTGTCAGATTTCTTGTGTGTTGAGGTCATGAGACGATATCGAAAGAAACGCCCTTATGACCGAAACAACAAGCATGACCAAGAAGAGCAAGAAATCGAGCGCGCCGAAGCTGTTTCCGGATGAGTTGATCGATCAACTACTGGCTCAGGTACAGAACAAGGACGCCGAGTCGATTCTCGGTGAATCAGGCTTGGCCGGCCTGCTCAAGAAGCAGTTGGCCGAGCGTATGCTTGCCGCCGAACTGACGCACCATCTGGCCAGCGAGGCCAAGCAAGGCAAGAGCGGCAATCACCGCAACGGCAGCAGTGCAAAGACCGTCATCACGCCCAACGGCGAGCTGGAACTGGACATTCCGCGCGACCGGCAAGCCACCTTCGAGCCGCAACTGGTCGCCAAGTACCAACGCCGGCTGTCCGGCTTCGACGACCACGTAATCAGCATGTATGCGCGCGGGATGAGCGTGCGTGAGATTCAGGGCCATTTGCAGGAACTGTATGGGCTGCAGGTCTCGCCTGACCTGATTTCCACCATCACCGACGAAGTGCTGGCCGAGGTCGAACAATGGCAGCAGCGTCCGCTGGAGGCGATGTATCCCATCGTCTACTTCGACGCGCTGCGCCTGAAGATCCGCGACGAAGGCACCGTCAGGAACAAGGCCGTCTACCTGGCCTTGGGTATCCGCGCCGACGGGCGCAAGGAGGTGCTCGGCCTGTGGATCGAGCAAACCGAGGGCGCCAAGTTCTGGCTCAAGGTCTTCAACGAGTTGAAGAACCGCGGCCTGGACGACATCCTGGTCGCCGTCGTCGACGGCCTGCGTGGCTTCCCCGAAGCGATCGAGGCCGTCTACCCCGGCGCGCAAATCCAGACCTGTATCGTCCACCTGATCCGCAACTCGCTGAACCTGGCGAGCTGGAAGGACCGCAAGGGCCTGGCGGCCGCGCTCAAGCCGATTTACCAGGCTGCCACGGCCGACGCCGCCGCCGGCGCGCTGCAGGCGTTCGCCGCCAGCGATTGGGGCCGCAAATTCCCCACGGTGACCGACATGTGGCGCCGCCAATGGGAGCAGGTCATCCCGTTCTTCGTCTACCCGCCCGAAGTGCGCAGGATCATCTACACGACCAACGCCATCGAAAGCATGCACATGCAGTTGCGCAAGATCGTCAAGAACCGAGGTCACTTCCCCAGCGACGAGGCGGCCAGCAAGCTGCTTTACCTGGCCTTGCGCAACATCGAGAAAGACTGGAAGATGCCGCCCATCACCTGGAAACAAGCGGCCAACCAGTTCGCCATTCTCTTCGGTGACCGCTTCACCAACGCCCTACGCTGAGATTTATTTAACCGACCTCAGCACACAGAATTCCTGACACCTCCTGTAGACGAGGAGAGCGGGCTCCACATCTCGCGAGCGAAGCTGCACTAGCGTAGGAACTGGGGCAGGAACGGGTCGTTGTCCCAGTGGCCCGTTGCGCCCCACCAGCAGAAGAACAGGACCAAGGCGATGACGCCCAGGATGTAGAAGCGCGCTTCCCTGCCGGTGCGGAAGGTGTGGATGATCTGCTTGAGGCGTTTCATCAGTTTGCGCGAGAAACCTCGGCCTTCAGGCCGGGGAGGGACAGCGCGCGACGCGAAGCGTCACCCCTGTTCTCGCTCTCCTTTGCTGTTTGCGCTACGAGTTGGTATCCGTATCCGTCGCCGCGCTGGATCAGTTTGCAGTGCTTGTGAGAAATGCCCTGCACAGCGCCAGCAGCAGTTTGGATGTTGAAGAAGCCAGTCACCCTGATGGCGACCCGGCCAACATACGTGCCGGCCTTCTTGCCAGTAGGAACGATTGCCTTGACCATGTCGCCGGTCTGAAACCCAAATACGCGCTTGCTTCGCATGAGATAGCCGCGCGGGAAGCCGTGGGCGCTCAGCCGGGTCCTCTGATAGCTCCCGCGGCCAGTGCATTTGATACGCAGCGCGGGTCGTTGCCAGTCCAGGACGGCATGCACTTGCCCAACGCAGGCTGCATCGAGCGCATGCGACTTGGGGATTTCGAGGCGCCGACGGTTGTACTTGGTCTGGCCGCCGGATCCTGTTTCGACCGGCAGGCCGAAGGCTTTGAGGGCGTCCAGGAGGGCCAGGCGGGTGGTGTTCACCGCGGCGGCATCCCCCAATGGTGCTTTCGCGCGCGCCAGGATTCGCTTGGCGCGCGCTGGATCCTTGCGCAGAAATACCTCCAGCGGCAACTTTCCCTTCTTCTCATTGCAGGGCCGGCAAGCGAGCGTGAGATTGGAAACGCGATTCGAACCGCCGTTAGCCTTGGCAACAATGTGTTCAGTTTCCAAGGGGCGATCGGCCGCGTCGCAGTAGGAGCAGGTTCGCCCGAACTTCGCCAGGAGGTACTCCTTGAGCTCGTACCCAAGGAGTGTCCCTTGCTGGTATTCGACCCCGGAGATCTCTGGATTTTCCATCGCCTGCGTGTCAAAGCGGACCAGCTCCACGCCGATAGCCTGAAGGGGGGCGACTTTGCTGAAGCGGCGCACCCACGCTTCGGTGGTGACGACGCGGTGGAGAAGGCTAGGCGCAAGCCAGCCTTTAGGCTTGCGTCGATTGTCGAATCGGGCCGCGCGGTATCGAGTCTTGCGCCCACGGCGGGCACGCCGCATCGAACGGCGGGCAGTCAACGCCTCGCTGATCTGCCGGCCACGGTGGATGATCTCGGCTAGCGAAAGAACGTAAGCCCCGCGGGCTCCGTCTGCGCCAAAGGTCGTCTCGCGGACGATAGCGACACCAGTCTCTTTGCTGCCCGGATCCAGCTTAAGGCGCAGGGGCTGGAGTTCACTGTCGTCCAGGCACCGGTCAGTCAGCCGGATCGTGAACGGCATCAGCCGATGCACGCGAGCGCGCCCACGCTCGAGCAGCAACCGCGCTCGCTTCTCACTACACGGCATCAACGCCTTACTGTGCTTGTCCAACACAAAGACTGCCATGGCAATCTCTCCAATATGGTTGCCCTTACGGGCCTGGTTACGCGCCCCTTGCGGGGCGTCTCCCTTCGGCAATGTTGCGAACCGGCGCTCTGCCCCGATCCGTTTCGTGCTTACCCTGTCGCTTGTCTGCAACCGGGGCTTCGAGAGGTTGGGACTAAGGAAGCATCCCAACGTCGGTCTTTCACCTATTCGCAACGTAGCGGGTTGGTTACCGCTTTGCCTGGTCAACCCGAGCTTGTCAGTTGCCTTTCAAGCTCCGGCCTTTATGCCGGGGTAGTTGACGCTTTTCTCCGATTCAGCAGCGGGCGAGGACGGCACGAACGAACGGCAGGACGCCAGATTGATAGAGCGCATTCCGAGGTTTCTTGGTATCCACCACGGCGGCGCCATCGGAAAAGCACAGCAGCGGGATGCGACTGGCCTCGTCGGCGGTGGCGACGAGAGGCCGGCTGTTGGACCCGAAGATGTGCGGACAGTCCGTCGCTGGGCCTCTAGTGTAGACGGCGGTGCTGATGGCGGAGCAGACGACGGCGGCGGCAATGGTTGCGGCAAGGATCAGAGGCTTGTACATGGTTCCTGTTCTGAATTGATGTACCCCTATCTTGCCAAGCCAGGCGCGAAGTCAAGGGCTGGGCGGCTTCCCAAGAGTGGCCGAGATGGGAGTCCCGTTTACATCAGTGCAGTCAAGCACGCGCGCGAGGAACTCCTCCAGGATGACTGTGCCGCCGAACAGCTCCTCGTGGACCGACCCCGGTAGGGCATCGATTGGCTCGATATGCACCCAGGGGCGGCCATCAATCTGGATCAGCTTGGCGCGGCGCATGAGTTTGCGGTAGCGACTGGCATCCCTCAGCAAGGCCTCAGCCGGCATCAGTTCCTGCAGGAAGGGCTCGGGTTGCAACAGCTTTCCGGCCATGGCGGCGAAGAGCGGGCCGCGCGTGTCCCAATCGTCTTCGTTGCGGGCAATGAGCGCGAGCACCGTGCCGAGGTCGGAACTGGTGAGTTCCTTGCTTACGATGACGGCGAGCTCATGCTGCTCCGTTGGGCGGGGACGGACTCGGGTGTTCCAGATGCCGCTGAGGATGGCAAAGGCCGGATCGCGGCCAGTGTCAAGGGATTGGGGCGGGGTGGATATGCCGCAGCCGGTGCAGACAATGAGCCTCGAAGCGGTTAGCAATGAATCGAGGCTGGCTGTCGCAATGCGCGCAGGAGAGAAGGCCGTCTGACATGGTTGGGGCGGGTTCGCGGGCGTGTGGCGCGCATTATGCCAAGATCTGCGACCCGCCCGGCCGCCGATGCGCCATTGTGACTGCGAATTGGAGTGCATCGTCCGACGAAAGGCGTATGATTTCGCACGTCTTTCGCCGGACGATCGGCAATTTCGCACCAATACCCCCATGAAGGAACTGAACCTCGGTACCCGGCCGCGCGACGAGCAGACCTTCGCCGCCCCGGGCGAGCCGCTGTACCGCGAGCTGGCCACGATCGATGCACTCACCTTCCGGCGCATGCTGGATCGCGTCTTCTGGCATCCGCCCGCAGATGCGCTGCGCTTTGAGGTGCGCGCCATTCCGTCTGAGCTGGGCAGTGAGTACACGGTCACGGCGATCATGGACGGCGTGGGGGAAATCTGGTTCGATGCCGATACCATTCCCGCTCGTTGGGATGCCATTGCCTCGTTCGAGTTGTCGTGGTCGCTGTCGCAGTTGCAAGCCGCGCAGCACAGCTTGGACCCCGTGGGCGTCGAGAAGCCAGGGGGCAAGCCGGGCATCGAGCGCATGCCGGACTATTCGTCCGTCCAGGACCCGGCAGAGGCGGCGCGCTACCGCTGGCACGTCGTTAACCGGCTACGTAAGGCTGGGCTAGACCTGCTATAGCGTCGGGGGCTTTATCTTTATCGGTGGCACGCTTTGCGGTATCCTGCACGCTACTTCCGCGTCTCTGACGCATCGACTCCGCTGATTCGTCGGCACGCTGCTTTTCTCACCCACTGGGGCCTTGTCCTCATGGGCATGGCTCCGTCTCTCATTGGAGCCATCATGTTCATTCACTATCGCGGCACCCCCATGGCTGTTCTGGCCATGATCTTCAACCTATTCGCCGCACTGGGTTTCACGGTCACCACCGTCGACTCAGGTCTGTTGTACGTGCAAGTGGCCAGCTGCGTCATGATCGGTAGTCTGATCGTCGTGGCCTGGTTGGTTGCCTATTCCTCGCATATGCGTCACGTCCCAGCTTTGGGCTGACGCCTCGGGCCGCCTTTGCGGTCCCTCCTTCTCGACCTTCGCGCTTGCGTTGCCGGTCGATACTCTCTCCCATCGGGGCCTTGTCCCTGATGGGCGGGCTCCATGCCTATCCAATGGAGTCTGCTTCATGTCCACAATCGATCGCCTTTCCACGCTCGCCTTGTCCGGCGTGGGTGTCATCTTTGCACTGGCCTTTGCGTTTTCGATGAATACCGAGGACGCATGGCAGCTGAGCTTCCAGCTCAGCATCTGCGTGCTGCTCACTGCGCTGCTCTTCGTTGGATGGCTGCGAGCAACCCGCCACGCGATCCAGCGCGAAGGCAGCGTGCTGCAGCCAATGCGGCAAGCCGATTCATCTATCTCCCGCTGATCGTCGCACGACGGGCATCTACCCACAGGGAAACGCGCTCCCTGTGGAGCGTTTCCCGTCAAATCCCAAGGAAACGTCATGTTCCAGAGATTCCTCGAAATCGAAGTCGGTCCCGCACCGTACGACGAAGCCTGCGCCCGCGTCGGCGCGGATGACTACGCTGAACGCTCTCGCCTTGAGTGCGCGGTATATATCCGCCAACTTGGCCGGATCTTCGGCGTCCATGCGGCCGACGTGCTCACATTCGTGCGCCGTGGCTTCGCTCACGACTTCGGTTGCTACCACGAAGTGGTGGCCCGCATGAACACGGCAGGCGCAGCGCTATTTGACGAGTCCCGCCTGCCGGCCCAGTGGGATCACATCGCCCGCGCCGAACTCGCCTGGCTGTCGCTGAGCTACCGCTACCTGCGTCAGCTGCAGGACGGCGAGCGCGAGCCGCAGGACGTGCCCATGCTGTACCGCCTCCGTTCGATCCCAGATTTTCCGGATCATCCGGTCGCGCACTGGCTGGCGCTCGGCGTTGTGCCGATGCCCACCGGCCCGGCCCTCGCCCTGCGCTGATCGGGAGAGGCCATGACAACGCTATCTCTTTCCGCCGTCACGCGGGCGATGATCGACGCGGCCGCCCTGGTGGATGACATCAACGAGGCGCCGTGTCCCTTGCAGCGTGCAGCCGGCATCGACGCCGGCGACGGACGTGGCGCTGATTACTCGGAGCCGTTCAATGAGGAGGCGCGACGTATGGTTGGCGTGTTCGACCTGCCGTCCAGTGCCTTCCGCGAGGAGAGCGCCGAAGTGCGCACCTCGATCGCGGTGTTCGCGCGGTTCCGGGCGTAGTGGAGCGACTATGTGCGCCAATCCGTCACGGATCTGACGCCGTTGCCCACGTTGGCATTGCAGACGGATGAGCGCTACTTTGGTGAAGCACGCCTCGGCCACCAGTTGCTGGACGACGAGGGGGCTGGCCATCAGGCGGCCAGTGACCTCGCAGAAACGGGTACGCATCTCACATGACGGTCGCCGCATCGTGATCGGGTTCGACTGCGGGTTCGTCGAGGCGATGGTGATCAACCGTGTGCTGGAGCGCCGAATCGCGTCGCTGGAAGGCCAGCGACTGCCGCGTGGCTTTCGCTACGCAGGCACGGGCCGGCTGGATCTGGAGGCATTTCTTGTGCAGCCAGATCCAATCGGGGCGATGGGCGAGCTCGTCAGCATGGTGAAAGCCGCCGGCGGTGAGCCGGAGTTTGCGCGAGGCTTCCTCGAGCATTTCCGACAGCGTCTGCGTCGCAGCCTGCGGCAGGCATTGCCGCTGCGCCACGCGGTCTGGACGACCGGCTTAGGGGCCGCCGATACCATCATAGGGACGGCGAAGAAAACGCATGTCGTGGATTCGACGGTGTGGGGCGGCCCGGTCGTCAAGGCCTGCCAGGCGGTGCGCTTCGCCCGGCAGGCCGATGGCCACTACCAGTATCAGGTACGCGACGAGGCCTACGTCGTCTCGTTGGACGAAATCACCACCCGCTATAGCGTCGAGATGCGCGCTGAACTGGAGCAAGTCATGCCAGCATCGGACGTGCACGTGATCCAGTCGCCGGAGGATTTGGTGCGGCTTGGCCGCGTTAACCTGATCGCTTACGAGCGCTTGCGCCTGCCCGTCGACCGGCAGGCGTCGCGCCGCGTCACCTACGCGCATCGGTTGCGGCGTCGCATTGGCCTGCTGGTCGCCGATGAGGGCGAGCGCCTGTCCAACCCGTCCAGCGATCAGAGCCGCGCGCTCTGGCAGCTATCAGCCAAGCGACGCTACATCCCGACCGGCAGCCCGATTGCCAACTACCCGCGCGATATCTTCGGACTGATCGCGTTCACGGGCGGTGACGGCACGGCGGCCCAGCCGTACGGCTACCGGCGTGGCTACCTGGAAGCGAACTGGCTCGCCTCGGTGCAGCATGCCGAGCGCGGAATCGACCGCTTCCGCAGCGACTTTGTGGTGCTGGAGTGGGTCAGCTGGGAATTCGCTGAAAGCCTGCAGGATGGGGCCAAGCGCGAAGTGCCCAAGATCGGCAACCTGCCTCGGTACCGGCAGATGCTGGCCCCTCACGTGAAGCGTCGATTGGTGTGCGAGCCCAATGTGGCCCGCTATATCCGCATAGAGCCGCCCGCAGTCGAAAACGTCGAGACCACATGGGACCCAGCGCATCTGTCGCTGTACTTGCGCACCGCCGACGAGTTTGCCCAGTGGTACCGGGAGATCCGTAGGGATGGCAGGCCGAACAACTGGATCGCCATTCTCGCCCGCATCCGTGCCGTGCACTTCGCCGCCAACTACCCGCAGCACGGGGTGGAGGGTGTCGGAACGCTGGCGCAGCTGACGAGCAAGCAGCGGGCAGTGGTCGAACGGCTGGAAGCCATCGCGGGGGAGGGCAAGCAGGTCATCCTGTTTGCCGAGAATCCGGGCGTCATCAACCTCATCGCCAGCAAGTTGAAGGCGAAGGGCGTCGAGACGGTGGCGTTTCACGGCGGGATTCCGATTGCGAAGCGCGTGGCCGACAAGGACAAGCGTTTCGTCGGCATAGCGATAGCGGGGCCAGCCCGTTCGTCGCGGGTGCCGGGGCCGTGTGCCGGCGGCGCTGTCGTTGTGATGGTCGGCGTAAGCCAACGAAGTCACTGATGTTCGCCCTCCGGTTTTGCTTGGAGGGCGATCTCTTTTTTCCTCTTTGCCGATTCGCGGGGTGCGAGGGCCAATGCAGCCCGGGTGAAGGCGGGCAGGGTAAGGGTATATCCGACGGCTCAGTTCGGCCATGAAGGGACACTTGTCCGATGCGTCATCGAGACAGTCACGTGGCAGCTCTACTCAGCAAGCGGTCGTTCGATCGCCGAGAGACGGCGTCGCGTCTGACAGGGTCATACTTTGTTCGCGGCGATCAACCGGGCGCGCGAAGAGATCCTAATTGCAAGATCAAGCGACCCAAGGCCCCCGCCGCGCGAACGCGGAGATACGGGCAGGCGTGTCGCTGGCGCCACTCGCGATGCTCGACCGAATTGAGCTTCTGTAACAGCACTTTGTTGTGGCCCAAGGCCATTGTCCAACTGTTGGACATTGCAGCATACGCCACGCATCGGCGAAGGCGCGCATTGCCATCAGATTGGAGCGCGCCCGGCTGGCAATAGCTGGCCTAATACCGCCATCATCCGGGATGATTAAAGGACCATTTGTTTCAGTTTTGGAACGCCCCGATGGCTAAAATTGGGGCGGCTGATCCCATCATCTAGCCGCCTTAGGCGCGCCTGAACAGAGAGCCTATTCGCACACGGTCAGAGTCGCAGAAAGCGACGAAGGCGTAGTGGACTGGACGACGTTGTTGGTCTGATCCGCGATCTTGATATCGCTATAGGTGACATCCGTAACTGCAACGTGCTGGCCACCAGGGCAGGTTAAATCGCCCGGCTGCGCTGGTGGCGGCGAGAGCGTGAGGCACGCCCTGATGGATCCATTCTTACCGGAACTGATCGTTGCGGGGGTTGACACCAGGCCACTTGTGGCGGTCTTGTTTGCGGCATTCGGGCATTTTCCTCCGTTATTCACGCAATGATACGTGGCAGAGGCAGTCGCACTGGCTAGGTAGCTAATGTTCTGATTGTCTCCAAGACCAGTCTCCCTAAAACACACATTTGCATCGCCATCGGCTTGCAGCGACGCCGTGGCCGAAAGGAAATGGGGATTAGCTGCCCACGCGACTAGCGCAAGCGCCGCCAGCATCGCAGCTACCGCGAGCTTTCTGTGAGTCGTGAATTCTTGTTTCATGTTGGCCTCCTGAACCGCAGGCGAAGATGGTGAATCGTCATCACCTAGCCTCCAACGCCGACCGAGCCATATGTGGCACGAAGGCAGTGGTGAATACCGGCCGCGCTAGCGGCAATTGAAGTTGGCTGATTTGCTGTGGATGATCGAAGGCCTCGTATGTCGCTCTAGCTCAGGAGAGGTTTCCTGTCATGCGGCTCCTTGCCCAGCTTCGCGATCCGCGCTCACTGTCCCAGGAGATCATCTGGCACGGTTTGCAAGGCGAAGGCGGCGCCAGCCGTAGCAAAGTTAGGTCCACGCGAAAACCGTGCCAATCGTGGTAACCGCTTGATTTCATGGAAAGAAGTCCCCCCTACCAAACGGATAACCCGAGCCGCAATTGGTGGTGGTTTCATCTGTGAAATAACACGCAATTCGCCGGCTTTGCGGGCAGGACCGCAACACACGATTCGAGGAGTTCACAATAACCACTCCCATAGCCGTCAGCTTTGCACCCCTTGGATCCGCGAAAAAACAGCCAGATATCGAATGTCATTCCGAGCGCTGAGGCCTCGAGGTCCTGGGGTCTCCGCGAGGAAGAGGCGGCGCCAGATGCGCCGCGCGCGCAGAGCTCGTGCCAACGATGGGCGCTGTCCAACGGACTAAGCCCAGTCGCAGACCGGACGCTTTGGAAACCCGACTGGAAAAAATGCCTCCGGGTCCGGGGGCTTCCCGGAGGCCGAACGCGGGAGGCGCTACACATCCCCGCGAAGAAGGTCCTCCTGGTCCTGGGGGTGTCCGGAGGGCCAACGCGAGGAGACACAACACATCCCCACCAACCAATGCTGGACGATGGTCATCAAAGTTGGCACCAACCATAATGTCTACAGCGTAGAAATATAAGTATGTTTCAACGCTGTAGCTGGCAACATCACCTCGGGTGAATCGCCGGTGCGGTACCCTCCATCGGTCGCTCGCGGCGACCTTACCCCCGGGCTGCCCTCGCAGTTCCTTTCCATTTCCGACAAACAGGTCAAATAAGCACCGTGGGCCGCTTCCGCGGCACCAGCCCTTCCGCTAGGGTAGGCATGCAGACACTCAAGGGCTGGATATCAACCTAAGACGCCCAGTGCAACGACCGCAGTCCTACCGGCAACGGTCATTCGAGCTTGTCGTCGAAAATGGCTGAGATGGGTCGATTAGCGCCATCTGACCTTGATCGCGACCAAGCGCAGCAGAGAGAACTCTTCTATGCGCATGGTGCGGCATACCTCAAGAGAGATAGCAAAATCGTGAGCTTTCGCCGGATGGATTGCGTCGGCTTGGCGATAAGATGATTTCCCGCAGCCCCCGCTACGGACCCAAGACCTCGCAGCACTCGCCCTCCCTGGAGGGTTCTTTTTTGTCCGGCGCCGTGGAGCTGGGTCGCTGCCATCTGGCGCGCCCGTGTCGATTGGATTATCCTTACGGCTACTTCCGCGTCCCTGACGCATCGACCCCGCACCACCCGGTGCACAGTTTTTTGCAGTAAGTTGGCCTCCCGCTTCGCCGGGCTGCCATTTTCTCTTTTCTTATCCCATCGGGAACCTGTTCCCGGTGCGGCAACGGGTTCCCATTCCCCATCCGGAGAACCCCATCATGCTGAATCCCACCATCGTCGTTGGCAAGATCCATCCTCGCCGCAACCCGCGCAAGTATTTCGATCCTGCCGAAATGGCAGAACTCACCGATTCCGTTCGCGAGAACGGTGTCATTCAGCCAATCCTTATTCGTCCGTTGGGCGATGACGCCTACGAGCTGGTGGCCGGTGAACGCCGCTTGCGTGCCGCGAAGGCGGCGCACGGCGACGACTATCTCATCCCTGTCACCATCCGCGAGATGTCCAAAGAGGAAGCCGACCGGCTCGCCCTCATCGAGAACGTCCAGCGTGCCGACATGGCTCCCTCGGAGGAAGCCGTGGCTGCCGCCCGGATCGTTGGCCAACTCAAGGGCGACCGAGAGGAGGCCGCCAAGATCCTGGGCTGGTCTCGCTCCACGCTGGACAAGCGCCTGGCGCTGATGAACTGCAGCGCGCCCGTTCTGGACGCGCTCAACACCCGCACCATCCAGCTCGGCCACGCCGAACTGCTGGCGACGCTCGCGAAGGACAAGCAGGACAAGCTTCTGCCCGTCATCGTGTGCGAGAAGAAGTCGGTGTCCGAACTGAAGAAAACCATCGAGGCCGCCGCGTGCAGCCTCGCCTCGGCGATCTTCGACAAGGCTGACTGCGCCGCCTGCCCGCACAACTCATCGTTGCAGACGGAAATGTTCGGCGAGGCCATTGCTACCGGCAATTGCACCAACCGCGCCTGCTACACCCAAAAGACCGACAAGCAATTGGATACGGTTGCCTACGGTCTAAAGGATGAGTTCCCGGTGATCCGGATTGTTCGTGCGGGGGACAACCATACGCGCGTGCAACTGGTGGTGGACGGTCCGACCGGCGTTGGCGAAGAGCAGGCGAAGGCTTGCCACGCCTGCGAGCACTATGGCGCGGCCATCAGCGCGCTGCCGGACAGCGTCGGCAAGGTCTTCCGCGGCCAATGCTTCGATACGGCTTGCAACAGCAAGAAGATCGCAGCACGTCTCAAGGCCGACCGCGACGCCAAGGCGACCGCACAGAAGCCGGCCATCGCGGCGGCGGATGTATCCACGACTGCCAAAGGCTCGACCAAGGTTCCGGCCGAGGAAAAGGCTGTCACGCACATCAGCGAGACCGAGAAGGTGAAAACCTACCGTGTGGCGCTGTGGCGCAAGGCGTTGCGCCGCGAGGCTGCAGGCATTCCTGAGACCGCCAACATCTACCTGCTGGCGGTGGCGCTGTCCGGGCTTTCGCGCAACATCGGCGGCGACACCATGGGCAAGATCTTCGAGAAGTTGACGGACGAGAAGGCTTCGTCCACCGACCTCAAGAAGAACCTGGCCACCGTGCAGGAATTGGATGCGGCGAAGCGTGCAACGCTGACCACCGCGATGACCGTCGCGGCCATCGAGGGGATCGAAGTCCATCACCTCGTGGCGATGTGCCAGTACCACAAGCTGGACCTGCGCCAGCACTGGAATCTGCAGAAGTCCAAGGACTTCCTGGAGTTGCTGACCAAGTCGGAGATGAAGGTGCTGGCCGACGAGCTGGGCCTGCGTGCCGCGTTCGGTGACAGCTTCGCCAAAATCTTCAACAAGTCCAAGCCGGATTTGATCGAAGCGCTGCTCAACGTCGACGGCTTCGATTACGCGGGCAAGCTGCCCAAGGTTCTGCGCTTCTGATCGCACCGACCGCCCACTCGGCGGTCGGCTTCCCCCCATTTACTAATCTTTCAAGGATCCCCATGTTTCAGGAACTCGTTCCGCTCGTCGCCGCGTGCGACAAAGTTGTGCTGACGCTCACGATGAAAGGTGACGCGATGGCTGTCGTTGTTGCCCCCGTGGTTTCCAAAGCCGCTGACGCCGCACTGGCCACGCCTCTCGCCCTGACCGCCTCGCCGGTGGAGCTGGATGAAGGTTTCGCCCAGGCGATCGCCTTGGTGTCGGTCTCGCATCGCTCGTTGGCCGACCAGGTCGAAGCGACCGCTTCGATCCTGAACGCCGCGACCAGCGCGCAGTCCACCAAGGCGCAGAAGGCACTCTCCAAGGCCAACAGCCAGCCGGTCGCATCGTCTTCGGATGATGAGGGCAGGGCTGACGGCATGGACGACAACGACGAAGGCGAGGGCAAGGCTGCGGGCCCCGTGCCCCAGGCGCCGTCGCCCGAGCTGAGCGGTACCAACCTCGCTGACCTGCTGTAACGGACAAGGAGCACACCATGAGCCTGACCGTCCAGCAACTGACCCGTGAATTCACCTACAACGGCATGACCCTGATGGATCCTGGCCCGGCGTTCTCGCCCGACCAGGTGCGCGACATGTACACCGCCCAGTACCCCGAGCTGACCACCGCCACGGTGGACGGCCCGGTGCACAACGGCACTGTCATGCGCTACACGTTCGTGCGCGCCGCCGGCGCCAAGGGCTGCCATGCGTAAGCGTGACTTGATGCAGGCATTGTCCAGTCCGGATTTTTGCCTGCCATTCAACCAGAAACCGTCCGAAAGGGCGGTTTTTTTACATTCTGAGGAGATGGAATCATGCTGTTCGATCCTCGCCCCATTGATGAGAGCTTCATTGCATCAGGATCCGGCTGGACGCCATCGCGACAGCCTCCCGCTGCCCGACGTCGTCCTGCCCATGGTTTTCTGACGCTGCCCACGCTGCCCGCCGAGGTTCCCGCCAACGGGAAGCTGCAGTATGGCGACAGCGCGGACACGCTCAAGCTGATCCGCAAGCAGTTTGAGACCGGCGTGTTGGCGGCCCGGGACGTGCAGGGAGCGACCAGTGCCGGCGATGCGTTCGCGCAGGCCATGTTCACCTGGCTACGCCGGCGCATGCCAAAGTGCAAGAGGCTGAATTTCTCGTTCGCCCTGCTCGACCAGGCTGCCGCAAGGGAGCAGGTCGACCAGTTCGGCCACGACGACGACCTCCATGCGCCGTTGTATCTGGCGATCGAGCTGGAACAGGAGAACGTGTTCGAGATCGGCGAGCGTGCCGATGTGATGCGCCGCGCCGATCCGGCCTTGCTGTACACGGCCATTCATCTTGTCAACCAGGCGGCGGGCCGCTCGCTCTACGTGCGCACGCCGGACGATTTGGCGGACATGTTCGCCCGTTGGTGGTGGGAGTGCGATCCGACCATGAGCGACGAGGAAGCGCGTGAGTTTCTCTCCGAGCGGTTCGGCGGCGAGGATCCCGACATCGAGCGCTACCTGCCGTCCAAGGTGCTGCCGGTGTTGGCCCCCGACGACGCGGTGCCGGCCTTTGCGCGCCGCGACAAGACGGTGCGAATCCAATGCCTGCAACCCGCGCAACTGAAGGTGCTGCTGATACGCCAGCGAGGTATGCCGCGCCGCATCTGCCGGGCGCTGCTGAATCTGCAGGCGGTACTTTCCCGCACCACGCGCAGCCGTGCACTCAAAGACTCGCAATGGGCGGAACCGGCCTACTCGGCGACGACGCTCTGCATGTGGAGGGAGCACTGGGTTGGCGAGATCCTCGATGACCATTTCGAGTGCCTCAACAACGCGGGCGATGCCACGATGTATCAGTCGCTGATCCCGCTGCAAAGCACCCCACGCGCCATCCGACGCCAGTTCAAGCAACTGGCCGACATGATGGACGTCATTGCGGCACTCGACCGCGTTCTCACCATAATTTCTGAATAGGAGGGCCACATGGCCAAGATTCATAGTGCTTCCCGCGACCATGATGTGGCCCTGCAAGGGGCCATCCTGCTATATGGGACTGGCCTCAGTGCATTTTGCTATGCCACCGCGCATCGTATCGAGACCGACGCTCAGACGGGGCGACCCGTCATCGGGGCCGGCACGCCACTGGACCGGCGTGCGCTGATTCACGCCTTGCGTCAGGTCGCCGAGGCATCCCTGCCCAAGGGCGAGTTCCTCATGCCCAACGTGCTGTCGATCAGCCCGGAGGCCATCACCTGGTGGAGTCCGCCCGGCAAGCGCCGCGTGTTCTTCGACTGTGAGGAGCTGGGCCAGCGCAGCGCCGTGGTGCCCCATCCCGGTCTGGTCTTTCATGCGGCGCCTGCTGGCTTTCGTGTGTTCGCCCTGAACCAGGACGAGCGCCCGACGCCGAACTCGATGCTGTACGAGCCGCCTTACTTCAACACCTGGGACCACGGGAAGATCTGCATCGGTACGGCCCACGTGCCCAAGCAGATCGACGCGGCGTCCATAGCCGGATGGGAAGAGGCGTTCTTCGCCTCGGCCTTCACCCATCCCAATCACGGCGGCAAGCGTGTCGACTATGCCGACGGCTTCTACGCCTTCTGGCGCGACATGCTGGATGGGAAGTTCCCAACCTTTCCGCAAGTCGCCCTCATCCCCATGAACCAATCCCTCGGCAAGCTGATCGTCGGGCATTTCTGAGACTGAACATGCATCCGATGGACATAACCCTGCAGCAATCCTTTCCGACCGTGATGGTGCCGCGCTTCGGCGACCTGGCACCGCTGGAAACGACGGGCGAGCGCCTGCTCATCGCCGCCAACGGCGTGTTCCTGGAAGTGTCGCGGCCGTGGCTGCGGCTCGTGCGCCGCGTGGCCCAGTTCGACGTAAAGACCGCCGTGCCATATGGCGTTGCAGCCGAGACGACGGACCTGCGCTGCGGCAAGCTGCCCGCCCAATTGATCGGGCAGTTTGCCGAGATGGCGCGTGCGGCCATGCCCAACGAGACCGGCGGCTGGATCGTCTGGAATCTGCCTACCGGCGCATTCCGGCTGGCGCCGGTCACGATCCTGTCGCACGGGCGCGGCCATTTGCAGTACGAGCGGCCGGCGCTGGTCGACGGCGAGGTGGTGGTGGTGGATTGCCATTCGCACGGCAACTTTCCAGCGTACTTCTCATCGACCGACAACGAGGACGACCAACATGACGTGAAGTTCGCGTTCGTGATGGGCAACTGCCTCGCTGCAACACCGTCGCTGTGCCTGCGGCTCTGCGCCAAGGGCATTTTCGAGCCAGTCGATCGAGTACCGGGCGACTGGTACATGGCGGCGCGGGCCCAGGAGGTGGTGTGATGACGTTCGAACACCATATTCCCGAAACGATGCGCATCAATGCGTGGAAAGTCGTGGTGGTGGGCGCTGGCGGTACCGGCAGCGCCTTGTTGCCTGCGCTGGCGCGTCTGCACCATGCCATGCTCGAACTCGGCCACCCCGGCGGTATCGAGTGCACGGTCTACGATGACGACACGGTGAGCGAGACCAATGTCGGCCGGCAGGGCTTCTACCCGAACGACGTCGGCCAGCACAAGGCGACCTTGCTGGTAAATAGGTTGAACCTGCTGATGGGCACCCGCTGGGCAGCCAGCCCGCGACGGATCGGCAGCCAGGATCGCTTTGTCTGCGACATGGCGATCGGTTGCGTGGACTCTCGGGCCGCGCGCAAGGCCATTCTTGGCTCGCTCGAGCGTGGCCCCGGCGGCTACTACCTGGATTGCGGCAACGAGACTGACCGTGGGCAGGTCATTCTTGGCCAGGTGCGCGGCAAGCGGGAAGGCCGCTTGCCCCACGTTGGCGACCTATTCCCGGAACTGGTCGATCCCAAGGGCGACAAGGAGGACACTGGACCATCCTGCTCGATGGCCGACGCGTTGCGCAAGCAGTCGCTAGTCATCAATCAGGCGATCGCAGTGCAGGCCTTCAACCTGCTGTGGACGCTCTTCCGAACCGGCACGCTGAAGTACACGGGCGTGTTCGTCAATCTGGAAGCCGGGCGTACCAATCCGTTGCCGATCGATCCCGTCGCATGGGCCCGATTCGGCTACAAGGTGGCCTCCAAGCCGACGCGCAAGCGTGCCAAGGCGGCATGACGAAGCGCCGCGATTCCATGCACTCACCCCCGGACTGATGTTCGGGGTTTTTTTTCATCTGCGCAATTGCAAGGCGCGTGTCCAGGCTGATACCATCACGGCACTTCTCGCGTCTCCGACGCATCGATTTTTTCAATCCTGACCGCCGTCAGGCCTTCATTACCCGCAGGGGCATTGTCCCTTGCGGCTGTGCTCCTGTTTTTTTGGGAGCGCACACGTGATTCAGACTATCCGGATTGACCCGAGCCAGCTCAAGGCCATCGCCTTGCTTGCGCCCAAGCAGGACCAGCGGTACTGGCTCAACGGCGTCTTCGTCGAGGCTATGCCACGGGAGACACGACTCGTTGCCATGGACGGCCAACGCATGGGCGTGTTCCGCGCAGAGAAGGCCAACCAGCTTGGCGAAGACAACTGCGTGGGCTGCATCCTTCCCCACAACGTCATCGAATGTGTGAAGCCGGTGCGCGGCAAGTTCGGCTGGTTGGAACTGCACCTCGATACAGAGCGGCTCGGCTGGGCCGAACTGACGCACGGCGGCACGCCATTCGAGTTTGTGCGGCCCGATGCGGGCTATCCCATCTACCGCCGTGCCATCGGTCCTCATCGGGGTAGCGGGGAACCGGGGCAGTGCGACCCGCGCCACCTCTACGACTTCCACCGCGTCTTCCAGGCGCTGGAGGGCAGGTTCGCCACTGACCGCAGCGGCGTTTATCTCCATCACAACGGTACCGACCATACACGCGTCAGCCTCTATGGGCGCGAGGACTTTGTCGGCACTGTGCGACCACGCAAGGCTGACGGCCCGGCTCTGCTCTTCTGGGTGGATTCGCCGGCCCCGTCGCCCGCGTGAACCCTGCGGACGTTCCGACACCAGACAGCCACCGGGCTGCAGCGTGACGGCTCGCCCGCTCACAACCCCTTGTCTCTTCGGAAAATCCTCAAGAACAACAGAGGAAGGACCTCCGAAGCACTCTCGCGCATTTTTGCCAACCTGCTGCTGTGGACGGCGTTCGCTGGCGTCGTTGAGCTTGCGCCAGTTTTCACGTACGCAGCCACATCGGTGCTACCTGCCCAAGCGATCCTCAAGTACGTCGACGCGCCGTTCTTTTGGTATCAGGTTGCGGCGGCCGTCATTGTGCTTGGCATGTTCGTCCTGCTCAAGTTTCTGAGCAACGACCACCCTGGGGCGAGTCGGTGTGGTGCTACGCCCTACGTGGAGTTGAAGAGTGGGGCGGCATGCTGATTAACTTCGGCTCGTTGTCCTCATCGCCGATGCTTCGTAGCGCAACAGTTCTCGCTCAGGCCTGGCGCACTCGCAGCCTACGCGGTCGGATTCGTCCTCGTTTTCAGGCGCTGAGGGACGCGGCTACGGTCGCGTTCCCATCCTGCCGATGGGCGGCAGGGCCGCTGCCCGCCTAATCCGCTCTTCCCTCGTGGGGCATGTCCCCATTAGGGCGTGCTCCTTCAATCCTTTCAGGAGCAATTCATGCCGCAGATCACGCTTTCTCGCGCCCAGATCCAGTCCCTCGTGTCGTTTTGCGAGGCGGCGAAGTCGGAGAAGTTCTTCATTGCCAAGGATCACGGCGCGTATGTGGGCTACAGCACCGGCCCCACCCCGGCCCAGCAGTGCCTGTTCTACTTCAAGGGCTGCGATCCAGACAAGGATGCCGAGTTCCACGACAATGCCCGCCGTGCCTTTGGTGGCGACGACTTCGGCGAGCATTATCCGCTGACTCACTTCCGCCAGGCGCTGGCCACGCCGGTAATCACGAAAGTGACGATCGTCGTCACGCGCCGATCGGTCCGGTTCCAAGCCTACGCGTGAGGCCTCTCCCCAAACGGGGGCGGGCCTGCTAGGATTGCAGCACTTTCCGCGCCTCAGACGCATCGACCTCGCCGGCATTTCTGCTGGCATAGCTTTTCTCTCCCACCACGGGCCTTCCTGCCCGTGGGCATGTTGGCCCATCTTTTTTTTGTGAGGCCATCATGTTCAAGTGTTTCTTCCTGTTCGTTGCCATTGTCAGCCTGTTCACCGGTTGCGCTGCACAGTCGTCGCCTAATGTCTATCGCGGCTCCGACGCCATGCGCGCCGGATCTGCGGAGCAGGTGACGGTCGTGCACGTGCGCAATGTCACCATCTCCGGCGACAGCATGCTGTCGGCCAGTTCCGGCGTACCGGCCATCCTCAGCACGCTGGTTGGCGCGGTCCTTGGTGCACGTGTCATCGGCAACGGCGACGGTCGTTACATCGCTGGCGCGATCTCGGGCACGGCAGCGGGTGTCATCGGCCAGGTTACGGCGACGCACCTGTCGCAGCGCGACGGTGTGGAGGTCATTGTCCGCACGGACAGCGGTCGCCAGATCGTCGTGGCGCAGGGCTCGGAACAGCAGTTCGTCACTGGCGAGCGGCTGTTCCTGCTGTCGTCGGGCAGCGGCTATCGACTGACGCGTTGATCGAGAGGGCCGAGTTGCTGGCCCTCCCTTTTCCTGCAAGCCCCGAGAGGGCTTGCCCCAAGCGTTCTCGCTTGGGGCTTGCGTTTTTGATAGCGTCCCTGACGCATCGAAATCCGCCCGGCACCGCAAGGAATCATCTCTTTCACCCACGGGGCACCGCCTCCGTGAGCGGCGTCCCATTTCTGGAGCCGCTTATGCAACCTGTAACCCCGATTTCAACCGAAGGTAAGACCGTCGACCAGGTCACCAACCTGCTGGCGCGCACGCTGCGCGCGATCGAACTCGAGCCCGAGTGGATCGTCCCGGCGAACTACCTTGCCGATGCCAACGAGGCGCGATATGGCCTGTTGCCCGGTGCGCACTGGCCAGCCGAGCATGCCCGCCACCGCTTTGCCGTCTCGGTGGAGCGCGGCATATCGGAAGGCTGGCGCGTGCATGTCGATCACATCGCCACCACCGTGGAAGGGCCTACCGGCAGCGCAGTTCTGCGCAAGCTGGTCACGGCCAAGATGTTCAACCGCGATCAGGCATGGCAGACGGCGCGCGTCATCAACCGCGCCCTCAACCTCGACTGATCCGTCTGCGCTGAAATGCGTGGCGCCATTGGGCGCTGCGCATGCCGAGCAAGACCGTGCTTGCTCAATCGAAAGGCGATTCGGCAAACACTCTTTGATCGCGTCCTCGACGCATCGAACCCTCGTCTGGTTCGCCCAGACTTTCACCCATCGCGGGACATCGTCCCGCTGGGGATGGCTGTCCCGTGCTTTTCTGATACTGTCCATGAAAATCCCCAAATCCTTTATCCAACCGCATCAGCCCGGCAATGCCGCAGCCTGTGCAACCCTCAAACGCGATGCTTCCCGCGTCATTCGCCGCCTGACGAGCGATATCGGCCTGCGCCAGCGTGATTTCACCGTCCGCGAACGCCGGCACCGCCGCCAGATGGATCTGTACGCCCTGCATGCCGACGCGCTGTACGTGCAGATTGCCCACGCCCCGCAGCAGAAGGCGGTCAGCCTGAGCTTTCGCACGTGCCGCGGGCGCGATGACCACACCGGTGGGCGCGACAATGCGGTCTGCCTGCAGTCGATCGCCTCGCCCGAAGGCTATGCCTCGCTCGTTGCCACCCTGCGCGTGGTGGCCGGCCGGCGCAGTTGAGGGGGGGCCATGACGACCCTCATCAAAGTTACCTTCACGTCCACCTCGGGCGAGGAGACCACTGGCAAGGCCCAGTACGATCATGCCAGTGGCCTCGTGACCTTGCCTGGTAGCTTCCAGGCTCTCGTCGAGCAGGCCCGGGCAGCCGGCATCGGTTGCGCGTTGGTGGCACATGAGAACGGATACGAGCTGCCGCTCGTTCATCAAGCGGGTGCGGCCTATCGCATGGATCGCAGCCGGCGTGCGGGCCGCAGCCTGCCGCTTCAGGCCTGGAAGGCCGTTGCGGAACCGACCAAGGAGCAGCGACAGCAGTCTGGGCGCTTCGCCCATACCCTGTCTGCCGCTGCGGTCATTGGTGCCGCCGGCTATCTCAGTACCAACCACACCTGGGCGGTCCGCGCCGTAACCGACGTGATTGGCCTAGTCGGAATCGGTGTTGTACTATTCTTCGCAGGCGCAATCCTTTCCAAGGGAGAATGAGAATGACCCTCGGCATGTTCGTCGTGATTCTTGGCGGTGCCATTGCTGGCCTGCTCCTGTGGGCGGGCCAAAACGGGAAGCGCGTTCACAAGGATTAAGTGATGTGCGGTCCTCACGAGGGCTAGCCCCCATTGATCCTCTCAGGTGTCCGGCTTCCTAGGACGCCTGCTCTAATGCACCCCCTTGCGGGTGCGTTTTCTTTTCTACCCACGCGGGGCTTGTCCCGGTGGGGCGGCTCCGCACTCAGGAGTCTCCCCGTGGAAGACCTCATCATCGGTGCTGGCATGGCCCGCCGGCGTGCACCTGCGCGTCCATGTCTACCAAAGCAACCTTCGCCCGGCGCTGTCGCAGATCTGCGCGGACGATTCCGTGCCCTATGCCGATCTTACGGTTAATGTTCCGCAGGAGCATCTGGCGGACGACGAGGTTTTCGTGGGGTCCTGGAACGTTGCAGAAGACGTGCTTGAGGCGCTGCTGGTGACGGACTGGTTCGTGCCGGTGCGCACCATCGCCGCAGGTCACACGCGCGGCCCGGTCTGGAAGATCCAGTCCGTCGAACTGCTTGCGTGGATTGCCGACGCCCGCGCCGAAGACGCCGCGGATGCGCAGGCAACGGCCTGACTGTCAACGCGAGCTGAGCCTCGCACCGCCATTTCCTTTCCACCCAGACGGGGCAATGCCCCGATGGGTGTGCTCCGTTTGTTCCCGGAGCATTCCATGTACGTTATTACCACTGGCCCGGAACGGGTCGAAACCCGCACGACGCTTGCCGGCGTGCTGGCTTTCCTGAACCTCGAACCCGGCCCGAAGCGGGGCCTGCGTGCCGAAGGCATTGGCGTGCGCCATGTCGAGCGCGGCGCAATTCCCGTTGTGCGACTGCCGTCGGGACAGTTTGCGGTGCGGCCAGCGGGCGACACCAAGGCGGTCCTCACGTCGATCCTGGATGAGGTGGAGCGCTTCGTCGCCCGTCCAGGCGGCAAGGTGCTGCATCCGCATGAGATGAGCCGCACGTCGTGGCAAGCAGTCGCTGCCGCTGGCCGACTGGCCGTCTTCACCAACGAGGCGGTCGACCCCGACCAGGTTGCGAACCCCGGATCTGAAAACCTCGATCTGTTCGCCGTGGCCGAGCCCTTCGACGCCTACACCTTCGTGTGTGCCGAATTCGATCGGCGCTTCGGCTATGGGACCAACGGTCCGGAATACTCGCGGGGTGCCGGCATCAACTGCCGCCACGAGGTTCACGCCGCCTACGCCTTGCAGCGCGGCGAACCCGTGCGCGACTGCATCCTGAACGCCTATCGCAGCGGAGGCGACGCCTCTGACGCGGGCCGCCATGACCTGCATTGGCTGCCAACGTTGATTGCGGTGCCCGCGCTGCGTGGTGCCCTGCCGGCAAACAAGCTGCTGGCGCTGTGCTCGGTGATGCGTCACGACAAGCTGGCGATCACGGCGCGCAATGTCGCCCGCCTCATCGCACTGGTGAAGCCGTTGCCAGACGACTGACCCATGTCGACGTCGATGATGCACTGTTTGCCGCCCAGGTAATTCCACCGCTGTCCGCGCCGTTGGGGAAGGCGCCGACCGGGGATGACGCCAATCCGGTGTCGCCGCTGTCCGCTCGCCTGCACGCCCTGATTAGTGCAAAGCGCTATGCGGAACGCACGGAGCGGGCACACGGAGGCGCAGGCGCTGGCGGCGCGATCGGAACGCCTGCAGGCAGCAGATGCAGAGGGGGCGTGCAGGCGTGCCGAAGCGTCGAGCTGGAAGTTCGATGGCCAGTTCATGAATGGTCGCGAGTACGTCGATCTGTGCATCCGTGAGGGCTTCAGCCAGATCCGTCATTTCCCACGTGGCAGCGCGCGGACCTACTACATCGAGCAGCCCGCCACGCGCACCATCCGGCGCTTGCAGGCCAACGATGGCACGCTGGCTTATGCACGGTCGCGCCTGGCCACGACGCTGCCGGCGCTGGCCACGGCTGCCTGACCCATCCATGCATTCCCTCCGGCCTTGTGGCCGGGGGGCTTCTTCTCCCCCGAAAGAGACACCGAATTCGTCGCGTTTTGGCGTGCTGTAGGCACGTCATTGCCTGTAGGCTCTTCAGTAGAGCGTTGTTCGCACTGGTCAGGATCAGTCCAAACAGCGTTTTACCCGCGTCCTTGGACGCATCGACCTCTGCCAGCACCGCTGGCGCATTCATGAACTTCCCACAGGGACACCTTCCCTGTGGGGCCGGTGGCTTTGTGGGACTCCCATTCAGGAAATCCCATGAAAGTGAATCCGTTCCAACTGCAATCCCTGCTCGCGGCCTTCATCCCCGCATGCCTGCCAGTCCTCATCACCGGGGCCCCTGGCATCGGCAAGAGCGATATCGTAGCCGAAGCCGCCCAGGATGCCGGCTACGACTTGCTGATCTCGCACCCCGTGGTGGAGGATCCGACCGATTCCAAGGGTCTGCCATTCCCGGCGGCTGATGGAGCCGGTGCCCGCTTCCTGCCGTTTGGGGATCTGGCCACGGCGCTCAACAGCAAGCGCCCGCTGGTCTGGTTCATCGACGACCTCGGGCAGGCCTCGCCGGCCGTCCAGGCCGCCAAGATGCAATTGCTGCTCGCACGCCGCATCGGTGAGCATGTCCTGCCGGACCACGTCACCTTCGTCGCCGCGACCAACCGCCGTATCGACAACGCAGCGGTGTCCAATATCCTCGACCCATTGAAATCCCGCTTCAGCACTATCGTGGAGCTGGAGACGAGCATCGAGCATTGGACGCGCTGGGCGGTTGCGAAGAGCGTGCCGCCCGAACTGATCGCCTTTCTGCGCTTTCGCCCTGACTTGCTGATTTCGTCGGAGCGCAGCAAGGAGACAGAAAACCTGCCCTCGCCGCGCGGCTGGGGGCACGTGGCGCGGCAGATGCCGGTGGTGCCCAAAGGCATGGAGATCATTGCTTCCGCCGGCGCGGTAGGCGAAGGCGCAGCGCTCGAGTTCCAGTCGTTCCGCGAGATCTACCGTGAGCTACCCAGCGTGGACTCAGTGCTGGCTGCACCGGAATCCGCCAGGATCCCGGACAACGTGGCCTCGCAGTACGCAATCAGCTCGGCGCTGGCGGCGGTCTCCAACGAGAACAACTTCGATCGGGTGATGGTGTATGCCAATCGCCTGTTCGATGCCCATCTCGGTGAGTTCGCTGTGATGCTCGCCACCGATGCGGCGCGCCGTGACGCGCGCATCTGCTCGACCCCTGCCTGGATCAACGCGCAGGGCGGCAAGCTCGGTGAGCTGCTGCTCGGCAACTGAGCCGATACCTTTTCTCTTCATCCCGTGACGGCGAGCCATCTGGCTCGCCGTTTCATTTCTTGCCGTATCCATCCTTTTTTCAGGACTCATCATGAACATCCAAAACCTTACCAAGCGCGTAATGCTCGCCACCTTCAACACTTCGGTGTGGCGGGCACGCAAATTCGACACCCGGGCCACCGAGGAAGTCGAAGCCAACCATGACACGAAGGACATCGGCCGTTTCAACAAGAAGCTGCTGACCGAAGGGGCCACGTCCTACAAGGAGGTGTGTGCGATCGCCAACCGTGCTCGCGCCTACTTCGATGCCCACAGCCTGGATTACGATCAACTGGGCGTGCGCCTGCTGCCGACCGACATTTACATGGAGGTCGCGGACCGTCAGCGGCAGTTCCAGGACGAGTTCACCGCGGCGACGGCCGTGTTTATTGCCGACTACCCGCGCCTGAAGGAGGAGGCACGGGAAGCGCTGAATGGTCTCTTCGACGACGCGGACTATCCGACGCAGGCGGAGCTCGCCAAGAAATTCGGCATGCGTCTCGCTGTGCTGCCATTTCCTGACGCGAGCCAGTTTAATATTGCGCTGCCGGCCAACCTACTGGACGGGCTCAAGGCCGATATCGACTCGCGCGTCCTCGGTGCGGTCAAGACTGCCAATGACGACCTGATCGGCCGGCTCTTCGAGGCTGTGCAGCACTTCGCAAACCGCCTGTACGGAGCGACGAACGTGCGACTGGACGTGGCCGACAAGGTGCGCGAGTTGAGCGCGCTGCTCCCCAAGCTGAACTTCTCCGGGGATCCGGCGCTCACGCGCATCCTGGACGAGACGCGACAACATCTGGCCGCCTACAGTGGGCTGGACCTGCGCAATTCGAACGACTTGCGCAAGCAGGTGGCCGAAAAGGCGATGGAGATCGAGGCACAGATGGCCGCCTTCATGGGTGGGTCGCCTCCTTCGCCAGTGGCGGCAGTGCCGGTCTCGCCGATGTTCGACCTGCTCACCGCGTGAGGGCGTCATGCGCGATCGAATCTCAAAGCAGCGTTCCCAGCTCGTCCTGTCGCAGCCGTTCTTCGGGGCGTTGCTGATGCGGTTGCAGCTGGTCGAGGATCCGTCGTGCAAGACGTTTTGGGTGGATGGCGTATCGCTGGGGTACAACCCGGCGTTCGCCGCCAACCTGAGCGATCTTGAACTGCGCGGCTGTCTGGCCCATGAAGTCCTGCATCCGGCCAACGGTCATTGCTGGCGCCGAGGCGTCCGTGATCCGGACCGCTGGAACAGGGCGTGTGACTATGCGATCAATCCGTTGGTGCTCAGTGCCGGTTTGCAGCTGCCGGCCGGCGCGCTGATTGATGGTCGCTTCCTCGGCAAGTCCGCCGAGGAGATCTATGCCATGTTGCGCCAGGAGGCGGCGGACAAGCCGAAGCAGGAGCCCCAAGCTCAGTCGCAGCAGTCGCCACAGCAACAGGCGAGCGACGGCCAGGCCAGCGGGAAGGATCCGTCTGCCAACGCTGATGACAAGGGGGGACAGCGCAACCACGCCGGCAACGGCGCGCTGCAGGCCTCCCCGGACTTCACGCCAGGCGAGGTGCGCCAGCAGCCGCAGGATCAGCAACAGACGCTGGCAAACGAGTGGAAGGTGGCCACCATGCAGGCAGCGAAGGCGGCTGCCATGCGCGGGAAGCTTCCGGGCGACCTGAGCGCGATGGTGGATTCCGCCACGCGGCCGTCCGTGGACTGGCGGTCCGTGCTGCACCGCTTCGCATCCGAGCAGACCCGGAATGACTACAGCTGGTCCTTGCCCAACCGGCGGTACACCCACATGGGGCTGTACCTGCCGGCGCTGCATGACCAGTCCGTGCGCGATGCGGTGTTTGTGCGCGACTCCAGCGGATCGGTGTTCGACACGACGCAGCGGCAGTTCGGAGCCGAGATCGAAGCGGTCTTCACCACGCTGCAGCCGCGGCGCCTCTTCGTGCTCGACTGCGACACACGCGTGGCGCAGGTGCAGTGCTTCGAGCGCGGTCAGGCCATTGAGCTAGGCCCGGTGCAGGGCGGCGGGGGCACGAGCTTCGTGGCGCCGTTTGCCTGGCTGGAGGAGCAGGGGGTCCACCCCGCCTTCCTTGTCTACCTGACCGATATGGACGGGAAATTCCCGGCTGTACCGCCGGCGTATCCCACGCTGTGGGCCTCAACAACGCCCCTCCATCGGATTGCCCCGCCGCCGTTTGGCGAGGTGGTGGAGGTCATCGTTTGATTGAACCAACCCCGGGCGACAAGCCTGGGGTTATTCTTTTCTCCGGACGCTGCTCATAAGCAATCAAGACGCGTATTGCCGTGCAATTAATCAAATCCCATGGCGTGCCCAGAAATCCGTGGGCGTCACAATGGGATAGCGATCCGCCAGCGCCAACAGGTCCTTGTCGCCCGTGATCAGGTATTGGGCCTTTGCCGCCAGCAGCGTCAACAATATAGGCTGATCGGCAGGGTCGCGCAGCGCCTCGTCTGGCGCGCCGCTCGGCTCGACTATCTCAGCCAGGAACATGAGGCTGTCGGCCAGGTCGCGTATTTCCGTCGCGGTCATCTGGACTCTGGGCAAGCGTGGTAGCACCCGGATCATCTCATCCAGGATGTAACGTGATAGCACCACGTCCAGACCGCCTTGCCGCCAAGCGGCGACGATGCGTCCCGGCACACTGCCCCGATAGGCCAGACCGGATACGAGGACATTGGTATCGAGCACGACGCGCAATCCAGGCATCAGCGCTGTTTCCGCACCGCCGTCACCGCGGCATCGATCTCCGCTAGGCCTTCCTCGGCCGGCACGCCGGCATAGGCTTCGCTGATGCGATTGTTCAGGGCGTCGAAACGCTCCTGCATACGCCGGATGCGGGCGAACAGTTCAGCATCGACTAGGGCTGCGACTGGCTTTCCATCCTTGTTGATGACGATGCTGTCGTGGCGATACTGCACCTGGTTGAGCATTTCGCCTAGGTTTTGCCGAAAGTTCACGGCACTGACTTCCGTAATCATCATGCCCCCACGATCATATCGATTGATATGGTCATTATAATGGAGTCTAAGCATGGCGTCCACTGACAACGATCTTCCGCTGGCAGCGAACGTCGGTCTCGCGTGCGCAACTCGCCACGCTGTACGAGGCCGCGGTCCCTGATCAGGGCTGTCTTTGCGAGCGCGGGAGGGACAGGCAGCCAGCAGTCCCTGGGCTGGTCTCGCGAATCATCTAATCACTCCAGCTTAGAGCGAGATAGTCGCCCAGGCCGCCGAAGATGCCGGTCGTGAGCGCTCATCTCGCATCCCCACCGACTCGAAAGGATGCCTTTCGAGTCGACGGAAGGTGCGTACGCCCGCGTACTGCCCTTCGGCGATCTGGAGCGCCCTTAACGCTCGTCGGCCGATGGTCTGGTTTATCGACGACATGGATCAGGTCGAGGCTGCGCAGGCCATCCGCCCGATGCAGCTGCTGCTGGCGCGCCGGATCGCCGAGCATGCATTGCCGCCGCATGTCACCTTGGTTGCAGCGACCAACCGACGTGTCGACAACTCCGGCGTCTTCAATATCCTCGACCCGCTCGTAGGGCTGCGAGGACCGGACGCGCTGGGCGGTAGCTATGAACCAACCGCTGGCGCTGATTGCATTCATGCGCTTTAAGCCCGATTTGCTGCTGTCCGAAAGCAGGACCCGCGAAATCGAGAGTCAATGGGCATCAACCATGTTGAAAATCCGCCGAATGCCGGCGTCCGAGGAGCTGATTTGTTCGCGCGTGGTTCTCATCAGGCAATCGAGGAACCCGAGCACCGCGCCCGGCATCGGTTCGAAGCGTCGCGTCACCAGGCAGGTAGCGCTATCGCCCAAATGTTCATCCAGATGGAGAGCGGTGAAGCGGTCTCGCATGTCGGGTGTCTCAATGAGTGGCCATGGCACGATTGTCAACATGTCGGTGGCCCGCACGATGGCCAGGGCGGCCTGTAAGGAACGTGCTACGTGAAAGCGCTCAACCTTGCCACGCCGGGTCGAGCTGATGAAATCGCGCAAAACCGGCGAAAACTGCTCCACCGATCGACTCACCACCCAGTCGTACGCTTTCAGTTCCGCAAGGCGACGCGTGTTGGCCGCCGGATGCCCGAAACGCGCCACCACGGCGTATTCATAGCTAAACATTTTCCGCGTATCGAGCGCACCTTGCTGTGACTTGTCTGGCGGCGGGCCCAGCGCGAGGTGCAGGTCTCCGCTATGGATATCGGCATACTCGTCGCCAAGGTGCTCACTAATGAATAGCTTGACGTCGGGCCGCAGCACCCGATATTCGCGAATCGCTGCGGGCATTACGCTCTGAAGCAACCAGGGGGTGACAGCCATGTGCACCGTGCCGCCGGTGTTGCGGCCCAGATGCATCATTTCTTCTCCGGCGCAGTGCAATTGCCCCAGCACCAGCCTCGCGTGCACCAGTAGTTTCGCTCCGGCCTCTGTCGGCACGATGCCTCGCGCATGACGCTCGGTCAGCGTCACGCCTACCTGCAGTTCCAGTTCACGCAAGGACTTGCTGACCGCAGTTGCGGAGCGCTCCAGCGCAATGGCCGCCTTGCGCACGCCGCCATGGTCCACGACGGCAATGAGGCATTCCAGATGATGCAATTTCAATTCGACAGTCATGCGTCTTTCGCGCGGCGCCCAACGCGCCGTGCTTTGTGACAATGCGAGGGGCGGAATCATGTCGGTGCCCTCCGGAGCTGTCAACCATAGGTTCACACCATCTACCGGCCCAACCTAGCTGCGGGCTCCGTGCTTGGCTACCATTCGCCGCGCTTTGTCACAGGCGGATCGCCGATCCTTGCGATCTGCGACATGCGCTTCCATACGTACCGCCCCCTCGATGCACCGCAGTCCCGCTCGTCTATGAATTCAGGAAATCAGGAGTTAGTAGTTAGCAATGAGATACAGAAGTGGGGGGCAATATCGCGTTATCGCGCGGCGGCGCTATACGAGCAGTGGTGTCAGGCCTTCAAGGCTCGTCAGACCGCGCTTTCGTATGACGCGTGGTTGGAGCAGCTGTCCGGTTGGGGCGTACCTAACCCGATGCCGCGCTCCCTGGTGTTCGAGAGCGAAGACCTTCGCTTTACGCTGACACATAGTTGGCGTTACGAAATCAGCCATCGGCCTCGCGGAGCCCGCGCATTTGAGTGTCTGATCCATGAACGCCAGTTGTTCATAGCCATGGCTTCGCGAAAAAGGAAACGTGGGCCCTGGATCTGCCCGATTGGACTACTCAGCCAGGCAGACTTGCGGAGGATCGTCCCGATAGGCCTGTCAGAGGAGGGAGTGCGACAGATCTGGGCTCCGGAAGACTCGCATGAGCGTCGGTCCGGTTGGTAAATCATCGGAGCCAAGGGATCCGATCAGGATACAAGGCGGTCCCCGGCAATGGGACTTGCCGGGAAAAGCCAACACTTTTCTGCCGTGTTTCCCGGAATGGCCGTCCAACCGGTTGGACTGACACGCAGCCGGCGAGGTCCCGTCAGGCAGTCTCCAGTCTGTCTTCAGGCTGGGCGGGCGAGGTGGGGACACTCGGCTCGGACGACAGTGCTGCTGGCTCCGGCAGAGCGGCACGGGTGACCTTACCCTCCAGCACCGCGTTCAGGCCCAGGCGGATCGACCCCGCGTAGACAATGTCGCCCTTCACCCGCCCATTGATCACGAGCGATTCACGGGCGGCGACTCCGCCCTCCACG
Source organism: Cupriavidus sp. KK10 (assembly GCF_018223725.1). Lineage (NCBI taxonomy): Bacteria > Pseudomonadati > Pseudomonadota > Betaproteobacteria > Burkholderiales > Burkholderiaceae > Cupriavidus > Cupriavidus sp. KK10. Next base: position 1,124,172 of record NZ_CP073678.1, read on the forward strand.
GTGCCTTCGACGAGCACATGCTCGCCTTCAGCCCGTCCGCGCACGACGGCGCCGGCGGCCACATGTAGGAGCCCGCGGGTCACGGTCATATTTCCTTCGATTAATCCGCCGCAGGAAATGCCGTGGTCCGCGACGACGTCCCCATGGATGCAGATGCCATAGTTGAGCACGCTGATTGAGATCGGCTGGTCCATGTAACTCCTTTCAGAAAAGCTTGATGTCGCCAGCGTGCAGGGCGGCTGGCTTCTGCGCGGGGCTTCGGTCCGGCGCGCTGGGTGTCGTCTTGACACTGACTGGTGGCGTCGTCACGGCCGCCGGGCGGCGAGCGGGCGGTTGCGCTGTGCCCGACGACGCGGAGGCCGGTTGCGGCTGAACCGAGCGTGGCTCATCCGGCCGCTCGGCAAACCGTGGAGTGGCCAGAGCCAGGGAATCCGCAGTCAGGTTGGCAGTCGGTGCACTGGATGGGGCCGGTGACTGCGTGATTGGGATGGCCGCTTCCGGCGTCGCGGCCGATGCCGGCGTGGCCGCAGCCATCTGACCGGCGGTGGCCACCGAGGCGTCCTGTTGTTGACTTCCTCTCCGGGCTAAACCCCGGAGATTCCTCCAGCGAGCGCCTGAAGTCCCAGGCGGGCAATGTTCCGGGCCGCGTTCGTGTCGCGGTCGTGCCGACCCGCACGAACAGCACGTCCACTGCCTTATTCCAAGGCCGGCCCTACCTTTCGGACTGCTCGCGGATATGACTCCGCAGCACGAGCACGTTTGGGTTGAAAACGCTTCGTTGACCTCTGCGAACACCACACATTGCCTGATGGCCTTGTACTTGAGTTGTGTCCGGAACGTGGTCCATGCGGCGTCGTGTACGGACTTCGCCATACTCGTTTTTGCCAGCACTTTCGCGTTCACGTTGCCTACGAAGATTCCTGCATGTCTTTTGACCAGCGCCGATGTTTCCTTATGGATGGCGTCCTTGCGCTGGTTTGCGATCTTGGCGTGGATTGCCTTCACGCGGCGCTTCTTGTTCGCTCGTTGAGCGATGCCGAGCGCTTGCTCAGACTCGCGATAGAAGCGCTTAGGCTCGAATTTCTCACCGTCGCTGTACGTCGCCAAGGTCTTCAGACCAAGATCGATGCCGATCACGTCCGAGCCATCCGGCACGCGTTTTTCTTCGACCTCCACCTTGACAGCGATGTTGACGTACCAACGCCCGCGCGAGTCCTCGTTGAAGCTGCCCGCGCCAAGCTCATACTTCGACAGGCCATACGAGTCCCACAGGCCGATCTGAAGACCATTGAAATGCAGTTGCCCGTTCTTGTACTTGATGCCTTCGCCCTTGAACGGAACCCATCCGAGCGAATACTTCGGCGACTTGCGGTTGCTCACGCGCCAATTGAGTTTTTGGCGCTTGAACTGTTTAAGCCGCGTCGCGAATTCCTTGCACGTCTCTTGAACCGTTCGGGAATCGACGCGCACGCCTTCGCATTTGCTGAAGCCCGCTGTGAGTTTCTGAAGGTCGAACCCTGACAGCCAGACCTTCGGGCGATTGCAGTAACGCTTCAGGCTGCGATACTGGGTTTCATTGCAGAAATTCCAAACCGTGTTCACGTCGCGCGCCATCGCAAGCATCGCCTTCGCGTGCTTGTCCTTGATGCGCAGCTTCAGTGTCTTTACGGTTTCCATTCCCGTATCGTACGCTTGGTCTTCCAAATTCGGCAAGAGAAGAAGATGGCGCGTCCACGCAAGACTGATACGGATTTACGGCACGGACGGCACTGCGTCTTTGCCCTGCAAGTACACTTGGTCTTCGTGACCAAATATCGGCGCAACGTGTTCAAGAAGGAGCACCTTGACGCAATGCAGGCCATCCTGGCCAGGGTATGCAAGGACTTCGAGGCCAAGTTGGTAGAGTTCAACGGCGAGCACGACCACGTCCATCTGCTGGTGAACTACCCGCCGAAGGTCGCCCTATCAGCGCTCGTCGCATCGCTCAAGGGCGTGTCGAGCAGACTGCTGCGGCAGCAGTTCGGGGACTTCCATCCGTGGCTCAAGCGGCGGGGCGTGCTTTGGTCCCCGTCCTACTTCGCGGCGTCGTGCGGCGGGGCTCCACTGGATATCCTGCGCCAGTACATTGAGCAGCTGCAGACCCCTCACTAACCCCCAAATTCCCGGCTTACCCCGGACTGAACTCCGGGGCTTGCACCGGTGCCTTGGTCATTCGCCGTCGCGCCGCGGTGCGTCCTGGATGCGACGGACATGCCGATGGCCGCCGCCACACCAAGTCCCCCAAACACCAGCAGAAGGTTGCGGCCTCTGCCTGCGAGCGCGTTCCATTGCGTGCGCGCAGCCGTGGCCGCCTCGCTTGGCGATGATAGAGATAGCGGAACGCCAATGCCCGCGCTGGCGGGCATATCAATGGTCAGGGGCTGGCGGATGTACTGCGCGTGCAGCTGCTGGATCTCTAGCAAATCCATAGTTGTCGTCCTTCAGAGCGTTATGGAATGCGGCCTATCGGCCGGGTGCGTTCAGTCGGGAGCCGTCTTCAGCGAACTGGTCGTCGTCCGGCATGCAGATCGCGTGGATCAGCGATAGGCGGCGCGAAGCATGCTCGATCGCGTTGCTTCGATCGGTTGACGAGATCGAGCCCGCCGCCATGGCGAACAGCGAAGACGTGAATATCCGGTCGTGCTGGTTCAGCAGTCGCACCAGTCGACCTGCGAGGGGGTGTTTGATCTCAATGTCTTGTCGGTCGGTTACCAGCGGGAGATCCAGGCTGGGCCGGTGTTCCAGCCAACCCAGGGCCTTGGCAAAGCCATTTTCCGCTTCGCGAAACACGGAATCCAGCGCGCGGAGCTTGCCGCCTCGCGCGACGGTGAACTTGGCCGCGCAGAAATTAAAGTCCCGCGCGACGAAGTCCCGGACGAAGGTGGAACAGTAGATGACGACGGCGCGGGAGTCCGTCTCAGGCACGATCTTCGCGAGGCGGCCATCGCTGCCAAGGCGCAGAATAGGGCGCAAGCCGGCGGCTTTGCGGCGCGCTGCGTCGTCGTTGTCGTTGCTGTTGTTGTAGCTGTTCTCGTCCGGACCCGGGACGTTTTCATCATTGTCGGGCGTGGCCATATCCATTTCGGCGTTTACTCTCTCGCCGCAAATTGTCAGCCAGGACCGCCCGGGTGCTGACCGCAAAAGCTATACGAAATTCGCAAGCTTTCCGGGGTATACGGATTGCGGCGTCGATGCATAATCCAATCACACCTCGCGTCTCCGACGCATCGATTCGACTCCACCGCGAGTCCACTGCATTTCTCAAGTCGTGCCCTGGTGCATGCGCCGACCGGTTGGCTACCGGTGTGGACATTCCATTGTGATGAGCAACTTCGCCGTTTGCTCCCCATCCATCATCCGTAATACGCGTCCTGCATCAGTGCTGCTTCGGCATGCGCTGTGGACACCGTTCGAGCTCGGGACCATGTGGCGTCTCTCTCTCTCTCTTGGCCCCTCCTGGGCAGAACGGCCGTCGTCGGCTGATCCGTGATCCTGCGGTGAACCTCGAGTTCTAAATGGGTTGAAGTGCAGCGTGACCCTGCTGCACGAGGACGACTTTACGTCCTCATAGAGCATGCGCATTGGCGCACAGCTCCCTGTTTGCCACGCCCCCGGAAGGGGCGTGGCAACGGGTTTTCCTGCAAACAAGCTCGCTTCCGCATTGCCGGAGCGGGCTTTTTTGTTTGTAGGAACCCACGACACAGGAGCCGAGCATGCTGTCTGCCATCGACCAGAATTCCGAGATTCGTGCCGCGATTGCGGCCATGCTCGCCCGCCGGCGGTCCGACTATGTCGGCCAGCCCAGTGCTGAGTTTGGGTGAAGCCGCTCATGTGGCCTGTCTAGCGGAGCGCGCCCAAGCGGCGTTCCTTTCCCAAGTAACGACCCGGCGCGGGGCCGACACAGCCCTGCGTCTTCGGGAGCATGCTGCGTCCATCCGCGTCGCCGTCGTTCAAGTCCTTGAACGCAGGAGAAGTGCACTATGCAACGAGCCATTGGCTACACCGACTTCGGGCATCCCCGCAGCCTCATAGAAGAACGGCCCGCGCGGCCGCCCGTCATTGGCAAGATCCGCCCGGGTATCAAGGTCCTCACCAAGGCCGCCAAGGCCAACCCGGAGGCGGTCAAGATCCACGATGCCATGCTCGCCCTCGGCGAGTCTTTCGAGGCGATCGGCAACGAGATCGAGCGCAAGACCAAGCTGCGCAACGCGCTGGTGCCCAAGAACACCGGCTGGTTCACTTGCCGTGGTTCGGACTTCACCAACCCGGCCACCGTCGACGATATCCTTCAGAAGTACGGCGAGGATCGCGGCGATGGCCTGAAGCTGTGGCGCTTCCCGGTTGTCTTCGCCTTCGACGACTGGATGGCGAACCTGCCCAACCAGTTGAAGGCGTGGAACGCACGGGGCCTGCAGTACTTCTCGGAGTACGCCGCCGACGGCAAGCGGTACTGCAAGATGTACGCGGCGCCGGAAGTCGATCAGCGCGCCCAGCGCGCCAAACGCCTGTTTGGCGGCCGCACCATCATCCTGCGCCAAGACGACGCCATTCCCGATGGCGTCTGCGATCCGCATCACTGCCCGCAGTATCAGGAGCGCAAGTGCAATCTGAGCGCGAATTTCGTCTTCGCGATTCCGGAGATCAAGGGCCTCGGCCTGATCGAGCTGCCGACCAACTCCATCTACGTGTTGCAGAAGGCCTATGCCGCGATGCAGACGGTGGCGTTGGCGCGCGGTGGTCGCCTGGCGGGCCTGCATTTCTGGATATCCAAGAAGGCGGTCGAGATCACGCGCATCGGAGAGGACGGCCTGCCCATGCGGCAGGAACAGATGCTCACGATGCTGGATGCCGAGATCGATCTGGGCGCGCTGCTGGATGGCGCCGACCAGATGGCCCCGGCACTGGAAGCCGCTGGCCAGGCGGTCTCGCTGCTGGAAGGGGCCTCGTCCGATGCTGGCGCGACAATGTCGATGCCGGTGATTGACGAGCCCGACGCGACGCCAATTCCTATGCCAACGGCGCACTCTGAGGATCCGGAGGACCGCGAAAGCAAACTCGCCGACCTTGCCGCTCGCTTGGGCATGTCGAACGGGCAGGAGCGGGTGGATTTGCTGACCTTCGCCCGCCTCTCATACGGCCCGGGCTGGACCAAGCGGCCCAATGATGTTGACAGCATGATCAGCGAGATGCAAACCGCGCTGGCCAACCCGTTGGCCTTCCGTGAGCAGGTTCGCGCCCAAGTGCGCGAAGCAACCCTGCCGGTCTGACGGCGCTGCAAGGTGAATGGCACACCGCGTGCCGTTCACCTCGTCGCTCCTCTTCTGCCTCATAACCATTTCACCTGTGGCCCACGCGAGGCCACTCTTTCCCTTGCGCGCCGTTCCGGCGCATTTCCCTTCTTTTGGAGAATCACATCATGCTCAATCCCAGTGCGAGCCTGCCGTTGGCTCACTTTTCTGACCTGCATTACTCGACCGGGAATCTGGCCGAGGCGGACCGCTGCTTCGGCTTTGCCGTCGAACATGCGGTCGCCGCGGGCAGCCGGGTTGGGGTCGTCTCCGGCGACTCGACTGACCATCGACTGGAAGCCCACACGCCGGCGCTGCGCGTGCTGGCCGAGCGTATCCGTGAGCTCTCCGATCACATGCCGGTGGTGATGCTGCAGGGCACGTTCTCGCACGAGCCGGCCGGCACGCTGGATCTGTTTCGCCTCGTAGGCAACCGGTATCCGGTCTATATCGCCGACCGCATCCACCAGGTCGCGCTGCACGAAGGCGGTTTCACCCCGTCGGTAGGTGCGCTCTTCACGCCGATGGAGATCGAGGCGCTGCTGGCCGATGGCATGCCGGACGTGGTCTTCACCTGCGTGCCGACGGTGAACAAGGCGATGCTCGCCGTCGCCGTCGGGACATCCGATGCGGCGACTGCGGTAGGGGACCATCTGGCCGCCTATCTGCACGCCGCGGGGACCGTGAACCGCTCGCTGCGCGCGCGTGGCATCCGCACGATGGGTATCTCACACGGTACTGTCAACGGTTGCCAGACGGAGCACGGCGTGCCGATGGCCGGATTCGATCATGAATTCACCATTGGAGCGCTGTTCGACGCCGAATGCGACGGCTTCATGCTCGGCCATATCCACCGCGCCCAGCAATGGGATCGCGAGGGGCGGCTGGTCGCCTATCCGGGCTCGATCGGGCGCTTCCACTACGGCGAAATCGGTGACAAGACCTATCTGCAATGGCGCGTCGCGCCAGGGCAGGCAGAGACAACACCGGTGGTGACGCCGGCACGCGAGACGCTGTGCATCGACTTCGACGGGCCGCCCGACATGGCGCAGCTCGCTCGCGTCGCAGCTGAAGCGGCCGACAAGTTCGTGCGTATCCGCTGGGTCGTGGACGAGGAGCACCGCCAGATAGTCGATCGCGACGCCATAGCCGCCCTGTTTGCCGGTGCGGCCGAGGTCAAGCTCGAGGGGAGGTTGTTGCCAGCCGTGCGCAGCCGCGCCGAGGGCATCAGCCGTGCCGCCAGCCTGTCGGAGAAGATCACGCGCTGGGGCGAGTTGACGCAAGTTCACACCAATCCATTGCTCGATCGTCTGTCGATGCTCGAGCACGCGGAGCCGCAGGCCATCGCGGACCTGGTGCTGCAGGAGCTGGAAAGGTTGGGCGAGCTCCCACCGGTTGAGATAGCAGCCGGGCCTCAGAAGCACGTGGAACCGGTTGTGGCGGTCATGCTGGCACCAACGCCACCCGTTATGCTGAAACCCGGTGCAGCGCCCACGGCGATGGACTGGCTCCCCGAAGACTTGTTGCGGAAGTTGCCGCCTAACCTTTGAACCTGGCCGAAAGCCATGTTCCGAGAGCCCTCTGGGGCTGTCGAAAGATCGTTTTACCCCGCGTCCCCAGGACGCATCGACGGTTGTTTCATCCCTTTGACCCCTGACGGGTGCTTCCCGTCCGGGAATGCACTCCGTCTTCCCTGGAGTGCGCCACGATGATGCTTTACCCTGCTGGTCCGGATTGGGCCCATACCTTTGAAACCACCATCCCCGCGTCCGAGCTGGCTGCCCGCCTGACGGATGCGCACGGCTTTACCCGCAGCACCTTGTTCCAGCCGTTCGGGGCGGGGCGCGGCGCGGTGATCGCGCAACGCAACCATTTACTGGTCATGGCAGTGCATGCCACCGGCGACAAGTACTGGTACGAAGTGACGCCGTCGCTGGAAATGCAGAACCTGATCTGGTCGTTCTCCCATGGCTACGCCAGCCAGTGGAGCGCGCTGGAACTCAAGGCACTATGCGGCTGCACGGCATGGCCAGATGTGATCGCGCTGGCCCGCCAGCAGTTCGCGGCCGCCGTGCGCTCCATGGAGCGTGCGCTGACCGGGTTGCCCGAGCAGGACGCGCGGCTGGCAGTACCGGACATGCCCATGTATTCGGGTGATGTGATGGAGCTGCCCGCCGACTACCTGACTACCATGGCTGGTGCGGAGGTGGTCGAATGCGCCCACTGAAACTGACTCTTTCTGGCTTTCTTGGCGTGCGCGATGGCATGCGCCGTGACAAGGTGACGCTGGACCTGACGCACCTGCCACCCGGCCTGATTGCACTGGTTGGCCCTAACGGCGCGGGTAAGACCACGCTGATGGACAACCTGCACCCATATCCGATCATGCCGAGCCATGCCTCGAAAATGTCCGCGGATGCATTTTCCTACTGGGATCACCTCTTTGGCACCCGTGGGGAAAAGGATCTGGAATGGGAGCACGCCGGCAAGAAGTACCGTTCGGCGTTTGCATTCCGCAATCCGGGCAAAAGCCGCAAGGCTGAGTACTACCTGTTCGAGAAGGGCGCCGCTGATGATTGGGTGCCGGTTCAAGTTTCCGACGGTACGCTGTCGGACGGCAAGGCCGATACCTATAACCGCTGCATCGAGGCGGTGCTCGGCTCCCCTGAGGCGTTCTTTACCAGCGTGTTTTCGGCGCAGAACCGCCGCCCGATCGCCAGCTACCAAGCCAGCGAGATCAAGAAGTTGCTGGCAGAGTTGCTAGGCATCGACCACCTGCGCGACCTGTCGGCCAAGGCCGGCGAGGTGGCAAAGGGGCTGGGCCGGCATTTGGACGCCCTGCAGCGCGACCTGGTTGGCTTGTCCGCCCAACGTGAACGGGCCGGGCAGTTGACCCGGGAAATCGGTCTGACTGACGAGGCGCTGGCCGCCGCGCGGCGAGATCGCGATGCGGAAACGGCGAACGGCGCGAAGCTCCTCCAGGAGCGGGCGACGCTGGCCGCGAAGCAAAGTGCAAGCGCCACGGCCGAGGCGCGTCTGCGTGAGCTCAGGCAGCGGGAGACCGAACTGGGCACGCGTCGACGCCAACTGGAGGCCGATCAGCGTGCGGCCGTCACCCGTACCGTCACACGGCGCCGGGAGCTGGAGCAGCTGGTGGCCAGTCGCAAGATGACCCTGGCCGAAGGGCCGGCAATTCTGGCAGCCGCCGAGCAGCGCGACGCCTTGCAGATGGTCGTTGGCCAGAGGCAGGGTGAGTTTGTCACGCTGCAGCAAGCAGTGACTGCGTTGGAAGCACAGCGTGCCCAGCTTGCGGCGCTCTCCACCGAGTTGCAGGGGCTGGAAGCCCGCGGAAAGGCAGCGGCGCAGTTTGCCGGCTCGCTCAAGGCCCAGGCCGACGTCATCGACACGGTGCCTTGCCGGGCCGATCCCATGCACAACACCTGCCCCTTGCTCGCGCAAGCGCGCGAGGCCAAAGGCAAGCTGGCGGAGCAGGTCATCGCTGTGCGGGATCTGCGCGCGAGCTACCAGGCGAAGCAGCTGGCGATGCAGCCGATGGCCGAGGCGCTGGCAGGGTTGCCCAGTCAACGCGCGACACTGTCGGCTCTGCAGGCGGCGCTGACGCATGACCAGCAGGAATTGCAGCGCCTCACCGCGCTTGCAGCCCGAAAGACCATGCTTGACGTGGCTCAGGAAGGCCTCGCACAGGCCGAACGTGATGTCGTCGCTCTGACCGAGGAGGAAGCGGCCACCAGTGCGCGTCATGCGCGGGAAGTCGCCGAAACGGACGGCCAGTCGTCTGCCGTGCAGCGTGAGCTGTCGGGGCTGGCCACCGAAGACGTGACCGGCATGCTGTCTACCTTGGACCTTCGCATCCGCCAAAGCCGAGAGGCGGTGGTGGCGCTGGATGCCCGGATCGAGGCATTGATCCGGCAGCAAACCAGCCTGGTGACTGAGTACGAGCGCGTCGAGACGGTGCTGGCCGGCCAGCCTGCAGTACAGGGCAAGGCTGACCGGCTCTCCGACGAGATCGCGCAGTGGAAGCTGCTGGCCAAGGCATTGGGCAACGACGGCGTCATCGCGTTGTCCATTGATGACGCAGGGCCTGCGCTCACGCGGATCGTCAATGACCTGCTGCTCGCCTGCTATGGCCCCCGATTCACCATCGCGATTCAGACACAGACAACACTGGCCAACGGCGACAAGCGTGAGGGTTTTGAGATCGAGGTGCACGATGCCGAAAGCGACAGTGCCAAAAACTTCGCCGTCATGTCTGGCGGGCAGAAGATCTGGATCAACGAGTGCCTGACCCGTGGGATTGCGCTCTACCGAGCGCAGGACTCCGGACAGTCGCTCCAGACCTTGTTCACCGACGAAGCCGACGGTCCGTTGGATCCGGAGCGCAAGCGTGCCTTCATGCGCATGAAGCGCGAGGTGCTGCGCCAGGGTGGGTATGAGCGGGAGTTCTTTATCTCGCACACGCCTGACCTGGTCGACGAAGCCGATAGCGTCATCGACGTCGCAGCGCTTGCCGCTATGTAACCAACCCATATTTCACTTCAATACCAAGGCCTGTTCCCGCGAGGGGCGGGCCTTTCTCCTTTTATTCGCTATGACCAAGACATTCATTTCATCGGAACAGGCGGCCAAGCTGTTGCGGCGCGGCAAGAAGGTGCACACGTTCATCCGGGTCTTTGGCTGGATGGGTGCGGATGTGGATCGCGCCAAGGTGCTGGCTGCCTTCGTGTCGTCCCAGCAGGTCGAGATCTCGCGGGACGCTGCCTGCTTTGCACACCATCTGGTGGTCGATATGGATGGCGCGCGAACCTATATCGAAACGAACCCCAATGCGCTGCGCAAGTTGCTGCCGCAGTATGCGGCAGCGTAGGGGAGGAGGCGATGGACCTGATCATCGGTATCGATCTGGCTGACCAGTCCTTCCAAGGAGCCGGCGGGCCGGCAGCGGCGGCGCGTTGTCCGCGCCAGTTGGCCAATGAGATTGAGGCCAATGTGTCGAACTTCGCGGACTGCCGCGAGGGCCAGCGTATTGCCGGAACCGAAAGCAGGAGCGGCTGCGTGGCTTACCTCGCGGACGTGTAGCCCACTCCAACTAACTCATGGGGCGCTGCCCTATGGGTCGTTGCCCCAGTTCATGCAAAAACCCCGACATCGCGAGATCTCGGGGGCTTATATTCCTTTGCTCGTTGCAACCATTGCGGTTACATCGCGGCGTCCTTCAGCTTCTTCATCGCGCGAACCTTCACCTTCACGCTGGCCGGCTTGGCGGCGAACCACTGCTCTTGGCCGGTGAACGGATTCTTGCCGAAGCGCTTCTTCGTGGCGGGGACCTGGATAGCCGAGACCTTGAACAGGCCGGGGAAGGTGAACTCGCCGGCGCCCTTCTTGTGAATCGCGCTCACCATGGTGTTTTCCAGGTGGGTCAGGACGGTTTGGACGGTCTTCTTGTCCAGCTCGGTCTGGGCGACCAGGTGGGCGAGGAGGCTCGACTTGTTGAACGTGTCCTTCAGCGGCTTGGCAACCGGTGCGGCTGCGGCAGCCTTCTTAGCAGGAGCGGCTTTCTTGGCGGTGGCGGCCTTCTTAGCCGGAGCAGCCTTCTTCGCTGCGGTCTTCGTTGCAGTCTTTGCTACAGGTTTTGCTTTCGTGGCCATGGTCGTGTCTTGGTAGATTTATGCGCGCCTGACAGCGATTGAGGATGTGGCGCACCGGCGAAGAATAGCAAAATCGGCCGCGTACGCAAGGGGGTAGACGCGATTTTGCAGCAGGCGGCTCGATCAGCCTACCGCTCAGCGAGCGGGAAGCACGGCGAATCCGACTTGCCGCTGCTCGAGGCGACCCACCGACTTCCCGCCCGTCCACCACACGCGCCCCTCGCCGTCTCCCGCTCGCGGATCGATCGTGCCGATGAATCGCTTTATGTTTCTCTATTCGTTAGCCCTGGCGCGGTGTCTGCGCGAGGGCGCGATCGTCCGACTCCAAAGTCGCGGCGATCCGATCACAGGTTCGATTGCTGGCCAGCCCCAACATCTGGCTGACCTTATCTCGAGAATGGCCCGCCAGCAGTTGCCGGCGGCAGAAAGTATTGCGCAATGTGCGCGGACTTGGCTCAGCGCCGGCTAACCCGATCTCTGCGAGGGCGGTGGCCACGATGCGGCCGAAGCTCATGTCGGTAATCGGTCGGCCATCCGGGGTGAGCGTGAACAGCAAATCGCCGTCGATGGAGAGCGTCGCGCCGCGCGCACCAGGCCCGCAGTATCGGTACCGCGAACCTGCCCAGATGCACCGTCCGCGCATCTCGGAGACCATGTGCGCGCACGATCAGGTAGGGCGGGGCCGCGTCCGGCCACAGATCCGCCATGCGCGCTGCGCGGGCTTCTCCCGCGGTGATTCCGATACCGAGGAACGCGGCGACAATCGAGCGGCTGCGTAAGCCAGCCAAGTCATCAGGGATCGACTGAAGGTAGGGCCTGCAGCCGCGCGTCCTCGGCTTCGGTCAGGAAGAGAGGTGCTGGCTCCTGATCTGGCCAGCGCTCAGCGGAGAGAAAGGAGGCAGCGGGGTTGTCCAGCCGTACGCCGGTGAAGACCAGATGCCGGCACAGCCGGTCCAGCAGCTTTACATACCGCGTGCGAGTGGTCTGGGAGTATGTGCGGCCATCCGGCGTTTGCCAGAATGCGTCGATATCGGCCGCGCCAAAAGACGCGATGGTTGCGCCCTTGACCATCAGGTGCCGGCGGAAATGCTCGAACATCGCCTGATGCTGGATGATCGAGCGCGCCGAGAAGGGGCGGCGATCGGCGCCGGCCGCTTCGCGAGCCTGCCAGTCCCGGTATGCCAGGGTTGGATTACTGAGCCAGAGGGAGTCCATTTGTGCCATGCCTGCTGTTATATACTGAATTTGCCGCACCCCGCACCCTTGCCACCGCTTCGCGGCGGATTTTGCTCTCAGGGGAGGGGGTCAGAATCTCGGTCTGCCATAGCGGTTGCGGCGCGCGGCGAGTCTGGCGCGGGTGCAGGCATAGCGCGGGTAGGTGGCGTCCAGCATGTCTGCGATCCGCTCCAGGCGCTCCTCCTGCGTGAAACAGCATGCGAGCAGGCATTCCTCGGCGCAGTAGCGCATGATTTCCTGCCGCAGCGCATACCGCTTTTCAGGCGGGAACTGCAGATTGCCGACTTTCGCACACGCTTTCAGCCCTGCATGGGCCAGCGCGACGAGTTTGTCGGGCGTAGCTGGCCCGGTTTGGCACAGTTCAACCGCATCCCGATGCAACTGGCGATCAAAATCACTCATGCCGGCTCCCCCGTGAAACGTTCGAGATTTGCGACACTGACCCAGCGCCGGCAGATTTTCGCGCGGCCACATCGGCCGTGGGGCCGCCCGGCCCATTGAAGACCGAGAGCACGCGAGCTTGACGGGCCGGGAGAGCGGGCGCCGCCCGGTAGCGCAGGGTGGCGATTGTGCCGGCCTTGATCCGTCTGTAGGCACGAAAGATCGGTGTGCCATTGGCATGCTGGCCGATCTGGTCGCGGAATGCAGGTTTCAGCCGGTCAAGAAAGGCGCCGAGCTGCGATCGCTGCATGCCGATGCCGCCGCTGGTTTCCTTCAGGACAGGCAGGGCAGGGCCGTATCGGCGCGCTAGCGGGGCGCGCATGACGCGCCGGTACTCGGCGCCACCGGCCGGCATCACTGATCCGACACGCATTGGCCGGGCGGCGGGCCGTAGGTACTTTGACCAGGTGCTCGGCAAGCCTCGGCCTTTAGGCCTGAGGCTACCCACAAATCCGGTTGTAAACTGGATTGAGCGGTGTTAACTTTCGCCCATGGTACGAGTTCGGGCGTCAACTGGAATACAAGCTAGAGTCATGAGTCTGAAATTCATTGCATTATTTGGCTCGCGTTGTACTCTGCATTGAAGGCACGCACGGGGCGAGGTAGCGATGAGGGGAAGACCAAAGGCGGAACTAATCTTGAGTGAGGCTGAACGCGAGCAGCTCAAGGCGCTGACGATGCGGCGCAAGACGGCACAGGCGTTGGCTTTGCGCGCGCGCATCGTGCTGGCCAGTGCTGAAGGCCTGGACAACAAGACCGTTGCCGCAAAGCAGCGTGTCGACGTGCATACGGTTTCCAAGTGGCGCTCGCGATTCGTCGCGGATCGCCTGGATGGGCTGCTGGATGCTCCGCGCCCAGGGGCGCCGAGGACCATCGCTGACGCACAGGTCGATGCGATTATTGCCAAGACGCTCGAATCCGTGCCAGCCGGGGCTACTCACTGGAGCACGCGCAGCATGGCTCGCGCGGCAGATCTGTCGCAGTCGACCGTGACGCGTATCTGGCGCGCCTTTGGGCTGCAGCCGCATCGACAGGAGACCTTCAAGCTGTCCAGCGACCCATTGTTCGTGGAGAAGGTGCGAGATATCGTGGGGTTGTACCTCGACCCACCGCTCAAGGCCATGGTGTTGTGCGTTGACGAGAAGAGCCAGATTCAGGCGCTGGACCGCACGCAGCCGATTTTGCCGATGGCGCCAGGCATCCCCGAGCGACGCACGCATGACTACATGCGCCATGGCACGACAACGTTGTTCGCCGCGCTGGACATCGCCACAGGAAAAGTTATCGGTGAATTGCATCGCAGACATCGCAGCAGTGAGTTCCTGCAGTTTCTACGCACGATCGAAGCCAACGTGCCACCCAAGCTCGATGTGCATCTCGTCATGGACAACTACGGCACGCACAAGACGGCGTCGATCAAGGCTTGGTTCGCTCGCCATCCACGCTTCCATGTTCATTTCACACCGACCTCCGCCTCGTGGATCAATCAGGTGGAGCGCTGGTTTGCAACCATCACCGAACAATACATCCGCCGCGGCACGCATCGCTCAACCCGACAACTTGAGCAAGCTATCCGCCAATACCTTGACCTGAACAACGCCAACCCCACGCCTTTCGTGTGGACAAAGTCCGCCGATGACATCCTCGCCAGCATCAAGCGATTTTGTCTACGAATTTCTGACTCGGGACACTAGCGTGGAATGGCGGCTGGCTAATAGCTGTGCCGCCACAACACACCAGTCGCACGTGCCCTTGCTGCGGGCATGTATCTGCCGAGAACCGGCAGAGCCAGGCGAGCTTCGCCTGTGTGGCATGCGGCTATGCGAATCACGCCGACGTGGTCGGCGCGATCAACATTTTGGCGCGGGGGCACCGCGTTGCAGCCTGTGGAGAGTCGGCGTAGTCAAGCCGCTCTACGAAGCAGGAACCCACCGAAGTGACTACGTAGAGCATCACGTAGCGCCGTAGGAATCCTCGTCCTTTCCGCCGTAAGGCGGCAGCCGAAGGCTGAGGACGGGGAGATGGAATGAACACCGCCCGCCAGTAACGCTAGCGGGGGTTCCACGATGAGGGGCTCTCGCTTTGACCGACGGCATCGATGTGCCAAAGTGAAGATCCGAACCATCACTTGAGGTAAGGAGAGCCCAAATGAATGCTACGACATATGGGCTGGATCTTGCAAAGTCGATCTTCCAACTCTACTGGGTCGACCCAGAGACGGGCGAGACGCACAGCCGGCGCCTCAGCAAGACCCAACTGATTTCCTTTCTGAGCAATCGCACCCCCGGCAAGTTCGTAAAGGCGTGTGGCGGCGCGCACTGGTGGGCAAGAAAGATTATCAGCCTGGGCCATGAAGCCATCCTGCTCCACCCAAAGTACGTGCGACCGTTCGTGCGGACCAACAAGACCGATGCGGCCGACGCGCGCGCGATCTGGACAGCCGCGCAGCAACCTGGGATGCGACCGATACCGGTAAAGACTGAGGCACAGCAAGCCTTACTTGGATTGCACCGAATTCGCTTGGAACTAGTCGACAGCCGCACGCGGCAAGTGAATCAGATTCGCGGCTTGCTGGGCGAATACGGCCTGCACTTCGTGCTTGGTCGCAAGGCTGCCATGGCGCAGTTTGTCACCCGACTGAGCGAGATCGAGCAAACCATCCCGGCTCCCTTGTGGCGACTGTTGTCGCGCCAGTTACAGCGACTCAGGCAGTTGGACGCTGAAATCCTCGCGGCCGAGCAAGAGATCGCTGCATGGCTAAAAACCGAGCCTGCCGCCCAATGTGTGGATGCGATTCCGGGAATTGGCCCGATCACCGCCACGGCCCTGGTTGCCACCATGGGATCTCCCCAGGCTTACCGCTCAGGCAGAGCCTTCGCGGCCAGCCTGGGCCTGGTACCAACCCAGAGTGGCACCGGCGGCAAGGTTCACCTCGGCCATATCAGCAAACGTGGCGATCCCTATTTGCGCAAACTGCTGATCCATGGCGCACGCATCGTGCTGACCCGCTCGAAGCGGCGCCCGTGCTGGGCTGAGGCCCTGCTGGTCAGGCGCCCGACCAATGTTGCCATCGTCGCGCTAGCCAACAAGATGGCGCGCACCGCCTGGGCATTGCTTGCCCATCGCCGCGTCTATGAACCCGGCTATGTCAGCGCACGGCCTGCGTAGCGAAAGCACGACCACAGCAGGGCACAAACGAATACCTTCAGGGTTGCACAGGGTAAGGAGATAAGGTGTGATGGCAAACTAGGTCGGACCGCGGGAACGCAAACCCGATGACGTCCAAGCGGCTTACAGCCCGTCGTGAGAGATGGGGACGTTCCCGGCTGATTCCATCAAGGCCCGCAGGCACGTTCCTGCAACAAGGTCGGATATAAGACAGCAACCCATACCTACAAGCCAAAGCCCTTCAATTTACCTTGGCATCCGGGCGGTGTTCATATAAGGATGTCAAAAATCCGCCACCATCTGGTTGGCGCGTTGCCGCGTCATGCGCAGGTCGTAGGGATCAATCTCTGTGTCGGGTTGCAGAAAGCCGTGACGGGCGGACAGGATCAGGGCGTGGGGCGCCGCATCGCTGCGCAGGTGTGCCCGGTACGATTGGTACATGACGCCCCGATAGAGATCGATGGAAGATGCATTCTGATCGAGCTTCGAACCGGAGCAAGCCATCAAAAGCAGAGCTGGGCCGGCGTCATCGTTGCAGAGCGCTGGCGCGGTGGGAAACAGGGAGAGTTGCGTAGTGGAGAGCATTGGCATGGTGTCGCGTTGCATGCGTTTCACTCTACTGCTCCGCTACCAAAGTCAAGGCAGGTAGATCTCGGTGCAGCGCCGCCGGGCCGAGGAAAGGGATGTGCCGACCGTTCCTGTTCACCAAAGAGGTGGACGGGCGTAAGTATGTTCAAGTGACGGTACGGTTCGAAGACGGGACGTCCTCAACTGCGGTGGTGTCTGTGGGTTAAACGCTCGCAGTAGGACGTGGCTGCTCCAATGGGCAGCCATTTTGGGCCACGGGAGGCCATCCAGGCCGGCCACGATCACTAAACAATCATTAAGCCGGCTGCACGGAACCAGCTCCAATGCCATGACCGCTTCCTTGATACGACGCCTCCATACCATTCAGTAACTGGGCGAACGCATCCGAGCCGCGGGCTGCGGTCAAAGCCGGTGAGATGGCTTGGGAACGACATGTGGACTCATGTCGGCAGCGCTGATGTCGATCGCTCCCAACCCAGCGCGCACGGTCCCACCCAGGGTTTGAGGTGATCGGCTGGCCGTTGGTTTGCAACAAGAAGAGGAGGACGCAGGCGATGGGCAGCGTGGCGCGGCGCTCCTGCCATGCATCAAGAGGATCGGCCCGGAGAAGGGTGCCGAAGCTTCCGCCGGCCAGTGCATCACACTGACCGAGAAGACGTTAGCATCCTGACGTACGCTGGCAAGTCCAGGCACTGGTAGCCAGCGGCCGTCAGCGCCCGAGCCTCTTCGTCTGAAAAAACAGGCGAGAACAGCGCCTTGGTCAACGTCCACCCATTCACCCGGCGCCCCTCCTTTGTCGACATGAATCGCTCGATGTGTCGCTCAAATTCGGAAAGCGAGGACCGGATGTGCTTGCTCGCACTGCGTTTGCACGAGCCGAAGCGGATATGCCGGGCGTCCTCGTCAAGTGCGACGATGTCGATCTCGATCGCGTTCTGTTCGTCTCGCGGCCGATTCCAGTAACCCAGTTCGATGGAGGTCAGCGAGAAGTCGCCCACGCCCTTTCGCGAACATTCTACGTGCAACTGACGAATCAGCTTCTCGAACGCGTATCCCTCGTGCCCGTGCAGCCGAGGGAGCGTCAGATCGATCGCCTTCGAAAGCAGGCGCATGCGGGATGCGTCCCGCGCCGGCTTCACGACCGACAGCCACGCCTGCAGAAAGTTGTCGGTGATGTAATAGCGGGCGTTGCGGCTCTTGCTCTCCGAAAACACCGGGTGGCGTTTGTCGACCATAGGGTAATTCTCGACCAAGCGCTTGACTGTGACCTTCAACGACGCTTCGTCTTCATCCCGCAGCAGTGTGCCGACCAGTTGCCCGTGGCTCGAGCCCGGATGTTCCGCGAGGAAATTTAGGACTGAGAGCAGTCTGCCCTTCACCTCACGGAGGAAGGATGTGTCTGCTTCTTCCGCCAGAGGGCTGCCTTCGCGAAGGAACATCCGCTCGAGCAAGGCTTCCTGAAACCGGGAATCCACCTGAAACAGGCCTTGGTCATACGCGTCCCGGTAGAACTTGGGAACGCCCTCAAAGAAGCCCCAGAGCGTGAGCCAATGGTGCGGATCGCGGATATCGTGGGCGCGGTACACCTCGATCAGGTCCTCGAAATCCCAGTGCTGCAGATCGATAGTCGCTGTGAGCCGCCCAAAGAGTGGCGCACCCTTGTCGTCGAGGAGCGCGCTCATTTCCGACTGCAGGGAGCCAAGGACAAACAGCCCGCCCCCTTGCGTATCGCGCAGCTGGTCCACTTGCGCCTGCAGGAATGAGTTGAAGGCGTAGAGCCTCGTTGCCGTGAAATATTGGAATTCGTCCAACACGACGATTAGGCCGCGGCGGCATAGATCGCCAATCACGCCAGCCATCGAGGCGAAGTCAGTGACTTGCGGGGCCAGTGCATTTGCGATCTCGGATTCGCAGTCTTCCAGCGCCCGACGGAACCCAGCCGCCACATCTCGCTCGTCTGAGTCTGGTATCTGCATGTAGACCATCCGGGCTATTAGCGACGGTTCGCTCTTGGATAGCTCACGCAGGAGGGTTGTCTTGCCAATGCGTCGTCGGCCTTGGATGCGGCAGAAGAACCAGTTCGGACCATGAACGATCCGATCCAGCGTCTCCAGCGTTCCCATCCGTCCGTAGAATTCCCAGGAGGCCATGTTCTCGATGGCTTTAGTTACATTAATGTATCTTAATTGATCTTGGCCCACAAGGCTAGGGGGGACAAGGCCTGAGGCGGAAAAGCTAACGCTCTTTCCTCAAGGCGGTAGGCCTTGACGAGATTTAACTTAAGTTACAAAAAAGTATCTTATTGACGAGGGTGCTGCTTCTCCTCTCCAGCCGCCAGCCTCGTACGAAGGCCGGGTGGGGAGGCGGCGAACTTCCGGGGCCCAGACTGAACTCCATCACGGGAGGCGATGTCTGAGAAAGCACTTTAGCATTGGGCGATCGTGCTGTTCGCCGTCGCGGCAGGCTGGCTAATGAAAGCGAATTGGCCGGAGTACGAGCTTTTTCGGATCGGAAATCCAAAATTTGCTGGACTCCCTTCACCAACCAGTGTGCAGATTACGTTACATTGAGTCTCGATGGAACCTTGGGTCAATACTGTCGTCTATACTTGACACGAATCTCCAGGACTGACTACCGTGAATCCATCGCTCCTCGGTAATGCCATTCAACGCAAACGGGTCGCTCTGGGCCTTACCCAACAGCAACTGGCCGACATGGCGGAATTGTCGCGCCAGTCGCTCAACGGTATCGAACATGGCACCGTCAATGCCACGCTCCAGACGCTTGGGCGCCTGATGGACGTGCTTGGCCTGTCTCTGGACGTGAAGGACCCCGAGGCCAGCCGTCTGGGCAGCGGCGCACCGGCGCGCGCGTTGTGGATGGCAGCAAAGGGCGCCAACGTCAGCTACACCGGGGAGCTCACCCCAGACGAGCTCGAGCGCGCCCTAGCCACTGGCGAGGTGCCATCGGCGTATCGCCCACAAATAGCCCAAGTCCTGGATGAGGCGCCGCTGCAGCTCGTCACCAAGGTCGTCGCCGAGGTGGCGGCGAAACAGCATCGGAATCCTGCCGACATCTGGAAGAACGTCAGGCGGCTTGCGCAGTCGTTGATGGCCACACGCGGAGGCCTGTGGGCATGAAGGTCGAGCTCCGAGGCGATGTTTGGGAAAGCCTCTTTCCTCATGCTTTCACGTTAATGGAGGAGATCAGGAAGCACGGCGGCATCGAGCCATTCTGGACTTTCGGCGGCGGCACCGTCCTGATGCTACGGTACCGCCATCGCTTCTCTCGTGACATCGATTTATTTGTGCCGGATCCCCAATATCTCGGGTTCGTGACGCCGCGCTTGAGCGAGGCTGCGGAGAACATCTCGAGCGATTATGTCGAGCAGGGGAATTTCGTGAAGCTGGTGCTCGACGCAGGCGAAGTCGACGTAGTGGCCTCGCCCAACCTGACCGACGAGCCATTCGAGATCTGGGAGATCATGGGGCGGCCGGTCAAGGTGGAAACCGCAGCCGAGATCGTTGCCAAGAAGCTTTACCACCGCGGGGACCGGGCCACGGCTCGGGATCTCTTCGACCTCTGCGTCGTGGTCGAACGGGAGCCAACGGCGCTGGTGCACGCTGCGCCGTTTCTGCTTCGGCACGCCGCCGCATTCGTCAGACAGGTCCAAGCCGGCCCGCCGATCATGCGCGAGCAGTTTGCCAGAATACAGCGCATCAGCTTCGACCGGAGCTTCGACGACTGTGTCGCGATGGTGGGAGATTTTCTAGATTCGCTGCGGGAAACCGACGACGCGCCGCTGGCGGCGCGGGAAAGAGAGCGCCGGTAGGCGTCAGCATCGATTCATTTCACATGACTTCTCGGTGCCGGTCGGCCTTTCAGCTAGCGATAGCCATCGTCCTCTTCGTGATGGTGGCCATCCTGTCACGCCAGTTCTATCGTTGGCTGGAGTCAGCCGACGCGAATTCGGCTGACTCGCCGCCAAGTGCGGTCCCAGTGAATTTCGATGCTGGAGCGGAATGCGAGCGCATGCTCGATCGTATTCGACGCCAGGCCCGCACATCGGAGACAGCCCGCTTGGAGACCGCGCGCCAGGCAGACTGCCGGCATTCCTGATCTTTGCGCGGCGCTCTGCGCAACAGAAAGTATCTCCGCGCGTGCGCAACAGCACGCCGATGGGATCGGCCGAAAAGCCTTGTGTTACCGGCGCAAGCAGGCTTCAGAACGCAACAGCTGTAAGCCTCCCCTACACCGTTTGTCCAGGCAAAGCTGAAATGTCCGGGCGCCAGCAAAGTTGAAATGTCCGGTTGTCCGGTGACTTTTCGTCTTGTTTGTTCAGTTTTTTGGGGTTCCCCGTAGGGCGATGGTGCTGGCCTGACACGATTGAGTTCGGCTCAGGGTGAAGCTGTCATGTCAGCAGGGCGGATTTGAGTTCCCAAGGTTCAAATGGGAAACAAGCGAAAGATCTCGAACACCTTAGGCGCTTGAGGGTGGCAATCAAATTGAATCGCGTTGCTAACTGCCAGCTTTTCTTTGGCGCGTTCAAAGACAACCAGCGCCTTCTGGTCGTTCAGGTGGTTGGACATATACAAGAAGCCGTCCACGTGCGCCGGATGGTCATGCAGTGCACGCGACCATTGTTGCGGGACGTCGTAGGGCGTCATGCTTGAGACTGCCGCGTTACCCCCAAGGTTCTTCAAATGCGGCCCATACAGCGCAGCCAGATTCAACAGCTCGCCTTGGAAGGTCAGCACATACCGATCGAGTTGAGCCGCTGTCAACTGAAAACCGGTTGGGCCGGCGACTTCATCGTGAAGAACCGTCTCGGCGAAAGCGCAGGGTAACGTGAAGCCGAAATAGCTAGTGCCATAGCGCCTTTGCGGATCGTCAAATCGGTTTCCGCCGGACTTGCCGAAATATGGCTCATTAGAATTATGGCGCGAGATACGAATCAGCTTTGTCGGTGAGACATTTTTCAATGTGGAGTCCAAACAAATCAAAATTACCGCACGGGGCACTAATCGTCAAAATGGCTCCTCAGCGCTCGGCAAAAGCCACGGCGGCTTTCTTGACCGCTTCGAACTTGCCTTGTTCGAGTGCCTCCAGGGGCGTGGCTTTGTCGAGCGAGCCCTTTGCGGTCGTGAAAAATTGCCACTTTGTCCAACCCGGCAAGTCCCCCAACAGTTTGGTGATTTCTTCTACTTTTTTGCGGTCGATATCTGACCTGGCATAGAACGCTGGATAAAAGACTTTCGTGCCCACATTCACCGTGAACATACGCTTGGCGAGCACCGCCTTGCTGAGAGCTTGCCGCGTCAGCCCCAAGGCGTTGATCAATTGGTCGGACGAGACGATCTCTCCCGATTCGATCAACGCTTCGCGGGAATGCGCCGCACTAGCCTCGAACGCCTTGATGTCCACCGTAGGACGGGTGCGTCCAATTTGGACTTGAACCACAAGGTCAGACACCTGCGCGAGTCCGTTTTTCAAAAGCCGGCCGAGCGCGGCATCGGGCAGATCCAACAGCTGCCGAGTTGCCTTCTGACTGAACATCGAGGCCGCGCCCACGGCGCTTCGGAGTGCGATTTCGCTCTCCGGATCCAGGAAGACCACGTCCGACTCTCTTGAATGGGTATTTGTTGCTTTCGCCACGGGAAGCCCCTGATTGGCTAACTATGGTTTGAATGTAGGCCGGTTTTTTGCAACCATGTCAACCAAATCAACCTGAGCCCCAAGATGGGGGGCCACTCCGATGCTGTTCACGCCAGCATGTGAGCAGATGCCTTCCTGCGCGGTTATCTGGTCCGCCTGGCCGGGCCAGAACTGGAGCGCGCCATCATTGCACTGTTCCTTCGCGACCTGGCCGCGCTGGACGGCGCGGCTCGCCACCGTCTACTTGCATCCCCGCCGGCCGGGCCGTTTGAAGTCGCCACCGCATTCGTGCCGGACAAGGCATTGCGCCAGGAGGTCGAAGCAGCCCTTGTGGCGCTGTTCGGGAAGCCTGTCGGCACACACTGGAGCCTTGACCCGGCGGTCCTCGCCGGCCTGACCGTCAGGCTGGATGGCTATGTGTGGGCGCCACCCTGGCTCGCGCACTTGATGCATTCACGGGACGCTCCGAAGTAGCAGCATGAATGACCCAGGTATCGGCCTCTTTATCGAGGAGCGCGGCGAGATCGTGGGCGTGGCGGACGGCATTGCGTGGATTGTCGGGCTGCCATCCACGCGGCACGGCGAGTTGCTGAGTGCTGACGATGGCAGCCGGGCATTGGCTTTCCAACTCGATGAGCGGCTGATCGGCGCCATTCTGCTGGACCAGCCGCGCGGCACTGCCGCCGGCGTCCGCGTGCGCCGTACGGGCCGGCGGCTGGCAATTGGCGCCGGCGACGCCTTGCTCGGCCGCGTCGTCGACCCGCTGGGCAGCATACTCGATGATCAGCCGCCCCCGATCATCGCGGCGTACCGGCCGATGGAGTCGGCGTCACCGCCCATTGTCGGACGGGAGCCGGTAACGCGTCCCCTGTACACCGGGAACACCATCGTCGATACGTTGTTGCCCATCGGCCGTGGCCAGCGCCAACTCATCATCGGAGACGACGGTACGGGCTAGAGCGCACTGGCGCAGGATGCCGTCATCAACCAGGTTGGCCAGGGCGTGCGGTGTGTCTATGTGCTGATTGGCCAGCGCAGGGCGGCCGTGGCCGAAACGATCGAACTGCTGCGCCAGACCGGAGGGCTTGCCCATACGACGGTCGTGGGAAGAGGCGACCCGATACCTCAATGGGCTGGCACGCAAGGCCGCTGCCGCCGGCGTGGATTGTCAGACGGCCTATTCGGTCATCGCCTCGCCGGCCGCGTTCGTGTGGTATTCGGATCATGAATTCGTGAGACTGTCGCGCCTGGGCAATGCAACATGCAAGTGATGAACGGGGATATTGATTGCCGATGCGACCGTCTCTGTTCGGCCAGAAGCCGCCGCTTGAAGCTGCCTGCGAAATCAGGGGCCATTCAGGTTTTGTGGAGGCCATTGCCCATGAGTCTGGTCGCCGCTCTGCTATCCTGAAAAGCAGTGGGCGTCAGAAGGAGAGTTTTCTTTTTGTCGGTTCAAGGAGGTTTTGCAAGCCGAAATCTGCTGCCCGGTACTCGGGCTGCAGTGCTCACCCTGATCCGCCGGTAGGCAGCCTGCAGGTAACGCCTCGCACAGGTAGATGGCCCCCCCGTCGGGGATGTCGCATGTTTTGCCGCTACGGCCACGGGAAACAGGCATGCAGAACACTTGGGTATTGCTCATTGTGACGATGGCCATGGTGCTGGTGTTCGACTTCACCAACGGCTTTCACGACTCCTCCAACATGATCGCCACACTAGTCGCCTCGCGGGCCATGACACCCGTGCAGGCCTTGCTGCTGGTGGGCGTGTTTACCTTTCTGGGTCCACTGTTGGCCGGTACGGCGGTTGCCGATACCATTGGTGGTTTTGTTAGTCTGGCGTCTGTGCCTGAGCAACTCGGCATTGCGCTGGTGTTGTGCGGCATTGTCGCCGCCGTCGCCTGGAATCTGTTGACCTGGTGGCTTGCCATGCCTTCATCCTCATCCCATGCCTTGGTGGGTGGGCTGGTTGGCGTCGTGCTGGTCAGTACCGGGCCGGACAATGTGGTTTGGGGGGGGGCGCAGTTGGCAGAAGGGAAGCTCACCGGCGTGACCAAGGTGTTGCTGTCCCTGTTGCTGTCACCCCTGGCAGGTTTTGCGATCGGGTTTGTGCTGCATCGGCTGATGAAATACCTGTTGCGGGCGGCGCATCCCTCGGTCAATCGGAAACTGCGACATGGTCAGTGGTGGACGGCAGCGGTGCTGGCGTTCTCTCACGGCGCCAACGATGCCCAGAAAGGCATGGGGATCATTACCCTGGTACTGGTTCTGGGCGGTATCCTGCCGGCCTTCACCGTGCCGCCGTGGGTCATTCTGGCCAGCGCAACCAGCATTACCCTGGGCACCCTGCTGGGCGGTTGGCGCATCGTGCGCACCGTAGGATACGGCATTTACAAGCTGCGCCCGCTCCATGGGCTGAACGCTCAACTGGCGTCGTCCGCTGTGATCTTCGGCGCCTCGCTGGTGGGTGGGCCGGTTTCGACCACGCACGTGGTGAGCTCTTCGATCATGGGCTTGGGGGCCTCTGAGCGCCCCCGTGCCGTACACTGGATGAAAGCGAGGGAAATCGCTTTGACCTGGGTGGTCACCCTGCCGGGAGCCGCGCTACTGGGGGCGGCACTGACCTGGCTGCTGATCACCTTCACCTACCTGCACTGAGGACTGGAGCGCGTCATCCATGAATGAGCCACATGTCCCGCTATGGCGCAGCTGGTGGCAGCGCCTTTCGCCACCCACGCCTGACTTTTATGCGCTACTCAACAAGCAGTGCGATCTGGTGGCCGAGGGCATGGCGGAGTTGCTGGCCTACATGCGTACGGGCGAAAACCCACACGCCGACCGGGTGATCGAGCTGGAGCGCGAGGGTGATGTGCTCCGGGTAGAGAACATGAACCTCCTGCACCAGACCTTCATCACGCCGTTCGATCGCGAAGACATCTATCGCTCCATTGCCACCATTGACGAGATCATCAACTACGCCAGAACCACCGTGCGCGAAATGCGTGGCCTGAACCTTAGCCCCGACGATCACACGCGCGCCATGGCCGAGCTGCTGCATGAGGGGGTGTTGTCATTGCAGAGTGGTTACGCCCAATTGGCGAAGAAACCCCTGCTGGCAGAAGCCGATGCGGAAGCGGCACGCAAGATGGAGCGCGTCGTTGAACACACCTACCTCATGGCGCTCTCAGAGCTGTTCGACGCGCACCACTACGTTACCAACCGGACACCTGAGCAGCGCAAGGCAGCAGATTCGCTGGAGGTGCTGATGCAGGAACTGACCCGCAGCGAAGTGTTGGCAGTGGGCTCGGCCGTTGGCTTCGTGGTCGAAATCCTCAAGCGCCGCGAAGTCTATCGCCATATGTCCAATGCGGCCGACCGCGTGGTCCGTGCCGGTGAAGTACTGCATGACATTGTTGCAAAGATTGCCTGATCGCCAAGAGCAAAGGAGGCTTGGCCGGGGGAGGGAATCTAATAAACATAAGGGGCCGACTCCGGTCAGTGGACTAAACCGCTCGAGGGGTACCGTGCTAGCGGTTTAGTCCACTGGCCGTTTTCTGCCTGTCACGACTTGCCGCTTTGGGTCGCTATGCAGAGGTTTACATAGAGCAGAGGGTTTTTTGATTAGCGGTCGCGGCCAGCCCCTTGAGTGGTGCGAGCGGGGCTGGCGAAACCTACGCATAGTTATAGCGTCTGCAAGAATCGATTCAACGAGTCCGGCGCCTGATACGGACGAATCCTGGCGTTAGGCGCTTCCAGTCGACCGAGAGCCTTCTCCTTCATCGCGAGGTCGGCTTCGACGTAGCGATGCGTTGTCATTGGGTAGAGAAGATTGCTTCGTCCATGACGGCGCCATTGGTGGTGTCCTCGTGCCGGAGTGGCGCCGGATGCGTCAGCAGCCCGTCCGGATCCGTCGAGCGCAGCGGGAACAGGTTGATCACCTCCAGCCGACCGTACTTGCCGGCCAGCGCTCGCTGCAGGCACCGCGTGATCGTCGGGTTGTTGACTTGGTGATCAGCCGTCGACGGGGCGAGCATGATGAACCCCAGTGCCGGCAGCTTGCATCCCACTCGTGCCAGAGGCGATAGCGATGTTGCTCGCAATCGGAGAGGATGCAGCTCGCCTCACCGTTGAGGATTTGGGTGGCCAGGTGTTTCATGCGTCGATCTCCTTGATCACCGCCCCCAAAAAGAGGGGAGGGCGAAATTGGTCACCAACCTGTGCACCCGCGCGCCGTATGCTAGATGCTATGAAGGGCCGCGGAGGCAAGCCCCGTGGAGTAAAACAAGGATTCGGAGACTCGTTTCTGCGGGTCCAGGGGTTGAGGCCCACTGGGTCCTTCGCTGCAAAATCTTGCCGTAATTCTAATATTCACTAGAATGATTGCATGAGAGAGTTGAAGAATCACCTTTACGAGCAGGTCGCCCGGATCGGGAAAGCTGTAGCCAGCCCGAAGCGGCTGGAGCTCATCGAACTCCTGTGCCAGGGCGAGAAGACGGTCGAGGTACTAGCTGCCCAAGCGGGAATCAGCGTGAAGCTGGCTAGCGCCCATCTCAAGGAACTCCGCGGGGCCCGCCTTGCCGAGACTCGCAAGGTTGGAAAGTATGTCGTGTACCGGCTGGCCAGCACCGGTGT
The DNA here is from genome assembly GCF_018223725.1 of Cupriavidus sp. KK10. Taxonomy (NCBI): domain Bacteria; kingdom Pseudomonadati; phylum Pseudomonadota; class Betaproteobacteria; order Burkholderiales; family Burkholderiaceae; genus Cupriavidus; species Cupriavidus sp. KK10. The sequence continues at coordinate 1,150,881 of NZ_CP073678.1, forward strand.
GGCCGACCTCTGGGTGACCTTGCGTTCCGAAGCCGAAGAGCGGCTGGTCGAATTGCAGGTGGCACTGGCGACCATCGTCGAGCATGACGATAACCTTCAAGGATTTGACCGGGTCGCCATCCTCAGGAAGGCCAGGGCAGGGGAGGTGCTGGTGCTGGATGTACGCCCTGCCGATGAGTTCACCGCGGCCCACCTACCGCATGCTCGCTCCTTGCCGCTGGGCGAGCTTAAGAAGCGGCTTGCCGAGATCCCCAAGGACATGCCTGTGGTTGCCTACTGCCGAGGCCCCTTCTGCTTGATGGCCAAGGACGCTGTCGAGTTCCTGCGCAGCAAGGGCTACCATGCCTTCCATCTGATCGATGGCGTGGCCGAGTGGCGGGCCCACGGGTTGCCCATCGAGCTTCAGGGCAACCCATGAAGGCGCTTGGACACAGGAGACAGTTATGTTCTTCCGGCAACGCCCCGCAGAAAACGCCACGCTGTCCTATTTCTTCGGATGCGCCGGTGTCGGCAAGGCAGTTGCCGTCGACGTCGTCGCCGGTGACGAAGCCTGGTTCATTGCCGAGGCCAAGAAGAGGGGCGTAGTGATTACCCATGTGATCGACACCCATGTACACGCCGATCACTACTCCGGGGGTCCCGCACTGGCGCGTCAGGTCTATGCGCCCTACTACCTGCACGAAAGCAACAAGGGACGGGGGGCATTCGACTTCGCGCCGCTGGTCGATGGCCAGCGACTGGAGGCCGGCAATGTGCTGGTCGACGTCCTGCACACTCCCGGGCACACACCCGACAGCGTCTGTCTGCTGGTGCGCGACCTGCGCCGAGGCGACGAGCCATGGTTTGTGATGACCGGAGACACGCTGTTTGTGGGGGCCATCGGACGCCCCGACCTCGCTGGCATGGAACGCGAGATGGCCGCCCAGCTTTATGACAGCCTGCATCAGAAGTTGCTGACGCTGCCTGCAGATCTCGAGATTTACCCAGGGCACCAGGCTGGCAGCGCGTGCGGCGTCGGCTTGTCTGGCAAGCCTGCGTCGACCATTGGCTTCGAGAAGCGCTGGAACGCAGCGCTCACCTTGGAGAAATCCGCTTTCGTCGAATACCTGACCAGGGAGATCCCCCCTCAACCCGCCAACATGGAAGCGATGGTGCGGGCAAATCTAGGTTGGGGGCGCTAAGGCATGAACACGGCGCCGATCCGCCTCGGGCTGCGTGAGAACCTCGGCCAGTTTTCGCTGCTGGTCCTCGTCAACGCATTTGTTGGTGCCATGGTGGGCCTAGAGCGCAGTATCCTGCCGGCCATTGCCGAGCAGGAATTCCACATCGCGGCGCGCACGTCGGTTCTTTCCTTCATCGTGGTGTTTGGTCTCACCAAGGCACTGACGAACTACTTTGCCGGGCGTTTTTCCGATCGCTTCGGCCGGAAGCGAGTCTTGGTGGCCGGCTGGCTGGTCGCCATACCGGTCCCATTCATTCTGATGTGGGCACCCAACTGGAATTGGGTGGTCGGAGCCAATGTCCTGTTGGGCGTGAGCCAGGGGCTGACGTGGTCCACCACAGTCATCATGAAGATCGACCTGGTCGGCCCGAAGCAGCGCGGCCTGGCCATGGGACTCAACGAATTTGCCGGATACTTCGCGGTGGCAGCCAGCGCACTGGCCACTGGTTGGACCGCCGCCCACTTCGGTCTCAGGCCCGAACCCTTCTACCTGGGCGTCGTCTACGTTGCTGCCGGGCTGCTGCTTTCCGCGCTTGCGGTTCGCGAAACCCGGGACCACGTCGTGCACGAGTTGCGTGAGCACCATCCTCAAGCAGTTGCGGACAAGCTCAGCCAAGCCGAGATTTTCCGCCGCACATCGCTGACCGATCGCAATCTCTCCAGCGTCAGCCAGGCCGGGCTGGTCAACAACCTTAACGACGGCATGGCCTGGGGCCTGTTCCCGCTGGTCTTTGCCGCAGCAGGGATGACACTGGCGCAAATCGGCGTGCTAGCTGCGATCTATCCAGCAATCTGGGGCGCTTTGCAGATTCTCACCGGCGCTCTTTCGGACAAGATTGGCCGCAAGTGGCTGATCGTGTCGGGGATGTGGTTGCAGGCAGGGGGGATTGCCGTCGCCGCAGTAGCAGCAGATTTCCACGTGTTTGGTCTGGGTGCCGCTTTGCTTGGAATCGGCACGGCGATGGTCTATCCAACCTTGCTCGCCACGATCGGCGACGTGGCCCACCCTCCCTGGCGCGCTTCCGCAGTGGGCGTCTACCGGCTTTGGCGTGACCTTGGCTACGCAGTGGGAGCTCTCTTGGCCGGTATCACTGCGGATATGTTCGGCGTGCCGACGGCGATCTGGCTGGTCGCGGCGCTGACCTTGCTGTCGGGTGTGGTTGCAGCGGTGCGGATGAGCGAAACCCATGCAACAGGTGAGGCACGAGCGAGAGCGGCCCCATAGCCACAGTCCTGTCCATCGCCGTCCTATTGCCCTGGGGGGCGATTGCAGGCGCTCGCGATTGATGTGCGGTCAGACAGGCCCGTTTGGATAGCTGGCCCGGCGAGCGATACCTGACCCACATCGCCGAGATGCAGGTCGGCCTACGCGAACGGTTCTGCCAGACATCCAAACACCTTCTTCGTGTTAAAACATGTTTTCGTTCTAGGTGAAGGAGGGCGATTCCGGTGTCGGGCAATTTCCGATTTTTGTGGCTGACGCTGGCAGCTTTGCCCCCTGGGTACTGCAGATTTCGGCCGGTCTCCCGATTAGGTCTTCGTTGTGATCTCCTCTCCGTTCCATATGAGGCCCTCTTCGATGCCACCGTAGACCTTCGGTCCGGTATCGGAATTATGCCTGGCAGGTCACAATCGGCTCGCCTGCCTGCGCGGTTGTCGCTATGTAATGGGCTGAATACAGGGGCCGCAGCACGATTACCTATGTTGGCATCTCCGTCGCCTGGAGCTTTCCGGTTTGATGCGTCACCGCCTCGCCGTGCTGCTGGGTGGCCTCCCCCGTGATGTGCAAGGTGAGTCAAAACTGGAGTTTGTCAGCCGTAGAGCCCGCCCTGATCGGACGCATCGTCCGTGACGACATACCCGCCATGGGCGCCTGCCATGTGCCGGATTCGCACGGTCTGGTCAAGCTCGACGCCACGGAGAACCCGTACCGGCGCTCTTCCTTTTTGCCGTACGTTTCACCCCGCCTACGCTGCAATGTCGGCGGGGTCAGAGTCACCACCGTACATGTCGTTCCGCAAGGTGGTTCACGAACGAACTGCTAGCGTTACCGCATTCTAGTGCGGGCCGAGACTAAGCGACCCGGGGGTGGTGATGGGGTGGCGACTTTGCTTTGTACAAGCTGGCGGTATAGCCGGTTCGTTCAGCAATTGGCAAAGCAGCGGCGAGGGTACCGAATGCTTAAGTTTCGTACTAGCGCGCAGGCTTTCGTTCACAGCGGGACGATGCCTCCATCCTTGGCACTGCAGCAATACCTGCCCGACCTATAGTGAAACTCTGGTCCAGCCCGGCGACAGCGGAGGCGCCGGCCGCCACAAACGCGAACCGTGGCAAGTCCGCCTAGACAGCGGCTCCCATCGTTCTGGAAATCGGATCGTGATCGCCGACTAGCCCGGTGTACTTCCTGGAGGTTTCCATGCTGTACCAGTTCATGGAGTATCAATGCGCGCTGCTCGCGCCATTCGCTGCGTGGGCGGCGAGCGCAGCCAACGCGTTTGCCGATCATAACAGCCCCCTATCGCAGGTACCGGGCGCCCCCGCCTTGGCCGCGGGTTACGAAATGCTGTACCGCCTCGGCAAAACTTACGACAAGCCGACGTTTGGCATCGCTGCCGTCCAGCACAACGGCCGCGTCATCCCTGTGGTCGAACAAGTTGTGCTGGACAGGGCATTCTGCCGTCTGCTGCGCTTTGCAGCTGATCCACTCGCACTTGGCGCCGACACTTCCCAGCCAAGACCCGCTGTGCTGGTCTGTGCGCCGCTTGCAGGGCATCACGCCGTCATGCTTCGCGAGGTCGTCCAATCCCTTTTGCCGGAGCATATCGTCTATGTGACGGACTGGACGGATGCGCGCCGCGTTCCCCTTGCGGAAGGGCCGTTCCACCTGGATGACTATGTGATCGAACTGCAGGCGTTTATCCGTCAGATCGGCTCGTCGGAACAACTGCACGTGCTTGCCATCTGCCAGGCCACCGTGCCAGCCCTGGCCGCAGTTTCTTTGTTGTCCAGCGCCGATGAGCCGACCCCAAGGAGTCTGATCCTAATCGGCGGGCCGATCGATGCGCGCTGCAGCCCCACTGCGGTCGGAAGGCTGGCCGCAGACCACACGCTCGCATGGTTTCAACGGAACTTGATCTACACGGTGCCCGGTCGCTACGCCGGCGCCGGTCGCAAGGTGTACCCGAGCTTCCTGCAACTTGCCGGCCTGGCGGCAGCCCAGCCGGGGCTGGTGGTGGCGTCGCATCAGGACTACTATTTGGAGCTCGCAAGGGGTGACTACGAGCGTGCCGAAGCACACCGGCGCGTTTGCGATACGTACAACGCGGTACTCGACATGGCGGCCGAGTTCTACCTGGATACCATCCGGATCGTGTTCCAGGAGTTTCGTCCGGCGCGCGGCAATTGGTTCGTGCGAGGCCAGCTCGTGCGCCCGCAAGACATCCGCACTACTGCACTACTGACCATTGAAGGCGAACACGACACCATTTCCGGCAGCGGGCAGACCCACGCAGCGCACGGTCTGTGCCGGGGCCTTGCCGCCCGCGACAAGCGGCACGTGACGGCGCGCCGGTGCGGCCATTATGACCTCTTCTGTGGCCCCCGATGGCACTCCGAGATATACCCCGGCATCCGCGCTCTGATGCGACAGGCTACTGCCTCCGCGCTTGGCTTGGGAAGCTAGTTTCTTATCAATCACAAGACTCCGAAGCCCGAAACGGTCACGCGGCATACCCATAGATGAGAGCGCGAATGCGTGGATAGATCCGGGTGCACCACCGAGCGCCGGAGAAGATCCCGTAGTGGCCACAGCCGCGAGCGGTCAGATGATGCTTGCGCGAGTCGTCGATACCTGTGCAAAGATCGTGTGCTGCTCGGGTCTGGCCGCGGCCACAAATGTCGTCGTGCTCGCCTTCAACGGTGATTAGGGCACTGGACCGGATATCGCCCGGGCGTACGTGCTCGCCATGCACGCGCCAAATGCCGCGTGCCAGGCGACATTCCTGGAAGACCACCCGCACGGACTCCAGAGAGTATTCAGCATCCATGTCGAGCACGGCGTTGAAATCGTCGTAGAAGCATTGATGCATACTGGCCGACTCGGTTTTGCCTGCCGCTACATCGAAGTAATAGTTCAGGTGCGATTTCAGGTGGCGATCGGGATTCATTGCGATGAAGGCCAAATGCTGAAGAAAGCCCGGGCAGACTCTGCGGCCGGCTCCAGGGTACATAGAAGGCACGGTGTCGATCATTTGGCGTTCGAACCAATCGAGCGATTTATTGAATGCCAGCGTATTGACCACTGTGGGGTCACGCCGCACATCAACCGGACCGCCGATCAATGTGAGGCTTTTCGGTGTGGGCTCACCATGGCTTGCCATCAGGGATACCGCGGCGAGCACCGGCACGGTCGATTGGCATACGGAGACGATATGAATGTCCGGTCCCAAGTAGCCGATGAACTCGCGCACATAGTCGACATACTCATCAAGATGGAAGGCACCCTCGGCGAGCGGAACTTGGCGAGCGTCGCGCCAATCGGTGAGATAGACGTCGAAGTCTGGCAACATCGCCCGCACCGTCTCGCGCAGCAGCGTGGCGTGGTGGCCCGAAAGCGGCGCGACGAGCAGGACGACCGGATGGCGATAAGTAGTTGCGCGCTCAAAGTGCAGCAGGCGGCAAAACGCCTTGTCCAATACCACCGCTTCGCTGACCGCAACCTGGTGACCGTCGATCGATACTTGGGTGAGGCCAAATGGCCTCTTAGGATAGCGCTTGCAAAGTCGCACCAGCAATTGACACCCGGCAGCGAGATGGGTGGCTGGGGCGGCCATCGGTGCGTTTTCAAGAGCGCTCAAGAAGGTCGCGCTTGCATGAAGCCAGGGAAGAAACGGCACCCACGCAGCATTGCAAAGTTCATATAGCTGATACAAGGCTGTACTCTCGTCAACCACCACGATTTCAGCGTAGTGCTGGGAGGCTCGTCTGTTGAGCAGGCAGCCACGAAACGTGTTCTCGGAGATTGGATTTTTTCGCTGTAGGAACAAACTTACATTGAAAAGGACTCTGGGCGTATGGGGCCGCTGCTCGGGCGTTGGGCCGGCTGCAGTGCCCGAAACGACGCGATGCGGCTACGGACGGCAGTTGATCGAGAAGGCGCTGACCTTCACGCTCAAGGCCCGCATGCAGCTTCGCTTTGAAGCGGCGTACGCTGCCGGATCGAGGTGCCGCTGGAACCGCCGCAGACCGTTGGGCAGCAGCGGAAGGAAGCTTAACGGGAGGCGCCCATGGATCATGTGCCAACTCTGCAAGGCCGTCGTATCCTGGTCATCGAGGACGACTACGGGGTTAGTCAGGCAATCACGCTCTTGCTCGAAGGCGAGGGCGCCGAGGTGATTGGACCGGTCGGCTGGGCTGAAGAGGCTCTCGCCTTGATCGATAGCCAAGGCACGACGCTGGACGCCGCGCTCCTCGACATCGACCTGCACCTATGCCATTGCCGACGCGCTGGCAAGCCGGGGAATCCGCTTTGCCTTCGCGACGAGCTACGGCGCCGAAGCCATTGCGCCGGCCTATCGCGATGTCCCGTGTTGCCAAAAGCCGTTCAAGGTCGAAGATTTGGTCAAAGCCCTGTCGACGACGCGGGCATGAAATCCGAAGGGGAGGGCGGCTTCGCAGGAAACAAGTGGTTCACGACTGTCGTGAAGACGTTTCAAGTTCCGCTGCTGGGGGACGACATTTAGTGGGGGGGCAAAATGCAAGCGCTATTTGCACGACGCTACACACAACAGCCGGCTATTGTCGTCGCCCGGGAATACGTGGTTGACGAAACCCCGGTTGAAGTCATTTCCTTATACATACATGGACGCCCCCGGGACTGCCAGGTTTTCAAGGTGTGATGGTTCCAGGGTGGAGATTGCAGCCATACATCCGGCCTCATATGTGGGAATTGACCGCCGCCCCTGATGGAATCCGCTGGTTGGCTCCCCAATCAGAAGGGTGCACTTGGAGTGCGCTGTATAACGCGGGTTCTGCCAACCATGGTCTGACCTGTCTTGCCATCACTTCATTGTTGCCAGTGCAATCGGTGGTGGGCTCCTTCGCAATTTCCTTGGTGGAACTTGGCCAGGCGGATTACGCGCTTGCCGTGGCAGGCGTGTAATCCGCCTGGTACTTACGCCTGCGGACTAACAGTGCCCAAACGATCCGAGCATTCTTGTTGACCAATGCTACCGCAGCGATATTGAGGTTCCGACGCTGTTGTACTTTCATGACCTACTCAGAAGAAGGCTTCGGCTTGGTGACAGCGTAACGGCATACCGCTCGTGCGCCGTGAATTAGCAACGTCCTCAGATAGGAATCACCATGCTTACTGATGCCGAGCAACGTTGATTTTCCGCCGCTGGGATGTTGGAGCGGTACCAGCCCTATCCATGCTGCCAATTTCCGACCACAGCTAAAGCAACTTGCATCGCCGATCGAAGCCACCAGTGCATTCGCTGTGATGGGCCCGATTCCCGGGATTTGCGCCAATCTGCGGCTGACTTCGCTGTCGCGGTGGGGCTTTGATCTGCTTCTCACTGCCGCTGCTGCGCCGTGAGTGGGCGCGCACACGCTTCAAAGGTTGCCGCGCGGCGGACCCGTGCGTCTTGGTAGCGGAGACTGTGGCGCTGGCGCGCCGCAGGCCGCCTTTGTGTGATACCGACCCTACCGTGTGCGCGTCAGGCGAGGCGAGCGGCGCGATCTCGTCTGCATTCTTTTCCAGCAAGACTTGCTCGGTAGTGATTTCGTACACCATGGCGCTGCGGGAGTGCAGCGGTGACGTGGTCGCCTCCGCTAGCATCGGCGTGATCGCCCGAAGGAAGCAGCCTGGGGCAGAAAATGCAGCCAGCAGGCGGTATGGCAGCCACTGTCACCAGCCCGCGTTGAAGCGTGGCCTCGTCACCGAGCCGGAATACCGCATTTCAGAGCTGCGCGTGCTTCCTCCAGGAATTGCCTACCGATGTTTGTCATTTCCGCGCGTCGTTGTCATGCGGTCCAGCAAGCGAAGCGACTTTTCCAGTTTCTCGATCCGCCGGCTGAGCCCCGGCTGCGAAATGTGAAGTGCTTCGGCGGCCATATGGAACCTTCCTTTTTCGACGATAGCGACAAACGCTTGCGGATTTTCCAGGACGAAATTAATGCGTGACATGCATCAGATCATCGGAAAATTGCAATTCACAGATTAGTCGTCTCCCAATATTCTTGTAATGCCTGAACGGGACGTGGTGACGTGCCGCAAGGCGCACATAAACAGATTGATCTCGGAGACTTACGTTGAAAATCGCCGTTCGCCATCTCGCGCTCACCCTTACCCTGACTGCATGCACCTTGACCGCCTGGGCTGAAACCTGGCCCGCAAAGCCTGTAAAGTTCGTTGTACCGTTTGGTCCTGGCGGCGCCAACGACTTGGTTGCGCGCGCCGTGGCCGATGCGGCGTCCAAGCAACTGGGCCAGCCCATCATCGTAGAGAACAAGCCTGGCGCCGGTTCGGTACTGGGTGCCGACTATGTGGCCAAGTCCGCGCCGGACGGCTATACCTTCCTGGCACCGGCAGCCGGCGTGATCACCAACGGCATGATCAAGGCCCACCTGCCGTACAAGGAGCAAGACCTGGTGCCCGTCGCCATGCTGGCCGTCAGTCCGTCGGTCATCGTGGTGCCCGCCGACTCTCCGATCAAGGACCTCAAGGGTCTGGTTGCCAGCGGCAAGGGCGGCAGGAGCCTGAATTTCGCTACGGCGGGCACCGGAAGCACGCCGCACTTCGTCGCGGAAATGCTGAAGCTGGCGACCGGCGCAAAACTTGAGATCATTCCCTACAAGAGTGGCTCCGAAGGTATGGTCGCCGTTGTCGGCAAACAAGTAGACGCCACCTCCGAAGCCAGTGTTGTGGTTCTTCCGCAGGTCAAGGGCGGTAAACTGCGACCGATCGCTTCCACCTGGAATACCCGCATTGCCGCGATGCCGGATGTGCCCACCACCGCAGAACTCGGCTATCCCAGCGTATTCATCGGTCACTGGTCCGGCGTATTCGCACCGCGTGGTACCCCTGATGCGATCCTCGACAAGATGAACAAGGCTATCGATGCCGCCATCAAGTCACCTGACCTGCGGGCCAGGCTGATCCCGCAAGGTATCCAGCCGATGGGCGGGACGCGGGCAGACTTCACCACGTTCCTGGCTGGCGAAAAGGCTCGCCTCGGCCCGATCGCGCGCGCAGCCAATATGAAAGAAGACTGAGTGTCAGCGCGGTCCGTAGTTGTGAATAATTGGCTTCGACATGAAGCTGACAATCTTTGCCGCCAGGCATACCTTGATGGTTCTCATGCTCTGGCTGGCTGCTCCAGCCTGGGCAGACGAGATCCGCGTGATTACCTCGGGTGGCTTTACCGCGGCCTACCAGCAACTCGTGTGCCGCTCACCATGTCCTTTCCCTCGTTGAGCGTGGACTTCCCAGGCCAGTAATTCTCGCTGCGCGGCGAGCAATCAGTTGGGAGTTCTTCTACGATCAGCGCTTCCACGTTGTCACGATCAGCCTCTTGCACTCTTGCCATGACGGCCTGCCGAATCACGGATAGCGCATCCTGATCGGGTTGCAGCACGACGTCACGGATCGTTTGTTTGATCACATCACGCCAGGCAAAGCGTAGCGGATCGGGTTCCGCCAGGTCCTGCTTGATGGCAGGTACTCTTGCGTTGAGCGCTCGTAAGCCCAAACGTAGAGATCGCGCAGCAATTCGACGCGGGTCATTTCATACGTGCCGAGAATGGCGCGACTATAAGCTTGCTCCGGTACATCCAGGAATGTGAGCGGACAAAGGTTTTCGCGGAACAGCGGCAGATTGGCCACCAGGCGCGAAGTTCGTTTGTTCACGCCCGCGAATGGTTGCAGATATGGTAGGTGCACCAGTGCGAAGAATGACTGTTCGAAGGGATCGGCAATCTGATTCACTTTCCCGAGCAGGGCATCTAGTGCTTCCTCAGTTTGCTGTGGTGCTGACAGGGCTCATCAAGGTATAGCGGTCGAGACCTACCGTACCGATGTTCTCCACCAGCAGTTCGATGGAAGTCTTTTGGTTGAGAATCATCTGTGTTTCGATGGCCGCCTTGCCTTGCGCCGCCTTCCCGTGCTCGATCAACTCCCGGGTGTCGAGGCGGGAATAGGTGTTGCCCTCAAAATGACTCGATGCCAGTCGATCAGTAGCCGGTTGTTCAGGATGGCCCTGCTGTAGGTTCCAGCGGGCGCATCAGCCTGCGCCGTCTTGCCCATATCGTGTAACTGACGCCGAAGCGATTCCGACAGGTACCGTGTGACATTGGGCTGATAGGCGTCAAGGAAGTCGCGTTGGTACCCCACAGGCTTGCGCGCCTCCGGAGGCTGATCGATATACGCCACGATGTCGCGGCTATCGGCGGAAAGCGGAATGTAACCCGGGAAGCGGTCTTCCTCCGGGGAGGCAGCGGCAAACTCGGTCGCTTTCGCAGCGAAATAACGACGGGCGCGACCTTCGCCGATCGCCATGATCTGTCGATCATCGATCCATTGGCTCCTCCAGCGTTGTGCTGTCCGCCGTGCAACGTCGGGATGCTGTGCCAGCAACTCGGTAAGCATTAGTCCCGCGGAGGCTTTCCGGATACTTCTAGCAGGGCGTGGGCAGGGAACATGTCGGACGTGGCGCAGTTCGCTTAAAGAATGGCGCAATTGTGGCGCGGTTCTTTAAACTGCGCCATCAATTGCGGCGCCATCGCAGTCAGTGTCGTGACAAAGGGCCCGGCAGATGGCTCGGTGTTCTTCCTGACCAGCGCTGGAGCGATTGTTATCAATCCTTCGCTGTATAAAAACCTGTCCTACCGTCCGGAGGGAACCTGGTGCCGGTATCCATGGTGGTCACGACGCCTCAGGTCCCGGCGGTGCCCCCGCAGTCCAAGGTGAACTCTGCCAAGGATCTCGTGGCCCAGAGCCGTACGGGCCGTTCGGTGTCGCTGGCATCGTCAGGGATTGGCAGTATGCAGCACGTGGAGATCCAACTGTTCAAGGCCTCGACCTCGGCGGAGTTCTTGCATGTGGCGTACAAGGGCGCGGCGCCGGCCATCACCGATACGATCAGCGGGCAGGTCGATGCATTCTTTGGCGATGCGTCAGGGCTTGTACCGTTCATCGAGGGCAAAAAACTGAAGCCTGTCGCAGTGGCCACCGCCAAGCGGCTACCTTACCTGCCGGACGTCCCGACGCTGGACGAAAGCAGCATCAAGGGCGTGTATGCCGAAAACTGGTACGGTCTGATGTTCCCCGCTGGCAGACCTCACAAGATTGTGCAGGAGTTGAATGGCGCCGTCCGAAGAACACTAGAAAACAAGGACGGGCCAATCTCGCGAAGATGGGATTGGCGCCGGCGCCGTCCACTGCGGCGGAGTTCTCCGATCGGATCCGCGCGGACGGGGGAAAGTGGTCCAGGCTTGATTGCGGAGCGGAACGTCAAGCCCGAGTAAGGTGTTCGCCGGATTCCCTCCGGCGTCTGGTTAGAGTCCTCAATCTGCGGGCTGGCATTCTGGGACCGGTCCGGAGACGGCGTCGGCCCGGCAAAGCTTGTGCGCTCTGCCGGGCTTTTTTTTCGTTCGCGCGGTTTGTTGATACATGCAAATTCCATACAGTGGAATTGTGGGGGTGAATGTCAACGTGACAAGGCCTAAGCTATCTCCAAGAAATAAAACGCACGCGGCGTAGGTTGGTGAATAAGCCGGCAGCGTTTCAGATCCTTCCAGGAGACACTCCATGCATTCGATCCGTACCGGATTCGTCCGCCAGCTTGCCAAGGCTGCCATTCCCTTCATGATGGTCACCGCCGCGCCGCTCCCTGTGCTGGCAGCTTTCCCCGACAAGCCGATTCGCCTAGTGGTGCCATTTGCCCCCGGTGGCGGCACCGACTTGGTGGCGCGGGCAATGGGCATCACCATGGGCGAGGATCTGGGCCAGCCCGTCATCGTCGACAACAAGCCTGGCGGTAGCACCATCATCGGGACCGATGCGGTGGCCAAAAGCGCGCCCGATGGCTACACGCTGGTCATGGCGACCATGGCCCACGCCGTTAATCCGAGCCTGCACAAGAAGCTGCCGTTCGATACCGACAAGGCCTTTTCGCCGGTCATACTCGTGGGGCGCTCACCCAATGTTCTGGTAGTCAAGCCGGACAGCCCGATCAAGACCGTGCAGGACCTGATCGTCGCCGCAAAGGCCAAGCCGGGCAAGCTGAACTATGCATCGCAGGGCGCGGGTACCTCCGCGCACCTGGCAGGCGAACTGTTCAAGAAGATGGCGAAGGTCGAGATCAACCACATTCCGTACCGTGGCGCTGGTCCGGCTATTACGGATCTGCTCGGCGGACAGGTCGACGCGATGTTCGCCACGGCGGCTGCGGTCGCGCCGCACTTGGAGAGCGGCAAGCTGCGCGCGGTGGCGGTCACTACCGCGCAGCGTTCACAGGCGCTGGCGCTGAGCAAGGTGCCGACGATCGCCGAAAGCGGCGTGCCCAACTACGTGGCCGATAGCTGGTATGGCCTGTTTGTGCCGGCGGGTACGCCGCCGGCGGTGATCACGCGCCTGAACGCGGCAGCGAAGAAAGCCGTGCATACCAAAGCATTTCGCAAGCGCGCCGAGCAAGAGGGCCTCGCCGTGAGTGGCGGCACGCCGGACGAATTTGGCCGCTACGTCAAGGCCGAGAGCCAGCGCTGGAGCGAGATTATCAAGGAAGCAAACATCACCGCCGACTGAGCGCGGCCATGACTACAGAACGCATCGCAGACACAGAACCGAATCAAGCTATGGACAACTATTCCCTGATCGAACTGAAGATCGAATCGGGCATCGCGCTGCTCGCCTTCAACCGCCCGGACAAGCGCAATGCCATGAGTGATGACATGCGTACGGAATTCATCGATGCACTGGAGCGCGTCGCGGCTGACAAGGCAATCCGCGCACTGGTGCTCACCGGCAACGGCAAGGGTTTCTGCGCGGGCGGCGACGTGGCCGGGATGCAGCGCCGTATGGAAGCGCCGCAGGGTGAAGTTGGCTTTAACGGGTGGAGCCGCCAACAGCGGGTGCACCACACTGTAAAGTTGCTGCATACCATGCCGAAGCCCACGATTGCGGCGGTCAATGGCGCCGCGGCGGGCCTGGGTGCCGATACGGCGCTATGCTGCGATTTCGTCGTGGCCTCCGAATCGGCGTCGTTCTCATGGTCGTATATCAACCGCGGGCTGATCCCGGATGGCGGCGGCATGTATTTCCTGCCGCGCCGCGTAGGCTTGTCGACTGCCAAGGAGCTGCTCTTCACGGGTCGAAAAGTCGAGGCGGAGGAAGCCAAGGCGTTGGGCATTGCCGACCGCCTGAGCAAGCCCGACACGCTGATCGGCGATGCGCTGGCGTGGGCGGCAGAGCTGAGCCAGGGCTCGGCCACCGCCATCGCGCTGGGCAAGAGCATCATGAATCAGTCCTTCGAACTTCCCGCCGACCAGGTATTTGCGCAAGGCAGTCAGGCGCAGGGGATCTGTTACACCAGCACCGAGCATCGTGAGTCCGTGCTGGCTTTCCTTAATAAAGCCGCCAGCAAGGTCTGACACCATGAACGCCATCCAACGACTTGTCACGCCGCGCAGTGTCGCCGTGATCGGGGCTTCCGCTGATCCCACTAAAACCGCCGGCCGTCCGGTGTCCTACTTGCGCAAGCACGGCTTCAGCGGGGCGATCTACCCGGTCAACCCCAAGGTCGAATCGATCGACGGCCTGCGTTGCTATCCCGACATCGCCTCGCTGCCGGAAGTGCCGGATGTCGGCATCGTGCTGCTGGGCGCCGAGCGTGCCCACCTGGCGGTGCGCGACCTGGCTGCTCGCGGTGCAGGAGCTGCCATCGTGCTGGCCAGCGGCTATACCGAGACCGGCGCGGAGGGCGCTCGGCGCCAGGCCGAGCTGATTGAAGCAGCCGGCAGCATGCGCCTGCTGGGGCCGAACACCATCGGGCTGGTCAACCTGACCGACAATATTCCGTTGTCGGCCAGCGGCGCGCTGGAGATGGACCAGTTCCCGTCTGGCAGCATTGGCGTGGTATCGCAGAGCGGCGGTATCCTCGGCGCCCTACTGTCACGCGCCGCGGCGCGGGGTATCGGCCTGAGCAAGCTGATTTCCACCAGCAATGAAGTCGACCTGGACCTGGCCGATTTTATCGACTATCTGGCCGACGACGAGGCCACCCGCGTGATCGCGCTCTATGTCGAGAGCGTGCGCAACCCTGACACGTTCCGCCGCGCCGCGCTGAAGGCGGCGCGCGCCGGCAAGCCGGTGGTGGCGTTCAAAATTGGCCGCTCCGAAAGCGGGGCACGCGCCGCGGTCTCCCACACAGGTGCACTGGCCGGCGCCGACCGTATGTACGACGCTCTGTTCGAGCAAGTCGGCGTGATCCGCGCGCAAACCTTCTCCGACTTGCTCGACATGCCTGCGGCACTGGCTACGGGCCGCAAGCTGCGCGGCAAGCGCATCGCCATCCTGACCTCGACCGGCGGCGCGGGGACGCTGGTCTCTGACAGCCTGGGTGTGGCCGGCTTCGAGACGCCGGCACCGGACGAAGAGACCGCGGCGAAGCTGCGGGCATTGCAGAAGGGGGACCATGCAGCGCTCGACCGCAACCCGATCGATGTGACCCTGGCTGGGCTGCAGCCCGACCTGCTGCGTGCCGCAATCTGGATCCTGCTGGAAAGCCCGAGCTATGACGCGGTATCGGTGATCGTGGGTTCGTCAAGCCTGGCAATGCCGGACCTGATGGCCAATGCAATCCGTGACTGTCTGCCAGACAGCGACAAACCGGTGATTGCATATGTCAGCCCGCATGCGCCGGAAGTCGCATCGCTGCTCAGTCGGCGTGGCGTGCCGGCATTCTCAGCGCCAGAGGCATGCACGGTAGCATTCGATGCGATGCTCCGCGCGAGCGAAATTGGGGCGGACGAAGAAGTGGGGACTTCCTCGCTGCCGCTGCCGGATCTGCACACCTTCGGTACCGGCCCGCTTGACGAAGCCGCGGCAAAGACGCTGTTCGCCGGCTTTGATATGCCGGTTACGAAGGAGGTTGTCGTGACCAACGGCGATCAGGCGCGGGCGGCCGCGGAGGGCTTCTGCGGCAATGTCGTGCTAAAGGTGTTATCGGCCGAGATCACGCACAAGAGCGATGTCGGCGGCGTGGCCGTCAATGTTTCGCCCGCGGAAGTGGCAGGACGGCTCGCAAAGATGGCTTCGGACGTACAGTCCGCCACGGGAATCGTGCCTCAGCGTTACCTGGTGCAGGAGATGGTCAAGGGCGGAGTGGAGGTGATTCTCGGCATGCACCGGGATGCGCTTGGTACCGCCATCCTCCTTGGCATGGGTGGGGTTACCGCGGAACTGTTCAGTGATACCACGCTGCGGCTGTTGCCTACCGGCCACGGTCTGACGCGCCAGGCGGCACTGGAAATGATCCAGCGGCTGAAGACGGCTCCCCTGCTGCAGGGCTACCGCGGCAGGCCCAAGGCGGACGTGGATGCGCTGGCCGACGCCATTGTCGCCTTCTCGCGGATGGTCGCAACGCTTGGCGACAGGCTGATTGAGGCCGAGATCAATCCTGTGTTCGTGCTACCGGAAGGGCAGGGCGTTGTGGCCGCCGACGGCGTGGCGATACTGACCGACGGCGGCAATCGCTAAAGAGGCAACGGCATGCGCGGTGAGCGGGAGAGTGCGCTGGTGACTTCTGTGGACGGCTGCGAGGTCGTCTGGCGAAGCTTTGGGGCCGGACCGACTACCGTCATGCTCCACGGCGGTCACGGAAACTGGCAGCATTGGGCGCGCAATATCGAACCGCTTTCCCGGACACGCCGGCTACTGGTGCCCGACATGCCGGGTTTTGGCGAGGCTGCGCCCGCACCATGCTCGGATTTGTCTGGCTTCGTCGATGTCCTGGCCCGCTCGCTGGCTCAGTTGCAGCTAGATTGCGTCGACCTGGTGGGCTTCTCGTTTGGGGCGCTGGTGGCGGCGCACCTAGCAACCCATGCGGGCCTGGTTCAGGTGACCGTCGATCGTCTGGCGCTGATCGGGCCGGCTGGCCATGGCGGGCCACGACGCATGACACAGGCGCTCGTCGACTGGCGCCGTTGTGAAAGCCCTGCGGCACTGGCCAATGCAATGCGCCACAACTTGGCGGCATTCATGATTGCCGAACCAGCGGAGATTGATGGCGAAGCCGTGACTATCCATACCGAGGCTTGCCGTGCGACGCGCTTCCGCAGCAAGCCGATTTCGCGTGCCGGTGGGTTGCAGGACGCCCTTGCCCGCTTTGCCGGACCAATACTGATGATCTGGGGCGAGAAGGACGTGACCATGTCACCTGAATCGCTCGCTGAAGTCGCCCGTAACGCTCGCGAAGGGGCGCCAGCAGGAACTCACCCAGTCAGCGTCCACTTAGTTCCGCACGCCGGGCATTGGGTGCAATACGAGGCCCACCAACAAGTCAACACGATGCTGAACGCGTGGCTGCGGCAGCGCGCTCAGACATTGACATAAGCCGGCCAGGGCCGGCAGAAAGGAGAATCCATGTACGCAACAGAGGCTTTTGGGCCATTCTTCAGCACCGTAAAAGCTGGACCGCTACCCGTCGAGGTACTTCACCATGCGAAGCGCGCGCTGATCGACTGGCATGCAGCACTGTTCCCGGGCCTTGACGCGGAGGCGGTACAGCGACTTCGAGGTGCGCTGGAAGAGGAGTTCGGCCGGGGCAACGCCACGCTGCCTGGGGGGCAACATGTCACGGCGCGCGTTGCGGCGTTGCTCAATGGCGCCGCCGCTCACGCTGCCGAAATCGACGACAGCTTTCGCGACGCGATGTATCACCCCGGTGCTCCGACCATTGCCGCCGCGATCGCTGCCGCGCAGGACGTAGGCGCCGCCGGTGAGCTGCTGCTGAAGGGTATCGTGGTTGGCTATGAAGTGTCGACCCGCATTGGCGTCGTACTGGGCCGCGCGCATTATCGCTACTGGCATAGCACCGCTACCGTTGGTACCTTCGGCGCGGCGGCAGCGGCCGCGTTTATCTATGGCGCGACCGAGGAGCAGCTTGCGCACGCGCTGGCAACCGCGGCAACCTTCGCCGCCGGACTGCAGCAGGCATTCCGCATGGACTCGATGTCCAAGCCTCTGCACGTGGGCCGCGCGGCAGAGGGAGGCGTGCTGGCTGCCCGTGCTGCCGTTGCCGGTATCACGGGTTCGCTGGATGTGCTTGACGGCGAGACGGGACTTGGCCGTGCCATGTCTGACGGCCCGGAATGGGGCGCGTTGGCCGCGACACTGGGCACGGATTTCCATATCTGCCGACTAACCTTCAAGAACCATATCGGCTGTGGCCACACCTTTGCGGCAATTGACGGCGCACTCGCCCTGAAAGCGAAGCTTGGCATTGACACCTCGCAGATCCGGCACATTCACGTTGCTACCTACCGTCCTGCATTGGAGATCGCCTGTTACCTCGATCCCCAGACGGAGAACGAGGCCAAGTTCAGCCTCAAGTACATCGTCGCTACCGCACTGGTACATGGCAGCGTACGCCTGCCGGCCTACACACCGGAGCGGCTGCGGGACGATGAGACGCGCCGGCTAATGGATTGCATGACAATCGTGGTCGATCCGGAAATCGATGAATGGTTTCCTGGCAAGCGCGCAGCCAGGGTGGAGATCGAAACCTTGGACGGCGCCAAAGCCGACTACCTTCAGCAAAATCGGAAGGGCGATCCCGAGGATCCGTTGTCGGACGCGGATCTCGACGGCAAGCTGATGGAACTGGCGTCCCCGATTGTGGGCGTTGAAGCCGCACGTCGGCTGGCAGGGCGTATTTGGCATGTAGAATCCGAAAGTATCTGCGAACTCTTTGCGTGAAGGGCCCGGCATTTTTCTCGACTACACCAGTATCATGCAAAGGATCAACCCATTAGGCAGCTTGCTACACGTCGTACTAGTTGCCGCATTGTCTGTTTTGTCCATAGGAGCGCGTGCGGAATCGTATCCAGCGCGACCGGTTCGCGTGATTGTTCCGTTTCCGGCCGGCGGTGGCACTGATGTGATAGCACGCTCGCTGGGCGATGAACTTTCGCGTAGCCTCGGCAAGCCTTTTATCGTTGAGAACAAGCCGGGAGCCGGTTCGATCATGGGCAGCGACGTGGTGAGTAAGAGTCCGTCGGATGGCCATACGCTGTTGCTCACCACCAGTGCGTTTTCCATCGTTGCCAGCATCGGCATCAAGCTCCCGTGCGGTGGCATCCAGGCCTTCGAACCTGTCGCGCTCTCGGCCGGGCGCCGAACGGGGTGCTGGTGCGCAACGACAGAAGATCCGATCGGCAGCGGACTTGTTGCGTGAAGCCAAAGCGAATCCGGGGAAGCTGCGGGCAACGGCACGTCCGTCCACTTGGCAGCCGACTATTTCCAATCCATGGCAGGCATCCGGCTTGTGCACGTGCTATACGGTGGCTCTGCGCCCCATTTTCCGATCTGTTGGCCGGCCATATTGATGTTGCGTTCGCGACGATGGCTAGCGCTGCAACATTAATCCGCGACGGTCGAGTGCGAGCACGCGCAGTAACTTCGTCCACGCGTTCCCCAATTTTTCCCGATGTTCCTGCGGTGGCGGAGGCTGCTGTCAAAGGCTACAGTGCCGAGGTTTGGTACGGTGTCTTCTCGCCAAAGGGGACGCCGCCCGATGTCGTCACTGCGCTGCATCGGGCTATCGTGCAAGCGTTAGCCTCCGGTGCATTTCGTGACCGGCTGGCGCGCGAAGGCGTGGTGGGAGTAATCGGCTCACCTCAGGACCTACGCGCGGTCGCCGAGCAAGAGGCCGGCCGGTGGAAGCAGGTGGTGAAGGACAAGGAGATCCGCATCGAGTAGCATTCCCAGGAGTCATGCCAGCTACCGTCCGGACGGTCTGACGAGCCTTGGAAGCTTTTATGTCAAACAGCATTCTCAGCATTGAACGGATAAAACCAGGTCAGGGCAAGGCAACGCCGAATCGCTCGCTCGAACGTGGCATTGCCGTACTGCGCGCCTTCCGCGCCGGTTCCTCAATGCTAGGCAACAGTGAGATTGCGGAGCGCACCGGTTTGTCCCGGTCGACCGTCAGCCGGCTGACGCAGTCGTTGATTGAGACAGGTATGCTCGAATACATTCCGCAGTTTCGAGCATATCGCCTTGCTGTGCCGGTGCTCAGCATGGCACACGCCATGCGAGACAGCTCGCAGGTCCTCAAAGTCGCAGCGCCAATGATGGTTGAGGTCGCAATGCGCCACAAGATTAACGTCGGCCTGGCGGCGCCCGACGGGGATGAGATGGTCTATCTCGAGTCGTTTCGCTACAACCGGCGACAGTCGTTACGAACGGTGGTGAGCGGGCAGCGTATCCCGATGGCATTGACGTCGCTGGGCCGTGCCTACCTTGCGACGCTTGCACCTGACGCGTTCAGCGCGATGTTGTTGGCTCTCGCTGAAAAACACCAGGGCCGCGGCTGGCGGAGCTTGCGTCGGGAAATCGAGGTCGCAGTCCTTTCGGTGCGAGAAAAGGGCTACTGTGTTGCTTCATGGCAGCCTCAGGTCATTGCGATGGCGACGCCATTACACATCGGCGGCTATGAAGTCCATGCCTTAAATGTGAGTGTATCGACCCAAGAGGATGCCGGGGCTGTCGAGGCTGCTTTGGCAGAGCCACTGATGGAACTTGCGGCGACGATACAGGCGCGGATGCGACGGCTGGAAAGTGAGATATCCGGGGGCTCTTGAGCAAGCCGCCTACGGAATGGACGTTTTTTTTGGGTCACGTGCCGTATTCACGTGCGGGGCCACTGAATGGCGGGAATCGGAACGAACCCGGACATCTTCTGGCTGACTTTCGGTTGACCGTTGTTGGCCGATAGCTGCCTCCGGCTGCATAGATTTGCTTGGGCAAAGCTGAATAAGTCCACCGCTGACGGACGCTAAGCGTTATAGACGGGACATTCGACGGGAAAGGCAGAACCAGGCGATGAAGCAGATGACGCTGGCAGTGGCGGCCGATCAGGGCGCGGGATTCGAGGCACGCCGCAAACGCACGAGGCGTGAAGAGTTTCTCGAAACGATGAATACGATCGTGCCTTGGGTCGATCTGTGCGCGGTGGTCGAGCCGTACTACCCGAAACGCGGCAACGGCCGTCCGCCGATCGGCCTTGAGCGCATGCTGCGGATCCACACATTGGCGTAGATAGCCAGAGCGGCCTGGCCCATAGCGCCGTCGTCACAGCGGCCAACGTGCATGACAAGCATCCGCTGCCACAACTGCTGCATGGTCGGGAGCAACGGGTCTATGGCGACAGCGCCTATGCGAGCCAGAAGGAGCTGATTAACAGCAAGGCGCCAAAGGCTCGCGACTTTACCAACAAGCGCACGCGTCGTGCCGACCAGGTCGACGAAGTGGCGCGCAGGAAGAATCGCAACAAGTCGAAAATCCGGGCACGGGTTGAGCACGTATTCGGTATTGTGAAGCGGTTGTGGGGCTTCACGAAGGTGCGCTATCGCGGCCTGGCGAAGAACGCCAATCGCGCCTTCGTCGCGCTGGCGCTGGCTAATGTGTACCTGTGCCGAACGCGGCTGATGGCACAGGTGCGCCCGTAATGGGCCAAAAGCGGGCAAATCGCCCGCTTTTATAGCCCGCAAGGGCAGGAAGACGCGAATAACAGTCGCTTCCACAGCGAAATACCCTTTCATCAACCGGCCAAGCGTCAATTCAGAGGCTTGTTCAGCGTTGCCCTTGAGTGTGCGAGGGCCGCAGGTCGAGCGACCGACGGGCTCGAACCACGCTCGCATGCACGGCAGTGAAGCACGAACGATCGCACGGTGAGTAAGGCAGAGGCATCTCGTTGCGCTCCGGGCGCGGCCTCGCTCGCGAACTCGTTGCCGGAGCCGCTTTGATATTTGATGTCATCCATGGGCCATGCGCGCTTGCCTTGCAAAGGCAGCGATCAATTCACCGTGATGCGACGTTCCTTGATGATCTGCCCCCAGCGCACGCTCTCCTCATTGATCATGCGTGCGAGTTCTGCCGGGCTCGTGGAGAGCGGCTCGAATCCCCGCTCCTCCAGCTTGCGCGTGAAGTCCTGGCTCTTCACCACCTTCTCGATTTCAGTGCGCAGACGCTCGATGATGGCTGGGGGCGTCCCCTTCGGGGCGACGAGTGCAGCCCAACTCTCCAGGGTGAGCTTGGGGAAGCCTTGCTCCGCAACCGTGGGCACGTTGGGAAGCGCCGCCATGCGCTTTTTGCCCGTGACAGCCAGTGCGCGCAGCTTGCCCGCCTGGATCTGCGGAACGATCGTCGCAGGTGCCTCGAAGTAGAGATCGACCTGGCCGGCGAGCAGGTCGTTGAGCGCGGGCGCGCCGCCCTTGTAGGGCACGGTGGTGATCGTGATGCCTGCTTCCTGGCTGAAGGTTTCACCGGCAAGATGCGGCGTCGTGCCGACGCCCGGCGAGGCGAAGCTCAGCTTGCCAGGCTTGCTCTTGGCCGCTGCGATCACATCCGCCAGCGACTTGTAGGGAGAGTTGCTGTTCACGACCAGCACCAGCGGAAACTGGCTCACGGTGGCGATCGGCGCGAACGACGAGGGCGTGACGCCGGAGCCCGGTTGCAGGTGGGGCGCGATGGTCAACGTGCTGGCATTCGGGAGAAAGAGGGTGTAGCCGTCCGCGGGCGATCGCGCCACCTTGGAGGCCGCGATCATGCCGCCGGCGCCTCCGACGTTCTCGACAACCAGCGGTTGGCCCAGGGCGGACGTAAGGCGCTCCGCAGCGATGCGGGCGACGACATCGGACTGGCCCCCGGCCGCGAACGGCAGGACCAGCTTGATTGGCTTGGAGGGGTAAGCATCCGCGGACATGCCCGCTGTGGGCACGACGGTGGCTGCGACGGCGAGTGCGCCGCAGGCAAGCAGCTTTTCGATGATCTTCACTTCTTTGTCTCCTGAATTGGGTGTGGGATGAGCGCCGGCTAGTAACCGACGCTTCTGTCGACCTGGTTGAGCAAAGGCTGGCCCTGCGCGAGGCGCTGCAGGTTCTCCAGGAACTGCTCCACGACGGGGCCGACCGTCGGCTGCGCGGCGACGTGGGGCGTGACCAGGATCCGCTCGTGGTGCCAGAAGGGGCTGCTGGCGGGCAGCGGCTCCGACGCGAACACGTCGAGCGCCGCGCCGGCGAGATGTCCCTCGTCGACGAGGGCTAGCAGGTCGTCCTCCACGACGATGCCGCCGCGCGCCACGTTCACCACGAAGCTGTCCTTGGGCAACTTGCGCAGGCTGGCGTGGTCCAGGGTGCCCTTCGTCTCCGCCGTGAAAGGCAGTAGGCAGACGAGGTAGTTCGATTGCGCGAGGAAGTCGTCCTTCTGGCTCTCGCCGACGAAGACGGGAACGCGCGCTTTTCGCGCCGACGTGCGCGTCCACGCGATGACCCTGAATCCGAGGGCCAAAAGTGCGTCGGCGACGACGGAGCCGATGGAACCGAGCCCCATGATGCCAACGGTGAGCTGGCTGGCGTCGAGGACGGCCATCCGCTTCCATTCACCCGCCGCGTGCTGTCGCTCCATCGCCGGCAGCGAGCGGAAGTGCCGCAGGATCTGCAGGCTCACGAACTGCGCCATGCTGAACCCGAGGCCCGGTTCGACGGCGCGCGTGACCTTCACATGGGGCGGCAGGTCCGGGGCCGAGAGGATGCCGTCCGCACCGGCGCCCACCGAGGCTGCCAGGCGCAGGTTGGGAAGGCGCGGTGCGATGCCGGCAGGCAGCTTAAAGGCGAACAGCGCAGTGACGTCGGGATCAGAGGCGCCTTCGATGTCGGTGATCACGTGCAGGCCCGGGGCGCGGGAGCGGAGTGCTTCGTAGCGGCTCTTGACGAAGTCCGACGTCAGCAGCATCAGGACTTTGGGGGGAGAAGGGGATTGCATGCTCTTCAAACGGTTCGCTCGTACGAGAAGTTCGGGTTGTGCCTGCGCGCCTGTCGCACCAGCAGTTGCCACCGCAGATCGACGACGTCGGGGCGCTGCAGGAAGGACTTGGTCTGCCGCGCTTCGGCGGTCGGCAACAACTTGGGCGTGCCTGCGGACATGGCTTTCAGTTGCACCCGCGCGGCGAATTCGAGGACGGTCGCGGCGATCGTGGCGTCGGCAATCGAATTGCCCACGACCACGGACCCGTGGTTGCGCAGCAGGATCGCCCGGTTCGGGCCCAGCCGGGATGCGATGCTGGCGCCCTCCTTCTTGTCGAGGACAATGCCCTCGAACTCGTCGAACAGCACGATGTCCTCGTAGAACAGCGCGCCGCTCTGCGTCACCGGCTCGAGGTTGCTGCCGATCACGCCCAGGGCCAGGGAAGCTTCGGAATGCGTGTGCAGAATGCAGCACACCTCAGGGCGCGCATTGTAGATCTCGGTGTGGATATTGAGAGTCGGGTTGCATGGCAACGTCCCGGTCACGGTGCGCAGGTCGAAGTCGGACTCGATCAATGCATCCGCCGTCGCCTCCTCGAATCCGTATCCGTACGGAATGCTCCAGAACGTACGCGCACCGGGCAAGCGCGCTGTGAGGTGTCCGGAGACGCCACTGCCTTGTCCATCCATGGCCAGGATCTGGAAGGCGTGCACCAGGTCGTGCAGGAGGTCGTGCAAGGGTTGGGTCTGTTTCATCTTGAGGTCCTGACTGGGTTCTTAGGTCTGCGTCGCAGTGGGGTGACCGACGGACACGTCGACCGCGGTGGCGTCGTAGCTGAACAGCCATTCGTAGCGCTCGCGTACATGCTGCTCGCTCCACTCGGCGTCCACGTAGCGGCTGGCCTCCACCGGGTCCGCCAGCAGCGGGTTGTGGAAGCGCGTCGCGTTCGCCGCCGAGCCCAGCACGATGCGCGAGGTGCGTTCCAGCCGCAGGGCCTCGTACCGGGCCAGGGCCGCTTCCGGGTGTTCGGCGTTCGCCGCCAGGCAGCGTGCAAGCACGATGCCGTCCTCCAGAGCCATCACCGCGCCTTGTGCAAGGAAGGGCAGCGTGGGATGGCAGGCGTCGCCCAGGAGAGTGGAACGGCCGACGGTCCATCGGTCCATGGGCTGCCGGCTGAGAAGCGCCCACTTGTACGGCTGCTGGATCCCCTGGATCAACGCCTGCACGTCGTTGTGCCAGCGCTCGAAGTCCTTCAGGCATTCCTCGATGCTGCCGCGTTCCGTCCAGGACTCGACCTGCCAGTCCGTGCGCTCGACGATGCCCACGAAGTTCATGAGTTCGCCATTGCGAAGCGGGTAGTGGATGACGTGCGCACCGGGACCGATCCAGTTGGTACCAACGTTAGCCTGAAGATGGCGCGGAATCTTCTCGCGCGGAATGAGACCGCGCCAGGCGACACAGCCGGTGAACTGCGCGTCGCCCGCTCCGAACAGGGCGCGGCGCACGCGCGAGTGCACGCCATCGGCGCCGATGAGGATGTCACCGTGAATCCGCTCGCCGCCTTCGAGCTCCACCTCGACACCGACGTCGTTCTGTTCGACGCCGACCACCTTCGCGCCCAGCCGGATCGCGTCCGGTTGCAACCGTCTCACGTGACATTCCATCAGACCATGCAGGTCCGGCCGGTAGATCATGTAGTAGGGGAAGCCGTACTTGCGCACCGACTCGGCACCGAGATCGAACAGCTTCCATGTCTGGCCGGTACTCCACAGGCGCACCTGCTTGCCGCCCGCCTCGGTGGCGATGTCCTTCAGCTCCGATGCCAAGCCCAGGTCGGCCAGGCAACGGACGCCGTTGGCGCTGACTTGGAATCCGGCCCCGACTTCGCCGAGCTGCGGCGCCTGCTCCAGGACGGTGACGCGGAAGCCGCGCTGGATCAGCGCGAGTGCGCAGCACAGACCACCAATGCCGGCACCGGCAATGAGGATTCTTTGGAGGGGCGGCGTCATGTTGGATGCTCCTTTTGCGGGTTGATGGAGGTCAATTTCATCGCACGCACAAAGATTTTGGAAGTTAAACTATCAAATCAATTCATTAGTAAACGAAATGAACGTCAGCACTCGGCAACTGCAGGCGTTTCTGGCCATCGCCCGGCTAGGAAGCTTCACGCGCGCGGCGGAGGAAATCTTCGTGACGCAGGCAGGCCTAAGCCTCATGCTCAAGGACCTCGAGGCGCAGGTCGGCGCAAGGCTGTTCGATCGCACGACGCGGAGCGTGCGACTCACGCCTGCAGGCGAATCACTGCTGCCGACCGCGCGCCGCATGATGGCGGACTGGGAAGCCGCCACATCCAACGTCGGGCGACTTTCTGCGGAAGCGGAGCAACGAATCTCCCTTGCGGCGACGCCGCTGATTGCATCGAGCGTGATTCCCCTGTGGTTGCAGGCGTTCCATGAGACGCACCCCGCAGTCCGCGTCTCGATCAGCGACCTCGACCGACGCGAGATCCTGTTGGGGATCGAAGCGGGAGAACTTGACGTCGGTCTTGGTGCTTTCTTCCGGCCGGCCACGGGCATCGACCGGCAGTTGCTCGCCCGTTTCGACATGGTGCTGGTCAGGGCCAAGGCGAAGGATTCCAGGACACGCGGGCGCGGATTCGAAACGGGGCGCAAGGTGAAGTGGTCGGCCCTGGACGACCAGGAGCTCATCGTGCTCCCGAATAACAACCCGATCCAGAAGCTCGTGGACACGCAGCTTCGCGCCCTCGAAATCACCCCGCGACGGACCGCCGCACTCCAGAACATCCAGGCCATGATCTCGATGGTAGAGGCGGGCCACGGAATGGCCGCCCTACCCGGATTCGTGGTGCCTGCGTGCGCACGCTACAACGTGACGGTGCACACACTCGTAGAGCCAGTGGTGCCGGTCGAATTCTTCGCGGTGAGCATGAAAGGACGGCTCAAGACGGCGCTCGTTTCCGCCCTCGTCGATGCGCTCGGGGCGCACTTTCAAGAGCTCGCCAAGCAGGTGGGCGCGTAATTCGGCTGACCTTCTGGGTGAACGCCCTGGCGAGTTCGACTGTATTCACCAAGCTGTCAGACGACTGCTCATGGCCGGGCCTGCGAGTTCGACCGTGCGCCACATAGCCGCCCTCGAGACGGTCACCTCAGCGCGATGCCGGGGCGCCGCCGCCGACGGCCTCAGATCTCGGTCTGCTCGGAGATCTCGAATCCTTCAAGGAAGGCATCGATCGGCAGGTATCGTGCGCGCACCCTGAATGGCGCTCGACCGCTTCCGGCCAGCCACCGCCCTGCCGGCCCCCGGCAAAGACGCAGCTTCGCCACAAACTGCACGACCGCGCCGACATCTGAAAATGGCCGGCCGTACGACATTTGAGCAAAACCTCGACATTCAAGCACTTTACTGTTTGGCTGGCCCGCGTTCGATGATCTGGCACGGATCTCAAGTAGCTGGAGTGGCGCAAGGTGTCACAGAGCCTCACATTGGGGTATGCCAAGGTGCTGTACCTGCTGGAAGACATCGAGGTGGCTGAGTATCCCGATGGCCATGTCGAATTGTGAGTGACTGGCGCCTCGCCTCCCTCCCCTACACCACCTACGACCGCTTTGCCGAGGTGGACCAAGGCGCGATGGTCGACAACAAGCGGCTGGGCCGGACACTGGCCATTGCGGCCGAGGTGCAGGCGTTGCGCGACAACCGACGTTTCGCGGCCCCCCCCCGGACGCTGCACGGCGAGCCGCCGCGGCCCGCCAAGGTGCCCCTGAACATCAAGCGGAAGCGGTTGGTAAATCGGCTCGACCTGGAACAGGCGATGCGACACCACCCTCTCCTCGCATCGAACGACGATTCAGCGGAGTGCCCTCCAATACTGCCCACGCCCGAGATGACGCCTTGCGACCCGCTGCCGTCGTTCGCCCCAGTACGGCTCCGGCGTCAACTCCTGAAGTACAGCGGTCATTCAACGCTGCGTTACAGCCGGCAGATCATCGACATGGACATGCGTCATGTCTGTTCTCGGGATGACTGTACTGGTCGAAGAACGTCCGCATATCTGTGCGTGATTAAAAACGCACTCCTTCCTCGCCCAAGCCGGGCGGCAATGCAGTTTAGGTAACGTCGAGCGTCTAAGGAGTGGACTATTGGCGCCTGCCCTATACGAGGCGGAAAACTTTACGCGACTGTCTGAGCTAGGTCTGGCGCCCACTGGTAGAGTCGGCTCCTCACCGAGGACATGCATCGAGTGCCTGCCCTATGCGCCACTGCATAGCACAGGAAATTCCTTGCGCTGGACGCAGACTGAATTCGGGTCTATATTTGGACCGGAAGTCTCACGCCTAAGGAGCGGGATATGAAACCGAGTCAGGTCAAGCCCATAAGCTACCTGAAAAGCCACGCAGCAGAAATTGTCCGGGACATCACCGAGAGCGGCGAGCCCATGCTGATCACACAGAACGGCGAGGCAAAGGTAGTCGTGCAGGATGCCCAATCCTATGAGGACATGCAACAGACGGTTGCCCTTCTGAAGATTCTGGCGATGGGTCAGAATGACATCGAGACGGGCAACTTCACCCCGACGGACGAAGTGTTTGCCGAACTGGAGCGGATGGACAGGGAGGAAGGGATCGAATGAAGTCTGTAATTCTCGGGCCTGCCAAGTCCGACTTGCAAGACTTGCGACGGTACATCATTAATAAATTTGGCAACAAGACTTGGCTTGAGACCAGAAACAAGATTCAACAATCAATCAAGCAGGTAGAAGATTTCCCACTGAAGGGCAGCAACCCACCCGAGTTGATAGATTTCCAACCAACGAAATACTATCAAGTCATCAGCGGCATGAACAGAATCATCTACCAGATTGCAAACGACACCATTTACATACACATCATAAGCGACACCCGGCGAGACCTTAAAGCAATACTCGCAAAACGGCTCCTAAGAACGTAGGAACTAAGAAGGTCTCATTTTCCTGTCCTCCGTGGGAGCCTACGCTTGCTTCCGCAACACCTAACTCACACAGATTACGTTGCTCGCGCAGCGATTCGCGGTCGAGGTCATAGGTCTTCGATCTGGCGGGGGTACCTTCACGGATCTGGGCTCGCGGGATCCTCGTGTGAATTGCAGTGCTGGCATGTATCTATGGTTCCAATGCCCAGGGGAAAAGAGTTCGCGTGGGAATAGGTGGGATGCGTGCGTTTCGATCCCCAGGTGCCGCCGACTTCATCGGGCCAGCATCCCCAAACCGGCACCACTATGCCGCATGGTTTAGTATGGGGCTCACGTCAGCGTCCGGAAGTCGCCTTGAGCCTTCTCACGCCGGCGGATCGACGGGAGGCGGTGCAGTCTCCCCCTGCGCGACTGTCTCTCGTAACTGACGGCGCCACTGCGCATAGCATTCCAAACCACAGAAGTAGGCGACGTAGTCGCATGCCTCGGGGACGATCGCCTCGGACTTCGGTACTTCCTTCATGCAGACTTCGCAAGGGACGAGTTTTATGGGTGGGTCAGGCTGGGTCATGGTGCAACTCCCGGCACCGCGGCGGCGATTCTTCGCACAGTAGCGGCGCAAAGACGTCGACCGCCAGATGGCCGGTCAACGGATCGTAGTTGGGCGAGAACATGGGAGCATGTGTGTTCCATCTCAAGCATCGTCTCTTGCCGAGCGCTGTGGTTGATATGGATCAAGGCAAGGTCAGTGCGAACTATCGAGGGAGGGGCCGCTCTGGGGCAGCAAGCTGACCCCGAAAGACGTCCTCGATGGCGCACGCCTTGGGGCCGACTTGGGCACTGATGCCTTGGTCGTCTCCAAGCATGGCGGGCATCAGCTCAACGGCGCGCCATCGTGATTGCGGCGCTCCCGGCGATCGCCGAAGCGATGGGCCACCGCTTCCAGGTCAGGATGGACAGAGGCATACAGAAGGGGGAGCGAAGCTGAGGCCTCCTGAATGCCAGTCAAAACGCAATTACTCATGAGTCGGGGCATTCGCAGGCCGCGTCCGAGGCTCTAGGATCCAGCGACAATGCAATTAATCGCCATGACTTGGTGCTCACACCGGCAGAGTAGGCGAAGCGCCATCTAGACGGCCGACACCGCCGTGTTCGGGCGGGATCGCGCGAGTTGAGTAGCAATGGTTTGCATAATTTCCTGAACTTTTCCTACCGACCATGGTGGCCAGCAAGGAGAAGATAATGGCGCAATCTGAACTGGCGCGCGGCAAGGAGGGCCCCGCGACGCTTGTGCTGAGAATCGGCGGACGGTAAGCGTTCCCGAGCGCTGAATCCCGTGTCGCCCCGTTATGTGTGCGGTCACTTTGGCTATTGCGGCGGGGGGAGGCTTTGGGCTTCGTCTTCCATCAACGCCTTGCAGGCAATTCCATCTGTTACCCAATGTCGCACACGCCTTTCGACATATTTCGCAAACGCGTCCTAGAATAGTTATCATTCGTATTTGCATAATTTGACGTGCGGGGATGTGATGTTCTCAATGCTCATGGTGACGTTTCGTGAGGGCGTGGAGGCATTTCTCATTGCCGCCATTACGCTCGCGTTCCTTCATAAGGCAGGGCGCCAGCATTTGGTCAGTGCGGCGAAGGCGGGCATTTTCGCCGCCTTACTACTCTCTGCGGTGCTCGGTCTAGTGCTGTTCCGCATGGGTGGGATGAGTCCCGTCGCCGAAGCGTGGCTGGCCCTGCTGGCCGGTATCCTGGTGGTCTCCTGCACCTGGCACATGCTCAAGCATGGCAAGGCGATAGCCGGCGAGATTCGCAACCGGCTCTCCAGTGTCCCCGATGAGAAGACGGTTGGGCCGTGGCTGGCCGTGTTTGCCTTCATGCTGCTGATGGTCGGGCGCGAAGGCATCGAGGCCGCGACCATGATTGCCTCCCTTTCCGCCGGTGCGGCAACTGGTCACCTGGCCTTGGGCGGCGCGCTCGGCGTGACTTGCGCCGGCGCACTGGCATGGACATGGACCAAGTACGGGCGGAGGGTCAATTTGTCGCTGTTCTTCCAGGTTACGGCCATCTTCATGGTGCTGTTTTGCATTCAGTTGGCCATTTACGCAGTTCACGAGTTTTCGGAAGCTGGTGCGCTACCGTTAGTTGACAACGAATATTGGCATGAAGTGACCGAGCCTTTCGGACCAGAGGGTGTGTACGGCATCTGGCTCAGCTATGGCCTCGTACTGGCTCCCCTCGCATTTCTCGTCTTCGCAAGGTTGACCGGTCGGAAAAAATCAGCACCCGCCGAAAGGGCTTGAGGCTGCATTACGCCTCCAACGGGGAGAATCACCTGTCCAGAGCCAGTCGCCGTGCTGAATATATTGCTCGCCACGCACTTTGCAGATGCCGGCCACGTCGCAATCTGGCAGACGAAGCTCACGGGCCGCAGCCGTCTCTCGGAAGCTCCTGTGTGGCGTCAGCTGACTTCGTAGCTCTCCTGTCGCACAAGCAATGCCGCAGTCGATTGACGCGGTCATTTTTTGCCGCCGGCCCGCAGCTGCGTTGGTGTCGAGCGCTTACGGCATCTACTATTTCAGAGGTGAAGGACTTCGGTCGCCATCGGGATGGGGCAATGGACCGTCGATGTGATATTGGTCTGGAAGCCACTTGCTCTAGGGCCTGGACGGCTGCCTGGGTATTGAGCGCCCACCGAAGGCCTAATGAAGAACTGATGCCGAGCGTCAACGGGCATCAACAATGAACAGAAACCGAGGCAATGGCTGCTCTCACCAGTGCGCTGCGCAAGCTTCCCACCAGCATTTGGATGCTGGGCTTCGTGAGTCTGTTGATGGATGTGTCTTCGGAAATCATCCATAGCCTGCTGCCCGTCTTCATGGTCACCACGCTGGGAGCCAGCGCACTGGCGGTCGGATTGATAGAAGGTGTGGCGGAGGCAACCGCCCTGATTGTGAAAGTCTTTTCCGGCATCCTGAGTGATTATTTGGGGAAGCGTAAGGGCCTGGCCGTAGTTGGCTATGCGCTGGCAGCATTGTCGAAACCGTTCTTTGCAACGGCCACCGGCGTCGGCACTGTATTTGGAGCGCGCGTTGCCGACCGCATTGGCAAAGGCATTCGTGGTGCACCGCGTGATGCGCTGGTTGCCGATATTGCACCACGTCATCTTCGTGGTGCCGCCTTTGGACTTCGGCAGTCACTGGATACAGTAGGCGCGTTCTTGGGGCCCCTGATTGCAATTGGCCTGATGTACCTCTGGGCGGACGATTTCCGGGCCGTCTTTTGGGTTGCGGTCTTCCCGGGTATTCTGTCGGTCGTGTTGCTCATGTTCGGGGTGCAAGAGCCAGAGTTGCACGAATCCGCAAAGCGGGTGAACCCCATGCGACGGAAGAATCTCGCGCGGTTGAGTTTTGCCTACTGGAGTGTGGTTGCCGTCGGTGCGGTATTCACGTTGGCACGGTTCAGCGAAGCATTCTTGGTGTTGCGGGCTCAGCAAGCGGGCCTTCGCCTTTTTTTGACTCCGCTGGTCCTGGTCGCGATGAACGTGGTGTATGCCGTCTCGGCCTATCCATTTGGGAAACTGGCAGATGAATACAGCCATGTGAAGCTTCTGGCGTGGGGGCTGGTTGTGCTGATTGCAGCCGATGTCGTACTTGCGATTGGCACGCACTGGTCGGTCGCGCTCTGCGGAGTTATGCTCTGGGGCCTGCATATGGGAATGACACAGGGGCTTCTGGCGACTATGGTGGCGAATGCTGCGCCGGCAGACCTCAGGGGTACGGCGTTTGGGGTCTTCAACCTTGCAAGTGGCCTGGCACTCCTGGTAGCTAGCACGCTCGCTGGTTGGTTGTGGGACAGGTTCGGAGCCGCCTTTACGTTCTATGGTGGAGCAGTGTTCAGTAGTGTGACTATCTGCCTGATTTTCGCCGCGCAATTCGCCCAGCGACGGTGAAGGTATTCTGGCCCCGTCAGTCGTGGGAATGGCCGCTATGATGGTGCGCGTGGCCTTTTATCGCGTCTGCGCCGTGGTCGGAGAGTTGCGCATCGAACCAAGCATGAAGGGCAGACACAAGGCTGGGCTCAGTCGTACGAAAAGATAGCTCGCCGCCCCTTGCGATGTCCATGTATGTAATGGAGATTTGGCCTGGCTTCGCTGCCTTGAGTTGGGCAATGCCCTGCATCTCATCGCCGTGTACGTGCGAAGGGCCTGAGAAATCGCCTGCCTTGAACTGCTTCTGGATGAGCTGTAGGTGTTCTCGTACCAACCGAACCTGCGCGGCATCCGATGCATCCCTTGCTACGACGCGCTGAGTACCGCGCCTGGCCACTTCCGCCTGGCGTTTGTTATCAGCAGGTTGTGCGCGGCATACCTGCGATAACAGCCAGTACAAGGGCAGAGGCGTGCTTCTTCACTGCGAGTCCCATCTCAGTTTGGGCGGGGCCATCAGGCGACGCATGTCGCTTTCTGGCGATAGCAACGCCATGGTGGCACCGCCAACGTTCCCCAAGAACTTAGATTGCGGCGGCCGCCATAGGTCAGACAGTATCGCCGAAGTTCTCAACTGCCACAGTGTCTATGTTCGTCGGTCGACGGATGTGGTCGACATTTGCTTCAGGACGAAAACTCCTCAAAGGCCGCGAGCGCGTGCGTGGCGTACATCATCGATGGTCCGCCCCCATATACACGGCCGTTCTGAGCACTCCCTCCGATTCGGCACGCGTGGTCCCCAGTTTGACCAGAGCCTGGATGTGAAAGCCAATGCAGTCATCGCAGCGGCACGCATCCCACTCATGAAACCTCCTTTATCCTGGGGCCTGCGATGGCCGCGCCGGCCGTGCGTGCCCATCACGATGAGATCTGCGCTCCAGCTGCAGGCTTCGTCGACGATCGTATCCGAGATCCGGCTTGGGGAGACTGGCCGCTTGAGCAGCCGGCAGGCGCACCGTACGTCCTCTGCCTCAAATCGTCGGGCTGCGATGGACGACAGAGTTTGGGTGCCTACGGTCTTCACCAAGAACCGCGAACGGCTGATCAAGCACGATGCCGTGATCGAGTTCTTCAACGAGGTGCTGGCAATCGCGCAGAATAGGGACTGGCTGTCTGGCGAGCACTTCAGCGTGGACGGCAATCTGATTCAGGCGTGGGCAGGCCACAAGAGCTTCGTGCGCAAGGATGGCAGCGATGACGATAGCGGCGACTTCAGGGGTCGCAAACGCAGCAGCGAGACGCACGCGTCCAAGACCGATCGCGATGCCAAGCTGTACCGCAAGGGCAAGACCGCCAGCGAGCTGCGCTATATGGGTCATACTCTGAGCGACAACCGCCATGGCCTGGTGGTGAGCGCCATGGTGACCAACGCGGACGGACACGCCGAACGCGAGGCCGCGAAGGTCATGCTCAACGATGCCAGGCAGGTACGTAATTGCCTATTTCTTCGAGACGTTCTCACGGGTAGGCTCTGCGAGCCGGACAGTGAAAGTATTCCGGAATGAAGGCCTTCGGTTTCCACCCCGCATACGCAACGAGAAACTGATCACTTTCCAGCCGCTCACTGCGTCGACCGCCCTCCGCACGCTGAACAATCCGCGCTATGCGGGCACCTACGTCTACGGCCGACGGCACTATCGGCGAACCGCTGACGGGAAGCATGTGCTTCGAAAGCGCGAGCGTCACCGCCGGGAGAGCGCGCGGCCCTGTTGCAGGGGCGCGCGGTCTGCGGGCTTTGCGGTAGAAACTTCCGTCTCCGGTATCCAACGCGGCGCGAGCGACAGGAGGCGTGGTGTGTCTGCGATCGCGCGCAAGGAACGCGTGGTGAACCGTGCTGCCAGTCGATTGCGGGCGGACCCATCGACGAAGCGGTCGGTGGATTGGTCACCGCCATGATGACGCCCGCCGCGGTCGAGTTAGCGCTCGAGATTCGAAGAGAAATCGAAGTCCGGTACGACGAGGCCGATCGGTCGAGCATGCCAGCCAACTGCTGGCGCTGGGTTGCCTGCGTGAGCAGACCGCTGGCCGGCCGCTGGTGTTGCACTCGGACAATGGCAGCGTCATGAAGGGAGCGACGATGCGAGCGGCTATGGAGTACTTGGGCGTGGAGCCCTCATACAGCCACCCACGCGTGAGCAATGACAACGCCTACGCCGAAGCGCTGTTCCGTACGGCCAAGTACTGTCCGCTGTGGCCTGATCGGCCGTTCGATCCCTGCAGCAAGCGCGCGACTGGGTGCATCGGTTCGTGTGCTGATACAACGAAGAGCACCGCCACAGCGGCCTGAAGTACGTCACGCCGATCCAGCGACACCGCGGACAAGCGCCGCGCCTGCTGGCGCAACGTACGGCGTTGTACCAGGCGGCACGTGCGCGCCATCCACAGCGTTGGTCGGCGGGAATCCGGGATTGGGACTTGGCGCAGGTGGTGGTCTACCTGAACCCGGAGCGAACCGCGGAGCCCACGTACCGGAAAGCAGCATAGCGGCGGACGCGACAACTACTTTGACACACGCCGGATCGAAGGAAAAAGTGCCATTTCGCACACAGTCCGCCTGAAATTTGCCACTTCGCAACCTAGACTTCGAGAACATGGGATAACTTCTTAATAAGCCCCGGGGCAAGGTCAGGTGGTGAGGCGTGGCCGGTGACTGGAATATCGGGTTGAAATATCGGCGCGACCCTTCCGCAAGCCGCAACGAGTTTCGCGTTGTAAACGCTGGGTGGGGATGTTGACTTTCGCCGTCGGCATCCACGCTGCCCGAATTGCCTCAAACAAGAAGGGGAGAACCCCAAATGCGCCATTGCGCTGTACTGGGTTGTCTGGCGGCTGTCGCCTTGTCCATTCCGGCCGCGCCGCTACCCGACTCAAACCGGTCGGCACCCGGCACGGAGGCAGCGCGTTCGGTCCGCCTCGTCGACCGTGACGACGACCGGATCTCCGATGACCTGCAGGCGCAGATCGCGGCGGCACGACCCGGTGACCTCGTCCGGGTCGTCGTCACGTTCAGCGGTCCGGGCACTGCGGCCACGGCGCGGCAGGCGGTCGGTGCTTTCACTCTGCATAGCGAATTCAGGATCATCCGCGGTTTCTCCGCCACCATGACGACCGCCCAGGTGAGGGCGCTGGCGCAGCAGCCTGGCGTGCGGCGGATCGAGGAGGACTTCACCGTTTCGACCAAGCTCAACGCCGCCCGCGCCGACTTCGGCACCGACGCGGCACGCGCCAGCTTCGGGGTGGACGGCGCCGGCATCAAGGGTTGCATCGTCGACACGGGCGTCGATCCGAACCACGAGCAGCTGGATGCGCGACCGATCCCGTTCTTTGATGCCATCAATGGACGGGGTAGCGCATATGACGACCACGGCCACGGCACCCACGTCGCGTCGATCGCCTTTGGCGACGGCACGGGCAGCTCGGGCGCCGCCACCTACAAGGGCGTGGCGCCCGGCGCAGCAATCTACGCGGCCAAGGTGCTCGACCAGTCCGGCTCTGGACTCGAGAGCCAGGTCATCGCCGGCATCGACTGGTGCATGTCCCAGGGCGTGAGGATCATTTCCATGAGCCTGGGCTCCGGCGCGCCGTCAGACGGACAGGACGCCCTGAGCCAGGCCGCCGATGCAGCGGTGAGCAGCGGTGCCGTCGTGGTGGTGGCGGCCGGCAATTCGGGCGACGAGCCAGGCACGGTCGGCTCGCCCGGGGCCGCGGCGCAAGCCATCACCGTGGCGGCATGCGCGGAGTGGTCCGCTCCCGCCGGCGCGCCCAACCATTCGGACGGCATCTACGTGACGCCGTTTTCGAGCAGGGGACCGACGCTGGACAACCGTGTCAAGCCGGACATCTGCGCACCCGGACTGACCATCACGGCTGCAAAGGCCGGCACGGTCAGCGCCTATGTCACCTACAGTGGCACCTCCATGGCCACGCCGTTCGTCTCCGGCACCGTCGCCCTGGCTCTACAGGCGAATCCGCTCCTGTCGCCAGCGGACCTGCGGCAGAAGCTCGAAGCCACGGCGCAGGACCGTGGCCCGGCCGGCAAGGACAATGATATCGGCGCCGGGCTCCTCGACGGCTACGCGCTGGTGGCCAGCGCCAAGGGGGGCAGCTACCAGCCGACCGTCTTTCCGACGTATCGCAGGGTCACCGCCAGCGTGGCGAGTCATGGTCTGTGGAGCTATACGTTCTCCATCGCCCAGGCCGACCTCGGTGTTCCCATCGGTGCCACGGTCACCATCAACGGCCAGGCGAAATGCATCCTGCCGCTGTTGGGCAGCTGCCTCGCTGCGCAGTGGGAGCCCGATCTCGACGCCAGGCTGCTGGACCCCAATGGCGTCGTGCTGTCCGAGAGCCTGTGCATGGCCGGAGTCGAATGCGGTGGAATCGGCCGTCAGGAAACAATGCACGCACTGCCCACCGTGGCCGGGACGTACACCATCCAGGTGTCCCCGTCCGAGGACAGCGTGAACCTGGGCAAGGGCGGCAGCTTCGCCCTGGACCTGTCGACCGGCCCTCGAACCGGCATCGCGAGCCTGCCTGTCGCGCATGTGGGCGGCCTGAGCGCCAGCAGCACCGCAAACAAGACGGGATGGACCACCACCGTCACGGTCACGGTGCACGATGCCAGTCACAACCTGGTGCCAAACGCAACCGTGAGCGGAACCTGGAGCGGCGGCTACAGCGGGAGTTCGGCCTGCACCACGGGTGCCGACGGACAGTGCATGGTCACGAGCGGAACGATCGCCAAGCGAAAGAACAGCGTAACCTTTACCGTGACCAATATCACCGGCACGCTTACCTATCAGGCCAGTAGCAACGACGTGACAAGCGTTACGGCGACAAAACCGTGATGCCTTTGGTTCGCGCTCGCAGCGCGAACCGGGTACGGGGCCGTCAGCGAAAAAAGGCCGGCTGCGAGCAGCCGGCCTGCGCTGGCGTCTAATGGATTAAGTCGTGAAACCCGCATGGTGCTTGATTTCTGTTTTCGGAAGAAGATTTTGTTCCCCTATTTATTCACTCGCTTTGCCTTTGCAGCGAGCACCTCGCCATTAACGCGCGGACAGCAGGCGGGCAAGCTGAGAGCATCATGCAAAGCGAGCCGCAGTGCCATTGCTCGGGCACGCGGACAATGGCCAACCAGGACATGCTATGTCGGGCGAAGGCCTCCCGGAGTCGGCTTGCAGGAGCAGGCTCCAATCCACCCGGTGCTGCAACGCCCCACCGGCACGTTGTTGCGCACCACGGACGCATGATGGATGCCCCTCGGCAGTGACAGTCGCATGAATGATGAGCGCGGGTCGCACGAATGATGATCTTTGACACCACAGGTACGTTGTTTCGCAGTGAAATAAGAACACCCACAACAAGCAATGACGGCTTTCAAAGGGAGGGGCCATCGACATGAGGTGTCATCTCTGTATAATTTTACTTTCGTGAAAGTTATTCCACATCTATGCCGAGGCCGCTTCCTGATCCAACCCCGCCATCACGCGCGACAATCCGAAGCATTGACCAGCTTGGTGACCGGATACGGGCAACGCGGGCAGGGGTAGGCATGCCCCCGGCTCGAAGATGACCAGCGCGTCATGCACGCCGGCGGGCGACCGCGTCGCCATAAACGGGCACCAATCCGGATGGCTGCA
This sequence comes from Cupriavidus sp. KK10, assembly GCF_018223725.1. Classification (NCBI taxonomy): domain Bacteria; kingdom Pseudomonadati; phylum Pseudomonadota; class Betaproteobacteria; order Burkholderiales; family Burkholderiaceae; genus Cupriavidus; species Cupriavidus sp. KK10. The sequence goes on from NZ_CP073678.1 coordinate 1,188,730, forward strand.
GCCGTAGATCACTCTCCATGAGAATCGCGGTGGCCGGTGCAGCCCGTTCAAACCCATCAGGCCACGCGCGGCTCGCTAAACACCAAGCCGGAAGCGGTTGGCCAGCGCTTCCACGATCGATGCCTGCAGTTTGTCGCGAGAAATCTTGAGAGGATCGCGATCTGCGGTCGACGCCATCCAGCGCTTGAAGTCGACGAACGCGGCTGGACTGATTGTCGTCATCCGCGCCATCCTTCCGGTCACGGAAACGATGGGCGCAGAGAATGAAGGCGCCCCCAACAGAACATTTGCGCGTCGCGCCTGGACTGCCCAGAGGTCGTCTTCGTCGTCGGTCAGCTGGAGCGGATGAGGGTCAAGATCGGCGGCCTCGCGACGCTGGATGTCCACCTCGAAGCCCTTTGCGTTCACTGCCGTGAAAAGTTGATCATCCCGAATCTCGAACGTGCTATCTACCTTGCGTAGAACGTCCAGCATGGAGAGATCCAGGTTCTTCATTCGGGAAGCAAACTGAAGGCGTTTGCGCGTATCCCAAAGAAGATCGACGTCGCGAGTTGCGAGGGCGCGTTCCTGCAGGCGAACCCCGGCCGCGGCTTCATACGCATAGAGTGCGTGCGTCCCGATGACGATGAAATGCTCGGCGATATTGAGCCGTGTCATCACCTGAAGGATGGCCACGAGGATGTCCGGAGCCCGGCCAACGCGGATCGCTCGGTTCAGCCGCCGGTGCCGGTCGAGCTCGTCTGCGAGCGTCTTGAGCCGGGCCTCGGCGGCTTCCTTGCGCGCGTTGAACCGCGAGTACATGTCCTCGGTCGTTTCCGAACGCACCCCGAGGCTCTTCTGCTTGTTGTCCACGCCGGTCCGAATCAGGTACTCCCGGCCTTTCGTGGTTCGCCAGAGCATCCCGCCGCGAACCTCTGCGGCCTTGGCACGCGCTGATTCCCACGCTTCGAACACCGCCTTGGCGTCGATATACTGTCGCAGCGCATCCTCATCCAACTCGATCCACGGATCCATGAGTTTCAGTATAAAACAGCAACATGCCAATTTTATACTGAAACTCGTATATGTGGGCCATACCGGCCCCGAGCGTCTCTGGCGGGCCGAAACCACTCGACGAAGCGCGTCGGCTACAGCTGGCGAGGAAACCTCGCAGATGGTGTCTGCACAATCTAGTCGGCCGACGCACTCTGATAGAGGGTTGGCCGGGGAAAAGCAGAAAATCCGCCACATCTCTGAATAGAAAATCGATCGTTGGGTCGAGCGGCGGCGCACGCCTGGGCAGGTCCAGCAGGTAGTCCCCGAGCCGGTTGATGCGCTCCCGCCGGTGAGGCGACAGGGCCTTGAGCGCGTCGGCATAGACGGGATGTCCATGTTCCTGCAGTTCCTTGAGTTCGCGCGACATCCACTGGACGTCGTAGAGGATGACCAAAGGCATGTTCTATCGACTCACTCTACTGCCATCCTGCACACATGGCCGTAGAAATCATGAGTCGGCTATCCTTGCATGCCCCCATCCTGCGATAGCCGACCTGCGCAGCGAATCACCCATCAAACTGGGGCGCGTTTCTGCTTGCGCAATGTCGAAGGGGCAACGCCATACCACTGACGGCAAGCCCGCGACAATGCAGATTGGGCGGGAAGGCCCAGAAGCATGGTTATCTGGCCTGACTGGAACAGTGAGAAGCCGGCCAGCGTGAAAGCCGTGATCCGTAGCGAGTCCAGCATTGCCTACGCTATATATCGCACGCAACTCTTCAATGCCAAGGATCTGCGCCGGGTGCGTGCCATCCAGAAGGGCTACAAGGTGAGGACACTGAGTGCGTTCCTCGGCAAGCCGGCACCGGCGGCAGCCGCCCCCATCGGCTGGCCGAAGCCTGCTGCGGACGCGACGGATTCGCTGGCCTTCTTCCGCTACCTGAACTTCATGCTGCAGTTCGCGCCGACGATGCCGAGCGAGCAAGCTGTGATGGCGCGATTCGCAAAGATCGGCGTGGGCCGCGGCTTGCCGTTCGACGAGCGCTCGCTATCGCCGGAGATACAGAAGACCCTGGCAGCCGGCATGGCTGATGGCAAGTCCCATTTCGTGGAATTCAAGAAGACGCAACTGGACACAAGGAAGCTCACCAGCGGTGACTTGTTTGGCACACGCGAGCACCTGAAGAACAACTACATGTACCGCTATGCAGCGGCGGCACTGGGGATATTCGGTAACTCGGCGGAAGAGGCGATTTATCCCGGCTACTTTCTGGACGCCGCAGGCAATCCGCTAAATGCTGCCGCCACGCGTTATACGCTGCATTTCGACAAGGACAAGCTGCCGCCGGCCAATGCGTTCTGGTCGCTGACGATGTACGACGGCAAGAGCAAACTGCTGGTGGCTAACCCTCTGAACCGTTATCTGATCAACTCTTCGATGCTCGGCCAGCTCAAACGCGATCGCGATGGCGGGCTGACCCTGTATGTGCAGAAGGACAGCCCCGGCAAGGATAAGGCGAGCAACTGGCTGCCGGCGCCTGACGGGCAATTCTATGCCATCTTGCGCGTGTACCTGCCGAAACAGGAGATGCTGTCTGGCCAATGGCGCCAGCCGCCCATGGTGGCGGCCGAGTAAGAATCCGGCACAGGCAGCAGGGCGCCAGCGTGACTTTGAAAATCCGATACGAGAGAGGAACTATGAAAAATGCAATGATTGCCAACGCCTTGATGGGCTTCGCACTCGCTGGCGTCGGCACTATCCATGGCCAGGCCTCCGCTGCCCAGGCGGCAGGTGGACCCGTGCCGGTCACGGTAGACAACTTCGTGCGGGCGGAGTCCGACATGTATATCGCCGGGGTGGCAAAGCAGGGCGGCGTGGGCAAGCTGCAGCACCGGCGCGAGCCCGCTTCGATCGATGAGCAGACCGTGATCCGCCTGAACCGTGACACGCTGTATTCCTCCGGCGTGTTCGATCTCAATGCCGGCCCCGTGACAATTGCTGCCGGATCCGGGCAAGCGCTTCATGTCGCTGCAGGTCATCAGCGAGGACCACTACATGCCCAATGTGTTCTACGGTGCCGGCACGCATACGCTGACGCGCGAGAACGTCGGTACGCGCTACGTGGTGGCGGCCATCCGCACGCTGGTGGATCCGAACGATCCGGATGACCTGAAGCGGGTCCATGCGCTGCAAGACGCCATCAAGGTCAGCCAGAAGGCGACGGGCAAGCTGGAGTTGCCCAACTGGGACCAGGCCAGCCAGAAGAAGGTGCGCGACGCGCTGCTGACGCTGTCGGCGACGACACCGGACTTCAAGAAGTCGTTCGGCAAGAAGGGCGAGGTCGATCTTGTGCGCCATCTAATGGGCACGGCGGCTGGCTGGGGCGGCAACCCGGACAAGGACGCCATCTACCTGAACATCACACCGGAAAAGAACGATGGCAAGACCGTGTACCGGGCGAACGTCAAAGATGTGCCCGTGGATGGATTCTGGTCGGTCAGCGTTTACAACGCCGAAGGTTACTTCCAGAAGAACCCGGCCAATGCCTACATCGTCAACAACATCACAGCGAAGAAGAACGGTGACGGGTCGATTCCAATCCAGTTCGGCGGGTGTAACGGACAGGTGTCCAACTGCCTGCCGATCGTGCCCGGGTGGAACTACACCGTGCGCCTGTATCGGCCGCACGCGGAGATTCTCCGTGGCGCATGGAGTTTTCCGCAGGCTCAGCCTGTCAATTAAGCAGAGCGTGTCAATTGTTGCAGTGGAAGATTCCGGGACGAAGGGGGCATTCCAGATCTGAGGAACGCCTCGGTGCTGTTTCGGGAGGGAGAGATTGGTGATTCCTCACAATGCGGCGTTCGCACCGACTGTAAGCGTGGCGCCTCCCTTTACAAGGAGACACACCATGAGGCGAGCAAGTACCACCATCCTGGCCGTCGTTGCCGCAGGCGGCCTGATGGCGCCGCTGGCCGGAAATGCCACAGAGGGCGCTTTGGGCCGACCAGTGGCGGGCACCAGCGTGTTTTCCAATGTCGCCGTAATCCCGGACCAGCCGGTATGGATTGCCAATCTCCAGCAGCTCTATATGGACGGATCGATCAGCGGCGGTCGCCAGGTGCCGATCGGTGGCCGTACCACGTTGGGCATTGACGCGAAGATCGCGTTTACGCTGGCTACACTCATGAAGGTGTGGGATACGGGCCCCGGCGCCTGGAATTTTGCCTCGAGCTTCACGCTGCCCTATGTCTGGACTTCGGTGCACGCCAACGCGGGCGTCACTGCCGGCGGTGCCAGTTTCTCGCGTGGCACCTCGGATCGGGCGTCGAATCTTTACGATATCTATTTCAGCCCGATCATCGCCGGCTTCCACTTCTCGCAGACCAGCCACATGGCCTTGAGCTTCAATGTCTGGGCCCCCACTGGGCAATACGACAAGAACGCCCTGGCCAATCCGAGCCTGAACACCTGGACTTTCGTGCCGCAGGTCGCATTCACGCACTCGATGCCGCAATACGGGCTGGAGTTTAACGCCGTGGCGGCGTTCCAGTTCTACACGCGCAACAGCGCCACTGATTACCAGAATGCGCCGCTGTTCACGCTTGACGTCATGGGGCTGAAGAAGTTTGGCGCCTGGGGGGCAGGGATCGTCATGGGCACGGTTCAGCAACTGGGCAACGACACCGGGCCCACGGCCGACCGCCTCAATGGCTTCCGCAGCCACGACTTCACGATCGGGCCGATTGTCACGTACGACACCAAGCTTGGCGGCAAGGCGCCGCTTTCTTTCAGCGTGCGCTGGGTACCAACGGTCACCAGCAAGAACCGGCTGGACAGCACTGCCACCGTATTGGCTACAGCAACGATCGTATTCTGACTTTCACGTGCGACATTCGGCGAACCCAACAGGCTTCGAATCCACGCTTTCCCTTTGATCGACGTTGTTGCATAAATCGAGATTAAAAACAGGGGCTCCTCGGTGAGGCTGAACTCAGGCGATACGGACGGATTGCGGGCGAGCGAGCGCGACCATGCGGTTGAGCACGCCCGCACGGATGGCCACTTCGGCGGCCTGCGACCCGATTTCGCGTGCCCACAGACTGTGTCCCGTCAGCGTCTTGAGGCGGTACATCAGGGTCTCGGCCAGCGAGCGCCGGTGATAGCCGCTGGCGGCTTTCCATTCGCCTCGACTGCTCTTCTCGATGACATCGATGGCCTCGTTACGCCAGGCTGCGCCCGGCGTACTTTCGGACCAAGGCTTCGCGCCATAGCGTGGTGGGGTCGAGGGCTGTGCACCTCGCGCGGCAATCTCCGCGTGGCACGGCTTGCTGTCGGAAGCGCCGTCGCCTCCGATGGTATCGATCGGTGTATCAGCCGGGATCTGGTGGAGCAGGTCGGCCAACACTTCGCCATCGCCAACGTCCTGGTGGGTCATCAGTGCAGCACAGATTTGGCCGGTGTTCGCGTCCATGGCGAGATGGACCTTGCGTCAAGTCCGGCGCTTGGACCAACCGTGCTTGCGAACCTTCCCCTCGCCTTCGCCGTAAAGCTTCAGCCCAGTGCTGTCGATCACCAGATGCAGCGCCTCGCCGGTACGCGAGGCGGGCAGCACGACGTTCAGATTCTGCGCGCGGCGGCTCAATGTCGTGTAGTTCGGCACTGGCAACGTTGGGAAGGCCAGGGTGCGCAAGCTCTGCGCGAAGCCTTGCAGCGCGCGCAGCGGCAGGTGGAACACCTGCTTGAGACCGAGCAGACCCTGAATCAGCGCATCCGTATAGACAAACGGGTGGCCAGGTTTGGGCGACTGGGCTTTAGCCGGTGGCACGAGCAAGCTCTCTTCGACCACATCGTCACGTCTCCTCGGGCTATCAGCCCCTTGTACTGCGCCCAGTTCTTGACGCGGTAGACCCTCTTGGGCTCGGTTTGCTGTCGGTTGTCCTTGCGCATCGTCCCGGAAAAAATCCAAGACACTACGCCGCTTCGTCAGAAGTTAACAGAGGCAGCTTTCCAGCCGTTGCGCGTAAACGCCAGCCCAACCCACCCCGGATTTATGCAACAACGCCCATCAAAGCAATTGACATAATTGATACGTTTTCCTCGAATGTGTCGAGTTGGCCTTGCCAGTTTCGGAGGGTAACGTTATAGACCAACGCATCCCGCTTTATCTTCAATCGACACCACTCAGATGGGGGGCGGGTGCAGAGCGCTATCTAGACGCCCGTTCCCTCAGCGCAAAAGAGTAATGGCGAAGTGGAAGGTTGTAGCGGTGGGCCGCGGGTGAAGACTCATCAGAAATGGGGACGGGAAAGAAGGAACAGAAGGGCGCATTACCGCTGAATTTCTAACATAACGCCCGTTCACCGAAATTTTGGGGTGGTATGTTTGATTGGGAGAGAAGGGCAGGGTGCGAGCGCCGCCGGCACCTCAGTCGGCCGTCGACGCGCAAGCGTTCGACTCGTTAGAAGAGTCGAAATGCGCAGCGGCATACACGGCATTGCACGCCCAGATTTCTTCCCCGTCCTTGTAGAAAGTGACCCATTTGCCGTCGCTGACGCAGTGGGCGACAGGGAAGACTTCGGCATGGCGGCCGGCGGCCAACTCCCGCATATGAGGCCGGATGTATGGCTGCAATCTCCACCTTCGAGCCATCGATCTTGAAGCCATGGCAATCTCGGGGGGCGTCCATGTATGTATAAGGAGATGGGTTCGGCTGGGTCATGGTGCAACTCCCAGCACCGTGGCGGCGATTCTTCGCACAGTAGCGGCGCATAGACGTCGACCGCCAGAAGCCGGTCAATGGATCGGAGCAGCCTGGGGCATTCCCCTACTTGCCCCGCTGTGGATGGCTGCTGTTTCCACTGGTTGATGAACTGGTGCTTGCCCGTCTCGCAGCTCTGACTCACGTTAACGTCGACAGACTAGTGGCGATCCAAACACCAGCAGCGTGGGTGTCCGACCGACGCGGCCTTTCATTCTGCTTCGAGTGCCTCGCTCTGAATCCCCTCGATGTCTTTTCGCCTCGCTGGAAACGTGAGTGGCTGAATCCGGCGGCAACTGTCTGTGAAATTCACGATCACCGCTCCAGGCCACCTCAAGATATCATGAAAGACGCTTTTCGTCACAGGCGGCCATTGGTAGGTCGTCTGCCGAATGGTCGCAACTGGCCGATAGTCGACGATTTGCGACCGGAGTGTTCCGATCGGACTGGACTATGCGCTAGGTAGGTGATTGCTTTGGCACGGCGGCGCCTGAATTACCGAAGGAGAACCTGTGCGGCCAAACGTTTTTTGGCCTGATTAACCGGCCCGTCACGCTTCAAGAATCTCAAGACCGTTCTCGGCACACCATTGTCTCAGCGCTCTTTCGACAGAATCGGCTTCAAACGTATACCAGACCTCGAGAACGCCCTCGCGCCGCAGCAAATCCTTGAAGCGCGAGTAAGCCCCTTGCCGTTGGAAAAATCCTTCGACCTGGTCGTAACACGCAGGCAGCTCTTGTGCGACAAAGCGTAAGGCGAGAGTTCTTCCAAGATCGAGATCGTTCTTATGTGGTATCGCAAGGTATCGGTCGGAAGTTTCAAGGTCATCAGGAATATCCTCGTCGAACGCGTCATTGGACTCAGAGGTCCAATAGACTCTGCCAGTATCGAGCGAGACATACGCGTTGTGCTCCATCGGCGCCGCGTAGCTAACGAAGTCGAAGGCCATAGAAAGATCCTCGTGTTTGACTGCGACCATGGCTCTACTCCCATAGGTTGTCGCGTGCGAGTTGTTCGGGCTCGGAGATATTCGGCGACCGCGGTTAAACGACTCAATGTGACGCAATCCAGCTGCGAACATTTGGCCCTTAGCCTTTACCCAAGGGCAACGCTTCATAGTACCGCAGCGCGCCTCGCAGCTCTGCGCGACCCATGGTCACCGCGTCCGCTAGTTCGCTTTGGGCTACCTTATGCGCCGACTCATGTCGCCCGCCTCTCGGTTCGAAGTGGCGGAGAACGGCGTACTGACCTACGGCTTGTACCGGCCGGCTACTGCCGTGACCCCCAAGCCAGGTGCCCAGGTCATCGCCGCGGCCACCGGGGCGAGGCGGGCGGAAGCGCGGTCCGGCCATGCGGACTACTTCACATATCACGCTGTACCCACAAACTCGCGAGTGCTTGGCGCATTCCGCTATCACGTCACTGACATTTGGCGGCGCACGCTCCGGCGACGCAGCCAAAAGGACGCAATGACATGGGAGCGAATGAACCGGCTCGCAGATGCTTGGCTCCCGCAACCGCGAATCCGCCATCCATGGCCCGATCAGGGTTTCGCCGTCAAACACCCGAGGTAGGAGCCCGGTGCCCGAATTGGGCATGTCGGGATCTGCGCGGGGGGTGCTCAGTAATGGGCATTCCTACCGCGTAATGGGTGTCCGATGAAACGGGGCAACCCCAGTCGACGATGGATCACGCATATTTTTCTTATTTCTCCTTCTGAAAAATTTCATGTCAGCTTGCGTGACGGTTGCGGCTAGATTGGGCGCAAAGTGCGTACGGTACACAATGTTTGCGGCCGGCTTCCCTTTGGAACTGTGGTCCAGGCTTCGTAGGAAACAGGAACTTGTCGAGCCCTGGTACCGGGATCCGCCTGGGAAGCATCAGCCACCAACTTATCAGGCTTACTTCATCCAGGCGCCAGCGTTCACCGGTTCGTTAGCCGGTAATTGCCGTGTTCATGAACGATTGTGCCAATGGGGTCTGCAGGTCCGCGGGGGTAACCGGCAAACGGCCGCTGGGAGGATGGGGGATGAACCGTTGGCTTATACATATGTTCCGTCATGTCGGAGCATGGCTGTTCGCCAGTCTGACGCTGATCGCCTTTAACGCGTATGCGCAAGCTGCGTCGGACCAGCCGGCTCCCTTCAAGCCTGAAGAACTCGAGGCACTGGTCGCGCCCATCGCGCTCTACCCCGATTCGGTGCTGTCCCAGGTCCTGATGGCCTCCACGTATCCGCTCGAGATCGTGCAGGCTGCACGCTGGGTCAAGGCCAATCCGAAAGTGAAAGGCGATGCCGCCCTGAAGGCGGTCGAGAGCCAGCCCTGGGATGTCAGCGTGAAGTCGCTAGTGGCGTTTCCCCAGGCGCTTGAGCCGATGAACGACAAGCTCGACTGGACGCAAAAGCTGGGCGATGCCTTCCTCGCCCAGGAGAAGGATGTGCTGGCGGCGGTGCAGCGGCTGCGGTCGCGAGCGCAGCAATCGGGGAACCTCAAGTCGAACGAGCAACAGAACGTGATCGTGGAGTCGCCTCCGGCTCCAGTCCAGGGGCAGCCCAGCCAGACTGTTGTGCGGATTGAGCCCGCGAACCCGGAGGTCATTTACGTGCCGGCCTACAATCCGACCGTTGTCTACGGCGCCTGGAGCTCTCCCGCCTATCCACCTTACTACTGGCCACCATATCCTGCCTACTATCCGGGCGCAGCGCTGGCCACTGGCTTTGCATGGGGCGTCGGCCTGGCCGCTGCCGGGGCCATCTTCGGCAACTGCAACTGGGGTGGCGGCGACGTGAACATCAACGTCAACAAGGCTGCCAATATCGACCGGAACTTTGACCGCACCAAGGTGCAGGGGGGTGGACGATGGCAGCACGATGCCTCGCATCGGAAAGGCGTGGCGTACCGGGATAACGCTTCGCGTGAGAAGTTTGGTGGCAGGAGTTCGGCCGGTTCCGACAGGCGCAATGATTACCGTGGTCGCGATGGCGGTCGGGGCAGCTCGGACCGGGCGTCTGCGGCCGATCGCGGAGGGCGTGGGGGGGCGGATCGGAGGTCTGCGGCCGATCGCGGAGGGCGTGGGGGGGCGGACCGGGCGTCTGTGGCCGATCGCGGAGGGCGCGGCGACCGCAGTGGTGCCGGAGACCGCGGCGGCGTGTCGAATCGTGCCGGGAGCGGGCGTGGCGGCGGCGCGGGCGGCGGTCGGGAGAACGCGTTCCAGGGCGTAGGCGGGGGTGGCGCCGCGGCCCAACGTGACTTTGACCGGGGCCGATCCAGCATGCAGTCTTCTGGACACCGCCAAAGCGGTGCGGCCAGAGGAGGCGGCGGTGGTCACGGCGGCGGCGGATTCGCAGGCGGAGGCGGCGGCCGTGGCGGAGGCGGTGGTGGTGGGCGTGGCGGCGGTAGGCGCTAATCTTGGGGGATGCGATCATGGACTCGATACAACGACTTCCTCGGTCCCGGTCTTGCGCCTGGGGCAGCGCCATCGCCATGGTGCTGGCGCTATTGACCTTGGGGATCGCCCCAGCTCATGCGCAGAAAAACTTCAGCTCGCCCGAGGCTGCTATGAACGCATTTGGCGAGGCGGTTGCCACCAGCGACGACGATGCGATGAAGTCCCTGCTTGGTGCCAATTATCACGAACTGATCCCTCCGGTTGGCGCAGAGATTCGCTACCGCTTCCTTGAGGCCTGGAGCCAATCGCATGCCATTCGCCCCGAAGGGGGCAACCGCGCTCGGATTGCGGCCGGCAATGACGGCTGGACCTTGCCGATTCCACTGGTGAAAACGGCCAAGGGATGGCATTTCGATACCCGCGCCGGCGTTGCCGAAATGCAGTTGCGCCGCATCGGCAGCAACGAGCTGGCGGTGATGCAGACCTTGCTGGCCGTTTGCGATGCGCAGAATGAGTACGCGCAGATGACCCAGAAGACGCAGGGTATGTCGGTGTACGCGGCGAAGCTCGTCAGCTCGCCCGGCAAGCACGACGGCCTGTACTGGCCAACCAAGCCCGGCGAGGCGCAAAGCCCGCTGGGACCAGCGTTCCTTGAGGCCGGCATGCGTAGCAGGGGCCAGGGAGGCTACTACGGTTATCGCTACAAGCTGCTTACCTCGCAGGGAAGCCATGCTCCGGGTGGCAAGTATGACTATCTCGTGAATGGCAAGCTCTTCGGTGGATTTGCGGTGATCGCGTGGCCGGTTCGCTACGGCGACACCGGCATCAAGAGCTTCATGGTCAGCCACGATGGGCGAGTCTTTGAGCGTGATCTTGGACCGGATAGCGCAGCCAAGGCCGTGGCGATCCGGTCATTCGACCCGGGGCCGGGCTGGACCGAGGTGACGCCGTGACACGCACGCTGCTTGCCTGCCTGCCGTCGAGCGATGATGTCGACGGCATTTTCCGATATTTGGCCTAAACCGAAGGTGAGTCATGTCTATTCTCTTGCTTGGAAACCTCGACGCCAAAACCACTGATGAGGAAATCGGCGCCTTCCTGGTGAAGTACGGATTCCCGGAATACACCAGCATCGAACACATGGAAGGCGACGGCACCAGGCCTGCCGTGCGGCTGACCTTCGATACCCTCGACAATGACACCCTGGACAAGCTACGGGGGCGTATTCACGATATGTTTTGGAAAAGTCACAAGATCACGGCCCTCGTAATGAGAGAGCGCTTCAACTGAAGCGAGGGGCGCATAGGACACTCTGAATGAGTGCAACGCAAGTCTGATCAGGGGATACACCATGAAACGCATGTCATTGCTGGCCGCTGCGGTGTTGGTAGCGGCTAGCGCTTCTGCGTGGGGGCAAACCGAAACCCGCGTGGATATCACGCAGTCACCCGGACAGGCGACAGCGACCGGCACGGCAAAGCTCACCGCCAAGATCGTCAAGATCGATGCGCCGACGCGAACGGTTTCGCTCAAATCCGCCGACGGCAAGACCACGGACCTAGTCGTGGGACCGGAGGCGAGGAATTTCGAACAGCTCAAGGTCGGCGATACCGTCACGATAGAGTACAAAGAAGCCCTGACCATGAGCCTCAAGAAGGATAAGGGGCCGCTCGCAATGCACGAGCGCGAGACCTCGGACCGTGCTGCGCCGGGAGCAAAGCCAGGTGGCACAGTCGGCCGGGAAGTGACCGTCACGGCGGACGTTGTAGCGGTCAATACCAGCGCCAAGACCGTGACCCTGAAGGGGCCGAAAGGGCGCACGGTGGACCTCGTGGTGGGGGATCCAGACCGTCTTAAGGGCATCAAGAAGGGCGATCGGGTCGAAGCAGTCTATACCGAGGCCGTTGCGGTGTCGGTGCAGCCGGCCGCGGGCAAGTAGCAGCACCGGAGCCAGGACGAGCCAAGCCCGTCGACCATGCGGGCTCCCATCCTGGCGTCCGCAGTCGGGGGCGCAGCCAATTCGGTATTTCGCCACGGCGAACCGCCCCCGGCCCCCTTAGCTCTTCTGTCACAGAATTTCCAGCGGAGATCGACATGGATGCAGCAAAGCAACTGGTTCACGCGCGTGAAGTTGGCCTGAAGACCGGCATGGTGCTGCAAAGGCGCCTGAAGATTGCGCAGGAGGCCTATCGTGGACGCGTCCAGCAGGCCGTTGGGGATCCGAGCGCCGGCCCGCCCACGCCGATGGCCGGCATGGATCCGATGAGCGGCTATGCATATGCCATCGACGGCATGCAGCGTGCCATTCTGTTCTGGGACACGCTTAGGCAACGGGGCAACAACTTTGTCGAAAATGCCATGCAGGGGCTCAAGCCGGTCCTGCATTTTGGCTACGAGACCGTTTTGGACGGGCGCCAGTTCCAACGGCCCGTCAACTATGCCCTGTTGAAAATTACACCGCCCGATGGCGTGACGATCGACGATAGCCGCCGCCCTTATGTCATCATCGATCCCCGCGCTGGCCATGGCCCCGGCATCGGCGGTTTCAAGGACGACTCGCAGGTGGGCGTGGCGATGCGTGCCGGCCATCCGGTGTATTTCGTCATCTTCTTCCGCGACCCCGAGCCGGGGCAGACCCTGCTGGACGTGTGCGAGGCCGAGCAACAGTTCATCAGAAAAGTGCGCGCGCTGCATCCGCACAGCGCCAAACCAGCGATCGTCGGCAATTGCCAGGGGGGGTGGGCCGCGATGATGCTTGGGGCCTCGGACCCGGACGACGCCGGGCCGATCGTGATCAATGGCGCACCGATGTCGTACTGGAGTGGTGCCTGGAGCGAGGGCGAAGGCGACAACCCGATGCGCTATTCCGGCGGACTGCTGGGTGGGACCTGGTTGGCCTCGTACACGGCGGACCTCGGCAACGGCAAGTTCGATGGCGCTTGGCTGGTGCAGAATTTCGAGAACCTGAATCCGGCCAACAGTCTCTGGGACAAGTACTACAACCTGTACAAGAAGGCCGATACCGAACCGCCGCGCTTTCTGGAATTCGAGCGCTGGTGGGGCGGCTACTACCTGATGAACCGCGAGGAGATCGAATGGATCACGCGCAACCTGTTCGTCGGCAACAAGCTCTGGGACGGTGACGTCAAGAACGCCGGTGGCAAGGCGTTCGATCTACGCGAGATCCGCTCGCCTATCGTGCTGTTTGCCTCGATGGGCGACAATATTACCCCGCCACAGCAGGCATTCAATTGGGTGGTGGATATCTATGGCAGTACCGAGGAGATCAAGGCTCGCGGCCAGGTGATCGTCGGCATGTTGCACCGCAGCGTCGGCCATCTCGGCATCTTCGTCTCCGGCACGGTCGCGAAGAAGGAGCACGCGCAGATCGTCTCGGTGCTCAAAAGCATCGAATTGCTGCCGCCGGGGCTCTACGGCATGGTCATCCATGAGCGCAAGGGCAGCGCTGGCGTGGACTATGAGGTCGAGTTTGAGGAGCACTCGCTCGAGGAGATCGCCAGCAGGCTTAACCGCTTTGATCGCGTCGACGAGAAGCCGTTCGAGACGGTCGCCAACCTGTCGGACTTCACGCAGCGCGCCTACGAGCTTTTTGCGCAGCCTTACGTCCAGGCGGTGTCCAATGAGATGACAGCGCGGGTGCTACGCGAATTCCATCCGCTGCGCATGCAGAACTGGTTGTTCTCGGACCTGAATCCGTGGATGGCATGGTTGAAGCCCGCCGCCGAGGCGATCAAAGCCAACCGGCAAGCGCTGGAACCGGACCATCCGCTGCGGCAGCAGGAACAGGCGGGGGCGGAAATGCTTAGCGCGGGATTGGACGCCTACCGGGCCGTGCGCGATGCCATGACTGAGTACACATTCTTCAACGTGTACGCCAACCTGTTCCCGTTCCTGTCAGGGAGCGAGCCTCCCGCCCGCGCGGGCACATCGGCCGCTACCGCCCCGCAGGACCTGCCGGAAGTCAAGACGGCGCTGGCCGCAGTTGGGCGTGGCGGATACGCCGAGGCCATCGCCCGGCTCGCCTGCCTGCTGAGCCGAAAGGGCGAACCACTGCCGCTGTCCAGGCTAGAGTTGCGCAAGGAACTGGTGACGGACTATGCGGATCTGCTGCCGGAGCTGGCGCCCGACGCCTGGCGCAGGATCCGCGGTCAGCAGGAACTGATCGCGCGGTACGCGCCCGAGCAGGCGCTTCAGACCCTGCCGGTACTGCTCAGGCATCAGGCCGACCGGCAGCGGCTGCAGGCGTTGGCGGAGAAGCTGCGTACCGATGAGCGCCTGCTTGGCGCCACGCCCACGCCCGAGCAGGCGGCAATGCTTGAGCAGATCCGCACGCTACTTAGCGCCAAGCCGGGACGCGTGGGCGGCACGGCCGTCCCACTCAAGCGCGCGTCCTAGCGCGCCGTGGGTCGCCTGCATCGCCGGCGACCGATACCAATGACCCTGATGCAGGAGCGAGCCGTGAACGCCAAGCATGAGAAATACCAACGTCTGATCGATTACTGCAAGACGATGCCGCCCACGCCTACCGCGGTGGTGCATCCGTGCGATCAGTCTTCGCTCGAAGGCGCGGTGGAGGCTGCACGGCTGGGCCTGATCGCGCCAATCCTGGTCGGGCCACGCTCGCGCATCGAGGACGCTGCGCGCGCAGCCGGTCTCGACATCCGCGAATACCCGATCGTCGATGCCGATCATAGCCATGCGGCAGCGGCGGCCGCCGTGCAGCTAGTGCGCGAAGGCAAGGCCGAGGCCTTGATGAAGGGCAGCTTGCATACCGACGAGCTGATGGGAGCCGTGGTCAAGGGCGACAGCGGCTTGCGCACCGCCCGGCGCGTCAGTCACTGCTTCGTGATGGACGTGCCAGGGCACGAGGACGCCCTGATCATCACCGACGCCGCCGTCAATATTGCCCCGACGCTGGCCGAGAAGGCTGACATCCTGCAGAACGCGATCGACCTGGCCCACGCATTACGGGTCGAGGAGGTGCGCGTGGCGATCCTGTCGGCGATGGAGACGGTCAACCCAAAGGTGCCATCGACGATCGATGCCGCCGCGCTGTGCAAGATGGTCGACCGCCACCAGATCACCGGCGCGGTGGTCGACGGGCCGCTTGCCCTGGACAATGCGATCAACCTGGATGCGGCGCGGATCAAGAAGATCGACTCGCCCGTGGCGGGGCGTGCCAATGTCTTGCTGGTGCCGGACCTGGAGGCCGGCAATATGCTCGCCAAGAGCCTGACCTTCCTGGCCGGCGCCGACGCCGCGGGCATCGTGCTGGGCGCGCGGGTGCCGATCATCCTGACCAGCCGCGCCGACTCCGTCACGACCCGGCTGGCGTCGTGCGCGGTGGCCGTGCTGGTGGCCAGGGCACGCCGCGAGTCCGGCCAGGTTGCGGGGTGATGCCATGGCCGCACTGATTCTGGTCCTGAATGCGGGTTCGTCGAGCATCAAGTACTGTGCGTACGACACCCATGACGATGCACTAAGACTTGTCTTGCGCGGCAGCATCGACGGGCTCTACACGGCGCCGGCATTCCGCGCGACTGATGCGTCGGGGGCCGAGATCGAGACCAAGCGGTGGGACGCCGGCACCGATCTCGGCCACGAGGGGGCCATCGCCTTCCTGGCGGACTTCCTGCGCGGCCATGGGGAAGGGCATACGCTGAGCGCAGTGGGGCACCGGGTTGTGCACGGGGGAGTACGCTTCACCCAGCCGGCAAGGGTGACGGAGGCACTGCTGGCAGAACTGGACACGCTTTGCCCGCTCGCGCCTCTGCACCAGCCCCACAACATCAAACCGATCCGCATCCTTGCCGAACGGCGCCCTGAGTTGCCGCAGGTCGCCTGCTTCGATACCGCCTTCCACCGGGCGCAGCTCGAGGTGGCACAGGCATTCGCATTGCCCGCGGCGATCACGGCGCGAGGCGTCAGGCGCTACGGGTTCCACGGGCTGTCGTACGAGTACATCGCGGGGGTCCTTCCGAGCGTCGATGCCGGCGCAGCAGCAGGACGCACGGTCGTGGCCCACCTCGGTAACGGCAGCAGCATGTGCGCGCTGGTGGCGGGGCGCAGCGTCGCCAGCACCATGGGCTTTACCGCGGTGGATGGCCTGCCGATGGGAACGCGCTGCGGCAGCCTCGATCCGGGCGTGATTCTGTACTTGATGAGCGAACTCGGCATGGATGCTCGGGCCATCGAGGACCTGATCTACCGCAAGTCGGGCCTGCTCGGCGTCTCTGGCGTGTCGAGCGATATGCGCGCGCTGCTTGCGAGCGACGATCCGCAAGCCCGCTTTGCTATCGAGTTGTACACCTACCGCGTCGCCCGCGAGCTTGGCTCGCTGGCTGCCGCCGCGCAGGGGCTGGATGCGCTGGTCTTCACTGCAGGCGTCGGCGAGCATGCCGCGCCGATCCGCGAGCGTGTATGCGAGCTGGCGGCATGGCTTGGCGTGAGCGTGGATCCCGCCGCCAATGCCAGCGACGGACCGCGTATCAGCTTGGCCTCGAGCCGTATTCCTGTTTGGGTCATCCCGACCAACGAGGAACTGATGATTGCCAGACATACCAGGGACGCCCTTGCAATGCCTACACGATAACCGCCGTTATAGCCCATCAAGGCAGCGGCTTGGTCTTGACGGCTCACTGGCAAAAATGAATCCGGGAGAGAGTGCCATGACTGCAGCGCCGCAACAACCGATCCTCAACAACGCCCGCGCACTCATCTGCGGGATCGCGAACGAACACTCTATTGCTTATGGGTGCGCCAAAGCCTTCCGCGAACTGGGAGCAGAGGTCGCGATTACCTATGCCAGCGAAAAGGCGCGCCAGTTTGTCGAACCGGTGGCGCAGGAGCTTGACGCTTCCATCTTTCTGCCCCTGGATGTCACGAACCCAGCGGAAATGGACGAGTTGTTTGGGCGAATCAGCGAGCAGTGGGGAAGACTCGACATTCTGGTGCATTCGATCGCCTGGGCGCCGAAAGACGCTTTGCAGGGAGGCCTGCTCAATTGTTCGGCCGAAGGCTTTGCCAAGGCCATGGATGTGTCCTGCCACTCCTTCGTACGCATGGCGCGGCTGGCGGCGCCCCTGATGAGCGATGGTGGCACCATGTTCACCATGAGCTACCACGGCGCCAACAAGGTGGTGCCGAACTACAACGTCATGGGTCCGGTGAAGGCCGCCCTGGAAGCCGTGTCACGCTACCTCGCGTACGAGTTGGGCCCGCGCGGCATCCGCGTGCATGCGATCTCGCCAGGGCCACTGCAGACGCGCGCTGCATCCGGACTAAAGGGCTTCGATCTGATGCTCGCTGACGCCGTGGAACGCGCTCCACTTGGCGAGTTGGTCGACATCATGGATGTCGGGTACACCTGCGCCTTCCTGGCTACGACCTACGCCAGGCGGCTATCGGGCGAAACGCTGTATGTGGATGGCGGCGTCAATATCATGGCATGACGCCAGCAAGTACCCCGTTGACTTGGCGGGAGGCAAAAAGGCGGCGTTCGATGCCTGTGACGCCTGCCTTAGGCGGCCGCCATCGATTCAACGAACTCGCTTTCTTTCCTTACAACAACGTTGCCATGCAAGACAAGTCTGAAGCGACAAACTTTGTGCCGTTCAATGTATCCCTGTGCAATGAACGAGAAGTGCTAGTGCGCGAGATTACCGGAGATGACAAGGCCGGCCTGTTGGCGGCGTTCAACAAGCTTTCGGCAGATGCGCGTTACGCGAGATTCATGGCTGCCATGCAGCAGTTGCCGGAGGCGATGCTCGAACAAGCGACGCATCCCTCGGTTGAGCGCGAGTTCGCACTGGTGGCAATTGCCACGGAAAACAAGGTGTCGTCTATTGTGGGTGGTGCGCGCTACGCCGCCGCACCGGGCAGCGATACCTGCGAGTTTGCGGTAACGGTAGACGATGACTGGCATAGGCTTGGCTTGGCCCGCCGACTGCTGGGCACTCTGATCGACATCGCTCGGAGCCGCGGCTTTCGATGCATGGAAGGATATGTCTTATCGTCGAATACCGGCATGCGGCGACTGGCCAAACGTTTTGGATTTTCCGACTTAGCATGTCCAGACGACGCCACGCTACGCGTGGTGACCCTTGCGCTGCAAGACAGGGAGCGTAAATGCTAGGTGCAGGCGTCTTGCTGCAATGTCCTCCATTTTGACCTGATCCAGCAAAAATCTGTGCCACGCGTCCGGCGGCTTATCCGGGGCGGTGACATAGCGGGCGCCAAGCAGTCGGGCCAGAGCGTCGAATTGGCATGATCACGAGCGGTTCATCGGGCGTCGTTCGGCTGCATGTTCACCAGAAGCCAAGTACCTTCCACCAAACACTCCCGATCACGGCGAAGATCAGCAGGTCCACCACGCACATCACAAAACCGACGCGCCATCAGGTTCCCATCGTCTTCTTCACGCCGCGGGAGATCAGGATGGCCACCACGTCATCCTGAAGGTCATGCCGATCGGGGTTATGGCGATGATGGCCATCGTGGTCCTCTCGTTCGCAACGATTGTTGTCAGAACGATGGCTCGTTGTCGCAGGTGACCTCGATCTCGTCCAAGGGGGCGGTCGCCGATGCGCTGACCGCCTTCGACAGTCCGCTAATCTGGTTGCCCTCTGGCACAGGCAGCAGCAGGGTGATCAGCACGACCGTCGTGATCAGGGCGGGGCCCAGTCGTGGACGATCGCTTGGAATTCACGCGATTGCACTGGCGATCCCGCAGTGGATGGCATCATTGCAGAGTCTGCCCCGGCTTCACACCGACGCCAGCGGTGATCACGATGATGTCCGCGTCCTGCGCGTTCTCGTAATCACCGGCATAGAAGCGTGTCCCTTGAATGCAAACAGGGCCGGGCCGCCCACCCGCCGACCAGAGGAACGCGACCGACACCACTCCAAACGGGCATGGTTCCCTAACGTCTTCCACCGCCACCTCGTCCGCCGCCAAAGCCACCGCCGAAGCCACCGCCGAAGCCGCCAGCGCGGCCGGAGCCTGAACGCAGGCTCGCGCTTCCGCAATTGACGTCACGCTGCACGGCGCTGCCGCCACTGCCCACGCCCTGGAAGCCAGGGTCCCGGCCCCCGTAGCATCGCGCCCGCGAAAGTTGTTGCGGCCCGCCGCATCGGCCGTGCTCCTGCCGTATCTCTCCCGTGTTGCATTGTCGCGATAGGCAACACCCTGGCGGTGCCGCGCGTCGTGCTGCCAGCGGCCTCCCTCGAACTTGCTGGCGTAGGCAATGGCCCCGCCCAGGCCGATGCCCCATGCGATGCCTCCGACGAAGGCATCGCCGGGGTAGTAGGGCGCGTAGGGCGGCCAGTAGTAGTAGTACGGGTAGCCCGCATAGCCCCAGCCGCCGTAGACGATCGCCGGGTCATACACCGGCACATAGATCACCTGGGGATCCGCCGGCTCGATGCCCACGATGGTCTGCTGCGCGGCTTCGCCGGAGGTTGCTGTTTCCACGGTCACGGTCTGCTGCGGCCCCAACTTGAGGTGACTGGCTTGCTGGGCGCGCACACGCAGGCGTTGCACGGCATTGAACACCTCCTTCTGCTGGGCCAGGAATGCATCCCCCAGTTTCTGGGTCCAGTCCAGCTTGTCGCCCGTTGGCGCAAGGATCTGCGGAAACGCCACTAGCGACTTTACGCTGACGTCCCAGGACTCGTTCTGTACCGCCTTGACTGCGTCGTCACCCTTGAGGTTCGGATGGGCCTTGCTCCAGCGCGCGGCGAGGGCGACTTCCAGCGGGTAGGTGGAGGCCATCTGGACCTGTGACAGCAGCGGATCGGGATAGAGCGCGATCCGGTTACCGCGGCATTTTTGATCAGGATGTCGATGTTGCCGATGTCGCCGATGTCGCCGAGGCGAAGCGGGCGGCCTATGTCATTCGCAGCCTGGGCGTGACGATGGGGGCAAGAGCGGATCAAAACCGAAACACCGCTCCGAGCATGGGACCCTTAAAGGTGAGCCGTTGTATCAGCTCGCCTCCCTTCACTTCATAGGTCAGGTAGCGGTAGGATAAGTGGATATCGCCCCACTTTGCCGCATACGCCGCCCCGGCGGACGCTTGCAGCGTGTAGCTGGAAGACCCGATCCCGACGTCGACGTAATACGGCACGTACCACCTGCCATTGCTGCTCAGGTTGAAGCGACCGCGCACACCGAAGATCGCGTCCACGAGGTTTTCCGTTTGCGAGACACTGCCTTGCTGCGCCAGCGTCGCGCCCTGCTGCGTGAACGTTGCGGATAGCGTCCAATGCGCGCTCGCACTCAGGTTCAGATAGCGCAGGCCTCCGAACGGCTCAATATTGCCCCATGGCGCGCGTAACGCCTTGTAGCCTGCGGCAAGCTGGAGCATCCCCCCAGTCATGCTGCTGCCCACATCGGTCGCTACGTCGCGGGGCACGATGATGCGGGCGCCATTGCCCGCCGTCACCGATTTGAGTGTGGTGTCCTGGCGATTGAAGTCGAGGTAGATCGCATCCCCGAAGATCGACCAGTTGCCCTTTCTGGCCTCAGCCTGCAGCATCAGCAGGAACTGTAGGTTCTGGAGATAGCTGTCCGGCCCCGTGCCGATGTCGAGATTGCCGCCGCCGGTCGATGACGATCCGGAAAAGCGAAAGTCTCCACTGACGTTGGGCAGCCAAAGGTATGGCGCAATGGCAAATTGCCAGCTATCGCTATCGGTCGGACCAGGCAGATCGGGTGGTGCAGCCTGCGCCGATCCAGCTGCCGCCGCGAGGAAAAAGGTGATTAGATACCCGGCCGCGCCGGTCGCAAAGCGTTGACACCTGCCTTCGCCTGCGCTGAGCCGACCTGCGGTCTGAGCTGTTTCCATGGCTATGTTCCCCCAATCATCCATTGCGCAATGCATGTGCCGGCGAGAGAATGACAACGCAGAGTTGCGACGATAACCTTTTCGTGCGCTAGTTTTGGGGCTTGCCGGCTCCCAGTGCTGCCCGTTTTTTGTCGCTGACGGCCTTGATCTGTGCAACGAAAGATCGGAGTTGAAAGTATCAAGGCTTTGTACTAGTCGGATGGAAGGGAATTCCCCTTCGTTGGTTGTGATGCGGCTTCGACACGCCATCATGGCACTTCCGAACCAGCTGGCGGCTTGCGCCGCGACCTCGGGACGGGGAAGTCCCCTCCATTCGATGATGCCTTGCCGGTCTCCCCGCGCATTCAGAACCTGTGCCGGACGCCTAAGGCGACGCCGAACATGTTGCTCTGCCCGTTGCCGAGGACATAGCTGTTACCTAGCGACAGGCTGTTGGCATAGAAGGTCGCGAGCGACTCGAGCATCAACCCGGCGTTCTTAGCATAGGCCGTGGTCAGGTAGACATCGGTGCGCTTGGACAGTGAGTAGTCGGCCACGAAGGAGATCTGCCACGGGTTGGCTACACTCGTGTTGCCGTAAAGGTTCTTGAGGTCGTCGTAGTTGTACTCGAGCGTGAGCGCGAGTGCCGGTGTGACCTGGTAGTTGGCCCCGATCCAGTAGAAGTCATCGCGCTGGATCAGGACATCGGCCGCGTTCTTGTTCTGGCCCCAGCGGTAGCCTCCCATGATCTTGGCGGGGCCGAACGCATAGCTGGCGCCTACCACGGCCTTCTTGATGATGCCGGTGCCGGTGCCGATTGTGGGATTCCACTGGTCATAGCCGGCCGTCGCGGCGAACGGGCCGAACGTGTAAACCAGTGCCCCGCCATAGGCGGTGTCTCGCCGGAACTGCCCCGGGACTTCGCCATTGCCGCCGATCGGGATGGGGAACCCTACCGAGGCGGGCAGGGCCACCCCGGCGCCGAAGGACCAGTGCGCGAGTGCCGTCAGCCCCCCGAACTTCCCGGTGTACTTGATGGTGTTGTCCTCGCGGTAGTTGGGGCCGGACTGCATGACGACCGGCTCATACTGCGTGGCATAGGCGGTTGGAGAGAAGTTGGCCAGGGCCTCGAACATCGAGGTGTACTGCCGACCGAGGCTGACCTGCCCGAAGCGGTCGCTCTGGACGCCCACGAAAGCCTGGCGGCCGAACAGGCGGCCGCTTTGCTGCGACAGGCCGGTATCGAGGCCGAAGCCGCTTTCCAGCACGAAGATAGCTTTGATGCCGCTGCCCAGGTCCTCGTTGCCGCGCAGGCCCCAGCGCGAGCCGGAAAGTCCGCCGGAAGTCAGTCGGTAGGCATCGTTGCCCGGTCCCGGGTTGAATCCGTTGGCGGCCGTCGGCACGACGCCCGCGTGGTTGACATATTCCAAGTTGGCGTCGATCACGCCGTACAGCGTGACGCTTGACTGCGCAAGGGTTGCCATCGGCCATCCCAGCAGAGTCGCCATGGCCATCCTTTTCAGTGACATGGTGTTCTCCTCTCTTTCTCTTTTTTGCTTTGGGTGGCCCAGCCACAACTTCATTCTTTGCATGACTGACCTTGCAACATGCTGCCGGGCAGCCTGTTCGAGCTTAGGAGCGAAGCCCGTTTCCCGCCAGCAACCGATGACCGGAAACCGCGGGAAACACGCAGTGGTGTCGGCTATTTAAGACAGTCGACGCCAAGAGCCGGCTGCCACTGCCTTCGAACTTCCCCCATGCGCCTGAACGACTTCGAGCGCGACGACCGACAGCGACTTCACCGGCTGGAGAACCGAATCCGGGAAGAGGGCTGCCGTGCTTGGCTTTTGGGGAACAGAAGACGACCGATGCGTCCCGGAATGCGTGGAACGAGTCGTGCTCACGGAGCTGCTGCGGCCTGCTTCGGAGGCCGTACCCAGGGGGTAAGCTTTGATTTCGGTGCCGGCCGGACGTCTTCTCCGACCGGTTCAGCGTTTTCGACGGGGAACTGCGTCGGCTTGGGGATCCTGAGGCAACTCTTCCCCGTGGCTGCTGGCGTCAGCGACCTCCGGCGTTGCATCGTCGCCGGGAATCGACGCTGCCGGTTCGACATGGGACGGAAGTTTTTCGAGGCGCCCTTTGACCAGCAGAGCGTCTCGGGGTCTGCAGAGTCAAGATGATACGGACTGCATAAGCTCGTCGTCCTCGTCTAGTCCATTAGATGCCACTCAGATCGAAGCGCAACATCGGTACAAATTATTGGACGTACATCGTCCAGCGACTAGAAAAAGTGATGCGTTTGACTTCGTCCTTGCTATTTGCATCATGGCTGGTGGTCGGATGCAACACCCGCCAATTCCGCCCGGCAAGCCGGTCGACATTCTCACAGCATTGACGCAAGTGGCCGACGATCTGTGTACGTTAGAAAGAACCTTGCGGGACGAAATCAGCAAGGAGGCGCGGCCATCGATTCGATCGCCATTGAGCTCAATCTCTCCGTTGACGGTGCAAGGAATCCGCAGGTCGCCGTTGCACCCCACATTCCGTTCATGCCGACCGTGAGCTATGGACATATCATCACCACCACCAATGGCAGCAGGCTTACGCTTTCAATGAAGAATCTCAGTTCCATGACAGGCGCATTGCCCGCTTGATGCGATTGGGCAGAACTTACCCGGGCCGGGATGCATCCCTGGTCTTTGACGCCGACGAAATTCGGGGAGCATACGTGCTTGCCAAGAAGGCACGCCCGAAGACACCGGTCACACTCAATCAGATGATTCGGCTGGTCGCTTCCTTGGATGGATTCCTTGGGCGCAAGAGCGATGGCGAGCCTGGCGCTAAGACGATCTGGATCGGCATGCAGCGAACCATGGACGCCGCGCTCACCATTCAAGCACTGCGGGATGAGTCATGTTCTGTATAAGGAAATGGGCTAAGCGGCGGCGGCATGAAGGAACAGGTCACGAAGCAGATTTTCGACAAGATTCTCGCCCAAGGCAAATCGATGTTGTGAGCATGAGTGTCTGTGCCTCATTGCTTCTGTCTGTCGCGCGGGCGTGGGGGTCGCTAAATCGGGAAGGTTAGACGGTGGCCTACCTCGTCGCTTTGATCAACGTCAAGTCTAGGGTCTAGGTGGGGGCGGCCTTGACGGGGCAACGCGCAGCGGTTGTTGAGGGGCCTGGCTTAAGAAAGCCATAAGAATTCGGCGGCATCATGGCAATCAAGGAGTTGCCATGATACTAGCGCCAAGATCCATAGCCTTTCTTCGATCCATCGCCGCTGCGATGGGATTGCTTAGTACTGCCATCAGCAGGAGTGCGCGGCCTGCCACGTGCCCTACCCACCCGGGATGCTGCCATCTCGTTCCTGGCTGCGTTTGATGAATAGCCTGCCGCACCGCTATGGCACGGATGCCTTGCTTGAGGCTGCAACAGTAAAGGGGCTTGCGGGATGGCTCACTGAAAACGCTGGCATCTACAGGGCCGCTCGCGAAATGCCACCAGAAGACCCTATCACCCATACTGGCTGGTTTATCCGAAAGCACGATGAGATCCCTTCATCGATCCGGCTTCGCCCGGTGGTGAAGACTGCGGCCAACTGTACCGCATGCCTCGCGCGCGCTGATCAAGGAGACTTCAATGAGCACTACGTCCGCATCCGCCGTTAATCCCGACACAGCTGGGCAGGGAATCCGCAGGATCCTCGTCTGGGACGCTCCAGTCCGCGTTTTCCACTGGCTCATGGTGCTCAGTTTTGCCGGGGCTTACCTTACCGCTGAGAGTGAGCGCTGGCGGGTAGTGCATGTAACGCTGGGCTACACCATGGCAGGCTTGGTGGTCTTTCGCCTTCTGTGGGGGCTCTTTGGCTCCCGGCATGCCCGCTTCGCAAACTTCGTCCGCGGCCCCAGGCAGGTGAAGGCCTATCTCCGAGGACTGCTGTGCGGGGCGCCCGAGCACTATGCGGGCCATAACCCGGCCGGTGCGCTTGCCATCATAGCGCTGCTGGGGCTAGGGCTCGTCGTCACCGCTTCGGGCTGGTTAACCTATAACGATATGGTCGGCCACTGGGTCGAAGACATTCACGAAGCGGCAGCCAATTTCATGCTGGGGATTGTCGGCGTTCACGTCGCCGGCGTGTTGATTGCCAGTTGGTTGCATCGCGAAAACCAGGTGGGTGCCATGGTGACGGGGCGCAAGCCCGGTAGGCCGGATGACGGCATTCGCAGGGCCTGGCGCAGCGTCGCCGTCCTGATGCTCCTGACGGTGCTGACGTTCTGGTGGCTGCAGTGGAACGGCGTTCAGCCCGGCGCTGGCTTCTCCTTCTCCGAGCGCTCCGCGGTCCCGGCGAGGGGCGGCGATCACGATAACGATTAAGCGCTATCCCATGAGAGACTATTAACCATGCGCATCCTGCTTGCCGAAGACGACTCGCTGATAGGAGAAGGCCTAAGAGCCGGGCTGCGGCAGCTCGGCTTTCATGTGGACTGGGTGCGCGACGGCGAAGCCGCAGAGCGCGAGTTGCGCGCTCATCCCTACGCGGCTGCAGTGCTCGATCTTGGTCTGCCGCTGAAAGATGGCATGGATGTCCTGATTGAGGTCCGGCGGGCCGGCAGCGCCGTGCCTGTCCTCGTGCTGACCGCGCGCGACGCAGTGCCGGATCGTATCCGGGGGCTCAATATTGGGGCTGACGACTATGTCATCAAGCCGGTGGATCTGCATGAACTAGCCGCGCGGTTGCGCGCGCTGATACGCCGCGCACACGGCCAGCCACAGGAGCGCCTGCGCATAAGAGACGTCGTTCTCGATCCGGCCGCCAGAACCGTGCAGCTAGAGGGCGAGTCTGTCGCGCTGTCCGCTCGCGAGTTCGACCTCCTGCATGTGCTGATGCTACATGCCGACCAGGTACTTTCACGTGAGCAGCTCGAGCAGCATTTGTATAGCTGGGGGCGAGAAGTGGAAAGTAATGCAATCGAAGTGCACATTCACAATCTGCGCCGAAAGCTTGGGGCTGCTTTGATCCATACGGTGCGCGGCGTTGGCTACATCCTTCCACGCGATTCCAAAAAATGAATAATGGGCCACCTACTTCGCTGCAAGGCCGGCTGGTCACGCTGGTCCTCGCCGTGGTGGTAACTGTATGGCTGGCCACTGCGGCGATGACCTGGTTCGACGCTCGGCACGAACTCGACGAATTGCTTGATAGCCACCTGGCTCAGGCCGCTGCGTTACTGGTGGTGCAGCAAACGCATGAGATGCATGAGATAGATAGGGACGGCGAGGGCATCGACGCGCCCAGCCTCCACCGATACGCTCCAAAAGTCGCATTTCAGGTTTTTCACGAAGGGCGTCTCGCGCTTCGATCTGCTAACGCGCCGGCGGTGGCGCTGGTCGAACGAGACAAGGGCTTCAAGACGGGATTTGCGACGGTGCAGATTGCAGGCCTCACGTGGCGCGTTTTCGCTACGCATGGGGGAGAGCGGGACGTACAGGTCTACGTGGGCGAGCAAGCGAGTTCGCGGGCTTCAATTCTCTGGGCTGTGCTGCACAGTACGTTGTGGCCGATGGCCCTGGCGCTGCCATTGCTGGCGCTGGCGGTCTGGTGGGCGGTGTACCAGGGCGTCAAACCGATGCGGCGACTCGGGCGTGCACTTGCGGAACGCCCTGCGCAAGCGCTGCACCCGGTAAGGGTTGAAGGCATCACCTCCGAAATGGTGCCCATGGTGAATGCGCTGAACGGCCTGTTCGAGCGCATTGGTACGCTGTTGGAGTCGGAACGTCGCTTCACCGCAGACGCTGCGCATGAACTGCGTACACCGATTGCGGCAATCCGCGTGCAAGCGCAGGTAGCGTTGGGCGAGACCGACGATGCTTTGCGAAGAGACGCGCTTCGGCGCACGTTGGACGGTTGCGACCGCGCTACACGACTGGTGGAGCAGTTGCTTACCTTGTCGAGGCTGGAAGCCAACGCAACCCCCACCTTGGCAGAAGTCGACCTGCGGACACTGGTTCAGCAGGTGGTGGCCGAACTGGCACCGAGGGCGATTGGCAAGAATCAGAGTCTAGAGTTCGAAGCCACCGAACCCTGCAGCCTTCCCGGCAACGAGGCGCTGTTGGTCGCCCTGGCTCGTAATCTGGTCGACAACGCGCTGAGATATAGTCCGCCCTTTGCGCGGGTGAGGGTGAGCGTGCTGCAGCACGCCGGGCGAGTTGAGTTGCTTGTTGAAGACAGCGGACCCGGTCTCGCTGAGACCGACTCCCGCAGACTTGGGGAGCGGTTCTTTCGGGTTCCTGGTAGCGGCGAGAGCGGCAGCGGGCTCGGCTGGTCGATCGTACGACGCATTGCGGCAGTTCACCAGTTGGAAATTGAGGTCAATCGGTCGGCGGCATTGGGCGGACTCGCAGTTCACGTCAGTGGCCAGGGCGGTCGCCAAACCGGTTGAGAGTGCTTCTCTGGTCTTTATGCGTTGTGACCAGCATGGAATGAACAGGACGCACCCGGTGTCCGGGGCCAAATCGTAGGGGTGGGCGTCTGCAAGCACATGTCATGGGGGGTTGATCTGCATCAAGGGCGGGTCCGGCGTCCGATGTAGCTTCAACGATAGCAGTTGGGAATGTTCAAGGCGTTAGTGCGAAGGTGCTGGCCTCTTGTTGGCGCAACTAGCGCGGGAGACGGAATGCAAATCGAAAAAAATACATGGTCACTTAGAGTGGAAATGTATGTCGCCGTGAGGAGCAACGCAGTTACTTCCTGATCTCCCGCTAGCCATTCTGGCAGTACGCGCTCGCGCTCTGGGTCAAGGCGCGTCGAATGTTTTCATCCTGTACTGGAGTCAGGAATGTTTCATCCTAAAAGTCTTGTCGTTGGCACGCTTGTCGCATCGACACTGTTTGCCCATAGCCTCGCGTGCGCGCAAGCCTTGGTCCTGTCCGCCGCCCAGATCCAGTCGCTCGGTGTGCGATTCAGCCCGGTGAGCGCAGCAGCCCAGCTCGAAATCGGCGCCAGCGGACGCGTGGTGCTCAAGCCCGATGCGCAGTACGTGGTGGCCGCGCCGTACCCCGGAATGGTCTCGCGCGTGCTAGTGGCAATCGGCCAGCCGGTGCGCGCCGGCCAGCCGCTGGCCACCTTTGCCAGCCCGCAACTGTTCGAAGCCGGACGTGCGCTGACCGAGGCGCGCTCGCAAGCAAACCTGGCACGGCAGGCGCTGGCGCGGGACCGCAGCTTGCATGACGACGGTATTATTTCAGGCAGCCGCTGGCAGGCCACACAAGCGCGCGCCACGGAGGCGGCCGCCACGGTGCGCGCACGCGAGGCCGAAATGGCTGCTACGGGCATCGTATTCTCCGGTGGCTCAGGCGAGCCCCAATTGGTCGCAGGCCGGGCGGGCCTGATCGCAGAGGTGAATGCCATGCCCGGCACGCGCGTGGACGGGGCGGCGCCGTTGTTTCACGTTGTCGATCCGACCGCGCTGGAGCTGGACTTGCTTGTTGGCCGCGACATGCCAGCCCCGACTGGCGGCGAGCGCGTTGAAGTCCGCCAGCGCGGCGCCACCGGCCAGGTGGCCGGCGTAGTGCCGGTTAGCGACGGCACTGCAGCCGTGCGCGTGCGCGCCGTGCTGGACAAGCGCGGCAGCCTGCAGGCTGGCGAAAGCGTCAATGCAATCGTGCACTTGCGCGGAACGCCAGACGCCACTGGCGCAGGCCGCGTGGGGGTACCCCCCACCGCACTGACATACTGGCGCGGCATGCCCGGTGTGTTCGTGGCAACCAAGACTGGCGTCCGCTACCAGGCTGTGGTGATCGAGGCCGTGAACGAGGCCGGGGCGACCGTCCGTGGCGCGCTGCCGGCAGGCACACGCGTGGCGGTTGCCGGCGTGGGCGCGCTCAAGGGCATGTTGGCGGGGGCTCAGTGATGCTGGCCAGCCTAGTTGAATTCTCCCTGCGCCAGCGGGCGCTGGTGCTGATCGCTGCCTGCGTGCTGGCGGCGGCCGGGGCGTGGGCTTACACGAATCTGCCAATCGATGCGTTTCCGGATATCTCACCGACTCAGGTCAAGGTCATCTTGAAGATTCCCGGCATGACGCCGGAGGAAGTCGAGCAACGCGTGTCCACGCCGATCGAGCAAGAGTTGCTCGGCATCCCCCGCAAGACCATCGTGCGCTCTGTGTCCAAGTACGGCATCAGCGACGTGACGGTCGATTTCGAGGAGGGCGTGGATACCTACTGGGCCCGCCAGCAGGTGTCCGAGCGGCTCGCCGGCCTGCTGCGCGACCTGCCGGCCAACGCCGTCGGCGGGATGGCACCCATCACCACGCCGCTGGGCGAGATGTTCATGTTCACGGTCGAGGGCGATGCATTCTCCCTTGCAGAACGCCGACGGGTGCTCGACTGGGTGATCCGCCCAGCGCTGCGCACGGTGCCCGGCGTGGCGGATGTCAACGCACTGGGCGGCGAGGTGCGCAGCTTTGAGGTGATTCCCGACCCCGCACGGCTACGTGCCAGAGCGGTTACGCTGGAGCAATTACGCCAGGCACTCGACACGAACAACCGCAATGACGGTGCCGGGCGGGTGGTGCAGGGCGACGAGAACTGGGTGGTGCGCGTGGAAGGCGGTGTGCGCGGCGTGGAAGACTTGAGGCGGATTGCAGTTGCTTCGTCCTCTGCTTCACCCATTTCAGGAAGCGGCATGCCTGTAGTAACCGTGGGTGATGTGGCCACTGTCAGGCTCGGCGTAGCCACGCGCAACGGCGCGGTCAGCAAGGACGGTCGCGGTGAGGCGGTGCAAGGCCTGGTATTGGGCCTGCGTGGCGCCGATGCCCGCCAGCTAGTCACCGCCGTGCAAGCCCGGCTGGACGCGCTCCACCCGCAATTGCCCCAGGGCATGTCCACCCATGTGTTCTACAACCGCGGCGAGCTGGTTACGCGTGCCGCCAGCACGGTGGTGCACGCGCTGATCGAAGCCAGCCTGCTGGTGGTTGTGACGCTGTACCTGTTCCTCGGCGGCGTGCGCGCGGCGCTGGTGGTGGCAGCCACATTACCGCTATCGATGCTGGCGACCTTTCTGCTGATGCGCTACGTGGGCCTGACTGCCAACCTGATGAGCCTCGGCGGCTTGGCGATTGCGCTGGGGATGCTGGTGGACGCGTCGGTGGTAGTGGTGGAGGGCATTGAGTCTGCACTGGCGCGCTCGTACGGGCACAAGAGCGATCCGTCGCTGCGCGGCGCGGTGATCCGCCATGCTGTGGCCGGCGTGGCTGTGCCGATGTTGGCCGGGGTCTCGATCATCGCTATCGTGTTCCTGCCGCTATTGTCGTTAGAGGGCCTGGAGGGCAAGCTCTTCGTGCCGGTGGCACTGACCATCGTGCTGGCACTGGCGTCTTCGGTGCTGATCGCGTTCACCGTGGTGCCAGCGCTGGCATCGCTGCTGCTACGCGCCCATGCCGACGAGGCGCCTTATGTGATGCGCAAGGTCGCCAGCGGATTCGCTCGCCTGCAGGACTGGAGCACCGGGCACCGTCGCACGGTATTCGCCGCGGCGGGGGTGGCTCTGGTTTTGGCTGTGGCGCTGTATCTGTCGGTGGGCAAGACCTTCATGCCCACCATGGATGAAGGCGACTTGATCGTGCAGTTGCAGAAGGCGCCCTCGGTGTCACTGGGGACCTCGGTGGACCTGGATCTGAGGGTGCAGCAGGCGCTGATGGCAGAGGTGCCGGAGATCCGCTCGATCGTGGCACGCTCCGGCTCGGACGATCTCGGGCTCGACCCGATGGGGCTGAACGAAACCGACACCTTCCTCGTGCTCAAGGGCAAGGACCAGTGGCGCGGCAGCAAGGAAGACATCGCCATTGCCATTCGCCGCGTCATGGAGCGCTTCCCGGGCGTGGTGTACGGCTTCACGCAGCCGATCGAGATGCGTGTCTCGGAAATGTTGACGGGCACACGCGGTGACGTGGCGATCAAGGTGTTCGGCACTGATCTCGGTGCCATCGATACCGCTGCGCAGGCCATCGCCGCACGCGTGCGCAAAGTCCCCGGCGCCGCCGAAGTGATAGCGCCCAGCAACGAGGGCGTGCAGTATCTCACGCTTGCGCTGGACCGCGCCGCTGTCGGCCGCGCCGGGCTTTCCGGCGATGCGCTGCAGGCGTTGCTGCGCGCGCAAGTGGAGGGCGAGCGGATCGGTATCGTGCCGGAGGGCACGGTGCGCACCCCGCTGATCCTGCGGGGCGGCGAGAGCCTGCGTCAGATGCCTGAAACCTTCACGAGCCTGCAAGTGACGGCACCCGATGGCAAAGTGTGGCCATTGACCTCGCTGGCGCAGGTGCAGCGCGTGGAGGGCCCTGTACGGATCAATCATGAGGACGGCGAGCGATTCGCGGTAATCCAGGTCAGCGTGGAAGGGCGAGATCTGACCGGCTTCGTGCAGGAGGGGCAAGCTGCGGTTGCGGGCCTTGCCAGCCTGACCAAGGGCTTGCGTATAGTCTGGGGCGGGCAGTTCGAAAACCAGCAACGTGCGGCCGCGCGTCTCGCGTTGGTGGTGCCGCTGGCGCTGGGTGCCATCTTCCTGCTGCTTATGTTGACCTTCCGCTCGGTCCGCCAGGCGGTGCTGGTGATCGCGAACATTCCCTTCGCCCTGGTGGGAGGTATCGCCGCGCTGCGGCTGGCAGGTGAATACCTCTCAGTGCCGGCCTCGGTCGGCTTTATCGCGTTGCTGGGCATTGCGGTGCTCAATGGTGTGGTGCTGGTCTCGCATTTCAATACCTTGCTGGAGGAAGGGCGACCGGTGGCCGAGGCCGTGCGTACGGGCGTGCGGGATCGCTTGCGGCCAGTCTTGATGACCGCCTGCATCACCGCGCTGGGCATGATCCCGTTGCTGCTGGCAAGCGGTCCGGGCTCGGAGATCCAGCGCCCCTTGGCCATCGTTGTCTCGGGAGGACTGGTTAGCTCGACCGCACTGACCT
Organism: Cupriavidus sp. KK10; assembly: GCF_018223725.1. Classification (NCBI taxonomy): domain Bacteria; kingdom Pseudomonadati; phylum Pseudomonadota; class Betaproteobacteria; order Burkholderiales; family Burkholderiaceae; genus Cupriavidus; species Cupriavidus sp. KK10. The sequence goes on from NZ_CP073678.1 coordinate 1,220,656, forward strand.
TGCTGCTGTTGCCGCTTCTGTTCGAGCGATTCGGTGTGGCGCGTTCGCGCCAGGAAAGTCGAGCCCGCATGGAACAAGGGGAGACGCAATGAATAGCGTGAAGAAAAACACGATACGCACGCTTGTCGCGGCTACTGCCATGACCGTAGCGTCCTCGATCGCCGTTATATCTGCAACCGCCGCAATGACTGGCGCCGCGAGGGCGCAGGCTGCCATAACGGAGGAGGCCGGCATCCTGCCCGGCGAAGCCGCCGTGCGCGACGCTGTCAGCCAGTCGCCGGATGTACAGATGGCCGAGGCTCGTCGCGACGCCGTGCTGGCCCGCGCGGCCGGCATCCGTGCCGGCACCGCCGAGGCCGTGGTGCGCGCGACCGGGCAGGGCCGTCAGGTGCGGGAGCCGTCCGAGCGGTATGCCGAAGGACAATTGGCGCTGGAACGGCCGTTGCGGCTATGGGGCAAGGCCGACGCCGATGGCGCGCTGGCGGACGTGACGGCGCAGTCCGGCCAGCTTGCGGTGATGGATGCGCGCCACGAAGTCTCGCGGCAGATTCTGTCGCTGTGGTTCGGAGCGCTGCGCGCGCAGCAGGTACAGCTGGCGGCGCAGGGCAATGACAGGCTTGCCGCCGAACTGGCAACCATCACCGCACGGCGCGTCCAGTTGGGCGACGCGGCGCGCATGGACCATGAACTCCTGCTGGCCGAGCGTGCCCGTACCGCGGCGGCACTGGCCAGCGCGCGGGCGGCGGAAGCGGCAGCGCAAGCGGAGTTGCGGGCGCGCTTTCCGAACCTTGGGATACCCGGTGGCCTGCCTGCCGACGCTCGCCTGCAGCCCTTGCCGGATGACCCTACCGGGACGCTGCGCAATCGCTATGTGGAGGACAGCCATGAATTTCGCCTCGCCCTGTCCGAGGAAACACAAGCGCAGCGGCAGGCCCGGCGCAGCGATCTGGAGCGCAAGCCTGACCCGACAGTGGGCGTGTTCGTTACCATCGAGCGCGGCGGTGCGGAGCGGATCGCGGGCGTGAGCGTCAGCATGCCGCTTGGCTCCGCGCACCGGCGTTCGGTGGCAGTGGCCGCCGCTGCCGACGCGGAGGCGGCAGCCCGCCGTCGCGTGGCGGTGGAGCGTCGGATCGGTGCCGAGTTCGAGGTGCTATACGGTGGCCTGGAGGGCAAGCGGGCCGCCGCCAAGGCGCTGTCCGAGGCGCTTGCACTACAGCGCAGTGCTGCCGAGCGCACGGGGCGCGCCTACAAAGCGGGTGAAACCAGCTTGAGCGAGCTATTGATGATTCGGCGCGCGTTGGCCGACACCATGCTGGCTGAGCGCGCGGTCGTGGTTGATACGCTGGAGGCCGACAGTCGGCTACGACTGGATCTGCATCAACTGTGGGACTTTGATGACTGAAGCGTTGGCCGATGCCGGTTCTAGCAGCCATGCCGGCGGACTAGTGCTGTTCGGCCGAGAGTGCTGCGCCGGCTCCGAGAGCCTTTCCTGATGCGCTGGATATTACATTACGCCCGCCGCGTATGGTGTACAGTCCATTTCGACCGATGGAAGGGCAACTTCGGGTAGGCGGTGGTATGCCATATGCGCGAGATCTCCGGTTTCCTGTTGTCCGGCGAAACTCGCATCCGGCAAATCCTCGGCGGTCGCGCTCGAACGGAATGGTTAAAGCGTGAGGCCGAATAGGGATTCATACCCATGACGTTTTCGCATGTAATGCGGAGGGTGCGATGCAGAATATTGTCCTGGCGACCGACGGAACGGCCTTTAGCGATGCGGCTGCGCAATTCGTGGCGAGTCGGAAGCTGTTCAGGGAGGACGTGTGCGTGCATGTCGTGCACTGTGTGCCCGATGTGTCCGGCGAGGTCAAGTCCTACATCAACAAGCAAGACATCGAGGCCTGGCATGCCGACGAGAACGCCAGGGTCATGAAATCCGTAATTGATATCCTGCAGGCAGCTGGGGTGCAAACGGCCTGGCACGGCTTGGTAGGGTTCGCCCCCGAGCGCATCGTGGCATACGCGCAGTCGGTCGACGCCGAGGCCATCATCATGGGCACGCATGGACGCGGGGCGTTCCTGGACGCCATCATGGGCTCGGTTGCGAGCCGCGTGATCGCGCATGCGCCGTGCCCGGTGGTGCTGATCAAGCCGAAGGCCACGCCAGCGTAGGCGCGGATGAACGCCGTCATCCCGACAGGCAGTGGCAACGGCACCGCGAACGGCCGCGAGCCGCTGTTTCGGCTGCGGAACGTCGGTAAGACCTACGACATGGGCGAGATCCAGGTCCGCGCGCTGGCTGGCATCGACCTCGACCTGTTCGGTGGCGAATTCGTGGTGCTGCTGGGTGCCTCGGGGAGCGGGAAGTCGACGCTGCTGAACATCCTCGGCGGCCTGGACCGGCCCAGTACCGGGACGGTGGTGTACCGCGATCACGACCTTACCGAGGCAGATGACACGGGCCTGACTCGCTACCGGCGTGAGCACATTGGCTTTGTCTTCCAGTTCTATAACCTGATCCCCAGTCTCACCGCGCTGGAAAACGTCGCCCTGGTCACAGAGATCGCCCTGCACCCGTTGGCTGCGTGCGCTCGGCATGGTGGGTTTGGTGCAGCGCAAGGATCACTTTCCGGCGCAACTCTCCGGCGGCGAACAACAGCGCGTGGCCATCGCGCGCGCTGTGGCCAAGCGCCCGGACATCCTGCTGTGCGACGAGCCAACCGGCGCGCTCGACTACAGCACGGGAAAGCTGGTGCTTGAGGTGCTGGAACGGGTGAACCGCGAGCTGGGCGCTATTACCGTGGTCATCACGCACAATGCAGCGATCTCGGCGATGGCCGACCGCGTTGTTCATATCAGCAGCGGGAGCATCACCGGCATCGAGCGCCATGCCACGCGCGCCAGCCCCTCGGAGCTGTCATGGTAAGCGTCCGAACGAAAATGCTGGGGCGCGACCTATGGCGGCTGCGCGGGCAGGTGATCGCCGCCGCGCTGGTGGTTGCCTGCGGCATCGCCGTCCTGGTCGGGATGCAAGGCGCCTGGCAGTCACTGGCGATCGCGCAGGAGCGCTACTACGCCAGCCACCGATTTGCTGATGTGTTCGCCAATGTCAAGCGTGCGCCGGGGGGTGTCGCCGACCAGATTCGTGCCCTGTCAGGCGTCAGGGGCGTCGAGACGCGGATCGTGCGCAACGTGACCGGCGATGTGCCAGGCTTCAGCGAGCCCGCCACCCTGCGGCTGGTTTCCTTGCCGGCCACCGGCGTGCCAGTGGCAAACGCGCTCTTCCTGTTGTACGGAAACTATCCGAGCCCCGCCCGGGAGGGCGAGGTCGTGGCCAGCGCCGCATTTGCTGCCGCGAACGGTCTGGAGGTGGGCTCCCGCGTCACAGCCATCCTTAACGGGCGCGAACGGCAGTTGGAAGTGGTCGGCATCGGAATATCCCCCGAATATGTCTATGAAGTCGGCCCGGGCATGGTGTTCCCGGATAACCGCCGCTTCGGCGTGCTGTGGATGGGTCGGGATGCGATTGCATCAGCGTTCGGCATGGAGGGCGCGTTCAACGATGTGGCGCTAACGCTCGACGTAGGCGCGGATGCGCGCCAGGTCATCGGCCCGCTCGACCGCCTGCTGGCGCGCTACGGCAGCCTCGGGGCCTACGGCAGGGAGGACCAGCTGTCCCATCGGTTCCTGACCGACGAGATCGCCGAGATCGGCATCACCGCCACGTACGTGCCGGCGATGTTTCTCGCGGTGTCCTCATTCCTCCTGTACGCGCTGCTGAGCCGACTCGTAACCGTCCAGCGCGCCGAGATCGGCTTGCTCAAGGCGTTCGGTTATGCAGATCGCACTGTCGCCCTTCAGTACCTGCGGTTCGGACTTGTCACCGTCGGGGTCGGCATCGCAGCCGGGATACCGGGAGGCTTCTATTTGGCGCAGCTGATGGTGGCTCTGTATCGCCAGTACTTCCACTTTCCGCAACTGCAGGCCGAGCTCAGCCCGCGCGCGCTGGTGCTGGCCGTGCTGGCGAGCACAGCGGCGGCGACGGTTGGGGCCGGCGCCTCGGTGTGGCGCGCGACCAGGTTGCCGCCCGCCGAAGCCATGCGACCAGAGCTGCCCGAGGGTTTCCGCGCGGGCCTGCTGGATCGCATCGGCCTGCTGCGCGCGATGCCGATCCCGTTGCGCCTGATCCTCCGCAACCTTGCCCGGCGGCCGGGCAAGGCCGCGCTTTCGATGATGGGGATCGCCCTGGCCGTCGGGTTGATGGTGGTCGGCAGGTTCGGGCTGGACGGGGTGAACCAGATTCTCGCATTGCAGTTCGGCCGGGCACAGCACGACGACGTGACGCTGATCTTCACCGACCCACAACCCGCCGCCGCCGTCTTCGACGTGGTGCAGCTGCCCGGCATCCTGCGAGCTGAAAGCTTTCGGGTTGCCCCGGTCTGGCTACGCCACGGCCACCGCGCGAAGCGGGTGGAACTCACGGGCCTTGACGCCGATTCGGACCTGCACGAGGTGGTCGGCCATACCATGGGGCGCCAGCAGGTCAGCGCGGATGGAGTGGTCATCTCCGCCAGGCTGGCAGCGGCCTTGCACCTGCAAGTCGGCGACCGGGTCGAGGTGGCGTTGCTGGAGGGCCGGCGCAACGTTTTCACCCTGCCGGTGACAGCGACCGTTGACGACCTGCTAGGCCTTGGCGCCTATGTGGAGCGCCAGGCTTTGTCGCGGCACCTCGGCGAAAGCCCCGCCATCAGTGGCGTCCATCTGCGCATCGACACGCGGATGGCGGAGCCGCTGTACAGGAGGCTGAAGCGCCTGCCGGCGATCAGCTCCGTCATCGTGCGCAGTGCGGTGCTGGAAAGCATCGGCAATACGCTGGATCGTACCTTCGTCATTTCGAGCCTGGTCCTGGCGGGGTTTGCCTCGGTCATCGTCGCCGGCGTGGTCTACAACAATATCCGCATAGCGCTCTCCGAGCGCGGCAACGAGCTGGCGAGCCTGCGAGTCCTGGGCTTCTCGCTGGGCGAAGTCGCAACCATCCTGATTGGCGAACAGGCGCTGCTGACGGCCGCGGCATTGCCGTTCGGCATCGCCGTAGGCTATGGCCTTTGCGCACTGCTGGTGCCGGTGTTCGATCGGGATGCCTTCCGGATTCCGCTTGTGCTGGAGCGGACCACGCTCATCTTCGCCATGGTGCCCGCAGCGTGCGCCGCGCTCGTGGCAGGCCTGCTTGCCTTGCGGCGCCTCCAGCACCTTGACTTGGTCGCTGTGCTGAAGACGCGGGAGTAGCACGCCATGCGCCTGTCGGGCGGTACGGCCGCCATCGTCCTCGTCGCCATCGGGCTGATCGCCGAATCCGCCTACCTGCTGATGCCTGCGCCGTTGGTGGTTGACACGGTGCAGGCCGTGCGCGGCCCGCTCGAGGTCACGACCAGCGAGGAGGGCGAGACCCGAAGCAAGGAGCGCTTTGTCGTGACGGCGCCGGTCAGCGGCAGGCTGATGCGCATTGGACTGCGCGAAGGCGACCTGGTCGAGGCCGGACAGGTCCTCGCCGAACTGGCGCCATTGCCGCTGAGTGCGCGGGAGCAGGAGGAGGTGCGGGCCAGGGTGGCCGCCGCGCGGGCAATGCATCGGGAGGCGCTGGAACGGGTCCGACACGCTGCCGAGGACTATGCGCAAGCCCAGCGCGAGCGGCAGCGGATCGACCGCCTGGTGCGCGAGCGCTTCCTGTCGGCGCAAGCGGGCGAGCAGGCCGCCAATCTTGGCATTACCGCGGGCAATGAACTGGCAGCGGCGCAGGCACGGGCCAGCGCAGCACTGGAGGAGGTCCGGGTGGCCGAGGCCGGCATGCTGGCATTGCGCGAGCTCAAGGGCGGGTCCTCGTCCATGGTCGCGGTGACGGCCCCTGTCGCAGGGGCGGTGCTGGAACTGCCCGAACGCAGTGAACGGATCGTGAGCGCAGGCACGCCGTTGCTGACGCTCGGCGATCCGCACGACCTGGAGATCGTGGCGGAACTGCTGTCCACCGAAGCGGTGAAGGTGCAAGCGGGGATGCCCGTGCATATTGACGGCTGGGGCGGCGACTCGCAGGTCCGCGGTATCGTGCGGCGGGTCGAGCCGCATGCCTTCACCAAGATATCGGTCCTCGGCATCGAGGAAAAACGGACCAATGTGATTATTGACGTGATCGAACCGCCTGCGCAGCTGGGAGATGGCTTTCGGGTGATCGCCAGGATCCGCCTATGGCGGGCAGAGAATGCGCTCAAAGTCCCGGTCAGTTCGATCTTCCGGTGCGACACGGCGTCATGGTGCGTGTTCTCGGTCGTGAATGGCCGCGCGGCACGGCGCGAAGTGCGAATCGGTCACAGGAATGCGGAGGAGGCCGAATTGCTTGATCCGCTGCCCGAGGGCCTCCAGTTGATCCGCTATCCATCGAACAACCTGGCGGACGGCCAGCGCGTGATCGAACGCAGCATTCCGTAGCCTTCAGTGAATGAGCTTCGGATAGCATGTCAGGGGAACCGGACCTTCTTCGCTTACCCAAATCGTGTCCTCGACCCGTACACCGTAGTCTTCGCGATAGATGCCGCAGTTTCCGACGCCGAGTACCATACCCGCCATCACATGATCGACTTTTTGCTCGCCATGGACAACTGCATGACCGCCCGGGATGGGAGCCTCTTCATGTTCGATCCCGATACCATGGAACACAGGGCGTAGGAACTTGTCCCCATAACCTTCGTGTTCGAGCGAGGCGGCCATTGCACCGTCAATGCCCATCAGATCCGCCCCGGGGACTGCCGCGGCAATTCCACGCTCCTGCGCCATAACGTAGGCTCTCAATGCCTTCGCCGCGTCAGTAGCTATCGGCTCGACAAGAAACGTCCTGCATAAGTCTGCAGTGTATCCGTCCACAATTGGAGCGAGGTGGACCTGAACGACTTCTCCGGGTGCGATGGTTTTCCGGGATGCAGGACCGTGAGCCATCGCCGCTCTCCAGCCGGAGGCGACATACGTTACCGATGCCCATCCCTCGGCGCTAGCCTTTCGCACGGCGAATTCTGCACCGGCGATCTCGATTTCCCGAATCCCCGGCCGCAGCGCACGCGAAACCGTATCCATCCCCGAGTCTGCTACTTTAGCGGCAGCCTTTATGCTTGCCATTTCGGCCACGTCCTTCAACATGCGGAGTTGCGAAACAATTGGTGTAGCGGATACAACATGGGCTTTCGGTAGGATGTGGGCAACAAAGACTTCATATAAGGCGGCGTCGAAAAAGTTCTTCTCGATGGCAATCGTTGCTTGTGTAAGGTCGAGTTCCTTTAATACATCGCGGAAGCCGTGGAACATCTCGACTTCGCTCTGGAAAGAGCGAAGCTCGGTTGCGACGGAAGTGCGACGAATGCTGGCCAGATCACAAGCCGGCACGGCAACAACACAATGCAGCGTGCGAGTCAGCAGCGCCAGCGCGCAAGGTCGACCGTCGCCAGTGAAATATGCAAGATTTGCAGGTTTCATCAGCAGCAGCGCGTCGACGTCCTGCTGCTCCATCAAAGCCGCCGCGCGCTGCCAACGGGCCGCGTAATCAAAGACCGGCTTGTCCATGATGTGATCCTCACTTCGGGCATATCCACACGCTTCGGCGCCGGCGACGCTACGCTGAAAGCTTCGCAGACGCTCACTCCGTTCTGCTGCTGCAGCGGGACTGCTGTCGCAAGCGCGCACGGCCGGACGGCAAGGGGCTGGCAGGTCGCCGGTCCAACGGGATCGGTCCGCGCGAGGGCCAAACCTTACGGCTAGACCAATCATCCGCCTGGCGCCATCGTTCTACCCATGCCCGGGCCCATGCCCGGACCCATGCCCGGACCCATGCCCGGACCCATGCCCGGACCCATGCCCGGACCCATGCCCGGACCCATGCCCGGACCCATGCCCGGACCCATGCCCGGGCCCATGCCCGGGCCCATGCCTTGGTCGTTGGCCATCGTCTGCATCATTTCCTGCATGAACGCCATGTGACTACCCGCCATGTCTTGGCACATCTGCATTTGATTTGATGGGGCGTTTCCCTTGGCGACTCTTTTGCCAGGAGCCATACGAGCAGGGCCGCCCATCTTCATCATGTCCTTTTGCATGATGGCCATTGCATCTTGCATGACCTGATGGCGTTCAGCCAAGAGGGCCTGGCGCTCTTCCGGCGTCTTGGCCCGCGCAAGCCGCTCTCTGATGGCACGCAGGTGGGCAACCTGGGCGTCCAGCCTTGCATCGCTGGAAACTCCGGGGACTACGACCGGAGGCATATTTTGTTGTTTTTCAGGATGGTGCTGCTCATGCTCCGTGCCGGTAGCCGGTGACGCCGGGAAAGCTGCTGGCGCCCAAGCGAGCACGACGGCCGCAGTGATAAGGGTGGAGAGGCGATGGTTGGTGGACATGGGAGATCCTCCTAAGAAGACATGACAGTTCCTAGTCCAAGGTATGCGGCGGTCAGGGATTTGAGTTGATTGGGATCAACGAAGCGATGGGTGTACCGGGCGTTCAGTCCCATCGATGTGCTGGTCTGCGCGCCGGAGCAATCTGCGCAGACCATTTGCTGATGCCCTCATGTTGGCCAGGAACACATCCGGGGCGGAATACCTAGAATTGGACTATGAGGGCGGCAAGTCAGGAGGAACCGTGCAAAGCGCCACTTCGCCCGTCGGCGCCAGCCCTGCGGCGGATTGTTTGTTCCTCTGCCACACCTCTATCCAACGGCACTTCGCTGCCAGTGCTGGCGTGCCTACGCCCGTTGCATGCTTGATTTGGCGCGCTCCGCGACCTCGAACACGAGCATGCCAGCAACCATTGCTGCCATAAAGCCAATAGCCTTTGGATAGCCAGCGCCCAGGGCAACCAGCGCGGGGCCAGGGCAGAAGCCGGCCAGACCCCAGCCGACGCCGAAGGCGGCGCTGCCCAGGACCAGCCGCAGCGTTACGGTCGTGCTGGCCGGCAGTTGCACAGGCAGCCCCAGGAAGGAGCGCTTGCGGTGTTTGGCGATGAGGAAGGCGAGCGAGCCAATGGCAATGGCACCGGCCATCACAAAAGCGAGGGACGGATCCCAGGTTCCTGCAAGGTCAAGAAAGCCCAGCACCTTGGCCGGGTTGGCCATACCGGAGACCATCAGGCCAATGCCAAATAGCAAGCCTGCGAGGAGTGCAGTCATGGCGGTCATATCACCCTCCAATCAGGTGCCGTTGCACGAAAACAGTCAGGAATCCCGCCACCATGAAGGTGAGGGTGGCGACCAGCGAGCGGATGGAGCCGCGCGAGATGCCGCACACACCATGGCCGCTGGTGCAGCCGCTGGCGTAGCGGGTGCCAAGGCCGACCAGGAAGCCGGCGGCCAGGATTTCGCCCCAGCTTGCCTGAATATCCGCAATGGCCGGCTTGCCGAGCAGGCTCGCAATCACAGGAGCGCCAACCAGGCCAGCGAGGAAGGTCAGGCGCCAGGCCATGTCCTTGCGAGGCAGGCTGAGCAGACCGCCGAAGATGCCACTGATGCCGGCAATGCGGCCGTTGAACAGCAGCAGCACGGCGGCTGCCACACCGATGATGAGCCCGCCGACCAGTGACAGGCCGGGCGTGAAGTTAGCGAGGTCAATCAGCATGTCGCCTCCTGGTTGGCACAGAACTGTTCATAAAGGACCGCCATGACGGCAAGCGCCTGGGGGCTCGCCACCGAATAGAAGATGCTCTTGCCGTCACGGCGCGTCGCCACCAGGCTGTTCTCGCGCAGCACACCGAGCTGTTGAGACAACGTCGGCTGCCGGATGCCGAGCTGTTCCTCCAGCTCACCGACAGACAGCTCGCCTTGGGACAGGCGGCACATCAGCAGCAGGCGATCCGGATTGGCAAGCACCTTGAGCAGGGCGCAGGCCTGCGCCGCTGCAACTTGCATGCTGGCGAGGTCGATGGCGGAGTGGGGTTGGTCCATAGGTCGGTTACATTTTGCTTGTTAATATTATATGAAACAATAGAATGTATGTGAATAGAATGCACTGCATCCAAGGAGGCGAGCGTGCACCCGACTATCCAGCCGTTCTTCGACCCTGCGACCTGGACCGTGACGTACGTGGTCTTTCAGGAGGGGCGCTCCGAGTGTGCCATCATCGACTCAGTGCTGGACTACGACCCCAAGGCGGGGCGGACATCTACCGCAAGTGCTGATAAGGTCATTGCATTTGTGCGCGCGCACGAACTGCGTGTCGAGTGGATTCTCGAGACGCATGCGCACGCCGACCACATGTCTGCCGCGCCATACCTGAAGCGCCGCCTGGGTGGCCAGATAGCAATAGGCCAGAACATTCGCCGTGTACAGGGGGTGTTCAAGAAACTCTTCAATCTGGAACCGACGTTCCGGCTCGACGGGTCGCAGTTCGACCAACTGTTCGACGACGGAGCGACGTTTGCCGTCGGCGGCCTGACCGGCAGGGCGATTCATGTGCCAGGACATACACCCGCCGACATGGCTTACCAGATTGGTGATGCGGTCTTTGTGGGCGATACGCTGTTCATGCCGGACGTCGGCACGGCTCGCTGCGATTTCCCGGGCGGCGACGCGCACGAGTTGTATCGCTCCATCCGCAAGCTGCTGGACCTGCCGAGTAATACACGGCTCTTCATGTGTCACGACTATCCGCCCGAGGGGCGCGGGCCTGCATGGGAAACGACGGTGCGCGCTCAGCGCGAAGGCAATATCCACGTGCATGACGGCGTGAGCGAGGAACAGTTCGTGGCCATGCGCCAGGCGCGCGATGCGACGCTGGCGATGCCCACGCTGCTTCTGCCGTCGGTGCAAGTCAATATCCGAGCCGGGGAGTTGCCGCCGCCCGATGCGAATGGCGTTCGCTATTTAAAGATCCCGCTAAACGTCCTCTGAGTCAGGTTTGTGACCGACCTTACCGATGAGTGGCGCATGAGAGCTACGCCTCGATTGGCGTGGACCAGTCCGAGTTGAGGCAGGTATTGTTTTTCATCAACTCTCTTCATCTGAGGAGCACTATCATTTGCATGAAGGGGACAGGCAAACGCATATGTTCGCTGGTCCTGACTTCGAATCAGTAGCCTTGAGACTGACCGACGTCGTCGACTGGGCCGGTCTTTTGCAGAAATGCAAGCGTAATCGCCCGCGGTAGTCCTCAAGGTTGGCGCGGCTGCATCCAGTTCTGGTGCATCATCATGTGGTGCATCTTGCCACTGACGTCGCTGAAGGTGCTGACCCATAGCAAGATCCCCGTGCTGGTCTACCGCTAAAGCGATGGCATCGAGACACGTCCGCCGTTTGCTCCAAGAAGACGGCTACTCGCTGAGCACCCATTCAATGGATGGTGCGCCACGGCTGGATGACCAGCCGATACGGGAAGCGGCCGCTTGCACCGAACGAGAAGGGCTAGGAGAAGCGACAATGAAACTGCTCGTGGAACAAGTGGAAGTCTGGGTGGCGAGCATTCCGGACAAGCCCGGCGGCCTGGCCGCGATCTTGACGACCCTGCGCGATGTCGGGGCCGACCTGCAATTCATCATTGCACGGCGCAGTCCAGACAGGCCCGGCGAATGCCTCGTGTTTGTCACACCGCTGCAGGGAGATCGGGAAATGGTGGCGGCGGCCGTGGCAGGGTTCAATATCGCGCGGAAGCAGCACTGTGTTCGAGTCCAGGGCAGCAATCAGCCGGGGCTTGCCGTTGCAATGACCGAGGACCTAGCCGAAGCGGGGATCAACCTCCATGGCTTTTCAGCGGCGGTGATCGGTACGCAATTCGTCGCGTACGTGGCCGTTGACTCGCAAGCAGAGGCGAACCGGGCAGCGGACGTCCTCAAAGCCGTTCTTTGAAGGAGCGCGTTCACACATGATGCGCTCGCGATAGGTATCGAGAGGCGTCGAGTGCCCGGTTCGCGCGACGTGCACAACGCCTCGGATTCGATTGGCGAACGCCCCGCGCGACAGACCAGATTGTCGCCCGGTCTCATTCAGCGCCTACTTGGTCTGTGGCCCGAGGCCCCAGATACCACCGGCATTGCCGGCAGCCACCGTTGGCTCTGTTGCGCAATGCGCGCGTTACGATAGCGAATTGCCTGCGCCCCGTTGTTGCCTACCGGCTGTGGCCTCTTGCCTCAGTCAGACCAGCACGTGACGTGTCTCTAGAAAGAAGCGCTGAATCTGTTGTTCAATGTCCGGATCGATCATTTTGTCCGGCCGGTTTCCGTTCGGGCAGGCAAGCCTTGGGGTCGTTCCAAACAAGCGGCAAATCAATGGGCGCTCCGAATACACGCTGCATCCCGTGGTACCAAGATGAGGGCAACTTAGGTTTGCCAGCGCAGTTTCGTGCTCAGCATCGCTCTTGACGGGAAGCCTCGACATTTCCTCCGTTGAGGTTGTCACAGGGCCACAACAGTCATGACATCCAGGGGTGCACTCGAACTTGGGAATTCGTGAGCGAAGAAATCTGATCTTTTGACTATTCATTGGTGCAGGTATCAAGCAGTAGGTCAGTAGCGAGCCGAGGTAGCGGAAGGTCGTGCGCTACGTTCAACCCAACTGTGCGCCGCGATCTCGTTCAACTACCGTTCCTTCGACGGTAGTCCGAGGAATTCCGACGCCTCTTGCATAGCGCTCTCGGCCAGCTCACGGGCTTCCTCGCCTCCGCCGGGCGTCATCCGGCCGACCAGTGCTGCGTAGAGCAAGTGGATCAGGTCCACGGCACGGTGATACTGTTCGTCGCTCATGTCTTTCTCTCTACGAAGCCATTGAGCCGTGTCGTCAGCTCAGGTTTTCGCAACTTTCGCAATGCCTGGGATTCCAGTTGGCGGATGCGCTCGCGGGTCAGACCGAACTGCGCGCCGATTTCATCCAGCGTGTAGTCTGTCTGCAGCCCTACGCCAAAGCGCATGCGCAAAATTTTTGCCTCGCGCGGGGTTAGCCTTGCCAGAACGGTTTCCATTTCCTGATGGAGTGCCACCTGGGTCGCCGCGTCCACTGGGGATACCGTGTCCTCGTCAGCCAAGGTGTCTCCTAGTAGGGCATCCCCGCTTTCCCCCAAAGGCGTCTCCAGCGAGATCGGCTGCTTGACGAGATTCAGGATGGATTTGATCTGTTTCTCGCTCATCGCCAAACGGGCAGCCAACATGGACGGCGTTGGCATGGCGCCAGTTTCCCTGAAGATCTCGCGTGAATGCCGGTTGATCTTGCCCATGGCCTCCACAAGATGCATCGGTATACGAATGGAGGGCGCCGTATCGGCGATGGCACGTATGACCGCCTGCCGAACCCACCAGGTGGCGTAGGTTGAGAACTTGTAGCCGCGCCGGTAATCGAATTTGTCTACGGCGCGCATGAGTCCAATATTTCCCTCTTGGATGAGATCCGGCAACGGCAAGCCACGGTTCTGGTATTTCTTGGCGATGGAGACCACCAGTCGGAGGTTGGCCTCGATCATCTCGGACCGGGCTTGCAGGGCTTTCGTCTTCGCCTTCGCGACTCGTTTGGCGGTTTCCCGCAGATCCCCCAGCGGCATCCCGGCGCGGGCCTCCAGGGCACGCAACTGTTGCTGAAGCGCTCGCACTTCAGGCGCCCATCTTGTCAGGTGAGCGCGAATGGCAGGGTTCTCGGCGGCGAGCGCTTTCATCCAGTCTAGATTTGCGGCTTGATCCCTGAATCCTTCTAGAAACACTTCGCGCGCGATGCCACATTTGTCGATCAGAATCTCGGCGATGTGGCACTCCGTTTGACGAACCTCCCCGATCAACGCTTCAAGGATCTGTGTGAGCTCCGCAATGGCGGGCGGGCTAAAGCGGAATGCCGCAAGCTCAGATTGGAGGGTGATCAGCACCCTGACATACTGGGTGGGTTCTGCTTTTGGGCAGCAAGCGACTCTGGCAAGCGCATTGGCCTGGCATCGGATTGCTGCAAACCTTTCGAAGGCAATGCCCCGCCATCGCAGTGATTCGCTATCAGAAGACGTCATCGGCACCGGATCGCCATCGTCGAGCCCTGTATCGTCACCTTCCAGCTCCGTTTCGGTCTGCACCTGCGCTTCTGATTGCAGGCTACCGCCTGCCTCGGCTTGCGGCTCCACAATGTGATCGACCAGATCATCAAATGCCATCTCATCGCAGGCAACCCGGTCGGCCATAGCCAGGAGTTCGGAAACCACGACTGGGCAAGCCACCATCGCCGCCATCATTTCCGCCAATGCGTCTTCGATGCGCCGGGTGATGGCCACCTCCTCCCCGCGCGTCAGAAGAGGGATCGCGCCGATCTCTCGCAGGTACATCTGCGTGGGATCCGTCGTGCGAGTCAATCGACCGTCGCTCTGCGTGATGGCCGCGGCGACTTCCTCTGCGACATCCTCCTCATTTGCGGAGGGTGCCGCATCCTGAGTCAGCCATGCTGGAGCTTCCGCCGGCGCTCGGTCGGCCACCTCGATGCCGAGATCGGCCACCATCGCCAGCGTCCGGTCGATGGCACCTGATGTTTCGTCGCAATCCGGAAGCTGATCGCTCAGCTCACCACGCGTCAGGAAACCGCGCTCTTTGCCAAGGGCGATTAGCGCAAGCAGGCTTGTACGTAGGTTCTCGCTCATTTAATTGCGCGCTCACGCGCCTCGCTTCCGCCTGAGGCGTTCGCAAAGCGCATCATTTCTGCCCCCGGCGTCAGCCAGACCGCGACTTCACTGAGGGGCTGGCCGATGGCTGTGCCAGTTCGGGCCGTCCTTTCAGTTGCCTCCCCGCCCGGGAAGATGTTGCACGAGCCAGATCAATGCCGACACCGCAGCAATGGCCCAGAGCGTTACGATCACCAGCGCCGCGACGTGGATGACGGGGCGGCTGATGGCTGCAGCGGCCGCTGCGCGATGCTCGCGCATCACTTCAACCGGAATCCATCGTATTGCTAGCAACAAGCCGAGAGGCACCACCACCACGTCATCCAGATAGCCGAGCACTGGAATGAAATCCGGAATCAGGTCAATGGGCGACAAGGCATAGGCGGCGACCAGCAAGGCTAGCGCTTTCGCATACCATGGCGTGCGGCGATCTTGCGCGGCCAGCCACACCGCGTGCGCATCTTCCTTGACTGCGCGAGCCCAACGCCGGGAGCGTGAGGCCAAATGAGGCAGAAGGTCCCGGCGCCACAAGTGCAGACGCACATCGTCGAGCACAGGGACTGCCGCGAGGGCGAGCAGCAGGGTTGCCAGCACGAGCGTGGCGCTGAACCCGACGTGCTTGAACCCCAGGGCACCAATGATCCCGCCGGCGAAGAACAATGCGATGAGCGTGATGAGTACCCGCAGTTTGTGCCGATTGGCGAGCACCGGTGGCTTGCTCAAGTCGGCTCTGGACAAGTTCCAGTAAAACAGCTTGCCCAGTTCTATGCCGATGTCCGTGACCATTCCGGTCACGTGCGTGGTGCGGATTTCGGCGTTTGACAGCTTGGTGATCATGGCATTTTGTAAGCCCATGATGAAACAGAGCACCATGACCGTTGCCGGCACGAACAGCCATTCGTGGTGCTCGAGATTGCTTCCAAGCAGGCCAAAACACACCAACAGCGCGGCTTCCAGCATGAGTGGCAATGCGTATTCGCTATGCAGGTGCTCGCGCCGACCCCAGTTAATCAGCACCGCTGAGCAGGCGGCGCCCGCCAGAAACGACAGCAGCGCCCCCAGGCCGTCCAACATCAGCCAGAAACTGCCAAGCGCCAGGTTGTCAGCCATGGCGGACACGATCCCCGACATGTGCGAGGTATACTGCTGCACGGCGAGGAAGCCGCCTGCGTTGGTTGCTCCGGCAACAAAGGCCAGGTAGCAGGCCAGTTGCCGATTGCTGTCGGGACTGCGCTCCTTCCCGGTCAGCTTACGCAAGTACAGGATTGGCATGGTTGCGTTGGTGAGAAGGCCTGCACGCAAGGAAGAGGCTTGTCAATACCGGACCGACCGCCTTGCCAGCTTGGGCCAGGCGGCACGATCCGATGCAAGGCGCTCGCCGCGTTTCAGACGGTGAGCGGCTGCAGTCAGGTTCAGCGAATGCGCCGTTTCCAGGATGCGCGCCCGCGCCTTCAGTGCTTCTAGAGCGGGCAGCTTGTGTGCCCCTTTCCAGGCGAACAGCGTGTAGTTAGCACTGTCCTCGGACAGGGAAATCGACATTGATTTGCCGAACACGGCGTTGACTTCCTCCAGATAGAGCGGGATATCGGGATCGCTCTCGAGAAAATTCGCGACCAGCACACCGGTGTCGGCCAGGCGTGCATGACAGGCGGCATAAAAATCCGCGGTGCCAAGCTGTACCGGCATGCCGTCGGCCAGGAAGCCGTCCACCAGGATGACGTCCGGACGCGCATTCTGGTTCGCGACATATTCGGCGCCATCCGCGCAAACCACCTCGAGTCGTTCGTCGTCCGGCGGGATCTGGAACTGCTCGCGCAAGGCGATGACCGCCGGATTGATCTCAATTGCCACAACCTTGGTGTTGGGTAGATGCCGGTAGCAGTATTTGGCAAGTGAACCGCCACCCAAGCCGATCATCGAGATTCTGGTTGGAGTCGGGTGCAACAGCAGGAACCCCATCATCGTCCTGGTGTAACCCAGCACGAGCTTGTCGGGATCCTTGCGCGACATGAAGCTTTGGGTGGCCAGTGCGTCGAAATGCAGCGACAGCGCGTGCTTGGTTTCCAACACCTGGGGCGTACCGTTGCTGGTCGCCTCGGCCAGGAATTTCAGATAGGCCTCGAACGAGGAGCGGTCGGCGTGCATCTGTCCGTTTCCATTAGAGAGACTTGGGGAGTGCATCCCCCCTGAGCAAGGCCGCGATGGTAACGACAGCGGCGGCCTCGTCCACGCCGTCCGCCTGGATGCGTATGTACGTCCCCGCCGGAGCGGACAGCCGCATGACCTCCATCACGTTCTTGGCGTTTGCGACCCAGGGGCCGCTGGTGAGCAGGATGTCGCACTCAAACTGATTGGCCGTGAAAGCCAAGCGCGCGGAATTCCGTGCCTGAAGCCCATCCTTGGCGGCCACCTCTATGGTCACTTCTACCACTGTGCCCTCATCGAAAAAAAGTGAGCCAAAACGCTCATCCCTACTGATGCCGCGAGTGCGTGCTTGGCATGCAGTTTTGCTTACGCTCCGGCATCACGACAGTTCATGTCGGCGGGATACGTAGTGAGCCTTGCAATTGTATATAATGATAATGCTATTATCATAACATGACACTCCAGAACGCATGGAATCCAAGACCGCTCGCCTGACCGTATTGATCGATCCGGAGAAGAAGAAGGCTTTTGAGGCGCTCTGTGCCGCCCAAGACCAGACGCCATCTCAGATTGTTCGCCAGATGATCCGCGACTATTTGCAGCAGTACGAGGTGGACTACGCCACCAAACCGAAGATCGGCGCACCTGGTTTGGCGGCGAAGGAACGTGGGTGATACGTAGTAGGAAAGGGCTAGTTGCCCAGGCGTTCGCATGGGTCTGCTTCACATGGCGCGACGCGCGTTAGGTGCTTTCGGGGCCAAGCGGTGTCGACGATTGCGAGTCTGGGCCTAAGTTGGCAAATTGCAGGGCATCGCATACAAGGCGCCCTGGCGAGCAACATCGCTAGCGCCGTGCGGGATTGGTCTGCCGCTGCCGAATGGCGCTCAGAATCCCGCGCAGGATCTCTAATGGCGGTGGTGGACAGCCTGGCACGGTTACGTCTACGGGGATGACATTGGCGACACGACCGCAGCTTGCATAGCTCTCCCCAAAGATACCGCCGGTGCAGCCACAGTCGCCCACCGCCACTACCAGTTTCGGCTCCGGGGTTGCCGCGTAGGTACGGCGCAGGGCCTCTTCCATGTGACGCGAGACGGGTCCGGTCACCAGGAGCATGTCGGCATGGCGCGGGCTGGCGACGAACTTGATGCCGAGACCTTCAATGTTGTAGTAAGGATTGCCGAGTGCGTGGATCTCCAGCTCGCAGCCATTGCACGAGCCTGCGTCGACCTGCCGGATCGTCAGCGCCTGACCGAGAATGTCGAGCAGCTCCCGGTGAATGCGCTGGATAGAGGCGGGCTCGCCCGCCGCGGTGGGCGGCGCCGGCTCGGTGACAATGCCGGTGCGGGCAATCTGCTTGAGGATTTGCCACATCAGAGATCGTGCCCCGAATAGCTGAGGTTGAAGGATTTGTTGATCAGCGGAAAGTCCGGCACGATGTTGCCGATGATGGCGTGCTCGAGCACCGGCCAGTTCTGCCACGATGGGTCGTGGCAATGGCAACGGAGGATGCGGCCGTCATAGGTAAGTTCGAGCGCGACGAAGACTTCGCCACGCCAGCCCTCCACCCATCCTGCCCCGATGGCGGCGCCAGCGGGCGCTTGCAGCACGATTCGCGTGGCTCCGTCCGGCAGGCCTGCACAGATAGCGCGGATCAGGCGCAGCGACTCCAACAGCTCATCGAATCGCACCGCCACGCGGGCGGCGACATCGCCACCGCGGTGGGTGGCCATTTTCACTGCCAAGCTATCGTAAGGTAGCCAGGCGAGGTCGCAGCGCAGGTCCACGGCGCGGCCACTGGCACGTCCGGCGAGGCCGGTCAGCCCAAGCCGGGCGGCAAGCTGTGGCGTGACGCGGCCCGCCTCAAGAAAGCGGTCCTGCAGGCCCGCGTGCTCATCGTACACCGCACGCAGCACGCGTACTTCCCGCTCAATGTGGTCGCACTGCTGACGCAGGCGCTCAAGCATCGCTGGCGTCAGGTCGCGCGCAACGCCGCCCGGCACCACGGCGTCCATCATCAGCCGGTGACCGAAAGCCTCTCCGGACAGCCGCTGCCAGTCTTCGCGCAAGCGCGAGAATTGCGCCTGGCCGAAGGCAAGCCCCGCGTCGTTGCCCAGCGCCCCCAGGTCACCCATATGATTGGCCACCCGCTCACGCTCGAGCATCAGGGCGCGCAGCCAGTCCGCCCGCGGTGGAGGCGTGCAGCCCCAGGCGGACTCCAGCGCCATGCAATAGGCCCAGGCATAAGCCACGGTGGAATCGCCCGAGACCCGGCCGGCCAGCCGGAAACCCTCAAGCGGCGCCAGATCGGCGAAACGCCGCTCGATGCCCTTGTGGGTGTAGCCCAGGTGTTCTTCCAGCCGCAGCACCTTCTCGCCGACCACGGAAAAGCGGAAATGGCCGGGCTCGATGATGCCGGCATGCACCGGGCCGACGGCGATCTCGTGCACCCCGTCACCCTCCACACGCACGAAAGGATAGTCGGCAGGCAGTTTGCCGGCCGTGGCCGCTCCCGCAGACGCGCCGCTTTGCAGCGGCCGCGCCCCCGGCGGCCACAGGCCGTGGTCCAGCCAGGCCCGGGCATCGCGGTTGCCCGGCACGGCGATACCCAACAGGTCGGTCATGGCACGCTGCATCCGGCCCGCGCATGGGAATACGCCGGCCAGATCCGGCACCGCGGGCGCGATACCATCAAGCCGCAGTTCGAGCCATATCAGTCCCCGCGGCGTGGCGTACGTCACGCATGCCGTCAACGCACCGCCGCTGCCACTCCGGTCGACGCCCCACAGCGCGACGAGGCGCCCGCCCGCGTCCGCCACCGCACGGGCCGTGGCGGACCAGCCGTCGTGCCCGACCTGGCCATGCCAGACTGGCAGGGGCCCGGGCAGCCGCAGCAGATCGAGCCTGAGATCTGACGGTGTCATCGGGTCAGCTCCCCAGCATGGCGGCTGCCTGCCGGTACCAGGTGTTGAGATAGGGCGGGATATAAAGACCCAACATTAGCCCCAGGGCGAGGTGCGTGAACACCGGGACCAGCGCTGGCGGATGCGCCAGCGGCTTTAGCGTGGTGTCGCCGAACACCATCGGTTGCACCCGACTGAACACCGCGGCGAACGCCAACCCGAGTGCGAGCAGCAGGAAGGGCGTGGCCCAAGGCTGCTCGCGCATGGCGGTCGTGACGATCAGGAACTCGCTAGCAAAGACCCCGAACGGCGGCATACCCAGGATGGCGAGCACCCCTACCATCAGACCCCAGCCGACCGTGGGACTGACACGGATCAGTCCGCGGATGTCGTCCATGATTTGCGTGCCAGCTTTCTGCGCGGCGTGGCCAACAGCGAAGAAGATCGCGGACTTGACCAGCGAATGCACCGTCATGTGCAGCAGGCCGGCGTAGCTGGCGACCGGCCCGCCCATGCCGAAGGCGAAGGTCATCAAGCCCATGTGCTCGATCGACGAATACGCGAACATGCGCTTGATGTCGCGCTGCCGGATCAGGAAGAAGACGGCCGCGACCACCGATAGCAGGCCGAACCCCATCATCAGGCGGCCGGTCAGATGGTTGCCCAGCGCCGCATCGGTCAGCACCTTGCAGCGCAGCACGGCATAGAGCGCCACATTGAGCAGCAGGCCGGAGAGCACCGCGGACACCGGGGTTGGCCCCTCGGCGTGGGCATCGGGCAGCCAGTTGTGCAGTGGGACCAGGCCGACCTTGGTGCCATAGCCGATAAACAGGAAGGCGAACGCCAGCGTGATGATGTTGGGATCGAGCTGGCGCTTGACCGCGTCCAGGTTGGTCCACAGCAGCGCGCCACCCTCCGGGCCGATGACCTGCTCGGCGGCCATGTACAGCAGCACCGTGCCGAACAGTGCCTGGGCAATCCCCACCCCGCACAGGATGAAGTACTTCCATGCCGCCTCCAGGCTAGCGGCGGTGCGGTAGACGCTGACCAGCAGCACCGTGGTCAGTGTGGCGGCCTCCATCGCAACCCACACGATGCCCATATTGTTGGTCGTCAGCGCCAGCAGCATGGTGAAGGTGAAGAGCTGGTACATGCTGTGGTACAGGCGCAGCCGCGGCGGCGTCATCTTACCGTGATCGTGCTCCACCCGCATGTACGGCCGCGAGAAGATCGAGGTGGTCAGGCCCACGAACGCGGTGAGCGCAACCAGAAAAACGTTCAGCGGGTCGATGTAGAACTCACGGCCCCACGCCAGCATGGGGCCATTGGCGACGATTTGCGCCGTAAGCATGCAGGCGGCGAGGAATGTGCCCAGGCTGAACGCGACATTGATGTCGCGTGCACGCTCGCGATGTCCCACCAGCGCCAGCACCAGCCCTCCGGCGAACGGGGTTGCGAGCAGCATGGCCAAGGAAATCAACTCAGTCCTCCTTCAGCTTCTCAAGGTTACGGATGTCCAAGCTGTCGAACTGCTCGCGGATCTGGAACATGAACACACCCAGGATCAGCACGCCGATCAGCACATCCAGTGCGATGCCCAGCTCGACCACCATCGGCATGCCGTAGGTTGCGGCGGTGGCGGCGAAGAAGAGACCGTTCTCTATCGCCAGGAAACCGATGACCTGTGGCACCGCCTTGGAGCGCGTGATCATCATCAGGAAGGACAACAGCACGCAGGCCAGCGCGATGCCCAGCGTGCCGCTGGCGAGCTTCAGCGACAGCCGCGAGATCGGCATGGTGAGGTTGAAGGCGAAGATAACCACTATGATGCCGATCAGCATGGTAGTGGGAATGTTGATCAGCGTCTCGACGTCCCAGCGTATCTGGAGACGATCGATAACGCGGTGCAGCAGATAGGGGATGAGCAACACCTTGAGTATCAGGGTCAGCCCGGCCGACAGATAAAGGTGCGGCTGGCCCGTCACGTAGCCGACGACGGCGGTGGCCAACGCCAAGGTCGCCCCCTGCAGCGTGAACAGGTTAATCAGCGACAGGATTCGTCGTTGCGAGATCATGGCGAAGGCGAGGATCAAAAGCACCGCGCCAAGGAGGTTGACGAACTGGGTAAGGAGCGCAGTCATTGCCGTGTTCTCAGTGAGCCAGCAGCAAGTGGACCAGCATGCCGATCACAGCCAGCAGAAAGGCAGTGGCCAGGAACTCCGGCACACGGAAGATGCGCATCTTGGCGCTCGCCGTCTCCAGCGCCGCCAGCAGAACCCCACCCACGATGAGCTTGAGCAGCAGCGCGGGCAGCGCCAGCAGTATGGCCAGGGGAGCATGCGCTTCGGCAATGCCCCAGGGAAAGAACAGTGCCAGGCCGATGCAGGAATAGGCGAACAGCTTGAGGCTGGCCGCCCATTCAAGGAGTCCCAGATGTCGGCCCGAGTATTCGAGGATTAGCGCCTCGTGGATCATCGTCAGCTCGAGGTGAGTGGCGGGATTGTCGACCGGTATACGGGCGTTCTCGGCCAGAGATACCATGGTGAACGCAACGCCGGCGAACGCCAGGCCCGGGTAGATGGCCAGGTCCCGGTGAGCGATCGTCTCCACAATGGTGGTGAGCGAGGTGGACTTGGAGATCAGCGAGGCGGAGAACAGCACCATCAGCAGCGCCGGTTCCGCCAGGAAGCCGATCAGCATCTCGCGCCGCGCGCCCAGCGTTCCGAACGCGGTGCCGACATCCATCGCCGCCAGCGAGATGAAGACCCGCGCCAGCGCGAACAGGCCGACCAGGGCGATCGCGTCGGCGGCCGGTGCCAGTGGCAGGTCCGTGGAAACGGTAGGGATGATCGAGCAAGCGAGCGCCATGCAGCCGAACACCACATAGGGCGTGGCGCGGAACAGCGGCGACGCATTATCTGCGACCACCGATTCCTTGTTGAATAGTTTGTGCAGCATTCGATACGGTTGCCAGAGGCTGGGTGCCGACTTGTTCTGCAGCCATGCCCGCCACTGATTGACCCAGCCGATCAGTAGTGGCGCCAGCGCGATCGAGATCACAATCTCGAGTAGCTGTGACAGGATTCCGGTCAGGTTCATGTAACCTTTATCGCATCACAGCCAATAGCGTGGCGGCCAGGGTCAGGAAGCTGTACAGCAGGTATGCCGAGATGCGTCCCTGTTGCAACAGGCCGATCAGCCGGGCCAGATACGACGCCAGATCGATCACGGGGACATACATCCAGCGCCAAAAATGATCCGCCACTGTGACCCGGTAGTGCGGCTGTTCATCGAATGGCGTCGGCAGATCGCGGCGCATCAGGAAAAACGGTTCAAAGATCTGGCGGATCGGCTGTCCGAAACCCTCGGCAGTGTCCTGCATGCGCGCGGTGCTCCATGGGAAGCCGCAAGCCCAGGGCGGGCTGCGGCGAAGCCGACCGTGGTAAAAGCGGCGCACCAGCAGGTAGGCGAGCGCAAAACTGGCGAGGATGCCTAGCAGGAAAATGACCGGCCCATAGCTGGCCTGAGCCAGGCCGGTCGGCGCCAGCAGCCAGCCGCTGGCCGCGGTCCGGGCGCCGAGTCCGCTCGCCACCAGCTGCTGCGTCACCGGATCGATCAGCTGGACGAACTGGGTCGGCAGCAGGCCAAGCGCGATACAACCCAGCCCCAGCCACAGCATGCCCGCGCGCTCCCAGCGGCCGGCGTCGTGCGCGTGGGCCAGCTTGGGCTCACGGGGCTGGCCGAGGAAGATCACCCCGAAGAACTTGACCATGGTGTAGCCGGCCAGTGCCGCCACCAGCGCGATCAGCGCGGCTACCACCGGGATCAGCATGGTCAATATCGGTTCCGGGAGACCCGGCGTGAACAGGAAGCTCTGCAGCAGCAGCCACTCTGAGACGAAACCGCCGAGCGGGGGCAGCCCGGCGCTAGCCAACACGCCCAGCAGCGTCAGCCAGCCCACCCATGGCATATAGCGAATCAATCCGCCTAGCTTGCCGAGGCTTCGCTCCTCGGTGGCATGCAGCACGCTACCGGTTCCCAGAAAGAGCAGGCTCTTGAAGAAGGCATGGCTGGCGACATGGTAGAGCGCGGCTGTCAGGGCCAGGGCGGCCATTGGCGCCATGCCGTAGGCTGAAAACAGCAGTGTCAGGCCCATGGCAACGAAGAGTAGGCCCATATTCTCGATCGACGAATAAGCCAGAAGCCGCTTCATGTCGGTTTGTACCGCGGCAAAGACCACGCCGAACAGCGCGGTGGCCAATCCAATGGCCAGCAGCAATCCGCCCCACCACCACAGACGCACGTGCAGCAGGTCGAAGGACACACGCAGCAGGCCGTAGATGGCAGTGTTGAGCATGACGCCGCTCATCATTGCCGACACCGGTGACGGCGCAGCCGGATGCGCCTCCGGCAGCCAGACGTGCAAAGGTAGGACGCCGGCCTTGGCGCCGAATCCGAACAGCGCCAGCAGGAAACCGACCGAGGCCCAGAGCGGCGTCAGCGCTTGGCCTCGCATGCTGGCAAACGTATAGTCGCCGGTGTTGGCCTGCAGCACGCCAAAGCACAGCAGGATGGCGATCGCTCCGATGCGTGCCATCGTGATGTAGAGATAGCCGGCGGCGCGGACTTCGGCGATGCGGTGGTTGGCGGTCATCAGGAAAAATGAAGACAACGCCATGGTTTCCCACATCACCATGAAAGAGTAGGCATCGTCTGCCAGGATCACCCCGGTCATGCTGGCGAGGAACAGGTGGTACTCAAGACAAAGGAGGCCTGGTGGCGTGCCTTCGCCCTTGCGGAAGTAGCCAGCCGCAAACGTCGAGATGCCGGTCGCCACCCCTCCCATTACCATCAGGAAGTAGGCCGACAGGCTGTCGAGCCGGAGGTGGAACGGCAGTGCGGGCAGGCCAATGGGCAGCACGGCAGCCTCAGGCGCGCGGAATACGGCGTGGAGCGCCAGACCGAACAGCGCCAGCCCTAGCAGTCCCCCGATGGGGAATAGCACGTGGGATACCAGGGCAAACCGATGCAGCACCAGGACCCCTGCCACGCCGACAAGCAGCCAGGCCCCAACCACAACAAGCATCCAGTCGAGATGGAGCCATTGGGTAAGAGGGGGCACGCTGCTCATGGATCAGGCTCCGCGACGGATCGCACGGCGCTTGGCGGGAAGTTTCGCGTCGCGCCGCGACGGCGCGCCGACCGGTGGCCTCTCTTTGCCCATGGCTTCCGCTTTGTCCGTGTCCACGCCGCTGGGGACGTACTGGACGCCATGCCGGGCCAGGTAGCCGCGGATAAGACGCCGTATCACCTGCGAGGCGGTCAGATCCTGCTGTGCGCAAAGGCGCTCGAAGGCAGCCTTCTTGTTGGGATCGATGAGCAGCGTAAGCCGAGCGGTCTTTTGCTCCATGGGAGCCTCAAGATGGCAATACGATGATTACATGAATCACATCATAGATGATGGTCATGCGAATCCAAAGGGCTAGAGGCGTTGGCCGGCCGATTCCGGAACACCGAGAAGTTTTTCTCGATTTCCGTCAGCAGCCGGTTGGCCGCCACCGATAGTGGTCGTCCGGCGCACGAACAGCCGCACTTGTGCCATCTGGCAGAGCGGGTAAGCAAGCTCGAGCGCGACCAACTGGCCCGCCTCGTAGACGATGCGGGCCCATGCGGATATGGCCTTTACCGGCAGCTTGCAGGGAAGGGATTCGAATGCATGGTGTGCGCGCCGTCGCTAATCCCGAAGAAGCCCGGAGAGCGCGTCAAGACCGATCGGCGCGCTGCGGTCAAGCTGGTGCGCACGTTGCGTGCAGGGGAGCTGTCGGCGGTGTACGTGCCCAGCGTCGAGGACGAAGCATTCCGGGATCTGTCACGCCTGGGTCAACGCCAAAGACGATATGAAGCGCGCCCGCCAACGGCTGAAGGCCTTTCTGCTTTCACATGGGGTCCGCTACAGCGGCAGAGCCGACTGGGGAACAGCTCACCGGCGCTGGATCAGCGCCTTTGTGTTCGATAGCGCGTGGCAGCAACTTGCCTTTGACGAAAATCGACGTGCTATCGAGGACCGGATCGCGCAATGCAGCCGTCTCGAAGCGGCCCTGCGCGAGGCAGTGGTCAACTGGCGCTTCTCCCCGGCCGTACTGGGCTTGCAGGCCATGGTGAAGTGATGGGCAAGAGCCGAGCGGCGCTCGACAAGGCAATCCCCGGTGTTCTGGAGAAACTCGCCGGGCGACTACCCGGCATGCTCATCGAGTCACTGCGCGAGCAGTAGAATGACCTCGATAAGCTCGACCGGCAGATCGCCGACATTGAACGGCGCTTGCAGGCATGGCTGAAAGACGACCAGGCATGCAAGGCGATTGCTGCCATACCGGGCGTCGGGCTCCTGACCGCCACCGCGGCCGTCGCGACCATGGGTAATCCGAAGCCGTTCAGGTCCGGGCGGGAATTCGCGGCGTGGCTCGGCCTGGTTCCCAAACAAACGGGCACGGGCGGGAAGACCGTGTTGCTGGGCATCAGTAAGCGAGGTGATACCTAATGCGAAGGATCCGGGTGCATGGGGTACCCAGCTCGTCAAACGACGGCATTCCAACGTCGCGATCGTCGCGCTCGCCAACAAGATGGCCCGTACAATCTGGGCAGTTCTCGCCCACAACAGCCCCTATGAAAAAGAGCATGTGAGTACGAAGCCGGCATGATCACGGTATGTGCTGTACCAGAGCAATAACCCTTTACAGGACGACACGTTGAAAGGTCGCGGTGGCAATCGTATGCGATGACAACACAGGTCGGACCGGGGCTCGCCAAACCTGAATTACAGAGAGAGCTTTTAGCTCGTGGGCGGAATGAGGTGCGAGTCAGCGGATTTCATAGGGGCCCGCAGCGCGTCAGGCTGCAACAAGGCCGAATGTAGAGCTGCAACCTATCCTGTCAGTCAGCGCGCACGAAAACCTTCGCAAACGGGGGACGTCCAGGTAGACCTCTGTAATGCGGTAGCCAACCCGCGAATATCCAGTGTGAGCCACCGTCGAGACTTACTGCTACGTTGCCCTCAGGAAATTCAGATCAAACGCACAAACCAGAAACCAAAGACCAATCCCGATTGACACGGGAAGTCATATCAGTATCTAGAGAACACCTTGCGGACCGACTTTAAAATGCGTATAAGTCAATCGTGACTTGAAAATTGGAGACGAAGAGATGGCGACGTATAAAGAACTGATTGTGCAAAAACAAGCTTTGGAAGCACAGATCGAAGAGGCACGCGCCACCGAGGTCGCGAGCGTCATCGAACAGATTCGCGGCTTGATGTCTCAGTATGGTCTGTCGCCGGAAGATGTCGCGCCGCGGCGCCGTCGGGGCAGGCCCGCCGGCACCGCCTCCGCTCCCGCGGAAAAGGAGCCGCTGCCGCCGAAGTATATGGATCCCAAGACCGGGAAAACCTGGTCCGGACGAGGCCGGGCGCCTGCATGGTTGGGCAAACGTCCCGAGCGTTTCCTCATCCCGCAGGAATGACCGGTCGCACGCGGGCCCCCACGCGCGCCGGCGACTTGATAGGACCTCCGAAGAGGACGTGGGGAGGCAGGCTAAGGAGGATTTTCGCCGCGTCCACGAGCCTGCCGAGACATCCGCTGACGGAAATGGCTGCACTCCGTGACGGCGCCCGCGACGTGGGCGATCAACGTTCTCCTCGATGCCGCGGCGCAAAAAAGCTCGCGATCCGGTAGAAGAGAGCCGTAGAACGAAAAATCGATTAACCGCTGTGAGTTGCCCGCGCTTCGTATTCGCCAAGGCGCCTGGGCCGGCAGTCGTCCCGCATTCCTGCGTAGCGGGGCGTGTCGGATCCCCAAAAGAAAGAGGTGGCTAAAAGCGGCGTCTGCCCCATCGATTTCGACACCGTGGTGGCGGCGCTGCCGGCGGCCAGCCGCTGCATGAATGGGCCCGTCACGCTGGCCAAGGCACGCTCGCCAGTGATGATGCCAGGGCGCCAGCTATTTTGGCCGCTCTCCCCGGTGAAAGACGCCTACCAGTTCTTCCAGAAGGTCGAGTAGCAGAGCGAAATTGATGTGCTCGGCATGCTATGCAGCAAGTTGGTTGCCTATGACGCGATCCACGGAAGCGGGTTAAATTTGATGGGCACTATCGTCTATTCCGAGCACATTGCCCTCGGGCAGCCACACGCCTGTCATCCAGGCGGTCATGGGCTGGACGGACGAACATCTGCACCAGTTCACCATTCGTGGCCGGCGGTACGGCGAAGCCCGTGAGGGCGCTATGCGGTTTTCCATGGTGACAACCGCCCTGACGCTGAGCGAACGTCAGCGCTTGGGGTCGGTCTTGAGGGAAAAGTCAAGAAACTCCTGCTTCGGCAGCTTTGGTACCTTAAACAGAATGAAGCCATAGCCCAATGCGGTATGACACGCGTTACAAGCGTTCACCGCCGCCGAGAAACGGTGATTAAATTGGTTGATGTTTTGCTTTTCAATGGCTTGAGCCAGCGGTGCGAGGTAGGTTTCCTCATTGGCCTTTAGCATTGGTGCGTGCTGCGGTCTGGTTATTTCTCCCACTTCCTGAGCTTCAAGAAGCTCCTTGAGCTGGTATTGCGCCAAGCTCCAATTGCCACCATTGGCTGCCCAATAGATATTAGTAAAACGGTAACCCATCTCATGCATCACAGTCCCGAGCCCCGGTTGTATGGACGCAAGGGTCTTAACCCGGTTCTCCAGGGGGCCTTGCTCGATGCTTTTTTCAGGTTCTCCCTTGGCCTGTGCTGCGGACAATGTTCCAAGGCAGAGGCAAAGGAGTATGAATAGTCCGCGAAGCATGATGTTCCCTCTCTTGGGTGCTAAATCGTGCGTGTTGATTCTTCAGCTACGCCAGCCTCGGATGCTTGCCGAACACAGACGCCAATTCACAATAGATCACGTTGACAAAAACACAAGACCGTACAAGAGGGGAGGCCCTACGCCTCGAAGATCGATGCACGGGAGGTCGTCCCACCCGCGCTCTCCGATAATCCACAAGCTTATTCTCCGCGACGAGGCGACTGCGTAATGGATTCACCGCCGACTCTAATCTGGGCATCGTTCTTGATCCCGCTGGCGGATAAGCAATATAGCGGAGTTCTATCGCTTCGCATCCCGCCGGAGTTGCATCGTTCCTTGGCGACTCAGGCGGCGGAGCAAGGCGTCAGCATTAACCGTCTGGTCAGCGCTCGCCTGGCGGTTCTGGCATAGGAAATGCGG
Organism: Cupriavidus sp. KK10; assembly: GCF_018223725.1. Taxonomy (NCBI): domain Bacteria; kingdom Pseudomonadati; phylum Pseudomonadota; class Betaproteobacteria; order Burkholderiales; family Burkholderiaceae; genus Cupriavidus; species Cupriavidus sp. KK10. The sequence goes on from NZ_CP073678.1 coordinate 1,249,582, forward strand.
ATCCAAATTTCCCGGTGAAAGCGGCGTGGGCACCATACTGCCGCCTGACAACATGAAAGTGCCGCATAAGGAATTTGGCGCATAAAAAAATCAACGAGTTCAGAGAATCATTGGAGCCGTTCGACGAGGCTGGCGGGCTCGCCCACGTTTGTCAACAAGCAGAAGAAAAGTGGTAGTGGGGCGGGGGAGACGACGGCAAGATTTTCCACGCGAGTTCGCCGTCGTCACACAAATTGCGGAAGACCCTTACGACTTCGATCTCCGCCAGGTAGTGGCATCGCTCAAGCCTTCAACAACCACTGCGCGTTGCCCCGTCAAGAACGTCTCACCTAGACTTGACCTTGATCAAGGCGGCGAGATTGGGCCACCGTCTAGCCTTCCCAATTTGGCGACCCCCCACGCCCGCGTAAGGAGAGAGGCAATGCTGACCCAGCAGACAAAGGACATCGTGAAGGCCACGGCACCGGTTCTGGCCACACACGGTTACGACATCATCAAGTGCTTCTATAAGCGCATGTTCGAAGCGCATCCCGAACTGAAGAATGTGTTCAACATGGCTCATCAGGAACAAGGCCAGCAGCAACAGGCGCTGGCGCGGGCGGTCTATGCATATGCCGAGAATATCGAGGACCCGAGCAGTCTGCTGGCCGTATTGAAGAACATTGCCAACAAGCATGCGAGTCTCGGCGTCAGGCCGGAACAATACCCCATTGTTGGGGAACACCTGCTGGCAGCGATCAAGGAAGTCTTGGGCGATGCCGCAACCGACGACATTATTTCCGCATGGGCGCAAGCCTATGGGAATCTGGCCAATGTCCTGATGGGCATGGAAAGCGAGTTATACGAGCGTTCTGCGGAACAACCGGGCGGCTGGAAGGGATGGCGCAACTTTGTGGTTCGCGAGAAGCGCCCCGAAAGCGACGTGATCACGTCATTTATCCTTGAGCCGGTCGATGGTGGTCCGTTGTTGAACTTCGAACCCGGCCAATACACCAGTGTCGCGATTGATGTGCCCGCGCTCGGCTTGCAGCAAATTCGCCAGTACAGCCTGTCGGATATGCCAAACGGACGCAGCTATCGCATCTCCGTCAAACGGGAAGCTGGCGGGACGCAGCCACCGGGCTATGTTTCGAACCTGCTGCACGATCACGTCAATGTCGGGGATGAGGTCAGGCTGGCTGCGCCGTATGGGAGCTTCCATATCGATGTCAATGCGAGAACACCCATCGTATTGATCAGCGGCGGCGTGGGGCTGACACCCATGATCAGCATGCTCAAGAACGCATTGCAGGAACCGCCGAGGCAAGTGGTTTTTGTGCATGGGGCACGCAACAGTGCCGTACACGCCATGCGTGACCGGCTGCGTGAGGCAGCTAAGGCGTACGAAAACTTCGATCTTTTTGTGTTCTATGACCAGCCGCTATCGGAAGATGTCCAAGGCCGGGACTACGACTACCCGGGATTGGTCGATGTGAAGCTGATCGAGAAATCGATCCTGCTGCCTGACGCCGACTATTACATCTGCGGTCCGATTCCGTTTATGCGGATGCAGCATGATGCACTCAAGAAGCTGGGCGTCCATGAGGGATGCATCCATTACGAAGTGTTTGGTCCAGACCTTTTTGCTGAATAGCAGGACGGCGGTGGGGAGCAGTCAGGGTACAGGCTGCCAGGAATGCTTCCCATTGGCACAATCTACGGCATACGGCGACCATGCGGCTGGTGACAAGGTTACGCGCGCTGGCTGCCGTATCCGGCCATCACAACCTGACCATGCTGCAGCCTGAAGCGGCACTACTATCCGTCGACCGCCGACTTCTCAAGAAAGATCGGCTGACCCAACAGGCGAGCGCCTGTGTTCCTGTTAGCCCTGGCCCGGGAATTGCGGAGACTGTGGACACCGTTCGAGCTCGGGACCAAGTGGCGTCTCTCTCTTGGCCCCTCTTGGGCAGAACGGCCGTCGTCGGCTGATCCGTGATCCTGCGGTGAACCTCGTGTTCTAAAGTGCAGCGTGACCCTGCTGCACGAGGACGACTCTTACGTCCTCATAGAGCATGCGCATTGGCGCACAGTTCCCTGGTTGCCACCCCCCCCGGAAGGGGTGTGGCAACGGGTTTTCCTGCAAACAAGCTCGCTTCCGCATTGCCAGAGCGGGCTTTTTTTGTTTGTAGGAACCCTCGACACAGGAGCTGAGCATGCTGTCTGCCATCGAACAGAATTCCGAGATTCGTGCCGCGATTGCGGCCATGCTCGCCCGCCGGCGGTCCGACTATGTCGGCCAGCCCAGTGCTGAGTTTGGGTGAAGCCGCTCATGTGGCCTGTCTAGCGGAGCGCGCCCAAGCGGCGTTCCTTTCCCAAGTAACGACCCGGCGCGGGGCCGACACAGCCCTGCGTCTTCGGGAGCATGCTGCATCCATTCGCGCTGCCGTCGTTCAAGTCCTTGAACGCAGGAGAAGCGCACTATGCAACGAACCATTGGCTACACCGACTTCGGGCATCCCCGCAGTCTCATAGAAGAGCGGCCCGCGCGGCCGCCCATCATTGGCAAGATCTGCCCCGGTAGCAAGGTTCTCACCAAGGCCGCGCCCACGCGCCGGCGCTGCGCGTGCTGGCCGAGCGTATCCGTGAGCTCTCCGATCACATGCCGGTGGTGATGCTGCAGGGCACGTTCTCGCACGAGCCGGCCGGCACGCTGGATCTGTTTCGCCTCGTAGGCAACCGCCATCCGGTCTATATCGCCGACCGCATCCACCAGGTCGCGCTGCACGAAGGCGGTTTCACCCCGTCGGTAGGTGCGCTCTTCACGCCGATGGAGATCGAGGTGCTGCTGGCCGATGGCATGCCGGACGTGGTCTTTACCTGCGTGCCGACGGTGAACAGGGCGATGCTCGCCGTCGCCGTCGGGACATCCGATGCGGCGACTGCGGTAGGGTGGGACCATCTGGCAGCCTATCTGCCCGCCGCGGGGACCGTGAACCCGCTCGCTGCGCGCGCGTGGCATCCGCACGATGGGTATCTCACACGGTACTGTCAACGGTTGCCAGACGAAGCACGGCGTGCCGATGGCCGGATTCGATCATGAATTCACCATTGGAGCGCTGTTCGACGCCGAATGCGACGGCTTCATGCTCGGCCATATCCACCGCGCCCAGCAATGGGATCGCGAGGGGCGGCTGGTCGCTATCCGGGCTCGATCGGGCGCTTCCACTACGGCGAAATCGGTGACAAGACCTATCTGCAATGGCGCGTCGCGCCAGGGCAGGCAGAGACAAGACCGGTGGCGACGCCGGCACGCGAGACGCTGTGCATCGACTTCGACGGGCCGCCCGCATGGCGCAGCTCACTCGCGTAGCAGCTGAAGCGGCCGACAAGTTCGTGTGTATCCGCTGGGTCGTGGACGAGGAGCACCGCCAAATAGTCGATCGCGACGCCATAGGCGCCCTGTGTGCCGGTGCGGCCGAGGTCAAGCTCTCTACGCCAGCCAGTGGAGCGCGCTGGAACCCAAGGGACTATGCGGCTGCACGGCATGGCCAGACGTGATCGCGCTAGCCCGCCAGCTCGGTCAGAGCGACGACATCACGTTTGGCCTGCGCGAGGCCTTCCTGAGCCACGTCAAGCATGGGCTTTCTGGCCGCAAGCGCGGTGGACCTGATCATCGGTATCGATCTGGCTGACCAGTCCTTCCAAGGGGCAGGCGGCCCGACAGCGGCGGCGCGTTGTCTGCGCCAGTTGGCCAATGAGATTGAGGCCAATGTGTCGAACTTCGCGGACTGCCGCGAGGGCCAGCGTATTGCCGGAACCGAAAGCGGGAGCGGCTGCGTGGCTTACCTCGCGGACGTGTAGCCCGCTCCAATCAACTCATGGGGCGCTGCCCCAGTCCATGCAAAAACCCCGACCTCGCGAGATGCCGGGGCTTTCTTTTGCCCAGTGGGACGATGGGGTAGCTTACAAGGCGGCGTCCTTTAGCTTCTTCAGCGGACGCACCTTCACCTTCACGCTGGCTGGCTTGGCAGCAAACCATTGATCCTGGCCGGTGAACGGGTTCTTGCCGAAACGCTTCTTGGTGGCCGGCACTTGAATGGCCGCCACTTTGAACAGGCCTGGCAGGGTGAACTCGCCAGCGCCCTTCTTGTGGACCGCGCTCAGCACGGTATTTTCCAGGTGAGCCAGCACGGTCTGCACGGTCTTCTTGTCCAGCTCGGTCTGGGCAACCAAGTGTGCCAGCAGGCTGGACTTGTTGAAGGTGTCCTTGATCGGCTTTGCGACCGGCGCGGCCGCTGCACCGTTTTTGGTCGGAGCGGCCTTCTTGGCGGGGGCAGCCTTCTTTGCAGCGGTCTTCGTTGCGGTCTTTGCTACGGGTTTAGCTTTCGTGGCCATGGTCGTATCGGGTTGGAGATGCGCGCCTGCAGGCCGGTACTGGCATGCAGCGCACCAGCGAAGGATAGCAAAAGCCGGCATCCTTGCAAGCGGGAAATTCCCCGCAGTTCACTTGCTGACCCGGCGCGAAAGGGCCCGGGATGCGCGGCGTAAACGCGCGGCTGCCGCCTCCACCTGGCTCCAGTCGTGATGCCACCACGCGATGATGGCCGCCGCGGCGGTATTCTCCGCGCCGGCAACGGCCACGACTTCTGCCGCGACAGCGGCCCACCAGGCATCGCCTTCGCCGTAGGACGCGTTCGGTTCAATCGCGCGGCGGTAGAGGGCCTTGGCCGTTTCCAGCGGCATGTCCAAGGGACTCTCGTACAGCGCAGGCATTGCTGGTTTCTCCAGGGCGTTAGCCGCTGCGCCAGATCGCAGGCTGCTGGATGGTGGCAAAGATCCGGTCGCACGTGCGATTGCTGGCCAGCCCGAGCATCTGGCTGACTTCCTCGCGCGGGCGGCCGGCGAGCAGCTGGCGGCGGCAGAACGTATTGCGCAGCGTGCGCGGGCTCATCTCGACATCTGTGGCGCCGATCGTATTGAGCATCTCCGAGACGATCCGGCCGAGGCTCATGTCGGTGATCGGCTGGCCGTTCGGGCGCAGGGTAAAGAGGCGATCGCCCTTGATCGGTAGCGCCTTTCGGCGCGCCAGCCAGTCGCGCAGCAGCGGCTCGGCAAAGTCCGACAGATGCACGGTGCGAGCCTCCCTTGGACCCTGGGCTGGAACGAACAGGTACGACGGCGCGGCGTCGGGATGGAGGTCGCCCATACGCGCCACGCGCGCCTCGGCCGCCGTGATACCCGTCCCGAGAAAGATTGCCACGATGGCGCGGCTGCGCAGGCTGGCCAAGTCTTCGGTGGGGGATTGGAGGTAGGCCTGCAGGCGCTGGTCAGTTGTCGCATCGAGGTATTGCGGCGTGGGCTCTTCCTCTGGCCAGCGCACCGAGGCAAGCAAGCCTGCGGCGGGGTTGTCCTCGCGCACGCCGGCGAAGACGAGATGCCGGCACAAGCGATCCAGCAGCTTCACGTACCGCATGCGGGTGGCCTGCGAGTAGGTCTTCGCCTCCGGGGTCTGCCAGAAGGCTTCAATGTCGTCGGTGCCAAAGCTGGCCACCGACGTACCCCGGGCCAGCAGGTGCCGACGGAAGTGCTCGAACATCGCCCGGTGCTGCACGATCGAGCGCTCAGCAAAGGGGCGCCTGTCCGCGCCGGCCGCCTCGCGGGCCTGCCAGTCACGGTAAGCAAGCGTGGGGTTCGAGAGCCAGAGGATGTCCATTCCAGTCATAGGCGAAGTTATATACTGAATTTGACTTTCCCCCAACACCTTGCCGCCTCGCTGAGGCGGAATTGCTTGCAGCAGAGGGGGGTTTAAAGCGCGGTCTTCCATTGCGATTGCGCCGCGCAGACACGCGCGCTCGAGTCAGCGCATAGCGGGGATAGCTTGCGTCCAGCATCTCGGCGATCTCGCTCAGCCGTCGTTCCTGGGAGAAGCAACAAGCCAGCAGGCACCGGTCGGCGCAGTAGCGCAGGACTTCGTGCAGCAGGGCGTAGCGCTTTTCCTCGGGGAAATTCAAATTGTCCGCCTCGGCCCAGGCGCGAAAGCCGGCATGGGCCAGGGCGATCAGCGCCTCAGATGTGCCATGAAACGGCTGGAATAGGGCTTTTGCTTCAAGCGTTTGATAGAGATCGGTCACGCAGCCTCCTGTATCGTGAGTGGTTGCAAATCCTTGCCCCAGCGCGCGGAGATCTTCGTGCGGCCCCGAACGCTCTCCTCAACTTCCACATCGGTGGTCGTGGCTCTCGGACTTTTCAGCGTAGCGGCTCGGCTGAAAAGTCAAGGCGATGCGGCGCAGTATCGCGTTGCCACGGACGGCCGGTCGTCACGTCTGGGCCGATGGGGTTTTCGTACGCGAGATTTGTTGCGGTTGGCGGCATCAACTGCGGCTACCACTGCCACTACGGCGACAAGGAACGAACGGCGGTCCATCACGAGGGGTAATAATTTCACTTTCGTGAAAGTACAGTCCGGGGGGGCATTGCGCCACTGCGAGAGCCGGGGGCTAGCGCGCGGCGACTGAAGCGCGCAAGTCGCGATCTCGCGCAGCACGCGACGCAGCTCGACCTCTTCGAAGACAGCCGCGATATCATGCTTCGCAATGACGTGCTTGCCGCGCTTGAGCCCCTGATTACATCGCCAGTCATGCCGCACTCCGTGACACGTGCGAGGCCCTTTATTCGCCGAGCGAGCCAGCTGTCGTGCATTCCGGGATGTCGCGGGCAGGGCCTGGTGCATACCGCTGTGGCGGGCCGCCGCGCAAGCCGTCACCATTGCCATTTCACCGCGAGATGCCGGAATGGCATGCCGCACCGCTATGGATGCGCGCAGGGGAGTGCTCTGCGGCACGCGAGAGCATCAAGCAGATCGAGTTGTGGCGACGTATTCCCATCCCGCTCGCATGGATGGCCGAGACGGTCTACATCCTCCAAGGGCTGGAACCCGCGTGGCCGCTCCTGGTCGAGCTTGCCTGGCTGTCGCCGAAGCGGCTTGGCGGGCTAATGCAATCGCTCGGGGATCCGTCTTTGCTGGCGCTAAGGCGGCGATTCGATGCGAATTTCGACGGAGACGGCACCATCGAGGATCTTGCGTGGTTTCCAGCGTGGGCACTGACTGACAAACCGGGGCTGGCGGCTCTCCTGCGCGCGTCTGAGTCCTCGACGCATACATTGCCAGAGCAGGGGCTGCGGATCGTGCTTGACCTGTTGAGCCTCGAACATGAAGGCCGGCAGCATGAACTTCTCGAACGAAGAAAGACCCTGCGCGGCCTGCATCCGGGCCTGTTCAGGGCCTACATCCGGACGCGATAACTGTGTCAGGCCGCGGCCGCGAACAAACGTCTCTGGATCCGCGCACCTGGTATCCAAAGCATGGCTTACCAATGGGGCAGGGCACCCAGAGCGTGGGAGAATGATGCCCTTTCATGCGGATGCCGTGCTGGTGCCATTCCTTGGTACGCGCTGATCACGCCAACATTTGGCAAAAAGCGGCCCGGTGCGCAGACTGACAAGAGGGGCCACGTGCAGACCGTTGCGGTGCTTGATTTTGAAACGACAGGACTGTCGCCGAGTCGAGGTGACCGAGCGACGGAGATTGCTGTCATCCTGATGCGTGACGGAAATGTTGTCGACCGCTATCAAAGCTTGATGAATGCGGGTAGGCGGATCCCTGCTGAGGTGGTGCGCCTGACTGGCATTACCAACGAGATGATCGCATCGGCGCCCGCCGCATCGACGGTGATGCGTGAAGCAGCACAGTTCGTGGGCAACTATCCCGTGGTGGCCCACAACGCGGGATTTGACCGAAGGTTTTGGCAGGCGGAGCTGGCTCACCTCGGCATGTCGGCTCCGCAGTCGTTCGCCTGTACGATGCTTGTTGCGCGACGCGTTTACCCGCAGGCACAGAATCACAAGCTAGCGACGCTAGCGAAGATGCTGCACTTGCCGATGGCCGGCCGGGCGCACCGAGCAATGGCCGACGCTGAGGTCACCAGTGGCCTATGGTCTCGCCTCCAACACGATATCGCTGAGACCTACGGATTGGGGCAAATTGGTCATGACCTCATGACCCGTGTGCAAGCGACCAGCCGTGCCAACGTCGCAACCCTGCTGCGCTCGCTATGCACGGGTTAGCGGCCGTGGCCAAGTCTAAAGCAACCCCACACTGGGGACCGGTGGTAAGCCGTAGCCGGGGACCCAGTGAGATGATGTTGCCGCGCTCTTTGCGTAAGCGGAGCACGGGGCCCGCCCAATCAAACGCATCCCTTACCCGTGCTGGCTCGTAGAGTCGATGAGCCCAATCCGCTCCCGTATCTATTTGATTCTGAAGATCAGGAATCCGGCGCCTTTGACATCGCACTTCGCGTTCTTCTGTCCACGGAAAAAATGCGTGAGCATGGCGATCTAGCCGTGGAAATCCTTAACTCAAACTCCCGGTATCTCTACTGGACACCCGCACAGATGGTTGCGCACCATACAGTCAATGGCTGCAATCTGATGCCTGGAGATTTGATTGGCACAGGTACGATCTCCGGCCCGACGAATGCCGAACTGGGCAGCATGCTGGAACTGACTGTCGGTGGCCAGCAGCCAATCAACCTTCCAAATGGTGAGCGCCGAACGTTTTTACTTGAAGGCGACGAAGTGACTCTGCAAGGGCGATGCGAGAGGATGGGCTTTGCCTCCATTGGATTCGGATCATGTGCCGCGACAATTGTTGCGGGTCCGTAACAGTGCGCGTCCGCACCTAGTACACTCATTGCCAAGCTCTGCAGCTCGCTGGCTTCGCGCGTGGATGTTCGTTGTTTGCTGATGGGGGACAGTGTGCCGTCCACCCGTCCTCGACCCGTTCCCGCGCGCCGCATTCGAGGCAGCTGTCCGCTGCGGTTATCACCCTTTCGCGCGTAGCGCGATTGGGGGCCAAGAAAACTTGTCCCGAGGGTAGTTTCGGGTGCCTATTGGGCGGCGGATGACACGATGCAAGAAACAAGCTCAATGCCGACTGCCAGTGCGGTGTCGAGCAGACAGGAAACGCTGGATACGTGATCTGTACATTCTGTGTCGTGGGAGGACGGTGGGGGCGACCCCGCCTCCTACCCGATGGTCTATCCCACTCCCGACAGCCCCCAACTCTGCATCGAAAAGCGACTTCCCCCCAGTTGCTGGACACTGGCGACAGTGGTTGGATTGTGGGAGGGCTGACCGCCAGGTGATTGACATATCCACCGCTATCAGTGCGATGCATGATGGGCTGTCGGCCGACGCATGACCTGAATTTCCGGCCCAGTACGGGATTCGCAGGAACTTGCTACATTGCTGACTGCTGGCGAAAACAGTCCCACGCTGCTGCCCCGCTCACGGCAAACCGACAGACCAAGGAGACATCGAATGCACACCGCACTTCAACTTCGTTCGCAAATCAAGAGCAGCGGTGAACTCGCGCTGTCGCTGGACAGCATCGACACGCCGCACCCTGGCCCGGATGAAGTGCTCATCCGCATTGAAGCCTCTCCCCTCAACCCGTCCGATCTCGGCCTGCTGTTCGGTGCGGCCGACATGAGCACGGCCAAGGCCAGCGGCACGGCCGAGCGCCCCATAGTCACCGCGCGCGTTCCGGAAGGCGCGATGCGCAGCATGGCGGGCCGCCTGGATGCGTCCATGCCGGTTGGCAATGAGGGCGCGGGCGTGGTCGTCGATGCAGGCTCGTCCCCTGCGGCGCAAGCCTTGATGGGCAAGACCGTGGCTGCCATCGGCGGCGCGATGTACTCGCAGTACCGTTGCATTTCCGCGGACCAGTGCCTGGTCCTGCCCGAAGGCGCCACACCTGCTGACGGCGCATCGTCATTCGTCAACCCGCTCACCGCACTGGGCATGATCGAGACCATGCGGCTCGAAGGACATAGCGCCCTGGTGCACACCGCCGCGGCCTCCAACCTGGGCCAGATGCTCAATCAGATCTGTCTCAAGGATGGCATCGAGCTGGTGAACATAGTGCGCAAGCAAGAGCAGGCGGACCTGCTCAAGGCACAAGGTGCGGTCCACGTCTGCAACGCCGCGTCGCCCACGTTCATGCAGGACCTCACCGAGGCACTCGTCGCCACTGGCGCAACGATCGCGTTCGACGCCACGGGCGGCGGCAAGCTCGGCGGCCAGATCCTCACCTGCATGGAAGCGGCCTTGAACAAGACGGCCCGCGAATACAGCCGCTATGGCTCGACCACCCACAAGCAGGTCTACCTCTACGGCGGCCTGGACACAAGCCCGACCGAGTTCAACCGCAACTTCGGCATGGCTTGGGGCATGGGCGGCTGGTTGCTGTTCCCGTTCCTGCAGAAGATCGGGCGCGAGCGGGCCAACGCGCTGAAGCAACGCGTGGTGGCGGAGCTGAAGACCACCTTTGCCAGCCACTACTCGAAAGAGATCTCGCTGGCCGAGGTGCTGGACCTGGACGTGATCGCCGTCTACAACAAGCGCGCGACGGGGGAGAAGTACCTGATCAACCCGAACAAGGGCCTGGCCGGATAAATCACCCCGGGGCACCTTGCGCGCCCACCGTGTCAAGAATCAGCCGCTGCGCCACAGCCAGCGGCGCGGCGGTGCCGGCCGGCAATGGGTGAGCGCTTTCCAGTTCCGCGGCGGTGTGGAAGCTCACTCAGGTGCTGCCCTGGCAGTCATCGCGCACCAGCACGCGCAGGGGCAAGTTCAGCGCAACGATGCGTGCCGCGAGCATCAACGGCGTTCCCCGCTTGGCGTTGCCATAGATCAGCACCTGCGTCGGCGGCATTGCCAGCCCGGCGTTGCGTGCAGCCTCAGCATGGTAGATCCGCGCGAAGATCGTCATGCCCTTGTCCAATTGGCCGGTCACGGCCGGCTGCTGCCGGTGATGCCGCGGCCCCGTCTCTGACCGACCCGTTGCCGTCATTCGCGTCCGGCGGATGGGACGACCGTTCCCAAAGTCTAACGGTCGTTGGTGGCTTGCACTGCCGGCAGGACTGCCTTCAGCGCTGCGGCCAATTCAGGTGCCCTTGCTTCATCTCTCAGGATCCTTGTCAGCCATGCCTCAAAGGTAGCCAATCTCGCTTGCTTCAGGTGTTGAGCTGCAAGGGCAAGCAACCCCTTGTTGTCATAGATGGTCAGTAGGCTACGCAAGTCCCCACATGCCAATGCGTCCTGAATCTTTTGAGTTGCTCCCGCGGCGAGGCCTGCGACATCCAGGCTTGCGGTCTGAGCTGTACTCCGCAATTAGCTCGCCGACACTTTTGGGGCCGGAAAGGTTGATCTTTTTCAACGTCCGATCGATTCGACGGCGACAGAACCTCACGACGACCTCGGCGGCGGCTGTCGGCGACTGCAAGGTGGCGAACATAGCCGCCCTCAGTTTGGATATGGGTCCGAAATATGGTTTCCCCACATGCCCGACTCGGGTGACCAAGCTTGCCCTATGCGGCTGGGGAGCTCCATCTCGCCACAGCTGGCCTGCCCGCGTCGCTTTGCGTGGTGGATTCCACGACGAGCCGCCGGCTCGGGATGGAGATTCTGCCAAGGACCTAAACGTTCGAAAGGTCCGTAATGGCTTCGCGGCTTCCCGCCAGTTCCCGCAATCTGAATTTCTGAATCTTGCCCGTTCCCGTCTTTGGAAGTACCCCGTAAATGACCCTCACCGGGCACTTGTAGTGGGCCAGGTGCTCACGACAGAAGCGGATGATGTCAGCTTGGTCTGGGGCAGCGACGCCGGGCTTCAGCTCAATGAACGCGCAAGGTGACTCTCCCCACTTCGCGTCTGGTTGAGCGACTACAGCAGCGATCAGGACAGCCGGATGCCGATGGAGAACGTCTTCGACTTCCACCGAAGAAATGTTCTCACCACCAGAGATGATGACGTCCTTCGAGCGGTCCGTAATCTGGATATAGCCGTCCGGATGCATCACAGCGACGTCGCCTGTGTGGAACCAGCCCCCATTGAATGCGCTGGCAGTGGCCTCGGGATTCTTGAGGTAGCCCTTCATCACGATGTTGCCGCGGAGCAAGAGCTCACCTTGAGTTTTGCCATCCCGGGGCACAGGCTCGCAAGTGACTGGGTCAGCAACACGAAGGTCTTCCAAGCCGGAGGCCCGATTGCCCTGGCGAGCCATGAGGCGCGCTTTCTCATCCATCGGCTTATCGCTCCATGCCGTGTTGATGAAGCTGCTCACCGGGGTGCCGGATGCTTCCGTAATGCCGTAGACGTGTTCAACTTCGAACCCCATCTCGATCACTGACTTCAGCACTGCTGCAGGCGGCGGTGAGCCGGCCGTTCTAACTCGGACAGTACGCTGCAGTTGACAACGCTCAGCATCAGAAGAGTTGGCGAGCGATGCCAATACGATCGGTGCTGCGCAGAAGTGATCCACGTCATGCTGCTTGATGGCGCCAAAGATATTCGCCGCGGTCACCTTTCGCAGGCAGACGTGCGTGCCGGCAGCGGCGGTGATCGCCCACGCGAAGCACCAGCCATTTGCGTGGAACAGGGGAAGCGTCCACAGATACACCGGCCGACGGGGCATGCCCCAATCCGTGAGTTGGAGCATGCTCATCAGGTAGGCGCCCCGATGGCTTGGTACGACGCCCTTCGGGTCCGATGTGGTGCCGGATGTGTAGTTCAAGGCGATCGCGTCCCATTCGTCCTCCGGCCATACGCCCGGAAAGTCAGCGTCACCTTCAGCGAGGAAGGTTTCGTACTCCATCTCGCCGATCAGATCGCCGGTGGGTGCTTCGATGTCAGCGATGTCGATGACCAGTGGCTCGTTCTCAATCTGTTCGAGCGCTTTTGCAGCGAGCGAAGAGAACTCCCTGTCGACAAAGAGAACCTTGCATTCGCCGTGGCGCAGGATAAAGCGGACGCCTTCGGCATCCAGCCGGCAGTTGATCGCATTGAGCACTGCGCCCGACAACGGGATGCCGTGATGTGCCTCGACCATGGCGGGAGTGTTGGGCGCGAGAATCGAAACCGTATCTCCACGCTTGATGCCCCGCTTGACGAGCGCGCTCGCCAGGCGCAGGCAGCGTTCTCGTGTTTGCTTCCACGTTTGCCGCATCGAGCCGTGAATGATCGCGATGTGATCGGGATATTGGTCGGCGCACCGATCAAGGAAGTGGAGCGGTGTCAGCGGGAGGTGATTTGCAGGGGTACGGCCAAGCCCGCTCTGATAAATGTTTCCGGTCATAGCGATGTCTCCACGTCGGGTTATGAATGCACGGCCCTGAGGGGTTCCCCGTTCCTCAAGCCACATCCCAATCTAGCGTTGGTCCAACGGGGTGAATGTCACCCCTGAGACATTTCCATGCGTCGAGTTCCGACCTTCAAAGAGGGAAACGATTGTCGGCTGCAAGACATTGGGGCTGAGAAACGCTCGCTAATCTGAATTCAAGTGGACGCGAGGTCCGCATGACAGTTGAGCGAGGTAGTAGATGGAACGAACTGGACCGCCACCGGATGAACTTTCATCGATCCGGTCGGCTGTGGAATGGGCAATTGCTACGCGACGTAGCGTTCGCGCCTATCTTCCGAAGCCTGTCCCACACGAGACCATCAAGGCAATTCTTGATGTGTCGCGCTATGCGGCGACGGGGGTGAACATTCAACCCTGGAAGGTACACGTGGTCATGGGCGACGCCCGAGACCGGGTCTGCGCCGCAATCGCCAAAGTCGACAACGATCCCGAGTTGGCGGATGCGCATGCCGATGAATGGGACTACTACCCAGAAGAGTGGGTGTCGCCCTATATCGACAGGCGTCGTGACATCGGATGGAAACTCTATGGCCTTCTTGGCATCGAGAAGGGTGACAAGCAGAGGATGCACGCGCAGCACGGCAGGAACTACCAGTTCTTCGATGCACCTGTCGGGCTGTTCTTCACGATCGACCGCGTGATGCAGCGCGGCAGTCTCCTCGACTACGGGATGTTCCTGCAGAACATCATGGTTGTCGCACGTACCTACGGTCTGAGCACCTGCCCTCAGGCCGCCTTCATGAAGTACCACAAGATCATCGAGCAAGAGCTTGGCTTGCCTCCAGAAGAAATGTTCCTGGTGGGCATGAGCCTGGGCTACGCCGACGAGAGTCGCATTGAGAACTCGCTCGTCTCTGAAAGGGCGCCTTCTTCCACCTTTACGGTTTATCACGCCACAGCTTTACCCGCAGATGGACCAATAGCACCACCAACGATATCCATTCTCAAATGGAGGAGACCATGAGTAACGAAGTTGATGTTCAAAGGATCACACAGAACGCGAGATTCTCGCGCTTCCATGGCTTGATCCTGTTCTGGTGTGTCCTGATTCTCGTGCTCGACGGATACGACTTGGCCGTTGTGGGCGCGGCATTACCGTCCATCATGAAACAGATGGGGGTGGATGCAGCAAAGGCCGGATTCATGGCGAGCTCGGCCCTGTTCGGCATGATGTTTGGGGCGATTTACCTCGGCACGCTGGCCGACAAGATCGGCCGGCCTGTGTCGATTTGCGTATGCATCGCGCTGTTCAGTTTCTTCACAGCCGCGGCCGGACTGACGCACGATCCGTTGAGCTTCAGCATTACCCGGTTCTTCGCAGGTCTCGGGATTGGCGGCGTGCTTCCCATCGTGACTGCTCAGATGGGTGAATATGCTCCGCGCAAGATCCGAGCCCGTCTCGTCACCCTGGTGTTCGCTGGGTATTCGATCGGCGGCATCCTTGTGGCGCTCACCGGCAAGCAACTGATTGAAGCCTATGGCTGGCAGTCCGTGTTCTTCATCGCCGGCACGCCCATCCTGATCATTCCCTTCGTCTTGCTGACCATGCCTGATTCGCTGGCGTTTCTGGTGCAGCGAAACCGTGCGGAGAAGCTCGTACAACTGATCAGGAAGATCGCGCCGGAGGTTCAAGTCAGTAGCCAAGACCGGTTCGTCATGCCCCAAGAGGCGATGGTGACCAAAGCCCCAGTGGCCAAGCTGTTTCAGGACGGACGTGGATTCAGCACAGTCATGATCTGGGTCGCCTTCTTCATGGGGCTGTTCATGGTGTACTCGTTGAGTTCGTGGCTCACAAAGTTGATGGCCATGTCGGGCTATAGCCTTGGGTCCGCACTTACCTTTGTGTTGGTTTTCAACATTGGTGCCGTGGTCGGTGCTGTGGGTGGTGGTTGGCTGGGCGACAAGTACAACATCAAATATGTACTGGTGGCCTTCTACGCGACCGGTGCAGTGTCGCTGGCGTTGATGGGTTACACGAAATCGACTGAGCTGCTCTTCCTTGTCGTGTTCGTCGTCGGTGCCTCCACCCTTGGAACACAGCTCCTGGCGTACGCATACGCCGGTGAGTTTTACCCCGCTTCGATTCGCTCGACCGGTGTGGGCTTTGCCTCCGGTATCGGCCGCCTCGGAGCGATCGCCGCACCCGTGCTGATCGGCATGCTGGTGGCGATGCGACTGCCTCTGGAGCAGAACTTCTTGGCGATCGGCCTTGCCGGCGTATTGGGCACCGTCGCGGTCATGATGATCGACCATCGCCGCGGCGCGGCCAACACACATGGCGCGGAAGCGCTTCCCTCACACGCCGACATCCCTTCGTCGGCAAGCAGTTGACCCATCACCCTCAGGAAATCATCCGATGCAGATCAGTAACAACGTATTCGTCGTAACCGGCGGCGGCTCTGGACTGGGAGCCGCAACTGCCCGATTGCTCTCTGAGCAAGGGGGCAAGGTGGTGATCGTCGACCTCGATCTGGAGGCCGCCGAAGCGATGGCTGAGGAACTCCGCTGCGCGTCTGTCTGTGCCGACGCGACGAGCGAAGAGGGAGCAAAAGACGTATTCAAAGCAGCAACCGCGCTGGGAACATTGCGCGGCCTGGTGAACTGCGCCGGTATCGCGCCCGCGGAGAAGGTAGTAGGCAAGCAGGGGCCGCACGCAATGAGTTCCTTCTTGCGCACCCTCAACATCAACCTGGGCGGCACGTTCAATATGGTTCGGCTGGCCGCCGAAATCATGCAACAGGAGCCACCCGACGACGATGGCGAGCGCGGTGTGATCATCAACACTGCGTCGGTTGCTGCGTTCGACGGCCAGATTGGGCAGGCCGCCTACGCCGCCTCGAAGGGCGGTGTGGTTGCGATGACCTTGCCGCTCGCGCGGGAGTTGGCCAGGTCCGGAATTCGGGTCGTGACGATTGCTCCAGGGATCATGGAAACCCCGATGCTGCTCAAGATGCCAGCCGATGTGCAAGAGGCGCTGGGTCGGTCCGTTCCGTTTCCTTCGCGCTTGGGTAAGGCGACGGAGTTCGCCGGTCTGGTCGAGCACGTGCTTGGCAATGGCTACTTGAATGGCGAGGTCATCCGGCTCGATGGCGCCATCCGGATGGCGGCAAAGTAAATCACCAGAACGGAGACCGAACATGAGTACAAACGATCCAGTCGTCATTCTGTCCGCCGCACGCACGCCGATCGGTGGCTTCCAAGGAGATCTCGCAAGCCTGACAGCCCCGGAACTGGGTGGGTTCGCTATTCGCGCAGCTGTTGAGCGCGCGCGTATCGATGCTGGCGCGATCCAGGAACTGCTGATGGGTTGCGTTCTCCCCGCCGGCGTTGGTCAGGCTCCTACGCGTCAGGCCTGCCTGAACGCGGGCCTTGCTGAATCGGTGACGTGTACGACGATCAGCAAGGTGTGCGGATCCGGCATGAAAGCCGTGATGCTGGCGCATGATTCGATCGCCGCTGGTACCAACGACGTGATGGTTGCTGGGGGCATGGAGTCGATGACGAACGCCCCCTATCTGCTGCCCAAAGCGCGCAAAGGGTATCGGCTCGGCCACGGGCAGTTGCTGGACCACATGTTCTTCGATGGACTGGAAGACCACTATCGAAATGACACACTCGGCCGGCTGATGGGTACGTTCGCCGAGGACTGTGCCGAGCGCTATGGCTTCTCGCGCGAAGCCCAGGACGAATGGGCCATTCTCTCGACCCAGCGTGCGAAGGCGGCGATCGAACGCGGTGATTTCGCATGGGAAACAACGCCGGTCATGGTCCAAGGTCGGACGGGCGAGGTCACGCTGCAGAGCGATGAGCAGCCGCCAAAGGTCAACCTTGAGAAGATTCCCTCGTTGAAGCCAGCCTTCAAAAAAGGGGGGACGGTGACGCCGGCGAACTCAAGCTCGATTTCGGACGGCGCTGCTGCGTTGGTGCTGGCGCGGGAATCGACTGCCAGGAAGCTGGGTGTGCAGCCACTCGCCCGAATCGTTGGCCACGCAACACATGCACAAGCACCGGCGGAGTTCACCACCGCTCCGGTAGGGGCCATCCAAAAGCTGCTTGGTCAGACCGGCTGGTCGACCGCAGATGTCGGTTTTTGGGAAATCAACGAGGCGTTCGCTGTAGTCACGATGGCGGCGATTCATGACCTGCGCTTGGACCCTGAGACCGTCAACGTTCATGGTGGAGCGTGCGCTCTTGGGCATCCCATCGGTGCGTCTGGCGCACGGATCCTTGTGACACTTCTTGGCGCCCTCAGGAAGGCGGAAAAGAAGCGTGGCGTGGCAAGCCTTTGTATCGGTGGCGGTGAGGCAACGGCGGTTGCGGTCGAGCTGTTGTAAGGAAAGGCCATCTGCCTCGCATTCGACGCGAGGCAGGTGGCGTCGTGAAGTTGTTGGTCGGAGCCAAATGTGAGTGAAGTGGTTTTGCGAAAGACGATCGACCGGGTCGGTTTCATTCAGATCAACCGCCCGGAAGCGCTGAATGCGCTCAATGACGATGTCATGGACGGAATTGGTGCTGCTGTTGATGCGTACGAGCGGGACGACAACATCGGATGCATCGTCCTGACCGGCAATGAGCGCGCGTTTGCAGCGGGTGCGGATGTTGCGCACATGAAGGATTTCGATTTCCAGAAGGTTTACAAAGGCAACTTCATCTCGAGAAATTGGGAGAAGGTTCGGGAGGCGAGAAAACCAGTTTTGGCCGCGGTGTCGGGTTACGCGTTGGGTGGCGGATGCGAACTGGCGATGATGTGCGATCTGATCTTTGCCTCGGATACGGCACGGTTCGGACAGCCCGAAATCAAGATTGGAACGATGCCTGGTGCTGGCGGAACGCAACGCCTGCCACGGCTTGTCGGCAAAGCCAAGGCAATGGACCTGTGTCTGACCTCGCGCATGGTTGATGCGGCCGAGGCTGAGCGTTGGGGCATTGTCTCGCGGGTCTATCCCTGCGATCGACTACTCGACGAAACGCTGGAAGCTGCCAAGCTGATTGCCAATTACTCGCTACCTGTAGTCATGATGATCAAGGAATCGATCAATCGGGCATACGAGGCATCTTTGGCTGAGGGCCTGCTCTTCGAGCGCCGCGCCTTTCATTCCACGTTTGGACTTGATGACCAGAAGGAAGGGATGTCCGCCTTCCTGACGAAACGGCAACCAACGTTGAAGCACCGCTGACAGCGGGTAGATGCTTAAGGTGTCGAGACCACAGAGCGGGCGGCATTCCAGAACGAAAACGACTGCCAGCTTGAACAAGGTTTTCTGTACATCAAGGAGTGGCCCAACCTGAATTTGGCAGGGCTACTCCAACATCTTCGACTGAATACGGCTCGAAATTTCCAATCGTCTTGCGCAAGACAATCCTGAGCAGGCCCGATCGGTATGGTCGTCATCGAGGTGCTTCGCCGCCATGCTCGTCAGTGACGACGTACCTCGCAGGACTATTTACTTGAACGAAAGCGACTCGTGGACAACTAGAAGTCCCGGCGTCTGCTAGGAGACAACGTCATGAAGTTCACCAAAGTCAGGCCGCAATGGCTTGCACCCACTGTGGCAACGCTATCGGCCTTGCTCGTCGTTGGTTGTGGAGGAGGCAGCGACTCTGTCGTAGCCGATGCCACGCCCCAGTTGACGCCAGCGCAGCAGTGCGCGGCGCTTCAAGGTTCAGCCGTACCAGCCTCCGCGATTGGTTTGCCAACGACTGGCGCCACGATCGCGTCGGCGACGCTCATTGCTGCGACGGCGTCGGGCAATACAAATGGCGAGTTCTGCAAGGTCTTGGGGGGGATTCATCCCGTGGACCCGGCCGCGCCGGACATCAAGTTCGAAGTTGATTTGCCGTCCACTTGGAACGGGAAATCTGTTCACTTCGGTGGTGGTGGGCTTGACGGGTCTGTCCCGGCCACAACAGGCTTCACAAAAACCGGCCTCACATCCTATGGCGAACCGAAGGGGGTTCTGACTCCGCTGGCGCGCGGATATGTGACGCTTGGCAGCGATAGCGGGCATGAAGGAAGCTTTGGGGATGGCCGGTTTGCTCAGAACGATGAGGCGTTGGCGAACTATGCCGGCGACCACATCAAGAAAACGCATGATGTCGCTCTGTTTTTAACCAAGCAGCGCTACGGGGCGACGTTCGCACATAGCTACTACATTGGTGGCTCTGGCGGCGGTCGCCAGGCGCTTATCGCTGCGCAGAAGTACGCCTCAGACTACGATGGCATCATTTCGACGTATCCCGCGTCCGGGATCATGGGGCTGGCCTTCCAAATGGGGCGCATCTCTCAGGCGTCACTTGCCCCAGGCGGCTTCATCAACGCAAACAAGGCCGCTATGCTCAAGAAGGCTGTGATGTCGGCCTGTGACAGTCTGGACGGCGCGACAGACGGCCTGATCAGCAATCCGAGTCTTTGTACGTTCGATCCGGCGACTGTGCGATGCCCAGGGGGCGCCGACACGGGCGACACTTGCCTGTCTGACGCTCAGATCAGCACTGTCAATACCATGGCCACGCCGCTGAAGACGAACTTTGATTTCGCAAACGGTATTCACAGCATTCCGGGTTACAACATCCTCGCAGGCACCGATTTCTGGAGTGGCTTCTTGTTACCGCTGGGGGACTCTCCAGCAGACGCCGTACTGGACCCTGGGACAAATGCAACTGCACAATGGTCGTTCTTCTATGCCTTCCCGAATAGCCTCGTGCGATACGCTATTGCAAGGGATCCCTCGCTCGATTTGATGTCCTTCAACTTCACGGATCCAGGGTTGCTCACCGCTAGGACACAGACGGTGAGTCAAATGATGGACTCCACGACTGTCAACCTGGACAACTTCAAGAACCGAGGTGGGAAGGTGATCCTTCAGCACGGGCAATCCGATCAGTTCATTCCGGCTCAAATGTCGATTGACTACTACAACCGATTGCTGGCGAACTATGGGCAGAATGCGTTGTCGTCATTCCTCAAGTTCTATCTGGTTCCCGGTGCCGCACATGGCACGGGCGGGCAGTTTGAGGCGGCATATGATGGGCTGACTGCTTTGGATAACTGGGTCACGAAAGCCACGGCTCCGCAGAATCTCGTCGTTACCGACTTGAACCCGCCCACTGCGGGGCGCACGCGGCCTCTGTGTGAGTACCCCCAGTGGCCAAAGTACGTCAGCGGGGACGTGAACGCCGCATCAAGCTATACGTGCTCCAATTGATCCACTGCCTGTGACAACATTGTCACAGGCGGATCAAGTCACTTCACAACTTCAGTCCTCTTGTGCTGCCGGCCGAAAACACGAGGCCGGCAGCACATCCGCTAAGCGCAAGAGGCTTGTAGAGGTAGTCGGCGCGACAGAAATCCTTGCGGAAGGCGAGGTCGGGGGTTGAGATCGTCCTCCACTAGCCGGTAGAGACGGTCGATTCCTGAAGGAAGCGACTACACAGTCGGAATCCTATAGACGGGCGCCTGTAAGCCTGAAACCCCTCGCAGACAAAAGGTGATGATGGCCGAGCCGTGGGCGGCTGCCTGGACAGCATCGGCTGTAGCGTTGTTGGTGAGCGGTGCCACCAGGCCTTCGAAAAGGCAGCCGACTATGCAGTCTGCCGATGCGGCGGCATCCTGTGCAGGGAACTCGCCATTCGCCATACCCTGCTCAATGATCGTCTTGAATACCCTGGCCAGTGCTCGGTGATAAGTGAGCCGGGCAGCCTCGACATCTGGCTCAACAGGTTCAGCGACTAGGGCGTAGGCTAAGCGTCGGCCTCGCAAGGCGCGACTCGCGAACGTCCATGCGGCCGCACCAAGACGTTCTAGTGCGGTCCCATCACGCATGGCGATACCAGCTACGACGTCGACTTCCCGTTGCGCCGTCGTTTTCACGAGTTCGACCAACAACTCGGTCTTGGACGGAAAGTAGCGGTACAACGTGCCGATCGCGATGCCTGCAGCCTCGGCAATCAACGACATCTGGGCTTCTCGGAACCCAGATTCCGCCACCAAATCTCGTGCGGCTTGGAGGATCAACGGATGTTTGTCGGCACCCCGCCGGCGAATCCGAATGCGCGGAGGGCTATGTGGAATTTCCATTTCAGTTATGCCTGCTTTTCGACGAGCAATTGTGCAGTACACCGCTCACCTTTATGGTGGCCATTATAGCGCTCTCCGTACAAACACCTAGCCGTGCTTCGCTTGACAGTATCCCTTTCGGGCCATAGTCTAAAGCGAATCAAGATTTCACTTAACGGAACGTCGAATCCCACTCGATCCCGACAGCTTCCCAGGTCGGAGGTCTGCCAAGGATCTGGAAGACTGGACTTCTGCACAGCGCTTGCCACATGCCAGCGGTATCAAGTCGGCGACGGGTGCTCAGCGCAAACAGGTGATCATGCAACTGCGCAATACTGGCTCCAAATGATGAACCACGTGAATGGCATGCAAGCCAAGCGAGCGGAACCGATGCGAGTTTCGCCCGTCGTCCTCTCGAAATCCAGCAGCTTGGTCGACTCCACCTTGCAGAATCGCAATGATGGTTTTTGCAAGCCTGGCCATCTAAGTCTGGAGGCGTTTCTTTTGCAGGCGCCCTGGTGCTCGAATCTGACCTCTGAGCAGAAGACTCGAGTTATGCGTGATAGCTTTGACCGATCCTACGATGCTGGTGCTGTTGCGTGCCATCGAGGGGATCCTGCCGACCACTGGCTTGCGGTGATGGAAGGGATCGTGAAGGTCGATACCGCCTCGAGAGAGGGGCGGATTATCACATTTGCGGGCGTTCCTGCCGGCTCGTGGTTCGGTGAGGGTGTTGTGCTGAAAGACGAGCCACGGCCCTATTCTGTTGTTGCGATCCGGGATAGTCGCCTAGCATTCGTACCCAAGTCGACATTCCTTTGGCTCCTTGAGCAGAGCCACTCGTTCAGCAGATACGTGATCGACCAACTCAACGCTCGATGTGGCTACTACGTTGGACTGGTGCACAACCTTCGGCTGCATGAAGCATCTGCGCGGGTGGCATTCTGTTTGGCAGAGCTTTTCAATCAGCAGCTCTATCCAGCCACGGACAAGACGTTGGGCTTCTCCCAGGAGGAAATTGGGAGGCTTTGCGGGCTTTCAAGGCAGAACACGAATCGGGCCATCCGCGAACTGGAAGATGCAGGGTTAGTGGTTGCTGAGTATGGGTCGATTCAGATACTGGATTTGGCGGCATTGCGTAGATTCGCACACTCCGGGGATTGAAGTGGCGCAAATGTTATCGGGTCCGCACGCTGATGCGCGAGGCGGATTTGCGCGCGCGATGGAAGACGTCCAACGCAAAGTCCTTGTGGCCGCAGCGCATGCTCATGCCACCGACAACGATCGGTCGACGCCCGCCCACAAAGGGCACATTCGGATCGACGGGTCGCTGCAGCCCCTCCTGGAGGAGTTCCTTCGAGTGGAAGGCGTATTCCGGGTACCGCTCTGGCAGCAGCCAGAGTCCCGGCTCGGGCACCCAAAGCGCCTCCATGGCCGGGCTTGGCCGGATGAAGGACGCGCCCCAGGCATGAGGGGTTGCGGCTCCAGTCGGGTGGGCGGCAGCGGCAGGGCAAGACCACGGTCTGCGGGCTCGGTCTCAATGCGGAGAAGCCATAGTGCACGGTAGTCCAGCCTATTTCGGTTTCCTACTCTAGAAAGAGTTAGCAGCCCCGTGCCGACTTTCTATAGCTCTTGCGACGTCGAACCACTCCCGGATCGCGTCGGCCACAACGCTTGGATCGCAAGTGGCGGCATCCGGAACGCACGCCAGAATGAGACCTTCGACGTCAAATATCCCTTCCGCCCATGCCCGCCAGGCATCGCGGTCGCGGGCTCGGATAGCGAGGTGCAGGTCTCGGATCGGGATGAAACGCATGGCTCAGGCTGGAAATGGTGGTGTCTCGTATTGGGACGTCCGCTCCCCGATTTCTTGACCCATCTACTGCTTACGTCAACCAAAAAGCGACGGTGAACCGGACCGTCAGGTTCTGGCTCAGCGTCACGGGATTTCACGCCGTTCCGGCTAATTCCGGATTTCCAGTCCAGCAAAAGCGCACGTAGTCCGGCTAATTCTGGTTTCCTACACTGTAGTATCCGAGCCGAGTTTGACGAGGTGGGAACGCATTAGACTCAGTGAACTCTCATCGCGGCTCAACGTGATCGCTGCGAATGCAGTGAGCCTCCCTCAACCGCGTTCGGTTCATTCTGCTCGATGTTGGAAGGTCCGTTGCCAAGGTATCCAGGCATATTTTTCCCTCCTGATCGGGCTGAGGCGGACGTTTCCCTGCAAGCCATGGTGGAAGCCGGAAAAAGGCCGGGTACGAACTTGAACCGGGCGACTTGCGGCCAGCGTGCAATGGAGACTATTCCGGATCCCCTAACCATTCAACTCTGCAGGTCTCGCCCAACGACTACGAATCTTTCTGTTGCGGACATGCGTTGTTGGCGCATTCGCGCGTCACAAGGACGGTTGCGCGAATTTTGCACCATACAATACGCTGCGATTGGTGCCGATGCGACAACAGAGTGGGTACCGTGAGAGCACTACCGCGTGGTCTGTCGAAGCGTATTATTCCTTCCAAGCCGACCCCGATGAACATAAAGCCGCGCATCCTCGGTGAGCTCACTTTTAGTCAAATGCCAGCAGAGAATCATGATGCAACGCCTTAACTACTTCCAGCAGCCCTCCGAACTGACCAAGAAGCTCATGGAGTTCGGCGCGCTGTTCCAGAAGACCACGATTGAAGAGCCCATTCGCGAGCTCGTCGAGATTCGCGCATCGCAGCTCAATGGCTGCGCGTTCTGCGTCGACATGCATATCAAGATGGCAAAGATCCACGGCGAGCGCGAATTGCGCCTGCATCATGTGGCGATCTGGCGCGAGTCGACCCTGTTCTCGCCGCGCGAACGCGCCGCGCTGGCCTGGACCGAGGTGCTGACGAGGCTTCCCGCCGACGGCGTGCCCGACGATATCTATGAGCGCGTGCGCACCCAGTACAGCGAGAAGGAACTGTCGGACCTCACTTTCCTGGTGGGGGCGATCAATACCTGGAATCGCCTGAACGTGGCGTTCCGCATGGTGCCTGGTTCGTCGGACAAGGCGTTCGGGCTCGACAAGGCCAATCTCGAGTGACGTCAAGAAGGCGATCGCCGCGTTTGCCGCATGCGGCTAGCGATGCTTCGCCCCTCCGTTCCGACGCGCCTCCTATACGCAAGTCTTGTCATGGCACGCCCGGTGCATGACTGCGTTTCGAGGACTGGACTGCTACGCTTGCACGCAAGGCAGACCACCACATCCTTCCGCCATGGACATCTCCGCCCAACGCAAGTCGTCCGCCGATGCATCCGGCGCCGTGCCGGAAGCGGCCCCGGCCGTCGTAGTCTTGCACCAGCGGCAGATGTATCCGCACTTATCTGCCGCCGATATCGCGCGCATCGCGCCCTATGGCCGGGAACAGACCTGGCAGGCCGGCGAGTACGTGGTACATACCGGGGATCCGGCCAATGGCATGATCCTCGTCATCGAAGGGCGTGTGCGCATCGTGCAGCGCGATGGCATCGGTAACAGCGCTCTGGCCTCCGAGCACGGGCCCGGCAATTTTCTGGCCGAAATCGGCCAGCTTTCTGGCACGCCCGAACTCGTCGACGGCATCGCCATCGAGGATGTGCGCGCCATCGTCGTGCGCCCGGCGTGCTTGCGCGCGCTGATGGTGGCCGAGGCCGCGCTCGGCGAGTTGATCATGCAGGCGATGATGCTGCGCCGCACGGCGCTGATCCAGCGTGGACGCGGGCCGACGCTGATCGGCCGTGGGAGCGATCCGGCCATGTTCGACCTCCAGGCGCTCCTGCGGCGTAACAACTATCCGTACTCGGTGGTTGATGTCGACGCCGATGCTGAAGCGGCGGAAATGCCCGGCAAGTTCGATGCCACCGATGACGATCTGCCGCTCGTCATCGACCCCAATGGCACGGTGCTGCGCCGTCCCGATACCACGCAGGTGCTGTCGTGCCTGGGGTTGCTGCCGCATATCGATGGCAGCCGGATCTATGATGTGGCGATCATCGGCGCGGGCCCGGCTGGGCTGGCGGCGGCGGTCTATGCGGCGTCGGAAGGGTTGCGCGTGATCGTGCTCGATGCGTTGTCGCCGGGCGGTCAGGCCGGTGCCAGTGCGCGCATCGAGAACTACCTGGGATTTCCCGCCGGCATTTCGGGCCATGCGCTTACCACCAATGCATGTGCGCAGGCGCAGAAGTTCGGCGCGCACATCGCCTTTCCCACGGAAATCGAACGGCTCGATTGCGGCGCCGTACACCAGTTGCGTACGCGGGCCGGCGATACGATCCAGGCGCTAACCGTCATCATCGCCAGCGGCGCCGCGTACCGCCGGCCGCCGATTCCGCGCCGGGCGGAGTTTGAAGGGAGTGGCGTCTACTACTGGGCGTCGCCGGTGGAAGCCAAGCTCTGCGCCAACCGGGAAGTCATGCTGGTGGGTGGCGGCAATTCCGCCGGCCAGGCCGCCGTGTTCCTGGGCGCCCATGTCGCGCACGTCCACGTTGTGATTCGCGGCGATAGCCTCGACACCAGCATGTCGCGCTACCTGGTCGACCGCATCGCCGCGCAGCGCAACATCACGGTCCATGCCCGCACCGAAGTGGTGGACCTCGAAGGCGATACGCGGCTGACAGGCGTAACCCTGCGTGATTGCAATATGGGCACGCAGATGACGATGCGGGTGCAGCACGTGTTCCTGTTTACTGGCGCGCAGCCGAACACATCGTGGCTGGACGGCTGCGATGTGGGGGTAGATGCCAAGGGGTTCGTGCTGACCGGAATAGACGCCGGGCTGCAGTCCAATACGCTAGAAACCTGCGTGTCGGGCGTCTTCGCCATCGGCGATGTCCGCTCCGGCTCGACCAAGCGCGTGGCCACTGCGGTGGGTGAGGGCGCAGCGGTTGTGTCGCAGATCCACGGCTATCTCGCTGTCGCTCGGGAAGCGGCCTGAGGCCATCTGGGCAGGCTCTCTGGGCGTCCGTGTTGTCTCGCTACTGGTGATTGGTACACGTCCCTGGGTATGCGCGAGGCGGGCCTTGCGTCGAAGGCTGTTCACTGCAGGGCACACGCCGCTGTGCGGCACAGGCGATCAAGCGAATCGATCCGGACCCCTGCGTCGGACGTTTTGTGAAGGCTTACTGAATTTCTTCCAAGTGCTCGTACCCCCAAAGGTATCCGTCGACGAGCCGCGTCACTGGACTAATGCGGAACCGACGGGTACCACATGTATACGCTCGTCCCGATCGTTGACCAGGAACATCTGTCGGCGATGATAACCGCTCATGGCCGCGTCGACGCCGGCGCGAGTCAAGCTAGTTGTCGCCTCGGTCATGCGGCCAATGGCTGTATATCGACGCTCCCAGAATGCGTCCGGACGATGGAATCGCGTTCGGGGTTCAGGGTCACTGCACCGATAGGAGTCCAGTTGCGCGTGGTGCCCGACCAGCGCTGCGGATTGCGTGCACGAGCCTGGAGATATACCTCGTGGCGGGCGGCGAGGATCGCGGCGTCTTCACCCGCATGACGCTGTGCGGGGCTGACGTAGCGGATGCCGCTGTGCCGGTGATCATGGTTATACCAATGCACGAAGCGCGAAGCCCAGGCGCGAGCCTCCTCGAGGTTGGCGAAGCCCTTGTCAGGGAACTCCGGCCGGTACTTCGCCGTGCGGAACAGGCTTTCGACATAGGCGTTGTCATCCCTGACGCGCGGGCGCGAGTACGACGGCTTGACGCCCAGCCAGTTCAACATCGCCAGGACAGTCGTGGCTTTCAGAGTCGAGCCGTTGTCGCCGTGCAGCACTGGCTTGGCCGTCATGGCGTGGATGCCCTCGGCCAGCGCAGTGCGCTTGACCAGGTGCGCCGCATGGTGGGCATCGACGCTGTCGTGCACCTCGAAGCCCACGATCTTGCGGCTGTACACGTCCAGAATCAGGTACAGGTAGAACCAGCGGCCAACGATCTCGGCGGGCAGGTACGTCAAGTCCCAACACCACAACTGGCGCGGTGTGGTGGCTATATGCGTCGTCGGTGGGCGGCTCTTGCGTGGCGCCTTGGCGCGGCCTCGGTGCTGGTTCTGCCCATGCGCGCGCAGGACACGCTGGAAGCTCGATTCGCTGGCAAGGTACACCCCTTCGTCGGCCAGCATGGGGACGATGCGCGCCGGGGGCATGTCGGCAAAGCGAGGCTCGTTGGCCACCTGCAGGATCTGCTCGCGCTCGGCTGGCGTCAGCGCATGGGCCGGCGTCGGCCGCACCGCGGCGGGCCTGCCATCACCCGATACGAGCCCGTGGTTGGCCTTCCAGCGCTGCAGGCTGCGTTGGTC
Source organism: Cupriavidus sp. KK10 (assembly GCF_018223725.1). Classification (NCBI taxonomy): domain Bacteria; kingdom Pseudomonadati; phylum Pseudomonadota; class Betaproteobacteria; order Burkholderiales; family Burkholderiaceae; genus Cupriavidus; species Cupriavidus sp. KK10. The sequence continues at coordinate 1,277,192 of NZ_CP073678.1, forward strand.
GATGCCGGCGACCTCACAGGCCTGTTCTAGCCGCGCGCCGGCCTACTGGGCCGCCTCGATGTCCTGGGCCAGCGTCTGGCGATCTTCGAGCCCAATCATTCGTCCTCGCCTTTGTCTTTGTTGAAGATCGCCGAGACTTTTTTTGACAACACCAGCAACGCTGCTGTCTCAGCCAGGGCCTTGTCCTTGCGCCGCAATTCGCGCTCGAGCTCCTTGATGCGCCGGCGGTCTTCCTTGGTCTGCTGCGGACTGACGCGCTTCTCCGCGGGCTCGGCGAGCGCTTGCGTTGCGCTGTCGCGCCATTGCTGCAGTTGCTGTGGGTACACGCCGTGTTCGCGGCACCAGGCGCTGCGGGCTGACTCGTCCATGGCTGCCGTGAGGATCACGGCCTCCAGGCGAGCGGCAGCCGTCCAGCCGCGCTCGCGGGCGGGCTTGGCCAGTTCCTCACTGCGCCAGCGCTCCAGCGTATCTGCGCTCACTCCGATCTCCGGGGCGCTCTCCGGCGGCAGCAACCGCGCCACCGCTCTGTCCTTAAACACTTGTCCGTATCGAGCCAACTTGTTCTCTCATCATCGCCCCCTTACTGTGGAAACTGGCGGTGGAAGGCCGGCGCCTTCGGCGCCGGCCTTCCACCGCCACTAAGAGACTTGAAATCAGGAAAGATTCAAGTTCTTATCGGGCGACAACTGTTGTGCCGCGGGGGGACGCCTACTGAGCGGTTCGGAGGTTCTAGAGCCCGGGACTCGCCACGTCAACCCACAATTGGAGGAGGTGTAGCATGAGCAACCAACAAAAGGTCATTGTTATCACGTTGTCGCAACGGCCCGCTCCATCAAAGTGACTCACGACGCCGACCAGTTAGCCGTGGCAGGCGATATCGGCGAACCCGCTACCGCGCGCCGTGTAATCGATGAAACGATCAAACGCTTTGGACGTGTCGACACGCTAGTGAACAATACCGGCATTTTCGTCGCGAAGCCTTTCGCCGAATACACGGCCGAAGATTTCACGTCATTGATCAATGTGAACCTGGCGGGCTGCAAGAGCAGTCTGCCTTGGCGAATGGGGGCGGCAGGGAGAGAGCGACACGCCTGCGGCAGGGCCTGAACCAACGCGCCTGGTGCCTGACTAGCGGTTCTTCAGCGCCTCGGCAACCCCTGCGCCATAGGCGCGATCGGCCATCGTGCAATTGCGGATATGCCGCTGCTGCACCTCCTCGCTCGCGCCGCCGAGCGAGCGCGCCGTGTTGTCGAAGAGCTGCAGCTTCTGCTCGGGCGACATCAGTCGGAACAACGCCCCAGGCTGCGAGTAGTAGTCCTCGTCCGCGCGATGGTCCCAGTGCGCGGCTGCACCCGAGAGCGCCAGCGGCGGCTCCGCCAGCCGCGGGCTGTCGGCCCACTCGCCGCGGCTGTTGGGCACGATGCCGGGCAGCCCGCCCTGGTTGCCGTCCACGCGCATCGCGCCGTCGCGGTGATAGCTGTGCACCGGGCAGCGCGGGGCGTTTACCGGGATCTGGTGCGCGTTCACGCCCAGCCGGTAGCGGACCGCATCGCCGTAGCTGAAGAGCCGCCCCTGCAGCATCTTGTCCGGCGAGAAGCCAATGCCCGGCACGATGTTGGCAGGCGAGAACGCCGCCTGCTCCACATCGGCGAAGTAGTTGTCGGGGTTGCGGTTGAGCTCGAGCACACCCACCTCGATGAGCGGGTAGTCGCCGTGCGGCCAGACCTTGGTGAGGTCGAAGGGATTGAACGGGCAGACCTGCGCTTGCTGCTCGGTCATCACCTGGATGCACAACGTCCAGCGCGGGAAGTCGCCGCCGTCGATCGCCTCGAGCAGGTCGCGCTGCGCGCTCTCGCGGTCGTTGGCGACGATCGCGGCGGCCTGTGCGTCGGTGAGGTTACGGATGCCTTGCCGGCTGCGTAGGTGAAATTTCACCCAGTGCCGCTCGTTGTCCTCGTTGATGAGGCTGAACGTGTGGCTGCCGAAACCGTGCATGTGGCGATAGCCATCGGGCAAGCCGCGATCGCTCATCACTATGGTCACCTGGTGCAGCGCCTCGGGTAGCAGCGTCCAGAAGTCCCAGTTGTTCTGGGCGCTGCGCAGGTTGCTGCGCGGGTCGCGCTTGACTGCGTGGTTCAGGTCGGGAAATCGCAGCGGGTCGCGCAGGAAGAACACGGGCGTGTTGTTGCCCACCAGGTCCCAATTGCCTTCCTCGGTATAGAACTTCACCGCGAAGCCGCGGATGTCTCGCTCGGCATCCGCCGCGCCGCGCTCGCCGGCCACCGTGGAGAAGCGCACGAAGACGTCCGTCTTCTTGCCGATACTGGAGAAGAGCCTGGCCCTCGAGTACGCCGAGATGTCGTGCGTTACCGTGAAGTGGCCGAAAGCGCCGGAGCCCTTTGCGTGCATGCGCCGCTCGGGGATCACCTCGCGGTCGAAGTGGGCGAGCTTCTCGAGCAGCCAGATGTCTTGCAGCAGCGCGGGGCCGCGCACACCGGCGGTCTCGATGTTGAAGTTGTCGACAACGGGGGTGCCGTTGGCATGAGTGAGTTTGGTCATGGCAATGTGGGCAAGAAGAGGGGTTCAGTAGAGCGTCTTCAGGAGGGAGGACTGGAGGTCCAGAGTGGGAGTCGCGTCGATGGCCTCCACCTCAACGGTGGACCCGGCCATCGACGGCGCCGACTGATTCGAGGCAATCAGGCCTTGATAAAAGCAAGCAGGTCCGCGTTGATGACGCCCGCGTGCATTGTCGGCATGCCGTGCGGGAAGCCCTTGTAGGTCTTCAGCGTGGCGTTTTTTAGCAGCTTGGCCGATAGCGGCGCGGAATCGGCGTAGGGGACGATCTGGTCGTCGTCGCCGTGCATCACCAGCACCGGCAGGCCGATCTTCTTCAGGTCGTCGGTGAAGTCGGTCTGCGAGAACGCGACGATGCCGTCGTAGTGCGCCTTGGCGCTGCCCATCATCCCCTGGCGCCACCAGTTCTGGATGACGCCTTCCTGCGCCTTCACGCCCGGCCGGTTGAAGCCGTAGAACGGCCCAGCGGGAAGGTCGCGGTAGAACTGCGCCCGGTTCGTGGCCGTCTGCAGTTGCAGGCCGTCGAACACGTCCTTCGGCAGGCCGCCGGGATTCGACGCGGTCTTGACCATCAGCGGCGGCACGGCGTTAATGAGGCAGGCCTTCGCGGCCCGCTTCTCGCCGTGGCGAGCCAGATAGCGCACGACCTCGCCGCCGCCGGTCGAGTGGCCGACGTGGATCGCGCCCTTGAGGTCGAGATGGTTCACGACCGCGGCGAGGTCGTCGGCGTAGTGATCCATGTCGTGGCCGTTCCAGACTTGCGCTGAGCGGCCATGCCCGCGCCGATCGTGCGCGACGACACGATAGCCCTTGGAGAGGAAGAACATCATCTGCGCGTCCCAATCGTCGGAGCTCAGAGGCCATCCGTGCGAGAAGACGATCGGAGTGCCATTGGAGGGACCCAAATCCTTGTAGAAGATCTGGACCCCGTCTTTGGTGGTGACGTAGCTCATGGGTGGATTTCCTTCCCGAGTTTCAGCGCCATTCGGCGCAGTAGGAGCAGCGTACGCTGCGAATGGCAGCGCCACTGCTGCTGCAGTGCCTGCCCCAATGACCAACAACTGACGGCGCGTGACGCCAGCGAATCTAGGCTGAATTGGCGCGGGATCAATCTTCATGGCTATAGACCTGAGTGGAGACGCGATCAGTCTAGGCATGGTCTCCTCGACATGCGATATGCATCACGGGCAATTCGATGTTGCAGGATCTTCACCAAGTCGCGGCAACGCATCCAGCGCGCTCCGCTGGGTTGTTCACTGAGCTCAGCCATCCACGCGACCGGATCTTCAAATGCGCCGGCTCATTCTTGACTGACTCTCGCTGAGCGCGATTGGTACTTCGCGATCAACAGATTTGTCCACACCCAGCGCCTAGTGCAGTCGGGCATTTGCTTCTAGATTTCAACGCATCACGTCAGCATCGATGCATCGCATCGAAAGCCTCGCGGCGTGTTCGTTGTCCACCCAGTCCGAGGAGCCAACATGACCCAACGCAGCAACTACCAACAGCAGCCGTCGGAACCTTTCAAGAACCGTGACCACCGATGCGTTGCTCGCGCCACGCTTCAGTTGACGGCCGCGCTTGCGATGGCCGTTGCAAGTATCGCAACCGCGACGGCACATCCACAACCGGTAAAACCGGCGCAGTACACCGATCCGACCGAGCGCGCCATGCCCGTTCCCACGATGACACTCGATCTGGAACGCACCGCCCTGGTCGTGATCGACCCCCAGATCGACTTCATGAGCCCGAAGGGCGCCGCTTGGTCCGCTGTGGGTGAAGCCGTCACCGAGCAACGGCTCGTGCCGAACCTGCTGCGCCTGTTCGAGTCATCGAAGAAGGCGGGCATCGTCGTCGCGATCTCGCCTCACTACTACTACCCGCACGACCACCAATGGAAGTTCCAGGCCCCCGTCGAGCTCTTCCAGCACAAGATCAAGATCTTCGACAGGCCCAGCGCACTGAGCCTGGATGGGTTCCGCGGTTCGGGCGCGGACTTCATGCCCGAGTTCAAGCCCTACATCGAGGATGGCAAGACCATCGTCGCTTCGCCCCACAAGCTCTACAGCCCGCAGACCAACGATCTCACGTTCCAGCTTCGCAAGCAGGGCGTCACCAAGATCGTCCTCGCCGGGATGCTGGCCAACCTGTGCGTGGAGTCCCACTTGCGCGAGTTTGCGGAGCAAGGCTTCGAGGTGGCCATCGTGCGTGATGCGGTCGCGGCCCCGAAGCTGCCTGAGGGCGACGGCAATCTCAGCGCGCTGATCAACTTCCGCTACATCGCCAACGCGCTGTGGACGACCGACGAGGTCGTCGCCCGGCTCGCGAAGCCCACTGCGCGGTGACCTGTGATTGCCTCGCCCTCCTGGGATCACCGATGTACCATGCAGGCCGCATCGGCGTGCGAATTCGGTGGGGGTGGCCCAGTCCAGCGCAGAGTGGGGTCGACCCTCGTTCGTCTTGCCAAGTCTATTGACCCGGCAGGGGCACCAATGGCGCCGAGGAGACCTGTCGATCATCAGGCGTTGGTGAGAAAGCCCCCGCGCATTGAAGGTCCAGCGCCCGGATCGCTGCCGTCATGTGGTCGACGAACACGCGGATACGCGACGGCAGATGCTGACGGCTTAGGTAGCAGATGTAGTGGCCTTGGTCATCGGGTGCGTACTGTGGCATGGATTGAACCAGTTTCCCCTCGCGCAGCAGATCGCAGATCAGGTACCCGCCCAACTGAGCGATGCCTTTGCCTTGGAGGACGGCCTCCAGCACTAGCCCGTCATCGTTGAACATGAGGCGCGATGGCGGAGTCAGCTTGCGCGATCCCTCCTCCATCTTGAACTCCCATTCGTAGACGCGGCCCGACGGCAGACGGACGTTGATGCAGTCGTGCTGCATCAACGCGTCCGGCGACTCGGGCATACCGCGCCTTACCGCATACTCGGGCGAGGCGCACACCAAAGTCTGCATCGGGACGATCCGTTTCGCGACGATCCGGGAGTCAGCCAGGCGTCCGTTGAGAAACGAGACGTCGATGCGGTCCGACGTGAAGTCGCTCGCGATGCAGCTCAGGTGCAGCTCGATCTCGATGTCGGGGTACTTCTCCTGGAAACCCCACAGCAGCGGCGCAACCACCTTGCGGCCGAAGCCCACGGAAGCGGAGACCCGCAGGCGTCCTCTCGGCGGACCGTCGCGCAGATCGCGCAAGTCCTCCATCACCTCTGTGATGAGAGCGACGCTGGGCTGGCAGCGGGCATGGAGGATTTCGCCTTCGCGCGTGAGGGAAATGCTGCGCGTCGTCCGACTCAACAAACGCAAGCCGACCTGCGCCTCCAGCTTCTGGATGCAGCGGCTGACCGCGGAACGAGTGATCCCGAGCCGGTCAGCGGCCTTGGAAAAGCCGCCTTCGGCCACGACGGTGATAAAGGCGACGACTCCGGGATAGCTCGTCGCGAAACTCGATGCAAGCGCCTCCGAGTTGTCCGCACCGGCAGTCGCCAAAAGAGCGGACTGCCTGGCGAAGCAGGACTGAGCCTGGTAGCGACCGAGCCAGTCCTCGAACCGGATCGTGCCGATGCGGGGGTTCTCCCCGGGTGTGAGCGTCCGATCGGAGAGGAGGCCACCGAAGTAGCGCGCGTGGACATCCGGCACGACCTTGCGCGTATCCTGCGTCGCCCGCAGGAAGCGCCTGACCAGTTCGTCCAGCGGCATCGCCTCCGGGCCGGCGACTTCGACCGTGCCGTTGACCGGCGGCGCGACTGCAACGTCGGCAAGCGCCGCTGCCGCGTCCGCTGACGCGATCGGCTGGATCAGCGCCGGCGACAAGCGAATCTCCTTGCCTAGGGTGGCCAACTGGGCAGCCGACTGGGCAATGTCGCCGACAAGCTCGTAGAACTGGGTCGCACGCACGATGGTGTAGGGAATGCCGGACGCTTTGATGAGATTTTCCTGCGCGACCTTCGCCCGGAAATAGCCGCAGTCGGGGTGCCGTTCGCTACCAACGATCGACAGGGCCACATGATGGCGTACGCCGGCGGCAGCGCCCGCAGCCAGCAGGTTGCGGCTCGATGTCTCGAGAAGTTCGAGGGCAGCGTTGTTTTCCCATACTGGCGAGTTCGCCACATCGACGACGACCTCGGCGCCGTCGAGCGCTTTGGCCAAACCCTTGCAGGTGATGGTGTTGACGCCGGTGTCATGGACGGCTGCGAGCACGTCATGGCCGCGCTTGCGAAGGTCCTCTACAAGCTTCGTTCCGATGAAGCCGGTGCACCCGATGACGACAATCTTCATGTTTCTCTCCGTTTCTCGACGCAAACCGTTGCCGTCGATGTGCATGGAGGTTGCCCGCGCGATCCGGGGAGGTCCTTGCCTTCACCTTGAATTCCTCTGCAGGAAAGCTTGGTTCTTCGTCCAAGCGTTGCACGATCGGAATGAGATTCTCTTACCACCGGTTGCAGTATCATCCATGGACGGAATTCGCCAATTGCCCCCAACGTGGGAGCCGAATCGGCCAGGGGATGTCAAGTGCAGTTCGTGTTTGGAGACTACGTGATCGACCCGGAACGCCGGGAGCTTTCGCATCGCGCGAAAGTCGTGTCTGTCGGGCCGCAGGTCTTCGATCTACTGCTGTACCTCGTCAGGAACCGCGACCGTGTCGTCAGCAAGGACGACCTGCTGCAGGCGGTATGGCGCGGCCGAATCGTCTCGGAATCGACGATCACCAGTCACATCAATGCGGTTCGCAAGGCCATTGGCGACACCGGCGGAGAACAGCGCTTGGTCAGGACTGTCGCTCGCAAGGGTTTCCGCTTCGTCGGCGAGATCGGCGAACACATCTCCAGAGAATCGAGGGAGCCGCCGTCCGCGCTCCTCCCTCCGGGTAAACCCTCGATTACCGTATTGCCCTTTCAGAACCTGAGCGGCGATCCCGAGCAGGAGTATTTCGCCGACGGCGTGGTGGAGGACATCATCGCTGCGCTGTCGCGCATACGCTGGCTGTTCGTCATCGCGAGCGACTCGAGCTTCACCTACAAGGGCCGCGCAGTCGAGGTGATGGACGTCGGCCGCGAGCTTGGCGTGCGCTACGTGCTGGAAGGCAGCATGCGCAAGACCGGCAACAAGGTGCGCATCACAGGGCAGCTCATCGATGCCAGGACCGGGACACATCTCTGGGCGGAGCGCTTCGAAGGCACGCTGGACGACATCTTCGAACTGCAGGACCAGGTTGCGGAAAGCGTGGTTGGCGCCATCGCGCCGCAGCTCGAGCGGGCGGAAATCGAGCGTGCCAAGCGCAAGCCGACGGAGAACCTGTGCGCCTACGACTATTACCTGCGCGGCACCGCGCAGGTGCACAGCGGAACGCGCGAATTAATCGAGGCGGCGCTGCCCTTGTTCTACAAGGCCACCGAGCTCGATCCGGATTTCGCATCGGCCTACGGCATGGCGGCCTGGTGTTATATCTGGCGCAAGATGAATGGCTGGATGATCGATCAGCCCCGGGAGATTGCCGAGGGCACTCGCCTGGCGCGACTGGCGGTGGAGCTCGGCCGGGACGATGCTGTGGCGCTCACGAGAGGAGCTCATGCACTCGGGCATCTGACCGGCGACCTCGACGGCGGTATCGCGCTGTTCGACAGAGCTTTGCTGCTTAATCCGAACCACGCCCCTGCATGGTCTCTGTGTGGGTGCCTGCACGCTTGTCGCGGTGAAACAGACGCTGCGATTAAGTATTTGGCGCGTGCCGTTCGCTTGAGTCCATTGGATCCGGAAATGTTCAGGATGCAGGCTGGGATGGCGCTGGCACATTTCTTCGCAGGACGCTTCGACGCCGCTTCGGATTGGGCCGAAAGGGCCAAATGCAATCTACCGAGTTTCCTTGCACCGGTCGGCGTTCTGGCGGCGAGTCATGCGCTCGCTGGACGCATGGACAAAGCGAAGGAGGCGATGCAGCGCCTGCGCACGCTCGATCCGTCACTCCGCGTCTCCAATCTCAAGGACTGGCTTCCGATCCGTCGCCCAGAAGACCTGACCCAGTTTGCGGAGGGGCTTCGGCTGGCCGGATTGCCCGAGTGACTATGGCACGATTGCTCCTCGCCGATGGCGCATACCGGGCCGAGCAGAGCGTGCTCTCGAACGGTCGCATAGATCGCATGGATGAGACCGCGACGCCGGGGCGCAACTGTTCATGCATGAAGCTGGAGCCACCGCGGCCTTCCATATCTTCGACGAGAAGGTCCGGGCGGGCGGCGCCGCCATGACGACGCTCAACTCGCGTACCCCGCCGTGGAGTCAGGAAAACCTGGCCGAACTGGAGAATGGCTGGCGGGGGCCGTGGTGCTTCGGCTCGCAGCCCACGCTGGCCGACGTCTGCCTCGTACCGCAGGTCGCCAATGCGCTGCGCATGGGGTGCGATCTGTCGGCCTACCCGAAGGCGATGGCCGTCGTTGCACACGCCAACACGCATCCCGCGTTCGCTGCGGCCGCCCCGGCACGCCAGCCCGACTACAAAGCCTGAGCGCACGCCCGGGCCCAGGAGACCACGACATACCCTCCACTCAACCCCAGCAGAAAGTCCTCGTCATCGGCGGCGGCATTGGCGGACTCGCCGCAGCGCTTGCGCTGGCGAAGCAGGGCATCCGCATAGAACTGCTTGAGCAGGCCGACCAGATCGGCGAGATCGGCGCTGGCATCCAGCTTGCTGCCAACGCCTTCGCCGCGCTGGACGCGCTCGGCGTCGGCGAAGCCGCGCGCGGCCGCGCCGTGTTTACTGATCATCTGATCCTGAAGGATGCGCTTGATGCGAGCGAGGTGGCCCGCATCGAGGTCGGCGCCCAGTACCGTGAGCGAGTCGGCAATCCGTACGCGGTGATCCATCGCGCCGACATCCATCTGTCAATCCTCGAGGCGGTGCAGGACCATCCACTGATCACGTTCCGTACGAGCACGCGCGTCGACAGGTTGGAGCAGGACGCCAACGGCGTGACGGTCATCGACCAGCGCGACGAGCGTCATGCCGCCGACGCCGTGATCGGCTGCGACGGTGTCAAGTCCGCCATCCGCCAGACGCTGATCGGCGATGCGCCGCGCGTGACGGGCCACGTGGTCTACCGCTCCGTAGTCGATGTCGACAACATGCCAAAGGACCTGCAGGTCAACGCACCGGTGGTCTGGGCCGGTCCGCATTGCCACCTGGTCCACTATCCGCTGCGCGGCGGGCAGCAGTACAACCTCGTGGTCACGTTCCACAGCCGCGAGAAGGAGGAGTGGGGCGTGAAGGACGGCAGCAAGGAGGAGGTGCCGTCGTACTTCGAGGGCATTCATCCTCTGCCGCACCAAATGCTTGACCGGCCGACCTCGTGGAAGCGCTGGGCAACGGCCGACCGGGACCCGGGGGAGCGCTGGAGTTTCGGTCGCGCGACCCTCCTCGGCGACGCCGCCCATCCGATGACGCAGTACGTTGCGCAGGGCGCCTGCCAGGCGCTGGAGGACGCCGTCACGCTTGGTGCTGCCGTGCAGGAAACGAACGGCGACTTCGAGGCTGCATTCAAGCTGTACGCGCAGGCCCGAGTCTCGCGCACTGCACGCGTGGTGTACGCTACCCGCGACATGGGCCGCGTATACCACGCCAAGGGCGTCGATCGTCTGGTGCGCAATTCGCTGTGGACTGGCCGCGCGCAGTCGCAGTTCTACGACGCGTTGCAGTGGTTGCACGGCTGGCGGGCTGAGAAATGCCTGAGCCAGACACCGTGGTTGTGAGAACGAGGGTGGCGGTGAGCATCGATCATGAATGCTGCTTCTGAGGATACCTTGCCCGACGCTTGCAAAAGACCGTGCGGAAGTCTGTTACCGAGGTGAAGCCGACATCTGAATGGCCGGGCGAAGCCGAGCGCGAGAGGCCGCAAGTGGCCGGCTACCGCCGTTGCACGCCACGCTGTCCGTCGCAAGGCATTGGCGGGGAGAAGAGCGTGACCCGGGTGCATGGCAATAAGGTCCGATAACGGTGCCTTATGGCGAGTTGGCGAGCACCGGGGCAACGTTGTTACTGCACCTACGCCGCCTAACGGATAGCTCCGACTAGGCGTCGCCATCGGGAACCGCATGACCTTGGTCCCGCAAGGCCTTCGTCCAGCGCTTGATGCGTGCACGCAGTCGTCCCTGTGCAGCTTTTTCTATCGGCATGTCCTGGACGCGGCTGAGCGCTGCGCGCGGCGAAACATAGCCGTATTGAATTAGGGCCATACAGAAGACGCGGTCCTTGTCGCGATCCGCTACCGCCTTCGCCATAAAGAGGTCAACGACGTCCAAGCAATAGCCAACCCGTCCATTCGTGCCCGCCGTCTGGATGCGCTGCAGGCGGCGTTGCCATCCGGCCGGCAGGCAGGCGGTCTCTGGCCCGACGCCCTGCGCGTAGTAACCGTACGTCTCGTGAAAACGCGAGCCTTCTCCGATGGCCGCGTCAATCGCATCCGCCTTGTCGATGGCATTGAGCGGGTAGATGTCGGCCTCCGCAGACATCGTGAAAACTGCCGGCGGGTTGGGGATCGGCCCTAGGATCGATTGGCTGCCAACGACAACGAACTCGTATTCATTCGTGATGTCGGCCGCGGCCCGAATGATGTGTTCCAGATCTTCCCGGTTCATTCCTGATCCCCGATCACAACGCCTTTCTTCAACGCCTGGATCTGTGCAAGCACCTCCTGCCGAAGGGCGTCGGGTAGAACAGCCGGCAGGGGAGAGGCTTGGCGAAGCTCTTGAGCACGTCGAGTTCGGCCAAGCGCCTTGCGCCACGACCGGTTCGCAAGAATCGTTTCCCACTCGGACCAAAGTGAATCAGACCGTGAGTCTCCCTGCGAGCGCCATCGCCTGAGCACCTCTTGGGCCCGGCCCAGTAGGGCAGGATCCTCATGAATCATTCGGATCGCCTCCTTGTGCAGCGCCATGCTCTGCAAATCCTGAGCTTGATGGCGGCTGGGATCCGTCGTCACCATAACTTGCACCTGCGGTCTGGTACGCTTGGACGAGGCGGCTGCTGAATTTGCCGGCGGCGGCTGGAAGGTGTCGCTGACCAGCAGGGCGAGATCCCCGGCCACGCCGAGGACCGACATGACGCGAAGGTAAGTGCCCATCGTCGGCGCGGGGTCGCCTGCCTCAACGGCAGCGAGGGTCGTCCGGGAGATGCCAACGCGCTTGGCCATCTCGACCGTGCTGAAGTTCTGGGCCTTCCGCAGACGCTTGATGCGGTCGCCGAGTTGCAGCAGCAAGTGACGTTCTAGGACGGAAGTAGTATCAGTGAAGGCTGGCATATGTTCAGTATTCTAGTCAAAATATGGAAATTAGACTAGTTTGTTGAACATCATCGCGTCATCGTCAGTTTGCGTTGTTGAGGTGGGACGCTGGCAAGCCTCACGATGGCCTGGTGGGTCGGCGACCGCCGCCAGAAGTGAGCGGGGTCGCGCCAGCACGCGCTGAGCAACGAGGACGCGTCGCCAAAGAGGTCGAGCCCAAGGGAATAGCAACAGGACTTTCGGACCTCCACGCCGCATACGGTCGGCCTGGCATGCACAGCGGCATATCAGCGGGGCCTAATCTGCAATTTCACGATCACGAAATTATTGGCGGCAGCGGCAGCGGCGGCGGGCTGTATGGTGCAATGGATTGGAGCGCAAAGGTCGGTCTGCATCTGAGATGCAAGCCATAGGGTCGTGCGATGCCAGTACCTGGCCGCTTTGCTGAAGTCATGACCCCTTGGTGGGCCTGAGAATTCCACATTGCGGCCCAACCTATTGCACCGTGACGCTCTTTTCTGAGCGAGGACTCCTCTGTAGAGGACCACAGCGACACGCGATTTGAGGGCGGGAGTGGCCGGAACGAGGACGCGCGCATGCCGTAAAAGTCGGAATGAGGCCCAACGCAAAGTCTAGAATTTATGCGCCGATCTGCCGCAGCAAACCGGAACCATCCCCCATGTGACCCAGACCTGGCAGGTGACGGCCGGCTACTACTATGACAACGTCAAGCAAGTCGCCAATCCGGTTACCAATGCGCTACTGGGCAATATCGCCAATCCATGGCAGGTGCAGGTAATCAACAACTACTACCTGTCGAAGCGCACTAACCTCTATCTGACTACTGCCTATGCCAAGAACGCGTCCCTGAACTTCGATACCTCTGTCGGTGGGCTGGGAACCGGCTACTACCTCGGGGCAGGGAAGAACAGCATGTCTGGCGCGGCGCTGGGTATCAGGCATATCTTCTGACGCGTGGCAACCGGCCTTACTGACTCACCGACTTCAGCATCGGCGATTGGATATCGTTGTAGGCTGCGGTAGTCATCGGCAAGCCAATCACGATGCTGGTCCGTTCATTGAACGGCCGCGGGGACAGGACCAGCATCGGATGCATATCCTTCAGTTTGACCCAATCAAGCACGGCAGCGAATCCATGGTCACGCAACGCATCGGCGCGGAGGCTATCTAATGGCGGGCAAGCTATGGGTGCCTGAGCGACGTGACATCATCTGGATCGACTGCAATCCGCAAGGTGGCCGTGAGACCTGGAGACAGGCTCCCTTGGAGGTATTTGCTGCGGCTTGTGAGCAACTAAACCAGATCATTGCGATCGCAGAGTGACCTGATAGGGGTCCGCCTGCCGTCTTGGTCCGTCTCAATTGTTCAAGCGGTAAGCAATACTTGTACGGTTACCGATTGTCCAAACATTGTCGACCGGCAAAGCGTGGATGTTCTGCCTAGCATGATTGTGTGCCTTAACGTTGATACGCTTGGCAGGCCAGCCATTGCCTCGACGAAAGTCATGCTGACTTAAGGTTCGGTCAGCGCCGCCGACAACCATGAACTAAAGCTTTCGGACAACCATCCCGGCCAACCGGCCAAGATAGTTGTCGCTGGGCCGGCCGTCCTGCTTGACGCCCTGGGCGTTGCGCTGGCCGAGGAATGCGCCCATGGCTGTGCCGGTGAATCCAAAGGCCGCAGCCCGCCCAGATAGAGCACCGTGCAGAGCCAGCGACAGCGCGCCGCATGCCTTTCCCGCGCGATCGTAAGCGTCAGCGGAACCCATCTGGTGAGGCAGGAGCAGCGATGAGAAGGTAGCGGCTTCACGGTATAAGGAGTGAAGCGATGGCCGAGCATCGAGACGGCAGTAGTGGACACGAAGGGACGAGGTATTACCGGCATGATCAAGCCTTCTGGCGGGAGATGGTGGCGCAGTGGAACAATAGCGGGCTGGGCATCCGCGCTTTCTGCCGGCAGCATGGCCTGGCGGTCAGCACCTCTGGCCTGTGGCGCAAGCGCGTGGACCACGACCAGCCGGCTGTGATGCCTCTGACGGTGACCGCCGACACCGCGTTCATCGCGGCGGCCACGGGCACAGCACCCGCCGTGCAAGCGGTGGGAGCCTGTCAGATTTCTTGTGTGTTGAGGTCATGAGACGATATCGAAAGAAACGCCCTTATGACCGAAACAAAAAGCATGACCAAGAAGAGCAAGAAATCGAGCGCGCCGAAGCTGTTTCCGGATGAGTTGATCGATCAACTACTGGCTCAGGTACAGAACAAGGACGCCGAGTCGATTCTCGGTGAATCAGGCTTGGCCGGCCTGCTCAAGAAGCAGTTGGCCGAGCGTATGCTTGCCGCCGAACTGACGCACCATCTGGCCAGCGAGGCCAAGCAAGGCAAGAGCGGCAATCACCGCAACGGCAGCAGTGCAAAGACCGTCATCACGCCCAACGGCGAGCTGGAACTGGACATTCCGCGCGACCGGCAAGCCACCTTCGAGCCGCAACTGGTCGCCAAGTACCAACGCCGGCTGTCCGGCTTCGACGACCACGTAATCAGCATGTATGCACGCGGGATGAGCGTGCGTGAGATTCAGGGCCATTTGCAGGAACTGTATGGGCTGCAGGTCTCGCCCGACCTGATTTCCACCATCACCGACGAAGTGCTGGCCGAGGTCGAACAATGGCAGCAGCGCCCGCTGGAGGCGATGTACCCCATTGTCTACTTCGACGCGCTGCGCCTGAAGATCCGCGACGAAGGCACCGTCAGGAACAAGGCGGTGTACCTCGCGCTGGGCATCCGCGCCGATGGGCGCAAGGAAGTCCTCGGCCTGTGGATCGAGCAGACCGAAGGCGCCAAGTTCTGGCTCAAGGTCTTCAACGAACTGAAGAACCGCGGCCTGGAGGACATCCTGATCGCCGTGGTCGATGGCCTGCGCGGCTTCCCCCAGGCCATCGAGGCCGTCTACCCGGCCGCGCAAATCCAGACCTGCATCGTCCACCTGATCCGCAACTCGCTCAACCTGGCGAGCTGGAAGGATCGCAAGGGCCTGGCGGCCGCACTCAAGCCGATTTACCAGGCTGCCACGGCCGATGCCGCTGCCACTGCGCTGGATGCCTTTGCCGGCAGCGACTGGGGCCGCAAATTCCCGACGGTGGCCGACATGTGGCGGCGGCAATGGGAGCAGGTCATCCCGTTCTTCGCCTATCCGCCGGAAGTGCGCAGAATCATCTACACCACTAATGCCATCGAGAGCATGCACATGCAGTTGCGCAAGATCGTCAAGAACCGGGGCCACTTCCCCAGCGACGAAGCCGCCAGCAAGCTGCTGTACCTGGCCTTGCGCAACATCGAGAAAGATTGGAAGATGCCGCCCATCACCTGGAAACAAGCGGCCAACCAGTTCGCCATTCTCTTCGGTGACCGCTTCACCAACGCCCTACGCTGAGATTTAATTAACCGACCTCAGCACACAGAATTCCTGACACCTCCAGCGGTGGCCGACATCGCGCCATCGAGGGGGCGTGACCATGTAGTGATCGCACTGGCCGGCGCGCGCATCGAACTCACCGGCGCGCATGCCGTGCGCATCGTACGCTTTGTGCTCGGGCAACTGGGAGGCGGACGGTGCTGATCACCGGCGATGTGCGAGCCTTCATCTACCGCGATACGGTCGACATGCGCAAGTCCATCGACGCTCTGTCATATCTGGTGCAGCCGCTGCTAGGACAGAACCCGTTGTCGGGTCACCTGTTCGTCTTCGTGGCCGCGACCGCTCGAAGGTCAAGATCCTCTACTGGGACCGTACCGGCTTCGTGCTGTGGTACGAGCGACTCGAGCGCCGCCGCTTTCCCTCGCTGGCGGCGTTGGCCCAGGGCGGCTTCTCGCCGGCCGAACTGAACGCCTGGCTCGAAGGCATCGAGATTCCGGCGCAGCGGCGCCACCCGACGAGCGCGCTGAAGTTCGCCGATCTAGAACTCGGTGCGCATCGATTTCTTTATCGCCGCATACCTTTCAAGGGTCTCTTTCCGCGCAACGTCGTGCTGCACGATCGGGGGTGGATAGTTCTCCCCAAGCTTCACCCCCGCTGTAGCCAGCACATTCACCGGCGCCGTCCATGGCGCATGGATGTACTTGTCCGGCATCTGTGCCAGCACCGGCAAGTACTTGCGGATAAATCGCCCCTGCGGATCAAATTTCTCCGATTGCATGACCGGATTGAAGATACGGAAGTACGGCTGTGCATCGCAGCCCGTTGATGCAGCCCACTGCCACCCGCCGTTGTTTGCCGAGAAATCGAAATCATTGAGCTGGTCGGCGAAATATTGCTCGCCGCGTCGCCAGTCGACGCCGAGGTCCTTGACGAGAAAGCTTGCAGTCACCATCCGTAGACGATTATGCATGTAGCCGCTCTGGCGGATCTGCAGCATCGCGGCATCGACCAGCGGATAGCCGGTCTGTGCGTCGCACCATGCCTGAAAGTATCTGTCGCCCGTGACAGAGTCGACCCAGCGCAGCGCATCGTATTCGGGGCGGAAAGACTTTCCGTCGGCCACGCGGGGATGGTGGTGGAGGATCATGAAATAGAAGTCGCGCCAGATCAGTTCGGACAGCCAGACGGCCGCGCCGGCGCTTTTGCTGCCGCCGCGCAGTACGGCGTCGAGCGCGGCTCGCGCCAGCGTGCGGATCGAGATCGTGCCGAAGCGCAGGTGTACCGACAGGTAGCTCGGGCCGCGCAGCGAGGGAAAATCTCGCCGGTTGCCATAGTCGCCGATGCGGTCGATGAATTCGTCGAATAGTGCACGGGCGCCATCACTGCCAGTGGGCATCGCAATCTCGGCGAGATTGCTGACAGCGAAGCCGAGATCGTCCAGCATTGGCGAAGCCTTTTGATACTGGCGGGGCACCGGTGCCAGCGCGCCCAGATACTTGTCGACTGGATACGGTCGAAGGTCGAACGGCTGCACTCCGCGTAACCACGCATTCTTGTACGGCGTGAAGACGCTGAACGGCTGGCCCTGGCCGGTCATGAGCTCGTCAGCCTCGAAGATAACCTGGTCCTTGAATGTGAACAGCACCCGGAAGTCGGAAGCCAGTGCCTGACTTACGGCCGTGTCACGCCGCTTCGCCGCAGGTTCGTAGTCGTGGTTCGTAAAGACGGCTTCTGCATCGAGTTCGGCCGCCAGCCGAGGAATGGCATCGCGCGCGGTATCGTCAAGCACGATCAGGCCACCGCCCGCATCGGTCAGCGTCCTGCGTAACGGCTCTAACGACCTCAGGATGAACTCTACACGCCGATCGACCTTGCGTCCGCGGGCAATCAGCGGGTCAAGGATTTCGCGATCGAAGACAAATACGCACCACACTTGGCGGCAGTGCTTGAGGGCATAGTGCAGCGCTGCATGGTCGTCGGCGCGCAGGTCGCGCCGGAACCAGACTAGGCCACGCGCGAACTCCCGGTCGATCCGGTAGGGCATGCGTCTGGTGCCAGCTGTTTCAGAGGCAGGAGAAAGGGGTCTCGGCATTGCTGTAATTTAGTCCCATGGAACGTTGTGGCACAGCTCCATTTGCGGGTATCGCCTGCGCCGCATCTTGGCTGCTTTTGACATCATACGTTCCATATCTTCATCGGGGCGTTAATGGGATGGACGCCCCTCCCCGTGAAGGTACATGAGTGCAAAACTGGTGAGCATGGCAATCTCTCAAACAGGAGCATCCCTCATGCAGGTCACGACGATTGGCATCGCTTTGGCGAAGAATGTGTTTCAGATCCACGGTGTGAATGAGCTGGGCAAAGCGACGTTGAGAAAGCAGCTCAAGCGTGCCCAGGTGGCCGAGTTCTTTGCGACTCTGCCGCCGGGCGTGATTAGGATGGAGGCGTGTGGCAGCGCGCACCACTGGGCTCGAAAGCTGCAGAGCTTCGGTCACACGGTGCGGCTGATGGCGCCGCAGTTCGTCAAGCTGTATGTCAAGACGAACAAGAACGATGCGGCCGATGCCTAGGCAATCTGCGAAGCGGTAGCACGGCCGAACATGAGGTTTGTGCCGATCAAGTATGTTGAGCAGCAGGCGGTGTTGGCGCTGCATCGTGCGCGTCAGGGCTTCGTGAAAGCGCGCACCTCGCAGGCCAACCAGATTCGTGGTTTGCTGGCCGAGTTTGGATTAGTAGTTCCCCAGGGTATCGGGAGTATTGCCAGGCAGGTGCCGGAGTTGATCGAGGATGCGACCAATGAGTTGCCAGGCTCGTTCCGTCTGCTCGTCCAGCGGCTGCTGGAGCATCTGAAGGATGCTGGAGCGTCAGGTCGACGAAATTGGCGCGCAGGTCGAGGCATGGCATCGGGATAACGAATTGAGCGGCGAAGAGGTCGGAGGCTATCGATGGGCGCGACGGACGGGATTTCTTGGCGGTCGCCGTGGTTGCGCTCTTCCGCCAGTGGCGGCGCCCCCGTTCCAGGCCAAGCCGTTACGCCGAAATTGAAATGCAATTAATCGCCAAGCTTCGCCTGCAGCCATCAATCGCTGGGCGCCGGCGCGGTGCCCGGATGCTCTTAGCGCCCGCTCCCTTGGAGGCCTCCCCAACTTATATGAACGCGCCCCGGCAGATCGCTCGGTCACGACCCTGCTCTTACCGGAGGGGTACTGAGGGTAACGGAAGTGGAGCGGATCAGCGACGAGCTAGTCGCGCGGTCAGGGTCTCGACCATGGCCACGATCATGGCGCGGTCCGGGCTGCTGACCTTCGTCAGTAGCCGGGCGAGATGGTTGGCCTGATCGCTGGAGCGGGTGCTGGCCCCGGTCAGCAGTTCCGAGGTGTCGCACTGGAAGATGTCAGCCAACTCGGCCAGGCGCGCGATCGTGGGCATGACGACGCCACGCTCCATTCGGGAGACCGCCTCGTTGCCAATCCCCAACCGTTCCGCCACCTGTTCCTGAGTGAGGTTGGCTGCTATGCGGTGCCTGGCAATCGCGTGCCCCACCACAACAACCAGTCGGTCTATCTCCGTTCTGCCCATGCTATCTCCATATCAACCGATATGGTAGAGCATCATCTTTTCTGTATGAAGTGCTTTACGAGTTGAGTTTCCACGAAGGCCAGCCGTTCGCCGGGGTGGACGACCGGATCGCTGCGCAGGCCGATTGGGATGCCGTCGTGCGTGAACGGCTTGACGGCCGTGAGCGAGGCATCGAGCTTGAGCGTGTCCCCGATCGACGCACCCTCATGCACCAGATCCCCGGCACGCGTGGCCGGAATGAACAGGCCGCCTTCATCGGCGGTGATCCGGCCGCGCCGCCTGACGCGCCACAGGCTGGTGGCCGCGGGTGCCCGATGCAGCGGCGCGACGGCCTGGTGCATTGCCAGCACGTGGCGGTCGCGCGAAGAACCGCCAATATCGTTGCGCTCCAATGCTGTGGTCACTGGCAGCACGATATCGGCATGGCGTGCCGTGGCCGTCCACCAGATGTCCTGCACAATCACCGTTTGCGGTCGTGCCCAGGCATCGCGCCGGTTGCGCGCCACGCATCGCCACATAGGGCAGCGTGACGCTCACGCCCGAGGCCATCGAGCCGACAGGCAGCTGGCCGCTGGTGCGGGCGGGGCCGGATTGCTGGCGCAACCAGTCACCGATGATGGGCATGGGAGGACTCCTGTTCAGTCGATTCAATGTGAGCGATGGCGGCGAATGCCTGATCGAGGTCGGACATTAGATCGGACACGGCCTCCAGGCCGATATGCAGCCGAATCACGGTGCCGTGCGATGACCAGTCGCTGATGCTGCGCGCGCGGCGCATGTCGGCGAGTACCGCCAGGCTTTCGAAGCCGCCCCATGAGGCACCGATGCCGAACAGCTGCAGGTTGTCGACAAAGCGTTCGGGCGCCACCGGCGCCTGCGAATGCAAGGTGAAAGAGAGCAGGCCATTGGTGCCATGGCAGTGGCGTTGCCACAGCGTGTGATTGGGATCGTGCGGCAGGGCAGGGCAGAAGACCTGTGCGACTTCGGGGCGATCGAGCAGCCATTGCGCCACCGCCAATGCGCTTTCCTGATGTTGCGCGAGACGCGCGCCTAGGGAGCGGATCCCGCGTTGGACCAGATAGGAATCGTCGGGGCTCACGGCCATGCCGAAGGAGTCGGACATCGTCGCCAGTGGTTGCCAGGCGGCCTCGGTGGTGCAGACCGTGCCCATCATCACGTCGGAATGGCCACACAGGTACTTGGTGGCGGCCATCAGGGAGATATCGGCGCCGAGTTCCAGCGGGCGATACAGCAGACCCGATCCCCAGGTGTTGTCGGCGGCGACCAGTGCGCCGTTTGCATGTGCGCGTTCCGCCAGCGCGGGCAGGTCGCACATTTCATAGACCAACGAGCCGGGGGCTTCCGCATAGACCAGCCGCGTTTCCGGGCGCAGCTTCGCATCGAGGTCGGAGCCGTCCGCCGCATAGAAGTCGGCAGCGATGCTGTGCTGGCGCAGGAAGCCGTTGGCCAGGTTGCGCACTGGCTCATAGACGCAGTCGGGTAGCAGCACATGCTCGCCGGGGCGTACATAGGCTAGGATCGTCATCGCCGCCGCAGCCAGCCCCGACGGGAACAGGCGTGTGCGATAGCCGCCTTCAAGCATCGTCACCATGTCTTCGAGCGCGAAGTTGGTGGGGTTACCGCGCGCACCGTAGGTGAACAGGCGCTCGGTATCGCGACGCGCGCGCATCTCTCGCTGCTGGGCAACGGATTCGAACAGCACGGTGCTCGCACGCACCACGGCTGGGTTGACCGGTTGGCCGCCGGACACAGCGGATATGCGCCCGGCATGGGCAAGGCGTGTTGGGAGCGCTTTCGTCATGGTTGGCCTGTGGGGTGGCTCACGATTGTGGGAGACGTCGCAAGGTTCGTGCCTTCCGTTAGTCGACATGAGCGCCGGACAGCTTGACGATCTGCGACCAGCGGGAGATGTCCTGATTGAGCTGTACGGCGAATGCTTCGGAGCTGTTGGCTATGACGTCGCTGCCGCTGTCGCGGATGGTCTTCACCACGTCGGGCATCTGCAGCACCTGCACGATGGCACGATTCAGCAGCGCCACGCGCTCGGGCGGCGTGCCGGCCGGCACGAAGAAGCCGTACCAGTCCTCAAAGCGTGCATTGCGATAGCCCAGTTCTTCAAGGGTCGGCACCTTAGTGAATACCCCGAGACGACGCGGGCTGGTGACGGCTAATGCCCGCATGCGGCCAGTCTGGATGAAACCGGCCACCGACGAGGTGGACGTGATCAGCACATCTACCTGTTCGCCGAGCAGGTCGTTGATGGCCGGCCCGGCACCTTTGTATGGCACATGCTGCAGTGAGACCTTGCTGTCCTTGTCAAGCACCGCGCCCACAAGGTGCGACAGCGTGCCGTTGCCGGGCGTGGCAAAGGTGATCTTCTGCGGCTGCGCCTTGGCCTGTGCTGCCAGTTCCTCGAACGACTTCCAGGGGGCGTTGGTGGAGACGACGATAGCCAGCGGCGCAGCGTTGATCTGCGTGACCGGAATGAACTGCTTGATCGGGTCGAAGCCCGGCGCGCGATAGAGCGTCGGGTTTACGGCCATGATCGATACCTGCGACGTCAGCACCGTATAGCCATCGGGCTTCGACTCCGCCACATAGCGCGTGCCGATATTGCCGCCGGCGCCGCCGCGGTTGTCCGTCACCGCGCTCTGGCCTAGCACTTGTGACAGCCGCGCGGCCACCACGCGCGTCACGGCATCATTGCCGCCGCCGGCGGGAAACGGCGACACGATGCGTAGCGACTGCGACGGATAATCGTTGACCGGCGCCAGCGGCTGCGCCGTGGCGGCGCCGAACATGGTGAAGGTGAGTGCTGCAACCAGAAGCTGCGGAAAGCGTGATGACATCGGGCGTGACATGGGGCGACCTCGTTCTCTTTTGGCAGGTTTGTCGTGGCGGACTTGCAGGTTCGGGTGGGAATCAGTCGAGAGGCCTGAAACGGAAGGTGGCCAATTCCTGCGCGTCGAGCTGGCCGATCAGCCCCGTTTCCCAAGCCAGGTATTGGCGGGCTGCGGCCTTGTTGCCGTCGTGGCGGTCGTGCACGAAGAACAGGTAGTCGATGCACCGCGCATCGGGGAGGGTCTCGGCGCCCCGGCTCACGGCATGGCCGGCATCCCGCCATGCGCCGAAGCCGCCGTGCAGCCGGCGTACATCGCGATAGCCGAGCGTGTGCAGGTCAGCGAAGGCCAGGTCAGCGGGATCATCGCCGTCGGCATCGCCGATCAGCACCAGCGTGGTGTCGTGCGGCACGCCGCGCAGGTCTTGTGCCAATCGCGCACGCGTAGACCAGTGGCTGCCGGCGATTCGGCCGGCGCGGTACGTCATGCTGCCGCGCAGGTCCAGCGCTAGCATCGATTGCGTGGCCATTCCGGCGGCCAACTGCGCGACATTGATGGTGGCCGGCGCGGCCACCCGATATGCGGGTCCGTGCGCAGCCTTGACTCCGGCCACGAGTCCTGCCTGCAATCCGCCATCGAGTACCACGGCGTCATGGCCCATCTGGCGCAGCCAGCTGGCCACTACGATGGCGCGCACCCCTTCGGCATCGAACAGCACCAGCCTAGCGCGGCGCACGCCGACATATTGATCGGTAGCCTGCATAAGCTGGCCGCCAGGGGTGTGTTGCGCGCCGGGCAGCGTCTGTGTGGCGTATTCCTCGGGGGTGCGCACGTCGCACAGGAATGTGGTGCGCGACCTGTCGGCCAGCCATGCAATGGCCTGCGCGGCGGCGATGCGCGGCACATCGAAGCGGGCGGCCAGCGCCTGCGCGGCGTTGCGCGCGGCATCGAGTTCGCGTGGCGACGCGTTCTCCGGATAGCGTGCGGTACCGCCGTGTTCGAGCGTGAAATCGTTCAGGTACCAGCCTTGCGTACCGTTTTCGAGCGCATAGACCGGGTTGCTCACGCCAAAATTGATCAGCGATTGCGCACCGATGATGCTGCGCGTACGGCCCGCACAGTTGATCACGATCGGCGTGGTGCTGTCGGGCACCAGGTCACGCAGGCGATAGGCGAGTTCGCCGTTGGGACAGCAGATCGCGCCCGGGATATTCATCTTGCGGAATTCGCCGGTCGGGCGGCCATCGAGCACCACCGGTGCATTGGCACCGGCCTGCATGGCTGCCAGTTCCTGCGCGGTGACGCGTGGGGTGCGGTAGTGGTGCTCAGCCAGTTCGCCGAAGGTCTTCGACGGCACGTTGACGCCGGCAAACAGCGCGTAGCCGGCGGCCTGCCAGGCCGGGACGCCGCCATCGAGGACAAACAGGTTCGTATAGCCAAGGCGTGCCAGCGCGGCGGCTGCGGCCTGCGCCACGCCGTCGCCGTCATCGGCCAGCACCATGCGCGCATCGGTACGAGGTGCCAGGCGGCCGATGTCGAGTTCGAGCCGGCTGTAGGGCAGCGGCACGGCATAGAACGGATGGCCCTCGCCATACTGGCCGTGTTCGCGCACATCGAACAGGGCGATCTCGTCGGCATCGTGCAGCCAGCCCTTCAGGGTGACGGCGTCGACAGCGGTATAGGAAGCTTGGCTCATGAAATTTTGGGCAAAGGGTGGCCGCCCTCTCCGCGGAGAGGAAATTCGTCGGGTCGGATCTCAGGAGTGGGCGGCCTGACGGTATGGCTCAGGCCCCCGTTCAGGCTTTCTTTTAGCGGCGGGTCTGTACGCCCACGTTCATGATCTGGCAGCGGCCGGTCTCGAGGTCGAACGTCAGCCGTTCGGTCAGCGTTTCCAGCGCCCGACCATACATATGCAGATGGCGGATGACGTCTTCCCCTTGGATTTCCACGGAATGGATATCGTCAGGCAGCAGCGCGATGCCACAGCGCGGGCCGACTTCCACGGTATGCGAATATTCGAGCGTGCCCACACCGGCCTGGCTGCCATCGTCGGTGCGGGTGTAGACATCGTTGAATTCGATGCCGCTGACACCGGCCACGCAGGCCCAGGTGGTGTGGTTGTGCGGCGGGATGCGCTTGCCCGGACGCATTACGTTCAGGTACAGCGCATAGGTCTGGTCAGGATCCTCGGTGATCAGGTAACGCGCCTGGCGTTCACCGGGCTCGGGCGGCGGGAAGTCGGTCTCGCCCCACAGTTCGGTGCGGGCGGCCAGTTCTTCCACATGGGACAGGACATCGGCCAAGCTGGCGCGCGTGACGGCGCGTTTATCTACGATATTCTTAATGGATTCGATGGTCTCTCCGACGGCTGCCTGGCGCTGTTGTGTGATGGACATGATGCAATCGATCCTTGTAATCTCTGTTTTTGAGGGGTAGAACGCTGTTTCGTGTTTCACTGTAATGAACATCAGCCCTGAAAACCACTTAATGCGCGACGAAAACCCATTAGCAGGACTAATGAATGCGTAACCTCGATCTGGACCTGCTTCGCACACTGGTGGCCATTGCCGACAATGAAACCTTTGGCGCCGCCGCCGAAGCCGTGCAACGCACGCAATCGGCCGTCACCCAGCAGATGCAACGGTTGGAAGAACAGCTTGGGCTGACGCTGTTCGAGCGCCAGGGCCGTGGCAAGCAGATGACGCGGCATGGCAAGAAGCTGCTGGAATACGCGCGGCAGCTGCTGACCATCAACGACGAGACGCTCCGAATGCTGCGCGAGGGAGACCTGACCGGCTCGCTGCGCATTGGCGCGCCGCACGATGTGGCGGATACCATCCTTCCGGTGCTGCTGTCGCATATTGCTCGGTCGTCGCCGGCGCTGCGGCTGGAGATCCATGTCGGCAGAAGCCCATTCCTGATGGAATCGCTGCGGCGCGGCGAAATTGACCTGACCGTTTCCACGCGCGAGGACAATACACTCGAAGGCATTGTGCTGCGCACCACGCCTACGATCTGGGTGTGTTCGGCGGATTTTGTCTATGAGCACGGCACGCCGGTACCGCTGATCCTGGCCGATGAGCCGAGCCTGTTCCGCAAGCTGTCGCTCGAGGCGTTGACGCATGCTGGTGTACCCTGGCGTATCGCTTATCTGGCACCAAGCCTGATCGGCATCAAGGCGGCGCTGCGCGGTGGATTGGGCATTACGGCGCGCAGCATCGACCTGCTGACGGCGGACATGCGTATCCTGGGCGAGAACGATGGCTTGCCGCGGTTGCCCGATGTCACCTACTACCTTTGGGCGCGTCCCAATGCGGTCAATCCTGTTGCACGGCATGTCTTCTCAATGCTCAAAACCGCCCTGCAGCGCGGGCTGGTCAGCGCGTGACGGCTACCCGCGATTTCGGCGTTCTGAGAACAGGGAAACCTGAATCGTAGGCCGCGTAGCAGGCGCTGCAAACTAAGAAGATCGCGTATCAATATTTGCCGCGGAATGATGGCTTCGCTGCATACCACGGCTTCAGGTCCGTCAGTCGGGCAATTCGTCGCGGAAAATGCTGAGCGGCTGCGCCTGATACGGCTGCCCGGATACTGTCCCGAGCTGAACCCCGATGAGTTGCTCAATCAGGATGTGAAAACCAACGCGATGGGCAAGGGCCGGCCGACCAGCAAGACGGAAATGATCGATAGCGTGCGTCGCGATCTGCATCGCCTGCAGAAGCATCCTCATGTCATCCGTAACCTTTTTCAGGAAAAGCATGTTTGCTACGCAGCCTGATTTGCGCACTATTTAGTGCACGGGTCAGTACGTGTTTGCGCAACTCACCCGACGCATTGGCCTCGCTTCTGGCCCGTGCTATGCCGCAATCAGACTTGGTTGACACGTTGGGCGCCACCGCCAGCGCATCAAGTCTCGACCTGTGACGATCCCCGAGGAGTCCAATGAGTTGTCGGATCTGTTGAAGTCCGAAAAACGGTAGTTCTCATCGATATCCGCGATGCGGCACCGGAGCAGCTAAAGCAGCGGCAATACATGAATGACCGGTATATCGGCCTCCAACAAATAATGACTGCACCGAGATTTGGCGACGAGGCCTCATGAGCCTCCGCATTAAGCTGGGCCGGCAACGTTGTATGCGCATGCGCTGGGCGGACTCGGTATGAGGCTACCCCAGGGGTGGCTGAAGCGCCTCCGATGAGGAGGTGAAAGCCGCCGTTGACTACATGCTGGCGGCAGCCAAGTAGCACGACGCATCATCCGCAGCGACGGAGCCAACCGCAGGCGAGCCAGTTGGTTAGCCAATCCGACTGCCTATGCAATCTTGCTCCGCCGACCGACCGCATGACGACAGCGCGCAAAGAGCGGCGGCGTGTTGAGGTTCTGTGATGCCGCATGGGCAACAGTGGCGACACTTGAAGGAGGGAACCCTCAATCACGGCTTGGGCATGTCACCACGATGATGCCGCTGGCCCTCGACGGCATCCGGTCCGTGGTCGGCGAGTTGTGCGTCGAACCAGTTGTGCAATGCCGCAACGGACTTGGCATCTGATGTTCGGTAGTCGAGTTCGGCGCCGTCGGCGACCTCCCGGTACTCAATGGCAATTTGCCCCGGTTTTGCTAAACGAAGCTCGGTCAGGCCAGGCATGTCATTGCCGTGAATGTATGATGGACTGGAAAAGTCGCCTTCGATGAACTGGCTTCTTATCTCTTGCAGATGCTCCCTAATCAGCGTGGTCTGCTCTTTGTCGCCAGCATGTTTGGCTATAACGCGCTGCGTTCCACCCACAGCAGTCTTGGTAAATATATGGGTTGTAGCCTTGAGGTTGAACGGCATGACGTTTTTGCCTCGCTCGGCGATTTCGACTTGGCGCTGGACATCGGCAGCGTTGGCAAGCGGCGGGACGGTCGAGGCAGCAACTGCCAGAGCGACACAAGTAAAGGTCTTTTTCATTTGCGAGGTACCTGTCGGGTAGAAAGCGGGACTGCGCTCAGCCAGGCAATGCAGCTAGTACACATGCGGCGCAGAGAAAAAGCCATTCGATAATAACCAGGTCGGGCTACGCGTCGGCCGTGAATTCCTCGAAGGCTTTCAATGCGTGTGTGGCATACATCATGGACGGTCCGCCCCCCATGTACACGGCTGTTCCCAGCACTTCCTCCAATTCGGCTCGCGCGGTTCCCAGCTTGACAAGCGCTTGGACGTGAAAGCCAATGCAGTCGTCGCAACGGCAAGCGACGGCAATAACCAATGCCACCAACTCCCTCGTCTTCTTGCTTAGCGCACCTTCTTTGGTACCGGCCGCAGCCAGTTGGGAGAAGGCTGTCATCAAGTCAGGTTGGGTCTCACGCAAGCGGCGCATTTGCGCAGACACATTTTTGACTACGGTCTTGAATTCCGGAATGCCACTCATGAAGCCTCCATCGTCTAGGAAATGCGCACGGCGATTGAACCATCGTTCAACATCATTGACGCGAGCAGCCCCTCGGCTGCTCAACTGGTTGACATCGAACTACTTTGCGCCAGCCTTCGGTGTCGAGCATGTCTTCACACCCAGAATGCTGTAGGCAGGACAGATGCGCACTATGCCGGTAAGAAGTGGCAGGACGCCAATCCAGCCCCAGGCGCCAATGCCTCCGGTCGCGGCCAGACCAATCAGGACCAACCCGATAACAATCCGGAGGATTCGGTCAATGGTTCCAACATTTGCTTGCATTGCAGGCTCCTTGTCAATAACAAGACGGTGTGGACGAAAAGCGGAATGGACTTGCTGCTCTGCACATCCAGCTTTTGAAGCGAGAGCTACTGAAATAGTCTTGCCTCTTGCTGGACGTCGGTTCTTGATATAGCGCAAGCTAGTGCGGAACGCCGACACCGGCCGTGCCTCGACTGAAGCTAGCGTGCATCCTTCGGGCGGTCCCCCTTGGGCCAGTCTTTCACCCATGCAGCGTAATCGGGCCTCGGCTTCTGCGTGAAGTCAGCGGCGACGTCAACCGCGTCCTGGGCTGACAGCGTTCCGCCCTGCCCAAGCGGCATGTTGTGCTTCACGAACGCGGCCGCCGTGTACAGGCGCGCCATGCCAGCGCCCACATTGAACGAGTCCTTGCCCCAGACCGGAGGGAACACATAGCCGCCTTGCGGATTCTTAGTACCCTGGCCTTCGCCACCGTGGCAGGACGCACATTGCGCGGTGTAGATGGCCTGGCCATGGGTCGGGTCTGGCTTCTGAGGCGTGTCAATTTTTTCGCCTCTTTTGAATTTCAAGTGGGGTGTGCCAAGAACGCGGGTGTCTGATGATCGATACCTGCGGTGCTTTACCAAAGATGAAGGAAGGTCCTTCGGAGTCGGCTTGCAGGAGCGGGCTCCAAACCGCCACGAGCTGCGTGGGTAAAGAGCCTGCGTGGTGAGCGTCGCTGGAAAAGGCAGGGATGAACTCTGTCAGGTAGGGATCGAAGAGACGAACGAAAGTGAACCGCTGATGACGTGTCGAAAATTTCACCAGAAGATGTCGAAACCGGGGAGCCCACTTGCTCCGGGACAAGGTTGGGCGGCGCCTGCTGACGGCCCAATCGGCATCCGGCATAAAGGCGGCGTGACTTCGATTCAGGCTTTGGTAAGGAACTTGGGAACCTGTCGTCCCGATGCGAAGGGAGAAATCCAAGCGGAAGGACTCCGCAAGGGTGAGAGTACCGATGCGGGGCACAGGGGCGGAGACGTTCGTAGTAGGGTTGAAGGCTCTGTAATGGGGTCGGACCGAAGGGGCGTCATCGTCCGGCTTTATGCTGCGGGCAACCCGCAAGGGGAGGACCTGCATGGATAAAGCGAAAGCGTTTTGTATTTCCAAACGTGAGGTGTGGGAAGCGTATCAGCAGGTGAAGGCCAACCGCGGGGCGGCGGGCGTGGATGGACAGTCGATGAAGGAATTCGAGGCGGATTTGAAGAACAATCTGTATCGGATCTGGAATCGGATGTCCTCTGGCAGCTACATGCCACCACCGGTCTTGCGGGTTGATATACCAAAGGACGGGGGTGCGGGAACGAGGCCGTTGGGGATACCCACGATCTCGGACCGCGTCGCTCAGACGGTGGTCAAGCGATATCTGGAGCCGCTCGTGGAACCTGTGTTTCACCGCGACTCGTACGGGTATCGTCCCGGACGATCGGCGCATCAGGCGCTCAACGTGGCTCGGCAGCGATGCTGGGAGTACGCGTGGGTGGTCGACCTCGACATCAAGAATTTCTTCGGTAGTATCGACTGGGATTTGATGATGCGAGCGGTGCGTCGCCACACGGACTGCGCGTGGGTGCTGCTGTATATCGAGCGCTGGCTCAAGGCACCCGTGCAAATGCCTGACGGGACCGTGGTGCACCCGGACGAGGGCACGCCGCAAGGCGGTGTCAGTACGCCGCCTACAATGTTGCATATTTTCCAGTCCCTCGTCTGAGTCGTTCGAATTTTCGCTGCTTGAAGCCGGCGGCTGCGGATCGACGCGGAACACAACTACGATTTCATCCTTGTGGATCTCGACACGTTTGACTAGACCCAGAACGATCTTGCGTTTCGTTTCAAGGTCAATCGTATCCAGCCTCTCGGTGACCGCGGTTGCAAATTCCTCAAGCCGGTTGATGACCAGAAACAGCTCGCTTTGCACTGCTCCGTGGCGCCGTGATTCCAGGATCTGCTGTTCAATCTGCACAAGCCGGTTCTTCAACTGCTGCATCTTCGGCTCGAAGTCGGCCTTGTCGATGATGCCGTCCGCGTAGCTGTCAATCAGTCGTGACTTGCCTTTTTCAAGCTGAAGCCGCTGCTTGTCCAGGCTGGTGGTGTCGAAGCCGTTCTTTTCATTTCGCTCCAACACGTCCAGTCGACGTTCGTATTCTCCCCTCAGTCGATCTGGTTGCCTGAGCAACTCCACAACTTGCTGCCATACAAGATCGTCGAGCTTGTCGGTTCGTACCTGCAGATTGTCACAGATGCGTTCGCCGCCGAAACGATAGGCGTCGGTTCCTACGCAGCGGTAATAGGCGTAATCCCGCTGATGTCCTTTGGCTGCGGCTTTGCTAACTTTTTTCGCGTAATAGGCGTAACGGCACTGTCCGCATACAGTCAGCCCCTGCAGCAGGCGCAGCGGCGCATTATCCCGTCTCTGACGTGCACGCTTGCGGTTCTCGGCAAGCTGCTCCTGGACCGTATGAAACAGCGCTTCACTGATGATGGCCGGCACCGGAATTTCGATCCATTGCTGCGGATCCGCGCGTATCGTCGAATACGGTTTCCTGGGCACATCAGCGCTGTGGCGTTGGGCACGTACGCGTACATGCAGATGATCGCGCACCTGCGTTTTGCCGAACGCGGCCCGTCCCATGTAAGCCGGATTGCGCAATATGCCCCACACCACGCTACGATCCCAGAACGGCTTACCCGAAGCCGTCTCGGTACCGGCCTCGGCAAGCCGGCGTACCACTTCTCCGATGCTCAGGCGCTCCAGACCCACCCATTGGAACATCGCTTTTACCGTTGCGGCTTGGGGCAGTTCGATGACGTAGTGGGCCGGCGTCCCGTCGAGCTGCCTGCGGATATAGCGATAGCCGTAAGGCGCCCCAGATAGCACATTGACGTTGCCACGTTTGGCACCGTGAAGCTTGCCACGGCGGTTGCGCTCAGCGATCTTGGCCCGCTCGTATTCCGCAATCATGCCCTGCATCTGCAAGAGCAGTGACTCTTCCGGCGTCGTGCCAATTGCGTGGTTGAGGAACATCACCTGTACGCCGCACGCGGACAACTCTTCCATCAGCAGCGCCTGATGCGCGTACTTGCGTGCCAGCCGGTCTGGCGACAGGATGTACAGCCGATCGATCGTCCCAAGTGCGGCGGCGTCCCGCAGGCGCTCAAGTTGCGGCCTAACCAGCGTTGCACCGCTCACCCCGGCATCAATGAAGCACAGGTCCTCCACAATCTGCGCACCGTCCGCCTGAATCCGCTCCTTCAATGCTGCGATCTGGCTGTCAATCGTTCCGCGTTTGCTTTGTTGCTCAGACGACACGCGCGCGTAAAGCGCGACCATGGCAGCGTTGTTCATCGCTTCCCTCGCTTCATAGCCCGTTGTGCCGCCACTTCGGGCTCGGCATCCGATGGCCTCGCAGTGCTGCGCGCGTCCACTGGACTGAGCCGTTCGTAGGCCTTCTGCAATTGTTCGCCGGAATATCGGTTCGGCTCAAAAGCGAGACGCACTCGCCAGTGCTTGCGTCGTCCCCGTGTCATCGATGCGACTCCCAGTCAGTGGGAGCAACGGCCTCAAGCACGAGAACCGCATCAATGGCAAGACATTCTCTGGACCATGGCGCCAGGCACTCCCTTGATATGCGAAGGCCACATCTTACCCGCGAGTTTGCTATGTTGTTGCCGGGGTTGTCAGTCCAGTGCTGGCTAACCTGTTTCTCCACTATGCGTTCGACCGATGGATGCAAAAGTACCATCCGGACGTGCCATTCGAACGTTACGCTGACGACGCCATCTGTCACTGCGAGAGCGAGGCGCAAGCCCTACTGCTCAGACAGGAATTGGAGCGGCGACTGGCGGAATGCAAGCTGGCGCTGCATCCTGAGAAAACCAAAATCGTGTACTGCAAGCAGGCAAACCGGCCTGTGGACTATCCAATCTACCAGTTCGACTTTCTGGGTCATACGTTCAGACCGCGAAGTGTCATGAACCGGATGGGCAAGCTGTGCGTCGGTTTCACCCCGGCCGTCAGCAACAAAGCCGCCCGAGCGATGCGTCAGGGCATGCGTCGCAAGGGTCTGTTGCGCCGATACGACTTGGGGCTGGATGACTTGGCGGATCGCACCCGCCCGATTCTGCGGGGTTGGATTGAGTATTACGGACGGTTCACGCGCTCGGCACTGGTGCAGGTGCTGCGATGGGTCGATATGGCGCTGATGCGTTGGGCTCAGCGGAAGTACAAGTCTCTGTCTAGACGTCCGGCGCGAGCATGGGCGTGGCTGTCGGGCGTCAAATGCCGGCAGCCTGGGCTGTTTGCCCACTGGCGCCTGGAGGCGGCGCTTGGACGATAGGAGCCGGATGAATCGCGAGATTCACGTCCGGATCTGTGAGAGCGCGGGGGTGCGACTCCCACGCGCTACTCGACTTATGCGGCATGCGGGTTGATCGCGGAGAAGTCGAGCTTTCCGGCGATCAGGAAGATAACGGTGCGCATGGTTTTGAAGCTCACATAACCGCGAGCCTTACGCTTGGCGGCTTGGAACAGGCCGTTGAGCGCCTCCAGGAAGCCATTGGTCTGGCGCGTCTGGGTCCATGCAACGATGCCGTCGAAATGCTTGCGGATCATGCGCGCGACCTCCTTCATTGGCTCGACCTTGGATCGCATGACGTTTGTGCACCACTGCTCGAGCATGGCGGAAACCACGTTGATCTGCTTGCGCTCAAGGATGTCGCGCAACTGCTCGCGATACAGCCAGGCACGGGCCGTGCGTTTGGTCGTGACGTTGGCGATCAACGCATCGAGATCGGCACGCTGTGCGGCTGGCAAGCCGTCGCGATCCTTGAGCAGCGTCCAGCGCAGGCCTTTGAGGCTTGGATCTGTCTTCTGTTCGATACGCCGGGTCTTGTCCACCGCTGCCGAAGCGTGAGCCACGACATGGAACTTGTCGAAGGTGATGCGCGCGTTGGGCAAATGCTCGCCGACGCCCTTGATGAACGCCGGCGACATGTCGATACTGACCGCCCCGATCTGCTCAGGCGCAGCGTTGTGCTCGCGCAGATGTTCAGCGAACTTGCCAACCGTGGCAGCATCCTTGCCTTCGGTCACAAACACGACCTTACGCGCGTCGGCATCAGCGACAAGCGTCAGGTAGTTGTGACCGCGCCTGTAGGACGTTTCGTCAACGGCGGCAGCGGTCATGTCGGCCAGATCGAGTTCGGCCACCGCGAGGTCGACATAGCGCTCGCAGATAGCGTACACGCGATGCCACGACTCACCCACCGTTCTGGCTACAGCAGAAAACGGCATCTGCTGGGCAAGCGCCACCACCATGGCTTCAAACAGCAACGTGAAGCCAGAGAGCTTGCCAGCCCAGTCCGGCTCGACCAACGCCACGCGGCCGTCGGGAAGCTTCACGCGTGGCGTGCGGACTTCCAGATAGCAGTCGTGCTCGAAGAAGTTCAGGTGCCGATAGCGTTTGGTCACTGTGTCGTGAACCGGGTGCCCACCGGCGACCTCCGGGTGGGAAAAGCGGCTGCCGGCGACAAAGTCAATCTGGATCGTCAACGTCCTGGTTTGCGCGTTGAAGTCGACTTCCCGGACGAACCACGGATCGCTTACGCCAAGGGCTGCTTCAAACAGTTTGCTATGCATCGCTCGTGTTGCTCTTTACCTGAAACCCGCCACGATACCACCCACTTGAAATTCAAAAGAGGCAGAATATATTTCGCCGGGTTGGCGAGGAGAGCCTGCTCACAGTGTGGGGAGCAGAACCAATATCGCTTCTGGTCGACTTCCGTGCTGGCAGCGGCCTCCTGTGGGGAAATCTCCATGCCACAAACTGGGTCACGCACGAGCTGCTGGGGTGCGGCTGGGCCCGCGGCGGCCGTTGGAACTGCCTGGGCGTCGGTAATGCCGTAATTCCTCCCATTAGGGGTGGTGGACTTGGTCGGCATTCCATCCTCTCCTTGGGGCGATTAGGAGGATCTGCAGCGCATAAATTACATTTTCATTCTGGGCGACCAGTCGATTTGCTTCTTGATTTCAATCAAGCGTTCATGGGAGATCAGGGACGCAGTGGGGTGCCGGT
Source organism: Cupriavidus sp. KK10 (assembly GCF_018223725.1). Lineage (NCBI taxonomy): Bacteria > Pseudomonadati > Pseudomonadota > Betaproteobacteria > Burkholderiales > Burkholderiaceae > Cupriavidus > Cupriavidus sp. KK10. The sequence continues at coordinate 1,310,729 of NZ_CP073678.1, forward strand.
TCGGGAATGAATGTCGAACGCCACACGAAGCACGTGTTTGAAGGCTGCAGAAGCCGCTGGGACAGCTGATGCCGGAGCCGAGGTTGCTGTGCTCCCCGTATTGCGGGCCTAGAAGACCGCTACCGTGCCATGGATCAGCTCATTGACCAAGGCAGGGAACTCCGCCAGCTGTTGCCTCGCGAGTTCACGAACTTGCTGCGCCTGGGCGCTCGAGAGGCCGCGCTCGGCCACGACAACAATGGCAAACAGTTGGGGCTGGTCGATGGGGCGTCCAATTCCGGAGAGAAGCCGGACGATGACTTCATCCGCACCATCCACGCTTGCTTGAATATGAGTGGCTAACCGGTGGGCAAGCACGTTGTAGAGCTTGCCGACATGTGACGCCGGGTTCTTGCCCGCTGCCGCCTCCAGCGACATTGGCCGATAGGGGGTGATCAGGCCATTGACACGGTTTCCGCGACCGACCTGGCCGTCATCACCGTGCTCAGCGCTCAAGCCAGTGACCGTCAGGTAGATCCCACTTTCGTCGCAGGCATCCCGGCTATCGAGGGTATTGATTGCAATCTCGCACTCAGTGCCGATGCGCTCGGCCAGATACGACCCAATTCGCCCCTTGAGGATGAAGTACTCGTCGACGCCGTGTACGCGTCGGTCGACAAACGCCAGTGCAAGAGTCAGACGGTGATGCTCACCCAGCCGACACCCCATCACCTTGTAATCGAGGCCCGCCGCCTCAAACACTCCCCTGTCGGCACGTGAGCGTAGAAGGTCGGCAACCAACAGCACCGCTCTTTCAAGCGATGAGGGTGGCGCATAGCCGACGCCAAAGGATGTGTCATTGGACAGTGGAAGAGACGCTGCGTTGGTCACCCGCCGGAGGTTCGGGGCTGAGGGCCGGAGGATTGGCTCGATGCGGATGTCATTGCCAATACTGCCCAAGGACGTTGCCAGGTACTCGCGAATGGCCTGCTCGACAACTAGCTCGGCCTTGGCCGATGGAAGTTCGGTAATAGGGCCGGACACTAACAACCGCGTTGGGCGCAGCACTTTGCCACCGCCGAACTTTGGCGTGCTTATGCCGCCGATGAGTAGGGCCTTGTCCAGATTGAAGTGCTGGATTGCTCCATAGGCTTCGAGGTAGGCGTGACACAAGGCGCGTGCCGCAGCTTCGACAGCTCCATCGCATAGGCTATCGGGATGTCCGATGCCCTTGTGCTCGCACATTTCCGTCTGCTCGCCTCGCCACGACGGCCAACGCGAGATAGAAATCGCAATGTTCTCCATGATAGACATCTCGAACCCCTTTCACGCCGTCGCCCTGTAGTCATTCTATGTAGCGGCGCTGGGTCAAGTCGCGAACCATTCGGTTCCCGACTGGGCCAACAAGCGTTGTTGAGGCAAATCAAGCAAACGGCCTTTCGCGCTGCCTAGCATAAATGCTGAAAACTGGATTTTCGATTGCGGGCTAGTCGCGACAGGGCTACTGGGGCATTATTAGGCTCATGTGGTCCGGCGTTTGAAGATTGCCAAAGGATGGAGGGTGTCTCGTGCACAAGCTATGGGTGGCACTTGCGGCAATGCTCGCAATTGGTCTGACGGGCTGTGGATACAACGCGATCCAGACCCAGGACGAGCAGGTCAAGGCAGGCTGGTCGGAAGTGGTGAACCAGTACCAACGCCGTGCTGACTTGGTCCCTAACCTGGTCAACACCGTGAAGGGTTACGCCAGCCATGAGCGTGAAGTCCTGACGCAGGTGACCGAGGCGCGGGCGCGTGTCGGCGCAATCCAGGTCACACCTGAGCTGCTCAACAACCCGCAGGCCTTTGCCCAATTTCAGGCGGCACAGCAGGCGCTCTCCGGCTCCCTATCGAGGCTGCTGGCGGTTTCCGAGAATTACCCCCAGCTGAAGGCCGATGCGGGATTCAGAGACCTGCAGTCTCAGCTTGAGGGCACGGAGAATCGGATAACCGTAGCGCGAAACCGGTATATCCAATCAGTTCAGGCCTATAACGTCACCGTGCGGTCGTTTCCCTCAAACCTGACGGCAATGGTCTTCGGTTACAAGGAGAAGCCCAACCTCACCGTCGCTAGCGAAGCGACAATTGCCAAGCCGCCGCTGGTGGACTTCGGTGCCGCGCCGGCAAGCGCGCCTGGGGGTGCCAAGTGAAATGGCTGTCGGCCGCAAGAGGCTTGTTTCTTGTCTTCTTGGTGTTCGCGTCTCTGGGCGCCGCAGCCGACGTTGCCGTTCCCTCCCTGACGGCACGCGTGACGGACCTGACCGCCACGCTTACGAGCGCGCAACAGGCGGCCCTAGAGCAAGAACTGCAAGCATTCGAAGAGCAGAAAGGGAGCCAGGTCGCCGTTCTCATGGTGCCAACTACGCAACCCGAAGCGATTGAGCAGTATTCAATTCGCGTCGTCGAGAAATGGAAACTGGGGCGAAGAGGGACGGATGACGGGGCGCTGCTCATCATTGCAAAGGACGACCGAACGGTCAGAATCGAAGTTGGCTATGGCCTTGAGGGCGTTCTCACGGATGCTATGAGCAAGCGCATCATCAGCGACGACATCGTTCCCCGATTCAAGCAGGGTGATTTCTATGGCGGCGTGACAGCCGGTGTGGAACGCATCATGGGTGTTATCAGCGGGGAGGCGTTGCCGACACCACGGCGTGAAGGAGGTGAGCGCGACCCAGTGCGGCAACTCATGCCGGTGATCCTTGTGCTCACGGTTGTATTAGGCGGACTGCTGCGGTCCTTCTTGGGGCGAGGCCCGGGGGCGGTGGCCGCCGGCGGTGCGGTCGGATTCATCGGTTGGCTCTTGTCTGGCGCCCTTGCAGTCGGGCTTATGGCTGGCGCTATCGCGCTGTTCTTTACGCTGTTCGGCGGCTCACACATTGGCTGGAGAGGTATTGGCGGTCGGGGCGGCTTCGGTGGCCGGTCCGGACGGGGTGGATTCGGGGGGGGCGGTGGTGGTTTTGGCGGCGGTGGGGCTTCGGGTAAATGGTGATGGAAAACGTCAAACGCATCGTGAGACATCTGTTGATGACGCACTGGCGGGTCGGGCGTTCCTTCCCAGAGGATGTATTGAGGGAAGTCGAACAAGCCATTGCGAAGAGCGAATCCAGCCATTTCGGACAACTCTGCTTTGTTGTGGAGGGTGCGCTGAGTTTGGCGAGCCTATTCGCGGGGCAATCGGCGCGTGACCGTGCTGTCGAGGTCTTCTCTCAGATGCGTGTCTGGGATACGGAACACAACAATGGCGTCCTGATTTACCTGTTGCTGGCAGACCGGAGCGTCGAGATTGTTGCCGACCGTGGCATCCATGCGAAGGTCGGCGCCAGCGACTGGGACGCAATCTGTAGGGAAATGGAAGCCACCTTCCGACGCGGTGAGTATCAGCACGGTCTCATCGATGGCATCCTGGCCATCAGCCAGCACTTGCGACAGCATTTCCCTGTGCGAGACAGCGGCAAGAATGAATTGAGCAACAAGCCAGTTGTTCTGTGATTCTGGCGCCTGCCCAATAGGGGAGGTCGGTCTCTTAGCGAAACGCAGCGGACTTGACCTCGACTGCATTCTCTCTGAAGCCATGGGTCAGGCAGTTGCGCTAACTATTGGCCTCCTGATTGGTCTGGAGCGTGGTTAGCATGAACGCAAATTTCCGGAAAGGGGGCGCGTCGCCAGCTTGGCTGTCCATGGCCAGATATGTGGCAATGCGGCTCACGGAGTCACGGCAGGGGACTCTGTTGACCGGCTTGCCGGGTGGCATTGCGTCTTAGACGGCCGCGACACTAATGCTGGCTCGTTTTACGAGGCATGCGCCGACGTAGTGCCGTCATGATGGTCTCACTCTCGAAGTGACGAAGGCAGCAGGAACTGCGCTGCCATCCTCCCGCTCGATGGGAGGCCGGTCGCCAACGCCCGGGTCATATCTGACCGCCTGCGCTGCGCGCGCGAGCGCGCCATCAGCACCGGCGCACCCGATCACCGCGGATTCGCCGTGTCCACCAAGAACGTAGGCGTGAATCGCAGGCGCTACGACGCGCAGCCGCTCGGAGAGAAGCGATCGGGTCGCCGCGTGTCGACTGGTCCGGCGCGACGGTCTCCGGCATGCCACTCGAAATGTTCCTGGCCAGGTCCAGAGGTATGTCTGTCGCTGCCGATGGTGGTCAATGGCAGCGGGGCGCAGTTACTGGCCTATCCGGAACCTAACCCCACCTAGCGCGAAGCCTTGCGGCGGAGTACGCGCATCGTCAAAGAGGCAACCGACGGCGTGCTCCTCGACCAATAGGGACATTGCACACGCTCTCAACGCCGCAGGCAGGAGGCTCATCATGGCAATCTCACCCGCAAAGGTTTCAACGCCTACGACCGGGGATCTTGCCGTTGTTCCATGGCACGCGATTGCCAGCGGGGGAATACAGCGTTTCCATGGTGATCTCCTTTCTTACGAAAGGAGATTCGAGTTTGCGCTCTTCTGGACGGTCGCTGTCCGAGCCTCTTATGCCAGTCGGCCCCGCGCATCCCCAACGGCAGCTTCCAAGGCGAAACCGACATTTCAGCAGTCATGTCGGCTGGCAGGGTCTCGGCTGTTTCACCCGTTCTTCACCGCATCAAGGTCTCATTGCCCACAAGCACGATTTTCCCAGCCACGCCTTTCTCGCCGAGCAACTCGTGTGCAAGTCTTGCCTCGACAAGAGGAAGTTTCCGGGCAATTAGCGGCTTGATCTTTTTCTGTTGAAGAAGGTCCAACAGGGCAATCAAGTCCTGTCGAAACAATGCCGGTTTCAGCCGCTTGAGCCACTGGATGCTGTAGGGGACCACCCGCTTCCGGCCCGGGAGAAGCCAGCTGCCAGCAATGTACAAACCGAAAATTGCGAGTCGCTGAAAGCGATTACGGCGACCTGGACGACCTGATGCTAAGCGCCCCCCACGTAGCGAGGCAGTAAGGCCATAGGCTACTACCCTCCCACCAAGACGGAGAGCGTCGCGGGAACGCCAGATGTGGGTACCGCCGATGCCGTCGAAGACCACGTCCACGCCCTTACCCGTGAGGCGACGAATCTCACTGACGAAATCGAGCTTTTGGTAATCAATTGGAATACCGCCTAAGCCCGAAACTGCGATCGCATCTTGCGATGAACAGGTACCGTACATCTCCAGCCCTACGAGGCTTCCAAGCTGCATTAGTGCTGAGCCGACCCCGCCTGCCGCACCGTGAATCAACACGCGCTGGCCCGGCTTGACTATGGCGCAGCGATGCAACATCTGGTACGCGGTGACGTAGTTCAGTACAAGGCTGACAGCCTCGGCCGCGTCCAACCCTGAGGGCACAGGAACCAGTTCACGCTGGGCTAGACAGACAAACTCAGCGTACGCGCCGTTGATCGGCAGGGCTGCAACGAGCTGGCCTGGTTCAACCCCAGATACGTCACAGCCGAGCTTATCCACTAAGCCAACGAGATCCCACCCCGGCGTGAACGGGAGCGGCGGCGTTTCCGGATGAAAGCCCTCACGCATCATCAGGTCTGGCTGACCCACGCCTGCTGCCAGCACCCTCACCCGTACTTCGCCGGCCTTGGGTTCGGGGCGCTCTTCCTCCACCACCTGTAGTGCATCAGGCCCGCCGTAATGTGTGACTATGATGCGCGTGTGCTTCATGGCGTCTGAGAATACTGCCTCCTACCAAAACAACGTCGAAGATTGCCGGCCTCTATGTCGTGATTAACTCGGTTAGCAAGAGCCTTGAGCCTGCCCCAGCGGTATCCTTGTGTGCCGCCTGCACATTCCGCCGATGGGATCAATGCAGAAGTATCACTGCGCCGGCTTGTCGCTACGTGCCTTGAGGTTAGCCCGCAATGGCTCGCTCATTGGCATATTGAGGTTCACGCCGGTGGGTGGGATCGGCGATTCAAACCATCTCTTATAGAGTCGTGTAAATTCTCCCGATCTTATCAGTCGCGTTATGGTTCCATCCACCAGCTTCTTGAACTCCGCGTCGTCCTTACGAACCATACAGGCATACGGTTCCACCTGAAGCGTATCACCCACAATCACAAGCGAAGATGGGTTCCTCGAATTGGCGCGCAAGCCGAACAGCAGAACGTCATCCAAGACCAGTGCGGACGCACGCTCGCTTTCAACGAGCTGCAGGGCGTCTGCATAGTCTTTGCCGGAGACTATCTTGATATCGATTTTGTTATCGGCGCTGTACTTTCTCACTACCTTCTCGTTCGTGCTGCCAGCTGTGCTTGCTACCGTCTTCCTCCCTAGGTCAGGGTAGCCCTTGATGCCAGAATCGCGCTTGGTCAGCAGGCGAGTTCCTGCGTAGAAAAAATTGATCGAGAATGCCACCTCCTTGCCGCGTGCGCTGGTATTGGTGGTCGAGCCACACTCCAAATCGTAGGTACCATTGACAAGCAGAGGAATACGATTCTGCCCGGTCACCGGGATGTATTCAACTTTGAGGAGGGGCTTCTTCAGCCGACTACGCACATCGTCAATGATGGCCTCCGTCAGGTCGACGGAGAACCCTACGGCTTTATGCGGGCTGAGCACATAACTGAAGGGAACCGCCGCCTCGCGATAAGCGACCGTGATCCTATCTGTCGCAGCGACCTTTTCTAGCGTCTGGGCGTAGATATCTTCCGCAGTGACCGGTAGAGCAGAGGCGATCAGGGTAGCGGCGATGGTGGAAATCGTTTTCATTTTTATTCTCCATGGAAGCGTAGAACAACCCATGCGCCGACACCAACGTATGACTATACAATCGCGGCGGGCTACGGACTTCTGACCTAAGGCAATGCTGATTAAGTCCTCCGCTTCATGAGGAAGAGCGTTATGTGAGGGATCAAGAGCGCAAAGAGAAGAACATGAAGCAGATGACGTTGGCAGCGGGTGCAGATCAAGGGGCTGGATTCGAGCAATACCGTAAGCCGACGCGACGTGAGGCATTTCTGGCGACGATGGAGACGATCGTGCCGTGGGCGGCGTTGTGCGCGGTGATCGAGCCGTACTATCCGAAGGCCGGCAACGGCCGGCCGCCCATTGGCCTGGAGCGGATGCTGCGCATCCACTTTTTGCAGCACTGGTTCAACCTGGCGGATCTGGCCTGCCCCCGGCGTCAGGATAGATGTCACGTCACCTGATTCTTAGAGACGAAGACCGGGGGCGGTAAAATCAGGGGTAAATGAAAGCCTACTCAGCAGAAAGAAAGGAAGCGCTGGTTCGTCGCATGATGCCGCCAGAAAACGCGCTGGTTTCAGCGTTGGCCAGGGAAACGGGGATTACCGAGCAGACGTTGTACACGTGGCGCCGACAGGCGAAAGGAAAGGGGCTGGTCGTGCCGGGCGATGGGAAGAATCCCGAAGGATGGTCTTCGGAAGACAAGTTTGCGGTGGTGCTGGAAACCGCCCCGTTCAATGCCGCGGAGCTGGCCGAGTACTGCCGGCGAAAGGGTCTTTATCCCGAACAGATCGCCGCCTGGCGGGCCGCATGTCTGACAGCCAATGCGAACGCTGCGGAGCAGGCGCGCGAGCAGCGGCATCAGTCGAAAGACGACAGGAAACGCATCCAGCAGCTCGAGAAGGAATTACAGCGCAAGGAGAAAGCGCTGGCGGAAGCGGCTGCGCTGCTGATTCTGAGAAAAAAAGCCCAGGCGATTTGGGGAAACAAAGAGGACGATTGATCAACGTCCCGGATCGCCTGTTATGTGTATCGTTGATTCGCGAGGCGGCGCAGTCCGGCTGTCGGTTGGAGAAGGCTTGCAAAGAGCTGGGCGTGAGCCTGCGCACGTTCCAGCGCTGGGTGGCTGACGGCGACGCAGTGCCGGCCGATCGCCGCACGACGACCGTGCGGCCGGCGCCGGGCAACAAACTGAGCGACACCGAACGGCAACAGATTCTTGAGGTTGCCAACAGTGAGGAGTTTGCCAGCCTGCCGCCCAGCCAGATCGTGCCGGGTCTGGCGGACCGCGGCGTGTACCTCGCGTCGGAGTCGAGCTTTTACCGTGTGCTGCGCAGCGTTTCGCAGCAGCACCACCGGGGTCGTGCGCGCCAACCCTCGGCTCGGGTGGTGACCAGTCATTGTGCGACGGCGCCGAACCAGGTCTGGTCGTGGGACATCACGTGGCTGCCGTCGGCGGTCAAGGGACGGTATTACTACTGGTACATGATGCTGGACGTGTTCAGCCGCAAGATTGTCGGTCACGAAGTGCATGAGGCGGAATCGGCGGAACTGGCCGCGCTGCTGATGCGGCGTGCCAGTCTGGCCGAGAGCCTGGCGGGACGTCCGCTGGTGCTGCACTCGGATAACGGCAGCCCGATGAAAGGCGCGACGATGCTCGCCACCCTGGAAAACCTGGGGGTGGTGGCGTCGTTCAGCCGGCCGCGCGTGAGCAACGACAACCCGTACGCCGAGTCGCTGTTCCGCACTTGCAAGTACCGGCCTGACTACCCACGCAGGCCCTTTGGCAGTGTCGATGAGGCCCGTGCCTGGACGAAGAAGTTCGTGCGTTGGTACAACCACGAGCACAAGCACAGCGGCCTGAAATTCGTCACGCCGGCGCAGCGTCATAACGGTGTAGCCGCTGCTGTGCTCGCGCAGCGCAAGGGCGTGTACGCAGAGGCCAAGGCGCGCAATCCGCAGCGTTGGTCTCGATCGACGCGCAATTGGGAGCTGGAGAACGAAGTCTGGCTCAATCCGGAGCGGATGCAGCCGCAAGAACTAAAGCAGTCCGCATGAAGTGACGCGTCAACTATCTTGACAACCGCCGCCTGCGAAGAGGCGCTGTATGACAGCGCCAGCCTGCGCCGCTTCGTTGGGATTGACCTGGGTCGTGAACCTGTGCCGGATGCCACCACGCTGCTGAAGTTTCGCCGCCTGTTGGAAAAGCACCAGCTTGCGGAGCGGCTATTCGCTGAGGTAGGCCGGATCCTGCAAGCCAGCGGCGTGAAACTGAAAACCGGCACCATTGTGGATGCCACGATCATCGGTGCCCCCAGTTCGACGAAGAACGAAAAGAAGGCGCGCGACCCCGAGATGCATCAGACCCGGAAAGGACAACAGTGGTTCTTTGGGATGAAGCTGCACATCGGCGTGGACAGCCAGAGTGGGTTGGCCCATTCGGCAGTCGTGACGCCGGCCAATGTCCACGACAAGCATGCGCTACCCCAGTTACTGCATGGGCAGGAACAGCGCGTCTATGGTGATAGTGCCTACGCCAGTCAGCAGGAGCTGATCGCATCGAAAGCTCCCCACGCCAAGGACTTCACCAATCAGCGTACCCGCAAGAACGGCCAGATTGACGAGGTGCAACGCGGGAAGAACCGAAACAAATCGAAGATCCGTGCCCGGGTCGAACATGTCTTTGCCGTGGTCAAGCGCCTGTGGGGTTTCACCAAAGTCCGCTACCGCGGCCTGAAAAAGAATGCCGGCCGGGCCTTCACGGCCCTGGCGCTGGCCAATCTTTACCTGAGCCGAGGACATCTGATGGGAGCAGTCCGCCCATAAAGGGCGAGTGCGGGGCGAGCGCCTCGCCAACACACCCCGTTGGGGGGCGCAGCAAGCCAAAATCTCGTCATCAGAGCCATTCTTCAAAGCGAATAGGCTCCGCGTCGAACCGCTCCACAAAAAATCAGCAGCTTATTCAGCGTAGCCCTAAATTTAGGCGCCATCTCGATAGCACGGTTGACCTAGGTCAACGGCGCGCGGATCAGGCCAAGATCTCGCTCCACCTGATTGCTCACTCCCTGATCTCCCTTGTGCCGCGACGGAAAGGTCGTCGAGGAAATATGCGAGGCGTTTAAACTACGAGCAATTGTCCAAAGGCTTATTTCTCAATGGCGCAGGCCGACACGTGTGACTGCCGGCTGGAACCAAAGAAGGTGCACTGACAAAGACGACGCGGTGATGGTTGGCGTTAGGTATTGCCGCCGCATTCTGCCTCTGGGGTCTTATTCGGCACTTTGATGTGAGGCGGTTCCTCGCCTACCCACTCGAGATCAACGAAACACCAAGTACAAGAGGTAATGGTTCGCGTGACAGACCTTGCCGCCGCGCGCCGCCCCGACGGGCCGGAACGTTCCTGGCGTATTGCTGGCGTCGCGCCGCCCGGTAGCTTGCCTTGCGCCAGCACGACGAACCCTTGGCCCGGCAAATCCGTCGGGAAAAGGGTCTATTGTCTACTCGGACTACCGGAGCTCCCCATGCGCATCTCGAGATCTGTGCCAAGCGATATGACATCATGGGCATACCGGCACTGCAGCCAGGTCCACTGGGGGTGTACGCGTTGCGGTAGCGCCTGTGTGTCGCGGCCATTCGTGAATGGATTAGCGAGCTCAGTGAGCAAGCCTCGTTTCTTGGCACGGAACAAATCAGCGAATTATCCAGAGAACTCGACGCCATACGGGTGGCCATCGCCTCGTCCATTGCCCAAGCCGCGCGCGGCCTTGCACCCGATCTGATGTGGGAGTTTGGCGCGCTGGCCGATACAGTCTACGAACGCACGACGGAAGAAGGGTGGGAAATCAGCGTTATCTTTGACGAGGCCTGCTCCGACCTTGTCAAGCTCAGCATCAGCCTCCACGCAGGTGTCGAGCCTGCAGTATTCGCCACGAAAGTTGTCGCGGCACTCAACCGCAATCGTCGATATGGAGAATACCGTGCGCTGATTCAGGCGATTGCATCAGCTGAGACGTGGGCACCAGCCTACGTTTCGCAACTGAAGGCGTTGCTCAAGAGCACGCTCTGAATCTTCCCAAGATGAACGTCCTATCGATGCCTCCACTTCCTGGAACATTATTGGCGATTATGTCGCGCGACCGGCCCACGGTCTCCGCTGCAGTTTCGATCGCGCTAATCAAGCGGGGCAGGGCGTGCTTCGGTCTCAGCCCGGTCGTCTCTTGCCCAGCCCTCGCCGTCAATCAAGTCTTCGTGTCTGGTACGGCCGTCCCTAGTTGTTGAGCCGTCATTCGCTCACACCTGCAAGCTGGGTCGCGCGGACAGGACTCAAGCCTTCTCCCGATCTGCATCGGCCTGTTGAATCCGCAGCGCAATTCGGACGTACGCCGACTAACCATGAACGTTCGTATCGGGCCGGCAAGCGATTTCGGTCAGTCGCGAGCGGTGGACTCGTGTGCCCGTTCCTGTCGTACAGTTTCGAGCATGAAGCGACGCGATTTGGACCCGTAGGCGACCTTCAGTCTCCAACGGGCGAAAACTATCTTGGTCTGGCGCCCGACCCGATGATGAGTTCAAGCTCGGTCTTAAAGCCTTCACCGGCGTCGAACTGCTTTAGGCATTCATAAACATCGTTCCAGGCGCTCAATCTCGCCGCGACGTCGAGGTCCGCTATCACAGCCCGGTATGCCCCGGCGGCTTCCTGCATCAGTTGCAGAGCGTCGAACGCGCTGGGCAAGACGAGCTGCGCTCGAACGTGCTGTGTTTTCACATCGCAAAGACCGCTGTCGTTCATCAGGCGTTCCATGACGCCATCGCCTCCCAGTGCGAAGATTCCAGGTTGTCCGGGCGCGGGAGGCGACTTGCCCGCGTGGCGCAGAAGGATCGCCATCGGCTGGGCCATAAAGGGATTGTTGGCCGGCGTCGTGAAGACCAGTGCCGCGAAACGCGCGCCAGGCTTGAGTGCGCGTCGGACAGCTTCCAATGCCTCACTCGGTGACGGGAAAAGCATCAATCCCAATCGGCACATCGCCGCGTCGAACGGGGCCAGTGTCTCGTCCAATTCGTCTGCCGCGCATTCCAGCGTTTCGATATTCTGAAGCCCGGCACGAGCGGCATTTCGGCGGACATGCTCCAGCATGGTGCCCGATATATCACTGGCGACCACTTCGCCGCCGGCACCCACTCGCATCGCTGCCTGGATGCTCTGGCTGCCGGCACCGCAGGCCAGATCGAGAACGCGCATGCCCGGCCGGATACCGGCCATATCGATGAGCGTGTCCGTGGCGCCCGAAAGATTGGTGGCGAACACGTGCTCCCACTTCGACCAGCCGGGTGCTGCCGACTCCCACGTATTGCGAAGATTGGATTTCACTCTGCTGTCGGCCATCTGGAGACTCCCTCAGGACCCGCCGCCTATACGGGAGCATTGTATTGCGCATGCGATGCGTGTGGGCCCGGTCATGCAGCGCCCGTAAGTTGGCGGCCGCACGCACAACCAAAGTTGTGTCAATATTTCAACTAAAGTTATAGCCCCTCGCCAGAGTGGCTAAATCGCCATATTTAGCTTGTCGCAACCCGACGCAGCCCTGACCACATGATGGGTCGCGCGGGCCAAAAAGAGAAGGGCGGATCAGCGCCCGGCAACATCGGGCAGGGCGCGCGCCCGCTGGTAGCAGGGCCACCACGGTCAGGTCATAAGCCTCCAGAACCCTTCCTGCAGCAAGACCTGGTAGCCGGCCGCCGGCCACGGCGGGATCGGCTCGGGCGTCACCGCGCGCGCCGAACTCGGAAACGGTAACACGACCTGAGCGATCCGCTGATAGTACATCGCACAGCGCCGCAGGCCCGCGATCGCCGCGCCCGGCGTCACGGCGGCTACCTGCAGCGGTGCGTCATCCCAGCGCGCGACAAAGCGAGCATCGGACGCGTGATAGAGCCATCACCACGGACGCCCGTCGTGCAGGGCCAGCACGCGGCGACGCCGCACATCGCAATCGGCCGGCGCGATCGCCTCGCTCACCTACCAACCGGTCGCTACCGACCAGATCAGGCACGCGCCCCGGCTGGCCGCCGACATCGTGTCCCGGCGCACCTGTCGGCGGGCGGCGTTTGCCACCTGCCGCATCGCCTTGTTCGCATGCGCGGACGCCGTCCAGTCTGCAGGGATCGGCGCCGCGAAGCCGAGTCCGCGGCGTGTGATGCGCGGCAGCCAGGCGCTGTCACGCCACGATGTGCTGGGCGCCGCGTCTGCCCACGCGGCGACGCCCGAGCATACGGCCGCGGTCGCGCGCGCTTGCGCATCGCGCATTTGACAATCGGCTTGCACGGGTTCAGCAAGCTGACCCGCGTCCCTGCCGGCGGCGAGCGATCAGGCCAACGCCGTAGTTCAATGCCAGGTTCGGCCGCACGTCCCCACAGCATGTCGATGAACGCCTGCCGCGCGCGGGGGACTGCCGCCGATCCACGCGCCGATCGCGAACGGATCGCACGAGGCGATGAACCGGGCCATCCATCTCACGCCGCCGGGCGCCAGGTGTCGTCGCACGTGGCGGGCGAGCGCCCGATACACCGTTGTCGCGGGCGTCGGCTGCCAATACGACGGCTTCCCCTGCTCGCGTTTGGCCGGCGGTGGTGGCGCATGGGCGTTGTCAAGTTGGCGAAGCGGTCGGGGTAAGATGAGGCGAAGAAATCGCTCTATCATGGCCACCGGTTTCCGGACGGCGATCATCAGCTGCGCGGTGCGCTGGTATTTTCGCTTCAATCTGAGTCTGCGCGACATCGAGGAGTTGCTGTTCGAGGGCGGTGTCGTCGTTACCTACGAAACCATTCACCGTTGGTGCGACAAGTTCGACGCCGGCTTCGCGCATCGCGCCAAGGTCGCACGGCGCAAGCCAGGCGGCACTTGGCATCTAGAGGAGATGTTCGTGACGCTGCGCGGTGAGCCCTACGTCCTATGGCGAGCGGTCGACGAACATGGCGCCGAACTCGACATGCTGCTGCAGAAGCGGCGCGACAAGGCTGCCGCTAAACTTTTCTTCCTGCGCGTGCTGCGCTCTTGCCCGGCGCCGCGCAAGATTGCCACCGATCAGCTGCGCAGCTACCCGGCGGCGAAAGCCGACATCCCGGAGTTGGCCTGCGTCAAGCACGTGTTCGTGAAGGCGACCGCCCGCGTGAACAATCGGGCCGAGAACAGCCACCAGCCCACCCGTGAACGCCAAAGGCGTATGCGTGGCTTTCGCGACCCGAAGCGCACGCAGGCCTTCCTGTCGAACTTCGGTCCGATTCGGCAGCACTTCGCGCTGAAGCGGCATCTGCTGCGCGCGTCGCTCTATCGCAGACACCTCGCTGCGAAATTCGTCGCGTGGTACGAGTTCACCGACGTGGGCCAGAATCCGTCAACGGCCCCCTGAGCATGTATTGCTGCCTGCCAATGACTTGTCTCGTTGTCGACAAGTTGACAGAGCCAGCACCTGTGCTACGCATCTGAACAATATTGAAGAGCTAGGCCTGGTCGACAAGGCATGCTGCGATGCAATCGTCGGCGGCTGTCAGGATCTGATTTCCGCGTGTGATCCGAGCCTTGGATTCATGACGATTGAGGGAACTGGCGGACTTTCGAGCCAGCCATGATTCAACTTGGTCGTAGGCCCATAGGGACGGTCCCCTGGCAGGCGCAGCAGAAGCGACGGTCCCCTGCCGTCCTGGCGCACGCGTAGGCTGCGGGATTCGATCGCCTCAGCGGAGCTAACCACCACACGATAATTGCCCGGCGGCAGCCGAAGGTAGAGCAGCGGCCCCTCACTCAGTACCAGCAGCAAGATCTCGCGGCGCGCGTCGAACAACGTCACCGTGACGTCCGACAAGCTGCTGCCATCCGCTTCGTTCACGAAGTGCATATGGACATTGAAGCGCCCGGCCATGCTGCGCATGGCCGCCACTTGGTCTACCCCGATCCCGCCGGAAACGTAGTCGATCCCGTTCATATGATGGATCGCCGGCGCCTCTGGTACCGCGAGCGGTACCGCCGAATCGGCACCAGTGGGTATGGCAGCGAACACGCCCGGGCAAAGCAGACAGGTGGCCAACGCAATCGCACGCATGGGGATCTCCTGCAAGAAGCTGATAGGCGATAGGCGACGCCTGCGCCGGTGATGTCATCCAGAGTAGGCGTGCACGCGAGCGCGATCTTGGGCTACATCAAGCCCGGCCACATCCGTCAACGCTGCGCTCCCGATGGCGGCACGCCGGCGTGCTTGCGGCACATCAACACCGGGTACGCGCATGCGTCTATGCTGTAACAGCCAACTAATGACCACTCTGACACAGCGGCCGTCGCTGGCTGGCCAATCTTGGCCAGCCGCCCGGGAGCGCCTCCCTTGCAATGGCCTCAGCGGCAGCTTGATCTCACGCAGGAAGAACTTCCGCCAGCCGGGCGGAACGGAGTCCGGCAGCTTTCCCTTGAGCTGGACCGGGGCAAGTGGCGGGGAGACATCGACACCGCGGCGCCCGCCAGCAGCTTACCCCTCGTCCATCCTTGCCTTGATGCACGGATCGCCGCCACGAACGGCTGGGAAATATCGACGCGGAAACCTACGATGAGGAAATCGGCGCCTTCCTGGTCAAGTATGGGTTTCCTGAGTTTGACTCGATTGAGCATATTGAGGGCGACAGCTCCAGGCCTTCCGTCATACTGACGTTTGATTCGGTGGACGAGGAAGCCCTTCAGAAGCAAAGGAGCGGATTTGGAAAGGTCATAAGCGCAGCGCGTTGGTGATGCGGGAGCGCTTCCATTAGCAACAGTCCGCGCTGTGGACAGGCAGTCTCGCAGCAAGGGAACCCATATAGGGGAGAGCGGCATGAACACGAAGGCACTACTGGCCATGGCCATCCTGACGACGGCGACCGTATCGGCTTGGGCACAACCAGAAACGAAAGTGCGCGTCACCCAGGCACCAGGGCAGACAAGTCTCATAGGTACTGCTAAGGCAACCGCCACGATTCTCAAGATTGATACGCCAACGCGAACGGTCTCCCTGAAGACTGGTGACGGCAAGGTCGTGGACCTGCCAGTCGGCCAAGAAGCCAGGAATTTCGACCAACTGAAGGTTGGCGATGCTGTCACGGTTGAGTACAAGGAAGCCATGACCCTCAGTCTCAAGAAGGGCAGCGGACCCCTTTCTATGCATGAGCGCGAGATCTCGGACCGCGCCGCACCCGGCGCAAAGCCTGGTGGGACGATTGGCAGGGAAGTGACAGCCACGGCGGACGTCGTCGCGGTGAACGCCGCGGCCAAGACCGTGACCCTCAAGGGGCCAAAGGGACGTACCGTCGACCTCATGGTCGAAGACCCCGAGCGGCTCAAGACCATCAAGAAGGGCGACCGGGTTGAGGCGGTTTATACGGAAGCCGTAGCGGTGTCTGTGCAGCCCGCCGCCGCCAAGTAGTGGCACCCGAGGTGCAGCGCTTGCGGCCGTTCCGCTGACTACCAGATGCCATAGTGGTTCCACATGGTATGTGAACCTTGAAGCCTCGGGCCGCGGAAAGTGTTGCTCAGTAGGGTGACATCTGGGTGCACAACCGATTGCCGAGTGATCACCTGGCGCGCATCGGTTGTCGAAGTCATCGAATGTTCCACGATCGTCTCCAGTCAGGCGAAAGTGCCTGCAAGGGAGAATGCCAATGTCGAGCAGCCATATGGCAAGTCCGCGCCGGACAGGGGTTTCCAGTGAACACAGGATTTATCTCCGCGCGGGAGATAGTCGAGCCTTTTTGCCAACAGGCTCGAAAGCACTGTGCGCTACCTTGACATTGAGACAGATGACGCGCTTGAGATGGCCGAACAGACCGAAGTCTTAACTGTCGCTGCCGGAGAGTTGTCGCGCGCCGGCCGGCTTCGCGCTACAGGCGTTGGCTTATGCCGTAGCGCCGACGTTCAGGCGTTAGTGTCATCTGGCTACCGGACGTCTGTGAGGAAGGGCACAGACGGTGGCGAAATTTGGATCTAGCGTTCCACACCGTCGTCAATGTTGAAAGCGCGCATCGCGCGGCAAAACACCGGAGGGGATTTTGGCATTCCTACTGGATGGTGCCGGTTGGGCCGGCTGGCTGGTGTTTGCGGTCGGTTTGTTCGCAAGTATCATGATTGCTCTGGAGCTCGGCCGATTGGTGTGGCAATGGCATGTTGCCTCCGGTCGCGAACCGGAGACAACGGGCGTGAGCGCGGTCGCAAGCGCAATATTTGCACTGCTTGGGCTATTGATTGCCTTCACGTTTTCCGGGGCGGCGAGCCGCTTTGATATGCGGCGTACGCTGATCGTCCAGGAAGCCAACGACATCGGCACTGCTTACCTGCGTCTGGACCTGCTGCCGCAACAAGCACGTGGTGAGCTGCAGGAGATATTCAGGCAATATCTGGATGCCCGGCTTGACGCCTATCGAGCAGTCCCCGACCGCAAACGCGTCGATGCTGCCTTGGCTCGTTCGGACGTGCAGCGCGAGCGCCTCTGGACAAGATCCGTAGAGGAGTCCCAGCGAACTGCTAGTCCTGCGGCCACCATGCTTCTGTTGCCTGCGCTCAATGCAGCATTCGATACGGCAGCTACCCGGCTTGCCTCAACAAAGGAGCATCCGCCCAGCGTCATCTTCGGCATGCTCTTCGCGCTTTGCTGGGTTGGAGCGTTGTTCGCGGGCTATGGGATGGCCAGCCGCGGTCCTCGAAACTGGTTGCATGCGCTATTTTTCGTGGCCTCGCTGACGGTGACACTCTATGTCATCGTCGACTTGGAGTTTCCGCGGTTAGGCCTGATCCGCGTCGACACTTTCGACGAGGTGTTGCGGGAGGTCCGTAATGGAATGCGATGAACCAACAGGCGCGGCAGTCAGCTCCAAGAAAAAAGTTGAGTGAATCCTCTATGCGCTCGCGCGTCAAGGGACTGGCGATACACCAAGTAAGTGAGCAGCAGAAAACAAGAGGCCGCCGACCACCACAAAGGCTGCGGCGACGACGCGGCTTGTCTGGCTCACCCTATCGCGGCCATCGCTGTCCGGACGCCGATATCATCCCCACCGTACTGAGCCTGTTTGAAAAAGTCATGGGTGGTGGGCGACGCGGCGGCAAGTCCTTGGAAGCATGCGCCATGCCCCAACCTTAACGTACCAAATAGTGCAAGGCATTGATGATCTCACGCAGTTCATACGTTCTGCCTCGCACTGGGTGCGGCAATAGGCTTCCCGTTGCCGCCCAATCGCCGGGGTGTCGCGTCGTCTTGCGTGGCTGGCCCAGCCGTGATTTGGGCTGTCACCCGTCAAGGCGCGGTGTATAGAAACCGGGATCGCACGAAACTTACGCCAGATCAATCGGGCGCCCATGGCAGTTCCTATAGTGAAGATGCCCCCGTACGGATGTGATGTACGCACACGCCCGGCCCGCGCGCACGCGCGCGCCGGCGATGCCGCGATGATCGTCGGCTACATGAGCTCCGGCCAGGCCTTTGATGACGCCATCGGCGAGTTTGCGACCGAATACAGTTCGCAGAACCGCAGCGACTACGCGCGTTCATCCGCGCAATCTGGGAGGGGCGGACCAAGGTGGAGACCGAGATCCAGGCTGGAGCGCGAAAGCGTGCCGCGATGCCATGGCCGGCGTAGTAATCCATCGGAGATTTACATGCTTCACGAAAGCACCCAGCCAGTTGCCGACGGCCCTCACCTCGCCGCGCCGGACTGGCTGCGTGCGTACCGCAAGGCGTGGCTTAAACCGGACGTCATTGCAGGGCTGACCGTCGCGGCCGTGGTAATTCCCAAGGCCCTGGCCTACGCAACGGTCGCAGGGCTGCCCATCCAGGTCGGGCATGGCAATCTGGGCGCGCTGCTGACGGCTACGGCCACGCTCACGCTGCTGGTGGGCGTCATTCTCGTGCTCGCCTCCCTGCTGCGTCTCGGCTTTGTCGGCAACTTCATTTCCGACCCCGTCCTGACTGGATTCAAGGCAGGGATCGCCATCGTGATCGTGGTGGACCAGTTGCCCAAGTTGTTGGCCATTCACTTTACCAAGGGATCATTCGGCCACAACCTGCTGGCGATTGGGGCTGGCCTGCCTCACACGTCCCTCACGACGCTGTGCGTAGGTCTCCTTACGGTGGGCATGCAGGTGGCGATGGAACATTTTTGGCCGAAAGCACCGGCGCCGCTGATTGCCGTGGCTGCAGGGATAGCCGGCGTCTCACTGCTCGGCCAGGGGAGCCATGGCGTGGAAGTCGTTGGCCATGTCCCGACCGGCCTTCCGGCCCTGACCATGCCTGACCTTTCCATGGTCAGGGCACTCTGGCCGGCGGCCGTAGGCATCGCGCTGATGAGCTTCACCGAAACGATTGCGGCGGGTCGGGCTTTTGTCCAGAACGACGAGTCCATGCCCGCCGCGAATCGGGAATTGTTCGCCACTGGGTTGGCCAATCTGGGCGGCGCCTTCTTGGGGGCCATGCCGGGTGGCGGTGGCACGACACAGACGGCGGTCAACCGCCTCGCCGGTGCGCGTACACAGGTGGCGGCACTGGTCACGGCGGCGGCGACCCTGTGCACGATGCTGTTGCTTGCGCCGTATATCGGCAAGATGCCACATGCGACCCTGGCTGCGGTCGTGATCGTCTATTCGGTTGGCCTGATCAATCCTGCCGAGTTCCAGGCCATCCTCGCCGTGCGGCGCACGGAGTTTCTGTGGGCATTGACGGCGATGGTCGGTGTCGTGCTGCTCGGGACGCTGCAGGGCATCGTTGTGGCGATTGCGGTGTCCCTCCTGGCGCTGGCCCACCAGGTATCCAACCCGCCCTTGCTTGTGCTCGGACGCAAGCAGGGCACCGGTCTGTTCCGGCCGGCTTCGCCGGAGCATCCTGATGACGAGCGATTTCCCGGCCTGCTGCTCCTGAGACCGGAGGGCCGTATCTTCTTCGCCAACGCGGAACGACTGGCCCACCAGATTGCATCTTTGGTCGCCGAAGCCAACCCGAGCGTTGTCGTGCTGGACCTTCGAGCCGTGTTCGACCTTGAGTACACGGCACTCAAGATGCTGACTGCGGCCGAGAAGAAATCGAGAGAGAACGGCAGGGAGCTGTGGCTGGTGGGCCTGACTCCGGGGGTGCTGGCCATTGTGCAGCGATCGCCGTTGGGCGAGGCGCTGGGGCCGGAGCGGGTGTTTCCGCGGCTGGAGGACGCTGTCGCATGCTACCAGGCATGCAGGAAGCCGAAGGCGTAGCCATGAAGCTCAAGCGCCGCACCATCAGCACCATCGTGACCATCATCGCCGTGCTCATCCTGCTTGCCGCACTACCTTCAGCGGTGATGGACACCTTCGAAACCGGCCGCATCTATCTGTTCTCAAAGCAGTTCATCACGGAGCTGCCCCAGCGGTTCACCGGCCCCGGCCGCTTGAGATTCATCCTGCAGCCGGCCATCGCCATCCTGCTGGGCTGTCGTGCCGGCTGGGCCGATGCCCGGGCGGGTCGCCTTCCCTTCTTGTATGCCCTGATAACGGATGCCGCCAATCGAAAGGCGCTGCTTCGTGACTGGCTGTCGGCCGTCAGGGATCTGCTGGCCATGGGAGTCAGCTTGGACGCCGTGGCGCAACTGCTCATCTATAAGCAGGTGCATCCCGGCGCAGCAGTGGTTATCGGTCCCGTACTGATCTGCCTGCCATATGCCCTGGCACGGGCCTTGGCCAATCGGCTGACACGGCTTGCACTACAGCATCCCGTCAAGTAGCTGTCTCCGCACTGACATGCAGATCGCAGTCAAGGCGGCCATTGTTGAGAATCACTTCTATGTGGAATAGGAAATGCCGGTTGCCGGCAGTCGCAACCGTCCGCATAAGCGTGGCATTCAGGCCGCAGTTGGCAGCGCTGTAGTGGCATGAAAAACAACGATGTCCAAGTCGGCCAAGACGGTAATGTGTGCCAGTACACCGCCGACTGTGGCTGGCAGGGGCATATTATATTTCCAGCGTCAAACGTCAAACGTCAAACGTCAAACGTCAAACGTCAAACGGCTCGGGGCCGGTACAGACCAGTAGCGAAGTGAGCGGCCGGCCGGGACAGCTGTCCGAGGCCCATTCGGCGGGCGATCAGTGCCTTGGCAAGGCCGTGCGGCAATGACAAAAGGGCGCGGCTTGATACGGCGGTTTTCGGGCGGTAGGAGGTCATTGTGAGAACAATTCTCAACTGGTGGTGCATACTCTGCCTGCTCCCGATCCTGCGGCCTGCACTTCGCGCATCAACGCGAGCACGCGACGAAACTCAGGGTCCGCCTCCCGCAGCGCGCCGCCAGCCATCGAGCGATTGCGCACGCCATTGAGCGACTCGACAGTCAGACCCAGGATAAAGTCCGCCGCATAACCTCCCTGGAGCATGAAGAAAGAGTTCTTTGGCTCAATTGGCGTGATGAGTCCTCGCGGTCAGCACAGCCGGTTGAACTGATCCAGATTCTCATACAAGCAAGGTTAGTCCCACATTGTCAGAGCATCTTGCCTCCAAGCGAGTTTTCTCCTGTCTGCGCGCTGCCGGACATGAAGGATCCGGCCACGAACTTGGAGAAGAACCCGCTAACGGTGTAGATGCCGTGTATCCCCAACCAAATGAAGTTGCACTGCACTGCCAACATCAAGAGAAGCAAATAGCGATAGGGCGCGTCCGACACTCGCAGCCATGCGGTGGCGACCGCGCCAGAGACAGCGATCGTGCGCCGCCGGCTGGTTTGACGGGGCGCCCTCCGAAACCAGCTGATGCCGTCCCAGCGCGGCCAACTTTCCCTGTCAATCAACCCATTGCAAGTCGAAGACGTGGTAGCCCCAGGGCGGCATGTCCAGGAAAAGGCCACGGGCGCGCAGGTCTTCGCCCGGTCGATCATAGACAGCCGGGCTGAGGCGGTCCTGGAGTCGTACGGTCCGCCCCCTCAGTTCGGCAAAGGGCGTACGCATGAAGCATTGGCTTTGCTGCGGCGAGTAGTTTACGGCCACGAACATCCACTCGTGAGGCGCCCGTACCCAGCGGAACGCGATGAAATTGTCCGACGTAGTGTTGTCGGCCCAGACCGGAACACATTCCAGTAAGGACCAGTTTCCATCGCGAACCAGCGGTTGGCGCAACACGGCAAGCAGCCGGTCATAGAACTGCGCGAGCACTCCGTCCACCGCTTCCTCCGGGGCGCGGACCAGATGCGGCGAGATACGCGTGCGCCGGCCCGCGAACTGTCCCTGGTGGAAGAAGCGCAAGCCCGGCGAGAGGAAAGTCAGCACCGCGGCAGCCGCATGGACTTTGGGTGCAAAGGTCGAAGCCGCGCGCGGCTCGTCGTGATTCTCCAGAAAGCGCGCCAGCTTGTCCTGATAGGCCATGTCCGCGCCCAGATGCTCGCGCACGGGGCGGGCGCGCTGTTCGCGCAAGCGGTCGTACAAGCGCTTGTCATAGGCGTAGTCGAAGCCCTGCTGCTGCAGCGTCCATTCCATATCCCAGTAGACCTCAGCCATGAACAGGAAGCCGGGATGCTGGCGCCGCACTGACCCCGTCGCCTTCGGCCAGAACAGGTCGGGCCGGATGCCCCAAGTACGCTCGAACACCTCGGGCAATACCAGCATGGCCATGTCGCAGCGCACGCCGTCGCACTGGTCGGCGATGCGCTCCAGTTCGCCAATCATCGCTTGTTGCAAGTGCGGATTGCCGTAGTTGAGCTGCAGAGTGTCGGGCCAGCCGTCGAAATATGGGTCCCTGCCGTAGGCAAGCAGCAGCGGTCCGTTCTTCGTTGCCACGCGGCAATAGTTGCGGGGCGAACGCTCCAGATCCTCCTCGCTGCCATGGACGAAATAGTCCGGGTGCTCGTCGGTCCACGCGTGATCCGGGGCCATGTGGTTCGGCACGAAATCGAGCATCAGGCGCAGCCCGCGCTGTCGCGCGCGCGTGCGCAGGCGCGCCAGCGCTTCGTCGCCGCCGAGGTCGCGGTGCACGGAGTAACGCGTGATCGCAAAGCCGGAGCCGGCGATATCCGACTCGCACAGGTCGGGCAGCGTTTGCTCGAACTCATGCCGCCACGCCGCGCTGCTGCGCGAGATGCGCTGCGCGGCAGGCCCGGTCTGCCAAACGCTCAGCAACCAGAGCCAGTCGAAACCCATCTCCACCAGACGGTCCAGTTCGGCGTCGGTAATGTCATCCAGCGTGACTGCATGGCCGAGCGACAGCGACAACTCGGTCATCCTGACCCGGGTGTTGAGCTGGTAAAGTGCCGGATAGCGAGGTGTCAGCACAGTCGTCAATCCCCTCTTTGGAACCAAGGATACAGCGTCATCCCGCCCTCGATGAGAAGCGTCGTGCCGACAATGTAGTCGGTGAAATCCGACACTAGCCAGACCGCGGCACGGCCGATCTCCCCGCTCTCCCTGATGCGCTTGTACGGCACGAGCTTCATCAGTCCGGCATAGGCCTCTGGCGTAGACCATGCCGGAGCGTTCATCGCCGTTCGGATCGCGCCCCGCGCTATGGAAATGACACGGATGCGCTTCTTGGCGAGTTCCCGCGCCAGGCTCTTCATCAGCGGCATCAGCCCGTCCTTGGAGGCTGCGTAATTGAGGTGGCGAGTCCACGGAATCAGCTCGTGCACCGAACTTGGGAAGATGGTGTTGCCGGTCGCTACGGAAACGCCCGGGCGCACGCCGCGCCGGAGGAACTCACGAACGGCCTCGCGCGCGCAGAAGGGTGCCAGGAAGGTTGACGCTGATCACCGCGTCCATTGGGCCACGCTCATCTCGTGGAACGGCGCGTTGCGCCCCATGCCGTCAGTGCTGACGAGGATGTCGACGGTGCCAAACTCTTGCTCCGCCGCAGCGAACATGGCTTGCACTTGCGCCTCATCGGCTATTCGGCGGGTGCGGTGATCGCGCTCTGCCCGCCGCCGCGAATTCCTTCGTCCACCAGCTCGGTGTCCGCAGGGTTGGCCACGTCGGACTATCACGTTGGCGCCTGCCCGGCCGAGCGCGACAACGATGGCGGGGCCGATCCCAGAATTGGCGCCCGTCAACCGCGCTGTCTGGTCTTTTGGCAAGTCCAGAGATTTCAGCGTTGGGATCGCCGGCTGGGGCAGGTTTCTGTTGGCGTAGTAGCTCTCCATGGCGTACTTCTTCGTTCGGTTGCTGGGTAAGCGCGGCTCGTTGGCTCCGCAGGTTTCTTCGCCCTTCGCGGCTGATTGGCCTGGGTCGCCTAGGTGGCCTTCTCGGGATTGACAGGAATGCCTTGGGTTGTAGACTCCGGGCCCCTGTGCGCGGCTCTCAGCGCACGCAAGGTCGCCACCTGCGCGCCCGGCGTTAGCAGCAAGTCCTTCGATAGCATGGCATTCCCCTGAATGATGCGCGCGACGCAGCCGGTCCAGCCGGTCTGGTGGCTGGCGCCGATCCCGGCGCCGGTGTCGCCGTGGAAATACTCGTAGAACAGCACGAGGTCGCGCCAGTGCGGGTCGTCGCGGTACTTGTTCGCCGCGCCATACACTGGTCGGCGGCCATCGCTGTCGCGCAGGAAGATCCGGCTCAGGCGCTCGCCCAATTCCTGCGCCACTTCGAGCAGCGTCATCATCTGGCCAGACCCAGTCGGGCACTCGACCTTGAAGTCCTCGCCGAAATAGGCATACAGGCGTATCAGCGAGGTGTAGAGCAGGTAGTTGATCGGCATCCACACCGGCCCGCGCCAGTTGGAATTGCCGCCGAACATGCCAGTGTCGGAATCGCCCGGCACGTAGGCCACGCGATACTCCTGGCCCGCGTGGTGAAAGACGTAAGGGTGCTCGAGGTGGAAGCGCGACAGCGCGCGGATGCCATGCGGGCTAAAGAATTCCTCTTCATCCAGCATGCGGGCCAGAATGCGGCGCAGCTTCTGCTCGCCAACGATTGCCAGCATGCGCCGGTTGGCTACGCCGGGCTGCTGGGGCAGATGCATGTTGGCGGCGAGCTCGGGGTGGCGCCCCAGGAAAAGCCTGGCACGCTCGCGGAACTTCGGCAGCCTGGTGAGGAGATCTTCTTCGAACACCGCCACCGCGGCCAGTGGCAGCAGCCCGACGATGGAGCGCACCTTGAGGCGCGTGGCGTTACCGTCCGGGAAACGCAGCACATCGTAGAAGAAGCCATCCTCTTCATCCCACATTTCATCGTTCCGCTCGCCAACGCTGTCCAGCGCGCCGGCAATGAACACCGTGTGCTGGAAGAATTTCTCGACGAACTCCTCGTAGAGCGGCTCCTGCAACGCAAGCTCGACCGCGATGCGCAGCATCTGCTGGCTGAAGAACACCATCCACGCGGTACCGTCGGCCTGGTCCAGGTAACCGCCCGTGGGCAGTGGCGACGAGCGGTCGAACACGCCGATATTGTCGAGCCCGAGAAAGCCGCCCTCGAAGACATTGGCCCCGGTGCGGTCCTTGCGGTTGACCCACCAGGTGAAGTTGACCAGCAATTTGGAGAAGGCGTACTTGAGGAATTCGATGTCGCCCCTGCCACCGTGACGCTCCTTGTCGAGGACGTAAAGCTGCATCGTCGCCCAGGCATGCACGGGCGGATTGACATCGCCGAAATTCCACTCGTAAGCGGGGAGTTGGCCGTTCGGATGCAGATAGTCGTTGCGCAGCATCAGGTCAAGCTGTTGCTTGGCGAAGTCGGGGTCGACCATGCTCAGCGGAATCATGTGAAAGGCCAAGTCCCACGCGGCGTACCAGGGATACTCCCATTTGTCCGGCATCGAGATGATGTCGTCGTTGAACATGTGCGCCCATTCGCTGTTGCGTACCCGCCTGCGCTCCGGTTTCGGCAACCGGCCACCTGCGCCGTGCTCGTCGAGCCAGACGCCGAGGTCATAATAGAAGTACTGCTTGGTCCAGAGCATGCCGGCAAGCGCCTGGCGCATGACGCTCACCCGGTCTGGGTTGTCGCGAATTGCGAGCGGTGTCATCGACGCGTAGAAGGCATCGGCGTCCTCCAGCCTGGTGGCGAACACGGCGTCGAAATCATGGAAGGGCGCGGACGCCGCACCCGGCGCCTGGGTCGTCAACCGTAAACGCACGACTTGCGACTCACCACCGCCGATGTTGAGCTGATAGTGGGGCGCTGCCTTGGTTCCCTGCTGCGCGGGGTTTACTGCCGCGGCATCGCCATGCACGATGAAGTCGTGGATGCCGTCCTTCGCGTAAGGCGACGCATTGCCCGTGCCGAACAGCCGGGTGTTGTTGGTCTCATTCTCGGTGAAGAGCAGCGGCACGTCGGGGTCGCAGTAAAGGTAATACTCGTCCAGCGATTCCAGAAACAACGGGTCGCTGTGACGGGCGCGGACCGCCGCTTGCCCGGAGAAATCGACGCGCTCGAGGATCGGTTTCGAACCGCCCCCCGGCTGCGACCACGTGTTGCGGAACCACAGGGTCGGCAACAGGTGCAGCGGCGCCGCGTCCGGACTGCGGTTGAAGACGCTGATTCGCACCAGCACGTCTTCAGGCGCCGCCTTGGCGTATTCGACAAAGACGTCAAAATACCGGTTGTCGTCAAACACGCCGGTGTCCAGCAACTCGTACTCGGCCTCATGCTTGCCGCGGCTGCGGTTGGTCTCGACGAGGTCGGTGTATGGATAGGCGGCCTGAGGATACTTGTACAGATACTTCATGTACGAGTGCGTCGGCGTGGAGTCGAGATAGAAGTAGTACTCCTTCACGTCCTCGCCATGATTGCCTTCGCCGTTGGCCAGGCCGAAGGCGCGCTCCTTCAGGATCGGATCGCGCCCATTCCACAGGGCAAGCGCGAAGCACAACACCTGGTGGTCGTCGCTGATACCGCCGAGGCCGTCCTCGCCCCAGCGGTAGGCGCGCGAGCGGGCCTGGTCATGGGAGAAGTAGTTCCAGGCGTCGCCGTTGTCACTGTAGTCCTCGCGCACCGTGCCCCATTGCCGCTCGCTAAGGTAGGGCCCCCATTTCTTCCAGGCCGCCCGGCCCGCCTGCGCTTCATCGAGCCGGTTCTTCTCTGCTTCATTGCTCATGGCGTGCTCTCCTTCTGGCCGGCGAAGCCGGGCAGCTGGATCGGAAGGGGGGCGGGCGTGAGCACGATACACGTGCAATCCAGTCAGGCATCAAGCCGGCTTCTGCGAAAGCTGCGTAGATACCTGCCTGATCTGCGCCCAGTGGGCCGCCACCTTGCAAGACGAGAATCGCCTGTTCGAACTTTCCGCCATTCGCGATTGGCGTTCGACATCTTCGCGTGGCTTGGAGTGGGCATGATCGTGGTTGGGGAATCGGTGCGTGCACACGTAAAAAAGCTTAGGCGCCGGGATCATCTTTGTAAAAGGTTGACCGCCTGCTGAAAACTCAATGGAGCCACCACGACTCTCTGGCACCACAAAGCGCTCGTAATCGCGGCTTCTGCCTTCCTGACCTACGACCGTTCGCCCTGCTGTAGCCGCGCCATGTCGTGCTTGATCACGGCCATCCCCCAGCCGTCATCACCGGGTCAAGGCGCCGAATATCAGGATCCCATTGTTCGCGTCGACCGGCCCCAGCAGACGCCCTGGACATGACGATATCGTCATAGCCCAGGGTCACCAAGTCAGGTAGCTTGCTTCATGCGCCAATTGTTTGGGTAAGGCCTCGTCTGAGCGCATCGGACTTCGCGACTTCAGAACACCATCCCTAGCGGCTATGCGGCTCGTGCTTGCATACGTGACGATTCAATGGCGAATACAACGAGCATGCCGCCCAGGATTGAGACATTCTTCAGAATGTGATTAAGTTGATTCAGGATATCTGCGGGATCGGCGCGCCAGAAGCCGTGGAAAATGATGGTCGTCGGCACCAGGAACAGTGCAAGAAGCAGCGCGCCCAACCGCGCGTTCCAGCCCGAGATCACGGTCAGTCCGCCACCAATTTCAATCACGATGGTTAGCACCAGCAGCAGATCCGGGCTCGGCAGTTCAGCGCTGGCAATCCACGCAGAGTAGGCCGCGAAGTTGCCAATCTTCAGGAGACCGGAAAATAAGAAAAGAGAGCCGAGAAGGGCGCGACCGACAGTGTACGTTCGTGAAACGAGGGTGGGCGCGAGCGACATAGTGGAAGTGACCATGATAATTCTCCAGAATCAAACAACGCCGGCAGGCGTTGCTTATCAGCCAAATAGTTGAACGGATCGGCGTCCCACAATGCTGCTGCCAGGAGCCAGTTGAAGGTTGCAGGGACCTCACCCTCGTGCTTCATATCAAACAATATTCCGAACCGTTCCCTGACGAATCGCAAAAGCCTCTGTCCGCCCTGCAGTGATTACGTCGCCCGGCGAGAGGGCTGATCCATGCGTTATCACAAGGGGGAATCACCTTGATCGAGAGTGGCGAGCGGCTCGAGATGATCCGTGCAGCGGCCCGTGACGGGCGAAGGATTGGGCGGCCGGTTGGTCGGGATTGGCGGGCCACCTTCATGGTGGCCGGCACCTCGATCCGCTTCAGGATGCGGACGTTCAGTGCTCCCTAAACGCCGGATCGACGCGAGCAGCATGTGGCTTCGCGCCGCCAGCAAAGTATCCTCGAACCTGAACATTGCCTCGGACAGCAGTTTCAACTCGACCTGGCTCTTGGCTTCGTCTGTCCTGCATGCATCAATCTCGATGTAGATACGTTTGCCAAGATCACGCACGAGAACGGGATCGAGCTGCCCCTGAGAGGCTGCGTGACTCAGGTGAAACAGCAGGGTGATCAATCCGTTCGGAGTGGAACGGGCCGGCGACGCGATGCTCATTCTTGAACCCACCATTGCAGTCTCCACTTTCGGCAAGGCACCGACTATAGGATGCGAAAGATCCCGGAATTTTGGTTACATCATCAAGATGGCAGGCCATTGGCCCGCAATAAGGGGTGTCGGCTTTGCATGCGTTATGCTGTCACCGCACGCGCCGGCCTGGCAGCCGGTGTTCTTCGCCTTGAGGCCTGTTTATGTCGGAGTCGGATACTGGGGCGTGTGTTTCCCTGCTTGTAGCCAGTATTGTTCCAGATCGATCAGGTTAAAGAGAAATGTGAGATCCATCGGTTCGTCTTCGGCCGTGATCCACTGCTCATGATCGGCCCCTTGATAGATCACCGTCAGGTAATAGCTGCCATGAGGGAGTTTGAGATAGGCCAGGGGACCGTCCGTGACCAGTCGTAGCAGTCGTTTGCCCTTCTCGTTGGCCAGGATCAGCATGACGCCAGAGACGGGCCTGCCTTCCGAAGGATCCTGGAAGCTGAGCCGCACATTGAATTGGCCGGAGATAGCCTGCATTTGCCGCACGGCTTCGCTCCCGATCCCGCCCGAGACATACCGGACGCCAGAGGATTGGTGGATTTCCGGCGGCTTTGGATGCGCCGCGAGGGTCTGTGCGTGGAGAAGCGGCGCGGTAGCAAGAAGCAACGCAGCGGCAGCCGTACGCATAACCTTGCTAGCGTGCATGGCAAGTGATCGATGATGGCTTTCCTCGTTTCCAGACTGCAGCATCGCGGTCATGGCAATCCTCCTGCCTTGGCGGACAAGGCGCGCAATATAGCTCCGCCTGTTCTGAAGCGTAGGTCGTATGCGCATTGGCCCATTGATGCATCGCAAGCTTGATGCCGTATACATCCCTGCCGGCTCCTCATGGGTGCTGTTGCGCAGCAGGGGGGTACGGTCTTACTCTTGCTCCATTCGCGCCTCGATGCGTCCTTTGCGAATGGCGGCCAGGAACGCTCGATAGTCGCTCCGATTCTGAGAGCAGTACTCGGTCGCGAACTCGCAGATCGCGTCGTCGAAGGTTTGTCCTGACCCCATGTAACCAGCGATCATAGCGGCATCGCCGGAACGGGCATGCGCTCGGGCGAGGGCGTGTGCGCACATCCGGCCGTATTGCCTGAGCATGCCGGTATCCCAATCTTCGATGACCGCCGACAGTTTCATGTCACGCAACTGGCGTATATAGAAGTCGCGTCCGTTTTTTCCCCGGGTCCACCCCAGGAAGACGTCGCTAGCAGTCTGCATGAGACGCTGGCCAATGATGACGCGTTGGCCGTGATTGGAATGCAAGCTCTTTCCTGCGTAAGGTTCCAGGACAGAAGCACGGGCTTCCTTTACCTGCAGAAACAGCGGATCGTTATCCGCGGCAAGAAACAGGCCTACGCCGCACATCGTGCCAACGCTCCCGACACCGACCACCTTGATGGCCATGTCGAAGAAGTGGAATCGGTCAAAGAGCACTCGGGTATGCTCGGCAAGACTTTCCCGATATGAGGCAATGGCTTCGGCGTAGCCCGACGCAAGGCCGGGCGCCATTTCCTCGGTCGGGTGGAAGATCAGGGGTGGCTCATCCTTGATTCTGGGCTTTTCTCCTTCCGCAGACACCAGCTTTGGATACAGATGGTCGGGGACCGTCTTGCGCCTTTCGGCCTCAATTCGCTGTGCAAGCCGCTTGCGGGCCGCGGCAACGATGTCGGGATCACCGCTGCGGTCTTCATACTTCTGCAGGTCGATCCGGTCATACCAGACGTCTAGCGCGCGCATCCAACCGTAGTTGAACATCCGTTCGCGATACTCGAGTACAAGGTCAGTGACGACACGCGCGGCGTCGCTCTTCGGCAGCGCGAGATGCTCGGCAGCGATCGCCACGCTGGCGGCAAGACGCTTGAGGTCCCATTCGAAAGGGGCCGGAAGCGTCTCGTCGAGATCGTTGATATCGAAGATCACGTTGCGTTCTGGTGTAGCGAATCCGCCGAAATTCATCAGATGCGCATCTCCGCATGCCTGTACGCGGATCCCGCTGGCGGGCGTGGTGGCAAGATCGGCTGCCATCAAGGCAGCCCCACCGCGATAGAAGGCGAAGGCAGAAGCCGCCATACGTCCAAAGCGGATCGGTATCAGTTCGAGAATCCGTCCCGCATTGGATTCG
The DNA here is from genome assembly GCF_018223725.1 of Cupriavidus sp. KK10. Classification (NCBI taxonomy): domain Bacteria; kingdom Pseudomonadati; phylum Pseudomonadota; class Betaproteobacteria; order Burkholderiales; family Burkholderiaceae; genus Cupriavidus; species Cupriavidus sp. KK10. The sequence goes on from NZ_CP073678.1 coordinate 1,341,336, forward strand.
TCCAGAAGTTTGACCGGATCGTGGCGATTTGCTGCCGGCGTCCAGCCGGACTGCGACACGCGGGGTACGGTGTCGCGCAATGCTCGACCTTTGGCTGCGCGCTCGTCGGCGCTGAGGTAGGACGAGTGGGCTTCGGATACGGCGGCCAGGTTTTTGATTTTTTCGGGCTTGTTCATGACATTCTCCTTCTGTCAGGCTGTCTCCGCCTGTACCGGACTCAGCGGGCCGCGCCACAGCCACCAATCCACGACTGCTGGTCTGGCCGTGCCGATGAGTCTATGCTAGGCCGCTGTTGGCGCCGCCGCGCCTCCTGGTGCGATAACCGATGCTTCGGGCGCCCGGAATCCGTCGATTACGTCCGCCACCGAGATGCGGCGCCCGAAGTAGCCAAGACGCTCTTCGAGCCCTTCAGCACGAAGGATGTCCCTCACTTCGGCGTGTGCTGCAACTAGGCGCAGAGGGATGCCGGCACCTTGGAGTTCTTCATGCAGCGCAGCCAACATGCGGGCCCCTGCCAGGTCAACGACGGGGGAAATCGAAAGATCACACACCACCAAACGGAGCGGCTCGGCGGTGCTGTGAATCTTCTGCCAAACTACCGTACGCACATGCTCGACGTTGAAGTAAAGCAGCGATGACTCAACACGGAAAATCAGGATATGCGGGACAAGTTCGTTGTCCGGATTCCTCTCGATATCGGAATACATTCGCGTCCCGGGAATGCGTCCCAGAAATGCTACATGCGGGTGGGCGGCGCGACGGATGATTAGTAGCATGGATACAAGCACCGCCACGACCACGCCTTTCAGGATGCCCAGCAGCAGGACTGCGGCAAACGCCACCATGGACACCACGAATTCGAATCGGCTCACGCGCCATACGTGGCGTAGTTCGCGGATGTTGATTAGACCCTTGACCGCGACTAGTACGATAGCTGCCAGGACGACACTAGGTAGGTTGGCCAGCAGGCCGGTCAGGAACAGCAGGCACAGTCCGATCGTTCCCGAAGCAAATACCAGGGCAAGCGGCGTCTTAGCGCCAGCCTTGTCGTTGACCGACGATTGGGACAGGCCGCCGGCGACCGGATAGCCCTGAAAAAATCCCACAGCCAGATTTGCCGCGCCAAGGCCAAGCAGTTCCTGGCGTGGATCAATGTCGTAGCCGTGCAATTGAGCAAGAGCGCGTGCCGCTGACACACTTTCCACATAGGACAACAATAGGCAGGCGAACGCCAGAGGAATCACTCCGTCCACATCGCGTGGCCGCAAGTCTGGCAGACGGAATTCCGGCAAGCCTTGCGGCAGGGCGCCGACGACCTTGAAGCCGAGTCCGCCGAGTGATGTCAGTGAAAGCAGCGCGATCGAAACTACCACGACGAACAGTGCTACCGGCCGGCCCGGAAGGAATTTTTCCCCGAGAAGCAGTACAGCGATCGCGCCCAGGCCGAATCCGAACACCGCGAGGTTGGTCTCCGGCACCTGCTGTGCAAGTACTGCAATCCGTTCGAAGAAAAATTCGCCGCCTCCCTTGACCCCGAATAGTTTTGGCAGCTGGGTAAGCGCGATGGTCAGGGCCGCACCGGCTTTGAAGCCGAGCAGTATCGTTTCGCTGATGAAATTGACCAGCGAACTCAGCCGTAGAAGCCACGCCAGGACGCACATGGCAGAGATCAGGAGAGCAGTCAGCGCCGCAATCGACGCCCACCTGCTGGGATCTCCATTGGCCATGCCCGCTACGGTGACGCCGACGAGCATCGAAATCGCAGAGGTTGGCCCGACTGCAAGTTGACGCGACGAGCCGAACAATGCATAGAACAACCCACCGGCCAAGTAGCAGTAAATTCCGTACTGCGGCGGCAATCCCGCAAGGGATGCATACGCCAGCGACACCGGGATACCATATGCGGCCAGCGTCACACCCGCGATGGCGTCATGCGCCAGCCATTGCGGTTGGTAACTCGGCAGCCATTGTGCGGGCGGGAACATGGTGCGCCAGACGCTGGAGACCGTGGTGGTGCTTCGTTTGTCCAACGCTGAAGAGTCTTTCATCACGGCACCCCCAAGCCTATGGGTCAGAAAATGGCACGAGCATATCGTCACATCCGTTTGTGCCGCCTGCCTCCAACGCCACTCTCACCTGATATCCATACGGACGGGAACGGGACTGCGTTCGCCCGCGAAGGGCGAAACCCACTGAGCGGCAAGTTAAGGCTAGGAGCGCTGCAAGATTCGAAGTTGATCCACATCAGTCATCCGTACTCTCGGGGCTTTGCGGGCAGTTCATCTGATTTCTGGCCGTGGGCAAACGCAGCCTATTCCGCGACCTATGCTGAATGTGCAGCCAAGGGGTCGTCGCATCGAGCCAATTCGCCCAGTCTTCACTCCTGCCGTCAAGTCTGGTTCCCATGGTTGAAGGACGGCCGCGCCCGGCGATGGCTCGGCCAGACGCGCAAGAATTTGGTGCCTGCCATGCACTCTGCGCCACCATTCTCCGAACGAGAATGTCATGAATGCCTTTAGGCTGACCATTGCCTTTGACGACAATCTGTTCTGTGCGATGCCTGGAGAAAGCCTCAAATAGCCATTCGTCCAGAGGAGACATTTGTCTTGGCCTTCGCCAACATCATGGTTCACATGGACAAGCTGGTCTCAAGCAGGGGGGCGTCATGCCCAGGATTAGGGACGAACTCCGGGGCGCGGAGTTCCGGTAGCCTGGACCTTCAACGCGCCGCGTCCCCCGGGATGCGGGCTATGCCATAGCGTCCTTGATGTCGCCGGTCACAGCGCCAAAAATTAGACACGTACCCAAACGACCTGAGGAGCGCGATCATGGCGGATTTGGCTGATGCTGCGACCCGGCAGGCGCGATGCGGCGATGATCCCTTGCGTCAGTTGTTGGTGGCATCGGAAATCTTCCCTCTGGCCAAGACGGGCGGCCTGGCGGACGTCTGCGGGGCGCTCCCCAAAGCGATTGCCCGACTCGGCATCGACGTCCGCTTGATGATGCCGGCATATCCGGAAGCCTTGGAGCGCCTTGTTGCGCCGCGGCAGGTAGCCGAGCTTGCGGAACTGCTGCCGGGAGTCTCTGCGCACCTGATTGCGGGTTCGATGCCGGGTACCGGCTTGCCGGTCTGGCTGGTCGACTGTCCGGAACTGTTTGACCGACCCGGTACGCCTTATCAGGATCCGAGCGGCTGCGATTGGGAGGACAACGCGCAGCGCTTTGGCGTGCTCTGTCACGCGGCCGCACGGGTGGCCCTGGGGCAGGCCATCCCCGACTGGCGTGCGGACGTCGTCCATGCGCACGACTGGCATGCCGGGCTAGTGCCTCTGCTGCTATTACTGAACGGCCAGCACCGGCCACGCACCGTATTCACCGTCCACAACGCGGCTTTCCAGGGCAACTTTCCACTCGACCGTGCAGAGCTGCTTGGTCTGCCTCAAGAGACAGTGACACCCGACGGCATCGAATTTTACGGCCAACTCTCGTTCTTAAAGGCTGGAGTGCGCTACGCCGACAAGGTGACGACCGTCAGCCCGACGTACGCGAACGAAATCTGCACGTCCGAGTTCGGCTTCGGCATGGAGGGGCTGTTCCGGGCCAGACGTGCCGATCTGGTCGGCATCCTCAACGGCATCGATGCGGAGCAATGGGATCCACGTACCGATCCGTATCTGTCGCACCACTACTCGCGCGACGATTTGAGAGGAAAGCAATCATGCAAAGCCGACGCGCAGCGGGACCTATATCTGAATGTCGATGCGTCGGCACCGCTGACGGTATTCATCAGCCGTTTGACCTCGCAGAAGATGGCCGATGTGGTGCTCGAGCGGTTGCCCTACATGATGGCGCGCCACCCGCGGCTGCAATTTGCACTGCACGGGTGCGGCGAGCGTAAGCTGGAATCCGGCTTTACGTCCATGGCCACCCGCTTTCCCGGGCGCGCGTCAGTGCAGATCGGCTATGATGAGGCGCACGCGCACAGCCTGCATGCAGCCGGTGACATTCTCCTGCACGGGTCCCGTTTCGAGCCATGTGGCCTGGCCCAGATGTATGCCATGCGTTATGGCACGGTTCCAATCGTGCGGCGGGTTGGCGGACTTGCCGACAGCGTGCGCGATGCGGGCACGCATGACCGGCCCGCTCCCGGCGCGACTGGCTTCTTGTTTGACGACGCGACGGGGGAAGCCTTGGAATTCGCGCTGTCGCGCTGTCTGGCCCTGTATGAAACGCGGCCTAAGCGCTGGTCAGAGCTCCGGCAGCTGGCCATGTCGAGCGACTTTGCTTGGGCGCGCTCGGCAGCGAGCTACGCGTGTATTTATCGTGAACTGGCGGGCATGCGTCTGCCTGCGCTTGGCCCTGGTTCGCGAGGACCGAATGCTGCCCCTGATTAAGCCGGGACGTGTGGTCGGCGTGTAGTGCAACCGACGTTGCAATCCCGAGGGGCTCCTGCACACGCTCTGTCTTGTGGCTGCTTACGCTGTCGCGGATAAGGCGAATTCCTTGCTCCGGGCGCTGACGACAATGTCGAGGGAGAACTGGTTCGCGCCCATTCAGCGCGAGGTGATCGCGAAAAGTCAGGCCGATCAAGTGGAGGTACGACGGTCCATCACGGCGATTCTGTCCGGTGCCTTTTCACTGATGCAGTGGTGTTGTCTGTCGGCATATGCGGGGCGGCCCGACATGCGCAGCCAACCAAAGCAGCGTGGCGCCGGGCAGCTGCAAACCAACCTATTGTGCTGATGATCCCACGTGTATGCGTTGCCGCGAACCCTGCCGGAGAAGTTGTCTGCGTTGACGGAGCTGGCACTCGATTTGCGCTGGACTTGGAGTCACGCGCTGGACGTCTTGTGGCAAACCATCGATCCGGAGCTCTGGGCGCGCAGCCCCAATCCATGGGTGATCCTGCAAAACATTCCGCAAAATCGTCTGGATGAACTCGGGAGCGACAGCACCGTCTTGCAGGACCTCAATCGGGCGATTGAGAATCGCCGGTGCTATCTCGCGGGCGGGCTCGGAGTGCTGGCGGGCGACTACCTCAAGACGGCTAGCGATCTGGATGCGCCAGTGATTGGCATAGGACTGCTTTACCAGGAAGGCTATTTCTGCCAGACCATCGATGCGAATGGGGACCAGCGGGAAGCCTATCCCCACAACGCTCCGACGAGCCTGCCTATCCAGCCGATGATCGGCGCGGATGGCGCGTGGCTGAAAGTTGAACTGAGGCTGCCTGGCCGTATGCTGTTTGTCCGTGTATGGCAGGCGATTGTCGGACGCACCCGCTTATAGCTGCTCGATAGCAACGATGTGCGCAACGGTGCCGCGGAACGCGGCATCACGGCTAAGCTGTACGGCGGGGGGGCGGAAATGCGACTGCTACAGGAGGTGGTGCTTGGCATTGGCGGCTTGGGCCATGCTCGAAGCGCTCGGCATCGAGGTGGAGGTGTGTCACCTCAACGAAGGTCACGCGGCGCTGGTGGTCTTGGAGCGAGCCCGTCGCTTCATGCAGCGCACGAATGTCTCGTTCCGGGAGGCCATGTGGGCCACCGGAGCCGGGAACGTGTTCACGACGCACACGCCAGTGCCGGCAGGATTCGATGCATTTCCGCCATCATTGGTCTATGCGTATGCGCGCGAATATCTTCGTGAATTCAACCTCTCGGTAGATGATTTTCTTGCGCTGGGTCGGCTTGACCCGACCGACAAAGACGAACCGTTCAATACTGCCTATCTGGCACGGAATGGGTGCGCGCATGTCAATAGCGTGAGCCGGCTGCATGCCGAGGTCAGTCGCAGGCTTAGCGCGCGAGCCAAGCGATGACAGCGGCCCCGTTGTCGGTGGGGGCCATCCGGGCGGCCGGGGCGGGTGCGCGGTTGCTCCCGCCACCGGACAGCGCCCGAGGCAGCCGCTCCAGCGGCATGGGTAGGGTGGCGACGGGTCATCGGTCTATGTAAAATCGTGTCAGGCGTGGGCGCGTGGGCGCGTGGGCGCCCAGGCGATGCCCTTGCTGGCCGCAGCTCGCCCCGTTCCGGCTATCGCAATCTCGAGCAATCTGGACGTCCCGGACAATCGAAGGCGCCACTGATCTCCATCAACCGTCCTTGGGCATCACAACCTAGAGTGAATCCAGGACCATCCAGGCCGACGGAGTACAGCCATGCGCTATGAAAGCATTTTGGTGCACCTCGATGCCAGCCAGAGCGCAGCGCGGCGCCTGGAGCTCGCCGCCCGTCTGGCCGTGGCCAACGAATGCCGGCTGATTGGGCTGTTTGCAGGGTTCATGGCTCCCGCGTGGGTCTATGCTATGCAAGGTACTGAGCAGTTCATGGCCGAGGATCGCGAGCGGCGCCACCAGGTACGCGACGAGGTGCGACGCCGGTTCGAGGCCGCAGTGAGCGAGCTGTCAGTGGAAACGGAGTGGCGTGCGGTGGAGGGCGAGCCTGTGGCGATGGCGCTGCGCGAAGCCCGCGAAGCCGGCCTTATCGTTGCCGGACAGTACGATCCGAGCGATCCCGGCAGCTTCGTCGCGCATCAGTTTTTGGAATCCTTGATACTTGAAGCCGGCAGGCCGGTGCTCGTGATTCCGTTGGCGGGGGTATTCCCAACGGTGGGGACGCGGGTCATGCTGGCATGGAATGGCAGCCGGGAAGCGACAAGGGCCCTGCACGACTCCATTCCGCTCATCGCCGGCGCGCAGGTCAGGATCCTGAACGTGCAAACCACGTCCAAGGAGATGCGCGCGGACGCAACGCCTTGCAGCCACGCGGCCCGGACGCTGATGCGCTACGGCGTTGCCGTAGAGGTCGAGCACGGTACCGGGGGCTCCGATCTGACCATCGGCGAGTTGCTGCTTTCTCGCACGGCAGATTTCAATGCTGACCTGATCGTCATGGGGGCCTACAGCCATGGCCACGTGCGCGAGCTGGTGCTCGGCGGTGTGACGCGCACGTTGCTGGCGTCCTTGACCGTTCCCGTATTGATGTCGCACTGACCTCCGCCTGGACCGCCGGCGTGTAGAGGGTCGCTTCGAGCAGGCCGCAATGGCGATGGCGGGGATACCTTCCGAGCTTCGGCAAATCGAGCTGTGGACCGGCGTGACGGTCGCGTGCATGTTCAAGCAAATAGGCAATGGTATGGGGTCGCAGCGAGTGCGGTCCGCGATCTCCAGCAGCGCGCCGGCGTCGGTGGGCGCGTTCCAGGTCGGCCACAGCACGCAAGCGCGGTTCTTCCCCTAGCGGGGAATAGGAATAGGGCGAGGCCGGGATGTCGCATCAAATGAAGCGATCGGCGGGCGTGGTTGTGCTGCGGCCGGAGGCGGGCGAATGGCGTTGTCTCATTCTACGTGCCTACCGAAATTGGGATTTCCCCAAGGGGTTGCCTGAACCAGAGGAGACCGAACTGGGGGCGGCATTGCGCGAGACCGAAGAGGAAACCGGCCTGACAAGGCTGCAGTTTCGGTGGGGCGAGCAGTACTGCGAAACCGAGCCCTACAACCGCGGCAGCAAGGTGGCTCGCTATTATCTGGCGGTTTCGGCCCGGGGCGACGTTGTCTTGCCGATTAGCCCGGAACTGGGCCGGCCGGAACACCATGAATTCCGCTGGGTATCTTTTGCTGAAGCTGAGCAGCACTTGCCGCCCCGGCTGTTGCCTGTACTTGAGTGGGCGCGGAGGATGGTCGGAATGAAAGTCGCGAGAGACCCTCCTGAAGGGGCGTCGGGTCCGGCGCCAATGGAGTAGCACCTCCGCCTTCTCTTTCAAGTGACGCATGCGGACGATTCCAGAGATCTGAGGGTTAGCAGCCCTTGCAGGGATTCGTCGACTTCAGGGACGGATCGTCAGAACGGCGGCGTCGGCCAGTCTGCCCGCACCCATGGGGGCAAAGGTCAGCGCCTCGAGTGGGCGAGCACCGGTCTCTGCGCTACAGCTTGCACCGCCGGCTGCACCACTTGTCCAGCTCCACCGCAATCGTCAATGTCAGCGCGAGCGACAACAGCCCGGCCCACGTCGTAGCCGACACAGGTGTGAGACTGAGCGTGTCGCTTAACCCAGGTATGTACATGGCAGCAATATGGAATGACTGGGCGGCCAGTACGCTGGCCACCAGCATCGGATTGGCGAAGACCCCCTGTCGGAATACGGAGTGGCGCTCCGAACGGCTATTAAACGTCTGCAAGTTCTCAAACAGCACAAACAGTAGCAGCAATTGGTTGCGTGCCTCGTCGATGGGATAGCCGCGGTCGAGCAACCAGTAGAAAGTTGCGAATCCCCCTACGCCCATGACTAGAGTCGAATAGCAGATGCGGCGGATCATTACGCGGTCAAAGATCGGTTCCCGGGGCTTGCGCGCCGGATACGACAGTTCATCGCCCTCCGCGTGCTCGGTAGCCAGAGCCACGTCCTGGATGCCATTGGTCACGAGGTTGAGCCACAGCAGCTGCACCGGCAGCAATGGCATTGGCAGACCCAGGGGAATCGCCAGCAGAAACAGAACCATTTCGGCCGCGCCCGTGGAAACCACCATAAAGATGACTTTTCGAATGTTCGCGTACGCCACCCTGCCTTCATGGATGCCGTTGACGATGGACGCAAAGTTGTCATCGGTGAGGACAATGTCTGCGCTTTGCTTCGCCACTTCAGTTCCCTTTCGGCCCATGGCCACACCGACGTGTGCGTGCTTGAGCGCAGGAGCGTCGTTGACGCCGTCGCCAGTGACTGCCACGAAATGGCCGGTTCTTGCCAGCGACAGGACAATGGACAGCTTCTGGTCCGGACTGACGCGGGCGTAGATGCGCGCACGGCGGGTCAGTTGGTCGAGTCCGTGCGGCCCCTCGCTCTCGGCCTGGCGCACCTGCTCGCCCGTCACGACCTGGTCCGCGTTAAAGCGCAGCCCCGCCTGTGAGCCAATTGCGCTGGCCGTCAACGGATCGTCGCCAGTCACCATCGCCACGTCGATGCCGGCGCTGTAGCAGCGTCGGATAGCCTCGGGGACCTCTGGGCGAACCGGATCCTTCATGCCTGCCATTCCCAGAAAGGTCAGATTGACCAGGTGCCCGTGTCCATAGGACCCGTCCGGCTCCGCATCAATCGTGCCTTCAGCGAACGCCAGCACGCGTAGTCCTTGCGCGGCCAGCGCTGTCTTTTCCCGAAGCAGTGCCTCGCGCCGGATCGGCACGGCATGGCCGCGAACATCCGCCTGGTCGCACATGGCGATCAGCGTCTCGGGCGCTCCCTTGACGAACACGCGGATCGTCTCTTCGTGCCGGTGGAACGAGGCCGCGTACCGCAGGTCTGGCTCATAGGGGATACGGGCCACCAAGGGGTACCGCTGTCGGACCTCATTGGCTACGGTGCCTCCCTTGTGCGCCGCGGCCAGCAGCGCCACGTCCACGCTGTCCCCGGTGCCAGTCCAGCCGTCGCGCTCCCTGGATAGTTGCGCCTCATTTGGCAGCGCCGCGGCCCTCAGCAGGGCCGCTACCTGCGTTCTCGCGTCCTGCTCGGTGGCGCCGGCGGCGCGGATCTTGCATTCGTCCAGGTCGTGCCCGACGTCGAAGGACAGCGCCGTGCCGCCGGGAAGCCGGACATCCGTGACGACGAGCTCGTTCATGGTCAGGGTGCCGGTCTTGTCGGTGGCGATCATGGTGCAGGAGCCAAGCGACTCCACGGCGGGCATTTTGCGCACAATCACGTGGGCCTTTGCCATCCGCCGGATGCTGATCGCCAGCGCCACCGAAATGGCGACGGGCAGTCCTTCGGGGATCGCGCTCACCGCCAGTCCGACCGACATCATGAACAGCTCGCGCAATGCCATGCCGCGCAGCATACCCACCAACACCAGCAACGCTACAGCGACGCCTACCGCCACCGCGATCAGTCGAGAAAAACGCTGGAGCCTGAGAATCAAAGGTGGCTGCGAGATGGATTCGCGGCCCAGTTCCCGCGCAATCCGGCCAATTTGCGTGGCAGGGCCAGTTGCCACCACGATGCCGTGGCCCCTGCCGCGGAGCACCACAGTGCCGGCGAAGGTCAGACACTGGCGGGCGCTCGCTGGGGCGTTGCTGGGATCACGTGCGGAGAGCTTGCGCACCGGTAACGATTCGCCGGTAAGCAGGGATTCATCGCACTGCAGGTCAATGGCGTAGGTCAGTTCCAGGTCGGCCGGCACTCGGCTGCCGGCTTCCAGCACCACCAGGTCACCCGGTACCAGGGTACTTGCGTCGATCTCCTGCTGCACGCCGTCCCGGATCACCGTGGCACGGGGCTGCTCCAGCTTGCGCAGCGCCACGGTCGCCTTGTCGGCCGTATGCTCCTGTGCGGTGCCGATGACGCCGTTAATCAGCAGTACTGCCCCAATGAACAGTGCATCCTTCAGGTCACCCAATGCAAGCGACACCGCCGCCGCGGCCAGGAGGATGTAAATAAGCGGACTAAGGAACTGGCGCAGAAACACCGCGACAACCGACCTCGGGGCCGCCTGAGGCAGCACATTGCGGCCCACCTCCGCCAGCCGCGCACGAGCCTGCGCGGTGGTCAGGCCGGGAGGGACGTGCGCCGGATCGATGCCATCCCGGGTACCGTAAGGTTCTTCGTGAGATCGGGGGCGATCCGTTTGCAACGCGCTGGAGCGATTTTGCATGAGGTTTCCCAAGGGATGCTCGGCGCGGAGCCAGGCGTGTGCACCCTGCGCGTACGCCATATGCGGCCGGCGGGGCCGGACACTGTTCAAGCGTAGGTACCCGTGTGTCCACATGATTGATCCGGATCAACCACTGCTCGGTTCCCCCTCCTAGACTGCCTGTATCAGCCAGCGGCACCCGTGGTGGGGCCAGCGGCTTTGCGCAAGCGTCAAAGGACACCAGCATGCAACTGCAATTCCTCGGCGCGACCGATACGGTCACCGGCTCCAAGTACCTGCTCGATACCGGCCGTCACCAAGTCATGGTCGACTGCGGCTTGTTCCAGGGATACAAGACCCTGCGCCTGCGCAATTGGGACCCACTGCCGCTCGATCCGGCCAAGCTCGACGCCGTGGTGCTGACCCATGCCCACATCGACCACAGCGGGTATTTGCCCCTGCTGGTGCGCAACGGCTTCCGCGGCAGCGTGTATTGCACCATGGGCACCGCGCAGCTGTGCGGCATCCTGCTGCCAGACAGCGCCCACCTGGCGGAAGAAGACGCCGATTACGCGAACCGCAAGGGCTTTTCGCGTCACCGGCCCGCATTGCCTCTTTACACTGCCGCCGACGCTGCACGAGCAATGCGGCGGCTCCAGCCAATGGAATTCGGCAAGCGCTTCCAGGTGGTGCCCGGCGTAGAGGCCGAGTTTGCCCGGGCCGGACATATCATCGGGGCAGCGATCGTCACGTTGTTCGTCGACGGCAAGCGCATCGTCTTCTCCGGCGACCTCGGGCGGCAGCAAGACATCGTCATGCGCGCGCCGGAGATGGTGCGTCAGGCGGATTACCTGCTGGTGGAGTCCACCTATGGCGACCGGCGGCATCCGGATGACGACCCGCTGGATGTGCTCGGCGAGATAGTCAGCCGGACAATTGGCCGCGGCGGCAGCTTGATCATCCCCGCTTTCGCGGTGGGGCGCACGCAGAGCTTGCTGTACTGCCTGCACCGCCTGCGCGAGCTCAAGCGAATCCCCGACGTGCCGGTGTACCTCAACAGCCCGATGGCCATCGACGCGACCATGATTTTCTCGCTGCATCCGGAAGAGCTGCGCATCAGCCGCGAAGAGTGCGCCGCAGCCTGCAATCTCGCCACCCCGGTGCAAAGCATGGAGCAGTCGATCTGGCTGAACCACGACCGAAGTCCCAAGATCATCCTGGCTGGCAGCGGCATGGCTACCGGTGGTCGTGTGGTCCACCATCTTGCCGCCTACGGCCCGGACCCTCGCAACACCATCCTGCTTTCCGGCTTCCAGGCGGCGGGTACGCGCGGCGCAGCGCTGGCCGCAGGGCGGCGCGACATCCGCGTCCATGGCAAGGACATCGCCGTGCATGCGTCGGTGGAGCAGGTGGAGAACCTGTCCGCACATGCCGATGCCGCGGAACTCATGACCTGGCTTGGCGGCTTTCACCAGCCGCCGCGGCGTACGTTTGTCGTGCACGGCGAGCCACAGGCAAGCGATGCGCTGCGCCAGAACATCGAGCGCGATCTGCGCTGGGCGGTCACCATGCCGGAATATCGGCGGTCCTACCCGCTCGATTGATCCAGCCCGGCGCCTGTCATGTGCATCTTTAGGCACGTCTGACAAACCGGAATCACGTTATGGACTTTAGAACCATCCTCGTCGACCTCAGCGAAGATTCTGCCCGGTCGGCACGCATTGAAACGGCGGCACGGGTTGCCGCGAAATTCGGCGGCAGCGTGGTCGGACTGACTGCAACTGGAACAAACCTGGAGCCGTGTCGCGGGGCGGGCGAAGAAGCCGGGCAATACGTGGCGCTTGCCGCCAGCCAGCTGCACAAACTGGTTGCCGGTCACAAGGAAGCCCTCGACACGCTGACCAGGCAAGTGTCGCCGGACATTCCCACCCGGCACATCATTATCGACGCCGAATCCGGCTGGGCGCTTGCCGACGAGGGCCGTTTCGCCGATCTCATCCTGCCCGCGCCGCCGTCGGCGGATGCCGATGTGCCGGCGCTGCTGGCCGGGGTTGCGGAGTATGCGATGCTCAATGCCGGCCGGCCCATCTTGCTGGTGCCGGGCGCGGCCGGCCCGCGCTTTGGTCGCCATGTCGCCATCGCATGGAACGGCGGCAGAGAGGCCGCGCGGGCGGTAGCGGACGCATTGCCGTGGCTCGCGCATGCCAGTGCTGTTTCCGTCCTGGTGGTCAGCCCAGACAAGTATGGTGGTGCCATTGGGGAAGAGGCCTACCGTGACAGCGGGAACCGGCTGACAGCGTGGCTGGCCAGCCATGGCATCAATGCCGATCTGGTTTTCGGGGAGGGCGACCCCGACCACGTTCTGCCGCAACTTGCTTGCAAGGTACAGGCCGACCTGCTGGTCGCCGGCGGCTATGGCCGTTCCCGGCTTAAGGAGCTTGTGCTGGGCGGCACCACCCGCGCCCTACTGCGCCAGGCAGCGTTTCCAGTCTTTATGTCGCACTGAGGTGCGATTACTGCCAGTCGGACCTGGCAGTGCGTTAGCGGAGGCCGTGCCGGGGGCGCCGTTTGGCTAGCACTTTGCCGGGCAAGCCAAACGTCGGGTTGCCGACATCGCCGAGCTGATTCCTGAGCTAGTCTCTAAAACGGCTTCCCACAACAGCGGCTCGGCTGCCGAAGCGCCGAAGAAGCACGAGAATCCAGCCTTGGAACACGCCGGCTCAGGTGCTGAGCGGATTGAGCTTTGGCTTGCAGGACCGTGTCGTCGCTCTATATTCTATTCAGAAGTGATTAAGAAGCCCGGAATCGGCCAGACATTGCGCGTTGCGTGACTAACCCATTCGCCCCCAAAGACAAGGCTCAGCTGTTATCGTTCGAGAGCCCGCGCTCCTATGCTATCGATATGGCGATTGGCAGTGGCGCGGTCGTCCTCTTCGTAGTGCTTGCCTTCGTTTTGCAGGCTACCGTCGAACGGCACCGGGGGCTTTTGGCGCCGTTGGTGCCGCTATTGGGGGGGGGCATCGGGCTCGTTGTTGGTCTCTATTGGATCAGGCTGAGAAGGCTCAGGCGCGTCTCGGGGGGCAGCCGTCAACGACTGGAAGAAAGCGAAGCGCGTTTGGCGGATATCATTCGCTCGTCCATGGAAGCGATCATTACCGTGGACAGCGACCAGCGCGTCGTGCTGTTCAATCCGACGGCCGAAGCCTTGTTTGGCTGGCCAGCGGCGCAGGCGATTGGCCGCCCACTGGGCGATTTCATTCCTGAGCGCTTCCGCGCCGCCCACGCGGAGCATGTGCGCCGGTTTGGGATTACTGGCGTTTCGGAGCGCCAGATGGGGTCTCAACGCCTGGCGCTCTACGCTATGCGGCGGGATGGCAGCGAATTTCCGGTCGAAGCGTCCATCTCGCAAACTGTTCACGGCGCCACCAAGCTGTACGCCGTGATGTTGCGCGACATTACCGAGCGCGTCCGTGCTCAGGAGGCCATGCAGCGCAGTCTTCAACGCGTGAGGGAAAGCGAGGCGCGCCTCGCTGGGATCATCCGTTCCTCCATGGAGGCGATCATCATTGTGGACAGCGACCAGCGCGTCGTGCTGTTCAATCCGATGGCCGAAACCTTGTTTGGCTGGCCGGCGGAGCAGGCGATCGGGCGCCCACTGGGCGACTTCATTCCTGAGCGCTTCCGCGCCGCCCACGCGGAGCATGTGCGCCGGTTTGGGATTACCGGTGTATCGGAGCGCCAGATGGGGCGTCAACGCCTGGCGCTCTACGCCATGCGGCGGAACGGCAGCGAGTTTGCGATCGAGGCCTCTATTTCGCAAACGGTCGACGGTGGCGGCAAGCTGTATACAGTGATGTTGCGCGACATTACTGAGCGCGTCAGTGCCGAAGAGGCCCTACGAAGCTCGCGCGAGGAATTGCAGCAGCTTTCCGACAGTATCCTCGCCACTCGCGAAGAGGAGAAGCGCCGCATCGCGCGCGAACTCCATGACGACCTGGGTCAGCGCCTGAGCGCGCTGAAGATGGACTTAGCCATGCTTGGCACGGACGTGGAGGAGTGTAAGCCCACCGTTGGCCTGCTGGACGAGATCGCAGGCATGAACGCGGTCATTGACGACACGGTGGCCTCTGTCCGCCGTATCGCTAGCGCTCTGCGGCCCGCGCTGCTGGACGACCTGGGTATGCTGCCCGCCATTGAGTGGCTGGCGAACGATTTTGCCAACCGGTATGGTCTGGCGGTGACGGTGGACGGTGTCGACGTCGATGTCCCGGAGCAGACGGCGACCGCGCTGTTTCGCATCGTGCAGGAGGCACTGAGCAACGTCGTTCGCCACGCTAACGCGACCAGCGTGCAGATCCACCTGGTGTGTGACGACGACCGGGTTGGCCTGCGAGTACAGGACAATGGTGCAGGCTGGGACATGAAGCCACACGCCAACGAGCCGCGCAAGTCGCTGGGGCTGTTGGGCATCCGGGAGCGGTCTCGTCTGCTCGGGGGCGCCGTATCGATCGAAAGTGCTCCCGGGAAGGGCTTTTGCTTGAGGGTAGATATCCCCCCGCAACGGAACGCCGGCCTGGGAGGGCCTTGAAATGCTCCAAAGCAACACGATTCTAGGGGAGATCCCCCACGCTTGACAAACTGCCGCCCGGATGAACGCCATAAAGCGCCCGGCAAATCACTCGCGTGGCCGGGCGTTGGCACCACTGCGAAAGGTAGGGCCGCGGCGTCATATCGACAGCACTTTAGGTGACTCATGGATGAGCATCCAATTGCGATCGAGCTTGCGTCGTGCCAACAGTGCCCGGCGCTGGCGGCTTGCCAGCCATCGTGGGGCATCGGGCACATGGCGGGATTGCCTTCTCCGGCACAGACTCTATAGTCCATTGGCATGTTAACGGCAATGAGAGCCTGCTGCCGGCCAACCGGTTCGATGGGAAAGGGAAAATCGCTGAAGGTTCCGTCGCGGCGATGCGCTCTGCGGAACTCGTGGGAAGAGGGGCCTTCCGCGTGATTGTTTTCTTCTCACATGAACAGGGAGACCATGCATGACACGCGTGATGATTGCGGACGACCACGCCGTCGTGCGAGACGGCTTAAGGCACATCCTGGAACGGGCGGGGTCGTTTCAGGTGGTTGCCGAAGCGGCTGACGGTGCGCAAGTACCAAGAATGGTGAGGGAATGCAGTCCGCAGGTCTTGCTCCTTGATCTGTCCATGCCTGGCAGGAGCGGTCTGGAGTTGATCCGCCTACTACGCACCGAAGCCCCGGCCTTGCGCATCCTCGTGTTGACGATGCATGCGGAAGAGCAATATATCGTCCGTGCGTTCCAGGCCGGAGCGGCAGGCTACCTGACCAAGGAAAGCGCGGCCACGGAGCTGGTGTCCGCCATCGGACAGGTAGCGCGGGGTGGTACCTATGTGAGTCAGGGAATTGCAGCAAAACTGGCAAGCGGCCTGAAGGATCAGAGCGATGACTTGCCCCACCTGCGGCTGTCGGACCGCGAGCTGGAAGTGTACCGGCGGCTGGTGCTGGGCGAGCCCATCACGGCGATCGCCATGGCACTGTGTGTCAGCGCCAAGACCGTTAGCACTTACAAGATGCGCCTCATGGAAAAGATGCAAATGCCCAATGAGGCCATGCTGCTGCGGTATGCTATGCGGAACCATCTGTTCGACGACGACGCCGACCTGTAGCAGTCGCGTGTAGTTGAACTCGCCCTGGCATTATGATGTTGAGGCGGTCCCTAGCCCGGTCAGCGCCAAGCGCAGCGCGTCTAGTTCCAGCGTCCTGTCAAAGCAGTAGCTCGCGCCTGCCCGCAGGCAAGCGCGCCGCAGCGGCAGGCTGAGGGCGTCGCTCAGCACGATCACGATGGCATCTGGGATGGCTGACCTGAGTATCCTCACCTCTTGGATCGCGCCGCCACTTGCGGTGCGCAAGCCGATCACGACAACGTCGGGGCGATGACGCATGAGTCTAGTCAGCTCCATGATGGCGCTAGCGCCCGACCCTGCAATTCGTATGCGAGGCAATCGTGCGAAGATGCCAAGCTGCCTGCTTCGGATCGCATTCGCATGCTCGAGCAGGTACACAGTGAGGACCTTGGGTTGGATACTGTCTGGCATGTGGCCAGTATGACCGCCGCCTATTTGGCACAATATAGGAGGCGGCTGAGAGTGGCGTCAGGGCGGCAGAAGGCCGTGTCAGTAATCCCTGACAGCTCGCAGCAATGTCCATTGATCCGGGTTGGATGGCGGCTCGGATTTTCAGGGAAGTCAATGTACCTGCGCCGCGAGACGTCAGCTTGCGCGGCCTAGGTCTTGCCTAGGACCCCGCCCAGCTTAATTGCTGCCGCCACAAGAGCCACCGCGCCGACCGTGATCGCCAGTTCCAGCACCCCCGCACTGACGGATGTGGCCGTGTCTTGATGTAGCCCAAGATCGCGCCCTCCTGCGCACCTACTCTGGATGACATCACCGGCGCAACCGATGCCTGTCGGCGACCGGCTTGTCTTAGGAGATTCCCATGCGCGCGATGGCGCTTGCCGCCTGCCTGCTCTGTGCGGGTCCATTCATTGCCATCCCCGCGGGCGCTGCTTCGGTGGAGTCGCCCGTGGTTCCGGCGGCGCCGGCGGTTCATAACATGAATGGCATCGACTACGTCTCCGGCGGAATCGGGGTGGACCAGGTAGCAGCCATGCGCAGCATTGCCGGCCGCTTCAACGTTCATCTGCACTTTGTGAACGAAGTCGATGGCAGCAGCTTGTCTGACGTCACCGTGACCCTGTTCGATGCGCGGCGCGAGATAGTGCTGCTAGTGATGAGTGAAGGGCCGCTGCTGTACCTGCGCCTGCCGCCAGGCGACTATCGCGCGCTGGTCCGCTCCGCAGGCGCGATCGAATGCCGCTCCGTGCGCGTGCGCCCGGATGGCACCGGACCGTCGTTGATGCTGCGCCTGCCAGGGGATTTCCCTGTCGCGCCGGCGCAGACTGGGACCCAGCGCCACGCGCTGCGGCGCGCGCAGGGCGTTGGCACCGGTGGCTGCTACCGAGGCGGGTGAAGGGAGAGCCTGCGATGCCTTGGTATGCTGACCGATATCTTGCTTCAATGAAGCGGCTGCCGCCGGCAGTGCGCGGAAAGGCGATCGAAATTGCCAACGCCTTGCTCGCCGGCGGCCATGACGAAGGCATGGCAATTCGCGTTGGCATTGCCGGCGCGCGGCGGTAGGCGCGCAGGCATCCGGATCACCTGGCGGGTACGCCGCCACCCGGCCAGGACCGGGATCCCTGGGGACCAATGGCTATGAGGCAGGCGTCCAGCGCATCGTGCGGGACACGCCGCCCTTAGCCGGCACCACCAGCGTCTGCTCGCGCTCCTTGCCATCCGCGCTGGCGACGACGCGATAGCGGCCTGGCGGCAGCTGGACGAACAGGAACGGACCATCGGACACGGCCGCGAAGCGCTGTTTGCCGCGGCTGTCATAGATATACGTGTCGACACCAGCGAGGTATTGACCGCCGCTTCCGGTGAAAGTGAGCCGCAGGCTGTAGTCGCCGCTGGCCTTGCGCAGGTAAGCCGCCTCGTCCTGGCCGACACCCCCTGTCAGGTAGCGAACGCCATCGGCGTCCTTGGGCGCCGGCATGCCATCCGCAGCGGTCGCTCCCGCCGCGCGCGGACTGCAGTCCATGCCGTAGCGGCTGCCAAAGCGGTCGTTCATCCCCATACGCCGGTTGCCAGACCCGCCGTGGCGCAGCGTGACGCCGCGCTCGCTGGCGCGCGTCGCGATCAGGTCGTGAGTGCGCTGCATGATCGCCTGGCGCTCCTGCGCGGACGTGGCGCTGCGCAGTCTTGCGCAAATGTCGGCACGCTCCGCCTCGGTGAGCAGGTCTGCGCCGCGGACTGCCTCGCGGGGCCGTGGCGGCGCGGCCGGCGACGTATCGGGCTGGGCAAGCGCCGGCGCAGTGCCGGCACAGAGGAGGGCCGCCAGCAGCAGGGCCCGGCAGCCAGGGATACGTTGAAGATTCATGGTAGGACAGCTCCCCACGGGTTGATGAAAGGAGTGGAGCTGCCGCCGCCGTCTGCCGCAGGTGCCGCTTGCAGGCAGCGAGCAGCCTGCTCGCCTGCTACCAGCGTAGACCGGCAGCCGCGCGCGCCGATTGCGATGCCGCAACCCTAAGCGAGAACGCCGGCATCCTCTTCGCCGAGCGCAAGGTGCAGGTTGACGCCATCGACGCCGGCCGCGGTGCTGGTCCTGAAGCCGCAGGCGCGCGCCAGAGTCAGCATGGGCCGGTTGTCATGCATGGTGCAGCCCACCAGCGCGCCGATGCGCTTTGCGCGCGCATAGCGGATCATCTTCTCGAGCAGCAGCTTTCCCAGTCCTTGCCCCTTGCAGTCCGAGCGCACGGCGATGCCGAACTCCGCCTGGAGATTGTCCGGATCGGCAACGGCCCGGACCTCCCCGAGGATGGAGGTCTGGCCACACGCATCGGTAGTCGTCGCGATGAACGCCATCTCACGCGTGTAGTCGATCTGCGTGAGCCTTGCCAACTGGCTGTGTTCCGGCTCGCGGAACGTGCAGAAGTAGCGTGCATGGACATCTTCCGGCGTCAGCTGGCGGAAGTAAGCCTGGTAGGCTGCTTCGTCGGCGGGGCGCACGGGCCGCAGCACAATGGTGCGGCCGTCCTGCTCGACGCGTTCCTCCAGCGCTTCCGGATAGGGTTGGATGGCCAGCCGCGGGCGCGTGCCCGGCGCCGGCGCCCTGATGGCGATGCGGGCATCGAGCGCGATGACGCCTGTCGCGCTCGCCAGCAGAGGATTGATATCAAGCTCGGCGATCTCGGGAATATCGCAGACCAGGCGTGATACCTGTACCAGTACCTGGAGCAAGCCGTCCCCGTCGACACCCGGGTGTCCGTGCCAGCCTTCCAGCAGGCGCCCGATGCGGGTGCGCGACACCAGGTCTTGCGCGAGCAGCGCGTCGAGCGGCGGCAGCGCAACCGCATGGTCGCCGATGCGTTCGGTGTTGACGCCGCCATGGCCGAATAGCAAGACGGGGCCGAACACGGGATCGGTGGCGGCGCCGACGATTAGCTCGAAGCCATCGCCGTGCCCGACCATCGGCTGGACGGTAAAGCCTTCCACCCGTGCCTCCGGGGCTTGCTGCCAGATCCGCTCGAGCATGGCGCTGCCGGCGCTGCGCACCGCGGCGGCGTCGGCGAGGTCCAGTGCAACGCCGCCCGCGGCAGACTTGTGCGTGATGTCCGGGGACAGGATCTTGAGCGCGACCGGATAGCCTATCCGTGTGGCCTGGTCGACAGCCTCATCGACGCTTGCCGCGGTCCGGGTCGCGACCACGGGGACGCCATAGGCGGCCAGCGCGGCTTTGGCCTCCGGCTCGGTCAGCAACGCCCTGCCGGCGCGCAGGGCATTGCCGATGATCGTGCGTACCTGGTTCTTGTCAGCCGGCGTGTACATGCCGTCTGCGGGCGGCGTGCGCATCAGCAACTGCTGGTTCCTGTGGTATTCGCAGGCCTGCAGGAAGCCGCGCACTGCCCGCTCCGGGGTGTCGAAGGTCGGTACGCCGGCATGTTGGCACAAGCGGCGTGCCTGCTGCACGGCATCCGCCCCGAGCCATGCTGTCAGCAGCGGCTTGCCGCCGGACGGCGCGCCGACGAGCGCGGCCGCGATCTCGGCGGCCGGCACGATGGCCGTGGGTGCATGGATCATCAATACAGCGTCAACCTCGGGCGCCTCGCACAGGATGGCGTAGGCCTGCAGGTAGCGCTTGACGGGCGCGTCGCCGATGATGTCGATTGGATTCGCGCGCGGCCAGGTGGCGGGCAGCACGGTGTCCAGCCGGGTCAGGGTCTGGTCTGACAGGCGCGCCAGGGTCCCGCCGGCATCCGCCAGCGCATCCGTCGCCATCACGCCGGCGCCGCCGCCATTGGTCAGGATGGCGAGGCGCTCGCCACGCAGCCCGCGCATGCGGGCAAGCATCTCGACGGCGTCGAACAGACTCTCGGTGCTGTCCACGCGCAGCATGCCGGCACGACGGATGGCGGCGTCGTAGACGTCGTCGGCACCCGCCATGGCGCCGGTATGGGACGCGGCGGCGCGTGCCGCCTGCGCCGAGCGCCCGCCCTTGACGACCAGCACCGGCTTGTTGCGGGCGGCGGCGCGCGCCGCGGACATGAACCTGGCGCCGTGGCGGATCGCTTCGACGTAGAGCAGGATGGCCTGCGTCCCGGCGTCGCTGGCCAGGTAGTCGAGTACGTCGGCCGCGTCCACATCGGCACTGTTGCCCAGCGAGATGAAATGGGAAAAGCCGATCTGCCGCGAGCGCGACCAGTCCAGCACGGCGGTGGCCAGCGCGCCGGATTGCGTGGCGAATGCCAGCTTGCCTTGCCGGGCCGTGCCGGGTGCGAAGCTGGCATTGAGGCCGATCCCCGAAGCGATCAGCCCGACGCAGTTCGGCCCGAGAATCCTGAGCAGATGGGGCCGCGCAGCGTCGAGCATGGCTTGCCGCAAGGCGCCTCCGGCGCTGTCCTCGGGCCCCTCGAAGCCGGCGGTCAGCACGATGGCCGCGCGCGTGCCGGCGGCGCCGAGCTCGGCGATGAGAACCGGGATGGTGGGTGCGGGCGTGCACAGCACCGCCAGGTCCGGCGCCGCCGGCAACGCGCCGACGCGCGCGTAACAGGGTTGGCCCGCCAGCGTCGCATACTTCGGGTTGACCAGGTACAGCTGGCCGGTGAAGGCGCCCGCGGACAGGTTCGCCAGCACGGTTGCCCCCACGCTATGCGGCCGCAGCGTCGCGCCGATGAGCGCGACCGAGCGCGGACGGAACAGGGCATCGAGGTTACGAACTGTCATGGCTGGCTCTCCTGGCAACTGCCGGCACCACCTGCGTCCCGGGCCCAGTCGGGAGGTCAGAGATTCACTTGAATGATGTTCGACACTTCGGTGACCCCCGGCGCTGCCCAGGCGGCTTCGGAGGCGGCCTCGCGCTCGGCCCAGCTGCGCAGGCTGCCTCGGAGCGTCACCACACCGTCCTTGACGTCGACGGTGACATGGGTCGCGTCGTTTACCGCCTGGCGCTCGATCGCCTTGGCGATTCGTTCCTTCACGTCGCCAGGTGCGATCGCTGGTTGAACCGCGATCGCGTTGGCTACGCTAACCACGCCGTATAGCCCCGCCACCGCGCGCTCGGCGGCCAGGCGCTGGTAGTTCCAGTCGACCGTGCCGGTCAGCGTGACGCAGCTGTCCTCGACCATCACCTGGATGCGATCCGCGGGTAGCACCGAGGTCCACGCCAGGATGTTGCTCGCGGCGCGTGCGATGTCGGCATCGGTGCGCTGCGCGTCATCGGGCAGGCGCACGTCGATTTCGACGGCCAGGCCCCTCACGCCGGGCACACGCCTGACGGCGTCCTCAGCGGCATACTTGGCAGCATGGCTGCTGAGATGGCCGGTCAGCGTGACCACACCGTCCGTGACCTGCACGCCGATCTCGGCGGCATCGACGGCCGGGTCCCAGGCCAGTTCCTCGACTACATGCTGCTTGAGCTGGATATCGCCTTTCATGTCGTTGTCTCCTGTTTGCATGGCGCCCTCGGGCGCGATGGCGGCGCGTGCCGCCTGCTCCGTGCGTGCCGGCGCGCCTCGCGCTATCGGCATTCGACCGCGTTTTCAGTTGGCGTCACGGCCGCGTTTCCAGCTGATCGATGACGGCCGAGATACCCGGCGCAGACCATACGGCACCGATGGCCGCGCGGCGATCGGCCAGGGAGCCGACGCGGCCGGTCAGCGTGGCGGTGCCGTTCTCGACCGTGACGCTGATATGGTGGGCCTCACGCAGGGCATGGCGTCGCAGCGCCTCTTCGATGCGCTGTTCCACATCGGGGGGCGCGGTCTTCTCATTCATCCGGATGTTGTTGACGACACCGATTACGCCGCGCAACTGGCTGACCGTGCGTTCGGCCAGCCTACGCTGGTAGCCCCAGTCGACGTTTCCCGACAGCGTGATCCAGCCCTGCTCAACGCGAACCTTGATAGCGTCCGCGGGTACATGCACGTGCCATTGCAGCGCGTCCCGGGCCGCCTCGGCAATGGCTTCGTCCATGAAGGCTCCGGGGGGATGCACGTCCAGCTTGATGACAACCGCGCGCACGCCGGAAACACGTTCCACAGCGCGCTCGGCGGCGAGCTTCTCCGCATAGCTGGACAGGTGCCCGTTCAGCGTGACGATCCCCTCATGGACTTCGACGCCGATGGACGCCGCGTCAATCGCCGGATCCCAGTCGAGTTCGTCGGTGACATCCTTCTGGATCTGATGATCGGTTTTCATGCTTTACCTCTGTACGAGTCCGGCGCCGAACGCGGCACCGGGTGTGAAGTCAATAGGCGGAATGGTGGTCAAGTGGACGACCGAGGCGGCGCGCTGCTGGAACGCTCTCGCTCCTGCTCCTTGCGCACGAGCGAAAACAGCATGCCCCAGTCGGTTGCGAGGGCGGCGAACAGGTCATCGAGCGCAATCACTCCGGTCACTGCCTCGCCGTCCAGCACCGCCAGGCGTCGTACGCCGTGCGTCAGCATCAACTGCATTGCATCGGCGACGACGGCATCCCGTTGGATCGCCACGAGGCCGCGCGTCATCACCTCGACCACGTCAGTCTGGCATGGGTCCGCACCGGTAGCTGTCGCACCGATGACGATGTCCCGGTCCGTGACCATGCCGACCGCGCGCGTCCCGGCCGGTGAGTTCTCTGTCACGATCAGCGCACCGACGTGGCGGTCCCGCATCTGGACGGCAGCTTCCTGCAGGGTGCAGGACAGCGGGACATGCACGGCTTTCGCTGAGCAGATATCCTGGACTAGCATCCCGGTCTCCTTTTCGGCGCACTCGCCTAACGTACGGGAATGCGTTGCTGGGTCGAGCTTTCCTTCTTGGGCAGCACCAGGCGCAGCACGCCGTCCTGGAAGCTGGCATCGATCTTTTCCGTGTCAATGTTGCCATCCAGCGTAAAGGCGCGCTGCATCGAGCCGCTGTAGCGCTCCTGGCGGATCACGCGGTCGCCTTCCTTCTCCTCGGAAGCCTTCTCGAGCTTGGCGGAGATCATCACCGTTCCGCGATCGACGCTGACGTTGATGTCTTCCTTTTTCACGCCTGGCAGGTCGGCGGTAATGGTGAAGCTGGTGTCGGACTCGGCCACGTCGACCTTGAACGCCAGCTCGGTACCTGGCGCAATCCGCCAGTTGCGCAACATGCTCTGCAGCATGTCGCCGAGCGGTTCGATCGAGAACGGGTCGTAGCGCCTGATGTTGCTCATCTTGGTCTCCTGGGATGACGGCGCGCGATGCGCACCGGATGCTTCTTACTTTGGCAAGCGGGGGCGATTGTGGTTTGCTTTGCATCAAGCGCCGGCGCAATGCCTACCAATGCGCCGCTTGTGCGCCCCGAATAGCGGGATTGCGTCACTTGTGCCGCACCGCTCGGACGCATGCGGCAGGGCGCGTCAGGTAAGCCTGACAAGCCCTGCTGCATTCCTGACAGTCAACTCAGCGCAGCCTTCTAGGCGCGCAAGCGCTGCCGGCCAATACTTCGGTCAAACACATAGACATGGCGCCACACAACGCTGCGGTCCGCCAGAAACGATGGGACGAGCGAGGGTCGGGACGAGGGAAAGGGCCTGCGGGCCGGAGACAACCATGTTTGACTTGCACACTGAGGATGACGCCGCCTGTGGCGCGACCGAGATGTTCGTCGTGTTCGAAAGGCGCCACGAGACCCAGGCCGCGCCGCAGGCGCCGGGCGATGCACGGGCGCGATGCACGAACTGCATGCTGGGGAACCTCTGTATGGCCGCCAGCCTCGAGGCCGGCGACATGGCCCGCCTGGACTCCGTCGTGCAGGGCTGGCGTTCGGTCAAGCAGGGCGAACGGCTGTACCGCGCCGGCGATCCGTTCCGCAGCCTCTATGCGGTCCGCGCCGGCTCGTTCAAGACCGTGGTGGCGCCGGAGCGGGGCAAAGAGATCATCTCCGGCTTCTACATGGCGGGGGACACCATCGGCATGGACGGCGTCTGCCAGGAAATCCATAACTGCGATGCGATTGCCCTGGAAGACAGCGTGGTTTGCGTGATCCCGTTCCACCTGCTCGAGGCGCTTTGCCGCGAGATCAAGCCGCTGCAACGCCAGTTGCACAAGATGTTCAGTGCCGAGATCGTCAGGGAATCGCGCCAGATGATGCTGTTGGGCAACCTGTCCGCCGAGCAGCGCGTGGCGGCGTTCCTGTTGAGCGTCTCGGCACGCTACCGCGAACGCGGCTATTCGGCCACGTCGTTTGTGCTGCGTATGACGCGTGAGGACATCGGCAGCTTCCTCGGCGTGACCCTGGAAACCGTGAGCCGGGCCTTATCCCGGTTCCAGCAGGAAGGCCTGCTCACCGTGCAGGGCAAGTCCATCGAGCTGCTCAACCTGGATGCCCTGGATGCTCGCTAGCAGCGTCATACTCGGCAAGGCATGATGTGAACGATCCCAGTTCTGATCCCGGAATTCCCGGCCGGCTCGGCGATGGCGTGGCCGCCGCCGCGTCCCGCGAAGTCGGGACGCTGGTGTTCCGGCCGCTCGAGATCGATACCTGGCAGGAGCATGTCATCTACATGCATCCGGATTGCCCCGTCTGCCGCGCCGAGGGCTTTTCCGCGCAGGCGCGCGTGCGCGTGCAAATCGGCGACAGGTCATTGATCGCCACGCTGACGCTGCTGGGCGCGCCGCTGTTGGCCATGGGCGAAGCGAGCCTATCGGTGAGCGCGGCACGCACGCTGGCGGCACGCGCCGGCGATGTCGTGCATGTCACCCATGCGCCGGCGCTGGAGTCGGTGCGGGCACTACGTGCCAAGATCTATGGCTGCCACCTGGACAGCGCCCAACTGGACGGCATCATCGGCGACATCAGCGCAGGGCGATACGCGGACGTGCATATTGCGGCATTCCTTACCGCTTGCGCGGACGGTCGCATGAGCCTGCGCGAGACCGTCGACCTGACCCGGGCCATGGTTCGGTCCGGAGAGCGCCTGTGCTGGGACCGCGAGGTGGTTGCGGACAAGCATTGCGTCGGCGGGTTGCCGGGCAATCGCACCACGCCGATCGTCGTGGCCATCGCGGCGGCGGCAGGCCTGGTGCTGCCCAAGACCTCGTCACGCGCGATCACTTCGCCCGCCGGCACCGCCGATACGATGGAAACCCTGACTCGCGTGACCCTGGACGCGACGGAACTGCGGCGCGTGGTGGAGCAGGTTGGAGCGGCGCTGGTGTGGGGCGGCGCGCTGAGCCTGAGTCCCGCGGACGACGTGCTGATCCGCGTGGAGCGCGCCCTGGATATCGACAGCGATGCGCAGCTGGTAGCGTCAATCCTGTCGAAGAAGGTTGCGGCCGGCTCCACCCACGTGCTGATCGACGTGCCGGTGGGGCCGACGGCGAAGATCCGCGAAGACAGCGAACTGGAACGCCTGCAGAGCGCCATGACCAAAGTCGCGAACGCTTTCGGGCTGAAGATCCGGATCCTGCGCACCGACGGCTCGCAGCCGGTGGGGCGGGGCGTCGGGCCTGCGCTCGAGGCGCTCGACGTGCTGGCAGTGCTGCAGGGCCAGCCGACGGCGCCCGCCGACCTGCGCGAGCGCTCGCTGCTGCTGGCGGGGGAGCTGCTGGAGTTCTGCGGCGCGATGCCGGAAGGACAGGGATGGCAGCAGGCCGGCAGCCTGCTCGACAGCGGTGCGGCCTGGGCCCGGTTCCAGGCGATCTGTGAAGCGCAAGGCGGGCTGCGCACCCCGGGGCAGGCGGTGTTCCGGCGCGACCTGGTGGCGGCAAGTAGCGGCATCGTGACCGCCATCGACAACCGTCACATCGCGCGCGCGGCGAAGCTGGCCGGAGCGCCGCGCCGGCAGGTGGCGGGGCTGGAGCTGCATGTCCGCACCGGCGACGAGGTCGCAGCCGGCACACCGCTCTGCACGCTGCACGCCCAGGCGTCCGGCGAACTGGAATATGCGTTCAGCTACGCGCTGGCGCATGACCCATTCGGCATTCAATAGCCCGCCGGCCCGTTCGCCTTCGTCCGCTTTAGTCCACCGGCACCCACCTCGCCAGCAGGCGGCGCGCGGCAAACGCAGCGCCAGCATAGCCCAGCAGGATGGCCGCGAGCAGCGGCCAGTAAGCGCCCGGCAGCGGGTGCATGCCCAGCGGTGTGGCCAGCGGCGAGTAGGGCAGCCAGGCGCCGACGAGGCACAGCCCGACCGTAGTGGCCAGCAAGGCCTGGCTGGACCGGCTCTCGATGAAGGGCAGCCTGCGCGTGCGGATAATGTGGACAATGAGCGTCTGCGAGAACAGGGACTCGATGAACCAGCCGGTCTGGAACAGCGCCGCGTGCGCAGGCGTATTGGCGCCCAGCAGCCAGAACAGCGCGGCGAAGGTCAGGTAGTCGAAGAATGAGCTGACCGGGCCCATGCCAAGGATGTACTCCCCCATCTTGCCGACCTCCCAGCGCCTGGGCCTGCGCAAGGACTCGTCGTCGACATTGTCGGTGGGCAGGGCCGTCTGGGAAAAATCGTAGAGCAGGTTGTTGGTCAGGAGTTGGATCGGCGCCATTGGCAGGAAGGGCAGCCAGGCGCTTGCTCCCAGCACGCTGAAGATATTGCCGAAATTGGAGCTGGCGCTCATGCGCAGGTACTTGAGCAGGTTGGCGAAGACCCGCCGCCCCTCCATGACGCCGTCATGCAGCACCAGCAGGCTCTTTTCCAGCAGGATGACGTCGGCTGACTCGCGGGCGATATCGGCCGCGCTGTCCACGGAAATGCCGACGTCGGCGGCGCGCAGCGCCGGCCCGTCGTTGATCCCGTCGCCCAGCACGCCAACCACCCTGCCATGCTCGCGCAGCGCGCGCACGATGGCTGCCTTGTGCACGGGCGTGAGCTTGGCAAAGATCTGGTTGCGCAGCGCGGCATCGGCCAAGCCCTGGGCATCCAGCTTGTCCAGGTCGCTGCCAAGCACCGGCGCGCTGCGTGCAAGCCCGACCATCTGGCAGATTTTGCTCGCGATGCGTGGACTGTCCCCGGTGAGGATCTTGACGTCGATGCCGCTGTCGGCCAGGGCAGCCAGCGCGGGGGCCGCACTTTCCTTGGGGGGATCGAGAAACGCGATGTAGCCCAGCAAGGTCAGCCCATGTTCGTCGGCCAGGCAGTATGCGTGCGTCTCCGGCGCCTCCGGCAGTTCGCGAAAGGCGATGGCGATGACGCGGAAGCCATCGTCATTCAGGCGATCGCTGATGGCCATCAGGTCACGATAGTGCGTGGTATCCAGCGGCACGCGCTGACCCTCAAGTTCGGCCGCGGTGCAGACGGAGAAGACTTCCTCCACCGCGCCCTTGCAGATCAGCATCCGGGCGTGGGGCGCCTGCACGACGACGGACATGCGCCGGCGGGTAAAGTCGTAGGGAATCTCGTCGATCAGCCGGTAGGCCTGCGCAATTCGCATGCGCTCGCTCAACTCCTCATGCCGCAGCACGGCCACGTCGAGCAGATTATGCAGGCCAGACTGGAAATAGCTGTTGAGATACGCAAACTCCAGCACCCGCTCGCTGTCATGTCCCGCCAGGTCGACATGTTGCTTGAGGATGACAAGGTCCTGGGTCAGGGTCCCGGTCTTGTCCGTGCAAAGCGTGTCCATGGCGCCAAGGTTCTGGATTGCGGCCAGACGCTTGATGATGACCTTGCGCCGGGACATTGCCATCGCGCCCTTTGCCAGGTTGACGGTGACCAGCATCGGCAGCATCTCGGGGGCGAGGCCCACGCCAACCGCCATGGCAAACAGGACCGCTTCAAACCAGTCGCCTTTGGTCAGCCAGTTGATCAGGAACACCAATGGCGACATAACTGCGAGGATCGCCAGCATCAACCGGGCGATGCGGTTCAGGCCAGCTTCGAAATCGGTAGGCGGCTCCTGCCCGGCGATCGACTGCGCGATGTGCCCGAAGATCGCGCGGTCGCCGGTCAGCACGATGACCGCCGTGGCTGTCCCGCTGAATACCGCCGTCCCCATGAGGGCGATATTGGGAAGAAGGCCGGCTTGGGCAGCGGTAGCGACAGCGCAGCGCGCGGGGATTTTTTCCACCGGCATGGATTCGCCGGTCAATGCCGCCTGGTTCACGAACAGGTCTTTGGATGCGAGCAGCCGGGCATCGGCGGGTATCAGGTCACCCGCAGCCAGATGGATGATCTCGCCAGGAACAAGCTCGGCGATCGGGCGCTCCTGCGCGACGGGCGTGCTGGCTGGGTCCGCACGGCGCCGCACGGCGATGGTGGTGTGGACCATCGTACGCAGCGCCGCCACGGCGCGGTCGCTACGCGTTTCCTGCCCCTGCCAGGTGGCAAGCGAGACGCTCAGCACGATCATTCCGCCGATCAAGGCAGCGGCGCTGCAGTCGTGCACAAGCACTGATACCGCCGACAGCACGATCAGCATCACGTTGACGGGGCTAGCCAGCCGCCGGGCCAGGCTGGCAAGCCAGTGTGGGCCATGGTTGGGGGCAATGTGGGGCCACACGTCCCCAGGCGCGAGGCCGCCAAGCCCGCCTCGGTCGCGCCAAGTCTGTCCAGGACTTCGCTGGCATCATGCGTGGCAGCCCATTCCAGTTCGGCTGGCGGGGACGTCACGTGGACGGCGTGCGGCGAGCCCTGCCGGCCCGGGGTTGACGCGGCACGGCGGTCGCCCCCCGGGGGCCGGTCGACCGTAGGGAGGGGCGGCTCTGCATCCTTCTCCATGCCTTACGGAGCCCGTGGCGCGCGCACTAGCAGTACTGGCACCTTCGACCCCTGCACCAGGCCCTCGGCCACGCTGCCCATCACCAGGCGGCGCACCCCGCGCCGGCCGTGGGTGCCCACCACGACCAGGTCGGCGTGGACCCGCTGTGCAGCCGCGTCAATCGCCGTGGCGATGTCGCCAAGGGCAAGGATCTCATCAACCAGTTGCGTGTGGCATTCGACCTTGGCCGCGCGGGCTTTGGCCGCGGCCTCGGCGAGCAGGCTGCGTCCGCCCTCGACCAGGTCGGGGCGCAGGTCGGCCAGGCTGCCGTAGCCCATGTCGTACTTGAGATAGCTGTTGTCGACCACGTGGACGATCTCCAGGCGGGCCTTAAACATGGCCGTGAGCTGGATCGCCTCGGCCAAGGCACGATCGCCGCAGTCGCTGCCGTCGATGGCGACGACGATTGTCTGGTACATGGCGTTGCCTCCTTGTTGAGCGCCCGCGGGCCGGAGTGAAGCGATCCCCGTATGCGGGGACATAGACACTGCTTCCAGCTTAGGGCCGGGAAGGGTGGGCCGGTTGATGCAGGTCAGGGGCACGGCTATCGGCCAGCCCCGGGCGGCATTTAGTACCTTCGTTGACAGGCATCAACGATGCATGCTTTGTCATCCCCTACCTTGGAAAGGAAAGGACCATAGAGCCAAAGCCGAGGCGGCAGCCATGCCGGCCCCGTTAGGGCCGTTTGTACTAGTGCAACCATGGTGACCAAATATGGACGAAGAGATCAGACAGAAGATCCTGACCTTGTTGAACCAACACAGGATCATGACGCTTGCCACCCTGAGGCCGGATGGCTGGCCTCAGGCTACCACTGTAGGTTATGTGAATGAGGGTCTCACGCTCTACTTCCTCTGTGGTCCGAGCAGCCAAAAGGCGGCCAATCTGGCATTGGATGACCGTGTCTCGCTGACAATCGATCACGATACGCCAGATCTCATGGCGATTACCGGCCTGTCCATGGCGGCGCACGCGCAACTGGTGGTCGATGTGGCCTTAGCGGAGAGGATCCTGCGGATGTTCCCATTCAAGTATCCGGAGCAGATTGCCTTGCCGGTGCCGATGCCGACCACGGCGGACGTCCGAATATTCAGGGTGATCCCAATGGTCATTTCCGTGCTCGATTATTCCAAGGGCTTTGGGCATACGGATCTTGTCACCTGCTGACCTCTGGTCCCTGTAAGCCCACCGAGGAGTATTCGCTTCGCGTGGTCGAGCAATGGAAGCTGGGACGCAAGCGCGTCGATGACGGCGCGCTGCTCATCATCGCCAAGGATGACCGCGCGCTTCATACTGAGGTGGGCTACGGCCTCGAAGGCGTCCTGACTGACGCCGCGAGCAAGCGCAACATCAGTGAAGATATCGTGCCCCGATTCAAGCAGGGCGATTTTTATGGTGGTGTGTCTGCGGGCATCGACCGCATGCTTGGGGTCATCGAAGGGGAGCCGCTGCCACCGCCGGAGGAAACGGCAGGGGATCGGGGCGACCCCATGCGGCAACTGATGCCAATCCTCCTTGTGCTCACGCTGATCCCGGGTGGGGTTCTGCGCTCCATGCTGGGGCGCTCCCGGGTGCAGTCGCGACCGGTGGGGCCGTTGGTGTGGTCGCGTGGATGCTCTCCGGCGCCATCTTTGCCGGCATGGTTGCGGGAGCAGTCGCGCTCTGTTCACGCTAATGGGTGGCTCGCACATGGGCTTGCTAACTATTGGCGGTCGCTCGGGAAGAAATGGCGGCCGCTCGGGCCCTGGCGGATTCGGCGGCGGTGGCGGCGGCTTTGGCGGTGGCGGTGCCTCCGGTAAGTGGTGAAGGTGAAAGTTTGTCGTGCGGCATCTGCGGAGGACTCAATGGCAACTGAGGGTCGCTCGCAGGAACTTTGCGCGCAATCGAGCAAGGTGGCCGCGGGTTCCGTGCCGGACGTTGCGCTGGGACAAGGGCTGCGGCCAGACAGCAGCTAGCCTCTAGCTATACGGCCGACAAAGGGCGCAGCCACCTTGAGGAGTCGAACATGGCGATATTTATCATGGAAACCCGTGTCTCCGTGGAGTCCCTACGGCAGCCGCGATCGTTTGAGGCATTGGAACGCGGCGTTGCCGGCTATCTGGAAAAAGTCTGTCCGGATGTGAAATGGCTGGGCAGCTATGCGACCCTCGGGCCCTATGATTATCTCGATATCTTCGAGGCCAACGACATCGAAACCGCCATGCAGGTATCGGTCCTGGTGCGGGCGTATGGTCACGGAGAGGCCTCGGTGCATCCGGCGGTGGACTGGGGGCGATTCAAGCACCTGGTGCGGAATCTGCCGGAACTACCACCCGTGTGAGCAAGGCCATGTGGATCGGTGTGCCCAAAGAGATCAAAGACAACGAGTACCGGGTTGGCCTGACGCCTGCCTGCGTGCGCGAACTTGTCAGCCGCGGTCACCAGGTCATGGTCCAGGCTGGGGCCGGGACCGCGCTTGGTCTTTCCGACGCGCAATACGAAGCGGCTGGCGCGAAGCTGGCTGCCGATGCGAAGGCCGTATTCGACCGGGCCCAGATGATTGTCAAGGTCAAGGAGCCACAACCACGCGAACTGGCGCTGCTCAAGCCCGGGCAGATCCTCTACGCATACCTGCATCTGGCCGCGGACCGTGAGCTGACTGCCGCGCTGCTGAAATCCGGTGCGGTCTGCATTGCCTATGAGACGGTTACGGGCCCTGACGGTGGTCTGCCGTTGTTGGCCCCCATGAGCGAGGTGGCCGGCCGCATGTCAGTCCAGGTGGCGGCCGCCTACCTCGAGAAGCCGCACGGCGGCATGGGACTGCTGCTCGGCGGCGTCCCCGGCGTTGCGCCGGCACATGTCGTGGTGATCGGTGCCGGCGTGGTGGGCGCCAATGCTGTCCAGATCGCGGTTGGCATGGGGGCGCGCGTGACGGTATTGGACAAGAATATCGATCGTCTGCGGCATCTCGGCGCTGCGTACGGCAATCAAGTCGTGACGGTCTACTCCAGCGCGGACAGTATCGAGCGCGCGTTGCTCTCGGCCGATGCGGTCATCGGCGCGGTGCTGCCGGGCGCCGAGGCGCCCAAGCTGGTCACGCGCGCGATGGTGGCGCGCATGAAAGCGGGTTCGGTGCTGGTGGACGTGGCGATAGACCAGGGAGGCTGCGCCGAGACATCGCGTCCGACCAGCCATACGGATCCGACCTATGTGCTGGACGGCGTGCTGCACTACTGCGTGACTAACATGCCGGCTGCCGTGGCCAGGACCTCCACCTTTGCCCTGAACAACGCCACGATCGGTAATGCGATGGCCCTTGCCGACAAGGGATGGTCCCGCGCGCTCTCAGACGATCCCCACCTGCGGGCCGGGCTAAATATC
Source organism: Cupriavidus sp. KK10 (assembly GCF_018223725.1). Lineage (NCBI taxonomy): Bacteria > Pseudomonadati > Pseudomonadota > Betaproteobacteria > Burkholderiales > Burkholderiaceae > Cupriavidus > Cupriavidus sp. KK10. The sequence continues at coordinate 1,374,153 of NZ_CP073678.1, forward strand.
TGTCGCGGGAGCGTGACCTATGCAGCCGTCGCAAGCGCTCATGGCTACGACCATGTACCCGCAGAGCAGGTGCTGGCCTGAACGGGGCCGACAGACAGGAGTATCCGACTGTACGGCCGACACGTTGCTGTCCGCCGCCTATGGCGGCGCAAGCCCCACGGCTGACAAGGCAAGATGAAACTTCCCCGCAATCTTCCCGACAATCAGCAGGTCGCCCATTGCCTGCAGGAAGCTGCGCAGCACCTGGAAGAGCAGGGCGCGAACCCGTTCCGGGTCGGCGCATACCTGGCTGCCGCGGACACCGTTGCCAACCTTGATGCCGATATCCGGGCGCTCTTTGACGAGGGGGGCATTGATGCGCTTGATGCGCTGCCCCGCATTGGCAAGGGAATCGCGGGGGCGATCGCAGAAATGCTTATTACCGATCGCTGGCGCCAACTGGAGCGACTTCGCGGTGGAGAGGACGATGCGGGGCTATTCCAGACGGTGCCGGGGATTGGCCACGAACTCGCCACCCGCATCCGTGACACCTTGCATATCGATACCCTTGAAGCGCTGGAGCTTGCGGCTCGCGACGGCCGTCTCGAGCGGGTCGAAGGCGTTGGCCCGCGTCGCCTGGCAGGCATTCGCGCTGCGCTGGATGAAATCCTGAGCCGGCAGCGTCAGTGGCGAGTCCTGCATCAGCGCAAGGCACCGCTGATGGAGCCGTCCGTATCTATGTTGCTGGAGATAGATCGCGTCTATCGCGAGAAGGCCGCCGCTGGTGCGCTGCCGACCATTGCCCCAAAGCGATTGAACCCAGAGGGAAAAGCGTGGCTGCCGGTCCTGCATGTGACCAAGGATCAGTGGCACTTTACGGCGCTGTTTTCCAATACCCAGCGCGCCCATGAACTCCGGCGTACCGCAGACTGGGTGGTCATCTACTTCTACGACGCCGGCCACGAAGAGGGCCAGCGAACCGTCGTTACCGAGACTCGCGGTTCATTGATCGGCAGCAGGGTCGTGAGAGGGCGTGAGTTGGAGTGCAGGGCACAATACCTGGAGCGGGCGCCGTAGTCGCCCCACGCGGCGGATCAATCTGCCGCGTCTGGCTCCTGTAGCCTTGAGCGGATCTCGTTGCGTGCCGTGTCGCGCAGTCGCAATAATGCTGGCCAGTCATTGCCTGATGCGAACGCGGCTTCGCCGGCAACGAGTGCCAACGAAGCACGACTCGGCCACCAGCGCCCGTCCCGCAGCAATGAGCGGGTGCCGATCAGGGCGATGGGAATAACCGGCGCCCGCGCGCGGGCGGCGCACCGGAACGCGCCCAGCCGGAAAGGCCTCAATCCGGGCTCTCGCCGGAAGGTGCCCTCGGGGAAGAAGACGAGGGATTCGCCCCCCAGGATTCGCTTCTCCAGCGCACTGGTATCTTCGACCCCACGCGCGGGGTCGAAGCGCTCGACGAAGGCGCAGCCAAGCCTGCCCAGGAGCATCGCCAGCGGCGGGCTCCGCAGCAGTTCCTGCTTCGCCACAAAGGTGAAGTGGGGAGGCAGCACCGCCGTGAGCAGAATCACATCGGTGTAGCTGGCGTGGTTGGCCACGATGACCACCGGCGCCGACCGGCCGAGGTCGGGCAGGCCTTCGATCTTTGGAGACAGCCCAGTCAGCGCGAGGCCGAGCCGGGCGCTGGCCCGCGCGATCCGCCGACGCAGCGGGCGCCCCGGCAAGAGCACCACCAGCAGACAGGCTGGCAGGGCAAACAGGACGCAAACCGTCCATACCCAGGCACCCCAGATCCACGCTGAGGCCTGATGCAGGAAGCGCGCGAACTGGATGCTTGCGCCAGAGATGGCAATCCGTAGCAGTTGACGCCAGGGCGCGCGCGGCGTGCCATGGATCTCGCCCCGTTCGTACAACTCCCGGCAGGCGGCGCGGCGCAGCTTGCCACTGGACGTCTTGAGTACCGTGCGCGGCGGCGCCAGCACCACTTCGTCGACAGGCATGCCCATCAGGTCTACCGCCAGATGGCTGATTTCGGCACGTATCCGGCTGCGCGCGTCATCGTCCTCTTCGCGCGTCTCGGCCAGAACGACCAGGCGCTCGGTACCGGAGCATGTATCGGTGGCGGGGAAGACCGCGATACCGCCTTTGCGCACGCCGGCCAGCCGGCTGATCGCCTCTTCGAGCTCCTGCGGGAACAAGTGCTGGCCAGCGCGAATAATGATGTCCTTGAGGCGCCCTGTCAGATAAAGCTCGCCGGCTGCGATATAGCCCATGTCGCCGCTCCTCAGCCATGGACCATCGAACAGGCCCGCTGTGGCGTCGAGGTTGCGGAAGTAGCCCGTGGTCGCGGACGGGCCTCGGAACTGGACATGCCCCAGCGCGCGTTCGGGCAACTCGTGCCCGGCTGGATCGGTGATGCGGATCTGATGGCCCGGCAGCGGCAGGCCGCTGGAGACCAGCCTGAGCGCCCTGCGCCCCGACCGGTCCGGCGCACGGGCGATACCCTGGCGCGCGAGCGCATCCCGATCGATTTGGTCGACGCACGGCCCACGTCCTGTTGGCGGGAACGCAAGTCCGACCGAGCATTCGGCGAGGCCGTATACAGGGGTCATGGCGGCGCGATCGAAGCCATACCTGGCAAAGCGTGCGGCAAAGCGCTCAATGGTTTCCGGGCTGACCGGCTCAGCACCGTTGTATGCCAGACGCCACGAACTCAGGTCCAGGCCGGCAAGATCCTTTTCATCAATCTTGCTCGCGCAGAGCTCGTAGGCGAAGTTGGGCGCCGCGGACACGGTGCCGCGATGTTGGTGAATGGCCCACAGCCAAGAGGCAGGGCGCGTCAGGAAATCAGTGGGCGACAGCAGCACCAGGCGGAATCCAAGCTGCAGACCCCCCATGCAGGCTCCGATCAGGCCCATGTCGTGGTACAGCGGCAGCCACGACACAAAGACATCGGCCGCGGTAACATGCGCGGCACGCTCCATCGCTCGTAAGTTGGCGAGCAGATTGGCATGCGTTAGCATGACCCCTTTCGGGTTGCCCGTGCTGCCGGAGGTGTATTGCAGAAAGGCAATGTCATCCGGCCGCCCGCGCCCTGCGCCGCTTGGGCCATCACCAGCGGCGCTGAGATCGGCAGGCGCCAGGATCTTGCGCAGCGCCGCGCATTGCGCGCGCAGCAGGCGCAGCAGGGGCTTGGCCGGTGGCGCAGTCACGAGGATGGCAGCCTCGGCATTGGCAAGGATCCCGGCGCTGCGCCGCATGTGATCCTCGATCTGGGAGAGGCGCGCGGGCGGATAGAGCGGCACGGGGATAAAACCGGCATAGAGGGCGCCGAAGAAGACGTCGAAGAAGTCGCGTCCGGTCGGCAGCATCAGGGCCACCCGGTCACCCGCGGCCAGGCCCTGCCGCGCCAGGCCAGTGGCTACGGCAAGCGCGCCCGCCCGCATTGACCCGTAGCTGAGGTCGCCGCTCCCCTGGAGGGTGGCGTATATCTCATCGCCATGGGACGCTGCATGCCAGTCAATCAGGTCCATGAGCGTAGCGGCACTGTCTGGCGGCCGGTTGGCTGCTGCCGTCCTGGCTGCACCATGCACCACGGGGACCGCGGGCATCGCAGCGGGGATGGCGGCGGCTGCCCCGTGCGCTGTCAGACTGAGCAGGTCACGAGGCGTCTCGGCGGCCATGAGCGCTTCTTCATTGACCCTGGCGCCATATTCGTCCTCGATGCGCGTCAGCAGCTCCGCGCGCGCCAGGCTGTCCAGACCGAAATCGCGCTCGAGCGAATGATCAATCCCCAAAGTGCTGACTTCCTGCGCACCGGGCCGCAACTCTGCCGCCAGCGCGCGTACGATGCCAAGCAGACGTTGCGCATCGGCAGGCCCGGCTTCGGGTGCACAAGGGGGAGTAGGATCGCGCATGTCATTCATTGCATCTTCACTCGCCTGACAACTCAGGGGCGCATTCCGATGGTAGTTGCCCGCCCTTCGGTTTGCGGCCTGAGCAAGACCTTGCCGAGGGCCGACCTGGCCAGCGATGGCCGGAACTCAACGTAGTGGGGCACCTTGTAGCCGGTCAGCTGCGCGCGGCAATGGGCCAGCACTGCCTCGGCGGAAAGCGCGGGATCGCGCCTGACCACCAGGAGCTTGACTGACTCGCCGGAGCGTTCGTCCGCGACGCCGATGGCGCAGGCGTCCCGGATGCCGGGATGCTGCATGGCCACATCCTCGACTTCCTTGGGGTAGACCTTGAAGCCGGATACCACGATGACCTCCTTGCTGCGCGCGAGGAAGCGGATACTGCCTCGGGTGTCCATCACACCCATGTCGCCGGTGCGCATCCACCCGCCGACGCCGAGAACGCGTGCCGTTTCCTCCGGCATATTCCAGTAGCCCCGCATGACCTGCGGGCCTTGCACACAAATCTCGCCCGCCTGGCCCGGAGGGAGGTCCTGACCCGTCTCGTCCCGGATGGCTACCCGTGTGGAGGGCAGCGGCATGCCGACAGCCCCGCTGAACGCCACGCCACCCACAGGATTGATACAGACAACCGGTGCCGCTTCGGTCAGGCCATACCCCTCGATCAACGGAACTCCGGTGGCCTGCTGCCAGTGCAGCGCTACCTCGCGCTGCACTGCCATGCCGCCGGCAACTGCCACCTTGAGGCTGCCGGCGTTTGCCCGGCAGATCTCCGCAAAACCCGGTGCGTCGAGCAATAGCCTGAACAAGGTATTCACCCCGCTGATCGCGCTGAAGCGCGTGGTCCGCAGCGTACGCAGCAGCGTGCGGAGATCGCGCGGGTCGGTGATGAGCACGTTGTTGCCGCCCCATCGCACGAACGTCAACAGGTTCGCCGTCAGCGCAAAGATGTGATGCAGGGGCAGCGGCGTTACCACAACCTCCTTGCCAGCCTGAAGCGTCGCGCCAAGCCAGGCGGAAATCTGCTCGACATTGGCCACCAGGTTGCCGTGCGTGAGGATGGCACCCTTTGGTATCCCGGTCGTGCCACCCGTGTATTGCAGCAGGGCAATATCCTCCGGCGTAAGCGGAGGTTCGTCTGGCGGCTGACGACGGCCACGTCGCAGCGCGGCATGGAAGCTGACCGAACCCGGCAGACGCCAGGGCGGCACGCGACGCTGGATCCACTTGACGAGAAGGTTGACCAGGCGTGCCCGCAACGGAGGGAGAAGATCGCCCACCTTCGTGGTCACGACCTGACGAACGGCAGTGGAGCCGAGAACCGCCTGCAAGGTGTGGGCAAAGTTCTCCAACACGACGATCGCGGTCGCGCCTGAATCTGCAAGCTGATGCCGCAACTCGGGCGCCGTGTAGAGGGGGTTGACGTTGACCACCACCATGCCGGCACGAAGGATCCCGAAGAGCACCACGGGGTATTGCAGCAGGTTTGGCAGCATGATCGCCACGCGAGCACCCCGGCTTAGCCCCTGCTGCTGGAGATACGAGGCAAAGTCGCGCGTCAGGCAATCGAGTTCCGCGTACGTGAGAACAGCTTTCATGCTGGTGAAGGCCTCACGCGTGGCGTATCGCCGGCAACTGTGCGCGAGCATGTCGGCAAGCGAAGCAAAGCGATGGACGTCGACCTCCGCAGGCACGCCTGGGGGATAGTGTTCCACCCAGGTGGGTCTCGGTTCGGGAGACGGGGTTTTCACGTACTCTGGCATATTGCCCCCGATGCTTTTGGCTTGCCCGCCGGCGACACGGACCACCACTGTTCGGCGAAGGGCTTCCATCCGGTGCCATGTGTGCCGGGTGTGCAGGACACGACGTTCTCTAGCCTTCGGGCCGAAGCAAGCTCAACGTGTTGCTGCGGCTTCCAGGTAGGACACGACATCGTCAAGCGTGACGAGCCGGCCGTAGTCTGACTCCGGAATCTCCACCTTCAATTTCTCATGCAGGGCAAGCAGGAAGCGGAGCCAGTCCATGGAATCAAGGTCGACCTCCCTGCGCAGCGGACGATCTGGGCGCAGGGCCTGCGGCTCGATCTCAGGGGCGATCTCGCGTAACGTGGACACGACGATGGCGCGGATACTGGCGTTGTTCATCGATCAAGCTCCTCAGGATGTTGCAGCAGTTCCCGTAGTTCGGTGAGAAAGAGCGCGCCACGATGACCGTCGGAGACACGATGGTCGGCCGAGAGGCTGGCTGTCATGGCTGGCATCACTGTCACTGCACCGTCTTCCGCCCATGGCTGCTCGATGATGCGACCGAAACCCACCAGCGCCACCTGGGGAGGGTAGATGACCCCGAACACCTGTTCCGCGCCCTGATCCCCGAGATTGGTAATGGTGACGGTAGGCTCGGACAACTCGGCACGCCTGAGGGAACCAGCGCGACAGCGTTTGACCAGGTCGGCCAGTTCTTGCATCAGTTGTGCAACTGGCTTGCTGTCGGCATGCAGCAGCGCTGGCGCCACCAGGCCGCCCTGGCGGAGGGATATCGCGACCCCGACGTGCACGGCCGTTGCGGCGCTGAACGCACCGTTGCGGAAGAATCCATTTAACTCGGGGAAGCGCTTGAGAGCGACTGCGACGGCTTTGATCAGCAAGACTGCCAGGAGGGCGCGCTCGGTCATGGGCCGGCCAGCATTTTCCCGTGCGAGCCAGGCGAGCGCAGTGCGCAACGGAATCGTCTCTGCGACGTAGTAATGGGGAATCTCGCGCTTGGCTCGCGCCATCGCCGCGCCAATTGTCTTCCGGATTTCGGCCGATCGGTCGCCTGGCGTGGCGGCGGGCTTGCGCGCTGCTTGCTCGACATCGGCCAGTGTCACCGCGCCACCCGGCCCGGTGCCGGTCAGGGCTTCGACGTCGATCCCCTGTTCCCGAGCGAGCTTGCGCGCTGCCGGGGACACCATGCGTCGACCCTGAGTGCCGCCCGCCGGCTCTGGTCTAGGCGCGTGCCGTATGGCGACCGGTGTTTCGCCAGGCTCAAGGAAGGTCGCCATCAGCGTGCCGACGGGAATCTTGTCTCCCCGCGAAACCAGGAGTTCAGCGACGACACCGTCGTGCCACGTCTCCACCTCGATCGCAGCCTTGCTGGTGTCGACCACGGCGATGATCTGCCCCTTCTTCACGGTGTCGCCGGGCTTCACGGCCCATTCGAGCAGCGTACCCTCATCCATGTCTGCGCCCAGCGAGGGCAGGCGGAATTCGATCACGTTGTCCTCGCCGGAACGATGCGTCGATTGCGGGCACGGGAGGTGAGGGGTGCCGGCTTGCTCATGCGATCAGCTGGCTGGCGGCGGCTGCAATCTTGTCGGCCTGGGGCAGGGCGGCCTCTTCCATATGCCTGGCATAGGGAATCGGTACCTCCGCAGAACAGACTCGTGCGACCGGTGCGTCGAGTTCATAGAAGACCTGTTCGACGATGCGCGCCATCACCTCCGCGGCGAGGCTGACGCTGCGCCAGCCCTCGTCGACGATCACCGCACGACGGCATTTCGCGACGGATGCCATGATGGTCGCATCGTCCAGCGGGCGCAGGACGCGCAAATCGACCACTTCTGCATCGATTCCCTGGGCCGAAAGCAAATCGGCGGCTTGCATCGCCTTGGGCAGGCCGCCACCATACGCGATCAGGGCCACGTCCTTGCCTGTCCGCCTGACCAGTGCCGAATGGATATCCACGACGGACGCTTCCGGGATTTCGCTTTCCACGTTGTACAGGCCTGCATGCTCGAAGATCAGCACTGGGTCGGGGTCGGCTAATGCCGGCGCCAGCATGCGGCGTGCATCCTCGACGGTGGCGGGCGCCAGGACCCTGAGGCCCGGTATACTGGCATACCAGCCCTCGAAGCTGTGGGAATGCTGGGCCGCGACCTGGCGGCCCGCCCCGGTGGCCATCCGGATCACCAGCGGTACGGAGAACTGCCCACCAGACATATGGCGGTACAGGGCTGCGGTATTGACGATCTGGTCGAGTGCGAGCAGGCTGAAATTGACGGTCATCAATTCGACGATGGGGCGCATGCCGCCCAGGGCCGCGCCGATGCCGGCGCCGGTGAAGCCGAGTTCCGAAAGGGGGGTATCGCGGATGCGTTCCGGGCCGAACTCGGCTAGCAGTCCCTTGGAGACCGCATAACTGCCACCGTAGCGGCCAACGTCCTCGCCCATCAGGAAGACGCGACGGTCCTTGGCAAGCGCCTCGCGCAGGGCTTCGCGCACGGCCTCGCGGTAGCTGAGGCGCACGCTCATGGGGTGCCTCCCGCCGGTGAGCACACATCCTTCAGCAGATCCTCGACAGGCTCCAGGGTACCCGCCTCGGCAAAGGCCTCGGCCCTCGCAACCTCCACCCCAACGTCGGCGTCCAGCGAGAGAAATTCGTCTTCCGTCAGCTTGCCTTCCGCCTTCAGCCGCGCGGTGAACGTATGAATGGGACCGCGTGCCTTCCACGCCTCGACTTCGGCCGCCTGGCGATACAGATCCGGGTCGTACATGGAGTGAGCGCGGAAACGATAGGTGCGCAGCTCAAGGAACACCGGCCCCGTGCCGCCCCTGACGCTGGCCACGGCATTCCTGGCAGCTTCGCAGACGGCGACCACGTCCATTCCATCTGCCGCAAAAGCCGGCATCTTGTAGGATGCTGCCTTGACGCAAAGGTCTGTCTGTGACTCATGGCGCTCCAGAGCCGTCCCCATCGCGTAGAGATTGTTTTCGCAGCAGAACAAAAGCGGCAGCTTCCACAATGCGGCCAGGTTCATCGATTCATGGAACGCGCCTTCGGCGACCGCCCCGTCGCCGAAGAAGCAGGCGGTAACGCGCTGGCGGCCCTGCATTTTCTCGGCGAGCGCAAGGCCCACCGCCAGCGGCAGGCCTGCGCCCACGATGGCGTTGCCCCCAAAGAGGCGGGTAGCGCGGCTAAACAGGTGCATGGAGCCGCCGCGGCCTCGCGCACAGCCTTCCTGCTTGCCGTACATTTCGGCCATCAGCACGCCCATGTCCATGCCGCGAACCAGCGCATGCCCGTGTTCGCGATAGGTGGCGACCACATTGTCGTCAGGGGCGAGCGCGTGGAGGACACCAACGCATACGGCTTCCTCGCCGATGTACAGGTGCAGGAAGCCGCGTATCTTGCCCTCGCCGTAGCGCTGCGCGCATGCCTCCTCAAGACGGCGAATACGCACCATGTCGCGCAGCAGCAAAAGCGAGAAAGCCTTGTCATAGGGAACCGGTCCGGCAGGTGGCGGGGGGGCGGGATGCTCGATGTCCATCATGATCCGGTCTCAAGCGTGGAGGTGTCGCCCTCCGGCAGGCCAAGTTCCCGGGCCTTCAGCAATCGGCGCATGATCTTGCCACTGCGTGTTCGTGGCAATTCCGCGAGGAAGGCGATGTCCTTGGGGGCCACCGCCGCGCCGAGGCGGCTCCTGCCATGGCCAAGAAGCTCCAGGCGCAGCGCTTCAGAAGGTTCAAAGCCTTTGTTGAGCGATACGAATGCCTTCACCACTTCCCCTGCCACCGGATCCGGCTTGCCGATGACGCCGGCTTCGGCGACGGCCGGGTGTTCCATCAGCGCACTCTCGACCTCGAAGGGGCCGATCAGGTGTCCCGAAGACTTGATGACGTCATCAGTGCGGCCGACGAACCAGTAGTAGCCGTCGGCATCGCGCCGTGCGAGGTCGCCGGTCAGGTACCATTCGCCGGCGAAGCACTTGCGGTAGCGCGCTTCGTCGTTCAGATAGGCGCGGAACATCGACGGCCAGCCGCTTCTGAGTGCAAGCTCTCCCTCGGTTCCGGGGGTATCGATCAGCTCGGCGCGTCCGTCTTCCTTGCGCAGCACGATGGCCGCGTCCACCCCGGGAAGCGGCCTGCCCATCGACCCAGGCTTGATATCAAAGGCTGGCGTGTTGGCGATCATGATGCCGCCTGTTTCCGTCTGCCACCAGTTGTCGTGAATCGGCAGGCCCAGCACGTTCTTGCCCCACCAGACAGCCTCGGGGTTCAGGGGCTCGCCGACACTGGCGATAAACCGCAGTTTCGGGAAAGCATGCGCTCTGGCCGCATCGGCCCCCGCCTTCATTAGCATGCGGATCGCGGTCGGCGCCGTATACCAGACCGTAACGCCTTCGTCGCGAAGGATTCCATACCAGCGCGCCGCGTCGAATTCTTCGGGGTCCACAATAGACGTTATGCCATGCAGCAATGGGGCGATGGCACCGTAGGATGTGCCGGTCACCCAGCCCGGATCGGCCGTGCACCAAAAGATGTCTTCCGGATGAAGATCGAGCGCATACCTGCCGGTTGCCCAATGGGTGAGCGCCGCGCCATGGACGTGCACCGCCCCCTTTGGCGTGCCGGTCGTGCCACTGGTGAAATGCAACAGCGCCATGTCTTCGGATGTGGTGGGCGTGATCTCGCACGCGTCCGTCGCGCTGCGCATCATTGCAGCCAGGTCAAGCGTGCCCGGTATTGCGGTGGGGCCGCCGTCTTCGGCGACCAGCAGAACGTGCTTGAGGCTAGGTATGCGGTCGCGCCATGCGGCGACCTTGCGCATGAAGAGTTCATCGGTGGTGACCAGCACCGAGCCCTTGCCAAGGTTCAGTCGCGTGGCGATCGGCTCGGGGCCGAATGCCGAGAACAGCGGCGAGACCACGCAGCCGTTCTTCAGGGCGCCGAGCAGGGCCGTATATAGCTCCGGGATGCGCCCAGCGAGAATGAAGAGCCGGTCTCCCTTGCCCACGCCGAGTTCGCGCAGGACGTTACAGAAGCGATTAGTGAGACCGGCCAGCTCTGCGTAGGTAACGGCGTGCGCTGCCGGTCCGCCGCGGGAAAGAAAGCGGAATGCGACCTTGTCACCCGCACCACTTTCCACATGGCGGTCCACCGCCTGCCAGGCGATATTGAGTCCGCCATCGGGCTGGATGCCGAGGGTCCCGCGGGTGGGGTCCCAGGAAAAGCCACGACGCTCCGCCTCATAGTCGGCAAAATTTGGCGCAACACGCAGGTCCGCTGCCGTCTTGTGGATGATTGTTGACAGATCCATTCTGGCGCTTGGTCTCCTTGGGACCACTATAGGAGCCGGGGCAGGCAGCGAAAAGCGGTGCGGCCAGCGCTGCCCGGCCGTCCTCTACCCACGCGGGCAAGGGCGCGCCCGGACCGCTTTAGGGAAGGCATCGGGGCTAACGGTCAGGGTCAGGCTGCCGTAGGGAGCGTTCTCGGTACTTCCGGCATGTCTCTTCCATCTTTCGCCTGTCTGATGCTCATACAGACGAGATCCTTGTCCTTGCTTGCTCGGCGGCAGCAACATGATGCTTGACCGCGATAAAGCTATCGGGACTCACCGACATCGAATCGATGCCGCTTTCGACGAGGTACCCAGCGAACTCCGGGTGATCGCTAGGCGCCTGGCCGCACAAGCCGACATCGGCCCCGGCCTTGTGCGCCTCTGCGATGACGCTGTGGATCATCCATTTGACAGCGTCGTCCTGCTCGTCGAACAACTCCGCGAGTTCTGCCGAATCGCGGTCTACGCCAAGCGTGAGCTGAGTCAGGTCATTGCTGCCGATTGAAAACCCATCGAAGCGCCTGGCGAACTCGCCTGCCAGGATCACGTTCGACGGAATCTCGCACATGACATATACGTTCAGGCCGGCTTCGCCGCGCACGAGGCCGTTCTCCGCCATGACCTCAAGTACGCGGTCCGCCTCTTTTGCGGAGCGGCAGAATGGGATCATGACGATCACATTGGTGAATCCCATCTCCCTGCGCAGGCGGCAAATCGCCTGGCATTCCAGCGCGAAGCCCTCCCGATAGCGGGGAGAGTAGTATCGCGACGCCCCGCGGAATCCAAGCATCGGGTTCTCCTCCCGGGGCTCGAATTCCGCGCCGCCGATCAGATGGGCGTACTCGTTGGTCTTGAAGTCGCTCATGCGGACCACTACCGGATGTGGATACTGGACAGCGGCAATTCTCCCCAGTCCGCGCGCGAGCCGGTCGACAAAGTACTCCGTCTTGCTTTCGTATCCAGCGGTCAAGCCGGCAATTGTCTGCTTCGCCTCATCGTCCTTTAGCGTGTCGTAGCGGACCAGCGCCATTGGATGGATCTTGATGTGATTGTTGATCACGAACTCCATCCGCGCCAGCCCGACGCCATCGGCCGGGATCCGCCACCAGCGGAACGCTGCTGCGGGGTTGGCAAGGTTCAGCATGACCTTGGTATGGGTTGCCGGGATACTGCCAAAGTCGATTTCCTCGACTTCATAGTCGGCGGTGCCTTCGTAGACAAAGCCCTCGCGACCTTCCGCGCAGGAAACGGTGACCTCTTGCTCGTCGTGCAGCAGATGGGTCGCATTGCCCGTGCCGACGATCGCCGGAAGCCCAAGCTCACGGCTTACGATGGCTGCGTGCGAGGTGCGGCCGCCGTGGTCGGTGACGATGGCAGCTGCACGCCGCATGACGGGCACCCAGTCGGGGTCCGTGGATTGGGTCACGAGGATAGCACCGTCGACGAAGCGTCCCATCTCGCGTGGGCTCTCGATCACGCAAACCACGCCCGCCGCGACGGCATCCCCGATGCTCACGCCCGATGCCAGCTTGCGGCCGGCCTTCTTGATGCGGTAGGTCTTCACCGCGCTCGCCTCGCGTCGCGACTGGACGGTTTCCGGTCTGGCCTGGACGATAAACATCTCTGCGCTCTCGCCGTCCTTCGCCCATTCGATGTCCATGGGCTGGCCATAGTGGTCTTCGATCGTGCGGGCCCAGCGCGACAAGGTAAGAATCTCCTCATCTCCCAACACGAAGGACGCGCGTTCTGCCTTCGATGTCGGGACATACTTGGTCGGACCGCGGCTATCGCTCGTGTAGATCATCTTGCGGCTCTTGTCGCCGAGCTTCTTCCCGATGATCGGCGTGAGTGACGGGTCGGACAGAAGCGGCTTGAACACCTCGTATTCGTCCGGTTCGACGGTGCCCTGCACGACGCTCTCGCCCAGACCCCAGGCGGCGTTGATCAGGGCCACCTTGTCGAAGCCAGTTTCGGTGTCTATCGAGAACATCACACCGGCGCCGCTCAGGTCGGATCGCACCATGCGTTGGACGCCGACCGACAACGCAACCTTCAGATGGTCGAAGCCCTTCGCCTGCCTGTAGCTGATCGCGCGGTCGGTGAAAAGCGAGGCGTAGCAGCGCCGGCAAGCGTCAAGGAGTGCACGATCACCCCGGATATTGAGGAAGGTTTCCTGTTGTCCGGCGAAGCTGGCATCCGGCAAGTCCTCGGCGGTCGCGCTCGAGCGCACGGCGACGTCCATGTTGACCCGTCCGGTCCGGCGGTTCAGCTCTTCATAAGCCAGACGGATCGCCTCAGCCGTTTCTCTGGGCCATTCGCCGCGGAGGATGAGCTGACGAATGGCGGCCCCGGCCTCGGAGAGGGAAACCTTGCCGTCAGCAAGTTCGCTGAGAACCCTGGACACGGTTTCCTGCAGGCCATTCGTGTCGATGAAGCGCCAGTATGCATCCGCCGTCACTGCGAACCCCGGGGGAATCTTGACGCCTGCGGGCGCGAGGTTGGCCACCATCTCCCCCAGCGACGCGTTCTTGCCACCGACGCGAGGAACATCGGCCCGTCTTAGATCTTCGAACCAGACAACCTGCGTATGTTCGTTGGACATGTGCTGCTCCTTCTCGGTGGACTTATACAGACGCCTAAGCAAATCCAGGATTCCCTTTCAACGCCTAACGTCTGGGAAGCTGCCAAGGGGGGTGAACAGCGCTAGCGAGCGACTGACTGATTCACACTAGTGGTGAAATGGCATTGTGGCTTGATACAACGCAAGCCCCCACAAGGCACCCACAAGGCAAGCTTCACCGGCGGCAACTCTGTGCACTGAAGGCGGCACTGGTGCGAAACACGGCGGGATAAGTCGACGCAACGCGATGCAGAGTACGCCGTGTAGGCGCGGGGCGATCATCTCGATGTTGACGTGCATCATGCTTGGCCGCCAGGCGAGCTCCGATAATGAGAAATGGAGACTCAGGCGACAACATTCGCTTTTCGAGCTACGGCACACCAACCCGGTCGCCCGGCGCTTTCGAAGTCCCTGCACAGGAGAGCATCATGGTCTTCAAAACCGTATTGGTCGAACTCGGGCGTGACACAGGCTGCGCCGCTCGTGTAGGCGTTGCAGCGGACCTCGCCAAGCGCTCCGGCGGTCATGTGGTGGGATTGACCGCGACCGGCGTGCCGTTCGAGCGGATTCCGGACGCCGGCAGCGATGCAGAGCGGTACGTGGATGTGGCCAGGGTCGGCCTGGCGGCGCAGGCGGAAGAGATGGGCGTCGCGTTCCGGCGCCTGATGGAGCAGGCAGCGCCTGGGGTGGCACATACCCACCGCGTGGTCGAGGAAGACCCGGGATGGGCGTTGGCGCAGGAAGGCCGAGTATCAGACATCGTCGTGCTGGCACCACCGCCCGACCCGTATTCGGTAGGCAGCCTTGCAGCCGAGACCGCCGAATATGTACTGCTAAATGCCGGCAGGCCCGTGTTGCTGGTGCCGGATACTTACCAGCAGGCGGAGATGGAACATATCGTGATCGCTTGGGATGGCTGGCGAGAGGCCGCTCGCGCCGTGGCGGACGCGATGCCGCTATTGCTGTGCGCAGAGCGGGTCACTATCGTGGCAGTATGGAACCGGGACGACCGGCCTACTCCAAAGTCGGAACCAGTCGCGGGCCTGCGTCAATACCTCGAGCGGCATGGCATCGTCGCGGGGGTGTACAACGAACCGACGAGCGAGGCGGTTGGCCGGGTGCTGCTTGAGGCTTCACGGAGCCTGAACGCGGACCTACTGGTGGCCGGTGGCTACGGACATTCCCGCATGCGCGAGGTGATGCTGGGCGGCACCACGCGGACGCTGATGCACCATGCCGGGATGCCACTGCTGCTGTCGCACTGAATGGCGGCGAAGCGCTGTGTGCCACATGCTCACCGCGATTGCGCGGCACGAAGACCGGTGGGCCTGCGCATGTCGCTGATCAGGTCGCGAATTCGCAACCGGTCGGTCAGGGGGACTTTAGGGCTTCGTTGACTGGCATCAACCCGCATGCCCTTGCGACCGCTACTTTGGAAATAACCATAGCCGAAGCCGAGGTCGCCATGTTCCGCCGAATTCTCCTAGCCATCGATGGCAGCCGTTCATCCTTAAGTGCCCTGGAGCAGGCAGTGTCCATGGCGCTGGCCACCCACGCCGAGGTCAGGGCCATGTTCGTCGTCGACGACAGCGACCTGTTCTTCGAGATCAGCGCGCGTGACCGGCCTGGGCTAATGGCCGACATCATTGCTTATGGCAAGCAGGTGCTGGCTCGCGCCGGCGAGCGCCTGAGTGCCTCCGGCGTGCGCTGGAGCAGCAGGTTGGCCGAGACGCCCGGCACCCCTGCGAGGATTGCCGAGGCGATCGTCGCGGAAGCGGACCACTGGAGCGCGGACCTGATCGTCATGGGCACACACGGCCATCGCGGCGTGCGGCACATGGTGCTGGGCTCGGTCTCGGAGCACGTGGTCAGCAAGACGGTTCGCCCCATACTGCTCGTTCGGCAGCAGTCACGCAGCGATAGCCCCTGACCGTTCCGTCCCGGTCCGCGGATACCCCAATAATCGTCTCGGAGTGACGCAAATGCAGGTTTCAAGAAGGCTTGGCCTCGGGCTGTCGTCGCTGGCGATTGCCGTTGCGGCGGCCGGTTGCGCCACTCGCGCCGCGCCGGCTGGCGCTGGCGTGCAGATTATGGAGCAGCACGGCGTCTCCTACGTATCGGGTGGGGACGATGAGGCGGGCCTGCAAAGCATGTTGACCGTCGCCGCGCGTTTCAATGTACGGCTGACGATGGTGGATGCCGGGCGCGGCAAACCGCTGGGCGGTGCCACGGTGGTCGTGGCCAGCCAGGCTGGCCGCCCCGTGCTGCACACTACCGCCAGCGGACCTCTGTTCTACATGCGACTCAAGCCGGGTGCCTATCGGCTCGCGGTGGGCTACCAGGGACGGGACCAGATGCGCGACATCGTCGTCGCTGGCGAGCCGCTCGACATGACGTTCCGGCTGCCGGTCAATACGCTCGAGGACGACTGGCTGCTCTGCGGCACGACACCCTGTCCGCGTCGCTGAACCCGACGCCTGGACCGGGTCGCCGCGGGCAGGACACCGCGCGGGTTCGCGGCGGGTCAGAGCGGACCGGACCGCGAAAGGGCGACGGAGCCGGAAGAAGCGCTCAGGTCTCGTTCGGGGACAACCAGGCGGGCCGCCCGGCGTGGGCAGGCCTGGAATCCGCCAAGCGCAACGCCTGCACGAAGTCATCGATCTCGGCGGCGGCATCGCCGCTCAGCACGTCACGCTCGAGCAGCACGAGTGCCGGCGCGGGTGTTTTGCCCGTGAGCTTGGCTATCTCCGCCTCTGCCTGGAAGCCCCCGCGCGCTGCCATGACACAGATTGCAGACACGCGCGCGGCCAGCGGCGGCTTGGCGACACTGGCGGCGAGGAGGCTGCGCATCGGGGCCGCCAGCCTGCCCATCCATACCGGTGCCAGGACCACGACGTGCTCGCAGCGATCGAGGGCCGGGCCGGCGTAGCGGTACTCGACTTGGCGGTGAAAGAGGATATCGATAACGCACCGGAGGTCGCCAAGGATCCCGGCGCGGCTTTTGACGTCGGCGACCTCGGCCAGTGGCCATCCCGACCGCGCGGCAACGGCCTCGGCGACCTGGCGTACGGTGCCGGTCCGGGAGTAATAAACAATCACGGCTTGGGTCATCACGGGCTCCGGTCAGATGGCAGCGGACGTCGCTGTTTCTGCAGCGTAGGCCTTGCGTGGCGGCCGCCATTGATGCGCATCAACTGGGACATACGGCCTCGCGCCACGGCGGTTGGAGCGCCGTGCCGCGGCTTTGACACATATCAACAGCAGTTGCGCCGGTTGCCCTACGCTGGATTAAGCTAGTCCAGACCCGAGCCACCACAGGCTCCCATCGCCGGAGAATCCGCTATGTACCAGCGCATCCTTGTCGCCATGGACGGCGGCGCCGCTTCGGAACTTGCCCTGGAACAGGCCATGATCATTGCGCTCGCCGCCAGCGCGGAAGTGGAGGTGGTCCATGTGGTCGATGACCGCAGCCCATTCCTGGATGTCAGCAATCTGGATCCGGTGAGATTGATAGAGGACCTCACGACGGCGGGCGAAAGCGTCCTCGCCGCCGCCGCCAGCAGGCTTGCCGCGGCGGGCATTCGCCACGTAACGCGGCTGCTCGGCAAGCCGATGGCGGAGGACGACGTTGCTACCACGATCGCGGCCGAAGCCAATGGCTGGGGCGCCGATCTGGTTGTGATGGGTACGCACGGCCGACGGGGAGTGCGGCGACTCGTCATGGGCAGCGTCGCGCGGAGCGTGATTACCCTAGCCGTCGCGCCCGTCCTGCTGGTCCGCGCCGAGGAGGCGTAGGCAGGCGAACAGACTTTGGAGGGCGTTACGCCAGACAGCTATGCATAAGATCGACTTTGCCGGCGAGATGCCGGATTACTGCCCGAC
This sequence comes from Cupriavidus sp. KK10, assembly GCF_018223725.1. Lineage (NCBI taxonomy): Bacteria > Pseudomonadati > Pseudomonadota > Betaproteobacteria > Burkholderiales > Burkholderiaceae > Cupriavidus > Cupriavidus sp. KK10. The sequence goes on from NZ_CP073678.1 coordinate 1,391,649, forward strand.
AGGTCCCAGCCTGCAGTGCACCGCGAAGGTGGACGGGTCGCCCGCGACCTATGAAATCACTGCCGAGGCGCTTGAGGATCATTTCGGCGCACGCTCGTACCGCAGTGAAGATTTGCTGCCGGCATTCATCAGCAACCGCCAGGACATTGAACGCGTCGCGGGAGCCCTGTTCGAGATGACGGGTGCGCGGCACATCGTGCTGCACAGCGGCCATTTTCGCTTCGCGGTGTGAAGCGCACGTCGTGGCCGGCGGCAGCCGCCCTGGGGCGGTGCGCGCCCCACAGGGAGCTACCCATGAAGAATCGCTTGCAGTCATGCACCCCGACAATACCGCCAGGATGGCGCAGGCTTGCCGCCTGCGCGTTGGTGCCGCTATGCGCAGCGTGTACCGCCGTACCGGACCCGCTGCGGCCGCCGAAGCCACGCACGATCGCGCTGGCGTCAGGCGACCTGGGGCAACCCGTACCTGGTGTTCCGGGCAATGGCCTCTCATGCTCGGTTGGCCGCGCCGCTCAGTCGTAGCGCAAGTCAATGCCGAAGCCGCCGACCAGTTCGCAATCGACGACTCCCGCTGCGTAGGCGAAGAACCACTCTTCAGCCTGTTGCACGCTACCCCGCAGGGCGCGCCAATCTGGCGTAAAGCGAACGCCGATGCTTCTGTCCGGGGCTGTGAAAAGGACGCCGCCGCTGGGCTTGCCTGGCGCGGTGGCGTCGGGGACGAACAGCACGATATGGAATCCCTTGTACGACCGCTTCGTTTCATGCATGTGAGTCTCCTGCGAGGTTTGCCACCGGGGCGCATTCCAAACGCACCGGCGCTCGCTCTATGGGAATCATAGTGGCGCGAACCAGAGCGGTAGTGGTGCCACCGGTACCGACTGTGGCGCGGACAGGAAGGCGGCTTGATGCACGACAAATCCTGGGCCAAGTGGCGACATAGGCTTAAGCAAGCCCCGTTCGGGGCTGCCTGATGGAGACAATCCATGGAATACGCAACGATCCTGGTTCATCTCGATTCCAGCCGCCGTGTGTACGACCGGCTGAACCTCGCCACCCAGTTGGCGCTGGAGTTCCAATCCACGCTGGTCGGCCTGCTTGCAGTCGGCAAGCCCGATCCCACCGCCGTGCGCTACCTGGTGGACGGTGACCGCTATCTCGCCTCTTACGACGAATGGCAGCATCAGGTCGGCGAGCGGGCCCGCCATGCCCTGATGGGCGCGACGGACGAGGTCGCCGTCACTACGGAATGGCGTGCGCCGGACTGGGCCACGGCGGCGACGGTCCAGGCAGAGGCACATCGGGCGGATCTTGTCATCCTTGGACAGCACGATCCCACTGATGATGCCGCCTACGCCGAGCGTGGCTTTGTTGAATCCATCGTGCTGCAATGCGGGCGGCCGGTGCTGGTGGTGCCGTATGCAGGCCGGTTCCCGCACGTTGGAAAGAACATCATGGTGGCGTGGAACGGCAGCCGCGAGTCGGCGCGGGCCATCCGCGATGCGCTCCCGCTTCTGCAGCGCGCAGACACCGTGGAAGTGGTCTCGTGGACGCCCTCAGGCGTTCTGAAAGGGCCATGGGTGTCGCCGCCTCAGTATGCGGTGGACTGGCTGGCTCGGCATGGCGTGGCAGTGCAGCTGTGCACTTTTGCGGCGGGGGGCGGCGATGACACCGGCCAGATGTTGCTCTCACACGCCGCGGACCGAAATGCTGACCTGATCGTCATGGGGGCCTACGGCCACAGTCGGGTGCACGAGCTGGTCCTTGGCGGTGTTACCCGCACGCTGCTCGAGTCGATGACAGTGCCGGTACTGATGTCGCACTGATTTTGCCATAGTGCCTCGGCGATGCGATGAAAGGAGGTGCGGTGCGGCGGCTGCGACAGAGCGGGATGCCGAGGGAGGTCGGCCGATTACCTATCAACACTGATAGCGGGGTCGCTTGATGAGATACGATGAATAATGGCAGCCGAACACTCCGCCAGCTTGCGCAGGGTTTCTGGAACGAGTTCCTTAGGCGTCGACCGGTATTTCCCGTGTCAGACGGCATGTTTCCGTTCGAGCCGGCTATCCGTAAGCGGTACATCGAGGTCCAAGGTAGAACTTATGCTGTCTGGCAGGCTCGCGCGATTAGGGCTGGCTTTTCTGCCGAGGATTTTTTCCACGCGAGCATTTGCGTACGGGCGGCGATGCACTGATTGCCGCCCGCGCTGGTGGGTGCGCAGTTCTCGTGCCCTAGGCGTTCAGGTTCCGTCTTCCCGACATACCTTTCGGCCCATTGAGAGTTGACTAGAATCTGTCCGCCGGCATGTCTTTCACCGGTAGTTTGCCTTTTCCCAATGTGTAAGGCACAGCGCTGCGAACAAGCCCCTTTCTAGGGTTCCAGAACGTAGGCACCAGGAGCGTCCGCGAGCCCCTGGGCCGGCGCCTGTCGCGTGCAGGATCCGGTCGAGTGGGCCACTAGCCAGTCATGCCACGCCGGCCACCAGGAACCGTCGCGGTACACAGCCACGCTGAGGAACTGCTCCGGGCTCAGGTAGGGCGCGGCGCGCATTCGCGTATGCACATGGTAGCGCCGGCCCGGGTGGCCCGGCTCCGACACGATACCTGCGTTGTGGCCGCCCGAAGTCAGCAAGAAGGTCAGTTCGGCCCGGGTCAGCAAGTGGAGCTTGTACACGGATCGCCAGGGCGAGACGTGGTCGTGTTCGGTGCCTACCACGAAGAGCGGGAGGTCGAGGTCCGACAGGGCGACAGGCTGTCCGCCAACGCATAGCTTGCCGGTGGCCAGCTCGTTGCCCAGGAACAGCTTGTGCAGGCATTCCGAATGCAGGCGGTAAGGCAGTCGCGTGGTGTCGCGGTTCCAAGAGACCAGATCGTTGGCGCGCAAACGTTGGCCGAGCAGGTACTCGCTCATTACGCGCGACCAGATCAGGTCCTGGGCGTTCAGCATCTGAAAGGCAGACTTCATCTGCGGCCCGTTCAGATATCCCTGACTCCACATGAGGGCGTCGAGCGTGGCGAGCGAGCTCTTGTCGATGAACAGGCCCAGTTCGCCCGGATCATGGAAATCGGTTTCGGCCGCAAAGAGCGTCATGCTGGCCAGTGGCCCGCCGGCCGCGTCGCGGGCCAGCATGGCGGCACCCGTGGCAAGCAGGGTGCCGCCCAGGCAATACCCGGCGGCGTGGATGTGCGCGCCGTCGCAGCGCGCGTGCACGGTGTCGAGCGCAGTCAGAAGCCCGGCCTCCAGGTAGGTGTCAAGCCCGAAGTCGCGGGCCGAGGCGTCCGGGTCCTTCCATGAGATCATGAACACGGTATGGCCGCTCTCGACCAGGTAGCGCACCAGCGAATTCTCGGGCTTCAGGTCGAGGATGTAATACCGCATGATCCAGGACGGCACGATCAGGACCGGCTCGCGCCAAACCGTATCGGTGCCGGGTGCGGGCGCATACTCGATCAGTTCGATCAACGCGTTGCGGAACACCACCTTGCCAGGCGTGCACGCCACGTCGCGCCCGGGTAGAAATTCCAGCGCGGGGCGCCCCGCAGGCAGTCCAGGCACCTTTGACAGCAGCTCACTGGCGTCCTGCAGCCAGTGATGGGCGCCTTGCAGGAAGTTGGCGCCGAAGGTGCTCGAGGCGGTCCTGGCAATCGTCGGACTCATCCACCAAACATTACCGGGTGCGAGCAGGTCAAGCCATTGCCGGGCACAGAAGGCGACGATGTGCTGGTGATGGCGCGACAGGCCGTCGATATCCTGCGTCAGCGACTCCCAGAAGGCCTCGTTGCGCATGAACGCATCGCGCCAGCAACGATAAGGCCAGTCCTGCCAGCCGGCATCGGCAAAGCGCTGATCGCTGACGTCAACGGACGGGGGCTCGGCCGCGGTCGGCGACAGCCGTGGCGAATCTTCGATGCTGTGTTGCAGCCACACTTGCCAGGCCTGCACGATCTTTGCCGGGGAGATGCCGAGCTGCAGCGCCCAGTCGAGCCCGGCCAGGCTTGCCGAGATCACCGACAGGCCCCCGGTGGCGCGGGCCAGGCCGGCGCGGATCTGCTTGTCCAACCAGACTTGCGCCGGTATGGCGGGCTGCGGCGCGCATTCCGGCATGGCCGACAGGCTGGGCGGTGACGTCCTGTCGTCGATCCTCATTGCAGGTGTTGCCCGCCGTTGATGGCAAAATTCGCGCCAGTGACGAAGGCCCCGTCGTCGCTGCACAGGTAAGAGATCAGCGCCGCGACCTCGGCCGGCTTGCCTAGCCGGCCGACCGGGATGGTCGGCAACACGTCCCGCTCGAGGATCTCGGCGGGCATGTCCGTCACCATGTGCGTATCCAGGTAGCCCGGCGAAACGGTGTTGACGGTGATGCCTTTGCGCGCGAGTTCCAGCGCCAGCGCCTTGGTGAAGCCATGTACCCCCGCCTTGGCGGCGGCATAGTTGGTCTGGCCAAAGGCGCCCCGCGAGGCATTGACCGACGAGATATTGACGATGCGGCCCCAACCACGCGCCACCATCGGCTCAACCAGCGGCCGCGTCATATGAAAGAGCGAGTCGAGGTCCGTGCGCAGCACGAAGTCCCAGTCAGCCTTATCCATCTTGCGCAGGGTCCGGTCGCGCGTGACCCCGGCATTGTTGATCAGAATATCGACGTCGCCGAGCTCGCTGCGCACTTGCGACACGCAGTGCTGGCAGGACGCGAAGTCCGTCACGTCGACCGGGAACGCCGTGAATTCGCGGCCGGCGGAGCGTTGTGCGCCAAGCCACTGGGTCACGTGGTCATTGTGTACGGAGTGCGTCACCACGACGCGCACGCCGTCAGCCAGCAGCCGCACGGCAATTGCTTCGCCGAGGCCGCCCATGCCTCCCGTTACCAGGGCAATGCGTTGTCCGGCCATCTCGTCAGCTCCGTGACGCGCCGGCGGGGCGCGCCGGGGCCTTCGCGCCTGGGGTAGGGACGGCCATCAGGCGGCCGACGTTGTCGAACATCTCGCGCGCCGATTCCGCAAAGGGCGAGTAGCCGCCTCCCTCCACCATGACCTTCTGCTGATAGTCGTGCCAGGCTTCGGTCGACTCGCGCAGGTGCTCCATGAAGGCCGAGGCCATTTCTATGTAAAGGCTGCCAAAGTCGCGTGCATGTGCGGCGTTGCGCTCGACCTGCGCGGCCAGAATCTGAGCGGGCAGGCCATTGAAGGCGTTCCAGTCGGGCGCATCGTTGACGCGGGCGAGCGCCTGCCGGGTGCCTTTGATGTCCTCGTCCAGGGCCTTGAGGCGGAGCCTGAGCAGCATCTGGCGCGATTCTTCCCAGCGCAGCCATATGCGCAGGGCGGACTGCTCGGCGCAGCGCGCGAGTTCGAAGGCGGGATCGGTCTGGTCTGGCATGGAGGAACTCCTATAGTCAAGCGGCTGGCCTGCCCCGGGGCGCGCAGGTCTGGATAAGTCTAGGAGGGCAACCTTGGAGGGGCTTGACGTATCGCAAGGAGTGCGCAATGCGTCGGGCGGCGCGGCATGGCCAAGCCGCGCCTGCGTTCGTCAGAGCGCAGGGGTCGCATGGCCGGCGGCCTGCGCATTGTGGCCGGACACCCGGAGAGGCAAGGCTGATCAGGAGCCGGGACCGAGCTGTTCTGCTACACGCCGCGAGCAAACGGGCTTTCCTTTGATCCATCCCAAATGGCAGGGCCGGCTTGCCGCCTACGGTAATCCCAGGGGGGCGTTGCCGACCCCATCGATCTGGAGCACGACGTGACACATCCCATCGTTTTATCCGAAGCCGGCGTGGAATACCTGAAGCTGCCGCCACCGCAGACCGAAGGTGGCATGCCGCTGCTGACGGCGCTGCTGCAGCGCCGCTCGACCCGACACTTTGCCCCGCGGAACCTGGATGACACGCTGCTGTCGTCCCTGCTGTGGGCGGCTTTCGGCGTCAACCGCCCGAGCACCGGCCTGCGCACCGCGCCCTCGACCCGCAACTGGCAGGAAATCGACCTGTACGCGGCGCTGCGCGACGGACTGTACGTGCTTGAACCGGCGGACTGGCGCCTTCGGCTGGTCATCGGCGAAGACCTGCGCGCGGCGACCGGCCTGCAGGACTATGTTGCCGAGGCGCCATTGAACCTCGTCTACGTGAGCCGGCTCTCCAGGCTCGACGAGACCGACAAGCCGCTGCGCCAGTTCTATACCGCGCTGGATACGGGATATATCAGCCAGAACGTCTACCTCTTCTGCGCCGCGTCCGGCCTGGCCACGGTGGCGCGTGGCCTGCTGGACCGCCGCGCGCTGGCCGCCGCCATGCGGCTGGAGCCCGACCAGCGCGTGATCCTGGCCCAGAGCGTGGGCTATCCGGCGTAAGCCGCCACCCAGGCAGCCAAAGGAGGGGACCATGCCATTCATTGACAGGGCCGATGCGGCCGCACAACTGGCGCGTGCGCTTTCCGGCCACGCAGGAAAACGGCCGCTGGTGCTGGCCGTTCCCCGCGGTGCAGTGCCGATGGGCGCCATCATTGCCGATGCGCTCGGCGCGGACCTTGACGTCGTGCTCGTGCGCAAACTCGGCGCACCGGGCAACCCGGAGTTCGCCATCGGCGCCGTAGACGAGAGCGGCTGGACCTATCTCACACCCTATGCCGCCGCGGCAGGCGCCGACAGCGAATACATCGACCGCGAGCGCGCGGCCCAGCTTGCGACGCTGCGGCGGCGCCGCGCCGCCTACACGCCGGGCCGGGAACCGGTCCGCGCCACCGGTCGACAGGTCATCATTGTGGACGACGGCCTGGCGACCGGGGCCTCGATGATCGCCGCGCTGCACGCCATCCGCGAGCAGAAGCCCGCGCGGCTCGTCTGCGCGGTGCCGGTGGCGCCGCCGCGGACGCTGGAACTGTTGCAGCCCTATGCCGACGAGGTGGTGTGCCTGGAGACGCCGGCCGGCTTCCGGGCAGTGGGGGAGTTCTACCGCGACTTCTCGCAGGTCGAGGATGCGGAGGTCGTGGCTTGCCTGAAAGGGCGGTAAAGACACGCACACGCGAGGAGGCACCCATGAAGGGCGACAGGCAGCTGCAGCAAGACGTGACCGAGGCGCTGATCTGGGATCCGGCGGTCCATGGCAACGAGATCGGGGTCCAGGTCCAGGACGGCGTCGTCACGCTGACGGGGCACCTTGGAACCTTTGCCGAGAAGTACTCGGCAGAAGCGGCGGTCAGGCGCATTCCCGGGGTGCGGGCGCTGGCCGTGGAACTGGACGTCCACCTGCCCGACGATGCGCGCCGCACCGATGCCGACATTGCCCGGGCCGCGGCCAACGTGCTGTCCTGGAATTCGATGGTGCCGGCCGACCGTATCCGGATCCTGGTCGAACACGGCGTGGTGACCCTTAGCGGCGATGTCGACTGGTACTACCAGCGCACCGGCGCCGAGCACGCCGTGGCCGGACTGTTCGGCGTGGTCGGGGTCACCAATGCGCTCGCCATCCGGCCTCGTGCCGACAAGCAGGACGTGGCGGCACGGATCCAGGCGGCCATCGCGCGCCAGGCTGCCAGCGACGCCGACCAGGTAACCGTGACGGTGAGGGATAGCGCGGTGACGCTGACCGGCACTCTGCGCACGCTGGCCGAGCGCGAGGCGGCATTCGAAGCGGCCTGGTCTGCACCGGGTGTCAGCGCGGTCGTCAACCAGATCGAAGTCAGGCCCGGCTAGCTCAGGCATTCGCCCTTGCCGCACTACCGGGGCGCCGCTGTCGGGCTGGCCTGCGCGGTCAGCGCATCGGCAGCGCGCGCCAGGTCCTGCAGGGTAGTGCTGACGGTGACCGGATAGGGTGCCGACGGCTCCAGCGCTTGCAGGGCGGCGGGCAGCGCGGCGAGTTGCTGTGCGGCATAGGCCCGGCTGGTGAGCAGCGGCACCTCTGGCGCCACACGCCGGCCACGCGCCATGCTAGGCTGCATCAGCGGCAGCCCGTCACAGGCATCACCCTCGATTGTCAGCGTATCGTCGAGCATGGTGCCGTCGGCGCCGTAACGACGGTAGGACTGCTTGCGGCCAGGCCAGGTGGCCTTGCCTTCCGAGCGCTTGCGCCGCGGCAGGCCTGCATACTCGGTCAGCTTGTACGCGCAGTCTAGATACGGGGCGTCGGCCGAGGTGTTCATGCGCGTGCCGACCCCGAAACCGTCGATGGGCGCGCCCGCTGCGACCAGGTCGCGGACGCGATACTCATCCAGGTTGCCGCTGGCAAAGATGCCGATCGACTGCAGGCCGGCGCCGTCGAGGATGGCGCGCACCCGGCGCGCATGCTCGCCGAGGTCGCCGCTGTCGATGCGCACCGCTTTGACGGCGATCCCACTGGCGCGCAGCATCGCGGCCAGTACTGCCACCTTCTGCGCGGCGGTCTCGGTGTCGTAGGTGTCGATCAGCAGCGTGGCATTTTCCGGCTGTGAGCGCGCGAACGACGCGAAGGCCTCGCCCTCGTCCAAGTGCGCCTGCACATAGGAATGCGCCATGGTGCCGTAGGACGGGATGGCGAAGCGCACGCCGGCCAGCAGTGTCGCGGTGCCAGTGAACCCCGCCAGATAGCTGGCGCGGGCCGACAGCAAGCCGGCTTCGGCGCCGTGCGCGCGGCGCAGGCCAAAGTCGACCAGCATGCGCCCCGCCCCCGCCAGCACCACGCGCGCCGCCTTGCTGGCCACGATGGTCTCGTAGTGCAGCAGGTTCATGACCCGGCTTTCGACCAGCTGGGCCTGCTGGATTGGCGCGGTGATGCGCAGGATGGGCTCGTCTGGGAAGAACACCGTGCCCTCCGGCATGGCCTGGACATCCCCGCTGAAGCGGAAGGGCATGAGCGATTGCAGGAATGCCGGGCTGAAATGCCCGGTCGACGCCAGCTGGTCAACGTCGTCCTCGCTGAAGCGCAGCCGTTCCAGGTAGGCGAGCACCTGTTCCAGCCCTGCCGCCAGCAGGAAGTTCCTGCCCGGCGGCAGTTTTCGGACGAAGAACTCGAAGCTGGCGATAGCGTTCATGCCGCTGTCGAAGTACGCCTGCATCATGGTGAACTCGTACAGGTCGGTCAGCAGCGGGCTTTCGCAATCGAGGGTAGTCATGGCGGGTCACGCAGGCAGCGTTGCTCAGTAGTCTTCGCCGAACATCGACGACCCCGGGCGCGTGCCGGCATCGCCCTGGCCGGCGGGGCTGCGCTGAATCGCGATCATGCAGTCCGTCGTCAGCAGCAGGGAGGCGATCGACACGGCATTTTGCAGGGCGGTGCGCACCACCTTGACGGGGTCGATCACGCCGAGTTCGATCATGTCGCCATAGCGCTCGGTGCCGGCGTCGTAGCCGAGCGTGCCCGAACCGGCGCTCACTTGGTGCACCACCGCGTCGGCATCTGCACCGGCGTTGGCGGCGATCTGCCGCATCGGCGCAGCCAGTGCCGCGTGGACGATGTGGCCGCCGGCGGCCTGCTCGGCGTTCGGCGCCTGCCAGGCTTCGAGGGCGGCGCGGGCGCGCAGCAGCGCCACGCCGCCGCCGGCGACGATGCCTTCGTCCACCGCGGCACGGGTGGCGTGCAAAGCATCCTGGAAGCGGTTCTTGCGCTCGTGCAGCGCGCTCTCCGTGGCCGCACCCACCTTGATCACGGCCACGCCGCCGGCCAGCCGGGCCAGGCGCCGCTGCAGCGCCTCACGCTCATAGTCCGAGCGCACCTCGTCCAGGCGCAGGCGCAGGGCGGCAATGCGCTCGGCCACACGCGGGCGTTCGTCACCGGAGCCGATCAGGGTGGTGGTGTCCTTGTTGACCTCCACGCGGCGGGCTTCGCCAAGCTGTTCCAGCGTCACGTGCTCGAGCGAGATGCCTGCCTGCGGTGAGACCACGGTGGCGCCGGTCAGCGCGGCCAGGTCGCCCAGCTGCTCGGTACGCGAGTCGCCGAAACCCGGCGACTTGACCGCGCAGCTCTTCAGCGCGCCGCGCAGGTTGTTCACCACGAGCGTGGCCAGCGCCTCGCCCTCCACATCGTTGGCGATGACCAGCAAGGGCCGGCCAGCGTGGCTCACGGCCTCCAGGACCGGCAGCAGCTGCGCGATGGCGGCAATGTTCGCGTCGCACAGCAGCACCAGAGGCGATTCCAGCACGACGGCACGGCTCTCGTTGGTCGCGAACAAGGGCGAGAGGTAGCCGCGATCGATCAGCGCGCCGTCGGCGATGTCGAGTGCGTCGTCCAGCTTGGAGCCATCCTCCACGCTGATCGCGCCATCCTTGCCGACCCGCTCGACAGCCTGAGCCACCAGCGTGCCGACGGACTGGTCGCCGCTGGCCGAGATCGTGGCGATCTGGCGCATCTCGTCGGTACTATCGCAGGGCCGGGCGCATTCCAGCAAGGCGCTAGCGACCAGCTTGCCGGCGGCCTCGATGCCGCGCTTGAGTTGCATGGGGTCGTGGCCGGCTTCGACGTATTTCACGCCTTCAGCCACGATCGCGTGGGCCAGCGTAGTCGCGGTCGTGGTGCCGTCGCCGGCGATCTCGCTGGTGCGCACCGCGGCCTCGCAGAGCAGGCGGGCGCCCATGTCGGCGAAGGGATTGGCCAGCGTCACCGACTTCGCCACGACCACGCCGGAATTGGCGACCAGCGGCACCATGTCGGGCCGCTCCACGATCACGTTGCGGCCGCCCGGGCCCAGCGTCACCTTGACCGCGTGGGCCAGTTGTTCCACGCCGCTCAGCATCATGCGGCGCGCGCCCTGGTGGAAGATAAGTGTTCTGGCAGGCATGATGATCTCCGCATTAGTGGGGCTCGCACGCTTTACGGTAGTTGCCATCCCGGCCTGCGCGTTGACGCAACGCAAGCCCCGCGGTGGTGCCCGGCGCCTGTGGCAGGCGCGCTTCAGTCCGGCCGGCCGCTGCCCAGCGCGGGCACGGGATGCCCGGGCTGCAGCGGCTCCAGCGCGGTGGTTTCGTCCAGGTGAAAGAGGGCGTCGAACTGGCCGGCGATCGAGGCATCGAAATAGTGGCTGGCACGCTCCATGCGGGGCAGGTAGAGCACGCCGATGGCGCGTTCCAGCATGACCTCGAAGAGCGGGTGGCTGGCCTGCGGTCCAAGCGGCAGGAAGAAGCGGTCGAGCCCGGTGCTGTGGAACAGTGCCTCCCAGCTGTCGTGCAGTGCCGGCACCACAGCTTTATGTTCGGGGTCGCCGTCCCATTCGGAGGCCGCGCAGACATGGCCGGTGTAGGTGGTAAAGCCGACCAGCAGCGCCTGCGCGCCGGCCTGCTGGCGCACCAGCTGCCCCAGGTTCCACTCGCCGCGCAGCTGTGATTCCGTGGCACGCGCATCGCCCAGGTGGGAGTTGTGGGCCCAGACCACGATGCGCCCGCTGCCGCCGCGACGCAACCGGTAGGTGGCCAGCGAAGACAGCGTTTGCGCCATGTGCGCGTCGCGTAGATTCCAGGTGCTGACGCGGCGGCCGAACATCTCACGATAGTAGGCTTCCGCATTGACGACCACCGTCGCGTTGCGCTCGGCAAAGTAGTGCGAATCCATGGCCGCCAGGCCGTTGCGGGAAATATAGGCGGCCTCGTCGTTGCGCAGCTGCAGCAGCTGGCGGATGGCGCCGTCGCGCGCCGGCGCACGCAGCCCGGTGGCGGCCTGGTAGCCGTAGGCAGCCGGGTCACGCACATGGTCGAGCGCGGCATAGTGCTGCCGGGCAGTCTCGGCCTGCACCGGGTCGGCGCGCTGAAGGTAGCGGATCACGGCCTCGGCCGAGCGGTACAGGCTGTAGAGGTCGAGCCCATAGACACCGACCCGCCGTTCCGGCGGCAGGCCGGCATTGTGGCCGCGCAGCCATTCGATGAACGTCAGGAATTCCCGGTTGCGCCACATCCAGGACGGGAAGCGTTCGAAATCGCTTAGGGCCTGCTCGGCGCTGTCGTCGCCCTCGCCTTGCACGTAGCGGTTGACACGCCAGGCGTCGGGCCAGTCCCCTTCGATGGCGACGGCATCGAAGCCCTGGCCACGGACCAGCGCCTGCGTGATCTGCGCCCGCATCCGGTAGAACTCGGCCGTGCCGTGCGTGGCTTCGCCAAGCAAAACAAAGTCCTTGCCGTGGGCCATGTCGAGCAGCGGATCGTAGTCGGAGGCATTGCCTTGCAGGCGCTGTGCAGCCTCTCGGACTGCCAGGAAGGGGGTAAGCGGAGATGCCATGGGGTACTCCTCGGGTGGCTACTGCATGACGGGTTCGTCTTGCGGCGCTGTCGCGCCCGCCTGCATCAGGGCGTCGAGCGCGGCCCGGTCGACCACTTCTTTCTCAAGCAGCAGTTGCGCCAGCCGGTAGAGGCGGGCGCGCTGCCCGAGCAAGGTCTGGCGTGCCCGCTCGGCGGCCTGGTCCAGCGTGAGCCGGATCTCCTCGTCGATGGCCTGCGCGGTGCGCTCGCTGTACTCGCGTTCCGGCCGCGACAGGGCGGCCGCGGAGGGCAGCAGGGTGCTGCGTGCGCGCTCGTAGCACGGCACGAGCGATTCGCTCATGCCGAACTGGGTGATCATCTGTCGCGCCATGTCGGTGGCACGTTCCAGGTCGTTTTGCGCGCCGGTGGAGACGTCGCCGAAGACAATCTGTCCCGCCGCGCGCCCGCCCAGTAGCACATCCAGCCGGTCCAGCAGCTCGCTGCGGCGTAGCAGGTAGCGGTCTTCGGTCGGGGTCTGCTGCGTAAAGCCGAGCGCCGCAACGCCGCGCGGAATGATGGAGATGCGCGAGTCCCGGTCCGCGAGCCGACAGCATTTGGCGACCAGCGAATGTCCGGCTTCGTGGTGGGCAATTGTCTGCTTTTCCAGCGGGATCATGATCCGGTTGCGTTTTTCCAGCCCGCCAACGATGCGGTCGAGGGCCAGGTTGAAGTCTGCGTTGTCGACCGCCGGCTTGTTGTGGCGGGCGGCCAGCACGGCGGCCTCGTTGACCAGGTTGGCGAGGTCGGCGCCGGCAAAGCCCGGCGTGCGCGCGGCCAGTTCTCGGAGATTGACTTCCGGGGCCAGCTTGACATGACGCACGTGCACACCAAGGATCTGCTCGCGCCCTTTCAGGTCGGGGCGGTCCAGCACGATATGGCGGTCAAAGCGGCCGGGCCGCAGCAGCGCGGCGTCGAGGATTTCCGGGCGGTTGGTGGCGGCCATGATGATCACGCCCTTGTTGGTGTCGAAGCCGCCCATCTGCACCAGCAACTGGTTGAGCGTCTGTTCGCGCTCATCCTGGCCGCCGGCCATGTTGAGGGTACGGGTCTTGCCCAGCGCGTCCAGTTCGTCGATGAAGATGATGCACGCGCCTTCTGTTCGGCCTGCGCGAACAGGTCGCGCACGCGCGCCGCGCCCACGCCGACGAACATTTCCACGAACTCGGCACCGCTCATGCTGAAGAACGGCACCCCGGCCTCGCCGGTGACGGCGCGTGCCAGCAGCGTCTTGCCGGTGCCCGGGGCGCCCAGCAGCAGCACCCCCTTGGGAATCTTGCCGCCCAAGCGCCGGTAGCGCTCCGGGTTCTTGAGAAAGTCCACCACCACCTCCATCAACTCCACCTTGGCTTCGTCGATGCCGGCGACGTCGGCGAAGGTCACCCCAGTCTCCCGCTGAAGATAGCCCCGGGCCTTACTCTTGCCGATCTCCATCAGCCCCCCCGCGGCATTCCCAGCTTCGTAGACACCGGTGTCCCATGCCATCGTTTGGATCCTTGTGAGGGTTGTGCTCGGTTCCACGATAGTGGCGGGTCGGGGCTGGCCTTTGATCGGTATCAACGGACACCGTCACAACGCGATGTCGGCCTTGCAGAAGCCTGCCGTCGGCGGCGAACGGCGCCTTGATGTGCCGCAACCCTCTCGCCGCACGGTCGTCCAGAATTCAGGGGATGCCAACCCGCGCAGGAGGAACGACGTGACGGCCCTATCTCAACACATCGCCGTGGCGGCCGGAAAGGGTGCCCGCCGGCATGGCCGCGCTACGCCAGGGCCGGCCGGCAAGACTACGGGTACCAACGACGCCATCGTCGCGATCTTCAATGAAATCGCTGATCTGCTGGATATCTCGGGCGCCAATCCATTCCGGATTCGCGCCTACCGCAATGTGGTCCGCACTGTCAGCGGATTGTCCGAAGACGCAGGCGCCATGCTGGCGCGGGGCGTCGACCTGACCGCGCTGCCGGGCATTGGCGACGACTTGGCCGGGAAGATTCGCGAGATCGTGGAAAGCGGCAATTGCACCGTGCTGACACAACTGCGCGAGGCCGTGCCCGGCCAGGCGGCGGCCTTGCTGAGGCTGCCCGGCTTGGGGCCGCGCCGCGTGCAGGTGCTGCAGCGTGAGCTGCATGTTGCCACGCTGGACGACTTGGCCAGAGCTGCGCGCGAGCACCGGATCAGCGTGCTGTCGGGATTCGGGGCGCGCAGCGAGCAGCGCTTGCTGGAGGCGATCCAGGCACACCTGGATCGGAACCGCCGCTTTAATCTGGAAGTGGCGACGCATGCGGCCGAGCAGCTCCTGGCTTACCTGCGCCGCGAGACCACGACTCAGTCGCTGGACGTTGCGGGCAGTTATCGGCGCGGCAAAGACACCGTGGGCGACCTGGACATCGTGGCGGCTTCGGCCTCACCGAAAGATGTGATCCGCACCTTCGTCGCGTATCCAATGACGCAGCGGGTGATCTCGGCCGGCACGACCCGTGCCAGCACCGTGTTGGCGAACGGTATACAGGTGGACCTCAGGGTGGTGCCGGCGGTGAGCTTCGGTGCCGCGCTGGTCTACCTGACGGGCTCGAAAGCGCACAATGTCGCGAAGGCCAGCGGAGTGCTGGTGAGCATCAACTCGGATGCCCATCGCGCGCGCGACTTCCAGACCCTGTCCTTCGGCCTGGCCCGGGCGCGGCGCGGATGGCTGCAGGCCGCCGACGTGCTCAACGCCCGCCCGTTGCCGGTATTGCGCAGCCTGCTGCGGCGGACCATGTAGCCGGCAACCTCCGCAGATGTCTGGCCGTTGTTTGATCCAGCCCAAGTCGATTGCCGCCCAGGCGCATAGCGTTAACGGTGTGGGCTACCTCGGGCTCTACCGGTCTCAGGGCGCTGAATGGTGTAGGGACGCCGCTGCAACCGACCGTCAACCGGCGTGCATGTCAATGACTAAAGAGGCATCAAGATGAAAGTCCGCGCACAGTCAATGAAGGTCCGGCCGGTCCGCTGGAACCCGTTCCCCGTCGAGCACGTGCCCGACCGCTACAAGCAGCCGGCGGCTGCCCCGGCGCTGGCGAGTTGCCCGAATCCTTCGAGGCGGCGCATCGGGCCGAGATTCTGGCCGGTACGGCACCGCGAAGTCCAGTTGCGGGCACAGCATCCGATGGAGCGCGTGATGGCGATTGAGTCGGGAGAACAGGGCACGGTGATCACCGCGACCGGGCTGCACCTGGCACGAGACATCGGCAACGCCATCCACCATGCATACCGGGGAACGCTCACGATCGATTACGGCAACGCCGAGACCGAACTGCACGTGCATTGGCACGGGGCGGTAGCGAGGTCACCGGGACGGACGGGAAGGGGAGGCCTCATGGAACACATTACCACCGAACAGGTGCGAATCCATATTGGCGATATCGAACTGCCGGGAGACCTTGCCCTGCCGGAAGCGGCATCCGGCCTGGTCCTGTTTGCACATGGCAGCGGCAGTTCGCGCCACAGTGTGCGCAACCGCGAGGTCGCCTCGACGCTGAACCGGATGGGCCTGGGCACGCTGCTGTTTGACCTGCTGACGACCGACGAGGACGTCGGGATGGCGAAGCGGTTCGACATCGCCCTGCTAAGTGAGCGGCTCAAGGCTGCCACGGTATCTGTGGCGCACCTGGCGCTCGAGCGCCACCTGCGGTTCGGCTACTTCGGCGCGAGCATGGGAGCTGCCGCAGCCATCCGCGCCGCTGCGGAGTCGCCCCCGCACATGCGGATCGACGCGGTGGTATCGCGCGGCGGCCGCGTCGACCTGGCCGGCCATGAGGCGCTGTGCCGATTGCAGGCGCCGACGCTGATGATCGTGGGGGAAGCGGATCCAGAGCTGCTGAAACTCAACGCGCGCGCCATGGCTTGGATGTCATGCGAGAAGCGGCTGGGGGTGATTCCTGGCGCCACGCACCTGTTCAAGGAGCCAGACGCGCTGGACCAGGTCGGCGAGCTCGCCGGCGAGTGGTTCTGCCAGCATTTTGCAGCGATGGCGCAACACGCGCCGCCTGGGCGAGTCGTCTAGCCAGTCGTTTGCGACGACAGGATTTCCATGGTGCCGTGCGACGCACGGCGAAGACGCGTTGAAAAGGAGAATGACATGAACGATATCCGCACCGAACTCTCGATGCACAAGGAGGCGCTGACCCGTGATGCCAACACGCTGCTGGCAGACGTGCAGGCATTGTTGCGGGATGTTGCCGACGAAGCCGGCGTTGAGTCAACCCAGGCGCGCACGGAGCTGGCTGCGCGCCTGCGCGTACTGCAAGGACGCCTTGACGCGCAGCGCCAAGCGGCGCGGGCACGGGTCTCGCAATGGGCCGATACCACGGACCGCTACGTGCACGCGCACCCGTGGGAAAGCATGGGCTCGGTCGCCGCGGTTGCGGCCGTGGCCGGCGCCCTGGTCGCACTGGCCGTTGCCCGCCGCTAGCGGGTGCGCGGCATGTCTGGATGCCAGCCAGCAAGGACTCCCGCATGCTCCCGATCTTGATTGCCATGCCCGGCAATGAACAGCAGGCGGGGGCCATCGCTGCCTGCCTGCCGGGGCTGCCAGGCGAGGCCGAGGTTCGCCGCTTTCCCGACGGCGAGTCCTACGTCAGGCTGCTGCAGCCGGCGGCCGGCCGCGAGGTCGTGATCGTGTGCACGCTGGACCGTCCGGATGCCAAGCTGGTGCCACTGCTGTGGCTCGCCGCCGCCGCCAGGGAAGGCGGTGCCGTGCGGGTCGGACTGGTGGCACCATACCTGGCGTACATGCGCCAGGACAAGATCTTCCGCACAGGCGAGATCGTGTCGGCACGCCATTTTGCGGCGCTGCTCGGCGATAGCTTCGACTGGCTCGTTACCGTGGACCCGCACCTCCATCGAATCGGCTGCCTGGGTGAGATCTTCGCCAGGCCGGCGATTGCCGTGCATGCCGCTCCGGCCATTGCGTCATGGATCGGCCAGGCGGTGCGCGCGCCGCTGCTGGTCGGCCCGGACGAGGAGAGCCAGCAGTGGGTGGACGACATCGCGAGCCGTTGCGGTGCGGACAGCATTGTCCTGGCCAAGCAGCGCTTCGGCGACCACGAGGTCAGTATCGACGCATGCGGCCTGCCTGCGCCCGCGGGCCGTACGCCGGTACTGGTCGACGACATGGTCTCCACCGCGCGCACCATGCTGGCGTCGGCGCGGCTGCTGCGCGAACACGGCTACCCGGCGCCGGTCTGCGTCGGCGTCCACGCGCTGTTCGCGGAGGCAGCCTACGCCGACCTGCAAGCGGTCGCGGCCGACATTGTCACGTGCGACACCGTTGCGCACCCATCCAACCGCATTCCCGTGGCAGAGCGCCTGGCAGCTGGCATCCGGCAGGCACTGCAGGCGCCAGCGGGTTCAGGAGACCCATTATGAGCAAGCTCACAGCGCAGGAAACCGTCTCGCTGGCGGCGCAGCTTGACGCGGACGAGGCGCGCATCCATGCCGCCGTTGGTTCCGCCGACACGCCAATGACACCATTGGCGCAGCGTGAGGCGCAGGACGAGGGCGACCTTGCCGACGAAGAAATCATGCGGCGGCAGGACGATGCGATGCTGGACCACTATCGCATGCAACTGGCCGACATCGCCGCCGCGCGGACGCGGATGCAGCACGGTCAGTACGGTATCTGCATCGATTGTCAGCAGCCGATCCCGTTCTCGCGCCTGCAAGCATATCCGACCGCGAAGCGCTGTACCGCATGTCAGCGCCGGCACGAGCAGCTTTATGCGTGACCGTTGGAGGATAACGGGCAGGCCGCTGAGGGCGGCTGAGCGCCTGGCGGGCTGCCACCGCGGAAACGACGGTCGCCCCCCGGCAGCGCGGCCGGGAGGCTGGCGCAGACGGGCTAGCGCAGGTCGTACTCGCGCATCATCTCGGTCGTGACTGCCTTGACCGTGGCCAGGCATGCGGGCGGGACTGCGGGGAAGGCGTCGATGGTCCAGTTGCAGCCGCCGTTGGCAGCTGCGTCGACACGCTGCGGCAACGGGATGTCGCAGTCGCGGCAGGTGTCGCCGAGGTCGGCGTTTTCCTGCAGGCGCCGCAGAATTTCATTGCGGATCTGTTCCGCAGTGCCGAGGTTCTTGATCATGTCGGTGTCTCCTGTTCTGGTAGTGGCGATCCGGCCATCTCTAGACCGGCGCGCTGCCGCGCGGGGCCGGGTGCCCGATGGTCTGGGACAGGATCGGTTCCTCGTCCTCATTTAGCGACATATGCTCGGCTAGCAGGCGCCGGTTGAGCCAGCCGCGCACTACCGCGCCCAGCGGTAGACGTTCTGGACCATGGCGCCTGCTGCGGCGGCAGCGAAGGTCTCACGCAGCTTCGGGGGCACGTCCTGCATCCGGCCATGGTTGGCGACGTAGACCAGGTCCAGGGGCGCCATGCCGACGAAGTCCTGATAACCGGTCATGCTGCGCACGTCTGCCGCGCGCTTCAGCGCGAGGCAATGGTGGATCGGGTCGTAGCGGTAGAGGCCGGCGGGCAACGCCGCGTAGACGTCGATCACCGCCTCGCCGTGCGGCGAAGGGGCTGTGCGGCCGCCGCCCTGGGAGCGGTTGACGCCCGCCGCGGCCCACAGGAGCTCGCTCAGCTGCTGCAGCGGCAGCGGCTGCTCATCGAACTCGCGGGTGCTCATGCGCTGCCACAGCGCGCCCATCAGCGGCAGGCCATTGGTGCGGTCCGGCTGTGGCAGGGCGATGACCCGCTCGCTCGTGCCGGTGGCGGGGCGTGGCAGCAGGTCCTTGATGGGCTGGTAGGGGATGCGCTTCAGTTCGTCCATGGGATGCTCACATTTGTTGCAAAGAGCGGCGCCAGCGCTCTGCGCATGGAACCAGTATGGACGAATGTAGGCGCTGCCCCCGGCCATGGGTTGCGCTCCGTCAAGCAGCGTCGATGAGGCGTTCCTGGGTGTGAAAGCAAGCGATGCTGGCGCTGCTTTAGATTTAGATGGCGGCCGGGCTCTGGGGTCAGCCGCAGCCGGGCGTAGCGCGGCCCATGAAGCTGCCTGGCGAGGCGACGCAGGCACGCTCGGCTGCGGTCAATGGCTCCTGGATGCATATCTGCCACGCCAGCACGCCGTCGTCGGCATCCGACAGATCCCGGCCCGCTCGGGCACGAGCGGCGATGCGGGCGCGCAGCGTCTCAGGGCTGGCTTCGCAGGTGACGATGGCGAAGGGCACGCCAAGGCGGAGGGCCTGGGCCGCAAAGCGCTCGCGCTCGGCGCGGGCCAGGAAGGTGGCGTCGGCAATCATCGGGAACCCGGCGCGGCAGCCGAGCCGGCAGACGGCGAGCAGGCGTCGGTAGGTCCGCGCCGTTTCGCTGGCGGCATACCAGCCCCCCGCCGGTGCCATGCCGCCGTGCAGGCGCTTGCGTACCGCGTCCGAGCGCACACGTACCATTGCCCCGGCCTCGCTCATCTGCGCTGCCGCCGTGGACTTGCCGCTGCCGGACAGCCCATGCATCACCACCATCGGCCCGCGACGGCGGGTGAGGCACCGCCATGCCAGCGCCAGCAGCCTGCCTGCCTCGGCCTGCGCCGGCGCCATGGACGCGCCCGCGGCGTGCTGCTGGCAGGCGTGCTCCAGCAGCACGCGCGCGCGCACCAGGGCCCGCATTGCGAGATAGAAGGGCAACACGGCCAGCGCGCCGTAGTCTCCCGATTGCTCCAGGTAGCCGTTGAGCAGCCGGTAGGCCAGCGCCGGTCGGCCATGGTGCAGCAGGTCCATGACGGGGAAGGCTAGGTCGCTGATGGTGTCGGTCCAGCGCAGCGCGGCGTCGAACTCCAGGCAGTCGAATGGCGTCGGCACGCCGTTCAGCAGCACGATGTTGCCCAGATGCAAGTCTCCATGGCACTCGCGCACATGGCCATTGCGCAGGCGCGCCCAGAACGCCCCCGTTAGCCGGGTGGCCTCGCTGCGCGCCCGCAGGGCTACGCGGCTGGCCAGGTGCGAGGCCTGTGTCAGCCGCCCGATGCCACCCAGGCACTCTGCAAGGGTCACATCGATGCGGGCCGGCGTGCCAAAGCCATCGGCCGGCGCTGCGGGCGGCTGCGCCTGGTGAAAGGCCGCAATGCTGCGCGCCAGCGCATCGATATGGCCCGGCTCCAGCCGGCCCGAAGCGGTCCGTGCGCTGAGCAGGTCTTGCTGGTCGAAGCGCTGCATGCGCACCGCATGCTCGATCGGCATGCCGCTGCCGCCGATGCGCACCGAGCCGGGCGTGGGGCCCGCCATGACCGGCACCACATCCAGGTACAGGGCGGGCGCGAACCGGCGGTTCAGGCGCAACTCGGTCTCACAGTCGTCGCGGCGTGCCTGCGCCGTGGAGAAGTCGACAAAGTCGAACCGCACCGGCTTGCGCAGCTTGTAGGCAAAGTCCCCGGCCAGGAAGACACGGGAGATATGCGTCTCGATGACCTGTACTGCCGGCGCCGGGTGGGGGTAGGCGTCCGGTTGTTGCAAGGCGGCCGTCAATGCCGCGTCGTCCCATTGACTCTCCATGTCCCTTGCCGACGGCTCCCTTCCGCTGTTGTGACTGTCAACCTCAACTGCTGCCTCGGCACGCAGACTCTGCCTGCCAACTCGCCCCCGCGGCGCCCTATGCCGTCACGCGTGCGGCCAGATCCTGGCCCAGGATGCCCGCCGCACTACAAAGTACGCCCACGATAGCCAGCAGCGCGCGCCACGGGTGGCTCAGCAGCGCCTCCACTTGCTCGCTGCGGCTCTCGCCAGACAGGCACCACGTGCAGAAATGTTCGCAGTTGTTGGTAAGCAGGCGGTAATCGTCCTCTCCAAGCCGCGCAGTCGCGCGCCGTACGATCTCCGCCTCGACGTACCTCGCTTGCGTCGCCGGCTCGACGCGAAAGCCGTAGCCGCCGGAAAAGCCGGCGAGTGTGGTCTTTTCGACCGGGCCGCAACGCAGGAAGCCTTTGAATCCGACATAATGCACCACCTCGCCGTTGCCGGCATAAATGCCATGGTGGACATAGCCACGACGGTCCGTCGTCAGATGCGCGCCAAGGGGAATGTCCGCGGCGATTGCCGCAAGGCGCTGTGCGTGTCCGATTTGGTGATCGCCGCTCATCGCTTTCCCCTTGTTGCCTTTGTTGCGCTGGTCGCTCCTGCCTCGGTGGGCCGGGTTTCTTGCTCTCGCCGGCAGCCTGGCGTGCTGCATGCCTTGCTGCCGATGCCGATAACCGTGTGCCCCCGTGTATGCCTGCAGTATTGTTCCCGGCCGGCGATGCCGAAATCAGCCGGGTCCGAAAAACGTGTCGGCTTGGTGCCATGCGGCTTGTACGCCCATCGCGACGGCGCTTGTCCGTCGTGCGCACCGGGCTGTCAGCGGAATCTGACAAGGGCGCGGCGGTATAACCCGATATTTACCAGCCATTGCGGCGAGGCAGAGCATGCCCCCTACACCCCCACTTGGTCTCGCGCACCGTTGCTTGAGCCAGCGTATTGCGGCGCTCGAAACGCAATGTGAGGTGCCGCCGCTGCTGCGCCATGCTCGCGATGCCTCACTAACAACGAGAGCAGGCGCTGGCACAAGCGTGCCGCCTTGATCCTTGCAAAAAGGGGGGCGATATGCGCCCCGCTGAGGCGGCGTTCTGCCGACTGGTGGTGACTTTCGGGGTGGTGACTTCGGCAATCGTTGACAGGTATCAACCTCTATGTCCGACCGAACGCTACTTTTTAGTAACCGATGACCATCGCTACAACTGGCATCTCAATGCGCTGTTGGAGGGACGAACATGGAGATGACGTGGAGCTTTATTAGCGAGCTCTGGTCCCTGGTCATTGCCGTAGCTGCTACGGGTTGTGCGTCCCGCTACGGGCAAGTCGAACCAAACTTGCAGTCAATGGCCCACTATGGCGTGTCATACGTGTCGGGCGGGGACAGCGAAGCAGGCATGGACGCGATGCTCGCCATCGCGAACCGCTTCAACGTACGTCTGACCATGGTGGCCGCCTCGGGACGGGGACCCGCTACCGGATGCTGCCATCCTCGTGGCCAGCCAGGATGGGCGCTCGATATTGCATGCGACCGCAACCGGGCCGATGCTCTATCTCCAGCTTCCCACGGGGTTTATCGGCTGGCAGTCGGTTATCAGGGCTGGGTCCAGACCCGCGATATCGCCGTGGACGACCAGGCACTCGACATGACGTTTCGCCTCCCCGTGACGACGCTGGGGGACGACTGGCTGCTCTGCAGCAAGGATCGCGGCCACGTCGCGGTTACAGCCGCCTTGTGACGCTTTCTCGGCTTCGAAATCAAACACCAGCGTCCTTGTCAGTGAGTGTCTCGTGGCCAACGGCTCGCCGCTAGACATCATGGCGTCATCCTGCACCTATACGGCAGATCGGCGGCTGCCCGAGCGCCCTGGCAGTGCTGATGCCGGCGTCGAATCAGCCGATGCGCAGATGGCGCACGCCGCACGTCGTCGGGCGGTCACTCCGTCGGCGCATCTTCGCGCAGCGCATGGAAGAGCTCGTCTTCTTGTGCGCAGTGCAGCCGCAACACGGCGTCGAGCCCGTAGAGCAGCCGCTGGTACTCCCTGATGCGGCATGCGTCCGGCCCGTCCGGCGGCGAATCGTCTACCATGTGCTGCAGGAGCAGGATGACGCGAAAGAGTTCGCGGTGCATCGCGCTCATCGCCGCCAGCGGATCATCGCCGCCGACCAGCCGGGCGAGTTGCGGATAGAGCAGCGCGTCATCGTGCTGTTCGTGGGGCAAAAGCGTCCCGCTGAGGGAAGCGCACAAGCGGCGCAGTTCCATGCCAGCGGCGTGACCAGGCATGGCTGGCAACCTGTCCGCGAGGCTGCGGATCTGCTCCATCAGCGGCGCCAGCGCCGCGTGCTCCTGGTTCAGGCGCTCAGCGTCGGCCGTGGACAGGCGCTCTGCAGGCACCGACGGGTCGGCACGCAGGGCGCGCAGCGCATTGGCGATGACCAGCACATCGATCACCTCCTGCAGCAAGGCGCCGGCCAGTGGCGGCAGGTAGCCGAACGCGGCGACCGCCATCGCCACGAACGACAGGCCCATGCCGGCCATGGCGCTTTGCACGGCCAGCCGGCGCGACCGGCGGGCAATGCGCACCGCGTCCACTAGCCGGTCAAGCCGGTCCACCAGCAGCACGATATCCGCGGCTTCCGACGATGCCGCGGCGCCGCGTGCGCCCATGGCCACGCCGACGTCCGCGGCGGCCAGCGCCGGTGCATCGTTCACGCCGTCGCCCACCATTAGGACGGTGCCGTCGTGGCGCGCCGCCTCGATCGCGGCAAGCTTCTGCGAGGGGGTGAAGTTGGCATGGACCTCGTTCACGCCAAGCATCGCGCCTATCGTCTCGGCGACATCGGGCCGGTCTCCCGTAAGCATGGCCAGCCGCCGTATGCCCGCCTTGCGCAGCAAGCGCAACGCGCGCGGGGTGTCCATGCGAATCAGGTCCACGAACTGCAGTGCCCCGACCAGCACGCCATCGACCGTGACCAGCGAGACCGAAGCGCCTTCGTAGGCCGCGCGTTGCAGCATGGCCTGGCACCAGGGCGGCCCGGCATCTCTGCCGCCGGCAAAGGCGGGCGATCCCACCGCCACCGCGTGCTCGCCGACCCGCCCGGCAACACCAGCACCGGCGGTCTCGGTCATGCCCGACGGCAGGTCCAGGACCAAGCCTCGCTCGCGCGCCGCGGTCGTGATGGCCTCGGCGACGACATGGCCGGAGGCCTGCGCCAGTGAGGCGGCGACGCGCAGCACGTCGGGCGCTGGCCATCCGGGCGCGCTTTCGATGGCGGCGAGGCGGGCCCTGCCACCCGTCAGCGTCCCGGTCTTGTCGAAGAAGAGGATGCTCGCCTGCGACAGCCTCTCAAGCGCGCCGCCGCCCTTGACTAGCACGCCGCGCCCGGCGCAACGCGACACCCCGGACACGATCGCCACCGGCACAGCCAGGATCAGCGGACAGGGAGTGGCGACCACCAGCACCGCCAGCGCCCGTGCGAGCTCACCGCTGGCAAGCCAGGCAAGCCCGGCGACTAGCAGGGTGACTGGCACCAGCCACAGTGCATATCGGTCGGCCAGCCGCGCCGCGGGCGGGCGCTCCGCGCGGGCGGTGCGCACCAGCCTGGCGATGCCGGCGAAGGTGCTGTCCGCCGCGGTGGTCGCTGCCACTATCTCGAATGGGGCGCCCGCGTTCAGCACACTGCTGCGCACGGTCTCGCCGGCGAGGCGCGGCCGTGGCAGCGACTCGCCAGTGAGGGCAGATTCGTCCAGCGTCGCCTGGCCCAGCAGTGCGCCGTCCACGGGCACCACTTCGCCATGTCGGACCAACAGTCGGTCCCCCGGATTGACAACATCGAGAGAAACCGCGCGCCATTCGCCGTCCTCGAAGCGGTTGGCGGAGTGCGGGGCGCGGCTGAGCAGGGCGGACATTTCCCGCTCGGAGCGGGCCTGCGCATAGTTCTCAATCGCCCGGCCACTCTCGATCATCAGGGCCAACACGGCAGCCGCGAGGAGTTCACCAAGCGCCAGCGCCAGTCCGATCGCCAGCAGCGCCAGGACATCGACGCCCGCTTCCTTTCGGCGCAGCGACTGCACGATGGCGACGATCAGCGCGCCGGTGACGACCAGCGCACCAGCCGCCCAGGCGAGCCTCGCGGCCACCGCTGCACCGAAGGCAAAGAGCAGCAAGCCAGTTCCCAGCGTGCCGGCCGCAACTGGCAGCAAGCCGAGGTCGAAATTGCGAAACCCGATGTGCATGGCGACCCGATTCCCCGCGTAACTGCGCGCCCTCTGCGAGCCGACTCTTGCTGATGCCCTCAGATGACAGCAGATTCTGCCGCGCCGGCGGCGGCGCAGTCCAGGCTGCGCGCCGAATCAGGCACTGTGCCTGTAATAGTAGTCCAACAGACACAGGGCCGTCAGCGCCCCGGGGTGGACCGCCGTCCACTATGTTCCTATGGATAAAGCCCCCCGCACGCCTATGAGAACGTCTTTCACCCAGGTCACGGCCCTGTTGCTGGCGCTGTTGTGCGCGAGGCAGGCCGCGGCGCAGCCTGCCGGGCGCAGCGTACCGGTCCTCGTCTACCATCGGTTCGCCGCACAGGCCGTGGATGCGATGACGGTGCGCACCGAAACCTTACGTGCGCATCTGCGCGTCTTCGAGAAGACCTGATACCAGATCGTGCCACTGGCCCAGGCTCTCGCCTGGCAGGCGGGCGCCCCGGATACGTTGCAGCCGCGCGCCGCCGTACTAACCGTGGATGACCGATATCGCTCCGCTGGATCGATACGCCGGCGCACAGCGTGCCGCGATGCTGCCCCTCGGCTGGCACGAAGCGCGTCGGCCGGAAGATGGCGCCGGTGTCCAACGCGTTCAGCTCGCGCGCAAGCGCCTGAGCGTCAATCCAGGGCGCACCGACCACGCGGAACGGCATGGCCGTGCCGCGGCCGACACTGACCTCGGCCCCTTCCACCAGCCCCACGTCCGCATACAGCGACAGGGCCTCAGCGTCCCGCAGGTTGGGCGATATTGGCACCCAGCCGAGCCCGGTGTCGCCATACCGCATCGCCCGTCGATATTGCGCCATCGGCACCACGACCAAGTCAGCGCCGATACCTAGCCGATCGTTGAACAGCCGCGCCAGCTCGCCCACCGTCATGCCGTGCACGAGCGGAAGCGGATATGAAACAATGGTTCGTCCGCCGCTTTGCAGCAGAGTGACGCAGAAGGGTGGATTCTTATCCCGGCTACGCCGTCCTTCACCGCAACAAAGAAGCCATCTGAATGGCACTACCGGCAGCAACCGTTTGAACCCGACCACAGGGATCTCGCAGGAGAATCTGTTCCTCCAGATACATGCGCATCGTCCGGACATGCCTGTTTCCAGGCGTCCAATCGGGCAGGTAGTCATCTTTCACCCGCCGCCCCAATAGCACGCAGGATCTCATCCCGACTTATCGAAGATGCCGGCTTCGAGATCTTTCCTGAAATGCTGAACCCAATCGGTTTCATCGCCGATTGGGTATTCCCTTGTAACTTGTGTCGATAGTCTGGTTACCGTGACGTAGCCCTGTAAACCGATGTTCTCGTCGCCTTTTGGGTCAGTCGTATCCGTCTCCACGAGTTCGAAATCATCTGCTGCCAGATCATTACGCTGCAAGGTCGCAAGAAAGTCCTGTTGTTCATCCGGTTCGATCAGTCGCATCGTTGGCCCCTCGCTGTTCAAAGGGGCGAATACCGGAACTCTCTTTCAACGATTCCAGTTTCATTTCAGCCCTCCTACGTGTGGGCAGTATTGGGTGATGCCCACTGCCCGCTCGGCTTACATCACGCCACCTTGACCTCAATGCGGCTCGGTTGTGTGTGTTCGGCTTTCGGGATGCGTAGCTTGAGCACGCCGTGGTTGAACTCGGCGACAACCTTTTCGGCATCTAGTTCCTTGGATAGCGTGAACACGCGCCGGTAACGGGGCAGGGAAACCTCCGTGTAACTGGCTTCCATGCCCTCCGGCAGATCGAGGACGACTTCGCCCTTGATGGTCAGGATACCGCCTTGCACCTGCACGGCCAGCTTGTCCTTGGGCACACCCGGCAGATCGGCGTATAGGGTAATGCCTGCGGCGTCCTCGTACACATTCACCGGCGGCATCAGGGCTGCTTCAGGGCTGGCAGTTTCGGCTTGCTTGGTGACAGCAGTATTTTCGCTCATGGCCAGATCCTCCTCGCTCACTGGATGCTGATTTGGCGCGGCTGCGCGGCCTCGAGGCGCTGGATGCTGATGTGCAGCACGCCGTCGCGGTACCTGGCCTCCACCGCCTTGGGATTCACGTCGCTTGGTAGGCTCACCACACGGCGGAAGCGGCCGGCGAAGCGTTCATCGATATGCACGGAGGTTTGCTCGTCCTTGTCGGGAAGATCGGGCTTGCGTTCGCCGACAATGGTCAGCACGCTCTGCACCAGCTGCACGTCGATGCTGGCCGGATCGACGCCAGGGGCAAAGGCGTAGATTTCCACCGAGTGGGGTGTGCCGCCTACATTCATGGCCGGAAAACTGACCCGACCGCGAATGCTGGGAGACAGCTCGAATGGCTGCTGCCACTCGCGCTGTAGGCGTTCCAGCTCTGAGAATATGTCACGGGGAAACAACGATCGATACATCATGTTTGCCTCCATTCGCTTTCGCGTGGGCGCCATATTCGGACGCCCCCGGTTGCAATGGTACGGCTTCGCCTGCGGATTTCAAGGTCTTGATTTGACTGGTATTCGACATCATTCTTCCGAGTAGAAGGGCAGCCCTCGAGACCGGAAAAGGGGAACACGCATGGAGTTCCATGACTACTACAAGACGTTGAGGGTGGCACGCGATGCCACGGCAGAGGACATCAAGAAGGCGTTCCGCAAGCTCGCGCGCAAGTTCCATCCGGACGTTTCCAAGGAGTCCGATGCCGAACTGCGCATGAGGCAGCTCAACGAGGCCTACGCCGTGCTCTCCGACCCGGACAAGCGCGCCGCGTACGATCAATTGGGGCGAGGCTATCAGCCCGGCCAGGAGTTCCGTCCGCCGCCGGACTGGGACACCGGCTTCGAATTTTCCAGTCGGGGTTTCTCGCCCCAGGAAGAGGCCGATTTCAGCGACTTCTTCGCCGAGCTGTTTGGCCATGTGGGGGGCAGACACCGCGGCTCCCATGCACACGGTGGCAGCTTCCAGTCACGCGGTGTGGATCACCACGCCAAGGTGCTGCTGGACCTGGAAGACGCCTTTACCGGCGCCACCCGCCAACTTTCGCTGCGCTTGCCAAGCATGGACGCCCAAGGCGTGGTGCAGTTGAGGAGCCGGACCCTCAGTGTGAAAATTCCCAAAGGCGTGCGCGAAGGTCAGCTCATCCGTCTGGCCGGGCAGGGGGCGCCGGGGATGGGCGGCGCGCCGGCGGGGGATCTTTTTCTGGAGGTGCATTTCAATCCACACGACCGACTGAAAGTGAAGGGGCGCAATCTACACCTCACCCTGCCGGTGGCGCCATGGGAGGCGGCGCTGGGGGCGGTGGTGCCGATCAATTTACCTGGGGGCGAACTGAAGGTGCGCATTCCCTCTGGCGCCCAGAGCGGCAGCGAGCTACGTGTGCGCGGCAAGGGCATTCCCGCTAATCCACCGGGCGATCTGCTGCTGGACATCCAGGTGGTGTTGCCGCCGGCAAACACCCCCAAAGCGCGGGAGTTCTATGAAACCATGGCGCGGGAAATGATTTTTAATCCGCGCCCGGATAGGAGAGCCTGACCCATGTCTGATGATGACGTTCTGATCGGCTGCCTGTTGGATGAAGCTTGGCTGACTCTGGAGCAAGTGGCGGCAGCCTGCAAGGTAGAGTCAGAGTGGCTCATGCAGCATGTAAATGAGGGCCTATTTCCCAATGCGGTAAGCGTCGCTGGCGTCTGGCGGTTTTCCAGTGCCAGCCTTCGACGGGCGCGGCGCATGCGTCAGTTGGAGCGTGACTTTGACGCCATACCGGAACTGGCTGCTCTGGTGGCCGACCTGCTGGAAGAAATGGATGATCTGCAAGCGCGGCTGCGCTGTACCAGTCGGGGCTGAGCGCTACATGGATGCGCAAGCCTGGGCCGTTGAGCCTGGGCGAACCGTCTGCTGCCAACTCGTGCCCCCCTGGCCCCTGATGGGCGTAAACGCTACAAGGGGCGGCGCTGCTCGCGCGCCCGCAGAGTCCGCCGCCAGAGCCACTCTCTTGCGTACTTCAACGCGGCGATTTTTACTACCTCGTTGCAGCCAGCCTTCAAGTTGGGGTGCCCGTTTGGGGTACGTGAATGACCGCTGACCGCTGTGGATTCAACTGGTGGATGCAACGGATTGGTGAAATCGTCTGGGGGTGTTTCGTACACTCTGTTCGTTCCCACGCCGCGTTGCCTCGGTGAGGAATGGGCTGACGATAGGCTTCCGTTGTTCATTGAGTGTCTCTTCCTCGGTATAGTGCCGCAGACGCCGCTGCGGACTAGTCTCGAACGATTACTTACTTGGGGAATGTATGAAAACACCGAACTCCGGCTTCCATGCCGCTCCGTTCGACGTTCCGAACGTTGATCACTTTCGCTTCCACCGGCCTCACGCGCATCTTGCCCCGGCGTTCGGCAACGACAGGTTCGCGCTCAAGGCCGAAGCCTTCGCACGTTTTTTTGGGACGCCCGTTTTTTTAGGGGCACAGACGGTAATCGTCGCCATCTGGATTGGGGTGAACGCCCTCGGTTTCACCAGGTTCGACGTTTACCCATTCATTCTCCTTAATCTGGCATTCAGTCTCCAAGCGGCCTATGCCGCGCCGCTCATCTTGCTTGCTCAGACGCGACAGGCAGCGCGAGACAACGCCCACGCCGAGGCTGACGCGCAACACAGGGAGGCCCTTGCTGTCGCTAACGAGCAGCGGCAGGCAATTGCCGCGCAGAACGCGGCACAACTGCTGGAGTTGCTGCAGCGGAATACGGAACTGACCGAACTTACCCAAAAATTAACTGTGCGTGTCGAAACGCTGACCGTCGAGTTGCACGAGAAGCTCTTGCAAAAAGACTCAAAACCATAAAGCCGACACCCTGCCCATCAAGGCTGAAGTGGACGTTCGTGTTGGTGAGGTACTGGGAGTGAGCCAAAAGCGGGGGGCAAATCCGTCAGGAAAGGGGTCTATTGTGTACTGAGACCGATTAATGGCGTTGTCAAGTTGGCGAAGCGCTCGGGTAAGATGAGGCGATGAAGAAGAAATCGCTCTTCATGGCCACCGGTTTCCGGCGGCGATCATCAGCTGCGCGGTGCGCTGGTATTTTCGCTTCAACCTGAGTCTGCGCGACATCGAGGAGTTGCTGTTCGAGGGCGGTGTCGTCGTGACCTACGAAACCATTCGCCGTTGGTGCGAAAAGTTCGGCGCCGGCTTCGCGCATCGCGCCAAGGTCGCACGGCGCAAGCCAGGCAGCACTTGGCATCTGGACGAGATGTTCGTGAAGCTGCGCGGTGAGCCCTACGCCCTATGGCGAGCGGTCGACGAACATGGCGCCGAACTCGACATCCTGCTGCAGAAGCGGCGCGACAAGGCTGCCGCTAAACGTTTCTTCCTGCGCGTGCTGTGCTCTTGCCCGGCGCCGCGCAAGATTGTCACCGATCAGCTGCGCAGCTACCCGGCGGCGAAAGCCGACATCCCGGAGTTGGCCTGCGTCAAGCACGTGTTCGTGAAGGCGACCGCCCGCGTGAACAATCGGGCTGAGAACAGCCACCAGCCCACCCGTGATTGCCTTGTCTGGCTGTCGGCAAGTTGACAGAGCCCTTGCCTACCTTCAGCTCGCGCTGACTACCGGCATGGCTGCCACAGTGGCCCTCGGCAGTCGGCCGGCCCGCGCACCCGCAGGCCTGGAACAGCGTGCTCGACTTCCGCAAGCGTGGATCAGGAACTCGCGCAGCGCGTCGGCCGGCTTGTCGAGCTTGGGGCCCGCCTGCCACAGCATGCCGACCTCCATGTCCGGCACCGCCGCGGCGATGGTCCTGGCCTCGATCTGCTTGCCCTCCAGCGACCACGGCCGGTACACCATATCGGTCAGCACGCCGAAGCCGGCCGCGGCGAAGTAGCGAAACTGCCGCAGGGTGATCTCCTTGGCGATCCTTTTCGGTGCCCCGCGTGACTTGGCCATGGCCATCCCTCCGCTACGGGCCTCTGCGAAGTGCTTATTAGCAGGCGCGGATCTTTGCCGGCATCCCGGCCGCCATTGTGAGAGTATAATTTCACGTTTATGAAACAACATGGAAAACCGCCTCCTCGCTGGCTTTCCTTCTGCACAAACGCCCCCCATGCCACGGTCACTACCTGATCCGACTCCACCGTCGCGCGCGACGATTCGCACCATTCACCAACTGGGCGACCGGATTCGAGCAAGCCGGGCAGGGAAAGGAATGCCTATTGACCAGGCGGCCAGGCATTCCGGTGTCTCCATCGGCATGCTGTCCAAGCTCGAGAACGGCAAGGGGGTCAATCTCGAGCATGCCCTGCGTGTATTGGACGGACTGGGTTTGACGATGCTGGTCGTTCCCAAGGCGCATGCGCCTTGGCTCGAACAGGCAGCGGCCCATGCGGCCAAGATTGGCGAGGATGTGGCGTGGGACCAGAATGCTTAGCTAGTTGCGTCGCCTGGCGCCGTGGCGTGGAAGCGGTCATACTGTTTCCGCACCTCCCGCCATCCGATATCCCATGGCCCGGTAGCCTCGTTGGCGCTTGTCCCAGCGCTATTATGCGCATAATAGCCAGCAGGGAGGCGATTATGGGCCGAACAACAGAAGCTAGGCCGCGCAAAGCGGCGAACGTGACTTTGCCCGCTGACCTAAATGAAGAAGGCAAAGCCCTCGAATTGAACTTCTCGCGTGTGTTCGAGATGGCAATGCGCGAAGCGATCCGCGTCGAGCGAGGTAACCTTTGGGCAGCGGAGAACGCAGATTTCATCGCGTCGCAAAATGAGTTCGTCGAGCAGCATGGGCTGCCACTTGCTAAGCATCGGATGTTCTGATGGCGCGATTCGACGTCTATGCGAACAAGGACGACACAGCCCCGCGCCTTTCCTCGTTGACGTTCAGAGCGAATTTCTCGCCGGCTTGAGCACAACTGTCGTTGTGCCTTTGATCAGGGCCAATTCGCATCCCGGGGCCTCGGCTACCACCCCTGATCCCGCCTTTCGAGTTCCAGGGGATTCGTTGCGTGTTCTATCCGCCTTTCATAGCAGCAGTTCCCAAGCAAGCGATGGGCGAGCGAGTCGGATCGTTGCGTGTTGAAAGCGGCGTCCTCGTGACGGCGATCGACCGCTTGATGGGTGCCTTCTACTCAGCGGTCCGAAATATAGGCGACAGATGGGGCGTCGAAGAATGAGCGCACAAGCCGGCGGTTCTTCTTCACGTCGTGCAGATGCTGCTCAACGCGGATTTCCAGTTTCTCGCCCGCTCGCAACGGATTGCGCGCCACACCAGTTCGCTTGAGATGACTCCACACGAACTCGTCGGGATTCGGGTCGGGCGCGTAACCCGGCAGCACATGCATCGTGAGCTTTCCCTTGGTCGATTCGATGTACTCGCACACATTGGCCTTCTTGTGTGCTGGCAGTCCGTCAACGATCAGATGCACTGGGCGGTTGCGGCCCTTCATCATCTTCTTGAGCAATTCGATGAATAGCTCCGCGCTCAAGGCCCCTTTGTAGGTCGCAAACCAGAAGGCACCGTTGGCGTTCACCGCGGACGCGGCGGAAATCGATTGGCGCTGCCCGGGGCGCTCAATCACCGGTGTCTCGCCTTTGACCGCCCAGGTCTTGTCATGCACCGCGTCGGCTCGAAATCCTGATTCGTCCCAGAAGTAGATGTCCGCACCGCTTTGCTTGGCCGCAGCCGCAATGCCCGGAAACGATTCACGCTGCCAGCGCTCGACGGCCTGCGGATTCACACCAAATTTCTCATCGATGAGCGTGGCCACAATCTGTCGTGTCCACAGCCCGAAGTCCATGGTGCTTCTTGGCACGCTAACATCCAGAAGACTGAGAGTCGACTGCGGGAAATCTTGCTGATTTTCCGTATCGTTTTGCCGGAGGCGCCAAAGTTCTCCGAAAGTCTTTCGCAGCTAGATTTCCGGACGCGCGAGCTCTTTGCCTATGTTGAAGCCAACGGCGGCTCGACGATCTTCTATGGAAAGCGGCATCGCGACGGCCGACCGATCTCAACAGCTATGGCTGAGTCGGCGGTCAATCAGATTCTTAACCAACGCATGTGCATACGGCAACAGATGCGATGGTCGCCGCGGGGAGCCCACCTACTGGCGCAGGTTCGATGTGTCGTCATCAACTGTGACTTAAAGGAACGACTCACAGCCTTCAGGCTGCGTATGAAGGAGCTACCCGCTGAAGTGGCTGAGTTTCCTGAGCGGCTGGGGCGAATTGCTGAAGCCGAACCCCAAGGTTTCTAACGCTCCCAGTCGCTCGTTGCCGTGGAAGTCGTCTATCCGCCAGGAGCCGCTTCATTGCCGCATAGCCACGCCAAGTCGGCGTTCATTTACGCATATGTTGTCGCTGGCAACATCGCCAGCAAGGTGAACGACGAGCCGGAACGCATCTACAAAGTCGGGGAGGCGTTCTTCGAGGAACCTGGCTCACGCCATCCTGTGAGCCGCAATGCGAGCAAGAGCGAGCCCGCGAAGCTCCTGGCCGTGTTCGTGGCTGGCGCTTCGGATGAGGTGGGGCCTCTGGTCGGTGGGCATTTTCGAAAGTTTTGGCCTGTTACTACTTATCAATTCTACGCGACAACGGATCAATTCTGCCGAGGCGGCGAGCCGCATCATATCTGCAAGCGCGGACACGATCTGCCTTCGCAGACTCCGCACCTACAAAGGAGAACACCATGCATTTCCTCGACGGGGCCCTGCTGCCCGAAAACCAGGAAAAACTTGTCATCACCGCTGCTCCGTACGGCCCGCAATGGGAGCCGGGCGACTTTCCGTCTGACATCCCGGTCACGATCGAGGAGCAGGTGCAAAAGGCGGTGGACTGCTACAACGCCGGCGCCACCGTGCTCCATTTCCATGCCCGCGAGGACGATGGTTCGGGCTGCAAGAACCTTGACCGCTTCAACGAGCTGCTATCGCGCCTGAAGCAGGCGGTGCCCGACATGATCATCCAGGTCGGCGGCTCGATCTCGTTCGCACCAGTCGAGGAAGGCGCGCCCGCCGAGTGGCTGAGCGACGAGACGCGTCACATGCTGGCGCGCCTGAAGCCGACGCCCGAGCAGGTCACCGTGGCGGTCAACACCGGCCAGATGAACACGGTGGAGATCATGACCCCAGAGGACTGCGCAGGAACCTCTTTCGAGCGCAAGGCGGTCTACGACGCCTACGAGGAGATGATCGTTCCGGCCGGGCCCGCCTGGTTGCGCGAACACCTCGCCCAGCTGGCGGCCAACGGCATCCAGCCGCACTTCCAGATCACCATGAAGTCGGGGCTCGTCACCCTCGAGCGCCTGATCCGGCGTGGCATCTACAAGGGGCCGCTCAATGTGAACTGGGTCGCGCTCAGCGGCGGCTTCGACAACCCGGACCCCTACAGCATGATGGAGTTCATTCGCCTTCTCCCCGATGGGTCGACGCTCACGCTGGAATCGCTGATGCGCGCCACCCTGCCGATCAACACCATGGCGATCGCCATGGGCCTGCACGTGCGCTGCGGCATCGAGGACACGATCTGGGGCCCCACCGGCGAGCCGACGATGTCCAGCGTGAAGCAGATCGAACAACTGGTGCGCATCTCGCACGAACTGGGACGGGGCGTCGCGTCGGCTCAGGAGGCGCGCGCGATCTTCAAGATCGGCACGCAGTACCAGACGACCGAGCAGACGCTCGCCGAGTTGCGTTATCCCACCGCACGTCGTCCGACCAGGCCGGCACTGGCGGAACGCAAGGTGGCGGCATGAAAGACCTTCATGAAGTGACCGTTGTCACGGTGCCGGGGCTGCGCGAGGAAACACCGGCGCACTGGCAGGCGCTGCTGGCCGGCGAACTGCCCAACGTGCGCTCGCTCCCTGCGCTGGGGCACACCAACATCGACCTGAATGCGCGGGTCGCGGCGATCGACGCCGCCGTACTGGCTGCGCCGGCGCCGGTCATCATCGTGGCGCACAGTGGCGGATGCATTGCGACAGCGCACTGGGCGCGCCGCACCGGCCGGAAGATCCTCGGCGCCCTGCTGGCGACGCCGCCGGACCTGGAGCAGCCTCTGCCGCCCGAATTCCCTGCGCTGTCGGCTTTCGCCGAAGCAGGCTGGGCACCTATGCCGAAGGGTCCGCTACCTTTCCACTGCATCGTGGCGGCGAGCCGCGACGATCCGCTGGGAGAGTTTGCAAGGGTGGCGGACATGGCGTACGGCTGGGGCGCGGAGCTGGTCGACTTGGGCGAGGTCGGGCATCTGAACCCAGCGTCGGGCTATGGGCCATGGCCCGCAGCATACGCGCTGATTCGCAGGCTGGCCCAAAGCCGAGATGAGTCGGGAGTCCTCGCATGAGCCCAAGCCAAACGCCCACTTGTGATGCCTTGCGCGCGCAAGGCCACTGGAATCCCGATTGGGACGCCATGGCGTCTCTGGCGCCGGACTGGACCGAGCAGTTCATGCGCATGGTCAGCTTTCCGCTGAACTCCCCCGCGCTCGACTCGCGGACCTTCGAGCTGGTCTGCATCGCGATCGACGCGTCTGTGACCCACATGTTCGCGCCCGGCACGCGACGCCACATTCGCCGAGCGCTCGATCTCGGCGTGAGTGCCGACGAAATCGTGGCCGTGCTGCAGCTCACCTCCACGCTGGGGTTGCACACCATGAGCCTGGCGGCGCCCCTGCTGCAGCAGGAGCTGCGCGAGCGCCAGGCCACGGCCAACGAGCGGCATGAACCTCGTTCTACCCTCTCAGGAGACTGCCTTGAAAACCACCAGCAACACGTGCATCGACCAGCAGGGGAGCCGCATGACCTCGGTTCAGCAGGTTGAACAACTCGCGCGCATCGCCAACGAGTTGGGCCAGCGGCAAGGAAGCGCGGGAGATCTAAAAGGTTGGCGTGCAGTACAAGACGATTGATGAAACGCGGGCCATTTTGGCATGGCACCCAAACGCAAGCCCGGGAAGCGGCGAGGTCCCCGTCGCGGGTAGCTGGCCTGTGCCATTGGCATCCTCTCTCGAAGAGGATTGCCGCTGGAACCTGGATCGCTGAATTCCAAGCGTCGGGGCTCGTGGATCGGTTACTGAATTACCTCACTGGATATTTGAAAGGACACGATGACTCTTCCTGACAAAAAGACACTGAATACTGTTCGCCGTAGTCTTGTGCGCGCCGCGATGGCCGGATTGTTTGCGGCTTCGACGTCGATCGCTGTGGGCCAGCCTCTGGCAGATCGCCCCATTCGCATCATCGCCGTTGGCACGCCGGGAGCGACGGCGGATATTCTGGCGCGAATAGTGGCCGACTCCTTGACCAAGAGTTTGGGGCAACCCGTCGTCGTGGAACCCAAGCCAGGGGCGGGTGGTGCCGTGGCCATGGAAACTTTTTTGAGAGCGCCTGCAGACGGACACACCTACCTGCTGTCCATCAGTAGTCTGGTTTCCGAGCTGCCCTACACGTTCAAGCCTAAGTACGATCCGTTCACAGCGATTCGGCCGCTGGTCGAACTGGGAAGCATGGGCGCGATGCTAGTGGGCAACTTCAACCTGCCACCCAAAAACTTTCAGGAGTTAGTTACCTATGTGAAGGCCAACAAGGGGAGGATCAATATTGGGTCGTTCTCGCCGGGAACGATATCGCACATACTCGGACTTCAATTGAACCAACTGGCGGGGCTCGATATGAATATCATCCAATACAATGGGTCCACTCCCGGATTGGTGGATGTTATGGCGGGGAACGTCCAGTTTCAGATGGATGTGCCATTGACTTCCGTGCCATTGATCAAAGCGGGAAAACTCAGGCTATTCGCCGTCAGCTCGCCCAAGCGCTCCGAATTGATGCCAGATGTCCCGACTTTCGCCGAATTGGGGTATGACGCGATGACACGGACCTCCTGGATGGGACTGTGGACGCTCCCTGGTGTTCCGGATGCGATCCAGCAACGTATCCGGAGCGAAGTTTTGAAAGCGTTAAATACGCCAGAGATCGGCGAACGGCTCTCCTCGCTAGGTCTGAGTGTGACTTCCAAAAATCCGCGCACTCCCGAGGAATTGTCCATGAGCTTGAAAAAGGACTACAAAACAACGGGCGAAGTGCTGCAAGCGGTGGGCTATAAGCCTCAGTAAGCGTTTTGGCGGACCTTTCTGGCATTCGTGAGGCGTCGATCTTTGAGAGAAGGACGCCGTGAATCAGGGCGCCGGAAAGCCCTTCGCCAGGCCGTCATGATCGCTGACAAGGTTCTAAGGGTGTACTCGGCGAGTGGGGCGCCGACAATGTCGCCAGCCACCTGCCGCTGCGACGACTTGGCTACGACGAGGACCTCAAAGGGACGGCATTGCTTTTTGCATCTGCGGCGGGCAGGCACATCAAAGCGCTGGCGGTGGCGGTGGCGGCGGCGGTGCCAGCAGTGTCATCGTTGGGTGACGCGCACCGACGCGTGTCAAAAAGCGCAAGAGTGGAGATTCGACGATCGGGCGATCAAAGGAGAGCTTTTGGGACCGCCCGGCATCATGGCCCGGAGAGCAGGCTGCCCCTCCGGCTGCCGATCGAAGAGGCACCTTCCTGACATGGCAGTGCTGGTTGCTTATATCACCGGCGGATGACTGGAAGTCCATGTGAGCGCATCGTCCGATGCTCACCAATACAAAGACCGAGGAGAACAAAGTTGGGCAATAGCAACAGCAATGCCATAGGGTTTGATCGAACGTCTCAGCCAGTTCGGCTAGGCAGCAACGACCTCGCCGCGAAGATGAAGAAGACGGGACTGGTCCTGGTCATGCTCGGCGCAGGATGCGGTACGGCGCTGGCTCAGACC
Organism: Cupriavidus sp. KK10; assembly: GCF_018223725.1. NCBI lineage: Bacteria > Pseudomonadati > Pseudomonadota > Betaproteobacteria > Burkholderiales > Burkholderiaceae > Cupriavidus > Cupriavidus sp. KK10. The sequence continues at coordinate 1,429,367 of NZ_CP073678.1, forward strand.
AGCGTCACCCTGTACGGCGTTGCCGACGCCGACCTGGAGTTTGCCAACCACGTGGGCGTGGCGCCCGCACCGGCCAATGGCTACAATCCCGGCATAGGCAATAAGGTCTACCGGATGAACTCGGGCGGCTTGTCCGGCTCGCGTTGGGGCTTGCGAGGTACGGAAGACCTCGGTAGTGGGTTGTCGTCGCTATTCGTGCTGGAAGGCGGCTACAATCAGGACGCTGGCACCTCGCAGCAGGGCGGCCGGCTGTTCGGTCGCTCGGCGTACGTCGGCCTTGCGAGTAAGAACTATGGACAGGTGGCCTTTGGCCGGCAGTACACGTCGCTGTTCGACACGATGTCGAACTTCGTGCCGGCGCTCTACGCCACTTCTTATGAGCCGAGCGCTTCGCTGCTGGGACCTAACTATCGTGAAGACAACACGGTCAAATACAAGGGTGCATTCGGTCCGCTGACCGCATCGTTGCACTGGTCATTCGGCGTCGGTCTGGCTTTGCCACAGACGAGCCCGTTGCTGGTTGCCGGTGGCGGTAACGGTGAGGTGCCTGGTCAGTTCCGTCGGGACACTGGTTATGGCGCGGGCCTGTCCTTTATCGCCGGTGGCATCGGCATCTCGGCAGGCTACGACCAGTTCAACCCGACATTTGGCAGCGACACCGGTACCTTCAAGAACGCGGCAATTGCAGGGAGCTATGCCTTTGGCAATGCCAAAATCATGGGCGGTTATCGCTGGGGTCAGAACCGGGGAGCGAACGGCAGCATGGTCAAGCGCGACGACTACTACTGGATCGGCGGGCAATATCAGTTCACGTCGGCCCTGGGCTTGATCGCGGAGTTTGCCTACGACAATATCAAAAACCTGTTCGGCAACCAATCGATACCCAATCCCTGGCAGATCAACCTGATCGGCACCTACTCGTTCTCGAAGCGCACCGATGTCTACCTGACGGCGGCCTATTCGAAAAATGCAGGGCTGGGACTGGATTCGCTGGCCAACGGCTTCGCCAACAGCCTTGCGCTGGGCAACAGCTATACCCTCGGCCGGGGCGAGTCCAACATGCTGGGGGTCGCGCTGGGCGTGCGCCACAAGTTCTGAGTGCGCCGCCGGGAGACAGGCAAGGAGTAGGTGGTTCGAGTCCACTACGATGAAGGAAGCGAACCACATCGGCCCCGAGCCGTGCGCTGGCCACCGTGAGGTGGTCGGCGAAGCGTCGGTAGGGGAACGTATGGTCCAGCCGCCTGCGTGCGGGTACCGACGGGGGACGCGTGTCGCGCTCGGGCATGGCAGTAATGACCTAGGGATAACCCCTGGAATGGGCGGACTCGTCTGGGAAATGTGTAAGAGCCGCCGCCCCGCGCTCCGTGCGTGCCGCAATCAGCCCCTTGCGGACCGTCCGACACAGCAACGGCCGCCCGCGCCGCTGTGCCGCAAGACCCTCACCCCTCGGTTCTTCCCGCGACGCTAAATCTCCGAGTCCGCCGATATCCATCATCCGTCCGAAAACGGCATGAGCCGTTAGTTCGCGCTTACCGTTTGCACGCTGCCGGCGCCAACGTGAGAGTGTCCCGGCTAACCTGTCCCTGTCATTAAAGGGAAAGTGCAAGACATACATGGTAAAGCGGCAAGTCGGACCAGGCCTGATGATTCGCCGCACAGGTTGTTCCTCCGGCGCGCTCGATGTGCAAGCCGCGGGCGCACTTTCATGTTGGATAGAAGACAGGAGGCGACATGGCGAAAGTCGTTAGGATTTACGAGACGGGCGGGCCCGAGGTCCTTCGTTTCGAGGACGCCGCTGTTGGCGAGCCGGGCCCGGGAGAGGTCCGCGTCCGTCACGTGGCCGTAGGACTGAACTTTGCTGACACATACTTCCGCAGCGGTACTTATCCGGTCCCGCTGCCCAGCGGCATCGGTAACGAAGCCGCAGGCCTGATCGAGGCCGTCGGGGCCGGCGTTACCCACCTGGCGGTCGGCGACCGCGTAACCTATACGGGCTTCACCAACACGCTCGGCGCCTATAGCACCGAACGCCTAATCTCCGCCGCGCCGCTGATCAAGCTGCCGCCGGCAATCAGTTGCGAAGTTGCCGCGGCGATGACCATGCGGGGCTTGTCAGCCTCCTACCTGATGCGCCGGATCTACCCGTTCAAGGCGGGCGACACGATTCTGCTGCATGCGGCAGCTGGCGGCGTCGGCCTGATCGTCTCGCAGTGGGCGAAGCTGCTGGGCCTGACGGTGATCGGCACGGTCTCGAGCGAGGCAAAGGCGGAAGTGGCGCGCGCCCATGGCTGCGATCACACGATCAACTACAGCCATGAGGACGTGGCCAAGCGCGTGCGGGAACTGACGGATGGCGTGGGCGTGTCCGTGGTCTTCGATAGCGTGGGCAAGGACACCTTCATGGCCTCGCTCGACTCCCTCAAGCGACGCGGCCTGCTGGTTTGCGTGGGGTTCGCCTCCGGTCCGGTCACGGGTTTCGATCCGGCAATTCTGGCCCGCAAAGGCTCGCTATTCCTGACGCGCCCGGGCTTGGCCGACTATATCGCCGATCCTGCCGAGAAGGCGGAACTGGTCGGCGAGCTGTTCGGCCACGTGGCGGCTGGCCGCATCCACATCGAGATCAATCAGCGCTATGCGCTGGAGGATGCCGTACAGGCACACCGTGACCTCGAGGCTCGCAAGACCACCGGATCATCCATTTTTGTGATTTGACAGTTTCCCGGCCGGGAAACCCTCTCATCCGGTTCGACTTTCTCAATATTCAACATTCATCCTGGAGACCCATCACCATGAACTTCCTTGACGGCCACCTGTACCCCGAGAACCAGCAACCGCTGATCATCACCGCCGCTCCGTATGCGCCGGGCTGGATTCCCTCGGACTTCCCGGAAGATATCCCTGTCACCATGGAGGAGCAGATCCAGAAGGCGGTGGATTGCTATGAAGCGGGCGCCAGAGTGCTGCATTTGCATGTGCGCGAAGCCGATGGCAAGGGAAGCAAGCGTTTGTCCATGTTCAACGAGCTGATCGCCGGAGTGCGCAGAGCAGTGCCCGACATGGTGATCCAGGTGGGCGGCTCCATCAGCTTCGCGCCCGAAGAGGGGCAGGCCGCGAAATGGCTGAGCGACGACACGCGGCATATGCTGGCCGAGCTCGATCCGAAACCCGACCAGGTGACGGTGACGGTCAACACGACGCAGATGAACGTGACGGAGCACGCTGGCCTGGACGACTTCAAGGGTGTGTCGCGCGGCTTCCCGCATCTCTACGACACGTACAAGGACATGATCGTACCCTCGAATCCCAGCTGGGCCGAGGAACATATCCGGCGCCTGACGGCCGCCGGCATCCAGAGCGAGTTCCAGGTTTACAACATCAACAGCTTCGAAACGATCGAGCGGATGATTCGCCGCGGCGTCTACAAGGGCCCGCTGGTGATGAACTGGGTGGCGATCAGCGGCGGCATGGATCAGGCGAACATCTTCAACCTGGCAAACCTGCTGCGTGCTGTGCCTGACGGCGCAGTGGTCACGGTGGAAAGTTCGGTACTCAATGTGCTGCCCATCAACATGATCGGCATGGCCATGGGTCTGCATGTCCGTTGCGGCATCGAGGATGTGCTCTGGAACCAGACCCGCACGGGCAAGATGAGCTCGGTCGAGCAGATCAAGCAGCTGGTGCGCATCGCCGGCGAATTCGGTCGCCCGATTGCGACAGCGCAGCAGACGCGCGAGATCCTGAAGCTTGGCGTCTTCTACGACACTGTCGAAGACACGCTTCAGGCCAATGGTTTCTCGCCCAACCGAAATGGCGGCCACCAGGGCTTCCTGCGCAAGTTCGAGAATACGCGCAGCTGAAGTTAGCCAACGAATTCTGGCGCGAGCAGGAGCCGGGGGCTCGCCCCGCCCTCGACTCATGCAGTTCTTCCAACGGTTCACGCAGCCCCTATTTCGCTGAGCGTTGCACTACCGCATCGGGCTGTGTGGCCTCGTCATTGGCGTTGCTGTGCTGCCAGGGCGATGCACGAGGAAGGAGCGCAGGTTAAACGATCGGTAACAGAACATCATATGGAGGGTGACAATGGCACATCGAATACAAAAGCTGTTTGCAGGTACGGTGGGTGCGGCATCGCTTCTGGCGTTGTGCGCTTCAGCGTCGGTGCGGGCGGAGGATGCTTGGCCCACGCGCCCGATTCAGATGGTCGTAGCATCGTCGGCAGGATCGGGAACCGATGCCCTGGCACGCCTGATGGCACAACGCCTATCGGTAGCGTTGAAGCAACCGGTCGTTATTGACAACCGGCCGGGCGGCAGTGGAGTCGTGGGGACAAACGTTGTCGTCAAGGCACCCGCCGACGGGTACACGTTGCTTTACACTACGGCATCGAACATGGTCATCGCCCCTGCCGTACTGAAGACAATCCCCTACGATCCGAAGAAGAGCCTAGTGCCGATCGCCGAGACGGCCGAGGGTGGGGTGGTGCTGCTCGTGAGCAACGATCTGCCGGTTCACAACTTGCCGGAGCTCATCCAGTTCGTGAAGGCGAATCCGGACAAGTACGGCTACGCCACCTGGTCTACGGGGTCTTCCGGGCAGCTGATGATGGAATGGCTCAAGAAGCAGACCGGCATGAAGACCGATCATGTCCCATATCGGACTTCGAATCAGTTGTTGACTGACCTCGCTTCAGGTGTCGTGAAAATCGGCTGGACCGATCCCGGCGCGCCAGTCCCCTTCCTGCGTTCCGGGAAGGTTCGCGCCATTGCCATTGCGGGTAATGTGCGGGCACCGCAGATTCCCGATGTCAAAACCATGGGTGAACAGGGTTACAAGTTCGACGCGGTGGGCTGGTTCGGCGTTTTCGCACCGGCGGGAACCAACCCGGCAATCTTGAAGAGGCTGGCCGATGAGATCAACAAGGTCCAGAAATCTCCTGATCTTGCAGCCACGATGAAATCCATGAACTTCGGGCCGCCACCTGCGAAGACCTCGGAGCAGTTCCGCGACATGGTCAGCCGCGATCTGCAGCTCTGGTCGAAGATCGCAACCGATGCAGGGATCCAGATCGACTAGCGAACTATGCTGCGCAACACGGTGCTGCCGGCTTGCTGGTAGCGACGTGTATGAGACCAGACGCGATTTGACAGTTGATCTGACAGTGGTCGGGCTGCGCAGTGGGAGCAACCGACCCTGTCGGGGCATCTTGAAGCGGTCCGGTCATCCGATCTGCTTTCCCTGCAGGCTTGTAGCAAATTAAAACTTCGGGAACGGTCGACGCGCAATCGCCCCGCAAGGGCGAGAGCCCGCGCTCGTCGTCCAAATGCGCGGCTGTTCTGTGCAAAGGGACAGTCGAATCTCCATTGGTCCCCTGGCATCACTTTGACCTCGTGGCAACCGAGCTTCACAAGGTTGGAGATTACAACAATGAACAGCCATGCTACGAAACGACAAGTCGCCCGGCGCGTCGAACTTATCAACCAGAAAGTCGCACACTGATTATGTATCTGGCGTTCCACGCTGCCATGCATAGTTGGCCAGGACATGGACTTACCAATTTGCGATACTACGGGCGTAGCTGCGGCAAGCGACGCCAATGTGAGCGCGCGGGCATCGCGGGTGATATCCCCTATTGATTCGAAGCCGGGCCGGCAGAACGGCTTGTTACTCTCTATGCGGAATCGGATAAGGTCACCAATGAAGGCGATGTGGTATGAGAAACAACGGCGTGCGGAGGAGGTATTGGCATTCGGCGATCTGCCAACGCCGCAACCGGCGCTCGGCGAACTCCGCGTGCGGCTCCCTGCGTCGGCGGTTAATCCGGCGGATGCAAACCGACGCGCCGGACGCATGAATGGTGGCATGGAATTCCCGCGCATCATTCCGAATAGCGATGGTGCGGGTGTGATCGCCGCGATCGGGCACGGCGTCGATCACAAAGTTCTCGGGTCGTGCGTCTGCGCCCGCGCCGGCGAGCAACTCAGCAGGCTTCAGGTTCGAGTTCGCAATCCAGCGAGTTTACGATGCGCGCCACCGCACAATAGAACGCGCCGGTCGCGAGCAGCTCCATCAGGTGCTTCTCTCCGAAGCGCTCCAGCAAGGCGTTCATGGTCGCCGCGCTCGCGCCGCTGGCATGCGTCAGGTCGTCCGCGAGCTGTAGCACCAGGGCTTCGTCAGCGTCGAACAGCGCGCCATCTCGCCCGTTCGGCAATGCGGCCAGCTGCGCCGGCGTGACGCCTTCGGCCCGCGCCATGTGCACGTGGTGTCCGTATTCGTACCTAGATTCGTGCCGCAAGGCGATCTGCACGATCAGCAGCTCGCGCAACTTGCGCGAGACAGACAGGTCGTTGCGAAGGCCGCGCGAGCAAGGCGCCCAGGCCTTGGCGAGCGCCGGGGACCAGGCCATCATCCGCCAGACGTTCAGCACAGTGCCTTGCTGCCTCATCTTCTCGAAGACGTCCTTCAGTTCCGGGTCCACGGTGTCCGTATCGACCATCCTCATGCGTGCCATGCTTTTGCCTCCTTCAGTTTGCAGTTTCCCGCGACAATCGAAATTATGACGATCGGCCGGTCGACAGCTATTGATCAGCGGTCACATGGACTTGTTCTTTTGTCTCACGCTGGCGTGCCCGCCTGGATTGGATGAAGCTGGTGCCGAAGCTGGCCTGGAACCAGTGCGCAAAGGCGCTGGCTGAGGAGAAGCCGAGCATCGACGCCGCGTCTTCCAGCGGATGGTCGCTGTCGTCACGCAGCTTTAGCGCCCGCTCGCGGCGGACGGAATCCAGCACCGACTTGAACTGCTCGCCCTCCAGGCTCAGTTGCCGGTGCAGGGTCTGCCGACTGACACCCAGGTGCTGCGCCACCTTGTCGACCGTGCAACGGCCGCTGCCCAATAAGGCCGCGATCAGGTGGCGCACGGTTTCCCTGCACCCCAGTTTGCGTTGGTTGAGCGCGGAGTCCATGAAGCGGCGCGCGAAACTACCGAGCCCGGCCTGCGTCGAGGTCAGCTCACGGGCCATGTCGCTTGCTGCGCAGACGATTCCGTTGAAGGCGCTGTTGAACTCGATGCGCTTGCCGAGGAAGGAACGATGAAAGCTCAGATCCCGTGGCGGCCGATGGGCGAAGCAAACCTGACGAGGTTCCCATCTGGGGCCCAGAAGGTCGCGCAGCACCTGGAACATCACGCCGACCGTCAGCTCCATCGCCTGGCGCGTCGGGACCGACTTGCCCAGTATCAATTCCTCGCGGATGACGACAACGTCGTCCTCTTCATCCACCCGCGCCACCAGGGCGTCACTGAGCAAACGGTTGTAGCCCAGCAGCGTCTTGAGCGCTCCCAGCGCCGTGCTCTCCTGCTTGATCACGAGGCTGACAGGGCCGAGTTCCCAGATATGGCGGCGGCTGGCGAGCCTGAGGCCGAACGCCTCCATGTCCGAGGCTTGCGCGCAGTGGTTCAGCAAGCGGCACACCGCCTCCATGCCGATCAGGGTCTCGCTGTCGTCGAGACACCGGCGCGGCAGGCCCGCCTTGCGCATCATCGCCAAGGGGTCGAGTCCAGCCGACTGCGCCAGGTCGGCGAAGCCCGTCAGGCTGGCACTTCGGATGAGGTGGGGCATCTGGGCAGTGGACATTTTCGAAAGTTTTGGCGTGTTACTACTTATCAATTCTACGCGACAACGGATCAATTCTGCCGAGGCGGCGAGCCGCATCATATCTGCAAGCGCGGACACGGTCTGCCTTCGCAGACTCCGCAGCCTACAAAGGAGAACACCATGCATTTCCTCGACGGGGCCCTGCTGCCCGAAAACCAGGAAAAACTTGTCATCACCGCTGCTCCGTACGGCCCGCAATGGGAGCCGGGCGACTTTCCGTCTGACATCCCGGTCACGATCGAGGAGCAGGTGCAAAAGGCGGTGGACTGCTACAACGCCGGCGCCACCGTGCTCCATTTCCATGCCCGCGAGGACGATGGTTCGGGCTGCAAGAACCTCGACCGCTTCAACGAGCTGCTATCGCGCCTGAAGCAGGCGGTGCCCGACATGATCATCCAGGTCGGCGGCTCGATCTCGTTCGCACCGGTCGAGGAAGGCGCGCCCGCCGAGTGGCTGAGCGACGAGACGCGTCACATGCTGGCGCGCCTGAAGCCGACGCCCGAGCAGGTCACCGTGGCCGTCAACACCGGCCAGATGAACACGGTGGAGATCATGACCCCAGAGGACTGCGCAGGAACCTCGTTCGAGCGTAAGGCGGTCTACGACGCCTACGAGGAGATGATCGTTCCGGCCGGGCCCGCCTGGTTGCGCGAACACCTCGCCCAGCTGGCGGCCAACGGCATCCAGCCGCACTTCCAGATCACCATGAAGTCGGGCCTCGTCACCCTCGAGCGTCTGATCCGGCGTGGCATCTACAAGGGGCCGCTCAATGTGAACTGGGTCGCGCTCAGCGGCGGCTTCGACAACCCGGACCCCTACAGCATGATGGAGTTCATTCGCCTTCTCCCCGATGGGTCGACGCTCACGCTGGAATCGCTGATGCGCGCCACCCTGCCGATCAACACCATGGCGATCGCCATGGGCCTGCACGTGCGCTGCGGCATCGAGGACACGATCTGGGGCCCCACCGGCGAGCCGATGTCCAGCGTGAAGCAGATCGAACAACTGGTGCGCATCTCGCACGAACTGGGACGGGGCGTCGCGTCGGCTCAGGAGGCGCGCGCAATCTTCAAGATCGGCACGCAGTACCAGACGACCGAGCAGACGCTCGCCGAGTTGCGTTATCCCACCACACGTCGTCCGATCAGGCCGGCACTGGCGGAACGCAAGGTGGCGCGATGAGCGACGCATGAAAGTCCGAAGCACACTGCTGCTGGTTCCCGGTCTGCGTGACGAGGCACCGGGCCACTGGTCAGCCTACAGCGAACGAACTGGTCCGCGAACTGGCGCAGGACGCGTCGATGCCTGGAATTAAATCGTCCGCAGAACACCCCGTCGTGTGAAAAAGAGAACCGAGGAGATATCCATGAAAGCTGCTAGCCTTGCGTCTTGTCGTTTCGCGCTCGGCGCGTTGTTGCTGGCCTGCTCATCGCTGGCCCAGGCCTGGCCCGATCGGGCCATCAAGATCATCGTCCCCGCGCCTGCCGGCGGGAACATGGACGCGCCGGCTCGCATCTTTGCCAGCTATTTGTCCAAGGAAGTTGGCCAACCTGTCATCGTTGAAAACAAGGCGGGCGCGGGGGGCTCCATCGGAGTGCAGGCCATGCTAAACGCGCCTGCCGACGGCCACGTCATCCTGTACACCAGCTCGAACGTGCTCACCGAAATACCGCACGTCATGAAGCCCCCCTACGACCCGATGAAGGACGTGCGGCCGGTGGCGGGGCTCACCCAGTACCGTTACGTGCTGGTCGTTGCGCAGGACTACCCCGCGAATGACCTGGCCGGCATGGTGCGGCACCTCAAGGCTGCGCCGGACAAGAGCAGCTTTGCGTCCCCGAGCCCCGGAACGATCGCGCAGCGCGGTGGTGAGATGCTCAATCTCAAACTCGGCGTGAACATGCAGCACGTGCCATATTCGGGTACTCCTCCCGCGCTGCTCGCGGTGATGTCCAATCAGGTCACGCTGTATCTGGACAGCGTCGTGACCTCGGGACCCCATCTGCAGAGCGGCAAGATCAAAGCGCTGGCCATCGCCGGCACCACCCGCTACCCCGGCATGCCGCAGGTTCCGACCTTCGCTGAACAGGGTTTTCCGGAGTTCAATGATTTCAGTAGCTGGCAGGGCATCGTGGTATCTCCCAAGGTACCGGCCGCCGTTGTCGAGAAGCTCTACGCCGTCACGCGCCGCATCGCCGGTCTGGCGCCGTTCCGTGACCATGTCGCCAAGCTGAGATTCGAGCCGATCATGCCCGATTCGCAGCAGCAATTCGCGCAGCGCCTGCAGTCCGACTACGACCACTTCGATGCGCTGAACCGCAAGTTGACCCTGAAGCAGTAAGACCTCACAAAACCTTGATGGAAATGATTCAGCTATGAAAGCAGCCATGATTATTTCGGGCCCGCAAGGCGGCCACCTGGAAATCCGGGAGATTCCCCGTCCGACGGCCGGTCCCGGCCAAGTGGTAGTGCAGGTGATGGCCTCGGGCCTGAACCGGGGCGAATTGGTCCGGGTGGGTGAAGCGAAAAGCGGCGGCCCGATACTGGCCGGCATCGAGTTCGCCGGCATTGTCAGCCAGGTCGGACCCGATGTGCGCGGCGTGCGTGAAGGCGACCGCGTCGCCGGCCACGGCTGGGGCGGCCAGTCCGAGTATGTGCTAGCCGAGGCGCGCGCGCTGATCCCGATCCCGGCCACGCTGTCCTGGGTCGAGGCGGCCGCATTCCCCAATGTGTTCATCAGCGCGCACGACGCGCTGGTCACCAATGGCGAGTTCCGTGCCGGACAATCCGTGCTGGTGAATGCCGCCACCGGTGGCATGGGACTGGCCGCCGTCCAGCTGGCCGCCCAACTCGGCGCCAGCCAGGTCATCGCCATCTCGCGTTCGGCGGCCAAGCTGGCGCGGCTGCGTGAATACGGCGCGACCCACACCATCGATGTCTCGCAGCCGGATACCGTGCAGGCCGTGAAGGACGCCACCGACGGCCGCGGCGTGGACGTGATCATCGACTCGCTGGGCGGCGCGGTGTTTGACACCAACCTGAAATGCCTGGCCGTGCGCGGCCGGCTAGTTATCATCGCGCGGATGAGCGGCGTCGATACCGCCCAGGTCGACATCAAGCACATGTGGGTCAATCGCCTGAAGGTGGTCGGGACCACCTTCCGCACCCGTACCGAGGAAGAGCGGCTCGCCTTGATCGAAGCGTGCGCGCGCGATGTGCTGCCGCTGCTGCGCGAGGGTCGCCTCAAGATGCCGGTCGACCGCCTGTTCGCACTCGACGACATCGCGGAGGCCCACGCCTACATGGCAACCAACCAGCACTTCGGAAAGATCGTCCTGGCCGTCCACAAGAGCGTGATGGCGGCCGTCGCGCCAATCACCATGTCGCAGACTGCGACGAAGGAGCTTGCATGAACATAGACATCACACCACTCACCGGCTCGATCGGTGCCTCGATCGAAGGCATCTCGCTCTCGGAGCCCTTGACCGGCGAACTGTTCGAGCAACTGAGCAAGGCATTCCTGCAGCACTGCGTACTAGTGTTCCGCGACCAGTCGCTCAAGCCCGCGGCTCAGCTGGATTTCATCCGTCACTGGGGCGAGCCGGTCGTTCCGGCCTTGCTGTCCAAGCTGCGGCTCGATGAGTATCCTGAAGTGGTCCAGATCCGAACGGTGCCGAAGGAGCTCATTTCGACCGAGGCCTGGCACTACGATGCGCCGCACACGCCCGTGCCGCCCAAGATCACCATGCTCAGCGCGCAGGTGGTGCCGGTGGGTGGCGACACGATGTGGTGCAACCAATACCTCGCCTACGAGAGGCTGACTCCCGTAATGCGACGCATGCTGCAAGGCCTGCGCGTCCAATTCCGCGCCGTGCGGCTGGCCCGCTCCCAAGGCGTGTGCGAGTCCGATGCGCCCTGCGCCGTGCATCCGATGGTGCGCACGCATCCGGAGACCGGCCGCAAGGCGCTCTACATCGGGCATCCGGACAACGTGATAGGCATCGAGGGCATGACGGAGGCCGAAGCCAGGCCCTTGCTGAACTTCCTGTATGAGCACAGCACGCAGCCGGACAACATCTACCGCCACATGTGGCGCGTCGGCGATGCGCTGATGTGGGACAACCGGTGCACCATGCACTATGCGGTCCACGACTACGGCAACCAGGAGCGCCTTTTGAACCGAGTCACCCTGGAGGGCGAAGTGCCCGCTTGAAAAGGGTCTTTGCCTGGCGGCGCGGCTGCTTTGGGTCAGCAAAACCCCAGGCAGCCGGTTTCGCCTTTTGGTTAAGGCGCTCGAGGCCGAGTCGACCGCGTGGATGGCATCCGGGACGTCAAGCATCCAGCGTGACAATTCCTCCTGCGCTATCCAGCGTATCTCGTAGGGCAACCCCGGCAGATAGAGTCCTTGCAGGCAGAGGTTCTTGCGAATCAGCGTGCAGCCGCTTGGGAACCTTGGCAATGCCTGCCGGCAGGTTCGTGCGCGGTGTCCTCGCTGGCTTGGCCCCACGCCCAACCGCGGTGTTCAGGCTTAGGCAGCCCAATCCGACGCTGCTGCTGGCAGGCCGACGGTAAGTGGCGCTCGCGCCTCCCGGCCGATCTTGGTCAGCGTGTTGGGACAGACCAGGGCGAGGGCGTCGGAAGCGGAATCCGGCACGTCCAGCGCGGCCTCCACGGCCTCGGAATTCACGACAATGCTAACGGTCGCTTGGGGCGAGTCTACGCGCCCGGGCTAGCGCGGCGACGGTGGGCGCATGTAGAACGATGCGCAGGTCGTCGCTGTTGTCTTCCATTTTCTCTCCTTGTGGTGGCCAGGTATCCGGCAGGGTTCGTCCTCCTTATTCAGGCGCTGGTGCAAATGGCGAGGCTAGGACGCCCGGCCATTGAACATCTGAGTTCCGAGTTGCACAAATGCGCGTACTGCTGGGGATATTTCCCGACGCCTGTGAGCCAGCACCAGTTGCACTGAGAATTTAAAGTCAGAGATCTGTGCGTAGAAGATTCCTGGCTGGGAGAAGTTCTGCATTGACTCAGGCACGACGGCCACTCCGTATCCCGCAGACGCAAGGCAAATTGCCGAGATGAAATCCTGGACCCGATATTCTAGATGCGGCGTGAACCCTCCGACTTCGCCCAGGGCGGATAACGCGGACCCGAATCCTTCCTCGTCTGCAAACTGAGGGACGATGAACGATTGATCTGCCAGCGCGCGCGCTGGAATTGTCGTTCGCCTTGCAAGGGGATGGCTTTCTGTCATGGCAGCCAGCAGACGTTCGGTCTGTACGACTTTGGTGACCACGCCAGCCGGATAGAGCCGCCTGGGCCTGACAATTCCCACATCAATCTGGCCATCGCTGAGCGCTTCAAGCTGCCTTGGCGTTTCCATTGGCACGACTTCGATCCGGACCATTTCGTGTGATTTCCGAAACTCGCTCAGCATCATGGACAACAGGCCGCTGCTTGCGCCAGATGCCACATAGCCGACACGGATGACGCCGGCCAGTCCTCGGGCAGCCAGGCGTCCCACCTGGTCGGCGCGCTCAATGTGTCGCAATGCAGCGACAGCCTCGGCCTGGAACAGGTGCCCCGCGTCGGTAAGTGACACCGGCTTCCTTTTGTTTCGGTTCAGCAGCGTGACTCCCAAATCCTGCTCAAGGCGCTGGATCTGGGTGCTGAGCCCTGACTGTGCGACACCCAGGCGATCTGCCGCCTTCGCAAAGTGAAGTTCTTCCGCCACGGCGAGAAAGCACTGCAGCTGGCGAACGTCGATCATCGTTTTAATCTCGATTTCGGAACAAATATTACACACTTCTATCTGGATCATATCAAAGAATCCAGATGAAATAGCGCCGTACCACATCCCTGAGAGCTATCGATGAATGCCCCGCTTCCCGCTGCAGTGCTTGCCAGCCAAGATGAGTGTCGCTTCCAGTTGTCTGCCCACCCTGATCACCATCGCATCCTGCATGTGACCGTTGAGCGCGATGCTCTTCTTGGGTTCCTGCATGACGTACGCAAGGTCGATGTCCAGAACCTGGAGTATGTCCCCTTCATGCGCTATGAACTCGCGGACGTGCTCGCGAAGCATGTCGGGGAGGACTTCGCTACAACCATCAACAAGATTGTGAAGGACCGGCAGCACGGTGGCTTTACGGTAGGCCTCCAGGGAATGACGACGGACGCCGACGATTTCGTTCGCTTCGGCACTGCCATCGGGCACCTGCTGGGCCCCAGCAACCACGATTCGATGTCGGGCACTTACTATGCGCGCTTCGTGGTCAAGCATATGGACAATAGCGACTCCTATTTGCGCCAGGCCTATCGGCTCTTCACGATGCACACCGACGGCACCTTCGTTACCGAAGCGACGGACTGGCTGTTGATGATGAAGTTTGCAGAACAGAATGCAGTTGGCGGCGAGTCCCGGTTCCTGCATCTGGACGATTGGGAAGGGCGTGACCGCTTTGTCAGTCACCGTCTCGGGACGCAGCCTTTCCTCTACAAGGCGCCGGGGTCCAAGAATGTCAGCGACAAGGTCGAGCGCCCGCTCTTCTTCCAGAACGAGTTTGGGTTGTCGATGTCCTTCATCGATCAGTTTGTACAGCCTCGCAATCGCGAGGAGGCTGCATTCCTGAACGACCTGTCGGCCTCCATGGAGGCTTCGCCGGGAACCAGGGAAGTGTCGCTGCCCGTCGGCGACCTGGTTGTCCTGAACAACTACTTCTACCTCCACGGGCGTGCGCCGTTCGAGCAGAGTGAGGCCCTCTTCCGTGAACTGATGCGCCAGCGAGGCACGTTCGCCTAATTATCAATGTGATCCGGCGTGGCTGACAGTGACAGCGGTTGGGCCTGATAGAAGCTTCAAATCATGATGACATCTCAAACCGAAGTTGCAAGAAGCCAGGCCGTTCCGGGCGCCGGAACACCTGCCAAGCCTGCCTATGGCGTCAACCGTCAGCTTCCTCGACGACTGCGGCCGATCCTCTCGCTTGCCGATTTTGAGGTCGCGGCAAAGCGGGTGCTTCCGCGCCCCATCTTTGGCTATATTGCCGGCGCTGCGGAGGATGAAAAGTCGCTTGCCGCGAACAGGACCGCTTTCGACGAGGTCAGGTTTCGTCCAAAAGTCCTTGTCGACGTATCGGGAAGGTCGCAAGCGACCGAGATCTTCGGGCAAAGTTACGCTGCTCCCTTTGGCGTGGCGCCCGTCGGAATCAGTGCGATTGCCGCTTACCGCGGCGATGTGGTCCTCGCCCAAACGGCACGGGAAGAGCAGATACCCGCAATCATGAGCGGTACGTCCCTGATTCCGATGGAAACCGTTCACGCGGCCGCGCCGGGCACGTGGTTCCAGGCGTACCTGCCAGGTGAGGCCACACGCAGGGACGCGCTGATTGACCGGATTGAAGCGGCCGGGTTCAAAACGCTTGTCCTGACGGTTGATATTCCCGTTTGGGCCAACCGGGAGAATAACGTCCGTACTGGCTTCTCCTTGCCTCTGCGACCATCTGTGCGTCTGGCATTCGATGGCGTGTCCCGGCCGCGTTGGCTGGCCGGGACGTTCGCCAGGACGCTTATTTCGAGTGGGATGCCGCATTTTGAGAATTCTTTTGCATCTCGCGGCGCACCGATCTTGTCGGCCTCCGCAATTCGCGATACGACGGGGCGGGATCACCTGAACTGGACGGATATCGAGCGAATCCGGAAAAGATGGCGCGGCAACCTCGTCATCAAGGGCATTTTGCATACGTCCGATGCCGAACGCGCTGTCGCCCTGGGCGCCGACGGCATCATTGTCTCGAATCACGGTGGGCGCCAGTTGGACGGCGCCGTGGAACCGCTTGCTGTCCTGCCGGAGATCTGTGAGGCAGTCGCGCATAAGATAACCGTGATGATGGACAGCGGTATCCGGCGAGGCAGTGATGTTCTGAAGGCGTTGGCACTGGGAGCCCGCTTTGTCTTCCTAGGGCGGCCCTTTGTTTACGCTGCGGCCATTGGGGGAGCCGAAGGCATTCGCCACGCCATCACGCTGTTGCGCGATGAGGTCGATCGCAACATGGCCATGCTTGGCGCGACGACGATCGCAGGCGTGAACGATACCGTCATCGTCCAGGGCCACGGAACCGGCCGAGTTACGTCGGGGTAAGCCAACCCGGTCCAATGCGCGGGTGTGCGCGACATTCTGACCGGCCTTGCTGCCTATCGGAATCGCGGAAGCTTAAAAAACAAGGTTGTCGGCGATCAATGACTGCCGACACCCTTTGATCTCCTGATCTGTGCCGTAATGCAGCGCGCCACCAACCGGAAGCGTGCGCAAGGGCGCAGCCATGTCAGCACATTGCGCGATGGCGTGGAATATGCGGATCCCCGCGCCGCGTACAACGCAGAGCGCTACCGACAGCGGGTCCCGAACAACCTGGCCCGACTGCCAAATCACCGGGAGCCGTCTTGCCGGCCAGGCCTGACGGCTCCGGTTCCCCCAGGAGGGGGAGCGCTCAAATCACAAAAATGGATGATCCGGTGGTCTTGCGAGCCTCGAGGTCACGGTGTGCCTGTACGGCATCCTCCAGCGCATAGCGCTGATTGATCTCGATGTGGATGCGGCCAGCCGCCACGTGGCCGAACAGCTCGCCGACCAGTTCCGCCTTCTCGGCAGGATCGGCGATATAGTCGGCCAAGCCCGGGCGCGTCAGGAATAGCGAGCCTTTGCGGGCCAGAATTGCCGGATCGAAACCCGTGACCGGACCGGAGGCGAACCCCACGCAAACCAGCAGGCCGCGTCGCTTGAGGGAGTCGAGCGAGGCCATGAAGGTGTCCTTGCCCACGCTATCGAAGACCACGGACACGCCCACGCCATCCGTCAGTTCCCGCACGCGCTTGGCCACGTCCTCATGGCTGTAGTTGATCGTGTGATCGCAGCCATGGGCGCGCGCCACTTCCGCCTTTGCCTCGCTCGAGACCGTGCCGATCACCGTCAGGCCCAGCAGCTTCGCCCACTGCGAGACGATCAGGCCGACGCCGCCAGCTGCCGCATGCAGCAGAATCGTGTCGCCCGCCTTGAACGGGTAGATCCGGCGCATCAGGTAGGAGGCTGACAAGCCCCGCATGGTCATCGCCGCGGCAACTTCGCAACTGATTGCCGGCGGCAGCTTGATCAGCGGCGCGGCGGAGATTAGGCGTTCGGTGCTATAGGCGCCGAGCGTGTTGGTGAAGCCCGTATAGGTTACGCGGTCGCCGACCGCCAGGTGGGTAACGCCGGCCCCGACGGCCTCGATCAGGCCTGCGGCTTCGTTACCGATGCCGCTGGGCAGCGGGACCGGATAAGTACCGCTGCGGAAGTATGTGTCAGCAAAGTTCAGTCCTACGGCCACGTGACGGACGCGGACCTCTCCCGGGCCCGGTTTGTTGTCTCCTGTTCGGTATCAACTATCACAATACGCCCGCGGCTCGCCAAGGGACAAATCCATGTCGCGTCAAGCTGGTCAGGCGATAGAAAAATTGCCACATGCGGCTTGCTCAAGCCGCCTGTGGCCTCTCCCGGGTAGCAGGGATGCTTGAGCGGGAACGGCTGTCCTTTGCGACGATTGAATCATCTGGCCTGGCGCCACTTCCCACTTTACCTTGCACGCATTGAGCTTTCCCTTTTATGACAGTCATCGGCTGGCGCAGGAGCACTGGACCATCGACTACCAAAGCAGGCGCATTGATGACGAAGTGAGAGTGGGTCGGGCACGCCACGGCGGTTCGCCTCTCTCAGCACCTTCTCCAGATGGCTCAGCGACCGCTTCGATTGCAGCGTCACGAAATGGCCGGAGAGACCGGACTTAGCAGATGCTGAAGCCTTGCCCATCATCGACGACGAGCGTCGAGCCAGTCATGAATGCGCTGGCCGGCGAAGCGAGCGTCAGCAGCGCGCCATCGAGCGCCTCGGGCGTGCCGAGGCGCCGGCGAGGCAGGCCCTCGACGATCTTCCTGCCCGCGGGGCTCTGGAACATGGCGCGGTTGATGTCAGTCTCGATGTAGCCGGGACTGATGGCGTTGACGTTGATGCCGTGGCACGCCCATTCATGGGCCATCGTGCGGGTCAAGTGCTCCAGCGCTGCCTTGCTGGAGCCGTAGATGCCCAGGTGCGGCGAGTGCGTCTGCGCGGCCAGGGAGCATATGTTGATGATGCGTCCCGGCAACTGCCTGTCGATGAGCCGGCGTGCGAAGGCGGTAGACATCAGCAACGCGGCCTTCGTGTTCACGTCGAATACCCGGTCGAACATCTTCTCGTCCACGTCGAACAGCGCCGCGCGCCCGCCGACGCCCGCATTGTTCACAAGCGCCCATAGCGGCGGCATGCTTTGCTGGATGTCATCCAAGGCAAGCCGCACGGCTTCCTGGTCGGCAACATCGACGGGAACGGCCCGCGCTGTACCGCCGGCTTGTGCGATCAGTTTTGCAGTTTCCTGCAGCGGCTCCGGCCGCCTGCCCAGCAGGGCGATATGCGCGCCGGTGGCGGCCAGCGTCCTTGCCGCCTGCCGCCCGAGTCCCGAGCCAGCGCCGGTAACGATTGCCGTCAGTCCGCGCAGGCCGAAGCGCTCGGCGAAAAACTCCGTGTCAAAGCCATTGCTCATCTTCATTCCTTCTCATGTCACTGCGGAAGCAGTCGCCCTGTTTCAGGGAACTCTCAGCAATTGAGCCCTGGCGGGCGTAGCCAAAGTTGCTTGTCCTCCATCACGACTTCATAGGTGCGGATACGCAAGCTCGGAGATGCGGTGCACTGGCCGTTGCGAATGTCAAATCGCAAGCCGTGTGCAGGGCAGCTGATCATGTGCTCCACACACGAACCTCCTGCCAGGGAGGCTCCGGCATGGGGGCAACTGTTTTCCATGGCAAAGAATTGGCCGCCAAGGTTGAGCACGATTGCCGATTGACCGTCTGGCAAGAAGACCAGTTTGCGGGCGCCTGGAGCCAGTGACTCCGGAGGCCCGAGCAGAATCCATCCGGGATCAGGCATTGGATTTGCACTCGCTGTGCAAACGCCCGGTCACCACGGCTTGCTGCATGACGCGAACCAACTCGCTGGCCGGTACGGCGCCAGTGACCGGCCACTGCCCATTGAAGACGAGATGAGGAACCCCTTCTGCAGGGTAGGCGCCCATTGAGGACTGGAGCGCAGAGGACGCCCTGGCGTCCCAACTGAACCCAGACGCTTGAGCCAGGGCCTGCAGTGTCTGCGCTGAACCGATGTCTTGCCCTTGAGAGAAGAAAGCGCAGTAGATGGACTCTACCAACTGGTACATGGCCTCCGGCATCAGCCTGGACTGGGCCGCATTGACCAAGGCACATGCCAGCGACGAATTCGGAAAGGTCGCGATGCTTTCGAAGTTCAACGACAGGTCAACCGATTCTGCCACGGCGCGAATCTGTGCGCGGCGCATCGCCACTGCCCGTTGGCCACCAAGCCGTGCCTCATAAAATGCCTGGTAGGGAATGCCTTGGGCAGGAATCTGCGGCAGCAGTGCATTGGCATGACATACCGTCTCCAGCGCCAATCCGGGGTGCTGCTGCCGCAGGCTTGCCCATGCCGAACGCAGATTTCGCAACCCAATCCAGCACCAGGGGCAAATCAGGTCAAGGTAAAAATCAACGCGCAGAGTTTGCGACGGTGCAGGGGCAGGGACCGCACCCGAAAGTTCAGAGCAATTCACGCAATCATTCCTTAGTGGTCGGCCAGGGGCCGTATTCGGATGCAAGGTCGAAGTGACCGACATGCCCAAGGCCGACAAGCGGAGCACCCCGGTCCCCCGCCAATTGAATGCGCCGTCCGAACCTGGCCAGGGCTCCGTGACGGCTGGCTGCTATCAGGCTGAGAAATGGCGGCTTTGTCCCAGGCAGGCCGCGATGCCGCGCGCGACACATCTTATTCATCGATCCTGATCCCCGCGTCGTTGGCGATCTTCGTCCAGACTTGCAGATCGTTCTGGACGCCGCCTCGTGCTATCGTGAGCCCGATCATAGCAGTCGCATTTTTGGTGTCGACATCAATATATTGACGTCGTCGTGACGTTGCAGGAATCGACCAGCCACCGTAGACGGCGTTGTCACGTTGGCGGTTGAGGGCCGTCATCGCAGCGATACGCGCGACCGTCGAGTGTGGCGGCGGCCGGGGCCTTGGCCTGTCCGCTCGCCCAGGCATCAGATGCTCAGCACAATCTTGCCGAAGTGCCTCTGCGCCGCCTGGTAGCGGAAAGCGTCGGCGATCTCGTCCAGCGGAAAGTGCCGGTCAATAATGGGACGGATGCCGGTGGCATCCAGCGCCCGCACCATGTCGAGCTGGTGGCGCCGGCTGCCCACCAGCAGGCCGGTAATGCGTAGCTGCTTGCGCAGGATCTGCCTGACATTGAACGGCGAATCCGCGCCCGACAAGACGCCGATGATCGCCACGTGCCCTCCCGTGCGCGCGGCGGTAACGGACTGCTCCAGCGTTGCCGCGCCACCGACTTCAATAACGTGATCCGCGCCGGCGCCGCCGGTCAGCGTGAGTACCGTATGGCCCCACCGTGGGTCGTCGCGATAGTTGATCACATGGTCCGCGCCCAGACTGCGCAGGCGCGCAAGCTTGTCGCCCGAGCCTGACGTCGCGATCACGGTGGCACCTGCCGCCTTGGCAAACTGGAGGGCGAACACCGAGACACCGCCCGTTCCCAGGATCAGCACGGTCTCTCCGGGCTTCAGCGCGCCATCGACAAACAGTGCCCGCCAGGCAGTCAGCCCCGCGGTCGTCAGCGTCGCCGCTTCCGCATGGCTGTAGGCAGCCGGCGCATGCGTGAAAGCCGTCACGGGCAGTGTCACGGTTTCGCGCGCAAAGCCGTCGATACCGTCGCCGGGAACCGTGGCGAAGTCGGACAGGCTCGGCTCACCGTCCAGCCACGTCGGGAAGAACGTGCTGACCACATAGTCGCCGGCCGAGAACTCCTTCACCCCCGCACCCACTTCGGTGACGACCCCCGCACCATCTGACATCGGGATGCGCCGCACAGGCCCCACCCCGCGGCTGACGACACCGAAGTCGTGATAGTTCAGCGAGCTTGCATGGATGCGCACCGTGATCTCAGCGGGGCCGGGCGGGCGGGTTTCTACCGTCCCCGGGACCAGGCGGTCGAGCCCTCCGGGTGGCTCCAGATAGATGGCTTTCGATACGGTCAAGGGCGTTCCCTCCTGAGGGCATTGTCACGTTGGCGAGAATGATCGGCCGGCTGCCTGCACTATTGCGTCATGGTGCAGCCAAAAGCAGCACGGAACCAATGGCCGAAACTGTTCTGGCTTGAAGGTCCCATCAGGCGCGCGACCTCGCCGATCGTCAGGTCGCTCTCCTGCAGGTGACACGCGGGCAGTGCGCTCAGCCGCGTCGCGTTTCCGCGAGGTAACACCATCTGCCAATGAGGAACACGGTGAAGGGAAGAACTGCCGCGAGCGGTAGCCATCGCAAGGCGACCTGAAGACCTACCGCGTCCGCTGCCATGCCGGTGATAAATGGGCCTGCTGCGAGGCCCAGTATGTTGTTGAACAACGTCAGGGTGGCAAATGCCGAGCCATGAATGGCTGGCGGTGTGGCACCGGCAATGATCGCGCTACAAGTGCCGAACGAGCTGGCTAGGAAGAACACCCCGGGTGCAAGGAGCGCGAGTTGCAGATTGCCCTGTGGCATGCGTAACGCGATCGCCAGCAGCGTGCCTAGCACGAGGCAATAGCCAATGGCCATGTTCCACCTCTTGAGCAACGAATCCCCGCTGATCCGATCGGTCATCACACCGCACAGGAGTTGGCCCAGGCCGCTGACAAGGACAAGGCCGGCAGCCAGTACGGCCGCCTCGCTGACCGGCATGCCCCAGTAGCGGTTCAGGTAGCTGGGCAGCCACACGAAAAGAGTGCCCTGGACGAAGATCTGCAGGGCGCAGCCGAGGTACGCACAAAAGACAGAAGGGGACGGAAACAGGCCAGAGAAGAACGCACGCGGTGTCAGTTTCACATGCCCGTATGCCGGAGTTCTGTTCCCATTGTCCGGTCGGACACTTGCGAGTTTTTTTTCCGTAACCACGGAGCAGTAAATGATCACCAGCACAAAGCCAATGATCGCCATCAGAGCCATCGACCAGCGCCAGCCCAAGTGCGTCGCAATGAGGCCGGAAAGCGAGACACCGAGCACGGACCCAAAAGCAGCGGCAGATGTAAAGCCGCCGGCAATGGTGGACCGCATATGCTTTGGAAAGATGCTCACAAGCATAGCGAATCCGACACTGCCGTAGGCAGCCTCGCCGACGCCAACGAACAAGCGCGCGACGAACATCTCGTGGTAGTTAGCGGCGATAGCGCACCCGAGCGTGGCAACACTCCACACCGAAACCATTAGGGCAATGCTTTTGACGCGTCCCCAGCGGTCGGCGAGTATGGAGAACGGGAGGGTCAGTACGCCGACCATCAACGGCACCACGCTGCTAATCGAGCCGAGCTGTGTATCGGAAATCTGCCACTGCACCTTCAAGAGCGGAAACAAGGCATTGATCGCCTGCCGCGACATGTAGTCAGACAGTAACAGGCAGAACATCAATGAAAATACCACCCACGCGTAGGGGCGGGCGCCAGTGGTAGCCGCAGCCGGCTCAGCCGGCATCGCGTTACTTGTATACGTGCTCAATTCTGTCTCCTCTAATGATTCTTGAAACTCATGACTAGTAGTGCCGCCAGTTGTCGTGTGACCCGTGTGAGGCAAGGCCTTCAGACAGGGCTGGCAGTGGTCATGAGAGGCCGTGGTCGCTGATGCCAGCTGCCGCGCCATGGCTTATCGTCTCGATTTCGCCATGCATCGGCGCACAGTTGCGGAACAAGCATCACAGGTCTGCTTGCGCAGAAAAAGGCGGGCAACCTCCAGGCAGGTGCGTGAACAGATCGCGGCCGACGAGTAAGGTTGCATCACGTTCGGCGACACGATCCCTGATATGGGACTCTTGCATCGGATCATCTAGCCTGGCGCGACATCCCGCTTTACCTTGCACGCCATGAACTTGGCCTTTTATGACAGTCATCCGCTGGCGCAGGGAGCACTGGATCACCTAGTGCCAAATTCAACACACCTCGAGGAACCGGTTCTTACCCGTAATGTTGCAGCGCGGCTTGTTGCCGGATAACGCGGATAGGGGAATTGCAAGATAGAGCAGGCGTCCGCAACGCGCACGCTGCGGCGGCTCGGTGAGCAAGCGGTGCAGGTACGCATATGGCTCGACGTGACGGGCGCTGCGTGTGAGCATCACCCCTACAAGGAGCCATGCCTGGTGACTATGGAAGCCCTTCCATAAGAGAAAGAGCTGGTTGGATACCAGTCCCGGTTTTCCGGGCTGACATCGCGATATTGTTTCAGCGTGTGCGCCAGTCGCCGGCGCTACGGTAGTCACCCGACCGGGTGTCTACCGTTACGGCACGTCCGTCAGGCAGTCATGCGGATCGTGCTCGTTGCGTCTTCCCGGCCGATGGCAATCGGCCGTGGTGCGGTCAGGAGAGTTCGCGAATGAAGGCTTCGGCCCGGGGCCATTCGCCATAGCCTGAAGCGGGATTCAGATGCCCGACTTCGCCGAGTTCGACGAAGCGACTGCCCCACGCCTGCGCCAGGTCGCGGGCGCGATCGAGACGCGTCAGCGGATCGTTGCTGCTTGCCGCAACGATGCTCGGAAACGGCAATGGCCCGCGCGGGATCGGCAGCCAGCCGTGGTCGCTCAGTGTGTCGGTTGTGGGGTAGCCTAGCGGCATGGGCGTCTCGAGGTCCGCCGGTGCTGCAAGCAGTGCGCCGAGGATCTCGCGGGTGGCGCCCCGGGCCGTCCAATGGGCGACCATCATCGCGCCAGCGCTGTGCGCCACGATGATCACTGGCCCCTCGATGGTGGCCAGGGCGCGGTCGATCGCGTCGACGCGGGCCGCGCAACTCAGCTTGTCTTGCTCAAGCGGGGCGACGCTAACGACGCGAGGCAGCTTCGCCGCCAGCAGGGTCTGCCAGTGTTCCGGCACATGGTCACGCAGGCCAGGGACGATGAGAACGGTCGGTGCCGTAGCGGTCATATCGGTCTTTCAATAAGGTGCGTCACCGATGATGGCGGTGCGCTCCATCTTTCGGTGGCACGGGGGGTAATCCATCACTGCGTAGTGCTGGGTCGAACGGTTGTCCCAGAACGCAACACTGTTTTTCTTCCAGCGAAAACGCACCTGGTATTCGGGGATGGTGGCCTGGCTGACCAGGTAGCTAAGCAAATTGGCGGCACCCGGCGCCTTGTCGATGCCGAAGCGCACGTTGGCCGGCACGTTGTAATTGGTGAAGTGCGTCGTAAAACTTCCATTGACGAACAGCACTTTCTCTCCGGTTTCGGGATGGGTGCGCACAACGGGATGCTCGGCGTCCGGGAACTGAGCCTTCAGTGCAAGACGCTTTTCGATCGGCATGGCGGCACCGAAGCTCGCCTCGATGCCGTGGCGCGCGCGTAATGCGGCGATCTTCGTCTTGATCTCCTCGGGCAACTGGTTATAGGCCTCGACCATGTTGACCCACATCGTGTCGCCGCCCACGGGCGGGCACTCGATACAGCGCAGCACGCAGCCTAGCGGTGGCTTTTCGCGCCAGGTGGCATCGGTATGCCAGGAATTCTCGTTACGATCGGGAGGACTGTCCGGGGTTTTGTAGATCTGAACCAGTCCCGGGTAATCGGGATGGCTGCCCACCACCGGATGGTCCTCCAGCTCGCCAAAGCGGCGTGCAAAGGCCACGTGCTGCGCGCGCGTGATGTCCTGGTCGCGGAAGAACAGCACGCGATGCTTCAGGAGCAGGGCACGGATTTCCGCCATCTGTTGGTCGTCTTCGGCAGCCGCACCGAGGTTGACGTTGCTGAGCTCCGCACCGATCGTGCAAGTGACTTGCTCGACCTGGATCGAATTGCCCAGAGAGGTTGCGCGGACCACCGCGGGTGCCGCTTTGAGGCGCTGAATCATGAACCCTGTCTCCTATTGTCGATTAGGCCGATCGATCATTGAGAGTTTGGGCGTCGCGAGTTTCTCCCGCTTGTCAATACGTGACAGGCATTTATCATTCTATGTCAGTTGCCCGATGTGACTGGCACCCTCGCGGATCGCGACGCGGTGCAGACCTCCCTGCCGGCTCTGCCGTTCCGAACTGACACGCCGAGCAGAATGCTCGGGGGGGGGCGGCTGCTCAGACAGAGGGCGCGCTGCCGCCGGTCCAGTCCTGGATCTTGTACCCAAACTCGTGCCTGAACCAGCGCGAGAATGAGCTGGGGCCGCTGAAACCAAGGAGCAACGCAATTTCCGCATGCTTGCGCGACACCTCACTCACGTATCGCACCACCAGATCCTTGCGTACCTCGTTCAGAAGCTCGTTGTACGACGTGCCCCGAGCCGGCGCCGGATGGTCCGTACATCCACGCCGAGCAGGCCAGCAATACGGGCGAGGGAACATTCCCCCGAGGGCATCAACGCGACAATCATTTGACGCACTTTCTCGTCCGCCGTCTGCCCGCTGCGCGCGCTGACCGACTCGACATACTGCCGTGCATACTGATCCAGGCTGGAATAGGTGGAGAGGGGCGTTTGCAGGTGACTCTGGAAAAATACGATGCCATTGAATGCTGCGCCAAGTTCCACCCGGTGCGAAAAGAGGCTCTGTCGCAGTAAGTGGGTCGAGAAGTGAAGAACCCCTGAGGTGCGGGTCCAGAACGTCCCCATGGGGGTGCCCGTCACCTCGGCGGCCCGCAACCCGCCCGGGTAGAGCACCGTCAGCACCCAGCGGCAGCGCGCCGGGTACAGGCGTTCACGCTCGGTCGCGACCGGCATCGCCGCGACGGTCTCTTTGACCGCGTCCCACAAGTCGTGACTGAGGTAGCGCGTGATGCGCGGCCGGTTCGGCGCGCGCCGGCGGCGCGCCAGCGCGAGCGGATTGCCGGCCAGATTGCCGGCTTCGGTCAGCCAGGCGAAGAGGGCATTCAGAATAACCAGCGCGTGCCGCACGCTGGCCGGCGACAGGGGCCCGGCAAAGGGGCGCCAGTCGCGGTGGCCGCGGCCGAGCTTCTTGCTGCCGGCGGCGCCGGAGAGCGCCGGCGGCAGCTGCAGGCGTTCGAGCGGGCTGGGCAGCGGGGCCGCCAAGCTTTCCAGGGGGGTGATCGGGAGCTCTGACCGGCGCCGCGCTGCAGGCCGACCTGGCCGAACTGCGCGGGCGCTTCTCCGAGACCCGCGCGCTGTATCGCGAGGTCTGCGGCCTGCTGTTCTTCCGCTATGGCGTCACGCCTACCGCCAACAAGCTCTACAGCCTGGTGCGCAAGGGCAGCAAGCGGCAGGCGCACGCCGCCACCCAGGCCCGGCTGGAAGCGGGGCGGGCAGAAAAGGCGGCGGGCCGCCAGCTGACGGAGCTGCGTACCCAATTCTCGACCGAGCTGGAACGCGCCCGCGAGCAGGTGACCATTGCCCAGGAACGGGCCGAGGCCAGCGAGCGGCGGGCACTACGCGGACTGGATGCGGAGCGCACCGCGCGCAAGAAGAGCGAGCGCGCCACCGAAGAGTTGCGCGGCGAACTGGCAGCGGCACGGCAGGAGGCCCGCGACTCCGCAGTCGCGCAGGCCGAGGTCCGGGCCCGACTCGAAGCCCAGGCGGCGGCGCTCGCGGAGCGGCTCAACGAGCGGCTCGCGGCCGCCGAGGCGGCGCAGCGCCAGGCCGCCGGCGAGCGGGACGCGGCGCAGACGGAACTGGCGGCAGCACAGCGCCGGGCCGAGCGCGCCGAGGCGGAAGCCGTGCTGGCGCGCCAGCTGCTGGCAGAACTGCGCCTGCCGCGCGAGGGGGAACGGCGGCACAAATCCGGCGGCCCGGCATCGACCGATAGCGAAGCACCAGACGAAAAGCCGGCCGACGAGCACGGGGCGCCGACCGGCTCGAACCCGGAAGATGGCAGCGACAGCAGCGACCGCAACGACAACCAAAACGATGACAGTAAAAATTGAGCGGGCGGCGGCGATCCGCTGGATCCAGGGCCAGATGGCCGACTACGACCTGACCATGGAGGAACTGCGGGAGGCAGGGTGCTTTGATCCGCCGCCCCCACCCCCGCCAGCGCCGCCGCCGGTGGTCTGTTACCGCAACGCCGCGGGCCGAGCTGGGACGGGGCCGGCGAGATGCCGGACTGGCTGCGGCGGGCGGCCAATGCGGGGCGGAGCGCGGAGTTTTACCGGGTATAAGAGAGAGGAGAGCGCGCTGGCCACGCGGGGGCGTCGAAGGCCAGCGTGCGGTACAGCAGCGGACTCCAGTTGCTCGCTGCCAGAGATTTTGCCCGAAGTACCGTGAAGCCCGATAGGAAGGAGGCTGCGCCACCACAACACCGCCAAAGATGTGCATCAAACCTATCTTGGTGATGTATTGTAGCGGCGAGGAAGATTCATCAGATAGCAGCTCTATAATTGTCTATAATTTCCTATAGTTGATAATAGAGCAGAGAAAGCAACATGGAATTCTTCCGGCGCGAGGAGCTTGCAGCCAACCTCGCCACGAAGGTTTTGGAAGTGTCGCCGACATCCGCTTCAAGTTCGGGGCTGTTTTTGGCGGCTCCGCGGCGCACGGGCAAGTCAACGTTCCTGCGAGAGGATCTGCGGCCGGCGCTCGAAAAGGAAGGCGCGCTGGTTCTTTACGTTGATCTGTGGGAAGACCGGAGCGCAGATCCTGGCGAAACCATCGTGCACATGGTGCGCGCAGAACTGGCGAAGCACGAGGGCGTCATTACCCGACTCGCGCGATCTGTTGGCATGGAGAAGGTCGCCGTGGGGGGACTTTCGTTTTCGCAGGATCGCATCGGTCTTGGCGATGGCATTTCATTGTCGACCGCGCTGGCCGAATTGTCTGACGAGGTGAAGCGCCCGATCGCATTGGTCATCGATGAAGCACAGCAAGCTATCGCGAGCGAAAAGGGCAACGATGCGTTGTTTGCGCTTAAAGCTGCGAGGGACGAGCTCAATAGCAGCCGCCATTTCGGCCTTCGTGTCGTGGCCACAGGCTCTAACCGCGACAAGTTGGCGATGCTGCGTGCCGGTCGCGATCAGGCTTTCATGGGCGCGCCGCTCATTAATTTTCCCACCCTCGGCATGGATTACGTGCAGTGGTTCTGCCATCGGCTGAACCTCGGCGCCCCCCTTGACCCTGCCCGAGTCTACGAACTCTTTAAGCGCGCTTCCTTCCGTCCTGAGCTACTCGGGGCCGCAGCGGATGCGGTACGCTTTGAGTTTGGGTTGCCGCCGGATCAGGTAAGCACGCGCTTCGCCGAGGCCATCGACGAGCAGATCGCAGAGAGCGAGCGCGAGCAATTGCGAGTGGTGCATAATTTGACGCTACCGCAATCGACGGTTCTTCGCGTCATGGCGGTCCGCGGTGAGAAATTTGCGCCATTCGAAGCCGCGACCATTGAGTCGTACAACGCTGTGTTGCAAGCGACATCACCCAATGTCGACGCTAAGATCGACGTATCTGGCGCTCAGCAAGCGCTTGCGGCGCTGCAGGAGAAGGCGCTTGTATGGCGCGCAGCCCGTGGGGTCTATGCGCTCGAGGAGACCGGCCTGGCAACGCTCATGGCCAGCGCCGGGATGCTCGACGATGTTCCTAGATAGCCCTATCGCTTGAGCCCGCGCCCAATCATTCAACGTACGACCGCAGGCGTCGAGTCCATACATGCAGCAAAAGGGCGATTACCCCGAGGACGACAGCTTGCTTCAGATGGGGGTGAGCGTGCTTTGAGCGCAGCATGATGATTTGCTGAGATCCGGACTTTCCAATGCCATCAACCAGAGCCACCCGCGCAGGGGAAGGGATGCCCATTGACCAGGCGGCGAGGCATTGCGGTGTCTCCATTGGCATGCTGTCCAAGCTGGAGAACGGCAAGGGCGTCAATCTCGAGCACGCCCTGCGTGTGATGGACGGACTAGGTTTGACGATGCTGGTCGTTCCCAAGACTCATGCGCCTTGGCTCGAACAGGCAGCGGCTCATGCGCTCGAGACCGGCGAGTTGGCTGCATGGGAACAGCCATGACAACAAGATGCGCCGCCCGCGAGCCATCTTGGCTAACCGTTTTTGGCCTCTCACACACGGCACTCGCAAATCCGGTAAATCAACAATTCATGGGCTACGATATGTCGGACTATTTTGGTGCGGTCGGCTACTTGGGTGCGTCGCGATGAATGCACCCTTGCAACTTGTCGGAGACCATCCGTCGATCGCCGCTCTGCGCGACCTGATCGCACGCGTGGCAGCGAGCCAAGCGCGCATAGTGTTGTTGTATGGAGAAACCGGTACTGGCAAGAGCTTGGTGGCTCGCATGCTGCACCAGCAATCGAGCCGCGCCAGGGCAGAATTCATCGATATCAATTGCGCGGCGATTCCGGCGCAATTGCTTGAATCGGAACTGTTTGGCCACGAACGCGGCGCCTTCACCGGCGCGGTCGGGAAGAAAGAGGGGTTAATCGAGGCCGGAAATGGCGGCACCGTCTTTCTCGACGAGGTGCGCGAGCTGGATCTGGTGATGCAGTCCAAGCTGCTGACACTGCTAGATACCCGGCGCTTCCGTCGCGTTGGCGCGGTCAAGCCCATCAGCGTGGATGTTCGCTTCATCGCCGCCACCAACAAGATCCTGCTTAGCGAGGTCAATGCCGGCAAGTTCCGCGAAGACCTGTACTACCGGCTACAGGTAATCGCGATCAATATTCCGCCCCTGCGAGAGCGCGGCGACGACATCCTGCTGCTCGCGCATAGCGCGCTGCATCGCTACAACCTCCAGTACGGCAGTCGGATGGAGCAGTTGGACCCGGAGGTCGAGCGGATATTCCGCGCGTACCCTTGGCCGGGCAATGTGCGCGAGCTTGAGAATCTGCTCGAGCGGATCTGCCTGCTGGAGCAGGGCGATTGCGTGCTTCCTGTGCATCTGCCCGCACGCATCCTCCGGGCAGTGGGAGTAATGGCGGCGGCGGCGGCAGACCCGGCTGACGCAGCGGCAACCGTTGTCGAAGTCAACGCGTCGCTAGCAACTGCAGCGACGGATGACGGCTTGGATTACTACTCTGCCACGGCCCGCTTTCAGGCAGAACTCATCGAGCAGACCCTGGCCGCCTGCAACGGCAATGTCGCGCGGGCTGCGCAGCGCCTCGGCCTAAGCCGCCACGCTCTGCGGCACCAGATGATCAAGTTGGGACTAGCCTCGAACTGATTCGCGTGAAAATCACGCGCCGTAGTGTGCATCTCACGCGGGCCGCCGCATATACGCGTGCTAGTCACGCGATTCCCAGAGGTGTCGATTGTTGGTCATTGATTTAAAAGGGAAAAAATCAACCCGTTCTCCTGGCACAGCTTCTGCTCAGTATGTGTCGTGTGACCCGCTTTAAGGAAGCGTCACCTAACTGGAGAACGTTGAATGCAGTCGCTGAAGATCATTTGCCCCAATGGCCATCTCGGCTTTGCTCCCTTGCGCACGGGCAGCTTTGAGATCGGTGTGGCCGCCGGGCCGGACTATATCGCGGCCGATTCGGGCAGCGATGACGTGGGCCCGGTGCCGCTGGGCTCGGATACGTCGACCAGCCCCGAGGCGTGGCAGCGCCACGACCTTGAGCACATGCTGCTGGCATCTCGGCGGCTGGGCGTGCCGATGATCATCGGCTCGGCCGGCGATACCGGTACCAACAGCCGGGTCGACCTCTACGTGAACATCATCCGTGAGCTTGCGCAGAAGCACGGGCTGAAGCGCTTTCGCATCGGCTACTTCTACTCCGAGGTGCCCAAGTCGCTGTTGCGTGAAAAGCTCGGCGCGGGCGAGACAATCCGCGGGCTGGACGGCTTTGCCGACCTGACGCTGTCGGAGTTGGACGGCACCGACCGCATCGTGGCAATGGCTGGCGTGCATCCCTATCTCGAATTGCTGGCCCAAGGTGCGGACGTGATCATCGGCGGGCGCAGCTCCGACGCAGCGGTGTTCGCAGCGCCGGCTCTGCACCACGGGTTCGCCGCCGATCATGCCTACTATCTGGGCAAGGTGCTCGAATGCGCCTCGTTCTGCGCCGAGCCCTACGGTGGCAAGGAGACGGTGCTGGGCGAGATCTCACGCGACGCCGTGCGCGTCACCGCGATGCATCCGGAGCAGCGCTGCACCGTCGCGTCGGTGGCCGGGCACGCGATGTATGAACGCTCGAACCCGGTCGAGGAATTCGTCGCGGGCGGCAGGCTCGACATGAGCCAATGCCACTACGAACAGGTGGATCCGCGCACCACCCGCATCACCGGCTCCCGCTTTGAGCCCGACGAGGTCATCCGCGTCAAGCTGGAGGGGTCGGGCAAAGTCGGCGAGCGTTATGTGGGGCTGTGCGGCATCCGTGATCCGTACACGATCGCCAACGTGGACCGCGTGATCGCCTGGGCCAAAGATCAGGTGCGCGCGCGCTTCGGCGAGACCGGCTATGAGCTCCACTACAACGTCTATGGGCGCGATGGCGTGATGGGCGAACTGGAGCCGCTGCGCGACCGCCCCGGCCATGAGCTGTGCGTCATGGTGCAGGGGGTGGCGCCCACCCGCGAGATGGCAGAAGAGGTGGCGATGATTGGCCTTCGCCAGATGTTCTATGCGCGCTTGCCGGACGTCAAAGGCACCGCCGGCTCGGTGTCGTTTCCGCTCGACGAGGTACTGCACGCCAGCTCGGCCTATCGTTGGACGCTAAATCACACTGTGGAGGTGCACGATCCGCTAGCGCTGTTTCCCACGCATCTCGTAGAGGCCGGCGTCTGACGCGCCACCGTTCCTTAGGAAGCCCATCATGACCACTGCCAATCCATCCGCACCCAGCCTGGCGCCGACCCAGAAGCTGCACGAGCTGGCCAAGACCATCCGCAGCAAGAACGCCGGGGTCAACAAGATCACCTTCGACGTTATTTTCCGCGAGGCAGCGCAATATGAACGCGTCAAGCGGTCCCGCGTGCTGAGCCGAGAAAGCATGGCCGCGCTGTTCCATGTTCCGGTGGAGCGCATCTCCGACTTCGTCGAATACGATCCGGCCTTCGCGATCAAGTTCACGATGTACCGCAAGCGTCCGAGCGGCAGCGCGGGCGATGGCGACATCTTCGGCGCGCAGCAGTACGCGCCGTTGCTGGAACTCGAGATCCCAGCCTGATACGAGTGCACCTTACCGCGGCCCGCCCCCAAGGGCCGGCCGCGGCCAGATGCCCGGAAGTGCGCACCGTTTCGCATTGCGGCTTCCGCAGTTGCGTCCCGCAGTTTTCCTGCATTACGATGAATTCGGATCCACATATGGACAAGACCTTTCTCAAGCGCATTTGGACCCTGCTGGCACGTAGCCTGCCTGGGACGGTCATCTTGGCGACGCTTGCCGTTGCGCCCTGGCCGGCGGGCGCGGCGCGTGCGCAGAGCGCAACCGCCGTGCCGCCGCTGATGCGGATTGTGGTGCCGTTCTCCGCAGGGGCCAGCAATGATGTGATCGCCCGCGCGATCGCGCCGGCGCTGGCCAAGCGCCTTGGCAACACGGTGATCGTGGAAAACCGTCCCGGCGTGGCCGGCGTGCTCGGTGCGGACTACGTCGCCAAAGCGCCGCGAGACGGCTCAGTGCTGCTGCTGACGTCGTCAACCTTCCTGACCGCGGCTGCGACGCAGGCGCGCTCGCCATATGATCCGCTGTCCGCGTTTGCTCCGGTGGCGCTAGTGGCTGACGGGCCGCTATTGCTGGCGGTGTCGTCTACGATTGCATCGTCGAAATCGATCCACACGCCGGTAGATCTGATTGCAGCCGCACGCGCGAAGCCAGGGACCATCACCTATGGCTCGGCGGGCGTGGGCTCGCTTGGACAGCTCGCGACCGAGTTGATGTGCGACACAGCGAAGGTGCAGATGATGCATGTGCCGTACAAAGGCGCGGCCAATGCGCTGATCGACCTTGCCGCTGGGCAGATTGACGTGATGATGTCGAACTACAGTTCAATCGCCACGCAGATCAAGGCCGGCAAAGTCAAGCCGCTGGCCGTTACCTCTGTCACGCCGAACCCCGCGTTCCCTGGCCTGCCGCCACTGGCGGCTTCGGTGCCGGGCTATGGCATCGAGATTTGGGTAGGTGTGCTGGCCCCGGCCGGCACGCCGGCTGCGCTGGTACAGCGGCTCAATCGCGAGATCGCCGAGATCGCCGCATCGCATGACGTGCGCGTGGTGCTGGAGCCGGATGGCTCGCATCCGCTGGCAGCGTCGCCTGCCGAATTCGGCGTCCGGATCAGGCAGGATCTTGCGCAGTGGAAACGGATCGCGGCGGACCGCAAGATCGTCGCGGAGTGAGCGGGGGCTACGCGTCCACGCGATAGTTGGTGAAAGGCGTCTAAACGCTTACCGCACCGAACCGCTATTCGACGCTGACTACGAGCGCTTGATGGCATTTTCCGAGTTAACTTGGAAAGGCAAGCGATGAACTGCTGGGGGCGTTGTAACCTGTATCGGTTCGAAAATGCGGGTTGCTTGCAACGCGGACACGCCTTACGTCTTGCTGGGGGAGTGGCAAAAAAGCGGGGGGCAAATCCGTCAGGAACGGCAGCAGCTGCCGGCGGCCAAGCAAGTCTCCGGCCGGTCGAGGTGCGAGTGTCGCTACGCTGTGGTCGCTAGCACGGCGGCCGCGTATCACGATTAGAACTTGTGGCGCAGCCCAAGCATTACGCCAGTTTGATTGCTTCCCGGCGTAATGTTTGTATCAAATCCATTCAACCCGCGCCTCGAACCTTCCTTGTTGCGGGCATACCCAACATTCAGGAACGCGTCCGTGCGCTCCGACAGAACATGGTTGGCAGAGCCCACGAGACTCCACGGATCATGACCAGTACGCTCGTCGTTAAAGTAGTGGTCCGCTGCAGTGAGAATCAGCGCAGGAAGATCGGGGCACAACATACGTTCGGGCCTAATACTTTACCGTTACGAGATGGGCGACAGACTCCAGCACTTCGAGATCGTACTGTACGTGTTCAGTGAGATGAGGCGGGTTGGTTCAGCTGCAGCTCTTTGAACGAAACGAGCTTGCCTGCGATGGCGCTGGCAGCCACAGTAGGAGGGCTCGCCAGCCAGACTTGGCCAGGGCCCGAACGTCCAGGGAAGTTTCGGTTGATTGAGCTCACGGTTACCTGCTCAGGGCTCGTGGATGATCCCGGGCCGCAGTTTGCACATGCGCCGCATGAGGGCTGCAGAATGCGTGCACCTACCGCTTCAAAGGCCTTAAGGTAGCCTTTGTTCTGGCAATAGTCCCGCACGTCGGTCGTGCCGAACTGGAGATAGAGGGTCACGTGTTCGGGGATTCTCAGGCCACGTTCGGCGGCCCATTGGAATACCGCGTGATACTGGTCGAAGTCCTCGCGCTTACCTGCAGTGCAAGAGCCTCCATAGGCGATGTCGACTTTCACAGTCTCATCGAGTGTAGCGAGCGGCAAGCCGTTGCCAGGGTCGCCAGGACGTGCAACCATCGGAGACAGAACGCTGCAATCGACCTCAAGATTTGCGGCGTACTTCGCTCCTTCGTCACTGTGCATCCAGGGCTCGAGTTGGAACTCGACGCCACGCCGTTCCAGGAGGAAGCGAACAGTCTCGGCATCTGGCGCGACGATGCCAGTGAACCCACCCAATTCGGCGCACATGTTGGTAAGCGTTGCCCGTTCGTCCACGCTCATGGCGGAAACTACCGGGCCGGCGAATTCGAAGACCTTCCCAACGCCGGCACCCGCCTTGATTGCGGGCTGGGCCAGCAGTTGGAGAACAACGTCTTTGGCGGTGACGCCTGCCTGCAGCTTGCCACCGAGATGCACGCGGATCGACTCTGGCAGCGTCATGCGCACAGCACCGGTAACGAAGGCGTTGGCCATGTCGGTGGTGCCAACGCCGAAGGCTACGCAACCCAGGGCGCCGCTGTGAGGCGTATGAGAATCCGTGCCAACAACCACTTGACCGGGCAGGGCATACTGCTCGGCCATCATGGCGTGGGAAATGCCGGCGACGTTGTTTCCATCGTCCTTCGATAGCTCTTCATCCGTAAGGGTACGGTGAAACGTGAGCCCATAGGTCTTCACGAAGTCGCGCTGCGCGAATCGCATCTGCACGACGTTCTCGACGAGGTCATTGCGAACGTGAGCGGGGCTTTCTGTCACGTACGAAGTGTGGTCTTCGAAGACGACAATATGGTCAGCATGTTTCAACTTCACTGGCTTGCCGAATGTCGCGTGCAGCATATGAGCGCACATGCCGGTGTAATACTCGTGAATGAATCGCCAGTGGGCCTGAACAAAGATACCGTCGCCAGGCTTGGGGTCGGAAGACGTAACTGGCGTCGCCAGCAAGTTGCGTCGAACAATCTTTTCGAAAAGTGTTTGGGGACGCTGTGCGTCGACCTTCGCGGCCGGCGTGACGTTGGTAAGGTACTGCTGGCCAAACTTGAGCAGGCCGCCATGCTTCAAAATGGAAGCTGCCAGCGCGTCTCGACCTCCCACGAGTTCGTCAAGTGGAATTGCTTCCCCAGCTTCAAGGCGCGGAACCAGGCTGAAGTCCGTGGACGTGTAAAGGCCAATGTTGTCCGCGTTCTGGCGATAGATCCGTTCGAAGCTTTTCGCGATGATTAGCCGGATGCCGGCGAGTTTTTCGGCCGCCGGGCTGTGTTCACGGGAGGAGCCTTTGCCGTAGCGATTGCCGGCGACGGTGATGTAGAACTTACCTTGCCGAACGGAATCGGGCTTAAACGGCAGCGTCGCACCGACCTTATATCCAGTGTACGGATACCGTCCTAGTGCGTCGTCGTAGTGGGTGAGAATGGGCACCGGCGTAATTTCGTCGGTGGAAACATCATTTCGAAGCGGCTCACGGTCGGCGGGAGTCAGTCTCTCCCCTTGCCGTTGCTTTTCCATTGCCGCCGTCGAGTGGACCAGATACAAGACGCGGCCATTCGGCTCGAGGACGTTCATGGGGATCTCCTGTGGGATTTCATTGGACTTTAAGTCGGTCTGTTCCCTAAGACCAAGCGCTGATGTAGCATTCCCGGTATCGCCGCAGAATATATCGGGAAAACCCTAGCCGTGCACGGCTGTCCGACACTGCACTTGCGCTCACAAACAATGCACCGCATAGACCCTGTCAGTATTCAACTTTTCCTTTCCGTCGCGCGAGAAGGTTCCATCAAGCGTGCGGCGGAGCTCGAGCACATCGCCCAGTCGGCCCTGAGCCGGCGAATTGCGGAACTGGAGCGCAACTTGGGGGTCGGGCTGTTTATCCGTTCCACCACCGGCGTGGCGCTTACAGACGCAGGGGAGCGTGCGCTGGAGTTGGGTAGGAAGCTCAATGCGGACATCGTTGCCTTCACTCGTGAGGTGCAGGATCTTGGGGACAAGGTCGCAGGCGTCGTAAGACTGTCTGCAAGTCCTTCGGCTATTATCGGTTTTCTTCCTGAGCGCTTGCATGGGTTCAAGCAGGCGCATCCGCTCGTCGAAATTGCGCTGTTTGAGCGATCGACGTCCGAGTCGATTCGCGCCTGTTTGGACGATGTCGTAGATGTGGGCATTGGCGTCGCAGCTAACGCTCCGCCTGGTTTAGAGTCGTGGCCTTTCGCCATTGATCCGCTCAACGTTGTAGTGCCGGTGAATCACTCGCTGGCAAAACGCAAGCGACTTCGGTATGCGGAGATTCTCGACCATCCTTTGGTAGTCGTGCAGCCTGGAGGTGCATTGGCGCAGGAACTCCGTGAACAGGCAACAAATCTTCGGGTGCCGTTTAACCAAAGCGTTGCTGTTTCCAGCTTTGAAGCCGGCTGTCGAATGGTGGAGGCCGGATTGGGCATAGCCGTGCTGCCAAATAGCGCCAGTGCGGCATATGCCGGCTCGGACAGATTCGTCAGAATACCGCTGCAAGAAACGTGGAGTAACCGCCGCTTACTTATCTACGCCCCCTATAAGAATCCGCGGCTCCGCGCGGTGTCAGCGTTGGTTGAGGCACTGAAACAGCAGGGTTAACAGTGGATATGCTCGGGTGCGATAGCGGGTCTACCGCATTAGCACTCTGCTACGGCAGACTACCGCACTAAACTCCGTCCAATAGGTCATCGCGGACACGCGGTGCCACACAGTAGACGGAGACATAAATGCCCATCTCGCTTCTGAAGCAAGTGCGCAATGCATTTGTTGTGGTGACATCGTGTGCGCTCGTTACAGGGATCTTTTCTCCTGTAATTGCGCAAACACCCATTCGCTTGATTGTTCCTACACAGGCTGGTTCACAAGCAGATGCTGTTGCCCGCGCTATGAGCCAGTCACTGTCCAAAAATTTGGGTCACTCCGTTGTGATCGAGAATTTGCCTGGAGCTGGAGGCGTGCCGGGGACGCAGCAACTTGTTCGTGCGCCGAAAGACGGCTCGACGCTAGGATTGATCTCCTCGAACCACGTCATCAATCCGTTCATATACAAGAACGTGCCGTATGACGCGTTGAAGGACATAACTCCTATCACCGTCATCGGCACGTTGCCGCTGGTCCTTGTTGTGAATCCGTCGGTACGCGCGAACAACACAAAGGAACTCATTGCAGTGCTGAAGTCCAACCCGGGCGAATACAACTATGGCTCGTCGGGTAACGGGACGGTTCTGCACCTTGCTGGGCAACTGTTCGCGAGCGAGGCAAAGGTCAATGTCAGCCACGTCCCGTACAAGGGGGCGGGCAACTATACGACTGATTTGGTCGGTGGTCAGGTTCAGTTCGGCTTCTTGACTCTTCAGACCGTCCTGCCTCTAGTTAAGAGCGGCAAGCTGAAGGCCATTGCAGTGTCGACGGCGCGGCGCGTGCCTGGCTTGCCCGACGTGCCGACGCTCGCAGAATCTGGACTGCCTCAGTACAACTTTGACGCCTGGCTTGCGATTGTGGGCCCGGCCGGCATGCAACCCCAAAACGTTACACAGCTGCAGTCGAAGATCAAGACGACTCTGCAAGAAAAGGACGTCCAGGAACAACTTGCGCAGCAGGGCGTGATCATCTCGACGTCGAGCGCTGAGGGTGCTCCCTCGTTCTTCAAGGCGGAATTGGATAAGCACGCCAAAATCGTGAAGCAGGCAGGTGCGACCCTTAACTGATTGACTATTCATTGGCGGGCGACGTCCGGATGTTGCTGAGTTCACACATGATTCCCTCCACCAGCGACTTGGCGAATAACAACCTGAGTCTTGTGCAGGGATTTTGCTCGCCGTTCATGAGCTATGGCGGACGTCGAGGCTGAGGCCGAATTGCGCGAGGCGATCAAGACCTGGTGCCGCGAGGACACCCAATGCGTGTCTGAATGCCGTGGGCGCGCTGGGCACGTACCCACACAGGCTTGGCGCCGGCCCCGAGCCGCTCAGGGCAGCGTCACATCGAAGCAACCGTGCGCTGCAGCGACGCCGGCCAGTCGTTGCGCTAGCCAGTCGATCCCGTCCGGCGGTCCTGCAAAGTTGCCGGTTCCGTGCTCAAGCCCGATGAGCCCTTTGAACGTCACGTCGGCGCCGCGCGAGCACCAGCTGCTAAACAGCAATTGTCCCAGCGCGAACGGAACGACCTGGTCCGCGGTGCCGTGAAAGATGAAGGCGGGTGCTCCCGGAACCTTGGTGCCGAGCAAAGAGGCATTGAATCGCTGCTGCCATTGGGAGTCGGCGAGGACATTTGGTTGCGTCACGTCGGCCGCCGATGTGGTTCCATACGCTGTGAGGTATTTGTCGAAGCACGACGTGCGGACGTCTTGCATGACCTGGCGACCGACGTCAGTGAGACGCCCATCGAGGTTCAATTCGGGGAACGCATGGTCGAGACCGGAGAGGGCGGCAAGGCCGAATCCGGCTCCTGCGGTGGGGTTGCCGTTCAAGTGGTTGACCTCCACCAGCATGTCGGTCGGCACGCCGCCGACCAGCGCGCCCCGGAAGTCCAGTTCTGGCGCATAGGTTGGTTGCAGTTCTGCGACCCAGCCGGCCGCCTGCCCGCCTTGCGAGTAGCCGACGACACCGACGGGCGCGCCCGCGGGCACGCCCGCGCCGGGTAGTCGTTGCGCAGCCCGCAAGGCGTCGAGGCCGTTGTATCCCTCGGACCGGCCGACCAGGTACGACGGCAGACCCGGTGTGCCCTGGCCCTCGTAGTCCGTCAGGACGACCGAGATGCCGCGAGCCAGCAATTGCTGGGTTGTTCCGGATTCGTAATCGAGCCCATCGGGCGAAGCGCTCGTGACGCCGAACTGCTTGGACGGTGCACATTGATCACCAGTCCCGCGTGTACCGGGCGTCATGACCACGAGGGGCTGACCGGCCGCGCGGAGTAGCGGCGTGGCGACAACGCCGGTCACGGCAACCGGCTTGCCCGAGGCGGTCGACGAAAGATACATGATCTGCTGTATGAGCGCATTCGGGAAAAGCGGCGCGGTGATCGTGCGGGTTCGAATCACGTCACCGGGCTTGCCGGGCGGCAGGGGATTCGGCGGCACGTAGAAGTAGTCCTGCGGAATGATCTGGGCCGATGACGCCGTGACGACGCCAATGGAAAGCGCGACCATCAGGAAGGCAGCCCTGCAACCGCGCCACCCTTTGCGGTGCCCGGAAGACGCCGCCCTTGCTAGGTCCGCCGTCCCGGATGCCGCTCCGACGTTGAAGTCGTCGCACTTCGCTTTGCATACTTTCATGTCTGTCTCCTTACGCCGGCCATGACCGGCAAGACGCTGTGAATGAAGCGTCAAAAGTTGAAGCCGTTAAGCAAGATGGCGCGCGCCAAACTGTCCGCAGTGCAGTTTGGCAACGAGTTTGACGCCGGATTGTCCTTGCAACGACAATCCTGGGGTTTTGCCTTGTGGGGGGCTTACCCGAATCTGTGCAATGAACGCCGAGTTCGCCGCCGTCGTTCCCCATCCCGCTGCGGGCGTCATGTTGGCGCGGTCCCGCGCGGCGCATCGGAACGAGCTCAATTCCATCCCGTGGCTTCTGCTCCGATTTCTCGAGCAAGCACGCGGACGCCTTCAACGCCGCACGCGTTTGATGTCCAACAGCACTGAGCTTGCGGGCAAGCGTGCCGCCGATGTTGCCAGTTCCAATGATCCCGATTTTCATTACATGACCCTCCGCTTTTTCAAAAGCGGCTTTGCTGCGCCTTGCTGTCAAGCCGCTGGCAAATCGAAGACAAAGCAGGTGGTGGTCGCATGAGCATAGAGCTTGCCTTTCGCATCTTCGACACGCGCCTCCGCAGTCGCTATCTGACGACCCGCGTGGACAACCGTGGCGGCCGCGCGCAACGGACCGGTCTTGTGAGAAGCCGCCCGCACCATATTGATGCTAAGTTCGGCCGTCGTGTAGGAACGCCGGGCCGGCAGCATAGTTTGCACTGAGCAGCCAAGCGCTGAGTCCAGAAGCGTGGCAAACCAGCCCCCGTGCACCATTCCCAGTGGGTTGTAATGCTGCCGCAGCGGAATGCCTTGAAACACGGCGCGGCCGTTTTCCACTTCCAGCAACGTCATGGCCCGCCAGCGACGGCAACACCATGCCCACACCGACCCCACTGAGCAGCATGCCCGGCAGCCACTGCGAGAGATAAGCGGGTTCAATTCCTGGCACCAGCAAGAACCACAGTGCACTGGTCGCGTAGAGCAGGCTGCCCGCCACTAACAGCGGGCGGTGGCCGTGCCGACTCGCGATTCGACCTGACATGGCGGCGACCGGGATCACCAGCAGCGGCCCCGGCGTTATGGCAAGACCCGCCAGTGGCAGCGAGTAGTGCCAGATTGAATTCATGTAGAAAAAGAAGGCGAAAAACATCATCGAAAACGCGATGCCGACAACGTTGCGAGATTGGCGTAACGGTAAGCTCGGTTGCGAAATAAGGCCAAGTCCACCAGCGGTGAAGTGGCGACCCGAGCCCAAGCCACAAATCCGACTATGCTCATTAACCCGACGCCCGCAACACCCAGCAGTTCATGGCGTGACCAGGCAGGCGACTCCGATTGCACAATGGATAGTGCCAAGGCGCCAGTACCAACAATCAATAGGCCCATACCGAACAGATCCAGTGGGCGAGTGCTGGCTTGCTGCTTTGTCTCGGTGAGCAGTGTTGCGCCGCGCCACATTGCAACAATGCCCAATGGCAAGTTCAGGTAGAAAGCCCATTGCCAGCCGACCGATGCGATCACGAATGCCCCGAGGCTGGGGCCCACCGCTGCAGCCAGGGCACCGACCGCTCCCCATAGACTGATAGCCACAGCACGCTTGCTTGTCGGAAACGCCGCCAGCACGAGCGAGAGAGATGCGGGTGTCAACAATGCGGCGCCTATGGCCTGCAGTACTCTTGCCGCAACGAGCCACCCAACGCTAACTGCTAAACCACATGCAACGGACGCCGCCAGAAATAGCCCAACACCGCCCAGGAATATCTTCTTGCGCCCATGCTTATCAGCCAATCCGCCAGACGGGATGAGTGTTGCAGCATAGGCGACGGTGTAGGCATTGAGAACCCAGGAGAGGTCTGCCGCAGTTGCGTGAGGAAAACCCGCGCGTAAGGCGCTGAAGGCCGCGAACAGCATCGTGCCGTCCATTGAGACAAGAAACACCGCAACGCTGGCCACCCAGAACACCGGCCACGGTGATGCGGGGTGCGCATTTTGTAGAGCCAGAGCAACACTGGCAGAGGGCGCGGTTGCGGGGCGGTCAGGATTGGTCATGGGGCTCTTCCGAATATCGGTGTGCACGGATCCCTCTGGACAAAGCTTTTTCGCTCGTGAGGTGAGAGCAGAGATCGATTTCAGGAGAGTCCAAATGTCTTCCTCAGACTTGCGTCGATCGGGCCTGCAGGCATGAAACGGCGCAGTTTGCTCAGCAGAGAGGCTTGGCCTTTCGGAGGACGTCGCATTCCCCATGCACCCACGGCGGCATCGACAATCGTGGTTGCGACACCATCGGGGTCCGGTGCGTCCTTGACGTTTTTCTGAATGGCTTGGAGAACGATGTTGCGCTCATCGTCATAAGCTGAGATCTTGGAAGCCGCATGGGGCGCGTTGGTATCCAGGCCGGTCTTGATGAAGGAAGGTTCGACCAGCACCACGCGGATCCCGAATTTGCGCACTTCATGGTCCAAGGTCTCGGACATCCCTTCAACGGCATGCTTGGATGCCGAATAGAGCCCCATGTACGGAGCCGGAAGAAAGCCGAGCACCGAACTGATGTTCACAATTCTTCCCGAACGTTGCGCGCGCATGTGCGGCAGAACGGCTTGGGATGTGCGCAGGATGCCAAAAACGTTGGTGTCGAACAGCGACTGGGCTTCGGCAATCGACGTTTCTTCGGTCGAGCCGAGCAGGGTCACGCCTGCACTGTTGACCAGCACGTCGATGCGTTTGGCGTGAGCGATGATGGCCTGGATTCCATGTTGAACCGACGCTTCATCACGGATGTCCATCTCGACCAGTTCAACACCCGATATCGGCTGCGCTTTTGCGGAGTTGCGCACAGTGCCGAATACCCGGTAGCCTTGCTGGGCAAACTTCGCGGCGGTGGCGCGGCCGATGCCCGATGACACGCCGGTAATCACGACAACTTTGGAATTCGACACGGCAGTTCCTTTCTGTATGCGGGAATTGAGATGGCGGCAGTTCAGCTTTACCGATGAGGCCTGCTTGATGAGCGATCTCATTCATTCAGGTCCATGAGAGGCACAGGGCGTTATTGGGCGAACTCTGGCGGCTTGGTTGCCACGACGGCGGATTCATCGGGTTGCCAACCACCACCGAGCGCCTTGAATGCCGAGACCGCAGCGCGTGCCGATTCCGTTTGTGCCTGTGCTCGCGCGTCCGATGCGCGCAGCAGGCTTTCGTCGGCTTGCAGGACTTCGATCAGGCTGACGACGCCTTTCTGGTAGGCGGCAAACGAAGCATTTCGCGCGCGATTGAGCGAATCCACGCCTTGCGCGAGCACGGCCGCTTGCTCCTCGCGCTTGACCAGGGCAGAGAAAGCGTCTTCCACGTCCTCTGTTGCGCGCAGCACGGCGAGCCGGTACGCGGCGAGCATCTCAGCCTCTTGACCCTTGGCCTGATCGATTTGCGCGTTGATGCGGCCGAAGTCGAACAGGCGCCAGCGCAGACCGAGCACGCCGGCAAATTGACTTGCGCCGCTGCCGAACAGACTTCCGGCGCCCACCGACGTTGCGCTGCCAAGGAGCCCGCTGAGCGAGAACTTCGGGTAGTACTCCGCAATGGCGACGCCGATTCGTGCGTTGGAGGCCGCAAGGCGCCGCTCGGCGACGATGAGGTCGGGACGGCGCCTCAGCAATTCGCCAGGCGATCCGCTGATCGCAATCTGCGGAGCGGCCGGGACATCACCGCCTTGCGCAAGCTCGGCTCGGTGCGTGCCAGGCAGCGAGCCCAGCATCACGTCTAGCGCGTTCATTGCCGCATCCAGGCCGGCTTCAAGCTGAGGGATCGACGCACGAACCTGAGCGAGCGCGCCTTCGGCCTGCCTGACTTGAAGTTCAGCGGCCAGGCCCTTGCCGTACAGCAGTTTGATGGTGGAGAGCAATTCCTCTTGCGTCTGTACCTGGTGGCGGGCCACCTTCAGGCGCGTCTGCAAGCCGCGGATGGTGATGTAGATATCGGCAGTCTGTGCGGCCACGGCCAGCCGTGTGGCGACTGCGCCCGCCTGGGAGGCTTGGTAATCGGCAAGTGCCGCCTCGCGGCCACGGCGCAGGCCGCCGAATACGTCCAACTCCCAGCTTGCGTTGACATCGGCCTCAAAAGCGCTGCCGTAGCGATCGAAGCCGGGCCTCGAATTCAAGACGCGGCCCAAAGGGGTTTCGACGGACTGATACACACGCGCGGCCTGGCCAGTGATATTTCCGGAGGGCAGCAACGCGGCATTGGCAGCGCCCAAGCCCGCACGGGCTTGCGTGACGCGGGCGAAGGCCTGTGCAAGGTCCAGGTTCTGTTCCAGTGCGATCTGCACGAACCGCGTGAGTTGCGGATCGCCAAAGCCAGCCCACCATGCGGACAGATCGGCTTCGGCATTGGCAATGCGCTGCTCAACGGCGGCCTGGCCCTGGAATCGTTCGGAAACCGGCATATCGGGCTTCACATAGTCTGGGCCGACGGCACAACCGGTTGCCAGGCTGGCAACGAAGAGGGCCGCAAG
This sequence comes from Cupriavidus sp. KK10, assembly GCF_018223725.1. NCBI lineage: Bacteria > Pseudomonadati > Pseudomonadota > Betaproteobacteria > Burkholderiales > Burkholderiaceae > Cupriavidus > Cupriavidus sp. KK10. The sequence goes on from NZ_CP073678.1 coordinate 1,473,241, forward strand.
GGAGCGCTTTGGCAACATGGGTTCTTCCATCTGAATTTCAAGTGACTATAGTACAAAATGGTCACAGGTTGTTCAACTATCGCGACTCGCGTAAGCTGGAGCCCATGAAGACCACCCCTTACCCCGTTCCCGCCCGCGGCCCGGCGGACCATGACGTGCGAGACCAGATCGTCGCTGCCGCCACCGAGCACTTCAGCCGCTACGGCTACGAGAAGACCGCCGTTTCCGATCTGGCCAAGGCCATTGGTTATTCCAAGGCTTACATCTACAAGTTCTTCGAGTCCAAGCAGGCCATTGGCGAGATGATTTGCGCCAACTGCCTGCGCGAGATCGAGGCCGACGTGAGTGCCGCCCTGGCCGAGGCCGACTCCCCGCCGGAGAAGCTCCGGCGCATGTTCAAAGCCTTGACGGAGGCCAGCCTCCGGTTGTTTTCCCACGACCGCAAGCTGTACGAGATCGCCGCCTCGGCAGCGACTGAGCGCTGGCAAGCGGTGATCGCCTACGAAGAGCGCATCCAGAAGGCGCTGCGCGATGTGCTGCAGGAAGGTCGGGAGACGGGAGACTTCGAGCGCAAGACGCCGTTGGACGAGGCCACGACGGCCATCTACCTAGTCATGCGCCCGTACCTGAATCCGTTGCTTTTGCAGCACAGCTTTGACTACACGGAAAGTGCGCCCGGGCTGCTCTCCAGCCTCGTGCTTCGGAGTCTTTCCCCCTGACGCGCGGATTTTTCTTTGTGACCATTGACTAAAATGGTCACACGAACCAGAATGAAAGCCCAGATTATCCTGTCGATGGGGCTTTCATGCTTTCGCGTCGCTTTGTTACCTCTACCGTTATTTGTGCGTTGCCGCTCGCATTGAGCGCTTGCGGCGAAAAGGCCCCTGCCGATCCGCGCACCGAGGCGCCCTTGGTGCGGGCCGCGTTCGTCCAGCCAGTCGCTTCCGCATCGCGTTCATTCACTGGGGTCGTCGCTGCCAGGGTGCAGAGCGACCTCGGCTTCCGCGTGCCCGGCAAGGTGCTGGAGCGGCTTGTGGACGCGGGCCAAAGCGTCAAGCGCGGCCAGCCGCTCATGCGCATCGACCCTGTCGATCTGAAGCTCGCCGCGCATGCGCAGCAAGAAGCCGTGACCGCTGCACGGGCACGCGCGCAACAGACGGCGGAAGACGAAGCCCGCTACCGTGATCTGCGCGGAACGGGCGCGATTTCTGCCTCGGCCTATGACCAGGCCAAGGCCGCGGCGGACGCGGCCAAAGCCCAGTTGAGCGCGGCAGAAGCGCAGGCCGATGTTGCGCGTAACGCCAGCCGTTACGCCGAGCTTGTTGCCGATGGCGAAGGCGTGGTCATGGAAACGCTGGCCGAGCCCGGTCAGGTCGTCAACGCGGGGCAGGCGGTTGTGCGCCTGGCCCACGCTGGCCGCCGTGAGGCGGTGGTCCAGTTGCCGGAAACGTTGCGGCCAACGATCGGCTCTCTCGCACAGGCCACGCTTTTCGGTGGGGAAAGCGCGGGCGTACCTGCCAAGCTGCGGCAGCTGTCAGATGCCGCCGATCGGCTTACCCGCACCTTCGAAGCACGCTATGTGCTAGATGGGGAACTGGCCAATGCGCCGCTGGGCGCCACCGTGACGATCCAGATTCCGGATCGGCTTGCCATCGCGCAAGGCGATCTGCAGGTGCCGCTGGGCGCCGTGTTCGATGCGGGCAAGGGCCCCGGCGTGTGGGTCATCCAGGGGGATCCGGCCAAGGTGTCGTGGCGATCCGTCACCATCGTGCGCCTCGGCGACGAAGGGGCACGGGTTGCCGGCCAAGTCAAGCAAGGGGACCGGATTGTCGCGCTTGGCGCACAACTGCTGCGTGAAGGCCAACAAGTCCGTGTGGCAGGCCAGGGCGCCAGCACTGCCATCGCGGGGGTGCGCCCGTGAGCCAAGTTCGTTTTAACCTATCGGCACTCGCCGTGCGCGAGCGCGCCGTTACTCTGTTCCTCATCTGCCTGATCTCTCTGGCGGGACTCATTTCCTTCTTCAAGCTGGGCCGCGCGGAAGACCCGGCGTTTACGGTCAAGGTGATGACCATCATCACCGCGTGGCCTGGCGCCACCGCGCAGGAAATGCAGGACCAGGTGGCCGAGAAGATCGAAAAGCGCATGCAGGAGCTGCGCTGGTATGACCGCACGGAGACCTATACCCGGCCTGGCCTGGCCTTCACAACGTTGACCTTGCTCGACAGCACGCCGCCGTCGGAAGTCCAGGAGGAGTTCTATCAAGCGCGCAAGAAAGTCAGCGATGAGGTGGCCAACCTTCCGCCCGGCGTGATCGGGCCGATGGTCAATGACGAATATGCAGACGTGACCTTTGCGCTGTTTGCGCTCAAGGCACAGGGCGAGCCGCAACGCGTGCTCGTGCGCGACGCGGAGACACTGCGCCAGCGGTTGCTGCACGTGCCCGGCGTCAAGAAGGTCAACATCATCGGCGAGCAGTCGGAGCGCATCTATGTCGAGTTTTCGCATGAGCGCCTCGCAACCCTTGGTTTGAGTCCGCAAGAGGTGTTTGCCGCGCTCAACAGCCAGAATGCCCTGACGGCGGCCGGCTCGGTAGAAACGAAAGGTCCGCAGGTCTTCATCCGTCTGGACGGTGCGTTCGACGAGCTACAGAAGATTCGTGATACGCCGGTTGTGTCGCAGGGCCGCACGTTGAAGCTGTCGGACATTGCCACGGTCAAACGCGGCTATGAAGACCCGGCCACGCTCATGGTGCGCAATGGTGGGCAGCCTGCCTTGCTGCTGGGCATCGTCATGCGCGAAGGCTGGAACGGTCTGGATCTGGGCAAGGCGCTCGACAAGGAGGTCGGCGCCGTCAATGCCGACATGCCGCTCGGCATGAGCCTGACCAAGGTGACGGACCAGGCAGTCAACATCAGTTCTGCCGTCGACGAGTTCATGCTCAAGTTCTTCGCCGCGCTCCTGGTTGTCATGCTGGTGAGCTTCGTCAGCATGGGCTGGCGCGCCGGCTTGGTGGTAGCCGCAGCCGTTCCGCTGACACTGGCGGTGGTCTTCGTGGTGATGGCCGCAATGGGCAAGAACTTCGACCGCATCACGCTGGGGTCCTTGATTCTGGCGCTGGGCCTGCTGGTGGACGACGCCATCATCGCCATCGAAATGATGGTGGTGAAGATGGAAGAGGGCTACAGCCGCGTGGCCGCTTCGGCCTATGCGTGGAGCCACACCGCCGCGCCCATGCTGTCGGGCACGCTGGTGACCGCCGTCGGCTTCATGCCCAACGGCTTTGCCCGCTCCACCGCGGGTGAATACACCAGCAACATGTTTTGGATTGTCGGCATTGCGCTGATCGCGTCGTGGGTTGTCGCGGTGGTGTTCACGCCTTACCTGGGCGTGAAGATGCTGCCCGACTTCAAGAAGGTCGAAGGCGGCCACGATGCGATTTACGACACCCCGCGCTACAACCGCTTCCGTGCGCTGCTCGGGCGCGTGATTGCGCGCAAATGGCTGGTCGCTGGCTCGGTGGTGGGGCTCTTCGCCTTGGCTATTCTCGGCATGGCGGTGGTCAAGAAACAGTTCTTCCCGATTTCGGATCGACCCGAAGTGCTGGTCGAAGTGCAGATGCCCTATGGCGCGTCGATCAACCAGACCAGCGCCGCCACGGCCAAGCTGGAAGCGTGGCTGGCCAAACAGAAGGAAGCCAGAATCGTGACGGCTTACGTTGGCCAGGGCGCGCCGCGCTTCTATCTGGCGATGGGGCCGGAACTGCCCGATCCGTCGTTCGCCAAGATCGTGATCCGTACGGATAGCCAGGAAGAGCGCGACGCGGTGAAGCAGCGCCTGCGCCAGGCCATTGCCGACGGTCTTGCCCCCGAGGCGCGCGTGCGGGTCACGCAACTCGTGTTCGGTCCATATTCGCCGTTCCCGGTTGCTTACCGCGTGAGCGGACCGGATGCGCAGACGTTGCGCCGCATCGCGGCCGATGTCCAGCAGGTGATGGACGCAAGCCCGATGATGCGCACCGTCAATACCGACTGGGGCATGCGTGTACCCACGCTGCACTTCACCTTGCAGCAGGATCGTTTGCAGGCCGTGGGGTTGGGCTCCAGCGCCGTCGCGCAACAACTGCAATTCCTGCTCAACGGCATTCCGGTGACGGCCGTGCGCGAGGACATCCGTACCGTGCAGGTGACGGCCCGCTCGGCTGGCGACGTTCGACTCGACCCCGCCAAGATTGGCGACTTCACGCTGGCAGGCGCCAACGGGCAACGCATTCCGCTCTCACAGGTGGGAAAGATCGATGTGCGCATGGAAGAGCCCATCATGCGCAGGCGCGACCGCATGCCGACCATCACGGTGCGCGGCGATATTGCCGATGGGCTGCAGCCGCCCGACGTGTCGACGGCGATCAGCAAGCAGCTTCAGCCCATCATCGAGAAACTGCCGAGCGGATATCGTATTGAGCAAGCGGGCTCCATTGAAGAGTCGGGCAAGGCGACGAAAGCCATGCTACCGCTGTTCCCGATCATGCTGGCGGTGACCCTGCTGATCCTCATCTTTCAGGTGCGGTCCATCCCGGCGATGGTGATGGTTTTCCTGACCAGCCCACTCGGCTTGATTGGCGTGGTGCCGACCTTGATTCTGTTTGGGCAGCCATTCGGCATCAACGCGTTGGTCGGCTTGATCGCCCTGTCGGGCATCTTGATGCGCAACACGTTGATCCTGATCGGGCAGATTCAGCACAACAAGGAGGAAGGGTTGGATCCGTTCAGGGCCGTCGTGGAAGCCACCGTCCAGCGTGCGCGTCCTGTGATTCTCACCGCATTGGCCGCCATCCTGGCTTTCATCCCGCTGACCCATTCGGTGTTCTGGGGGGCACTCGCTTACACGCTCATCGGCGGGACGTTTGCGGGGACGATCTTGACCCTGGTGTTCCTGCCGGCCATGTACTCCATCTGGTTCAGGATCCGGCCCGGCAACGCGGCCGATGCGCAGCGCGATCGGCACGAGACCGCGCAGCCCGCCGCAGAACTGGTGCCCGAGTAATGGTGATCTGCAAGGGTATGTGCCCGCCACATTGCCCCTGGTTTCAATTCATTTGCATCGCGCCCACGCCGTAGCCGGATAGGAGCAGCAGCTTTTTTTTTCACCCCCGCCTGCCCATTTCTACCTCCGTGTCTCCATACCTTAGGGCAGGCGGGTTTTTTTCTCTGTGCCGGAATGTCTGTTCATGACAGAGCGGTACTGTGCAAGATATACATCTACGGTTATCTCAACCGCGTGTAGCCGCGCCCACGCCAGGAGCGTAGGCGACGCGCCGTTCTCTACCTGCAGATCGCTAGATGTATACGCCGGCGTTATCCTGCCAATGCTCAATGGTTGACGCGGCCTTTGGTCAGGCGGTCCCATTTTCGGTGAGACTGAGTTCCCTCGACATCGCTTCGCGCATGACGAACTTCTGCACCTTCCCGTGATGGTCATCGGCATCTCGGCGACGAAGCAGATGTAGCGCGGGATTTTGTAATGCGCCATGACGCAGATTCGCAGGCAAGAGAAATCAACTTCCGGGTGATCGACCTGGGGCGATGAACATCGTCGGCACGTCTTGCAGGGCCGTGCTGCGTTCCTCGCGCACCGCCGACATGGTTGCAACGACGTCGAACGCCTCGCCCGGGAAGACCATATACGCACCTGTGGACGCGCGCGCCATTACGGCCACTACCATTCTGAAACAGTGGTAGAAAGCGCGGCGTTCAGATGGCAGACGGATGCTTCGCCAGCGGCGTTACCTGGATCGTCATATAGGGAAACAGCGGAAGCGATGAGAGCAATTCGTGCAATTCGTCGTTGCTCTCGACATCAAAAACGCTGACGTTGGAATAGCGCCCAACGACGCGCCAGAGGTGCGGCCACTTGCCCGCTTTCTGGATCTCGATGGCACGGGCTTTCTCTGCTGCCTTGAGGGTGTCGACCCGGTCTGCCGGGAGGGATTCAGGAATCTTTACGTCCATTTGAACACAGTAAAGCATGGTGTCTCCTTGTCTGTCGACTGTTGTGGCGAGGCCAGTCCGGTCCCGAACAGGCCTGCTGTGGTGGCGCTTTCCGTCGGATGGGCGCTCAGCCAGCGACGTTGTCGTCGCCGGAAACCGGCGCGGTACGGAAGGGTTTGAGCTGGCCGATGAAGGTCTTCCCATGCTCGAACCATTCCTTGCGGATGTCGGACGCAAGATAGCTTTCGTAAGCCGCTTCGTTCTCGAACCAGCATTCGCCAATGGCATCGACGTGCCCGATGTCGAAGAAGGGTACATGGGTGTCGGTTGGCTGCTCGGCGACAAGACGGACTTCATACTTGTGCAGGCCCGGCACTCCGCGCGACATTTCATCGTGGCGCAGGCATTCCGCGCGGAAGGTATCGTCGGACATGCCCTCTGGCTTGACTAGCAGGTACAGCATGCGAATCATGTTGGCTCCCCTGTCTCTGAATAGGTTGGTATCTTGGTTCTGCGTTTTCTACTGCGATAGCGCCGTACTTCAGGTTTGCGCCCGCACCGAGTGTGCCAGCGCTCCGGCCTCATAGTGATTGTCTTCTTCCCCGATGTTCTCGATGGCAATGCCGCGCGTCTCCGGCAGTAGCAGGATGCCGAACACCGCGAAAGTATAGGCAACCAGGCAGAATGCGCCCATGGCATTGGCCAAGCCGATGTGGGTAGACAGCACGCCGACACCGACGACGGATCCTGCGCCTACCGACTTGCCCACGTTGTAGGCAAAGCCCATACACGTGGTGCGCACATGGGTGGGAAACAGTTCGCTGAGGAAGGGCCCCAGGGCAGCGAACATGCCAATCGCCGAGAAGCCGACCAGGAAGCCCAGGATGGCGGTGAGGGTGGAGTTCAGCGGCAGCAGCATATAGCTGACCGTAACGATCCATGCGCAGACCGATAGCAGAATCAGCGTGGGCCGCCGACCGATTCGATCGCAAAGATCGGCCGCCACTGCGAAACCGCAGAACGAGCCGAAGGCCATGATGAAGACTGTGACGATTTTCGATGCGGCAGCGACCTCCCGCTGGCTGAGCAAGGAAGGCAGCCAGATCAGGATGGCGTAGCAGCCTGCCTGCAGCCCGATCACCAGCACGCTTGACAGGATCAGTGAACGTGCGTACTTGCGGTTGAACACCGAGGCCAGCGAAGCGCGCGGTGCGCAGCTCCGCCGGGCGCGCTCGAACATCGGCGCGTCCTTGATATGGCGCCGGATGAACAGCACGATCGAGGCCGGAATGATGCCGCTCCAAAACGCTACGCGCCACGCCATTTCCGAGGGCAGCCACGCCAGCAGTAGGGTGGCCACGACGACTGATAGCGCCCAGCCCAGGGCAAAGCCCGATTGCACATAGCCCATAGCCTTGCCGCGATGCTTGGCATCGATCACCTCGGCCATCAGCGCCGCGCCCACCGCCCATTCACCGCCAAAGCCGAGGCCTTGCAGTGTGCGAGCGATCAGCAGCTGGTTATACGTCTGGGCGAAGCCCGCAAGCACGCCGAACAACGTGAACCAGATGATGGCCAGCACCAGGATGCGGGCGCGGCCGTATCGGTCGCTGAGGATGCCGGCGCCCCAGCCACCGATGGCCGTGACGATCAATGCCACGGTGCCGAGCACGCCAACTTCCGGCTTGGTCAGCCCCCACGCAATCGTCAGGGCGGGCAGCAGGAAACTGAACATCTGCATGTCGAACGAGTCCAGCGCCCAGCCCGAATAGCAGGCCCAGAACGTCTTTTTCTGCTGGGGTGTCCCATTCTTGTACCAATCAAGCATACCTGTCTCCTTTGTCTGTCGAATATTGTGTGTGCTTTGCCAACGCTCGCTGGATCTGCGCCAGGACGGCAGTGGGATGTGAGAGGCTAGGCGTATTCGCCGATCACCATGGAGGTGAACTCGAGCTTCACGTCAGTGAGGGACTGAAGCGATTGCGGCGACATGTCGCCGACAATCTCGATGACCGAAACGCCGTGTGGGCCGATGGCGAAGGTGCCGAGTTCGGTGTACACGCGGCTCACGCAGGCGAGACCTGTCAACGGATAGCTGCACTCGCGGCGCAGCTTGCTCGTCCCGTCCTTGGTCAGATGGTCCATCATGACGAACACGCGCTTGGCCCCGATGGCTAGGTCCATCGCGCCGCCCACGGCGGGAATGGCATCCGGCGCGCCGGTGTGCCAGTTGGCCAGGTCGCCGCGCTCCGATACCTGAAATGCGCCAAGCACGCAGATGTCGAGATGGCCGCCGCGCATCATCCCGAACGCGTCGGCATGGTGGAAGAATGCGGCGCCCTTTTCGAGGCGAATCGCCTCCTTTCCCGCGTTGATCAGGTCCCAGTCCTCCTGCCCGGGTTCGGCAGCCGACCATTGGCCGAGCACACCGTTCTCGCTGTGCAGGATGACTTCCCGGTATCGGGGCAGGTGGTTGGCCACCAGGGTGGGCAAACCAATACCGAGGTTCACATAGGACCCGTTCGGGATGTCGCGCGCCACGCGCGCGGCCAGCAGGCTTCTTGCCACGTGATCCATTACGCTCACCCTGCCAGCATGGCTTCAGCTTGTGCTACGGCGCCGCGCAGCACCACGCGGTTGACGAAGATTCCAGGCGTCACGACGTCCTCGGGGTCAAGCTCGCCCAGTTCGCAGACGCGAGCCACGGCGGCGATCGTCTGGCTTGCCGCCATCGCCATGACGGGCGCGAAGTTGCGCGCGGTCTTGTTATAGATGAGATTGCCCCAGCGGTCGGCGGCCGCAGCGTTGATTAGCGCGACATCGACATGGAGGGGGTGTTCGAGAACGTAGCCGCGACCGTCGATTTGGCGAGTCTCCTTGCCCTGCGCCAGCAGCGTGCCGTAGCCGGTGGGGGTGTAGAAGGCGCCGATGCCGCTGCCCGCGGCACGCAGGCGCTCCGCCAGGGTGCCTTGCGGCACGACTTCCAGTTCGATCTGGCCGGCGCGGTACAGTTCTTCAAATACGTACGCATCGCGTTGGCGCGGGAAGGAGCACAGCAGCTTGCGCACCCGGCGGGTCTTGAGCAGCGCCGCCAGCCCGGTGTCGCCATTGCCGGCGTTGTTGCTGATCACTGTCAGTTCCTTGGCGCCCTGTTCGATCAGGGCGTCAATCAGTTCGTCAGGCATGCCGGCGCCACCGAAGCCCCCGATCGCGATCGTGGCACCGTCTTGGACGTCGTCCATGGCATCGCGCGCCGTTGTGTAAAGCTTGTCGATCATGTTTCGCTCGATTGTTGTCTGGCGAAGCTAGATTGCCACGCAGCCTGTGGGCGCTCAATTTTGCCTTTTGCAAGCGCCCTTAGCGCTGGGTTAATTCGGGGGTGACCGCGGTCTCATTGAGTGATGAGACCAGCGCTCGTCGCTCTCTCATTGAGAGCGACAACATTGCTCATTCGATGCAGCAAGGTGAATCGGAGAAAGGGTAAGAGGGCAGAACGTGCACGGCTCTACGAGCCATCACCACCGGGGGCGTAGCGGCCGATCAGCCGGTTCGCAAACTCCCTTGCGAAGCTGGACAAGCCTTCAATGTCGCGCGCGCAGACCTGGAAGGTGCGAACGGCCCAGTCATCGCGCAGATTGCAGGCTCCGATGGGCTGGTTGCCTTTGAGGCGGGCGAACGCGGCCTTAGGCATGATGGCAATGCCTGCGTTGGCGGCCACCATGCGGCAGATGGCATCGTAGCTGGCCACATGGACGCGGATGGTCATGGGCTTGTGCAAGGCGCCTGCAGCGCGCGTCATGAATACCTGGAACGCGCTGCCTTCGAGCAGGGCGACAAAGGCATATTCCAGCGCTTGCTCGAACCAGACCTCTTCCTCTGCCAGCAAGGGATGCCCCAGCGGAGCGACCAGGATCAGCCCGCTCTTGACGAAGGGCACAGCCTGCAGCCCGGCGGTGGGCACATTGCCGGAGATGATGCCCAGGTCGGCACCGCCTTCGCGCACGAGGCGGACAATGTCGTCGCTGAGCCGCTCGCGCACGTCGATGCGTACGTCGGGGTGGGTCGCGAGATAGTCGCCGATAACTGGCGGCAGGTACTCAGTGATAGCCGTGGTATTGGCCACCAGCTTGAGCTGTCCGCTCAGGCCCGCCGTGAAAGGCTGGAGATTGCCGGTGAGCCGTTCCAGTTCTGCAAGCACCACGCGCGCATGCTGGAGATAGACGTCGCCGGCGGCCGTCAACGTTACGCCCTGGGGCGAGCGCTCCAGCAGGCGGACCCCCAGCGTATCCTCTAGGTTCTTGATGCGGTTGCTGACCGCCGGGACCGAGAGAAACGAACGCTCGGCGCCCCGGGTCAGGCTGTGCGTTTCCGCGACATTGACGAAAAGGCGGAAATCGGTGATGTCGAAGGGGACGGCCATGCTGCGGATCTCGCGGCGAGATGTTAGAGCCGCCATGGCAGGGCGCAACAGCGGCGGGGAAGCGGTCGGCCGAGACGGGCAGCGTCAAGCCGTGCCGCGGCACGGCCGCCCGCGGGCCGTTACCAGGTGGCGGGCTCAAAGAGGAAACCCTGGCCCTCTCGCCTGATGTAGCCGCAGTGGGGCTGGCCGAAATGCACCGGCAAGACCAGCGCTTCGCTGTCGGCGGCCTGATTGAGCAAGGCCAGCCGGGTGGTGCGCGCCAGGTCGGGACGGATGCAGTAGCCGGAGTTTACATCCGGGCGCACGATCTGCAACGGACTGTGCAGGATGTCGCCGCAGAACACCGCCTCCTCGCCCCGCGAGCGCACGCGGAAGGCTACCTGTCCCGGGCTGTGTCCCGCAGCCGGTTCTACCTGCAGGCACCCGGCGATTTCTTGCCCTGGCACGATCATCTCCGCCAGGCCTTCCTTGACGACCGGCATCACGCTGTCGAAAAACGCCTCGCCAAACACGTCCACCACGCCGGGCTCCTTGTTGCGCCCCGCGTCGCAGAAAACAAAGTCGTCCTTGGGGATGTAGTAGCGCGCATTGGGGAAGGTCGGCGCCCAGCGGCCGTCCTGCCAGGTGGTATTCCAGCCGACGTGGTCGGCATGCAGATGCGTCATCACCACATGGGTGACCTGCTCCGGTGCGGCGCCGGCCGCAATCATCCATTCACGCACCAGCGTGTTGAGCATGTGCATGCGCGCAATACCGGCGCGGGGCTTGAAGTTGCCCACGCCGGTATCGACGACGACGACGTTGTCGCCCGCATGCACGATCCAGAACTGGATCGTCACAATCAGCTTGTTCATGTGCGGGATCCAGTGGTGTGGCGCCATCAGGTCCACATTCGCATCGAGCACGGACCGGTCGAGGTCCGGAAAGAGAAAGGCCGGATCATGCGTCGGCCCAGCGTACTCGAGAATTCGGGTGATTTTTATGTCACCAAGGGTGCGTGATTGCATCATGTGCCTTGTCTCCCAGATATGGATGGCGAGCCCCGTTCGTGGCTCATACGGCATAGCCATCCCGGCGCCAGGCGCAAAGGATCGGCGATATCCGGCTTTGCGCCAATTTTGCGTTCTGAAAGAGGGCTTTCAAGCAGGTTTATAGAGCGGACCCGCTGCCATAATGCGCCTACCGGCGCGGCATCCGAAAGCCCGGACCCTGCTGGATCTGTCGTGAGCCGTTCCTGCCCGTTCGCTGCAGGCATACTTGGCCTCGGAGTATGTGCAGGCGATCCTTCTCGTGTCCAAGACCGATTAGGTCTTCTTCCATACCTACAAGGTATTCTTGACGGCGGGGACGGCCAGGGCGCATTCCCGCCTGGTTCGCGCGGACTCTATCCGCAAAGGCCGGCCGCGAACGGCGGTACGGCTTCGCGCAAGTTGAAGTCGGCCTCGCGCAGTCCCTGGCGGGTCAATGGCACCCAATGAAGCGAAGCCGAAGAGCGCACCAGGCCTACGCAACGACATCCGAACGTGAATTCGAAGCGTATCGCGGAACTGGAGTCACGGCTAGGCGTGCGCATCGCCTGGTACCCTTGTTGGCGCTTGTCCCACATCCGCAGCAATGCGATTGCAGCCGGGAATTTGAGCGACAAGATGAATAGCAGACCGGATGTTTAGAAAATGCAATTAATCGCCAACAGCAGCCTACATCCATGATGCTGGGTTATCGCCACCTCGAGAAGGCGCGCGCTTTGAAACCAGCTGGTGGAAGCGAGCAAGGCGTAGATGATCGGCCCACAGAACCTGCATGGCTGGTCGGAATTGTGAGGCTCTGCTGCGCGCCGACCTTCCGGGTCTTTCTACCGACTTCACTCACTACCCGCCGCACCGACAATGGCTCGCGCTGACGGGCACAGGTGATCGACGAGTTGCCGTGCCGCGACGGGCAAGCCCTCATAGGACCGTATGCAAAGGTTCAACTTGCGGTGCGCCCAGGGCGCATCGAATGCGATTACGCGAATGGCCAGTGTCTTGGCATAGCGCCGGGCCAGGCTGATGGGCAAGATGCCGATTCCCATATCAGCTTCCACCATCAGGCAGACGGCATCGTAGCTGTTGACCTGCATGCGGAATTTCACTGGGACGCCGTTCTCGCTGGCAAAGCGCAGCAATTGCATATTGATGTAGCTGCCGGTTTGCAGTCCGATCAGGTAGTGATCGAGTACCTCTGTTGTGGTCAGCTTCTTGCGCGAGGCTAGCGCATGACGCCGCGACACTACCACGACGAGGTCGTCCTCGCGATACGGCAGCGTGATCACGCCTTTCGGCGACGTGCCGAGGTCCGCGAAGCAGCCGATGTCTGCCGCGTTCTCTGCGACGCCCCTCAGGATCGCGGTGCTGATGCGCTCCTCGAGCTGCAGTTGTACGTCAGGGTACTTCTCAATGAAGCCATGCAGATCCGCGGGCAGGAACTGGGCGATCGAGGAGACGTTGGCATAGATGCGAACCAGGCCGCGGGTGCCGGTGGCGTAGTCCTGCATCATCGTGGCGATATTCTCGAGGTCGTTGACGATGCCGCGCGACAGGTTCTGCAGGGCGATGCCGGCCGGCGTCGGCACGATGCCCTTGTTGCTGCGTTCGAGCAATTGTGTGCGCAAGGTATCCTCTAGATCGCTGATGCGCTTGCTGACTGCTGAGGCGGCGATATGCTCCCGTTCCGCGGCGGCCGCGATCGTACCGAGTTCGGAAACTGCAAGGAATAGCCGCAGCGAAACGGGGTCTATCTTCATGACGTCAGCGGACCGGGCGACAGATAGCTGGCATTATGCGCGCCACGCAAGTTCCAGGATAGCGCGCAGGTCGGCTTCGGTCGTGATTGGCCTGACGTTGTTGCGCGTCACCATCGGATGCTCGAGCGCAGGCCCGATCATGGCATCGACTTGTGCCCGCGTCAGGCCCAGATCGTCCAGCGTGGTTGGCATGCCCAGGCGAACCAGCAAGTTGTGAAGGATGGCATGAAACGGCATGCCTGGCTGGCCGATGGCGGCGGCCAGGCGCTCGTGCTGCGGCTTGATCCAACCCTCGAGCCATTTGGACTGGGCGAGCATCAGCACACATGCCGCATCGCTGTGCGCAATGCCACCATAGGGACCGATGATATGGACCATCCAGTGGCTGAAGCCGTGCGGCACGGACATCTGGCCCATGCCGGTGTACCAGGTGGCCAACTGGCACTGCGTGAAGGCTTCGGTCGCGCTCGCGTCGCCGAGCTTTGGCAGGTTTTGCACGTACAGCGCGATGGCTCGCTCGGCCAGCAGGCTCGTAAAGGGATGCGGCGACGACGAGCAGGCCGTGTTGATGGCGTGGTCCAGGCCGCGAATACCGGTAGACCACAACAGCCGCACCGGTGTCTGGTGCAACAGGTCCGGGTCATAGAGGACGGCCACGGGCGATCCGTCGGGCACCACGAAACGGGCTTTCAGCCGGGTTTCGTCGTCGATCGGCGTGCTGACCGGGGTCCATTCCGACGTAGCCAGTGTCGTCGGGATCGCGATCTGGCGGATGGCAGCAGGCGCCTGCGATGTCGTCAGCATCTCAGTGCCGTCCGCTGACACGACGAACTGCAGCTTGAGCAGGCTATCGCGGTCGTAGGCATTCTCCGAGATGCACAACTGCATCGCCTTACACATGTCCATGACCGAGCCGCCACCGACGGAGACAATGACATCCGCACGGGCGTCGCGCGCTTGCCTGGCAGCCCGCAGGACGTTGGACAGCGGAGAATGCTCGCCCACTTCGTCGGTCAGCCCGACGATCATCTCCCCAAGCCGCGCCTGCAACCGGTCGATAAATGCGGTCTTTGTCCGGATTGAGCGGGAACACACAACAAAGACGCGATGGTATCCGAACAGCGTCAAGACGTCAGGCAAGGCCTCGATGGCCGAAACATTGTGGATGACCCGCTCATGTCCGGTAAAGCGGTAGCGCTTGGGCTCGGTGTTTTCCATCTGGCATCCTCGTGAAGGGTAGGGAAGGTAGCCAGATGATGGCGCCGGAACCGCCGCCAGGAAATCAGTGAATCGAGAGCCTGCCATCGCCGATGGCGATGGCACGGCGCGTGGCATTCGACCGACATGTCCGCCGACGATCAGGCTGTTGCGTCTTCGGGTCTCGAGGACACGATGTCGGGTTCGCATCCCATGGGCAAATGCACGCACCGGCAGCGGACGCTTCCATGATTGAGTCGAGCGCAGCCATCAAACTATGTTTCGCTTGAGTTGGAACGCCACGGATACGCGATCCGCCGGATAAATAGTGCCCGAAATCTCGAGAATCTTGCCGGCCCGTTTATAGTGACGAACCAGGTGCAGACCGGCTGAGCTAGCTGCTACGCCAAGCCTATCGGCCAAAGGCTCTGAGATCACCACGGCAGTGACGATCTGTCGGATTTCATCGATTGCCATGCCGCGCTAGCTCTCGATGATTGCACTGACCAATGTGGTGGACTGACTGAGGATGATGGTGAGGGTGGGTCTGCATGCCCATCCGACTCGCTACTGGGACCTATTGCATTGCGGTGCGCGAAGTCAGCTACTGGCTGCGGAGGCCCATGGCCAGTCATGTGGGTGATCACGAGTTCGAAAACTCCTCCTGGGGGACTGGCGAGTGGCAGTTCGTCGATCGTGTGCGAATGCAAAATCAGGATCGTGCGGGCCTGGGCGGATTCGTGGCGACGGTAAGCCCAGCGAAGTCGCATGCGTCGCTTACGAAAGCGCGCGCGGGGGCGCTCCTATCTAACGACATTACGCGCAATGCCAAGGAAGTCTCCACTGGGAACGCAGACACGCCGATAGCCGGGCTGTCCACGCCCTCTTGGGCGCCATGTTGATTGAACATCTTGGCGGCCGTCGCTACGCCAGGCTGGCGTTCTCCGTGAAGCATGATCCCAGGAACTGCATGACAGCCTGGATCCGCGGCGCACGTCGGATGTCAGCGTGCACGGCGAGCCAGATCTCGCGTTCGAAGCGCTTGCCCTTGCTCCTCACGCGCTGGAGACCATCGTCCCGGTCGCCCAGGAAGTACGGCAGCGCGGCGATGCCGACACCCGCGCGTGCCGCCGCGGCCTGGATTTCCAGTTCGTTGCTGACCATCACGATCGGCCGGGTTCCCGCCTGCTGCTTCAGCCAATTCTGCTGGGGCGAGCCCTCCATGCTGTCGTCGTAGGCGATAAAGCCATAGTCGGATGGCGTGGTGGCACTCAGGTAGCTGGCGGAGCTATAGAGTGAAAACACGACGACACCAAGCTTGCGCACCACCAGATCGCCTTCGCTGGGTCGAGTCAGCCGTACGGCCAGATCGGCCTCGCGCCGCGACAGCGAGGCCATGTGCGTGGTCCCCGTCAGGCAGATGCGCAGAGCCGGATGCTGTTCGCGCAAGCGGCCTAGCTGGGGCGCGATCACCGCCGCGGCCATCGAAGGCGGCGCACTGATCGTGACATCGCCGCTGACGCCGGTCTGCCCGGCCGCCGCCGTACGCTCCACCGCGAACGATTCCTGCTCCATGCGGGCGCCCAGCGCGGCTACGCGTTCGCCTTCGCCGGTCAGCAGATAGGCACGCGGACGCCGGTCAACCAGCTTGAGGCAAAGCGCTGCCTCCAGCGCCGAGATGCGCCGGGCCACCGTGGCGTGGTCCACCTTAAGCCGCCGCGCCGCGCCGGACAGTGAGCCTTCCTGCGCAAAGACGCTGAAATGGCGAAGATCCTCCCAGTCGAACATGGTTAATTTTTCACAGATGATGTGAATAAATAGGGAATTCTACACAAGTTAGAAAACTCGCAAAATGGCACCCATGCCGTCGCGGGGCGGGAATTGCCAAGCGGTTCCTCCGCCTTGCCGCCGGCCATCGTCCACCATGCTTGCCCAGACCGGCCCGAGGCCTGCATGGCGCACGCAAAGACAAGGAGTCAGCCATGCGCAAGCCAGACAGCCTCGCCTACGTCGGCATCATTGTTTCGACCTTCTTCTGGGGTACCAACTTCAACGCCGGCGCATTGATCATCCGGCATATGACGCCAATCAGCGCATCGATCGAGCGCTTCCTGATCTCGACGACCCTGCTGTTGTTGATCTTCGGGCTGCAAGGCAAGCTTCGGCTCAGCGTGCTGCGCGAAAACTTGTGGGCATACGTGGGCCTCGGGCTGCTTGGCTTTACCGCCTTCAATCTCGCCACCTTCTTTGGCCTGCAAACGACCACGCCGATCAATGGAGCGCTGATTCTCGCCACTACGCCGCTGTGGACCATGCTTCTTGCCGTGGTCTTCGAGCGCGAGCGCATCGATACCGGGCGCGCCATCGGCTTGTTCTTCGGGCTACTCGGCGTGGGGTTGGTCATCACGCGCGGCGATGTACAGATGCTGCTCGCGCTCAAGGTGGCGCGGGGCGATGCGATCATCCTCGCCGGCAGTCTCGCGTGGGCCGCCAACATGGTGGGCACCCGGCGCTTCGTCAAGCAGGCCACGCCACTGGAAAACACCACGTTCTCGATGCTGTTCGGCACCATCGGCCTGATCGTCCTCGGCTTCATGTTCGAGCGTCCGCTGGCGAGCATTGCCGCAACACCCGGCAACATCCATGCCGCCGTGCTGTACCTCGCCGTTGGTGGATCGTTGCTGGCCTACCTGCTGTGGTTCCGCGGCATCCACCAGATCGGCGCGGCACGGACCTCGATCTTCTTCAATCTCGCCCCGGTCTTCACGATGCTGGTCTCGACCGTGCTGGGTGTACCTCCCAACGCATGGCAACTGGTCGGAGCGGTGGCGGTCATCCTGGGTGTGGTCTTCGCCTCGGGACTCGTGGGCATTCCGACCAGAGCCAGGGCCGCTCAAACGTGAGGCGGGAAGACACGGAAGCAGTCTTGGTCTCATCGCTCCCGGCACCAGAAGGCAGTTCAAAGCCAATTTCGATGCCGCGAAGAGTTGCTCTGGTGGCGCGGTATGGGGATAGGACGCTGCCGAGCGCGCCGAGCCGGCTCCATGCAACTTCATGCCGCCTGCTGCGGGCATGACCTACGTCTGGGCCGGCGAAGGCTAGCTGTACTGGCCGTCGTGCCCGATGTGTTCAATCGCGAATTCAGTAGCGCAGTTTCCGGCCGATGGCATCTGACGTACAAGCTAGCCATCTGAATTCGCGATGGTGGAATCGCGAAATGCTGTTTTGCGACAGCCTGCCAGTCAGTCACCATCAAAGAAGGCGTTCAGGTATGCCGTATGACGGTACAACCGGTGACCATTTCCATGAAAGGAGACAAAAAAATGGCAGTCAGACAACTCTTGCAAACCTTCCTTGCGTTCAGTGTGGCAACGGCAGCGGTTGCGCAGGAATCATATCCGTCTAAGCCGGTGACCGTGGTGGTTCCCCAGGCACCAGGCGGAGCCAACGATGCCATCGCCCGCATCGTCACCCAAAAGCTGTCCGGACAATTCGGGCGGCAGTTCGTCGTCGAGAACCGGCCGGGCGCCGGCGGCAACATCGGCACGGCCTACGTGGGTAAGTCGGCCGCCGATGGCTACACGCTGTTGTTCACCGTTAGTAGCGCCCATGTCATCAATCCTGCTCTCTACAAACGCACGGGCTTTGACCCCGTACGAGATTTCGCGCCGGTGGGCAGCGTTGCGACCGCGGGGTACGTACTCGTCGCCAATCCTTCGTTCGGGCCGAACAATGTCAAGGAACTGGTTGACGCGGCGCGCGCGAAGCCGGACACGATCATGTATGCGTCGGCAGGCAACGGCACCCTCAATCATCTGATCGGTGAAATGCTACAGCACAGCGCCGGCATCCGGCTCGTCCACATTCCTTACAAAGGCGCCTCCGCTGCCGTGGCGGATGTCGTGGGCGGTCAGGTGCCCTTGTCGGTGCAGAGCCTTCCATCCGCACTTTCCTTCATTCGAGCAGGCAAACTGAAGGTGCTTGCGGTGACCAACGAGAAGCGCCTGGCCTCCATGCCGGAGGTGCCGACTGTGGGAGAGACGCTCCGCGGCTTTGGCGCCACGCCTTGGTATGGACTCTTCGCGCCCGCTGGAACGCCACCCGCCGTGGTGTCCCGCCTGCAGGCCGCATTGAGTAAGGTACTTGACAGTCCAGATGTGCGTGACACCCTTGCACGCCAGGGATGTCAACCGTTTCCGTCCGGCGCCCCGCAGTTCGAGGCGCTAATTCGTGACGAGTTGCCGCGCTGGTCGGCAATCGTCAAGGCGGCCGGCGCCACCGTCGACTAGTCCGGGCGCGGGCTGGCGGAGCTTGCCGCCGTACGGGCCGATGGGCACACGTGGTCGACGAGCAGCCGTGCCACCACCGGCAGGCTGTCGTAGGACCGAAAGAACAGCTTGAGCTTGCGCCACGCCCAAGACTCCTGAGTCCGACCGGCCGGATCCTGAGCAGACCCACTCGGCAACCTTCGAGGCCAAGTTGGCCATGGCCGCGCTCAAGGGCGACAAGACTCTGGCGGAGCTGGCCTGCAGTATGACGTGCACCCGAGCCAGATCACGGAGTGGAAGCAGCAGTTGGCGGAGCATGCCGCGGCCGTGTTCGGCGGGCGGCAAAATCAAGACTGCGGTCGAGTCGCCCGTGGACCTGAAGGCGCTACATGCAAAGATAGGCCAGCCGCGCTGGAGAATGATTTCATTACGGTCGCCGCTCACAACACGGGGAGCCACGGCACGTCCGGCAATGACTCTCAGGGCATTGTTGGCGAAATTCGCCGGAAGTGACATATGCGAATGCCCGACTTGGTGCAATGCCTGACGCAGGATAGGCTGCAAGTGGTGAGGCCGGCGCTTGGCCGGCCCGGCTTGCCTGCAACTGCACCAAACCGTGCGCTGGTGCATTGCAGCAAGATCAGTGGCGCACGTCGTCGTGGTCGGTCGACACCGCCAGCGCCTGCCACGCGGCCAGTTCGCTTTCTACCTGGCGGTTCTTCTCGGTGATGCGGTAGACCGTGTCCGAGCCCAGCGGCAGGCGCACCGGCGGGGTTTCGCTGTCGGCCAGGGTCAGCAGGGCCGTAGCCAGCTTGGCAGGATCGCCGGGCTGCTGGTGGTTGGCCGAAGCCATGTGCTCGCGCATTGCCTCGACCGGATCGGCGTACGCCGCGATCTCGGTGCGGACGCGCACCAGCGAGCTCGGTCGTATCGGCGATGCACAGCACCACCGGGAATTGGCCTGCCCTGGCCGCAGTGCGCTCCCAATGAGGCTGCATTACGTCTGTCCACTCGATCTCTTCGTTACCCAGAAATCGATATGCCGCAATGGTCTCCGACCATCCATCGCATGCGCCTGGTATGCTGGCCGTCGGCTTGGCCGCAAACCGCTTGAGCAATTCCTTCGCCCGCCGGTCCCGCCTCGGATCGCCAAGATCCTGCCCCTCGAATTGGCACGATCCAGTCGGTGCAAGTGCGACGCAGGTAGGGGGTAGCGCCTGCCTGCCAGCGAGTGTTGCGCCGTGGAAGGGGTCATTTTGGGAAGGCACTTCGCTGAGATGGAGAGTCCGACTGAACTGGAGGGACCTTGGAAAGTGCTGCACTTGGCTGGCGGTCTGCCGGCGCGCAAGCCGATTCCCTCTAGCCCGTCGATCTGGGGCGGTTGTCACTGTGGAGTGAGGCGGCGTTCATTAGCTGAAGCCCGTGAATAAGCCGCGGGTCGCACCTTACGTCTTGCTGGCCCAGCGGTTCCGATGCCGCTCCGGCTTCGTGCCGAGCATCCTCCTCGCTGCGCAGGTACACGCTCGTCGAAATCGACGAATGCCCAAAATTATCCCTGACATAGCGCAAATCCACCTGCCGGTCGGTCATGTGCGAGCCGGCGGTGTGGCGCAGCCAGTGGGCCGAGGCACCGGCCAGGACATCGGCCTGCGCCGCCCACTCGGGCCCGCGCGCGCAGGCGTGCGGCCGCCAGGCCGAACACTTCCTTCAGGATCAGATGCACCGCGCCGAGCAGCGGTGGGCCAGCTGTCTCACTTCACGGGAGTCAGAATTGGTGCTCCCTTATTCTTGATCAGGAACACAACAAACCTGGCCGGCTGTGTGGAACTGGCATTGCGCCCGACGGTATGGATGTCATTGGTGCCTTCGTGGAAGGTATCCCCGGCCTTGAGTGTCACCTCTTTGCCACCCTTGACCGCCATGACAATGCTCCCCTCGAGCACATAGACAAAGGCGTGTGCATCATGTCGATGCACAGGGTCGACCGAGCCGGGCGGATATTCCACGATGATCATCTGAACTTCCTTGCCCGGATACTCAGGCAACGGTTCCGTCCGCAGCGGCGTGACTTTCGCTTCCGGTGCGGCCACCGCAGGCTGCGCCGCCATCAGGCACGACAGCATCAGCGCCGCCACAAATGACACGATTGCTTTCATGGCATTACTCCACATTGGCTTGCGAGAGCCACTGGCCGAGGCTGATGCGACCGATCCGCGCGTCGCCGAGCGGTACGAGCGACAGTTCTTCGACGTGGCCGCCATAGTACAGGGCGTCGCGGTCCGTCACGACCGAGCGGGCGTCGCCTGTCGACTTCAGATAGCGCGCAACGATCTCCGCGAACGGGGCGCGGTCCGGGCCGGCAATCTCGATGGTGCCGTTCCGCGGTGCTTCCAGTGCGACTTGCGCAAGGAATGCCGCGACGTCTTGCGAAGCGATCGGCTGAAACAGCCCATCGCCGATGCGCACGGTGGTGCCGTCCGTGCCAAAGTCCGCGATACCGCCGAGAAACTCCATAAACTGGGTGGCGCGCACGATCGTGTACGGCACGCCGGCAGCTTCGATCGCCTCTTCCTGGGCGACCTTGGCCGTGAAATATGCATTCCCCGGCATGCGGTCGGTGCCGACGATTGATAGCGCGACATGATGGCGCACGCCCGCGGCCACTTCGGCCTTTCCGAGATTGCGCGCGGAGGTGCGGAAGAAATCGAGTACCGCCTGTGGCTCCCAGGATGGTGCGTTCGCCACATCCACAACGACGTCTGCGTCCTTGAGCGCCAGATCCAATCCTTCGCCCGTCACGCTGTTACGCCGGTACGCGGAGACGCCGCGACCGCCGCATGGCCAGCATTGGTGAGCAGCGCGACAAGTTGGGAGCCGATCAGGCCGGAACCACCGATTACAACGATCTTCATGGCAGATTCTCCAGATGAGAGTAGTGAAATGCGCGGTGCGGCTGGTCGGGCGGCATCGCATGTAGGTGCCTGTCCCTGTCGCATCGTGTGAGACCATTGTGAAACAATCATGCCCCAGGGATAAGGGCCAAGAATTGTCGAAATGACTAGGCCAAGTCCTTTCTGCCGACATTGACCGAACTCATCATGACCGCACTGACTTCCCCATTGGCCATCGAAATCGATCGCCAGAACCGCTTGCCGATCTATCTGCAGATTTGCGAGCGGTTCAGGACAGCGATCGCGGCCGGGCACCTGCGTCCCGGCGATCGGGTGCCCGCGCTTCGGGGGCTCGCCACGCAATTGAATACGGCCCGGGGTACGGTCGAAATGGCCTATACCATCCTTGTCGATGAGGGCTACCTGCAGATGCGCGGTGCGGCCGGGACGTTCGTATCCGCCTCGCTACCGGCGGCGGTGACGCGTTCTGCAAGTGGACAGGATCGGGAGCACATGCGTGCGAGGGAGGGGGGCGCGTCCGCGGTGTCTGATGCATCGCGCAGTCGGCAGCCGGCGCCGCGTCAGCTGGCAATCGCGGTGGCGATGAGCGGGGAGCCGAAGCCGTTGCAACCCGGGCTGCCGGCACTGGACGCGTTCCCGCGCAAGCTTTGGAACCGGCTCGTTTCGCGTTGCGCGCGCAGCGGTCAACGCGCGATGCTCGCCTACCCGGACCCGGTTGGTTATCGGGCGCTGCGCGAACACATTGCCACCTATCTTGGCTTGTCGCGGGGCGTCGCGTGCCTGCCGGAACAGGTATTCATTACCGCTGGCTACCGTGCGACGCTGGAACTCTTGTTGCGCAGTCTCGCGAGCCCCAGCGACCGCATGTGGTTCGAAGACCCCGGCTATCTGCTCGCGCGCAGCTTTCTGGCCGAAGCCGGTGTTCAACTGGTACCGGTGCCAATCGATAGCGAAGGCATCGATGTCGAGCGCGGCATCGCACTGGACCGGCAGGCGCGTTTTGCACTGGTTACCCCATCGCATCAGGCCCCGCTCGGGCACACGTTGTCGCTCGCCCGGCGCATGGCGCTGCTGGATTGGGCTTCGAAAGGGTCTCGCTGGATCATCGAAGACGACTACGACAGCGAATTTCGATATGTGGGCCGGCCACTGCCGGCTTTGAAAAGCCTCGACAAGCACGATCGCGTGATTTATTGCGGCACGTTCAGCAAGGTGATGTTTCCCGGGCTGCGGCTGGCGTATGCCGTGGTGCCGGAGCGCGCTGTCGAACGCGTCGGGCGCGTGGCGTGCAGCATGAATGCCGGCTCTCCGATGCTATTGCAGGCGGCCGTGGCGGACTTCATCGAACAGGGGCATTTTGCGCGGCACGTGAAGCGGATGCGTGCGTTGTACGGACAGCGACGCATGCTGATTGCGCATGCGCTGAACCAGGCGTTCGGGGAGCGCATGATTGTCGCCTTGCCGCACGGCGGAATCCAGTTCGCGGTCGAGTTTGCCGAAGGCCCCGATGGTCCCGTCGACGACGTGGCCTTTGCCTCGCGCGCACGCGACGCGGGGCTCGCGGTGCTGCCGCTGTCGATCTGGTACGCGAACGCACGCACGCGGCGCACCCCACGCGGCCTGGTATTGGGCTTCGCGAACGTCACCGATGCGAGGGAAGCGTCTCGTCTCGCGCGAACGTTGCACGGATGCCTCGACGGCTAGGCCAGCGCCGAGCTGAAGAAGCGCACCGACACCGCGCTGCCGGGCGTCGGCGCGAACTGCGCGTCGCTGAGCACGCTCGCCATCCCGTCTGCATTCCCCAGTTGCACGAGCGCCGGGCGCCAGTGCGGGTACCCGTCTGAATTCGGACCGCGCCAGCGTATTGCCCCACAGGAGCCACGCAGATGCCCTTCGGGAGGCGTATCTCCACCGCGCCGCTGGCCCGGGAGGGCATCTCGGGCTTGCGGACGTTTAAAGATCCCGCTATTTCTTGATTATCGTTTAAACGACACTTTGTTGTTGACATTGAACGCTTTGGGGATGCATGCCTGGGCCCGGAAGCGCATGCCTTGGCTTGGGCAAGCGGCGGCGCAGGCGGCCAACGTTGCAGGGGTGCGTAAGGGCGCGCCGCGATCGGGTCGGCTATTGATCTCAGTTGCCTCGCACGATTGACGTAGCCTCATGGCAGCCAGTGACGCCATACATTTTGACGTCATGGCTTCGAGACGTCCCTTGCGGGAGGAGACCGGTGA
This sequence comes from Cupriavidus sp. KK10, assembly GCF_018223725.1. Taxonomy (NCBI): domain Bacteria; kingdom Pseudomonadati; phylum Pseudomonadota; class Betaproteobacteria; order Burkholderiales; family Burkholderiaceae; genus Cupriavidus; species Cupriavidus sp. KK10. Next base: position 1,497,038 of record NZ_CP073678.1, read on the forward strand.
TCACTCGCCGCGCAACTGGGTGCACGATCCGGCGAGACCCCTTACCTTGAAACTTGCGCGGGCAGTCTTTGGAGAACCGAATGCGCCTTGGAGTCGGGCGCATGCCGCAAGGATGCTCAATCTTTCACTGCAAGACCTCAGTGCGTGGATGCTCAGAGAGGGGGCAGCACTGACAAGCCTGGTTTGCGAGCAGCGTCTGATGCGAGCATTGATCGAGGTCTCGCAAGGCAAGGGCCAACATGGCAGGTATGGCTTTGTATCGCGCGAGCGCCGTGATACCGCCTTCTTTGAACGCTTCGGTGTATGCGTAAAACAGGCTGCCGTGATCGGCCGAGTCGGTACGGTGACTTGGTCCGGTGACTTGGTCCTGGAACCCGGTTGACGCGGGTCGGTGGCAGGGCCGTCGGTCTTCATCGACGGTCAGGCGCAATCGTGCCCCGGCATGCCCCACGGTCTCGTCGGTCATGCAACTGCCAAGCGTTCATAACCGGGAAATCGGGGGACAGGATTGGGGCAGACCGACACAAATTCGTCAAAAATCTGTCACTCACGTCAGAGAGATATCGGCGCGCCCCGGCGATGGAGTTTAGCTGCCGGACGTGCACATATTGTTCTTCCTTTTGAAATGATTGTGCGAATCTCTGCATAATTGTTGACTCATTACTGTCACATTCCTGTCGCACTATCTGGCGGCCGCGTCGGTGGGTGGTTTTCGGCTCGCATGCAAGCCGTGACGCCACCGGCTGGACCCTCCGCCAAATACCTGGAATTGACAGTGAAAAAAGCTCTCTTCGCAGTGGCAGCCGCAGCGTGCGCCATGTCCGGCTCTGCCTTTGCCCAATCGTCGTCCAATGTGACGCTCTATGGCATCGCTGATGCCGGTATCAGTTTCCAAAACCACGTCAATGGTGGCGCCAACGGTAGTGGTTCGGTCGTTGGCGTAACTTCCGGCGGCCTCTCAGGTTCGCGCTGGGGGCTGCGCGGGGTCGAGGACCTCGGCAGCAACCTGAAGGGCATCTTCGTGCTGGAAAGCGGCTTCGATATCGATAGCGGTAAATCCGCGCAGGGTGGCCGGCTGTTCGGTCGCCAGGCCTATGTTGGCCTGCAAGGTAATTTCGGTGCCGTCACGCTCGGCAGACAGCAGAATTCGCTGTATGACCTGTTCGGAGCCTACGACCCCATGGCGGCGGGCCCAATGTACTCGCTGAATTCGGTCGACAATCAATTTAACGGTCGCGCCGACAACGCCATCAAGTACACCGGCAAGTTCGGCGGCTTGACGGCAACCGGCTTCTACAGCTTCGGCCGTGACGTCAACGCTGGTCTCGGCGGCGAAGTGCCGGGCCACTTCAAGGTCGGCACCAACTTTGGCGCTGGTTTGGCCTACGCGAACGGGCCATTCTCGGTGGGCGTCGCGTACGACCAGTTCCAGGGCAGCACCCTGGCTTCCGCGGACCTCGCCGCGAAGCGTGCTGCGATTGGTACGTCGTATGCTTTTGGAGCGGCCAAGGTGTTTGGCGGCTACCGCTGGATGCGTGACGAAGTCACGACTGGTACGGCCCGTCACGACAACCTGTACTGGCTCGGCGCCAACTACAAGTTCACTCCCGCTTTTACGTTGACTGGTGCGGCTTACTACACCGACGCCCGCACCGACAGCAAGGACTCGTGGATGTTCGTGCTGAACGCCGACTACGCCTTCTCCAAGCGCACTGACGCGTATCTGTCGCTCGGCTACGTGAACAACAAAGGCAATGCGACTTTCGGTGTGACCGGTACGCCCAATACGATGTCAGGCCAAAATCAGACCGGCGCAATGCTCGGCATGCGCCATCGCTTCTAATTTCCTGCAGGCAGGACGAGGCGCGCTTCCGGGCGTGCCGGCGACAACTTCATATCGGACTTCTCTCACTGTTAAGGTCGTTTGGCCGGCAGAAATGCCGGCCATTTTTTAATCCGAAGTTTGACTCGGATACCAAGCTAACCTGTTGAAGCGCCGAGAGATTTTCAAGCGGCAGGGGGTTGGCTACTGGGAACAGCCGGGGTCGATGCCGAGCAGCGCAAAGGCTTTGCGCTGCAACGGCGTGGGACGGGTCGTGATGACGATCTTGGTCTGTGGATTGACCGAGGTCGACGTGATGTTATAGGTCAACGTGGCGAGGTCCTGCAGCAGCGTGGCGTGCGCAGAGCACGGCGCTGTTCCTCCGACAAGGCAGCGACCGTATGCAGCGGCTGCTCGAACATCCGTAAGGCATCGACTCAGTGAAGCTGGGGTCGATGCGCCACACCAAACCGTCCTGACAAATCGTCGAGACGCCTATCCATTGGCCATAGCTGTGCGCCTGGTGTGATCAAAGTGGAAGCCAGCAGTGAGACTTCAACTAGGCCGCAACCCAGCCCATACAATTTCTCGCGCTCGATGAACGCCACTACCCATGGCCCAGCCTATGATGCGCCGGCTGGGACGTCGAGCACGACAGCCAGATAGTAAAAGCCGGCAGCGGTAGGAATATACGTCGCATCGGCGACCCATAGCTGATTGGGCGCATCGGCACAGAAGTGCCGCTGCACCAGATCAGGCGCAGGTCTACCCTGTGGCGCGGGTGCGTGGTGCAAATGAAGCGCTGCCGGCAAGCCCCGCGCAGGCCCGCCTCACGCATCCAACGCGCCACGCGCTTGCGCCCGACGTGGATGCCCCGGCGCAGCAACGTGGCATGCACACGCGGCATCCCATAGGTACCGCGCGAGCGAGCGTGAATCTCACGGATTTGCGCGCGCAACAGCGTGTCACACACGGCATGAGCGCTCGGAGGTCGTTCCATCCATGCATGGAAGCCGCTGCGCGAGACCTTAAGCAGCCGAGCCATGGTGGACAGCGGATAGCGAGCCTGGTTCGCCTTCATGAATTCGTACCCTTGTCGGGCAGCCTGTCGGTCTCCCGGGCGAACCAGGCCGCGGCTTTTGCAAGTATCTCCCTCTCCATTTTGAGCTGCCGGTTCTCACGGCGTAGCCGTGTGAGTTCCTGGCGCTCGGCCGTCGTCAGACCGTCCTGACGAAGTCCGGCATCGCGTTCCGCTTGGGCTACAGATCGTCTGGGCCGTCGGTTCGAACTCCCTGGCCAGATCCTCGGGGCGGCGACCCGCAAGTCGTGACAATTTTATTTTCGTATGCGATTCGCCGAGGCTAGAGGCGACCATTCCATCTACACTGCACGGCTGTTGAAGGAAGCCGTTAAAAATCAGCCAATGCATTCAGTTTTTCGTTTCGATGCTGACCGTCTCGTCAGCTTCCAGGTCTTGTGGAAGGACGGCGAACGCGTCCTGGGTCGGGGCTGGCGCCTCGCTGCCGATGGCCAGCGCGAGGCGGTGCTGGCCTTGTGGCTCGCGACCGAGCATCCGATGCCTGCCAATCTCGGGCGCCTGGCACACGAATTCAGCCTGAAGGAGGCGCTGGACCCCGCTTGGGCCGCCCGGCCCCTGGAACTGGTGCGCGAACATGGCCGGACGGTCCTGCTGCTGGAGGATCCCGGCGGTGAGCCGCTCGATCGCCTGATGGGCACCCCCATGGAGGCTGGCCGCTTCCTGCGCCTGGCGATTGCCATGAGTGGGGCCCTTGGCCAGTTCCACCAGCGCGGCTTCATTCACAAGGACCTCAAGCCAGCACACATCCTGGTGAACCAGGCCGATGGGGCGGTGCGACTCACCGGCTTCGGGCTGGCTTCGCGGCTGCTGCGCGAGACACAGGCGCCGACGCAACCAGACGAGATCGCCGGCACGCTGGCCTATATGGCGCCTGAGCAGACCGGCCGCATGAACCGGTCGGTCGATGCGCGCAGCGATCTCTATGCGTTGGGCGTGACGCTCTACCAGATGCTGACGGGAACGCTGCCGTTCTCCGCCGGCAACCCGATGGACTGGGTCCACTGCCACCTCGCCCGGCAGCCGATGGCGCCGGCCGAGCGGGTACCGGCGAGCCCGGTCCAGCTCTCTGCCGTGGTGATGAAGCTGCTCGCCAAGACGGCGGAGGAGCGCTACCAGACGGCCGGCGGGCTGGAGGCGGATCTGCGGCGCTGCCTGGCCGCTTGGGAAAGCCGGGGGCGCATCGACACGTTCGCGCCTGGCGAGCATGACCTGCCGGACCGGCTGATGATCCCGGAGCGGCTCTACGGTCGGGATCGCGAGATTGGGGTGCTGCTCGGCGCCTTCGACCGCGTGGTGTCCGGGGGCGCGCCGGAGCTGGTGCTGGTGTCCGGCTACTCGGGTATCGGCAAGACCTCGGTCGTGCACGAGTTGCACCGTGCGCTGGTGCCGCATCGCGGCCTGTTCGCTTCAGGCAAGTTCGATCAGTATAAGCGGGACATCCCTTATGCAACGCTGGCGCAGGCGCTGCAGGGACTGGTACGCCCGCTGCTGGGCAAGAGCGAGGCGGAACTGGCACCGTGGCGCGCCGCGCTGGCCGAGGCGCTGGGCCCGAACATCGGGCTCATGGTGCCGCTCATCCCGGAACTGGCGCTCATCCTTGGCCCGCAGCCGCCAATGTCGGAAGTTCCGCCGCGCGACGAACAGCACCGCTTCCAGCTCGTGTTCCGCCGCCTCATCGGCGTCTTTGCGCAGGCTGCGCATCCGCTGGCGCTCTTCCTTGACGACCTGCAGTGGCTGGACGCGGCAACACTGGACCTGCTCGAGCATCTCGCGACCCAGCCGGAGGTACGGCATCTGCTGCTGATCGGCGCCTATCGCGATAACGAAGTCACGCCCGGGCACCCGCTGCTGGCGCGACTGACGGCCATCCGCCAGGGCGGGGCAAGCGTGGGGGAGATCATGCTGACGAGCCTGGGGCGCGACGATGTCGGCCGGCTTCTCGGCGATGCCCTGCATTGCACGCCGGAGCGCGGCGAGGCGCTCGCCAGACTGGTGCACGAGAAGACCGCGGGCAATCCATTCTTTGCGATCCAGTTCCTCACCGCCCTGGCGGAAGAGGGGCTGTTTGCATTCAATCCTCGCGAGGCGCGCTGGTCGTGGGACCTTGGGCAGATCCGCGCCAAGGGTTTCACCGACAACGTGGTGGACCTGATGCTCGGCAAGCTCGGCCGCCTGCCCGCAGCGACCCAGGAAGCGCTGAAGCAGCTCGCCTGTCTTGGCAACGAAGCCGCGGTAGGCATCATGACCATGGTCCTGGGCGGCAGTGAAGGGACGCTGGATGCGGCGCTGTGGGAGGCGGTCCAGGGCGGCCTGGTGTTGCGGCGCGAGGAGACTTATCGCTTTCCGCACGACCGAGTCCATGAGGCGGCCTACGCGCTGATTGCCGAAGCCGCGCGGCCCGCGGCGCACCTTGCGATCGGGCGCAGGCTTGCCGCGCACACGTCCCAGGAAGCGCTTGCGGAGCGCGTCTTCGAGATCGTTGGCCAGCTCAATCGCGGTGCCGCACTGATTACCGCACCCGAGGAGAGGTGGCGGCTGGCCGAGCTGAACCTGCTCGCCGGCCAGCGTGCCAAGGGATCGACGGCCTACGCCAGCGCATTGGCCTATCTGGCCACGGGCGCGGCGCTGTTGCCCGCGGATGCCTGGGAATGCCGGCCCGCGCTTGCCTTTGCACTGGCGTTCGAACGGGCCGCATGCGAATTCCTTACCGGTGCCTCGGGGGCGGCGGAGCCACGCCTCGCCGACCTCGCGAGCCGTGCGGTCGGCCTCCCTGAGTTGGCCGCGGTAACCCAATTGCGACTGGAGCTCTTCATGGCCCTCGGTCAGAGAGGCCGTGCGGTCGAGGTCGGTCTCGATTACCTGCGTCGGGCTGGCGTGGAATGGTCGGCGCACCCTGCGAAGGCGGAGGTAGAGCAGGAGTACGCGCGGATGTGGCGGCAGATCGGGGACCGGCCGATCGATGCGCTGATTGACTTGCCGCGCATGGCCGACCCCGATGCAGTCGGGACCATGGACGTCCTGACCGCGCTGATGCCGCCGGCCTGGTACACCGACGAGAACTTGCGTGCGCTCGTGATTGGCCGGATGGCGAACCTGAGCCTCGAGCATGGCAACAGCGATGCGTCGTGCCTTGGCTATGCCTGGCTCAGCATGGTGCTGGCGCCGCAATCGGGCGACTACGCGGCGGGATACCGCTTCGGCAAGCTGGGCCTGGACCTGGTGGACCAGCGCGGGCTGGACCGGTTCAAGGCCCGCGTCTACCAGGTCGTGGGCGGCCACGTCCTGCAATGGACGCATCCGATCCGCGACGCGAGCAGCCTGGTGCGGCGCGGCTTCGATCTGTCCAACAAGCAGGGCGACCGCACCTTTGCGGCCTTCACCAGCAACAACCTCATTACGCACCTGCTGGCCAGCGGCGCGCCGCTGGCCGATATGGAACGCGAAGCCGAAGCTGCGATCGCCTTCGCGCGCGAAGCGGGGTTTGGTCTTGTTGTTGACCGCATTACCCCGCAACGCCAGCTTGCCCGGACACTGCGTGGTCTGACATCGGTCTTCGGCTCGTTCAACGATAGCGGGTTCGACGAAGACCGGTTCGAGCGGCATCTGGAGCAGGATCAGGGCCTCGCACTCGTTACCTGCTGGTACTGGATCCGCAAGCTGCAGGCGCGCTTTTTTGCCGCCGACCATGCCGGCGCGATTGCGGCGGCGGAGCGCGCCCGGCCGCTGCTCTGGACCTCACCGTCATTCTTCGAGCAGGCGGAATACCACTTCTATGCAGCGCTGGCACGGGCGGCCTGCTGCGATGCGGTCGCTGCGGCAGACCGGGTCCGGCACCTTGAGGCCGTGGCTGGACACCACCGCCAGTTGCAGGCCTGGGCCGAGCATTGTCCGGGGAATTTCGAAAACCGGGCTGCATTGATCGGTGCGGAGATCGCCCGTATGGGGGGGCGCGAGGCCGACGCCATGCGCCTGTACGAACAGGCCATCCTGTCCGCGCGCGACAACGATTTCATCCACAACCAGGCACTCGCTAACGAGCTGGCGGCACGATTCTATGCGGCGCGGGGCTTCGAGAAGATAGCGTGGGTGTATCTGCGGGATGCCCGTCACGGCTATCGCCGCTGGGGCGCCGAGGGCAAGGTGCGGCAGCTCGACGGGTTATATCCGGCACTCGGCGAAGAAGAGTCGGCACCTGCTTCGACCCGGACGATCGGCGCTTCTGTCGAACACCTGGACCTCGCCACGGTGATCGCCGTCTCGCAGGCGGTGTCGGGTGAAATCTTCTTGGACAAGCTGGTCGACACGCTGATGCGTACCGCAATCGAGCAGGCCGGCGCGCAACGAGGCCTGCTGATCCTGCACCAGGGCGCCGGGCAGCGCATTGCGGCCGAAGCGACCACCTGCGGCCATGCCATCACCGTGCAATTGCACGACCAGAGCGTGCCCGGCACCGCGCTGCCGCTATCGATCCTTCACCATGTTTTGCGCAGCCGCGAGACCGTCATGCTGGACAATGCCGAGGCGCAGGGGCCGTTCTCCGTCGATCCTTACATTCGGCTGCATCGCGCCCGCTCGATTCTGTGCCTGCCGCTCCTCACTCAGGCCAAGCAGATCGGCGTCCTTTACCTGGAGAACAACCTGGCTCCCCGCGTCTTCGTGCCGGCCAGGGCGGCGGTGCTAAAGCTGGTGGCCTCGCAGGCGGCGACCGCGCTGGAGAACAGCCGTTTGTACCGCGATCTCGAGCAACGCGAAGCAAAGATCCAGCGTCTGGTCGAGGCCAACATTATCGGCATCTGCATCTGGCAACTCGACGGCCGGATTCTGGAGGCCAATGACGCGTTCCTGCGCATGTCGGGTTACGACCGCGAGGATCTCCGCTCGGGCCGCCTGGGATGGGCGGACCTGATGCCTGCGTCAGCGCAGGCGCCCGGTGCACCCCTGGCTGCGTTCAGCGTGGCGGGGACTGTGCCGCCGTTCGAGAACGACTTGGTCCGCAAGGATGGGAGGCGTGTGCCCGTGCTGCTCGGGTCTGCGAACTTCGAGGATGGGGTGGACCAGGGGGTGTCTTTCGTGCTCGACCTGACCGAGCGCAAGCGCGCCGAGCAGGCGCTGCACCAGGCGCGGGCCGAACTCGCCCACGTCGCGCGCGTGACCACGCTGAACGCGCTGACTGCCTCGATCGCCCACGAGGTGAGTCAGCCGCTGGCGGCCATTGTCGCGAACGCCAGTGCAGCGTTGCGCTGGCTCGGCCGCCAGCCCCCCGATCTTGCTGAGGTGCGGGAGGCGGTGGGGGGCATTGTCCAGAACGGGCATAGGGCCAGCGCGGTGATCGAGGGAATGCGGGGGCTGCTGAGGAAGACGGCCGCGGTAACGGTTCGACTTGACCTCAACGAGCTGGTCAAAGAGACGATCACGCTGATCAGCGGCGAGGTGTCGCGACATCAGATCCTGCTGCGGACCGAGCTCGCGCCCGGGCTACCGCTGGTGGCGGGTGATCGGGTACAGTTGCAGCAGGTGCTGCTGAACCTGGTGATGAATGGCATCGAGGCGATGACAGAAGTGGCCGACCGGCCGCGGGAACTCGTGATCCGGTCACTGTGCGCGAAACCCCAGACAGTGCGGGTCGCCGTGGAGGACGCTGGCATCGGGCTGGCTCCGCAGGTGATGGAGCGGGTGTTCGATGCCTTCTACACCACCAAGGCGCAGGGTCTGGGCATGGGCCTGGCGATTTGTCAGTCGCTGGTCGAGTCGCATGGCGGGCGGCTGTGGGCGAGCGCAAATTCGCCTTGCGGGTCGGTGTTCCAGTTCGCTTTGCCGGCTAGGCAGAAGTAGACCGACACAGTCTGCCATGCGAGAGGAGGCCAAGCCCTCAGACTACCGGAGCTCCCCATGCGTGCTTGGTGCGCGCTGGCGCGCGACCACGGCCCGGAAAAGGGGCGCCAATCCGGTTGGCTGCCGTAGAACGAAGTAATTCTGGGTCTTCCGCACTTTTTGTGACGGCCGCGTCGAGGGCTTGATCTCGGGCCGATCTGGCCCCACGTTGATCGTTACCATGAGCCCAAGTTCTCGGTGGGATCGTGGCAGCCCGGCTTGCCAACGCCTTGGGCTTGCGCACCAGTGCCGATACCGTGCTGCGGGAGTTGCGGAGAGCTCCTGGGCGCAAGCGCAAACCACGACCGCGAGTCGTCGGCATCAATGACTGGGCGATTGCCCGCGCTCACCAATACGGAACGATCATCGTCGATTTGGAGCGACGTGAGCCGATCGAAGTGTTCGCCGGCAGGGGAACAACTGCGGTGACCGCGTGGGTGCGTGCGCGCTCATCGATCGAGATCGTCGCCAGGGACGGGGCCGGGGCCTACTCCGAGGCGGTCGACATCGCGCTGCCGGCAGCCAGGCAAGCCTCCGATCGCTGGCATCTGCTGTGCAACCTGCGCGACAACGTCGAGAGGCTGCTGTACCGACTCGGGCCGCAACTGCGCCAAGCCGCGCAGCAAGTCAAGGTCGGTGGCGTGACCCTGGGCCGGCAGGGGTTGCTGAGCCGCACCTCACTGCGGTCATGGCAGCGCCTGAGCGACCAGCGTCGCGCCACGCGGCTGGCGCTGTACGAGCGGGTGATGGCGCTACGTGCCCAGGGCGGCACGATGAAAGGAATCGCGCGCGAGCTCTCAATTGACTAACGAACCGTGCGCAAATTCGTCACCGCGGGGGCCTTCCCCGAGCGTGCACCCAGGGCGCGAGGTCCGACGCCTTTGGATGCCCATCTCAGGCCAGGCGCGTGTTCGGATGGCTCGTCGGATGGAGGAAGCTCGCCATCGAGGAACCTAAGAGCTCCGACCACGAGCGCTTCGTGCAGGCGCTTTGCAAGAACGAACCCGTGGTGGGCGAAGTTCGCAGCCTCGCGCGGGAGTTTCTCGGACTCATGCACCGGCGAAGTCCGAGGCAGTTCGATCGATGGCTAAAGCGTCTGTCACGCCGCGACGCTGTGGAAATGCGCAGATTCGCGCAAAGCTGCGCGCCGACTTACCGGCTGTGCGGGCGGCCTTCAAACTGCCATGGAGCAATGGCCAGACCGAGGGTCACGTCAACCGGCTCAAGTTCCTCAAGCGTCAGATGTATGGCCGCGCGAGCATCGAGCTTCTGCGGTTGCGGGTTCCGATCGCCATCGCAGGCGGCTGAGACCGTGCGGCCGGCACAAGGCTACCAGACTCGCCCACATGGTCATCAAAAATGGTGGTGGGCGCCGGAGACGACCCCGTTTCACGCTAAAACATCCTCCAACGCAAGGTCGCCGTCGTCACACAAAGTGCCGAAGACCCATCTTTATTACACTTCACGGTTCTGTCACGAAATTTGGCTCTGCGCAGGCTGAGTCCGCCTATTTGGACTACGTTGCCGTTCTGGTGGGCAGCTTGCCGCCGCCATTAGCGTTCTGCGGATCGGCCGGTTGCTGAATGCTAGAGGCACTCCGCTCAAGCGAAGAAGCGCTTGCTGTCGCGGCCGCGCTCAGTGAGGCGAGAATCTCGTCGCGGCAAACCTTCAGGATTTCGTCGGCCAGCGGCGAGTCGTCCGGACACGCCCGGGACATGACAATGGCGCCCACCGCATGCGCCAGTATGTCCAAGGACTGGGCACGCAACCGCCCCGGATCGGCACCGTCCGACGCGATGCCATCGGGTTTCAGTGCAGCCAGCAGGCTCTCAAGGCCCGCCGCAAACGTGGCCCGAACTGCCTCCGGTTGACGCGCGGCATCCCCGCCCAGTGCGGCCATCGTGCAGCCGGTCCCACGCTTGTCGCGGTGCTCGCGGGAAAGGTAGTACCGCACAAACTCCGGCGCGTTGACGCCCGCGCTCAGCGCGACGGTCTGCGCGATGCCGCAGGTCGCCGATTCCGCCATAAGGTCGGCCTTGGAGCGGAACTGCTTGTAAAAGCCGCCGTGCGTGAAGCCGGCGGCGGCCATCAAATCGGCAACGCCAACCCCATCGTAGCCGCGCTCCCGAAACAGCTGGGACGCCGTCTCGACCACGTGCTGCCGGTTGGCCTGTGCCTGTGCCTTGGTGATCTTCATTTCCTGACCACTGTCGATTCATGTCTGCGAAGGCTTCATCATACATTGATGTCAATCGTAATCAAAAGATTGACACTTTAGATTATGATCGTCATCATTGGTACCGTTCCTATCCTAGAAGCTAAGGCAATATGAACGACAAGACTCTTTTTGAACCTTACGCCCTTGGCCGCCTGGCGCTCGCGAACCGCATTGTCATGGCACCGCTGACCCCGCAACCGGGCAGGCGCGGGGCTGGTGCCTAGCGAACTGGCCGCGACCTACTACGCCCAGCGCGCCTCGGCCGGCCTGATCATCACGGAGGCCACTCAAGTGTCAGCCCAGGCTCAGGGCTATCAGGACACCCCGGGCCTGTACACACCCGAACAAGTGGTCGGCTGGCGCAAGGTCACCGAGGCTGTACATGCAAAGGGCGGACGCATCTTCGCCCAACTCTGGCACGTCGGCCGTGTTTCGCACGTCGATGTCCAGCCTGACGGCGCTGCGCCGGTCGCGCCTTCGGCCATCCGCGCCGCGACGAAGACCTTTGTCAACAACGGATTTGTCGACGTGTCGCAGCCGCGCGCCCTCGACCTCAACGAATTTCCGGGCATCGTTAACGACTTTCGTCGAGCCGCGGCCAATGCCATGGCCGCCGGCTTCGACGGCGTGGAAATCCACGGTGCTAACGGCTACCTGCTGGAGCAGTTCATCAAAGATGGGGCCAATCAGCGCACTGACCCCTACGGCGGCTCGATAGAGAATCGTGCGCGCCTGCTATTGGAAGTCGTCACGGCGGTGGTGGAAGAAATCGGCGCCGATCGCACCGGTGTGCGCATCTCGCCCGTGTCACCGGCAAATGGGATTTCGAGCAGCGATCCTCAGCCGCAGTACGACTACATCGCCGATCAGCTCAGCGCGCTGGGCATCGTCTACCTGCACGTGGTCGAGGGCGCGACCGGCGGCCCACGCGCTGTCGCGCCGTTCGACTACGACGCACTGCGCCGTCGCTTCAGGCAAACCTACCTGGCCAACAACGGCTACGACCTGGAACTCGCCACCGCCAGGCTCAACGAGGGCAAGGCAGACCTGTTCGCCTTCGGCCGTGCCTTCATAAGCAACCCCGACCTGGTCGAACGCCTGAAGACCCCGCTCCGCTGGCCCAGCCCGATCTCGCCACGCTCTACGGTGGCGGTGCTGCTGGCTACACCGACTATCCGACCATCACCGCTTGAGGCGCGTGCCGGTCGTGTCCACGTCCGAACCGTTATTGCAAAGGAATCAACTCATGACCACGCTTCCGACTGTTCTCATCACCGGCGCCTCTTCCGGCATCGGGGCAACCTACGCCGCGCGATTCGCCGGTCGCGGCCATAACCTTGTGCTGGTTGCTCGCGACAAGACGCGCCTCGATACGCTGGCCGCGCGCCTGCGTGCAGAAAACGGTGTGAGCGTCGACGTTCTGCAGGCCGACCTGACCCAGCCCGCGGATCTGGCCGTGGTCGAGACTCGTCTGAGGGACGACTCTCGCATTGGCATCCTGATCAACAACGCCGGGATGGCTCAGTCGGGCGATTTCCTGCAGCAGAGCGCCGAGGGCATCGACCGCCTGGTCACGCTCAACACCACGGCGCTCACGCGGCTCGCGGCCGCGGTGGCTCCGCGCTTTGTGCAGTCAGGTAACGGCGCGATCGTCAACATTGGCTCGGTGGTGGGCTTCGCGCCCGAGTTCGGCATGTCTATCTACGGCGCCACCAAGGCCTTTGTCCTGTTCCTGTCGCAAGGACTGAATCTCGAGTTGTCGCCAAGCGGCGTCTATGTGCAGGCGGTGCTTCCGGCGTCGACCCGCACTGAAATCTGGGGACGCGCCGGCATCGACGTCAACATGCTTCCCGAGGTGATGGAAGTGGACGAACTGGTCGATGCAGCGTTGGTTGGCTTCGATCGGCGCGAACTGGTCACCATCCCGCCGCTGCATGTGGCCGGGCGCTGGGATGCACTGGATGGCGCGCGCCAGGGGCTGATGTCGGATATTCGGCAAGCCCGCGCGGCCGATCGCTATCGGTCGGAAGCCTGACCATTGCGGATTCTGTCTTACACGGGGAGGCATGGCTTTAGCGACCGACACGCCGGACTCAGGCTTCACAGGTAACCCGATGACAAACTTACAGAACCTCGACGCCAACGATGTGAGGACCATGCCCCTTAAAGCGCTGCAGACGGCTTATGTCCATGTCCCGACTAACCTGGTCAGCGCGGCTGGAACCACTTTCGCTTACCGCGAACTGGGACACCGTGGCGGTGTCCCGCTGGTTCTGCTCAATCACTGGGGCGCCGTGCTAGACAACTTCGACCCGCAAATCGTCGATGGCCTGGCTCGTGAGCATCACGTTATTACCATCGACTATCGCGGAATCGGCTTGTCCGGCGGAACCGCCCCGGTGACGGTGGACGAAATGGCGCGCGATACCATCGCCGTGATTCGTGCGATGGGCTTCGAACAGATAGACCTGTTCGGCTTTTCTCTAGGCGGCTTCGTGGCGCAGGACGTGGCGCTGAAGGCTCCGGGGTTGGTGCGCAGGCTCATCCTTACCGGCACGGGTCCCGCGGGAGGTCAAGGTATCGACCATGTCGGTCGGGTGTCGTGGCCGCTCATACTCAAGGGCTTGCTGACACGACATGACCCCAAGACCTATCTATTCTTCACCGCCACGGAAAACAGCCGGCAGGCAGCAGGCGCCTTCCTGAACAGGCTAAAGGAACGCCGCGCCGGCCGAGACAAGGGACCGACGCCTCGCGCTTTCCTTCGCCAGCTCAAAGCGATCAAGGCCTGGGGCCAGCAGGTACCGCAGGACCTCGCCGGCCTGCACATGCCGGTGTTGATTGTCAATGGCGACAACGACATCATGGTGCCCACCCCACTGAGTCGCGACATGGCCCGCCGCATTCCCCATGCGCAGCTGGTCATCTACGAAGACGCGGGGCACGGCAGCATCTTTCAATACCACGCGGACTTCGTGCCGAAGGCGCTGGCGTTCCTGGCGGCATTCACCCCACATTGGCATTAGAGCAACATGAAGGCTCTCACATTCAAACGCTATGGCAATTCGCCCGAAATCGGCTTCGCCGATGTTCCGCGCCCCACACTGAAGCCCGATGACCTGCTGGTTCAGGTCCACGCGGCGGGGTTGAACCCCATCGACAACATGATTCCGGCGGGAACGTTCAAGCCCGTCCTGAAGTTCGAACTACCGGCGACGCTGGGCAGCGATATTGCCGGCGTGGTAGTGGAGGTCGGCAGCCGCGTGACACGTTTCAAGCCGGGCGATGCCGTGTTCGCCAGCCTCTTCGATCTGGGCAGGGGATCGCTCGCCGAATTCGCGGCGGTGCCCGAAGGCGTTGCCGCGTTAAAGCCGGCCAGGCTCGATTTTGTGCAGGCGGCCTCCGTTCCGATGGTCGGGCTCACCTCGTGGCAGGCATTGAAGGAGCGCGCCAACGTTCGAGCAGGTCAGAAGGTGTTGATCCCGGCGGGGTCGGGCGGCATCGGCACGTTTGCGATTCAACTGGCGAAGTCCCTGGGCGCAACGGTGGGCACCACCACCAGCACGGGCAATGTCCAGATGGTTGCCGATCTCGGCGCAGACGAAGTGGTCGACTACAGGAAGCAGGACTTCGAAAAGCTGCTGCACGACTATGACGTGGTGCTCGGCACGCTGCGGGGCGACGCAATCGCAAAATCAGTTGGCATCCTCAAGCCGGGCGGCAGGATTGTCTCGCTCATCGGTCCATTGGATGCCGCGTTCGCACGCGCACGACGCCTGAATTTCTTTCTTGCATTCGTGTTTAGCTTGATGAGCCGCAAGATCATGCGCCTGGCAAGAAAGCGGAACATTAATTATTCGTTTCTCTTCGTGCGCCCCGATGGCCCCCAACTCTTGGAAATTGGCGGACTCCTCGAATCGGAACGCATTCGTCCGGTGATCGATAAGGTATTTGCGTTCGAGCAGGCGAAGGAAGCGCTTGAATACCTGGCCCAGGGGCGCGCCAAGGGTAAGGTCGTCGTGAGGGTCAAGTGAGCTGCCAGACGGTTGACAGTGCAGGAGCTTCCCCTATCTAACGCTGGTCTATCGAGGCTGGTTGCATCCGTTTGCTGTGGGTCGGCAAGGAACGCACGACCGAGAGCTTCGAGAAGTTCTTTGCCCTCCCTCATCGGCACCGAGATCGCCGCCAAGGTCGAATTCGTCTGCTCGGATATGTGGAAGTCCTATCTGAAGCTGATCGCCAAACATTGCCACTATCAGTGTGCGTCTGTCGACTACATTTGGCAGACGCCATCTTCGAAATTTCTTAGCCGGCTGCTGTAGCCGGCGCGCTTCGTCGCGTGGTTTCGGCCCGCCAGAGACGCTCGAGGCCGGTACGGCGCACATGCATGAGTTTCAGTATAAATTTGGCATGTTGCGGCAAGGGGTGCGTCCGGTGGCCCGTTCTCTGCATATTTTGTCCAGGCTAAGTTGAAATGTCCGGTTAGCTCTCGGCTTGCTTGGTCAGCTTTGGGGTGAACGTAGGGCGGTGGTGCTGGCCTGACACGATTGAATCCAGCTCAGGGTGAAGCTGTCATGCGGCGGAGCGGATTTGAATTCCAGTAGCAAGCTCGGTTCCGTTAAGCGGCCACGGCTGCTGCTGTAAGCGTTGCAGAGCTTCCAACCCTGAACGTATTGCGCTATCTGCAACACAGCTCCGAGCCGCTTGTTGTCCACGATCGCGCCTTGATCGATCTCAGATAGCCGGTCGTAGATGGTATAGGGCAGGGCAGCGCCGTTCGCGCGTGGCTCGATCCTGCCATCCGGATAGTGATAGACATCGATATAGCGACCGGCCAGCTTCCGATGCAACAGGTTTTCGACAAGGCACTATGCAGGTTCATCAAGGTATAGCGGTCGAAACCTACCGTACCGATGTTCTCCAACAGCAGTTCGATGGCAGTCTTGTGGTTGAGAATCATCTGTGTTTCGATGGCCGCCTTGCCTTGCACCGCCTTCCCGTGCTCGATCAGCTCCCGGGTGTCGAGGCGGGAATAGGTGTTGCCCTCCAAATGACTCGATGCCAGTCGATCAGTAGCCGGTTCAGGATGGCCCTGCTGTAGGTTCCAGCGGGCGCATCAGCCTGCGCCGTCTTGCCCATATTGTGTAACTGACGCCGAAGCGATTCCGACAGGTACCGTATCGCTGTACTTAAGTAATTGATTTCATTGATGTTGCATGCGATTTCTCTGCCGTTGTCACGCGAATTGACGACATTCCTTCGGGATCGTTGACGACTTTCCCTTGTTCTACGGTGTACAAGCCGGCCGGCGAAGCGCTTGACGCTGTTGTAGGCGCCGGTGAAGCCGAACTGATCGACCAGGTCCTGGTAGATGGCGGTGTAATTGCGCCGTAGGCGCAACTGCGCCTCGATCCATTCCAATACGGCTCACAGGGCGAGGGGCGATTCGCCGGTGGCCGGGAGAGGGAATTTACCTCCGCCTGACGCTGTGCAAGGCGGCGGATGGTTTTGCGGTCAACGCCGGTGACGCGCTCGATCTCACGCTGGCTCTTGCCGGCGGCCAGCAGCGAGGTCGGTAGTTCGCAGATGTGGCTTCAAGACGTTCACCCCTCCCCCTGTCAACGACAAAGGGATCAAAGTTACGTCCTGCCAGCAGGATGCCCCTGGAGGTACCGCGACCGGTCGCGACCGCTTTGCTACGCAGTCATCAGGTGGGGAATTTAAGCGGCCAAAAGCGGGGGAGTTTGACCGGCCAACGGGGTATGTGACGGATTCAATTAATGTTGAAGAACGCTTCTCGTCCAGGATAGCTGGCGATATCGCCCAGATCTTCCTCGATGCGTAGCAATTGGTTGTATTTCGCCATACGATCCGAGCGAGACATCGAGCCGGTCTTGATCTGCAGCGCATTGGTGCCGACCGCGATATCGGCGATAGTGCTGTCCTCGGTTTCGCCGGAACGGTGGGAGATCACCGCGGTGTAGCCGGCGCGCTTGGCCATTTCGATCGCGGCGAAGGTCTCGGTTAGCGTGCCGATCTGGTTGATCTTGATCAGGATGGAATTGGCGATGTTCTTCTGAATGCCTTCCTTCAGGATCTTGGTGTTGGTTACGAACAGATCGTCGCCCACCAGCTGGATGCGACCGCCCAGGGTCTTGGTCAGCGTGGCCCAGCCTTCCCAGTCGTTTTCGGCCATGCCGTCCTCGATCGAGATGATCGGATACTTGTCGCACCAGGTCGCCAGCAGGTTGGTAAAGTCGGACGAGGACAGGGTCAGGCCTTCGCCGTCGAGGCGGTACTTGCCATCCTTGTAGAACTCGGAAGCGGCGCAGTCCAGGCCCAGCGCGATCTGAGTGCCCGGCTCGTAACCCGCCTGCTCGATCGCCTGCAGGATCAGCTTGATCGCGGCTTCATGGTTCGCCACCGACGGCGCGAAGCCGCCTTCGTCGCCGACCGCGGTGGTCAGGCGGTTTTCATGCAGGATCTTCTTCAGCGTGTGGAACACTTCTGCGCCGTAGCGGATCCCTTCGCGGAAGCTGGGCGCACCGACCGGGATGATCATGAATTCCTGCAGGTCGAGGTTGTTGTCGGCGTGGGCGCCGCCGTTGATGACGTTCATCATCGGCACCGGCATCTGCATCGCGCCGGAGCCACCGAAGTAGCGGTACAGCGGCAGGCCGGCTTCCTCGGCCGCGGCCTTCGCCACCGCCATCGACACCGCCAGCGTCGCGTTCGCGCCGAAGCGGTTCTTGTTCTCGGTGCCGTCGAGGTCGATCAAGGTGCGGTCGAGGAAGGCCTGCTCATTCGCATCCAGGCCCATGATCGCTTCAGATATCTCGGTATTGATGTTCTCGCAGGCTTTGAGCACGCCCTTGCCGAAGTAGCGGCTCTTGTCGCCGTCGCGCAGCTCGATCGCCTCGCGCGAACCGGTGGAGGCGCCCGACGGCACCGCGGCGCGGCCCATCACGCCTGATTCCAGCAGCACGTCGCATTCCACGGTCGGATTGCCACGGGAATCGATTACTTCGCGGCCGATGATATCAACGATAGTGCTCAACTTATCTCCTTGAAACAGTTTGGATTTGAGATCAGGACGCGCTTATTCAACCTGCGCAATTCGTAGCAGGTTCGTCGTCCCAGCTGTGCCAAAGGGCATGCCCGCCGCGATAACAATGGTCTGGCCTTTGTTTGCCAATCCCTCGCGTGCTGCGGTCTGGCATGCAAATACAGTCATTTCCGAGACTGCTGCAACGTCGTGGGTCAAGACTGGGTGTACCCCCCACACCAGGGCAAGCTTGCGGGCGGTACTGAGCTTGGGCGTCATGCCTATAATGTGTGCTTTTGGACGTTCCCGCGCCATGCGTAAAGCGGAGTAGCCAGAGCTGGTATAAGCGACGGTGGCGGCGGCACCCAGCAGGTCTACGACATTGCGCATTGCCAATCCGATTGCGTCGGCAATCTCAGCACGTGCAGGGCTATGGGATTCCTTCATCGTCTCGACGAAAAATGGATCGGCTTCGGTCTGATCGATAATGCTGCTCATCATACGAACCGCTTCGATCGGAAATTTTCCCGATGCGGACTCGGCTGACAGCATCACCGCATCAACCCCGTCGTAGATAGCGGTTGCGACGTCCGACGCTTCTGCGCGGGTGGGCACCGGCGCATTGATCATCGACTCAAGCATTTGCGTAGCCACAATCACGGGCTTTCCCAACTGCCGACACATGCGTACGATGCGTTTTTGAATGGCCGGCACCTGCTCGGCAGGCATTTCCACCCCGAGGTCGCCACGAGCAACCATGATGGCGTCGGAAGCCTGCACGATCTGTTCGAGCTGGTTGATGGCTGCCGGCTTCTCCAGCTTCGCCAGAATTGACGCCCGGCCTTTCACGATTTCCTTGGCTTCTTCGATATCTTCGGGCCGCTGCACAAAGGAAAGCGCAACCCAGTCGATGCCCAGCGCCAGCCCGTAGTCGAGGTCTCTTCTGTCTTTCTCGGTCATTGCAGACATGGGCAAAACCACACCGGGGACATTGACCCCCTTGCGCTCTGACAGCATGCCGCCGTTAATCACCCTGGTATCAGCGAAGTCGGGGCCACAACGCTCGACTTTCAAATGGATCTTGCCATCGTCGAGCAGCAGTCTTGCGTCTTCGGTCAATGCAGCAAAAATTTCCGGATGGGGAAGCGAGACGCGGCGCTGGTCTCCTGGCTTTTTATTGTCCAGATCAAGGCGAAACTGGGCACCGTTCTCCAGCATGACCGGTCCGTCAGAGAATGTGCCGATACGCAGTTTTGGCCCCTGCAAGTCGAGCAGCACGCCAATAGGACGCCTTACCTCCATTTCAACCGTCCGGATGATGTCGAGCCGTCTCTTGTGATCCTCGTGCGTGCCATGGCTAAAGTTCATCCGGAATACGTCGACCCCAGCATGAAATAAAGCTTCAATGGTTTCCTTGGTATTGCTTGCCGGTCCGATGGTAGCGACAATTTTTGCCTTGCGGTTGCGGTGCATGCCAGTCTCTCTTTAGTCCGCCGCTGTGATAAACATCGCGCGAAAATCATTCACTCTTGTAAGGTTCTGTCCGGCGATGAATGCATCACCGAGTGCCCAGATGAACATCTTCTCGTCGTCATTTACTAGAGAAAAGTCTTTAACGATGATTTGCCAAGCCTAAGTGCCATTGAAGGCTCAACGCTCTGACCGGCTCGTTCCAGTTCAGAATGATTGCGGTCAGTTTCCCCCGGACGTCTAGCAGCCACAGATAGCGGCTGACTTATTTTTTCCTTAATGCCGCGTGCGTTCTCTGCTTGCTGAAATACTCAAGTCCACGCCTTACGCCAGCTTGCGCGCTCCCGATGCCAAAAAACCACCATCCACCGGCAAATCTACGCCTGTGGTGTACCCGGCCTCATCTCCGACGAAATACATCACGGCTGCAGCAATTTCCGCAGTCGATCCATAGCGATCCATAGGAATTGCGTGGGTATATTCCTTGCGGAACTGGTCCGTGTGAAGCACGCGGGTCATCGGCGTGTCGATCGGACCAGGCGATACCGTATTTGCAGTGATGCCATGCTCGGCGAGTTCCACGGCCATCTGCCGCGTGAGCGCAATGACTGCTCCCTTCGATGTACCGTAGGCGGTGCGCCCCGTGCCTACAGAACGCTGACCGGCGACCGATGCCAGGTTCACGATGCGCCCCCACTTGTGCTTCAGCATCAGTCGGGCTGCATGCTGGGCGCACAGTAGCGTGCCGGTGACGTTGACATTCATCGTTGCGAGGAAATTTTCAAGCGGAAATTCCAGGAATGGAAAAACCTTTGCGATGCCGGCGCAGTTCACTAACACATCGCAGCGGGCATGCCGGCTTTCAATTTCGGTAAAGGCCTGTGCCACGGACGCAGCATCGCCAGCGTCGATCTGTTGGGCCTCAGCGCGCAAGCCTGCTGCGCTGAGCTCCCCCACGCGACCTTTTGCGGCTTCCATGTCGCGATCTGCGACGACTACCGTGTAGCCCGCTGCACCAAGGCGCTGACAGATTTCCGCGCCTATGCCCATGGCGCCGCCAACCACGATGGCAACGCGATCCTTATTGGTCTGATTTTGCATTCTGTTCTCCTGTGTTATAGAAAGCCGATGGAAATCCATGGCACCGCCGCGACAATGATCAATCCCACAACCATGGCGGCGATGTATCCGACGATGGGGCGAATTCCTTCGTCCGGGTGAACTTTCGAGATCGCGCATGCGGCGTAATAGCCAACCCCGAAGGGCGGCGCAAAAAGGCCGATACCCATCGACAGGATCACGACCATCGCGTAATGGACTTCGTGGATGCCCATGGCATGTGCTATTGGAAATACCAAAGGCCCGAACAGTACGATGGCCGGTATCCCTTCCAGCACGCTGCCGAGGATCACGAAAGCCAAGATGGAAACAGCCATGAAGCCTACGGCGCCGCCTGGCAGCGAGCGCATCACATCGGTGAGGGTGCGCGAGAAACCGGATTGGGTGAGCCCCCAGGCCATCGCGGTGGCCGCGCCAATGATCAAAAGAATCGCGCCGGACAGACTCGCCGTTTCCACTAGCATCGGGTACAAGCGCCGGAAGTCGAACTTGCGATAGATGAGAAGCCCGGCGACGACCGCGTAGACGATGCCGATCGTTGATACCTCCGTTGCCGTCGCGACGCCCTCGACCACGGCGGCGCGGATGATGAAGGGAAGCGCGATTGCAGGCAAGGCCACCACGAAGGCCTTTGCGATCTCGGCCCGGTTTGCCCGCGCCACCTGCGACAAGTCCTCACTGCGATAGCGCCAGAACACCACGCCGATCAATCCAATGGCGAGCACTATGCCCGGTAGCATGCCTCCTGTGAACAGGGCTGAGATCGACACGCCCGTCACCGAGCCAATCGTAATTAGTACGATGCTCGGCGGTATGGTCTCTGTCTGGGCGCCGGTTGCCGCCAGCAGGGCAACCAGGTCGCCTTCCCTTGCACCGCGGTTTTTCATCTCGGGGAACAGCACCGGCGCGATCGCAGCCATGTCGGCCGCCTTGGAGCCGGAAATCCCTGATACCAGGTACATGGCGCCCACCAGCACATAGTGCAGGCCGCCGCGCACATGGCCCAGCAGGGTCGCGAGGAAGGCCACCATCGCGCGCGCCATGCCAGTCATCTCGATTAACTGCCCCAGAAACACGAACAGCGGCACCGAAAGCAGGATGAGATGGCTCATTCCCTCATCCATGCGGCCAACCACGATCAGCACCGGCGTCGTGGTGGTCAGCATGATGTATCCCAGCGTGGCCAGACCGAATGCAAATGCGATTGGCACGCCGGCAAAGACACAGGCCGCGACCACGACTACAAAGAAAATCACCAGATTGATATTGCCGAGCTTCTGGAATAGCGGTTGCAGCATCCACATGCCGACTATTAACGCCACCGCGAGCGCAAGCGCCTTGCCCACGGTCTTTCGGTCGGCAAACTGGGCCAGGCGCAACAAGGACAGTAGCGCCATCATGCCAAAACCCACAGCCATAGCCGCTACGCGCCAGCTATTCGCGATATCCAGTGCCGGCGTGCTGATCATGGCTTCCTCTTGCGCATACTCCAGCGCATGTGGCAGCACTAGCAACAGAAACACTAGCGCAGCCACCGTTGCCAGCACGTCGACGAATGCGCGCGTGGCTGGAGAAAGCTTGCCTACCACAGCTGTCATACGCATGTGCTCGCCTTTTTCGAAGGCCACGGCGGAACCGAGCATTGCCAGCCACAGGAACAGGATGGAGGCAAGTTCATCTGACCAGATCAGTGGGGTGTGGAAAATGTAGCGGCCGATCACTCCGGCCAGTAGAACGAAGATTTCCACTGCCACCAGCAGCGCGGCCGGCACCGCCAGGCAGTGGCCGAGCAGGCGTTGTAAGCGCGCCGCGCCGGCGCTGATGGCGTCTCGCGGCTGATTTGCCGCGGCATTCGTGCGTGCGATGTGCATGGCTCACCCCAATTTCCCGGTGTACTTCTCCAACATTGCCCATGCTTCCTCGCCGTATTTCTTGCGCCACTCGGCATAAAAACCCGACTTCGACAGCATGGCGCGGAACGGAGCCGGATCCGGCGTGTTGAAAACCATTCCCTTGGCCTGCAGATCGCTGTGTAGCGAGGTGTTCAACTTGGCGACGTCGCCACGCACGTCTAGGGCCGAGCGGTTAAGGTGTTGCGCCACGATCGGTCGCACCTTTTCCGGCAAGCGGTTCCATGCTTTCACGCTGCTCATGCACTAGTAGCCATCCCACATGTGATTCGTCATGGAGCAATACTTCTGCACTTCGTAGAGTTTGGCGATCGAGATGATAGACAGCGGGTTTTCCTGGCCATCAACGACCTTGGTTTGCAGCGACGAGTACACTTCGGCGAAATTGATTGAAGCCGGCGCCGCGCCAAGATGCTGGAACAGTGATGTCCACAGCGGACTCACCGGGACGCGTATCTTCAGGTTTTTGAGATCACTGGGCGTCTTAATCGGCCGAACGCTGTTGGTGATCTGGCGGAAGCCCGAACTCCAGATATTGTCCATGGCCATCAGCCCGACTTTGGTGAACTGACTGCGCAGGTACTTGCCCAGATCGCCGTCCAGTGCCTTGTGCACAGCATCGTCGTTAGGGAAAGCAAAGCCTAGCCCGTACATCGACGACACCGGCACCATCTGTGATAAGACATTCACGCCGGAGACTGTGAAAAAATCGATTGCTCCGGCTCGCAATTGAGACAGCATGTCGGCATCGTTTCCGAGCTGATTGTTGGGGAAGACATTGATTTGAACCTGTCCTCCCGTTTCCTTCAGGATGCGTTCGGCTGCCTCGTTGGCGCGGATGTTCAGCGGATGGTTTGCCGGCAGATTGGTGCCGAACTTGAGACTGATTTCAGCGGCGCGAGCAAACTTCGGCATGATCAGCGCTGGAGCGGCCACTGCAGCTACGGCGCTGATCAAGACTTGACGGCGTGTGAATCGATTCATGGTTCCTGTCTCCTTATCGTTCTGATAACATCTTCGGGTTTCTACACTTCAGTGCCGTGTAGAGCTTTGATAAAATAATCGGGCTGGCCCATCTGGCCACCCTTCAGTGCAATCTCTAGGTCGGCAAGATGCGGCTGATCCGAAAGCACACGGCACAGCGGCGCACCAGGCGCAAAGCGGGCGGCAACTACCAATGCGTCGGGCGCTAGGTGCTGGGTGACATGGCTGGAGGTGTCGCCGCCCGAAACGAGCAGGCGCTTGATGCGCACCGCACGTAATACGCCATCGACAAGGCCGCCTAAGCGCTGTGCAAGCAGCCGCCCGCCAACGTGCTTGGCCATGTCCTTGCTCATGCCTTGCCCTATCAGCAGCGATGTCATTGCCGCGATCCGGTCATCGTTGGGACCGCGGGCAGTGTGTGCCATGACGCTACGCCCCGCACGCAATGCCGCCACCGCCTCGCCATGCAGGCGCTCCAACTCGGCTTCCCATCGTTCATCCGCGACCAGGCTGGATGCATCTACAGCAAGGTCGACAAATCCATGCGCAATGGCGGCGTCGACCTGCATCTTGCTTAGTGGCGAAGCGCTGCCGGAAACGGCGAGTACCTGCGGGATGGCTTTGAAGTATTCATATTGCGTGGTATCCACGGCGGCTGCCTTTCCAGCCTCGCGCCACCATTGGGTAACCGCGTATTCCAGTCCCGATGAGCCGACACAGAACAGCGGACGGGAGCGGCCGGCGCTGAGACGTTCGAGTAGGCGTCCGACTTGCGTCAGATGGGCTGAGGTAGTTCCGTCGAAAACGATGCCGCCTGACTCGCTCAAAGAGATGCCTGCCAGCTCGCTATCCATCGCTGGGTGCCCTGCTTCGTACAGCGGCAGCGTGAACTTGGCGATAACCTGGCGAGTTTGCGCCCCCAAGTGCGCTGCCAAGTCTGCTTCGGACATCGGCGTGATCGGATGGCGGCTCATGATGGGGTGGCGATCCAGCCGGTACACCAGACCATCCGTGCCAGAGCGGGCAAAGAGGTTGCCGAAGGCGCAATACCGGCCGAGCGCAGGCGTTGCCGCGACAATCGGAATAGGGCCCGCACCGAATGCTTTGCGAGCGAGATCCATGACGCGGCCGATACTTCCGACGGCGGCGGAACTGTCAAAGGTGGAACAGACCTTGTAATGCACCAACGGCACAGGTAGAGCTGCCAGCGCGCCCAGCGTGTGCGGCAGGGTTTGATCCATTTCCTCGGGGGACATGCTACGGCTGTCGCCAGCGACGCCAATGGCATCGAACGAGCCCAGTGCGTTAAGCGTCTCGACGCTGGGCGGCTTCAGGAACAGGGCGCAGCGCAGTCCGGCGAATGCAAGCACTTCCAGCGCATCGGTGGAGCCGGTGAAGTCGTCGCCGTAAAAAGCCAGGCGCAGCTGTGGCTTGGCATCCATGCTTCACATCCGCCCGAAGTGAGAGAGGGCGCGGGCGAGCGCCGGGTGGGTTAAGGCATCGGAGTCAAGGCTTTTCCCGGCGACTGCGGCATCCCAGCCTTCGCGCATGCTGGCGACGCCGGCACGAATGCCGTCCGGGTGGCCGATGATGCCGCCGCCGGCAAGATGCATGAGGTCCGTCGATTGCAGCTGCCGATACATATCCGGCGCTTGGGCGGCCCATTGTCCCGATGAGAACACCGGCATTACTGCCGGTACACCGGCAAATGGAGACAGGCAGGCGCGCGCAGAGCACAGCACCGACTCATCCGCCTCCCAAAATTTGCTGCGCAAGCCGTTGACATGCAGATGATCGACACCGGCCAGGCGCCAAAGCTTCTGGTAGGCCTCAAAGCTAAAGCCGAGCGCGGGATGGCGCGTTAGGCTGCCCCAACCGTTGCGGTGGCCATGGATTGGCAGTTGTGAGTGCCGCCGCAGGTGTTCCACGCCCGCGAATCCTGCCCAGTTGACGCTTACCATCACGCACGTGCCGCCGGCCTGCAGTACCGTATCGTGCTGGCGCAGCATGTCATCGATCGAGCCCGAGATATTGAACGCGTACATCGGCATGCGCCCCAGACGGTCGGCATGCTTGTGCAGCACCGACATCACAGCCGCCACGCGGCGCTCGAACGGTTCGTACGGAGGATTGGCTATCAGCTCATCATCTTTGATGAAGTCGATGCCAGCACCGCAGAGGTCGTCAACCATCGCGGCAGTCTGTTCCGCGGTGAGCCCGATGCTGGGCTTGACGATGGTACCGATCATTGGCCTGCCATGAACGCCCGCCAGGCGGCGGGTGCCTTCGATGCTGAATGCGGGTCCCGGAAATCGAGACGCATAGTCCACCGGCATATCCAGGTCAAGCAGGCGGAGACCAGTGACTTCCCCTAACTCGAACAAGTTGCCGGCCAAGGTTGCGAGCAAAACCGGCAGATTGGGGCCAACATTTTCGATTGGGAAAGCGATCTCAATTTCGGCGCGGTGAAATACGCCATGGCTGCCGCGGCGTTCGACATAGGCGCTCCGCAGTGAAGGCTCTAGCGTTGGCGGTAATGAATGAATATTCACGACACGGGCGCGGGAGCGCTCCTTGAGCTGGGCAGTTTCGCCGGGCAGGGTCAAAAAGGTGCCACTTGATTGCTCGCCGGCGATGACTTGCGCAATCTTCTCGGCGGGAAGCGAGCTCTCAACGAAGTACCGAGCAGTAAACTCGGCGCGTGCAGCGGTAATAGTCATGGGTTCCTCTGATTTTTTCTCCCAGCAGCCGGGCAATCGTGACACCGAAGCTTGTGGATGAGACGATCTTAGGTAGGCGGGTAGGGCGTAGCAAGCGATATAATCTTTTCACCCTGTGAGAAAAACTCACATCGTTAGCCGCGCAGCGAGTCGTCCGTTTTTTATGGAAGGAGAAGATGTATGGTTGCCCGACGCGTTTCATTGAATGCATTGCGCGCCTTTGAGGCTACCGCGCGGCATTGCAGTTTCAGCGCCGCTGCAGAGGAACTGGCTGTTACCCATGGCGCCGTCAGCCGCCAAGTCCGCATGCTCGAGGAAACCTTCGGGATATCCCTGCTGCGGCGTACGGCCCAAGGCGCAGAACCTACGCCGGAAGGCCAGCGTCTTGCTGCCGGTTTGAAGCGTGGCTTTGATGAAATCCAAAGCAGCGTCGATCAGCTTAAGCCTGGGCCGCTGACGCTCGCGTGCTCAACATCCATCATGATGTACTGGGTACTGCCCCGACTGTCCAACTTCCAACAGAAGAATCCTGACGTGCTCCTGCAGTACCACATGACGTCGGGGCCCCTCGACTTCACGCGCGACAAGGTAAGCGTAGCCATTCGCTTGTCGTCGCAGGAACCGCCGCGGGATGTCATCCGCACAGATATTTGCAGTGAATGGGTAGGCCCTGTATGCTCACCCGAATACCTAAGGACACTCGAGCTACGCACGACCACAGACTTGCAGCGGGCCCGGCTAATCTATTCACACACTCGTGAACGT
Source organism: Cupriavidus sp. KK10 (assembly GCF_018223725.1). Taxonomy (NCBI): domain Bacteria; kingdom Pseudomonadati; phylum Pseudomonadota; class Betaproteobacteria; order Burkholderiales; family Burkholderiaceae; genus Cupriavidus; species Cupriavidus sp. KK10. Next base: position 1,524,061 of record NZ_CP073678.1, read on the forward strand.
GCTTGGTTGGAATGGAAGGAATGTTATGCCCCGGAGATAGGAGAACTAATTTTAGATGAGGGATTTCCGCACTTTTATCTACTGATCCAGGCAGCCCGATGTGGATTGGGCATCGCCAACGTACCGCGCATGCTGGTTCAGGACGACCTGAACAGCGGCACTTTGGTCGCGCCGTTCGGCTTCGTTGCTGGGCCCAACAGGCTCACGATTTGGGTGGCCTCGCACCTAACGGGGCGTTCCGAGACCAAGCGGTTGATCGATTGGCTAAGCGGCGAGCTACGCGCAGACGAGAGACAAAATCGTGCAATGGCTTAGCCTGGACTATTGTCTTGGAATCTTTGTTCTGAAAGTCTGGTTTCCGCGCGTTGTACACGCTGGATTGACAGTTCGCGATCCTTCCGTGGTGACAACTTTCCTTCGCTTTGTTTAAGTCATTGATGTCATTGATGTCGCGTGCGGTTTCGCTGCCGTTGTCACGCGAATTGAAGACAGGAGTCGGTGACAACTTTCCTTTGTTCTACGGAAGCGGCGGCTCACTTTCTACCGAAGCTGTGCGTTCGACCAATGGGTCTTGATCGAATCCGATCCGGCCAGTCATGCGGGGTGGCGCCCACCACGTGGAAGCTGGATGGCAACGCCGCCACGTCGATGCCGCTCCAGCCCGGATAGAACAAGCGTCCCGGGTTCGTTCAGTGTCGCGGACGGCGGTACCTTGCAGACTTCCTGATCTCATACTCCGACCGCCAGGAGTTAGTACTCCTACCGAATCCAGTTATCGATGAAGAAGCGAAGAAGGGCCTTGAGTTGAGCGCTGATGTGCTCAATGTTCGGATGGTCGACGCGGCCGAACAGGCAGCATCACGCATGTGGATCGACAACTGGCAGCGCATGTTGCCAAGTATCGTAGCCACGCGAGGTTTCGTGTCGGTGTCACTGCTCGACGCGGTCGAGCGCTTTGTTGCCAGTCCGAAGCCGCTTCTAGCCATCGAGCGCGAGTTCTCGAAGGGTGACCCCGTGCTTGTGAGCCTGTCAGATTTCTTGTGTGTTGAGGTCATGAGACGATATCGAAAGAAACGCCCTTATGACCGAAACAACAAGCATGACCAAGAAGAGCAAGAAATCGAGCGCGCCGAAGCTGTTTCCGGATGAGTTGATCGATCAACTGCTGGCTCAGGTACAGAACAAGGACGCCGAGTCGATTCTCGGTGAATCAGGCTTGGCCGGCCTGCTCAAGAAGCAGTTGGCCGAGCGTATGCTTGCCGCCGAACTGACGCACCATCTGGCCAGCGAGGCCAAGCAAGGCAAGAGCGGCAATCACCGCAACGGCAGCAGTGCAAAGACCGTCATCACGCCCAACGGCGAGCTGGAACTGGACATTCCGCGCGACCGGCAAGCCACCTTCGAGCCGCAACTGGTCGCCAAGTACCAACGCCGGCTGTCCGGCTTCGACGACCACGTAATCAGCATGTATGCACGCGGGATGAGCGTGCGTGAGATTCAGGGCCATTTGCAGGAACTGTATGGGCTGCAGGTCTCGCCCGACCTGATTTCCACCATCACCGACGAAGTGCTGGCCGAGGTCGAACAATGGCAGCAGCGTCCGCTGGAGGCGATGTACCCCATTGTCTACTTCGACGCGCTGCGCCTGAAGATCCGCGACGAAGGCACCGTCAGGAACAAGGCGGTGTACCTCGCGCTGGGCATCCGCGCCGATGGGCGCAAGGAAGTCCTCGGCCTGTGGATCGAGCAGACCGAAGGCGCCAAGTTCTGGCTCAAGGTCTTCAACGAACTGAAGAACCGCGGCCTGGAGGACATCCTGATCGCCGTGGTCGATTGCCTGCGCGGCTTCCCCCAGGCAATCGAGGCCGGCACGATGCAGGTCTGGATTTGCGCGGCCGGGTAGGATCGCAAGGGCCTGGCGACCGCGCTCAAGCCGATTGTCGCGGGCGTCTTGTGTCCATAGTTCCTCAGCCATAGCCACCAGCTCATGTGGGCCCCATACATCACCTTGTAAGTGCTTGACATCTAACAACTTACGCTCTAGCCGCCATGGCAACCCTCTCATCCTGACAAGTTGAGGCCGATAGTGGACCTGGATCTGGTCGTCACTGACCTTGGATGCAGATCGTGGGGTTACGCGTCGCGCCCTCTATACTTCTTACATGGGGTTCCGGAGATGCCCCGTCCAGAAGTGAGGGGGATGGTATGCAAACGCCGGCAGGGAGAAAAGCCGTACTGGTCATCCATAAGGAACATCAGCAGCTATCGATGGTCATCACTGGCATGCAACGCCTTGTCAAACTGCTCGGTGCCGGCGTAGATGTGCCTAGGCCGGTGATGTTTCGGTCCATGCTGTTTTACATTAGCGAATATCCGGAGCGGCTACATCATCCCAAGGAAGAGCGCTATCTGTTCGCGCGCTTGCGGCACCGTGCTAACGACCTTGACAAAACCATCGACGAGCTAGAGGAACAGCACGTTCAGGGCAAAGCGCGGATGCGAGACATCGAACATGAGTTCACCCGATACGAGCTGTCTGGCGAGTCTGCGCTCCCGGTGTTGCGCGAGATGGTCGAAGATTATGCTGCGTTCTCCGCAAATCACAGGCGTCTGGAAGAAGAGGTGATTCTGCCTGCCGCGCGTCAATGGCTAACGGAGGAGGACTGGAAGGAACTGGATGAGGCGTTTGGCTCAAACCGCGATCCGTTCGGCGGCGTCACGGTAGAGGCAGATTTCGGCCGCCTCTTTGCAACGATCGTCAGGGTCATAAAGGAACCTTAGATCAGAGCGCCGAACGGCCGCTTCAGGGGGAGCAGGTGCGATGTCCACAAAGCGGCGAAAGCCCCGTTTATTTTTTTCTAGTGGTCAGTTATTTCAGACAGGCAGATAGGTTGTTTCACTGTCGATTTCGCCTCGTGGGCAGCGGGCGACAGATACCCCAGGGTTGTGTGCAAACGCACCGGGTTGTACAAGCCGTCAACACAACGCCCACATTACCGACTCAAGGGAAGTTCTGTATCGCTGGCACCCTTGGTATGGTCGCAGGGTGTGGATCTTCAACACAGTCACGAAGAATGGGGAGATCGTTCTGCGCTGTGCGCTGGACTCGCGCGAGTCGGCGCGCGTGCTGGAGGTGCCCCAGTGGATGTTCGATCCGATAGTTTGTTGTCATCTCACCTCTGCAGCGTCCCCCGTAGTCAACTGTGAAGCGCTCCGAAAGTTGAGACGCTTGCTGGCCGATAGGTCGCTTGCCGTCCAAGCCAGTATGGTACAAGCGCAGCACCATCCTTTGTCCCAAACAGGAGGTGCTGATGCGACGCGTGACGAGCCCGCTACCGGGCAATCAACTCGACCTGTTCCATCCTTGTCCAAAGACGCCCCAGTGGACAACCCTGCCGCCGGAGGTCCGACAGCAGACGATCCGCTTGCTCGCGCAACTGCTGCGGCAACACCGACGGGGGGCTGCTCGCCACCGTGCACGAACGGGAGGCCGATGATGAGTGACAAGATCAGAGCGCAGCATCTGGCACGCAAAGCCGTGCTGTACGTCCGTCAGTCGTCGGCGTACCAGGTCAACCACAACCTGGAAAGCCAGAAACTGCAGTATGCGATGCAGGATCGGCTGCACCAGTTAGGCTGGCATGAGGTCGAGGTTATTGATGAGGATCTTGGTCGCTCTGCGGCCGGAACTCAGACGCGTACGGGATTCGAGCGCATGGTGGCAGAGGTTTGCCTTGGCCGCGTCGGCGCTGTTGCCGCGCGCGAGGTGTCGCGATTCGCACGCAACAGTCGCGAGTGGCAGCAACTGGTCGAAGTCTGCCGAGTCGTCGACACTGTGCTGGTCGATCAGGAAACTGTTTACGCCCCACGACAGAGCAATGATCGCTTGCTGCTCGGGCTGAAGGGCAGCCTCAACGAATACGAGTTGGACCTGCTGCGTCAGCGGTCGCTGGAAGCACGGCGGGAGAAGGCCAAGCGAGGCGAGCTCATCGTAGCAGCGCCGGTTGGCTACCGTAAGACCGAAGACCAGCGCCTGGAGAAGGATCCGGATTTGCGTGTGCAGGAGGCCATCCGGTCGGTGTTCCGCCAGTTCGGCGCGATCGGTTCGGTACGCCAGACACTGCTATGGTTCCTCGAGCACGGGCTGCAGCTTCCGGCGTGCACACCGCGCGGAGAAATCCACTGGAAGCGACCCAGCTACGGCACGGTCTACCAGATCCTGACCAATCCGATTTACGGCGGCGCATATGCCTATGGCAAGACGGAATGCACGATTCACTATGAAGACGGCGAACCACGTAAGCGTGATCGCCGCAAGCCGCGAGATCAATGGCTGTCGCTGATTCCCGAAGCCCATGATGGGTACGTTGCCTGGGACGAGTTCGAACGAATCCAGCGCGCGATCAGTGCCAACGTGCGGATGGCCGGACATGCTGGTGCGCCGAAGAGCGGGGAGGCTTTGTTGGCGGGGCTGCTGCGGTGCCGTCGCTGCGCGAGCAAGCTCACGCTACACTACACGGGCCAGCAGCATGACGCCTTGCGCTACTCCTGTCATCGCGCCTGGCTGGACAAAGGGCAGCCCCGTTGTATCGCATTCGGTGGCACACGCATCGACGCGGCCATTGCACAGGCGGTCCTTCAGGTCGTTCAACCTGCAGCAATCGAGGCAGCTATCGTGGCTCGCGAAGAAGAGACGCGGAAACAAGATGAGGTGCTGGCAGCGCTGCAGCGAGATCTGCAGGCGGCCCGCTATGCCGCGCAGCGGGCGCAGAAGCAGTATGACGCTGCCGACCCCGAGAATCGACTGGTCGCCGACGAGTTGGAGCGGCGCTGGAATGATGCCCTGTTGAGGGTCAAGGAACTGCAATCGCGCATCGAGCAACAGGTAGGCGCATCCGGCCAGATCCCCTCAGCAATGCCAGAGGAGTTTGCCGACCTTGCTACGGCGCTGGAGTCCATATGGCCAGAGGCCGACGCCCGCCTGAGGAAGCGTATTGTACGAACGTTGATCCATGAAGTGGTCGTCGATGTGGACAATGCAACGAACGAAATCGTGCTTGTGATCCACTGGAAAGGCGGCGTACATACCGAGGTTCGGGTGCCACGACGGCGCCGCGGACAGAACGCCTCTCATACTTCCCCCGAAGCAATTGATGCCGTACGCTCACTTGCCCGGATCTGTCCCGATTTGCTGATCGCCAGCATACTCAATCGCAATGACCTTCGAACCGGACGCGGCAATTACTGGACACAGGAACGTGTCACTGCGCTGCGAAGCCACCATCGGATTGCCGTCTATTCAAGCGAGCAGCGGACCGCCGAAGGATGGATGAATCTGACCGAGGCTGCGGCCTTCATTGGTATTAGTCCCAAGACCCTCAGGCTTGCGGTCGAACGCGGCGAAGTCGCCGCAGAGCACCCATTGCCCAATGGACCGTGGATCTTCAATCGTCATTCCCTCGCTGCCGATCGCGTTGCCGACCTCGTGGCGCGTGCCCAGGCACGGCGTGGCCACCCCACAATGCCAACGACGCGGCAAGGTTCTCTAGACTTATCAACCACATAGCGAGGTGGGGCAGTATGAAACATACTTGTAAAAGCCAACGATGTAATGGGTGATATTGCACCGGGCCTCGTCGTGGTCGGCGTATTAACGCTGCCACACGCGCTCCATCTTCAGGTTCAGGAAGAACCGCTCCATCACCGCGATGACGCTCCTATGTCAAGCGGCGCGCGTCGAATCGGCCAGATCGGCCAGGATGAGTGAGTACAGCTCCCTGACGATATAGCGCTTGAGGCAGCGATGGATTTCCTTTTTCGACATGCCTTCGTTCGTTCGGCGCTCAACGTAGGCGTGGGATGCAAAGGACTGGTGCCACAAAGGCCTGCTTGTGCAGCTTGGCTTTTCAGGCGTTCTGGGTTGTCACCAGCAACGGCAACCAGCACCGCAGCGGTCTGAGGCCCGACACCGAATCGTTCCCGCAGCCGCTTCTTACGGAGCTGGCCCGGCCCGCGTGCTACGCGATCACGAGATCGAGGTACTGGAAGTCAATCGTCCTGACCGGGCGGCGCGCCGGTCTCGAGGGAGGTCGGATCCCACGGACGCGGAGAGCGCTGCACGTGTAGTCCTTTCTGGGAAGGCTACCGCCCTTCCGGAGTGGATAACGGGAGCAGGCTACGGGCAGTGCGAGTGACTCCGCTATCGACAAGTTCTGCGGGAGGTCCTCCAATGCCAAGCGCCCCTCAGCCAGCGTGGTCAGGCCGGGGCCAGCAGCAGGCGCAATACCGCCACAAGGCGATCACCCTCGGTGTCACCCTGGACCGCTTGCAATCCGACGCGGCCTCCTTTATTGCTCGACACAATAAAGACGACATCTTCCCTCACGCGCGTGCGTGCACGCTCCCTGAGGGAACCTCTCCCTCATCCATCACCATTCTTGCTCAAATTTCCACGCTTTCGGCATCACAAGAACCGCTTATGTACACCACGCCAGCGTAGGCGCGAATGAACGCCGTCACAGGTCAAGGTCGAGGCCAGCAAAGCGCGCGGACCTGGGTCTCGTCGGCAATACGCTGGATCGTACCTTCGTTATTTCGAGCCTGCGCGCCAGGGTGTGGTGGGACGCCAGGTTCCCGACAGGGGCGGTCGGCGAAGCAGGCGGTGGCGATCACTCGTGAACGCTGCTGGCGATATGACTGGGTAGTTGAATTTGACATCAAGGCAGCCTTTGATCAGATCGATCATGGACTGCTGATGAAAGCATCCCGAGCGACCGCGACGGCAGCTTCGATCCGATCCTGATTCCTAAGCACGAACGGCGCTTCACCGGTTTCGACGACAAGATCATCGCCATGTACGTCCGTGGCATGACCGTGCGCGCAACAAGGCCGTCTACCTGGCCTTGGGCGTGCTGCCAGACGGCACGCGCGACATCCTGAGCCTGTGGATCGAGTCCACCGAAGGTGCCAAGTTCTGGATGAAGGTGCTCAATGACCTGAAGACCCGTGGCACGCAAGACATCCTGATCGCGGTGACTGACGGCCTCAAGGGTATGGAGCAGGCCCTGAACGCGGTGTTCCCCCAAACGATGCTGCAGACCTGCATCGTCCATCTGATTGGCAAACAGGTTGGACCGTCGGTGACAGATCCAGCGCAGACTTAGGGCCTACAAGGCCGCGGATATATGAAGGGGTCGCCGAGCGAAATCCATTGGGGCCAGGCGCGTACGAGCGCCATCGCGCAGGCCGTATGTATAAGGCAATCCATCTCCTGCACGCCGTAGAGCAAGTCATTGGCAAAGAGGGGGGGCCATGTATAAGATAGCAACCGATACCTACAAGCCAAAACCCTTCAACGAATCCTGGCATCCCGGGCGGTGTTCATATAAGCACGTCACATCGTTTCCTGAGCGTTGGCACCGCCGCTGATGAGCTGTTCTATATGCAGCTTAGCAATGCCGGCATCGAAACGGGCTCTATTGCCGCCCAAAATCTCAGTTGCCTGCCCGGCAGCCTTCAGCAGCGTTGCCACGGCCGCGAACATGGTCGGCGCAGGCCCGAGCCTCTGCTTCGGCCCGGACAATGTCAGTGCTCCTACCAGGTCTCCCATGGCACCGAGAACAGGCGCTGAGGCAGCAGCGGTTTCGGCATCCCGCTCTCCATATGACACTGCCCAAAGGCGCTCGCGCACATCGCGCCAACGCTGATCGTTGGGCTCGCTGAAGGCGAGCAGCACCTTGCCTGAGGCGCCGCGGTCGATGGGGAATTCATCGCCGACACGAATGGACACACGCACGGCGCGCGCAGGCTCGACGCGATACAGCACGAGTCGCCGGTCCCCTTGCCTGACGTAGAACGACGCGGTCTCGCCGAGTTCGCGGCTGAGTTGCTCCAGCAGGTGCTCGATGACGGGACCGACACGGAACGAGCGCTGATAAATAGCCGCCAACCGCAGGGGTTGCGGGCCGATCGCATACTGTCCGTCCTCCAGCTTGCGAATAAAGCCGCCGTGCTCCAGGGCAGCGAGCAGACGTAACACAGTGCTCTTGTACAAGCTCGTGCGACGCGACAACTCCGTCAGCGTCAGGCGCTCATCGGTCGGGCCGAATGCGCCAAGGATGGCGAAGGCGCGGTCCAGCACTGCCACGCCGCTGGAACTCTCGGATGCAGCGGCGTCGGTAACGTCACTCGTTGCGGATGTTTGGTTCTCGTCCATGGGGATGGGGGCTTCAAATAGTTCTGCCTAGTAGAACACAAGTCTAAAGAATCGATGGATTAGCGTATACCCTCATACTCCTCGCTCACTCGCGGTACTAAAGTTCTTTTCAGCAGAACCATGTTCTATTCAAAAGAACAACTTCCGCGCCAATGACCTGTTGCATGACACCCCAGACCGAAACTGTCCATGAATACGCTGATAGGTAACTATTTTCCCGTTCGCCCGGAATGGCTGGCAGCCGGGATTGAACCGGCGCTGGAACCGGAGTTGCCGATCGTCGATGCGCATCACCACTTCTACGAGCGTCCAGGCTGGACTTACCTTCTCGACGACTATATGGGGGACTTGCGCTCCGGACACAACGTCCGTGCGTCCGTCTACATGCAGGCGCTGACCCGCTACCGGACGGCGGGCCCCGACGCGCTACGTGCAGTCGGCGAGACCGAGTTCGTAATAGCAACGACCGCGGCGCCCCAGGCCGACGAAGCCGAGGTAGCCAAAGGGATAGTTGGATACGCAGACCTACGGCAGGGCGCCGCCGTGCGCGGCGTCCTAGAGGCACACATTGAGGCAGGGCATGGCCGTTTTCGTGGCGTCCGACATCTCACCACCTGGGATGCCGACATGTCGCTGGCCAATCCGCTCACCGCGCCACCCAAAGGCTTATTGCAGGATCCTCAGTATCGCGCTGGGGTCTCGGAGTTGTCCAAGCTTGGGCTTTCCTACGACGCCTGGCTGTTCTTTCCGCAACTGCCCGAATTGTTTGACCTGGCGAAAGCCAATCCGGACATCACGGTCATCGTCAACCACTGCGGCGGCGTGGTCCGCATCGGTCAATACCGTGACAAGCAAGCCGAAGTCTTTGAACGCTGGTCGCGCGACATGCGCAAACTGGCTCGCCTGCCAAACGTGCATGTCAAGCTGGGTGGACTGGGGATGCGTATCAACGGCTTTGACTTTGAGCAGGGTGAGCGGCCCCCGTCGTCGATCGAACTCGCCGAAACGTGGAAGCCTTGGATGCTCACCTGCATTGAGGCATTTGGCGCGGATCGCTGCATGTTCGAAAGCAATTTTCCGGTCGACAAGGGTTCGTACCCCTACAGCAACGGCTGGAACGCCTTCAAGCGCCTGACTGCAAAGGCCAGTGCGGCTGAGCGCGATGCGCTTTTCCGGGGGACTGCCAGTGCCGTCTATCGGCTCGACGAACCCACCTGACAGCCGAAACCGGCGCGCTGCCTGAGAGCCGACGGCAGGCGCCACCTTTCCAGATTTCTAAACCAGAGCAAAACGCTCGTCGGACGGAGACCTTTTGCCGTCTGAACTGGAGACGATATGAAACACGATTTCATTAATCACAGGATCGCCACAGCACCTGGACATACCGTTGCTCGCGCGCTGCTCGGATGCGCCTTGTCCGCGTTGCTCGCCGTTGGCGCCACGAGCGCAGTTGCAGCCGATGTCTATCCCTCGAAGCCGGTTCGCCTGATTGTGCCATTCCCGCCCGCTGGCGGCACCGACGTGCTGTCGCGGCTGGTGTTCAACAAGATCGGCATTGCCACCAAGTGGAACGTGGTGGTGGAGAACCGCGCCGGCGCTGGCGGCAATATCGGGCTGGACAGCGTGGCCAAGGCAAAGCCAGACGGCTACACGCTAGGCATGGGACAGACCGCCAACCTGGCGATCAACTCGACGCTGTACCCCAAGATGCCTTACAACGCGCAGAAGGATTTCACGCCGGTGGCGCTGGTAGCAGCACAACCTGTGGTGCTCATCGTGCGCAACGACGCTCCTTACAAGAACGTTGCCGACCTGGTGGCCGCGGCCAAGTCGAAGCAACTGTCGATGGCTTCCGCCGGCACCGGCACGGTCGGACACCTGACCGGCGAGATGTTCGCGCGGCGCGCCGGCATCAAGATGCTGCATGTGCCGTACAAGGGTGCCTCGCCGGCGCTGACCGACCTGATGGGCGGGCAGACCGATTTCTATTTCGCGACGCCCCCAATCGCCATGCCCATGATCAAGGCTGGAAAGGTCCGCGCGCTGGCGGTGACCTCGGCCAAGCGCATGCCGTTGCTGTCAGCTGTGCCTACCATTGCAGAGTCAGGCTATGCCGGCTTCCAGGCAGAAGACTGGAAGGCACTGGTGGCACCGGCCGGCACGCCGCCGGAAGTGGTGGTGCGCCTGAATGCCGAGGTCAACAAGGCGCTGGCGCAGCCGGACACCGTCAGCAAGCTGCGTGAAGAAGGCAGCGAGCCGCGTGGCGGCTCGGCCAAGGACCTTGGCGCCTTTATCCAGAGCGAGAACACACGCTGGGGCGACATTGTGCGTCAGTCCGGCGCGCGTGTCGAATAAGCCATCCCATCGGAACCTGTCATGCAAAAGCCCCTGCGCAATATCCGCGTGCTCGACCTCACCAACGTGCTGGCCGGGCCCTTCTGCTGCCACCAGCTCGCCCATATGGGCGCCGAGGTCATCAAGGTGGAAACTCCCGGCACCGGTGACCTCGCGCGCCAGCTCGGCGCCGATGCCGAGCTGAACCAGCGCCTGATGGGGGTGTCGTTCCTGGCACAGAACCCCGGCAAGCAGTCGATCACCATTAACCTCAAGCATGCGCGCGGCAAGGAAGTGTTCCGCAAGCTGGTGCGCAGCGCCGACGTGCTGGTCGAAAACTTCCGGCCCGGCGTGATGGACCGGCTGGGCCTGGGCTACGAAACGCTGAAGCAGGACAACCCGCGCCTGATCTACTGCGCGATTTCCGGCTTCGGCCAGGACGGGCCGCTCGCGGAGTTGCCGGCCTATGACCAGATCATCCAGGGCATGTCGGGCGTGATGAGCATCACCGGCGATGCGCAGACCGCGCCGTACCGGGTCGGATACCCGGTCTCGGACACCATCGGCGGCCTGACCGCGGCCTTTGCCGTGGCGGCGTCGCTGGCGGACCACCAGCGCACCGAGGGCTATTTCATTGACGTGTCGATGCTGGAGGCCACGCTTGCCACCATGGGCTGGGTCGTGTCCAACCACCTGATCGCGGGCAGGGACCCGGTGCCAATGGGCAACGAGAACATGACCGCCAGCCCGTCGGGCACCTTCCGCACCAGCGACGGGCTGCTCAATATCGCCGCCAACAAGCAGGAGCAGTTCGAGGCCGTGTGTCGCGTGGTGGGCAAGCCCGAGCTGGCCATCGACGAACGCTTTGCCCAGCGCCAGGCGCGGCTGGCCAACCGCGCTGCGCTGACCGCTGCACTGGAAGCGGAACTGGCCAAGAAGCCGGCCACGGACTGGTGGCCGCTGCTGAACGACGCCGGCGTGCCGGCAGGTCCGGTCCTGAGCGTGCCCGACACGCTGGCGCATCCGCAGGTGCGCGACCGCGGCATGATCGGCGGCTTTGCCAATGCGCCCGGCGTCGGCCGCGACATCCGCGTCGTGCGAACCGGCTTCAAGCTCAACCGGGAGGCGCCGGCAGTCGACACGCCGCCGCCCGAACTGGGCCAGCATACGCGCGAGATCCTGGGCAGCCTGGGCTACAGCGACGCGGACATCAACCAACTCAGCGAGGAGCGCGCGGTATGAGCGGCATCGACAAGGAACCGAATTGGGCGGATAGCACCATGGACGCCGGCCAGCGGCTGTCGCAGGACTGGTGGCGCACCGAAATCATCGACATGCGCCCGGGCGAGATCCGCTACCGCGGCTATCCCATCGAGCAACTGATCGGCCGCGTCTCGTTCGCGCAGATGATCTGGCTGATGCTGCGCGGCGAGCTGCCCGAGCCGGGCCAAGGCGAGTTGCTCGACGCGGCGCTGATGGCCGCGGTCGACCACGGTCCGCAGGCGCCCAGCATCGCCATCGCACGCATGGCCGCGACCTGTGGCGTGGGGCTGAACAATGCGATGGCCTCCGCCGTCAACGTGCTGGGCGATGTGCATGGCGGTGCTGGCGAGCAAGCGGTGGCACTGTATGAGGACGTCGCCGCCCGCATCGACGCGGGCAGCGCCCTGGACGATGCCGTCGCCGCTGGGCTTCAGCACTATCGCCAGCTGTACGGCAAGTTCGTATCGGGCTTTGGCCACCGCTTCCATCCGGTCGATCCGCGCGCGCCGCGCCTGCTCGCGCTGGTGGAGCAGGCCGCGGTCGATGGCGTGGTGAACGGGCGCTACGCGGCGATTGCCCTGGCCATCGAGGATGCACTGGCGGTAGGCCGCAGCAAGCCAATTCCGATGAATATCGACGGCGCCACCGCCGCCATCTATGCCGAACTCGGTTTCTCGGCACCACTGGCGCGCGGGCTGTTCTGTCTGTCACGCTCGGTCGGCATCCTTGCGCATGCGTGGGAGCAGACCAACCAAGGCGGCCGCAACAAGGGACCGATCCCGCGCCAGTTCCTGTGGACCTATGACGGTACGCCGCAGCGCGACGTGCTCGGGGCGCAGGAGCGTTGAAACTTTGATCCCGTCTCGCGACGAGCGAAACGAACACGACTGCATGCATCGAAAAGAAGCGGTAGCAGCCGACCCATCAGGCCATCGATCACCTGTGGCTGCCTAGCAGGCAACTCGTACACCCACGAACCAATCCCAAGGAGACTAACTAGTATGTTGACCCGCCTGATCGCCACTGTCGCACTGGTTTGTGCGAGCCTTCCCGGTCATGGGCAAACGTGGCCCACCAAGCCCGTTCGCATCGTCGTGCCCTATTCGGCTGGCGGCACCACCGACTTCGTTGCAAGACAGGTCGCGCAAAAGCTAAGCGAGAGCACTGGCAAATCCTTCTTTGTCGAAAACAAGCCGGGAGCCAGCGGTACGATCGGCACCATGCAAGTCGCACGTGCCGCACCGGATGGATACACCTTGCTGGCCAACGACACCACGTACACGATGCTGCCGTCGCTCTTCAAGACGCTGCCTTGGGACCACGCACATGACTTTGTGCCAGTCACCACCATTGCGCAAACGCCGGTGATCATCATCGTTCCCGCCGGGTCTCGGTTCAAGGACCTGCAGCAACTGATCGCATTCGCCAAACAGAACCCCGGCAAGCTTAACTTCGGCTCCGGCGGCGCGGGCAGCTCCACGCATCTGGCCGCAGAGGTCTTCGAGAAGAGTTCAGGCACCGCCTTGACGCATATCCCTTACAAGGGTGCGGGGGAAGCGTTGATGGGGTTGATCGCCGGGAATGTCGATCTGCTGATCACCGCTACCCCGACCGCAATCCCGCAGATCAAGGGAGGCAAGGCTCGCGCGCTGGCGGTCACCGGAGGTAGCCGTGTACCTACACTACCTGATGTGCCTACTTTTGCTGAAGCCGGACTGAAGGACTACAAGGTAACAAATTGGTTTGGTCTCGCTGCGCCGAAGGGAACGCCGCCAGACCTGGTGAAGAAGCTCCAAAGCGAGGTGCAGAAGGGCGTGCAGAGCGCCGACATCATGGAGCGACTAGCGAGCATGGGGGCACAGCCCGGTGGGATCCCATCAGCGGATTTCGCAAAGCTAATCAAGCAAGACACGGTTACGTGGACTCAGGTGGCGAAAGCAGCCAATGTGAAGCCAGAATGAGTTTCGAGAGAAGCTGCTGATCATCAACTGACAGGCCGAGATACTCGTCAGTGAAACCCTTAAGCATGGCCTTGTGCTGGATAAGCTAAAGCCTCCGGTACAAGGCTCCCCCTGGAGCAAGCGTTTACGCTTCGTGGGCAGAAGTGAGGGCCACGGAAGAGTTTTCAGTTGTAACCGAGGATGGCAACCTTGGCTACGTCCGGGCGGAGATTCGAGTTTTCCACCAGCACCTCGGACGGCCTCTGGGAGAACACGGCTTTTTGCAAAGTATGTGTTGCAGCACGCTGCTCGAAATTTGACACAGAGTCCATGCTGGCTTCGATGCCACACACATAGCCATGGGATGGATGCGCATAAGAACTACTCCTTGTGGGGAAAGATGTCTGCTTTGATACCTATTGATCAGCGAACAAGAGAAAAGAGTCGGGTAGGCGGGGTCACGACGATCCCCTGAGGCGCAAGCGTTCCGAATGTCGATTCGCGATTAGAAGCGCAATAGCGAATATCGAATCTCCCACCAGTGCTATTGCACCCCTGAGTACCATGTTGGCTGCTCGTTTCAATGCTGCGATGGAGAAAAGCATAGCCCCCGTCAGGAGCGGTCCTAGCGCGAAGCGCCACCCAGAGACGCGGTCTGAGATGCACCCCTTTCAAGGTGATCAAACGACACGTCCAGCCTTGATGACACGGGCGGTAGAAACATGCCGCCGTGCTACGCATCCGGCCACATAGCCTTTCTTCTTCGGCGCTTTCGGTCCCCGCGTATGTTTGCGCGTCACGCGGGGACCAACGTGCGTCGCGATCTTGATCAACTTGTGACCGAGCTGAGCTGAGGTGAGGAGATCATAGGCCTGCCACACCTCGGGCGGCACTGCGATCATCATGCCGGCATACGTCGCCCGGATTTCGCTGGCGAGGCAATACGGTGAGAGTTCGATATCACTGGTATCCAGTTCATGGCGGATTCTCACCGCAGTCGCAATCTCGCTTAGCACGTTATACGCCAGCGCCGCCACACCAAAGGCCAGCAGCGCCGCACGCGGCTGACTCAACGAACGAATCTCGCTGTTGAGCACCGATTCGAGTCGTTGAAACAGATTCTCTATGCCCCAGCGTCGCCGATATAAGCGGGCGACTGCCTCGGCCGTCAGGTGTGTGGCAGGGACATTGGTCAACAGGCGGATGACGGTGTCACCATCCTCGGTGGCGCCATCCAGATGCAGCTTGATGTGCCGCAGCACCAGCGGCGCGTTCGATTCATCCGGGATGCTGACCGCCTGCTCGTACACGATACCGGTTTCGACCCGGCCCATTTCGCGTACCGGCTCCAGCTCGCTGGGGCACGGATTGCGGCCGTGCTCGCGCACGATGAAGGCGCTGCCGCGATGCTGCAAGCCGGCAAGGATCGCCCGGGTGCTGAAGTTGCGATCGGCGATCCACAACTGGGCCGGCTCGGCCGACTCGAGCAGGGTTTCCATGATGGCCCGCTCCTGCGCATGCGCATCTTCACAGGGCACCAGATCGACGATCATCGCCGTATCCGGGTCATAAACCACCAATGACTGCCCTGGCAAGGCCGCGCCCCGAAACCCACGCAATGGTTTCAGGCGTTTTTCGCTCGCCGGCAAGTGGCTACCATCCACGATGCGCAGGCGATAGCCGTCCACCGAGAGCGCTCCTGCTCGAACAACTCGTCGATCCAGGCCGGATCGAGGGCGCGTTGCAACCCCAGGCGCGCCATCACGCTGATCGGGCTGTGTTCGATAAAGCGTTCCACCACTGCGTCCAGTACCACGCCACTGACTCCGTTTTCGGTTCGAGAACACGGAGTGTGCGTGAGCACGAGAATCGATGGACGCGCGAGCACGGTAAATGATGGTCGGCTGAGGTTCGGTCCATCGCCAATGTTGCAGGTCGTCGGGTGATGCTGATGGACGTGGCGATCAAGCGCGGGCGGTCCGGATGCGGAGGTGGAGCGGCAGCGCTGATGGAACAAGGGGCCCGGCGGGCCCCTTATGGTTGGATCTGAAGTCGTTGTCGTGGAGGTCATCGTCACGGCCATCTGGATGCACCTGGCGGTCTTCGGTCAGCCACGCGGCCAAGGCCAGTTGGTAGTGTGCATGCAGACGTTCGCGCAGATCGTCAAGCAACTCGATCACGGCCCAAGCCTGCGCGGGCGTCCAGTTGGCGTCGATGAACAGGGACAGTCCTTGGGTGATGCCGGATGGCTGGTGGAAGGTCATGGTGGTACTCGTGGTTGTATGGATGGAAGGGGTCATGGTGATGGACGTGGCGACAGCCGGTGGGGGCCTCATCTTCTGGTGCGCCGGCTCTGGGAGGCGGTGTAGGTTTCCAGGTAGAGCTTCTCGTCGATCTGCGGCAGCTCCCGCTGCGCGGCCTGGGCCAGAAGTTCGCCAGCCAGGTTCATCAGGATGCGGTAATTGCCGGCGGCGTGTTCACAGAGGGTCTGGCGCAATGGCGCGGTCATCAGGCTGGCATTGCCGGCGGTGGCCAGCAGGTGGTCCAGGCATGCCTGCAGCTCTTCGATGCTCGCGCTCTCCAGCTCCAGGCGGCAGCGGATGCGGCTGCCCAGCGGGATCAGGTCCTCGCGGCTGAACTTCTCTGGCAGGCGGGCGTCGCCGGCAAGCACCACGCACAGCAGCAATTGCGAGTCGAAGCGTGCCTGCGCGAGCAGGCGCAGCTCCGAGAGGACCGGCACGGCCATCTCCTGGGCTTCGTCGATGGCAGCACGCAGCGGCGGCGGCTGGCCTCCATGTGGGCGAGCCAGCGCTCGCGCAGCGCCTTGAACCGCCCCAGCGGTTGTGGGGCTTGAGCGGTACGGTAAAGATGTCGCTAAGCTCGCGGTAGAAGTCCGCCAGATTGCTCTGCGGGTGAGCGATGGAGCCGACCATCAGCTCACGCTCAATCCGGAGCGCGAGATTGCCGTGCCCACCGGTATCAAGCCAGGCGCCGAAAAACAGCGTTTGGCTGCATGAATGAGGCGACATCTACCTTGACGCGCGCCGCACTTCCAGAGGGTTCATACAGGAACGGGGTTTTGATAAAATGGCACGCTATTTCCTGTCTGCCAAAAGGACTTTGATTGGCAGTGTCTCTTTCGAGAAAGCGGCCCGTTGTCGGCACCGTACTCGCCAAGGCGATTCCCACGCGCAGGCGCGCAGGTGTTAACCAGGAGTGAACACTTATGATTAATGCCACGCCATCCATCAAACTTGGTAGTTTTCTCCAGATAGCGCCTTACCTTGCAATGCGAGGAGTGTCGCCACTGGAGTTCTTCCAGCGTCTCGGCATTTCGCCAAATATTTTCCAGAATCCCGATATATGGCTGCCGCGGGCGGTCTGCTTTCATATCGCCAATGAAATGGCAGCGGTTGCACAGGATCCGTTCAGCGGCGCCTATGTGGGTCATCTGACGGAAATACGCTCACTCGGCACCTGGGGTGCATTGATCCTGGGCTCGGCCAACCTGGCCCAGGCTTGCGCAATGGCCGCTGCGCATGCGTCCTTGTTGCATCAAGGCGGGCAGATAAAAATCGTCACCGAGGGGCGTACGACAAAACTCGTCCATCAGTTCACGGGCGAATGCGGGTCGGATCCCAGGCAATTCATTCTGGGAAGCCTTGCGGTACTTAGAAAAATCCCTCTTATGGCCAACGACGCGTCGGCCATACGTGTCCACATCAAAGGCTCACGGGCAAGAGGAGACGGGGCGCTTGAAGAATGCCTGGGCCCGAACCTGGAGATGAATGCAGACTACAACATGATCGAATTTGATCGTGATTTGCTCGACACGCCGCTGACACATATGTGCGATGATGCCTGGAAAACCACCGAAGCGCTGAAGTGGACGGTTGAAACAGCAGGCATGCTGATCAAGCAGGTATCGGATCAAAGTCAATCAAAACTTGCCGTCATCTCCAGAAGCATTGGCATCTCTCCCAGGACGCTGCAACGCCGCCTCAAGTATTGTGGTGTCGATTTCGATGAGCTACGTGATGAAACGCGCCGCAGCGAAGCCCTTAAGCTGCTTGCCGACGGGAAATATAGCGCTACCGAGATTGCCTATATGGTCGGCTACAGCGATCAGGCGCATTTTACGCGCGCCTTCAAGCGCTGGACCGGAGACACGCCGTCGCGCTACCGTCCGGCCTCGCAACAGGGTGGGCTGAGCGAGGGATAAGTTCCCATCCCTGCCGCCCGACGGCATGGCGCTGCAAGCCAGGCATGCGCGCAGCAAAGCCTCCCGGGCTTGCGCAAAGCTGAAGCCGGAAACTCGGAACACCGGGCGCCGGGTCACTTCGGAAACAAGAAGGTCACGCCGACCCGGAAACTCCAGCCATCCGGCCCATTTTCAGGCGCAGCAGCCCAATAGCGTGCACCGATATGGAAGCTGACCGGCTGCGAACCCAATTTTACTACCTTTGAAACAGTGAAATTGACTGGAGTACTCCACTGCGTCTCTTCCAATCATACGAACTCTCCGTATCCAACCCGAACGTCCATGCCTTATTGTTGGTGTAAAAGAAGAACGGCTGCAGGAAGGTGGCACTGATATTGCGGCGGTCACTGTGGCCCGCCAGCGAGCAGAGGTGATTGACTCAACCTCCTCGGCATTTCGATGGCGCACCCATTACGATTTCCAAAAAAAGACACGCCAATGGCCTAGATTTCATATTTCTTCAAAATATTATGGTTATCTTCTCTAGCAACCAAAATCAAATCATCTCCTCGCGAGCCTCAGAACCGGTAGGTAATTCCCATGATCGGTCCTTTCTGAATGACGTCGAACTCGAATCCATTCTTCCTATAATCCACGCCCTGGATCCGGTAGCCGGCCATCGCGGACAGGTTGATTTTTATCTTGTAACCAACGCCCGCAACCACGTCCCAGTCAAGATCAGCCTGGCCCGTGCCGATGTTTCCCCAACCGGTGAGATAGACCTTGTCGGTAAAGGAATACGTGCCACGAAAACCGGCAACCATGTCAACCCAGGTAGCGCTGTCGCGCTGTTTCACATGGTCGAGAATTCCCCCATGAAAATTCAATTTAGTGCTCACGCTCCAGACACGCACCCCGGCAATCAAGTCCAGATGCAAACGATCCGTGCTATGCACGGTGTATCCCCCCCCCAGCAGGCCCGAGAATGATTGCGAGGTCACACCGATTTTTTCCGCCAAGACGCCCTTGGGCGTAGAGTCTCTGACAGAGGTCTTCGTATACGCCATATCGGCGAAGATGCTGTAGCGGCCGCGACGCCCCTCGATGATCCCCATGAATGCATAGTCCAGCTCATTAAAAATCTGCCCGAAGTCAGATTTGATCCTGGCAGGCGGAGAATCAAATTGCCGGACCGTACCCTGGACCCCGGCCATCCAGAGATAAGGGCTTACGCTGAACTGCCAATCTGAATTGCTTTCTGGCCTTGCCGCTGGGGGGGAGTCCGCAACGCGGCCGTTTTCATCTGCTCGCGCGGCCCCCGGCAACGCCGAGGCAGCCGCCAGCAACAGGGTGAACAGAAGGCCGGCGCTCCTCTGTCCCCTCGATAGCGACCAGCCGCAACGCGGGAGATACCCGGCCCGTGTCCGGTTGGCCGCATTCCCCATATCGCCAAGTCCGTGTGAAACCGTTCTCATGAAAACGCGGCGGCCTCGGCAGAGCAGTCCATTGGCGCACTTCCTCCCGCCGCCTTGACGTTCTTCAACTCCTGTTCCGCGGCATCCAGGTCGGCCTGGAAACCGGCGTCGCTTTGAAGCCTGCTGACAGTTGCAGCGCCCATCACTCGCCCGGCGTCAACATCGCTTTGCCAATGCGCATTACAAATCACACGGCTTTGCCCGAACGCAAGGCCGCGCGCCAGCAACTCATTCGCTCGTTGCGGGTGGATTTCGGCCAGGACGAGAGCCCAGGCCCATCCCGCAGCAGTGTGGCCCGAAGGATAAGAGCCATCGTTTCGCAGGATTTCCTCATCCTGCGGCGTGCATGTCCCTTCGTCATGCAAAGCAAACGGCCGGGTTCGGTTGTATTTGTTCTTGACGCCATAGGTGGAAAGCCCTGCGTCCGTCAATACACGTTGCATAACCTGATAGGTCTGGGGCGTGTATTGCTCGTCGATCCTGACGCCCATGGCGCAAGAGAAATTCTCCGCAGGCGCTGGGAACCTGAGATCGGCATCTCGTCTGGCCATCTCCCAGCGGGCGGTTCCACTCAGCGCGAGGGCGGCTTTTCTTGCCTCTTCGTCATGCGCAAACGCGGCGCTGTCTTTCGAGGGAGGGGGACCGAGGAGCTGCAAGCTATTTGGGAGGTCCGCCTGCTTCAGGTAGCCGGGGGCCAATTCGAAGTGCGGATCGGTAACTTTTCCCGGCGCAGGGGTAAGCGCTTGCGCACCGAGCCACCCGGAAGCGGACATGCACAGCAGCCCGCCAGCGGCTACCAGTGTGCGGTTGAAGACGGAGATTTTGTACATACGAGGACTCCGGATTCATCGAGCCACGGGCTGTGGCTGCGGGAAACGCCATTGGCCACTCAGAATCTGTTCACCCGGCTGATACAGCCTCGCTGTGTAGTTCCAGCCTGGCATGATGGGCAGGCAATTCGCGATCTTTCCGTCGCAACCGCCGAACTGAATGTCAATCGACCCATTAGCGTTCTTCTCGGCGGTGAGATTATTCAATGAATAGGCGCCGTAGGGATTCTTCTGGAAGTAGCCCTCGGCGTTGTAGACGGCGACAGACCAGAACGCATTGACGGGAACGGACCCGACATTCAGCCGGTACACCGTTTTTCCGTCGTTCTGCGGCATCACTCCCGTGAGGTAGATGGCGTCTTTACTGGGATTTCCGCCCCATCCCGCCGCGGTCCCGATCAGATGCTGGACGGGATCGACCGAGCCCCTGGAACCAAACGCCTGGTTATAGTCGGGAAGGGTCGAGGCCAGCACCAGCAGGGCATCACGCACCTTCTTCTGGCTCGCCTGATCCCATTTCGGAATGACAAACTCCCCGGCCTTGTCTTGGCTGACCCGGATGGCGTCCTGCAGCGCATGCACCCGTTCAATGTCTTTTTTATCCGCTGGGTCCACCAACGTGCGGATAGCGACAAAGACATAGCGCGTGCCGATTTCCTCTTTCGTCAGCACGTGGCGGCCCGCGGAATAAAAGACGGCGGGTACGTAGTGGTCTTCGTCGACCACGAGCATCGACATGAATCTCTCGCCTGCCTCAGGCAGCTCGATCGTGACAGGGCCCGCATCAAGATCGAACACGCCTCCTGAATAGAGCGTGTCCCGGTTCATCCGGATGACATTCTGGGCATCGATGGACGCTGGCTCCCGGCTATGAACAAGCTTGCCGAAACTGCCGTCGGACACCATCTTGCCCATGTAGAGATCAGACTCGGCACGGGCAAAATTGTCGATACCTACGGGTATCGCCGTATCGGCGGCGGCCTGCGCATTTGCCATCCCCAAGGTTGCTAAAGCCAGGGCGACTGTGCGCACCGCAGATGAATAAGACATTTGACCCTCTAGATCCGATGAAAACCTGCATCCGCCGGCCACGCATTCGTCCAATGCGTGGCCGCTGATGGCAGCACGTGCTGGTCGTACCATTATCTTGCGGATTCTATGACGGCGTCTCTCCCAGGGCTTGCCGTTTGATGCCAAAGACGCTGCCGCCAGGATGCGTGCAAGCGAGCGGGCGAAACAGGCAACGACCATTTCCCGCCGAAGTTGGCTGCGTTATGGTTGCAATTCGACAGCGTAGGTCATGCTGATTGACACGTTGCCCTCCTGTCAGGTTACGTATCGTGAACCACACGAAGTGCGCTTTCTTGCAGCTCACTTGAGTGGGATTAGCTTAGACTCTCAACTGACTTTCCGGACAGCAGGAATGGCCCATGTTCCGTTGATGATGGACGGGCCTGCCTCGCTCGGCCAATACGTTCTCAGCATCAGGATAAACTCCCCGGGAGGTGCGGGAAGCCAATTCGACTCCCTATCCTTACCAGGCGAATCCTTCTGTATGTAGAGATCGGTCGATCCGTCTGGGTTGACCTGCAGGTTTTGACGCGGACTGATCGAATATCGGTTGAGCGGGTTGTTCACGAAGAAGTATCCATCGTCATACATCGTCAACGACCAGAACCCCTCTACAGGCGGCAAATGACCTTTAGGGAAACGCATGACATACCTGTTCGACCCGTTGTATTGACGCCCCTCCGCATCCACCTTCGAGATCGGATAGATCGCATCCTGAGGACGGTTAGCCCCAAGCCCGACAGCGGTTATGAGAGCCCGCATCAAGTAATCGGTGCCGTAGATTCCCGTGTTGGTCGTGAACGACCAGCCGTTCTCGTCCTTGAGTGTCTTATAGTGCTGCATAATGCTGTCGACCGAGGTCTTCGGAACGCGACTGGTATAATCCGCTTTAAGCTTGCTTTGGTCAAAGTCTTTACCAGGGACGATGCCGATGCGCTCGAACCTTGCGACATGAGTCGCATCGGCACTTGACGGCGGGTTCGTCTTCATCAGTTCACAAAGCAGCGTGAAGTAAGACACGGCATCCATTCGATTGACCTGATCACGCACTGCTGTAACCATGTCGAGGGTCGGATCGACCTTGCCTGACGGCGGTGTGTAAGGCTTGCCATACGCACTGAGGGGAACGAGCTTGAATTCGTCCTGCAATTTGTGAACCGCAGCGTAGTCTTCCGGCGTTCCGGTGCAATAAATTCGGCCGAGCAGCCATACGATACTGGTGGGCGATTTGTACTCCTTTACGCCCACCGGCAGTGTTCCTTTCCAGCCCGGGCCAGATATCGCATAGGTCTGCGCTCCTGTTCCAGTCGTGCGCTTGCCCGGAACTTGGAACACCGTCGTCCAGCCATCGAGCATTGGCATCAGGGAATAACGGCCTTTCATATCGGGGATGCTGAGCACCCAGGGCTCACTGCCAACATCAAAGAAGGCGTTTGTGTATAGCGTGTCGGCGTTCGGCGCCGTGACATCCCTGAATGATGCGTCGGGGTAGCTGCGCGCCTTGATGATATGCCCCATCGGACCCCGTACTCCCCCTGGCTCGGCGACATTGGTGATGATCCGACGGGTCATCTCCATCGTCACCAATGGGTATCCGAAGATGTAAGCATCGATCGCCAGACTAAAATCCTCCGAGCCTTCGCCAAGGTCGTAAAAGGCGCCCTGCTCGGCGAGCGCTGAGCGAGCCATTGCCAGGCTGGCGAATAAGCTCGATCCAGCTAATAGCATAGAACGGCGAGAGATCTTCATATGCTCTCCCCCTGATTGCTAACAACCTGACATGCTGCTGAGATCAGAAATGCACCGTGACGCCGACGGTCGGCCCGTTCGTTTGTGCTCCCGTGAGTGGCAGCATATGCAGCGACAACGCATATGTGAGACATTTGACCCTCCAGATTCGATGACAACCTGCATCCGCCGGCCTCGCATTTTTCCGATGCGTGGCCGCTGATGGCAGCGCGTGTTGTTCGCACCATTAACTAAATTAGCATCATATGAGGGGGGGCCGCCCAGAGCTTGCCATTTGATGCCAAAGACGACGGCGAATCATGATGGAGGCATTGGCTCGATGAATCAGGCCGGGCCGGGGCCGTTTGCTACGCACCGCCCGGAACAGCGCCTCGCCTACCAGTACCTGTGTCATTCTGGGCCCCATCGCGTAGCCCACGATCTCGCACGTGTACAGGTCCTTGATTCCTGCCACGCACAACCACCCCTCATCGGCCGCGATATACGTGATGTCAGTTACCCACGCGGCGTTTTGCCTGTCGGCTTCAAGCTTCTGCTCCAGTAGGTTGGGCGCCACTGGCAGATTATGTGCCGAGCGCTGAGCCGGGCAGCACACAAGCGCACGCGTCAGACATACGGTACGCGGCGCCTGCAGCGGGAACTGGCTGGTGGGATAGGGAATCCGCTTGACTGATGAGTATCGGCGCTAAGGTGCGGGTATGGCCATGATACGCAGCGGCACGTCTGCGCTGCTTTGGACCGTCCTCAACGTGCCAGAGGTGTCATTGAGAACCGATTTCCATCGACGCGCGAGGTCTACCCGCAACGTCAACATTGTCCGACGCGCGGGAAGCGGGCAGCTCAATGCGGGGCGGAAGGTTAGTTGGTGTCTTCTGCTACGAGCAACTGATACTCGGCTTTGACTTGCCGTAGGATTTCATCGAGCCCATGCTCTGTTTGTTTTCCGAGAACACTGAACGCAAGAAGAAAGTGAACCGCCCCGGGTTTTGAGGAGGCTCCAGCTCCTGAGAGAATGGAGCCACGATGAAGAAATCAGTCAGGTTTTCTCCCGATGTCAGCGAGCGAGCCGTGCACACGGTCGCCGAATCGGGAGGGGACTATCCGTCCCAGTGGGTAGCCGTCGAATCGATAGCTGCCAAGATCGGTTGCACGTCACGAACGCTGTTGAGTTGGGTTCGCCAGCATGAGCGGGATACTGGGCAGCGCGAAGGACCGGGCACCAGTGAGTAGCAGCGCATCAAGGCGCTGGAACGCGAGGTCAAGGAACTGCGCAGGGCCAATGAGATCCTGAAGCTGGCCAGCGCGTTTTTCGCGCAGGCGGACCTCGACCGCCGATTGGAGCGATGTGGGCCTTCATCGACAAGTACCACGACAGCTTCGGGGGCGAGCCGATCTGCAGGTGCTGCGGATCGCGCCGTCGGGCTATTGGCCTTACGCGGCTCAGCGGCGCAATCCCGCCCTGCGCAGTGCCAGGACCAGGCGTGCCGATGTTCTGATCACGCACGTCGAGCACGTCTGGGCAAGCCAACATGCGGGTCTATGGCGCCGACAAGGTCTGGAGGCAATTGAACCGTGAGGGCATTCCGGTGGCCCGCTGCACCGTCGAGCGGCTCAAGCGCCTCCGAAGGCTGCGCGGTGTCGTCCGCGGCAAGGTGGTGCGCACGACCAGCAGCAATACGCGGGCGCCGTGTCCGCTTGATCGCGCCAATCGACAGTTCAACGCCGCCGATCCAATCGGCATTCGCTGGAGACGTTCCGCGGCATTGTCCACCGGGGCAATATCGTGGAGACCAGTGAGGCGGGCGAGGAATTACTAGGCCTACTCAGCCGAATCACCGAACACCTCGCCAGGCAGTAGGTCTGCGGACTGTCCCGTCGGTGTTGAATTCCCGCGCCGCGAGTCTTCAAGAATTGCGCCCCACATGGCCAGCGTGCGCACTGCCTTACCGTAGATCTCGCGCCCGAGGGGCGTAGGCAGGCATTTCCCCTGGTATTTCTTGATCAGCGGTGCACACAGGTTGTCTTCCAGCAAGCGGAGTTGGTACCGGATCCTGGAGGGCTGTAGGTTTGCAGCTTTGGCTGCTGAAATTATGTCGCCGTGCTCGACGAAGAGTACCAATGCGTGGAGGCTGATGATTTTCATTTCAAAAGCTGGCAGATAGGCCTAACGTGAACCCAGAGACGTTGTTGCCAACGGCATACCGCAGGCGCGTCACGAATACAAAGCGCATGAGCCAGCGTGATGATGCCTTCCCGAGTTTTAGTTGTTCCTTCGTAGGGTACAAGAAGTCTCTGAAGCGATCTTGCCATTTGATGCCAAGAATGATTTGGCTGGCTGTTTCAATCGTTGAGCACGCCAACACGAATGCCGACTTCGGTCGCTTGGGGGCCGACCTCGCGTGCCCACAGGCAATTGCCCGTGAGAGCCTTGAGCCCATTCCCTTATACACAAGTAGGACCGTCTCGGCAGCGGGACATGGAGCCTGAGGCTGCGGAAACCCCCCGGCGTCAGGATAGATGTCACGTCACCTGATTCTTAGAGACGAAGACCGGGGGCGGTAAAATCAGGGGTAAATGAAAGCCTACTCAGCAGAAAGAAAGGAAGCGCTGGTTCGTCGCATGATGCCGCCAGAAAACGCGCTGGTTTCAGCGTTGGCCAGGGAAACGGGGATTACCGAGCAGACGTTGTACACGTGGCGCCGACAGGCGAAAGGAAAGGGGCTGGTCGTGCCGGGCGATGGGAAGAATCCCGAAGGATGGTCTTCGGAAGACAAGTTTGCGGTGGTGCTGGAAACCGCCCCGTTCAATGCCGCGGAGCTGGCCGAGTACTGCCGGCGAAAGGGTCTTTATCCCGAACAGATCGCCGCCTGGCGGGCCGCATGTCTGACAGCCAATGCGAACGCTGCGGAGCAGGCGCGCGAGCAGCGGCATCAGTCGAAAGACGACAGGAAACGCATCCAGCAGCTCGAGAAGGAATTACAGCGCAAGGAGAAAGCGCTGGCGGAAGCGGCTGCGCTGCTGATTCTGAGAAAAAAAGCCCAGGCGATTTGGGGAAACAAAGAGGACGATTGATCAACGTCCCGGATCGCCTGTTATGTGTATCGTTGATTCGCGAGGCGGCGCAGTCCGGCTGTCGGTTGGAGAAGGCTTGCAAAGAGCTGGGCGTGAGCCTGCGCACGTTCCAGCGCTGGGTGGCTGACGGCGACGCAGTGCCGGCCGATCGCCGCACGACGACCGTGCGGCCGGCGCCGGGCAACAAACTGAGCGACACCGAACGGCAACAGATTCTTGAGGTTGCCAACAGTGAGGAGTTTGCCAGCCTGCCGCCCAGCCAGATCGTGCCGGGTCTGGCGGACCGCGGCGTGTACCTCGCGTCGGAGTCGAGCTTTTACCGTGTGCTGCGCAGCGTTTCGCAGCAGCACCACCGGGGTCGTGCGCGCCAACCCTCGGCTCGGGTGGTGACCAGTCATTGTGCGACGGCGCCGAACCAGGTCTGGTCGTGGGACATCACGTGGCTGCCGTCGGCGGTCAAGGGACGGTATTACTACTGGTACATGATGCTGGACGTGTTCAGCCGCAAGATTGTCGGTCACGAAGTGCATGAGGCGGAATCGGCGGAACTGGCCGCGCTGCTGATGCGGCGTGCCAGTCTGGCCGAGAGCCTGGCGGGACGTCCGCTGGTGCTGCACTCGGATAACGGCAGCCCGATGAAAGGCGCGACGATGCTCGCCACCCTGGAAAACCTGGGGGTGGTGGCGTCGTTCAGCCGGCCGCGCGTGAGCAACGACAACCCGTACGCCGAGTCGCTGTTCCGCACTTGCAAGTACCGGCCTGACTACCCACGCAGGCCCTTTGGCAGTGTCGATGAGGCCCGTGCCTGGACGAAGAAGTTCGTGCGTTGGTACAACCACGAGCACAAGCACAGCGGCCTGAAATTCGTCACGCCGGCGCAGCGTCATAACGGTGTAGCCGCTGCTGTGCTCGCGCAGCGCAAGGGCGTGTACGCAGAGGCCAAGGCGCGCAATCCGCAGCGTTGGTCTCGATCGACGCGCAATTGGGAGCTGGAGAACGAAGTCTGGCTCAATCCGGAGCGGATGCAGCCGCAAGAACTAAAGCAGTCCGCATGAAGTGACGCGTCAACTATCTTGACAACCGCCGAAACTTCGAGGTAAGGGGTTGTTAACTTCGCCAGACTCGCGTTTACTCTCGGATTTTCGAGCGGCAATGAGCAACGAGTCGGGGGCATGGGTGGACGAGGAATTTGAGAGTCTGGATCTTGGTGATCCGCGGCGGGATCGGCGCGCCAAGGAATTGCTCAAGCGGTTTGCGGCCCTGCCTACAGCGGCTTGAGCCGTCTTACCGGCCCCAGGCTGGGGACAACTTTGCATTGCCGGAAGCGGACAAGGCGGACAACGCGCCCATCTGACACCTGTTCCGGGATGGACGGAGTCTCAGTACGATCATGTTCTGGGTTGCGTTCTTCATGTGCCTGTTCATGATCTACGTCCTGAGTTTCCTCTTTCCGCAGGGCAAGGTACCGCTTGTCCAGGCACCCGTGCGCACGATGCCGTGCCCGTCGGCCCGGCGCGTGTTCGGATGCCTTGAAGGATGGAGGAAGCTCGCCGTCGAGGAGCTCAGGAGTGCGGACCACGAGCGCTTCCTGCAGACGCTGTGCAAGATCGAACCTGTGGTGGGCGAGCTCCGCAGCCTCGCGCGGGAGTTTCTTGGGCTCATGCACCGGCGAAGTCCGCGGCAGTTCGATCGATGGTTGAGGCGTCTGTCGCGCTGCGGAGATGCGTAGGTTCGCGCAAAGCCTACGCGCCAACTTACCGGCTGTGCGGGCGGCCTTCAAGTTGCCATGGCAGCAATGGCCAGACCGAGGGTCACGTCAACCGGCTCAAGTTCCTCAAGCGCCAGATGCATGGCCGCGCGGGCATCGAGCTTCTGCGGCTGCGGGCATTGAAGCCAAGCTGAACCGGACTGCCTTGCCTTGCTGGACACGATAGTCCGGTCGCCATTGCAGGCGGGTGAGCTCGTGCGGCCAGGACGAGGCTGGCGGGCTCGCCCACGTTTGTCAACAAGAAGAATGGTGGTGGTGGGCGGTGTTCCGTTGGCATGATGTCCAAACTGGAAAACGGCAAGGGCGTCAATCTTGAGCATGCCCTGCGCGTGATGGACGGACTGGGTTTGACGATGCTCGTCGTGCCGAGGGCGCATGCGGCCTTGCTCGAACAGGCGGCGGCTCATGCGGCCAAATGTGGCTAGCGAACAGAAAGTCCGGGTTGAAGAGTAGGCTGCAACAACATGCGGATTCGGGGCGCAGGCGGCTGCTCTCCTGATGGCGCACCTGCAAGCGCTGACCTGGATCGACTTCCTCACTTGGGTGGGGATCGGGCTGTCGATCTACTTCCTGTACGCGCGCCGCTAATGCGGTGCTGCACAGTGGCGTCAGGTAGCAGAGGGGCCTTGCGTGTCCGCCGCCTCTTTCCGCAGGGCAAGGTACCGCCTTTAAGGCAACGCTGAACAAGCCTCTGAATTGACGCTTGGCCGGTTGATGAAAGGGTATTTCGCTGTGGAAGCGACTGTTATTCGCGTCTTCCTGCCCTTGCGGGCTATAAAAGCGGGCGATTTGCCCGCTTTTGGCCCATTACGGGCGCACCTGTGCCATCAGCCGCGTTCGGCACAGGTACACATTAGCCAGCGCCAGCGCGACGAAGGCGCGATTGGCGTTCTTCGCCAGGCCGCGATAGCGCACCTTCGTGAAGCCCCACAACCGCTTCACAATACCGAATACGTGCTCAACCCGTGCCCGGATTTTCGACTTGTTGCGATTCTTCCTGCGCGCCACTTTGTCGACCTGGTCGGCACGACGCGTGCGCTTGTTGGTAAAGTCGCGAGCCTTTGGCGCCTTGCTGTAAATCAGCTCCTTCTGGCTCGCATAGGCGCTGTCGCCATAGACCCGTTGCTCCCGACCATGCAGCAGTTGTGGCAGCGGATGCTTGTCATGCACGTTGGCCGCTGTGACGACGGCGCTATGGGCCAGGCCGCTCTGACTATCTACGCCAATGTGAAGTTTCATGCCAAAATGCCACTGCTTACCTTTGCACGTCTGATGCATTTCCGGGTCACGCGCCTTCTGTTCATTCTTCGTCGAACTCGGCGCGGCAATCAGCGTAGCATCCACGATCGTGCCGCTGTTGAGCTTCACGCCCATGGTCTGCAGCACCCTGCCAACTTCGGCGAACAGCTTCTCTCCCAGCTTATGCTCTTCGAGCAGGTGCCGGAAATTGAGCATCGTCGTGGCATCAGGCACCGACTCGCACCCCAGGTCGATGCGCGCAAAGCGGCGCAGGCTCGGAATGTCATACAGCGCCTCTTCGCAGGCCTCGTCGGCCAGATTGAACCAGTGCTGGATGAAATGGATCCGCAGCATGCGCTCAAGGCCGATCGGCGGACGGCCGTTGCCGCGTTTCGGGTAGTACGGCTCGACCACCGCGCACAGATCGACCCAAGGCACGATCGTATTCATCGTTTCGAGAAAATCTTCACGCCTCGTGCGTTTGCGACGTGCCTCGAATCCCGCGCCCTGATCGGCCGCCACTGCCAGCGTCATCTGCTTCATCGCCTGGTTCTGCCTTTCCCGTCGAATGTCCCGTCTATAACGCTTAGCGTCCGTCAGCGGTGGACTTATTCAGCTTTGCCTTAAAGCGTCTGTCGCGCTGCGACGCTGCGGAAAACACCAATGCCATGAGCCCGCACAGTTGCGGAATCCGGATGCGGCAAAGGTTTGAGTCGGGCCGTTGGCCCGGCAGGCCAGCGTAGCGGTCGATGGTTCAGTGCATGGACGCGTTCGCTTCGCTGTCGATCTGTTTGCGCAAGGTCGCAAAGCGCTTCTGCACATTGGCGCCAAATAGCGGATCAGCACTGGCCGGATCGGTGGCGGCGACCTCCGCCCAGTCCGCTTCGGTCAGGAACCGGGCGGCACGCGGCATGACCTGTTTCTCCTCAGTGGAGAGATGGTTGCGGTAGTACACCAGGTACGTGGCGGCGGCCGCTTCCAGTGCCGCTCGCGAGGTGACCACCTCGCTCTGGGCTTCACGCAGGCGGTCGAGCAATTCCGCGCCGACCGTGGCGATCACGCGATGTTCCTGCAGTAACCGGCTGATGATGATCCGCGTGCCCGGATCTCGTTCCACCAGCAGGGCGTAGGCGACATCCTCGCGGGGGTGGTGCACGCAATCGCCATAGTTGCGCAGGTATTGGATGATCGTGGCCATCAGGCCGTAGTCGGGCTGCTCGCCTTGATGGAAGTTGCTGATCTGCTTTTCCAGCAGGTCGAGCAGTGAGGCGAAATGGATATGGTCGCTATGCCAGGCGGCAAGCGGTGTCGGGCTCGGGGTGGAAAGCGCGGCGGAAGCTGAGGTCGGAAGCGAGGTGACGAGCG
The DNA here is from genome assembly GCF_018223725.1 of Cupriavidus sp. KK10. Taxonomy (NCBI): domain Bacteria; kingdom Pseudomonadati; phylum Pseudomonadota; class Betaproteobacteria; order Burkholderiales; family Burkholderiaceae; genus Cupriavidus; species Cupriavidus sp. KK10. The sequence goes on from NZ_CP073678.1 coordinate 1,554,583, forward strand.
GGGTGGCCATGGCGCCCTCCTGGGAAGCTGGGCAAGCAGACCGTTGAGTCCGATACGATATCGGGACTCGCGGGGCCCTCAGTGACGCAATAGTTTCCCTGCATGATTTGAGTCTGACGCAGATCAATGCAGCGCTAAGCGCTGATGCGGAAGTGCGCAAATGGCGGCTAGGGGGGCTGGAGTAGGGCGCGCAAGGGCGCATTTCAGCCCGGCCGCTGGCCGTGGAATGCATCATCCAATAGCTGCCGGATTTCCCTCTGGGCCAGCGGCCGCGGGTTCGGATACTGCGCCAGCAGCGCCAGTTCGCAGGCGCGGTCGAGATCCTGCTCGCGCATGCCAATATCGCGCAGCGCCACGGCAGCACCCAAAGAAGCAGCCAGGTCGAACACCGCCTGCGGGCCGGTGGCGTCAGGGCGGCCCAACGCGGCGGCAATTGCCGCCATCGCCTGGGGTGCCGCGGGCGCGTTGTAGGCCAGCGCGTGCGGCAGTACGATCGTGTGCGTCTCGGCATGGGGCAGGTTGTAGCTGCCGCCAAGCGTGTGGCACAGCTTATGATGCAGGCCAACAGTGGCGCTGCCCAACACGGCGCCGCAGAGCCAGGCGCCATACAGCGCATCGCTCCTGGCCGCGCGCAGTTGGGCGCTGTCCCGCTCGCCATCGGCTGTCGCGATCACCGGAAGCGCACGTCCCAACGCCGCGATACCTTCCCGGCACATCCAGTCGCTGACGGGCGTCCGATCGCCCGCGTACAGCCCTTCGGCGGCGTGGGCAATGGCGTTGATGCCGCTGGTCACGCTCATCGCCACCGGCAGGCCGAGGGTCAGGTCGGGGTCGTAGACTACCGTCCGCGGCAGCACGCGTGCATCGCGCCCGGTACGCTTCAGGCCGCCTTCGGTCAGGCCGTAGATCGGCGTCATCTCCGAGCCGGCGTAGGTCGTCGGGACGGCAAGGATGGGCAAGTCCGATTCGAGGGCAATGGCCTTGCCAAGCCCGATGGTCGAGCCGCCGCCGATCGCCACCACGGCATCGGCGCCGAGTTCCGCCGCGCAGGACCGCGCCAGCCGCGCCTGCTCTACCGGCACGTGCATGACAGCGCCATCGAAGATGCCGGCGCAGCGCGCGCCCAGCACCTCGGCGGCGCGCTCGGCCAGGTCGCGTTGTTGGGGGGTGCAGAGCACCAGCAGCTTGCGTGCGTGCAGGGTGTCGGCTTCGGCGCCGAGCGTCGCGAGCGCGCCGGCACGGAACACAATACGCTGCGGGTGGGTCTGGTAGATAAAGGGTTGCATGATGCCAGGCACCTATTCAATGACGATATGACGCGACTTGATAAGCCGGCCCCAGCGGACGGATTCTTCCCGTATCAGCTTGTTGGCCTGGGCGCTGTCGCCGGCGATGACATCGAAGCCGCCGTCGCTGAGTACCTTGCCGATGGCCGGATCGCGCAGCGTGGCGTTGACCTCGGCGGCGAGCCTGCCGAGGACGTTGAGCGGCGTGCGCGCCGGCGCGATCATCGCCACCCACGAATAGGCCTCGAAGCCCTTGTAGGACTCCGCCACTGCCGGCACGCCCGGCAGGCGCGCGTCGCGCTGGGCGGCTGTCACGGCCAGTGCGCGCAGCTTGCCGGCCTGCACGTAGGGCATCACCAGCGGCAGGCTGGCGATCATCGAATCGACATGGCCGCCCAGCAGGTCGTTGATGGCCGGGCCGCCGCCCTTGTACGGGGTATGCGTGCCGCTGGTCCCCGCGGCTTCATGGAACAGTTCGGCCACCAGCTGGTTGGAACTGCCGGCGCCGACCGACGCGTACGACACGGCATCTGGCTTCTTCGCCGCCGCGACATAGTCCTGCAGCGTCTTGTACGGCGAGCTGGCAGGAACGACCAGCACCATCGGCGAGCGGACCATGTACGAGACGCCGGTCAGGTCCTTCTGCGAGGCGTACGGCAGTTTCGGGTAGATATGCGACTCGGTGGCGAAGCCATCGAATACCATGCCGATGGTGTAGCCGTCCGCAGCGCTGCGCGCGATCTGTGCGGTGCCGATGGTGCCGCCCGCGCCGGCGCGGTTGTCGATCATCACCGGCTGCGCCAGGCGCTTGCGCAGGCCCTCCTGGATCTGCCGCGCCACCTTGTCCACGGTGCCGCCGGCGGCATAGGGCACGATCAGCGTGACCGGCTTGGCCGGCCAGGTTTCGGCGCGGGCACTGGCGGGGGACATCGACGCGGCCGTCACCGGGACCAGCGCCGCTGCCGCTAGCCGTGGCAGCGCGAAGCGCCGGATCGTCTTTGCTGCGGTAGTCTCCATTGGGGTCTGCTCCTCTCTGTGATCGGGATGCCCGGCATCCTCCACTTTTGCTTTATTTGCTAAAAGCCGACGTGCCGGGATCGGTCACTGGATGTTAGACTGGGCCGCATCGTGCGGGAAGCCGGTTCGCCTGCGCAACGCCTTTGCGGAGATTGCAAAAATGGAGTTCAGCCGATTCGCGGAAAACCTGTCTATCTTTGTCGAAGTCGCCCAGTCAGGCAGCTTCTCGGCGGTAGCCCGCCAGCGCGGCCTGGTCGCCTCTTCGGTGGCGCGGCAAATCGATACGCTGGAGCGCGAACTGGGGGTGCCGCTGTTCACGCGCTCGACCCGGGCGCTGGTCCGCACCGATGCCGGCGAACTGCTGTTCGCGCGCGCCACGCGCATCCTGCATGAGCTGAGCGATACGCGCGATGCCGTGACGGCGCTGGAGCAGGGCGTCAGCGGACTGATCCGGGTCGCGTGCCTGCCCGCGTTCGGCCGGCGCCACGTGGTGCCGCACCTCGGCGCGCTGTACGCCCAGTATCCGCGGCTGACGGTGGAGCTGGCGCTGACCGAGCGCATCGTCGATCCCGTGGTCGAACGGTTCGATGTCGTGATCCGCGTCGGCCAGCAGGCCGACAGCTCGCTGGTTGCCCGCTGCATCTCCAGCCAGCGTTACATCATCTGCGCGACGCCTGGCTATCTGGCCCTGCATGGCCGTCCGGCGCATGCCGACGAGATCGGCAGGCACCGCCTGATCGACCGTGGCCACAGCACCAGCATGCGCGGCTGGCGTGAGCTGCTGACGCCGGCGCACGCCGCCGAGGCAACGTTTGCGCTCGAGTGTGACGACTGCGATGCGCGGCGGCTGTCCGTGCTGCAGGGCCTCGGCATTGCGCTGATGCCCGACTGGTCGGTCGGGCCGGATATCGGCGCGGGCAGGCTGGTGGAGCTGGCGCTTGACGGCCTGCTGCCACAGGTGCCCGGCGGCATCTACCTGCTGCGCGCCACCCAGCATGCCAGCGCGAAAGTGAAGGCTTTCTGCACCCACCTGACCGCCAGCATGGGCAGCCCGCCGACCTGGCAACAGGCGATGGCAGGGGAAGCCGTGCTGGCGTAAGACGGCCGGGGGGCCGGCTTTCGCGATCTCCGCAAAAGACTGTTCGGAAGACCACGTCAATGAGGCACACGAGTGATGACGTCCCGGTGTGCCGCAGGGCATAGTAGCGGGCTATGGTAGAGCGAAGCGATTGTGCCACCGGCCCGCCCCCGATATCTCCGACCTGTTGGCAATGACGGTGGCATTCAAGTGCGCGAACGCCGGCTGCCCCCGTCGTACGTCTGCCGAGAACATCGACGGCATTAACGTTGGACGCGATTGCAGGCTCAGGCGTTGTTGAGGATCAGATATCGTGCGACCGGTGCTTACCATATGCGCGACCGCTCGCACGGCCCAAAGGCTCTGATTTCTATGCGAATTTCGTCGGAAAGTACGCTATTTGACAGTTGCTGAAAGGCAACGTCAAGGCCATGGATGCTCAGCATTCGTGAGACTACGTCGAACTGGCCAAAATCGCAGTTGCTTCGCAGAGCGTGCGCAACGCCCCACAGGAACGTTGTTTCGTATTGAAACGCTAAAGTCGCATGAATGATGAGCGTGAAAAGGCTACGTTCGCATGAACGATGAGCGCGGCTCGCACGAATGACGATCTTCAACAACACCACAGGTACGTTGTTTCGCAGTGAAATAAAAACGCAATTAACCACCAGAAAACGACCCACAACAAGTAAAGACGGCTTTCAAAGGGAGGGGCCATCGACGTGAGGTGTCACCTCTGTATAATTTCACTTTCGTGAAAGTTATTCCACATCTATGCCGAGGCCGCTTCCTGATCCAACTCCGCCATAACGCGTGACAATCCCGAAGCATTGACCAGCTTGGTGACCGGATACGAGCAACGCGGGCAGGGGAAGGGCATGCCCATTGATCAGGCTGGAAATCATTGCGGGTTTCCGTCGGCATGTTGTCCAAGCTGGAGAATGGCAAGGGCGTCAATCTGGAGCACGCGCTGCGCGTTGGACTGGGTTTGACGATACTCGTCGTGCCCAAGACACATGCATCGTTGCTCGAACAGGCGGCGCCCAGGCGGCCAAAGCGGGCACCAAGTCGGCAGCCTGTGCCATTAGTTATGCTTTGGGGCGCCTGCGCACATTGTTCGACGATCCGCTTTTCGTGCGCACCCCCGAGGGCATGCTGCCTACGCCCACCGCACAACAACTCGCGCAGCCGGTAGGGCGCGCCATCTCGTCGATCCGCGAGGCCCTGCGCCACACGGAACATTTCGACCCCGGCACCAGCGAACGGGTATTTCGCCTTTCCATGACCGACATCGGAGAACAGGTCTTCCTGCCCCCGTTATGCGAAAAGCTGCAGCGGGTCGCGCCGCAAACGCAACTGGAGGTCAGGCAGTTGCTGGTAGCTCAGGTGGAAGAAGCCTTGCGGCTTGGCCAGCTCTTTCGCCATCGGCAATCTGCCCGCTCTCAGGCCGGTAACACGATATGCGCTGCTGTTTCATGAGGACTACGTGTGCATGACACGCAAGCGCCCCGGGCTGCCGGCGCGCAGCCTGTCCGCGGAGCGTTTTCTCGAGCTCTCCCATATCGCGGTGGCGCCAAGTGAAAGTAGTCACCGCAATATCTACGACTCACTGCTGGCCGCCGGCCTGCAGCGGCGTATCGCGCTTCAGGTGCCGCATTTCACCGTGACGCCCCAGATCCTGCAGCGCACCGACTGGATGGTCACGCTACCGCGACGCGTGGCGCAAGCGTTCAACCAGCACGGGCAGTTCGCGGTTTATCCATTGCCGGTCAAGATTCCCGAAGTCGAAGTCACGGTGCACTGGCATGAAAGCTTCGACAAATGACGAGGGTAACCAGTGGCTGCGCGAACAGATCATCGAGACCTTGAGAGAGTAGGCAGGGCAGAGGAGCGCCCCAAGTGCGCCGCGCAATGCTCAGCCCGATCCAGGCGATCATGCAGAGACGAGTCGGTCTTGCGATGAAAGGCAATGGGGCGTTTAATTTACCCGGAGGAAGTCCGGGGAGGCTCCCATGGCGCGCTGCACAATTTGCGGGTTTGAGAATGCCATTGGCGCCAATTTTTGTGAGCAATGCGGCAACCGGCTGGCGCGCCTCTGCGCGCGCTGTGGCCACGAACTGAGCCCGGCGGCGCGCTTCTGCAACGCTTGCGGCGAGCCCGTCAGCGAAATACCGCAAGCCTCGTCCGCCGCCCCCGTTCATTACACTCCACCGCACCTGGCCGAGCGCATCCGGGCCGAGCAGGCGGCGCTGGAAGCCCGGGGAGAGACCGCCGGCGAACGCAAGACCATCACCGTGCTGTTTGCCGACATGGCGGGCTCGACCGCGCTGATCCACGACCGGGACCCGGAAGAGGCAAACCACCTGATTACCCCCGTCATCGAGCTGATGATGGAGGCCGTGCATTACTACGAGGGCTACGTGGCCAAGTCGTTGGGCGACGGCATCCTCGCGCTGTTCGGCGCGCCCATCGCCCATGAGGACCATACCCAGCGCGCGCTGTACGCGGCGCTGCGCATGCAGGAGGCAATGCACCGGCACAGCGACAAGCTGCGGCTGGAGCAGGGCATCTCGCTGCAGATCCGGGTGGGCGTCCACACGGGCGAGGTAGTCGTGCGCTCGATCCGCAAGGACGACCTGCACACCGACTATGACCCGGTGGGGCACACGATCCACATTGCTGCGCGGATGGAGACGATGGCCGCGCCCTCGTCCATTCTCGTGAGCGAATCCGCCCACAAGCTCGCGCAGGGGTACTTCGAGTTCAAGGCGCTGGGAGAGGCCCAGGTCAAAGGCATCCCCGAGCCGCTCGCGGTCTATGAAGTGCTTGGTCTGGGGGCATTGCGCACGCGCTTGCAAGTGGCAGCGCACCGCGGCCTGGCCCGCTTCGTTGGCCGCGCAGCCGAACTGGAGGCGCTGCACCTGGCGCTGGACCAGTCCACCGCCGGACACGGGCAGATCGTCGCGGTGGTGGGGGAGGCCGGGGTCGGCAAGTCGCGGCTGTTCCACGAGTTCAAGGCGCGCTCGCAGAGCGACTGCCTGGTGCTGGAGACCTTCTCGGTGTCGCACGGCAAAGCCTTTGCTTATTTGCCGCTCATCGAACTCCTGAGGAATTATTTCCAGCTCACCGCTCAGGACGACAAGCGGCGCTGCCACGAGAAGGTCGCGGGCAAGATCGTCACGCTGGAGCGCAGTCTTGAAGACGTCATGCCTTACCTGCTGTATCTGCTGGGCATCAGCGAGCTCGGCTCGGCGCTGGCGGACATGGGTGCCAGCCTCCGGCGCGAGCGCACGTTCGAGGCCATCACGCGTCTTCTGGTGCGAGAGAGCCTTAATCAGCCCGTCGAGTTGCTGTTCGAGGACCTTCAGTGGCTGGACAGCGAGACCGAAGCCTTCCTCGCTTACTTCATCGAGCGAATGGCGCAGGCCCGGATGCTGCTGCTTGTGAACTACCGCCCCGAGTATCAGTGCGCGTGGGGGCACAAGGACAATGGCACTGCATTGCGGCTCGCCCCCCTCGGTCCAGCCGAGGCGCAAGGCTTGCTCGGCGACTTGCTGGGCAATGACCCCAGCCTCGCGCCGCTCAGGCAGCTTATCCTCGAAAAAACCGAGGGCAATCCCTTTTTCTTGGAGGAGGTCGTCCAGACTCTGGCCGAGGAAAAGGCGCTGCTCGGTGAACCCGGCCATTACCGTATTGAAAAGACCCCGGCCGCGCTGCATATTCCGACCACGGTACAGGGCGTGCTCGCGGCGCGCATGGACCGGCTGCCACTCGCGCAGAAGGAACTGCTGCAGACCCTGGCCGTGATCGGCAAGGAATTCCCCTTGAGCCTGATCCGGCAGGTCACCGGGCAGTCCGAGGAGCGCCTCTATCCACTGCTGGCCGGCCTGCAGGCGGGAGAGTTTATCTACGGGCGGCCGGCATTCCCGGAAGTCGAGTATGCGTTCAAGCACGCCCTCACCCAGGAAGTCGCAGGCCACTCTCTGCTCTCGGAACAGCGCGGCGCGTTACATGAGCGCACAGGCCGGGCCATCGAGATCCTCTTCCGGCATCACTTGAGAGACCACTGCAGCGAACTGGCACATCACTACAGTCTCAGCGGCAATATCCCCAAGGCGGTGGAGTACCTGCATTGCGCCGGGCGTCAGGCCGTTGAGCGTTCGGCGCATCTTGACGCCATCCGTCACCTGAGTACGGCGCTGGAGTTGCTCAAGCGCCTGCCCGACGCGCCCGAACGCGCGCGCCAGGATCTTGCCTTGCGCGTCACCCTTGGCCCAGCCTTGATTGCTGCGAGAGGTTATGCCTCGTCGGAGGTGGAGGCCAACTATGCCCGAGCCCTGACCTTGTGCGAACACGGTGGTGAAACCCCGCAGCTGTTCCAGGTGAAGTTGGGATTGCGCACTTTCTTTTCACTTCGTGCGCAGCATCACACGGCGTATGAATTAGGGGAGGCGCTGCTCGAGTTGGCTGAGAACGCGCAAGACCCGGTGCTGCTCGAGCACGCTCATATCGCGCTGGGAGGATCGTCGCTCTTTCTGGGCAAGTTCCACCAGGCCCGGGCGCACCTGGAGCGGGGGCTTGCCCACTATGACCCTGAACGGCGTCAGGCCCATGACGCACTCTATGAGATGGACCATGGGGTCCGTGGCCTCTGCCTTCTGGGATGGGTCTTATGGCTGCAGGGCTTTCCGGCTCAGGCCAGCAAGGCTGCCCAAGAGGCGCTGGCGCTGGCCCGCAGGCTTTCTCATCCTTTCAGCCTCGCTCTCGGCCTGGCCTTTGCCGCCGAATTGCATCAGCTGCGGCATGAGACACAACTGGCCCGGGAGTGCGCCGACGCCACCATCACGCTCTCGACCGAGCAAGGATTTCCGTTCTGGCTCGCATGGGGAACCATCTTGCGGGGCTGGGCGCTGGCCGAGCAGGGGAGCAGTGAGGAGGGCATTGCCCAGATACGCGAGGGCCTGGCCGCCTACCAGGCCACGGGCGCCGAGCTGGGGCGGCCTTATTTTCTGGCCCTGCTGGCCCAAACCTACCAGAACGCCGGCCAGGCGCAGGCGGGACTGGACGTGCTGGCTGACGCGCTGGCCACGGTCGGCAACACGGGGGAACGTTTCTTTGAAGCGGAGTTGCATCGGCTCCAGGCGGAACTGCTTCTCCATCGCCCGGACGGGGCTGCTGACCCCGAAGCGGCGGCAGCGTGCTTTCATCGGTCCATCGCCATCGGCCGCCAGCAAGGCGCGAAGTCGCTCGAGCTGCGCGCGGCGCTGGGTCTGGCTCGGCTATGGCAAGACCAGGACAATGCGGAAGTTGCGCGGCAGATGCTGGCCGGCCTGCATGAGTCCTTCACGGAAGGGTTCGACACCGCTGAGTGGCAGCAGGCCAGGGCACTGCTGGATGCTGCGCGACCATCCGGCCAGCGCGACTGAGAAGCGCTGGCTCACCTCGTCAAGGGAGGTATGTGCCCTTGTCGAAATTGCCCGCCGCAGGTTGCCGAATCCTGTGGGGCGATCTGCCAGGCCCAGCGTGCGCAAGCAGTGCCAAAGCAGGGCCTGGTTGCTGGTGATGACGGGTTTGCCAGCACGCTCGATCTCTTCGATGACGTCGCTCACCTGTATGCCGGCGCAGCTGATCAATACTGCATCGGCGTTGTCGGTATCGAATTGTCGCGCCAGGTCAGCCCAATGCGAGGCAGGAAACGAGTCCTGCTGAATCGGCGTGGAACATGGGTCTGCGATTTCGCAGACGACCTCGACACCGTGTCGGGCGAGGAACGCGATTTCCATCTCGACCACCTGGCGCGGATAGGGTGTCATCAGTGCGACACTGCCCGCGCAAACCGCATGCGAGGCGGAGAGACTTGATTGGGGTGCGGAAACGCTGAGCGTCAACTTATGGCCATCGTGATTTTCTAAAAGAACAATTGCCGGTTCAATAATCAGCCCGGGCGATTGGGGGCTGGGCTTGGCCCAGCCATTCTCGAACACCATCTCGTCCAGGGATTGCCGTCTGGCCCAGCCTTCCTGTTCCAGCATCGGCTTCTCATAGAAGATGTCGACCTGGCCGAGGCACAGCACAGCCACTGGCCGGGCACCGGGCGGCAGCCGCAGCAGCCGGCCAAGCTGTTCAGGGTCGAACAAGGAAACCCAGCCCACGCCGATTCCTTCCGCGCGCGCAGCAAGCCAGAGGTTCTGGATGGCGCAGGCCACCGAAGCGAGATCCATGTCCGGCATGGTGCGCCGACCGAAGATGTGCCGCTCGCGTCCATCCATCAGCGCTGCCACCAGGACTTCCCCGCAGTCCAGGATGCCCTCCACCTTGAGTCGCATGAACTCGTCCTGGCGTTCGCCCAGGGCGAGCGCGATGCGCTGGCGTTCGGCATCGACCAGCGCGTGAACCTGCGTTCTCAGGTTCCTGTCAGTGATGCGGATGAAGCGCCAGGGTTGCATGAAGCCGACGCTGGGGGCGAGATGCGCAGCGTGCAACAAGCGTTCCAGCAATGCAGGATCGAGCGGGTCCGGCCGAAAGTGGCGCATGTCGCGACGAACGCCGCATGATTGGGCAGGAGATATCGCGACGGTGATCGAGCATGCCGGCCAAGCGCCCGTGGTGATCGTCGGGCACGCGCATGCAACTGGACGCCCGCACCGTGGCGAGCGATCGGCCCTACCCGGTGCGCGCGCTGGTGTTGCTGGCGGGCCCGGCGGGAAAGGTGCCGAAGGGTGTCGACGCCGTGCCAATCCCTGCTGAAGTGCGGGCCCAGATCAAGCGTTGCGAGGATACCAGCTTACCGGATGCTTGCGCCTACACGCGGTGTTCTTCGCGCCCGGCAACGACCCTGAGCCTTGGCTGCTGGGCTGGAACACTGAACTGATGTGGTCGCTTCCGGCACCGTGTCGATCGCCAGGGCAATGCCCGCAAACGCGCGCGCATCGCCATGCTGTCATCAGCGCATCTTCCAGCGCCACGTGGCTAAGATCAAGCCATTCCTGCACGAAGTGAATTCGCAGCATCAATGCAAGAACGGCCGTCCTACCAAAATTGCTAGCTTATATTTGTTCGATTTGGTGCGTACTATCACTTCAACAGACAGTCATCATATTGACGCTGGCCGAGCAGGATAATTTTCGAGCAAGGACTAGAAGTATTTACACGTTATTTTCGCTTTGCAAACTGCAGATATAAATTTAATTAAATCAGACATAACTTAACGACCTATCGATTTTCGACTCAGCGAGGAAAAAAATCTGCTCATTGGTGAGCGTCACCAAAATTGCAGCGTAGCTAGGAAGGGAACGGGGATGGAAATTTGGGCGAAATCAGGAAACAAGTATCGTCAATCCACGGTTATAGGGCAAGGTTCAAAGAATGCGGCGCTCCCCCTAATCATCGCCTCGATCTTCACTGCTCGCAGATCCGTGTTGAGGAACGTTCCCAGCGAGCTAGAAGACGTTCGGGCTGTCATACGCTCTCCTGAGTGGCTTGGCGTTACGGGTTACGGTGGAGCGAACGAACAACGCGTTAAGCATTGGCGCCTCGACGCTCGGGGCGGCCGGGATGTGCGAGTGATATTTGTGCGCTAATTGCATTCATGCAACGCGAGATCAGGCAGCACTTCGATGTGGAGCAGAATATTCTGTAGACCGGTTAAATTACTTTGCTGAGGAAATTGAATGGAAGTTTATCAAAAGCACTCACATGTTTCGGCGAAGATTGATGCAGGAATTCGTTGGGACTTTGAAACTTCGCATTCGTCCGATATTTCCAGAATCTGGACTTTCCTGACCGAACGTCAGCCGAAGATATTCAACGGCCCGGTCTTGATGTCCCACGATATGTCAGGTGACGATCTTTCGCTGGAGGTACATTTGCTCCGGACGTCCTACGCAGCGTTCATGGCGTGGCGCGAACTCAATCATCCCATCAAGAGCGCGAAACTGTGTTTTCCGATTGCGGCAGTCAAGACATCGGATGATTTCTTCCTGTTGGGCACGATGGCGTCGCATACTTCGAATGCAGGGCTGAGCTATTTCCCCTCCGGAACGTTGAATGACGATGATGTACTGCAGGACGGCACGGTGGCATTGGAGCATTCTCTGGTTCGAGAGGTCAAGGAAGAAACCGGCCTGACCCATGAAGACTTCGAGCTAGCCAATGGCTGGACCCGGGTGGAGAACGATGTGCGTTGTGCTTTTTTCAAGGAAGCCAGGCTGAAATTGTCTCGCGCGGAAGTGTCCGAAAGGATTGGGACATTTCTAAAGGATCAGGTCGATCCAGAACTGTCGAGAGTCCTGTTCGTGAAATATCCTTCGGACCTGGCCGGACTCAAGCTGCCGGCTGTTCAACGCGAGTATTTTGAAAGAGTCTTGCCTGATCGTTGAAATTACTTGTGCTAAATTTTTTGTAACGGGTCAAAACCCGCATCCGCGTCACGCTGGAGCATCCGTTTCGCATCTTCAAGCAGTTCGGCTATCTCAAGGTCCGCTACCGGGGCGATGAAGAACACGCCGCAACCGCATACTGGGCGCATCCTCGAGTTGCGTCAGACCCAGGCTGTGGTCCAGGACATCGCCAGTGGTCGACACTGGGGCTTGCCCTACGCCGCCGTGCTCGCCGAGCCCACTACCGCTGCGCAGCAACCGCCGCACGCTTCACCGCCACCACCGCCCCAGGCGAAGCGCCGGGATCAGCTCAACAAGGCGCTGGCCGAACCGAGCCTCTATGACGACGTGCTCTCTATCTGAATCGCAACGGCTTTTGGGGTGCCGGTGGCAGTACTTGATCGCGATTTCAGCGTGCCCTACGAGCCAAGCAAAGCCGTCGAAAAGGTCTGGCGCGACATCTACGCCGATCAGAACGGCAACCTCGAACTTCAGGAGCTCAGAGAGACGTTGGCCGATATCGCCGAGGGCTCCTCGACCTGGAAGTACCTGCACCTGATGGCGACGCGTCGGACCTTTGGCGGCAGGCCAGCCTACTTCGGCACCGAGGGCGTCGCCTGGCTGGTCCAGTCAGCAAGTGACTGATTAGGTTGGGGTTTTAGACAGGCATCAGCCAGAAAACCGTATGGATGCTAGGGGTGGCTACCCCGGTAAATTGCGCGGAAATCAAGGGGCCCCATTGATACGCCACGTTATCAGAATTAGTGGTCGCCAGTCGCAGAAATAGATCCTATGTAGGGGAAGAATCGCCAAGACGGCTAGCAGTAGGATTGATGGGGCACGAGCTCGCTCAATGGAGGGCATCATGAACGCCGATCACGCTACCGAACTACATGCTGAAGACGCCATCCTGGCGGTATCTCTCGAACTGTCGGCCGCACAATGGAAGGTTGCACTTCACGACGGATTCAGGGAGCAACCCGCGGTTCACTCGGTCGGTGCTCTACAAGCCGCTTCTCGACTGCAGGCCGTGCTTGATCTGATCGAGCAGCAAAAGCGCAAGTGGTCGCTGCCTTCGCATGTGCGTGTGGTCGTGAGCTACGAAGCTGGACAGGACGGATTCTGGATCCTTCGGTCGCTGCGCTCGCGCGGCATCGACTGTTATATGGTCGATGCCGCGAGCATCCCGGTGGAGCGCCACAAGCGGCGTGCGAAGACGGACCGCCTCGATGCAATCAAGCTCGTCACCAATCTACGTGCATGGCTACATGGCGAGCGAGACCGTATGCGGGTGGTGCGTGCGCCCTCTCTGCAGGATGAAGCGTCGCGTCATCTGATTCGCGATCGCGGACAACTGCAGAAGGAAGTCATGCAGCACCGCGACCGCATGCGCAAACTGCTTGTTACCGTTGGCTGTTGGGACGAGGTTGACCACCGTGCATTCGCCAAGCGGCTCGCTCGCGGCGAACTGACCTGCCACGACGGCTCGCCGTTGCCAGACGAACTGCGCGAACGGTTGCTGCGTGAATCGCATCGCCTGGAACTCGCCGAGCAGCAACTCAAGGATCTCCAGCGTACTCTTCATGACCGCCTACCCGAGCCGGTACGTGAGCGAATCACCTGGCTCAAGCGCTTGAGGGGAGTGGGTGACATTGGTGCATCGCGTCTTATGCTCGAACTGTTCTGGCGGCAGTTCCGCAACCGCCGACAGCTCGGCGCGTGCGTAGGACTCGTGCCCCAGCCCTACGACAGCGGCCAGAGCCGGGTCGATCAGGGTATTAGCAAGCAAGGCAATCGACGGGTACGGGTTCAGCTTATCGAGATGGCTTGGGGCTGGCTCCGATACCAGCCTGGCAGTGCGCTTACACGATGGTTCAACGAGCGCACCCAAGGTACCGGGCCCAACCGTCGTGCCCGCCGCATTGCCATCGTCGCGCTCGCCAGGCGCCTCGTGATTGCACTATGGCGTTACCTAACGGAAGGCATCATTCCCGACGGGGCCCAGTTCAAACTGGCATGACATCAGTTGCGATGTCGCAAAACAATCGAGGGTGAGATGAGTTGTGCCCGCGCAGATCGCTGGCCTGCTGAGCGCGGCCGATAATTAGATGGGGCACATCTCCCGGATTGCACTATCCGGCGCCACGCGCATAAAGGATGAGGCCGGTACTACCGGCGGATAGAAGTTGGTGAGACGTCGATGTCTCACGTGCGCACCAGCCGTCTCCCCCTTACGTTAGTCGAGCCCACGCAGCCCGACCTCGAGGACTCTTTATGATCTGAATCTTTGTAGAAAGCTTGCCGCCACTTGACAAACTATTCCCCATAGAAGCGATCTGCAACAGCGGCCACGGCGGGATGCGGATACCTGAAGATTCTGGCCAGCCAGGTCGCCGTACGAGGTACCACGTGGCGTCGAAAATGACGTGCCATGGCCCGGTAGACCATCAAAGCCGGCGCATCGGGGCCAGTAGAATGACGCTTGTCCCGTCAAATCCAGGTCCGGTGGGGCAATCGTAGAACGAAGCAATTCTGTCACTCCGGAATCGCCCTGGAAGCCGCGCCGTATATAGAAGTCGGGCCGGCGAATTGACAATATTGCTTACACTCACCGCGAAGCAAAGTCGTCAATTCGCATTAGTCCGGATTAATTTTGTCAATTGGCCTCCTAGACTTCGAAGCCCGCTCGTAAGGCATTGATCTTATGAAAGATTCTCTGCACATAGCGGAGCCGGTTGCGCTCGTCCGCCCCCGCGGCGCGCACCGCTTCGAAGCCTTCAGTCCGAAGCTGAAGCGGCGGCTCACTTTCTACCGACGCTGTGCGTTCGACCAGTGGGTCTTGATCGAATCCGATCCGGCAATCGCCCACTTTTGTGAGCGTCCCGGATTCGTTCAGTTTCGCGGACGGCGGTACCTTGCAGACTTCCTGGTCTCATACTCCGACCGGCAGGAGTTGGTACTCCTGCCGAATCCAGTTATTGATGAAGAAGCGAAGAAGGGCCTTGAGTTCAGCGCTGATGTGCTCAATGTCCGGCTGGTCGACGCGGCCGAACAGGCAGCATCCCGCATCTGGATCGACAACTGGCAGCGCATGCTGCCAAGTATCGTAGCCACGCGAGGTTTCGTGTCGGTGCCGCTGCTCGACGCGGTCGAGCGCTTTGTCGCCAGCCCGAAGCCGCTTCTAGCCATCGAGCGCGAGTTCTCGAAGGGTGATCCCGTGCTTGTGCGCGCCGCCATCTTCAGTCTACTGCATACCGGTCGCGTGCATGCTGAGGAATTGCGAACCGACCCATTGTCGTGGATGACGAAGTTTGCAGTCGGGGAGGCCTGTCATGATTCGCCGCAAGCCTGAGTTTCAATCAATCGATTTGAGCGCGTGGCCAAGCATAGCGTGGACCGAGCTTGACGTCGAAGCGCGCGAGGTCACGAAGCTAAGAATAGAGGCCGTCGAGCGCTACGCGCGCGGCGAACGTGTAAAGGACATTGAGAAGGTAACCGGCGTCAACCGTCGACAGATCTATCGGTGGCTCGAGCGAGGCTTGGCGCCGCATCCTGACGGACGCATCTTTGGATTCCGTGCCCTGTTGGCGCACGTGCGCGTCAATGAGTACGTCCGGGTAAGTCCAGTCAATGGCCGGCCCAGCGAAGGCGGAAGTGGTAAAGCGGGCGCGCTCGCGCTTTTCCTAGAGCGCTTTCCGACGCTCGCGGGATGGTTGCTCCTAAAAGTAAAACAGCGCCGCGTGTCGCTCGAACAGGTTCATACCGACGGAAGACTGCAGACACGTCTGGTTGGCTTGCATGCACTGCACGCGGAGTTTCTGTGGCAGTGCCGATCCCTCGGTCTGACGGCGGTGGACTACCCCTTCAATACGGATGGCCGTGCCATTCGGTCGCTATCCGCGCGGCTTAAAGTCGAGTTGCTTCGCAATTTCCGCACGGCGGCACGGGCGGCAGGCGCCAAGCATTTGAAGGGTCTGCCGCACTACGATAAGTCGGACAGTCGGCCGGCCGTGCGCCCTTACCATGTCGTGGAGTTCGACGGCCACCGACTCGATATCCGGCTGAAGGTGGTAGTACGCGATGCATTGGGCTTTGAACATGAGTTCGAGATCGAACGCGTTTGGTTGCTCGCGATCATCGACGTATGCACGCGTGCGGTGCTGGGCTTTCACCTTTCGCTGGGTCGCGAGTATAGCCGTTACGATGTCATCAAGACCATCGAGTCGGCCCTGGAGCCGCATCGACCACGCGACTTCACGATTCCTGGGTTGGTCTATGGTCCACACGACGGCTTTCCCTCAGAGCGCCTGCCAGAGCTCGCGTACACAACTTGGGAATGGATGAAGCTTGACAATGCGAAGGCGAATCTCGCCAAAGAGACACTGGATGCCTTGTGCGAATTCGTTGGCTGTTGTGCAGACGCAGGGCCGAAGTACAGCCCCGATGATCGACCCTACATCGAACGCTTCTTTGGGACCATTGCGAGCAAGCTGTCTTCCAGATTGCCTGGCTATACGGGTTCGCATCCCCGTGATCTGCGGCGCGCACTGGCCGATCCGAAGGGAAAGCTACGCTTGTTTGTGTCGTTTGACGAGTTGGAGGATTTAGTCGAATACGCTATCGCGAGGTACAACGGTACACCGCATGCCAGCCTGAACAATGTCACGCCACTTGAGGCGATGGAGTATTTCATTCGGGGCAAGGAGCAACTGGTGACATGGTTGCCCGAACATCGGCGCCGCACGCTGTGCCTGATGCAGTCAGCCAGGCGTTGCACAGTGCGCGCATACCTCGACCGGGGCGTTCGACCGCACATCAACTTGTATGGCGTGCGCTACACAAGCAGCGTCCTCGCCTGCAGCACGGATCTGATCGGCAAGAGCCTGCTTATCTATCTGAATGCCGATGATCTTCGCTGTGTCCGTGCGTTCCAACCTGACGGCGTTGAGCTAGGGATCTTGGAGGCCCAGGGAGCTTGGGGCGTGATGCGGCACAACCTGAAGCTACGCCAGCAAATCGATAAGGAGAACAAGAACAAGAAACGGTCACGCGTGGCAGTCGAGGCGGATCCCATCGCAGACTACGTCGACGGAAAGCTGGCGCAGGCAAAGAAGACACGGAAGGCGGCATCCGAACTGGCGGAGGCAAAGCGGATTCTGTCGTCCGCGCCGACGGCGCGAACCGCGATGGGGCGGGGAGTATCCGCCGAGCAGACCACAACGAACCTCAAGTCAGCGCCGACCGTAGACAAGGCTTCCGAGCAGAAAACCCCGACTCGCCCGAAGAAACTGAATATTGGCACCGGCCAGGTCTATTAACCGTGTCACTCGCGTGGGAGTCATCATGTCCCTTCAAATACCGCGTCCCATCGATCCATCGCTGCACCCCCTGGTCACCGGCAACTATCGCATCGCCACGCCGGCAATCGAAGAACTCTACGAACTGGTCACTCGATGTCTGCGCTACAGGATCATGGGCGCGTTGATCTACGGCCCGTCGCGCATCGGTAAGACACGGGCGATCGAGTACGTGCGATTGCTGCTGGCACGAAATCACCCACGGATGACCAGCTACCACGCACGATGCGAACACAAGCCGAGGCATGCCGAAGGACCGTTCTTCGCAAACCTGCTTGAAGCGGTTGGCGACCAAGATCCTAACGCTGGCGCCAACCCGGCCAAACGTATGCGCCTCGCCCTGAGGATTCGTGAGGCCGCCGCTCGGGCGGGCAGTGGCACGGTGCTGCTCTTCTGTGATGAGGCACAGCGTTACAACGACAATGAATACGAATGGCTGCGCGATGTTCACGATGCGCTAGACCGACAGCAGATCAAGCTCTTCACCTTCCTCGTCGGCCAGCAGGAATTGCTCGCTCAGAAAACGGCCATGCAGGTGGCAGGCAAGACGCAGATCGTCGCGCGGCTGATGGTCGAGGAATTGCCCTTTTATGGCATCCGAAACGCGAAGGACGTGGCGACGTGTCTGAGCGGCTATGATCAGACGGCGTATCCAGAGGGCACCCAATGGAGCTTTACCCGATTCTACGTGCCCCAGGCTTTTGATGCTGGATATCGGCTGGTCAGCGATGCCGACGCGCTGTGGGACGCGTTCGAGGCGGCGCACCACAAGGCCAGTTTGCCGGGGCCCTTGGAGCTCCCCATGGAGTCGTTCGCTCGTGCCGTCGAGATCCTGCTGAAAGACAGCGAGATCAGGGATTGCCCGGGCTACTGTCCCGAGCCAGCGTTGTGGGCTCATGCGGTACGGCATTGCGGTTATGTCCAGTCACGCCATGCAACCGGACGTGTGCTCGTCGCCGCCGCCTTGTGAGGCGGGAGCGCCGCGCTTTCCTATCCTCACGCTTGACGAGGCAAAGCTCACACCGGCGCTGGGTTACGTATTCGACAAGAAGTGGATCGAGCCATGGGAGTCACTCGTCTCGATCTTGTGGAAGTTCAAAATGGCGAATGCGTTGTCTGGTACCGCTATGATGCGGTTGCTGAGGCCGGACCTGGATCCGTACGAGAATATCCCACCGCAGCAGGGATTGGTGAATACTGTCCGGCTGAATGAGGCCTTGGGCTTGCCCAAAAAGACGCTGCAGATGGCGCTCATCGAGAACGCCGAGCAGCGACGCTATTGCGAAGTGCTCCGCTACTGTCGTTCTTGTATGTCACGCGGCTACCACTGCCTCTTGCATCAAATGGCGAGCGCGACTCGATGTCCTGCTCACCGTTACCCCATGGAATCTGCCTGTCTTCGGTGCGGTCACGAAACGCCGTTCTGCTTGAACGTGCAACTTCTCGAGGCACCATATCGTTGCGCGCATTGCCGAGCACGCTATGGTGGGCAAGTGTGGCGACCCGGCAGTGTTCGACCCATGAGGCCGGAGTACCGCAAGGCGTTGATGCGGTCATACTTTGAGTATGGCTTGGGATGCAAAAGCCTGGGCTAGACGCCCCGCGGGCACCGACTATATCTGCATTCCGCGATCACAAGACAGCCCGTGCAAGACGTTGGCCAGGTTTGTCGTTTCCTGTTGTAGCCTCCGAGCGCGGTCGCCAGATGGGCGGCGGCACGGAGTTTTTAGGGCCGTGTAGGCGCGTCGCACGCGCTGAATTGACACTTCGCGATCCTGCCGCGGTGACAGCTTTTCTTCGCTGTGCTTAAGCCATTGATTTCATTGATGTTTCGTGCGATTTCTCTGCCGTTGTCACGCGAATTGACGACATTCCTTCGGGATCGTTGACGACTTTCCTTTGTTCTACGTAAGCGGCAGGCGGGTCGGACGCACCGCCGCCTCCATGCATGGCCAAACAGCGACTTCTACGGCGGCGATGCATTGGCTGAAATTTCATCATTGTGAAATTAATGTGGTTTTCTGCGTGGTTGGCGCCAAATGCCGCATTGTGCATATTTATCTTGCCAAAAATGCGCATTCCGCTCGAATTGCGGGTTTACACCCACCGATTCTGCGCGATTTGCTGACTTATAATGATTGAATCGATCATATAACGCGGCAAATAGAGCCGACGAGCCGATTGGAACGGCTGTTAAGTGACCGAATCGAGCAAAATGCGAGGCAAGGAGGGAGGCGGTGCTGGATTGGGCGCCGACTGGCCCCGCCGTGCTACCGACGCCAGCGCCCCCCAGGAGATCTTTCATGTCAGTTACCTTCAAGGGAATCGTCCCCGCTCTCATCACACCGATGACTGCCGATCAAGACGTCGACGAGGCCGGTTTGCGCACACTCGTGGACCGCCTGATTGACGCGGGTGTGCATGGTCTTTTTGTACTGGGTACCAATGGCGAGTTCATTGCACTGTCGGAAGACGAGAAGCTGCGTATCGCCCGCATCACCGTCGACCAGGCGCGCGGTCGAGTTCCGGTGATTGCTGGAACGGGGGCTTACGCGACGCGCGACGTCGTCGCTCTCAACCACAAGATGAAGGACATCGGCGTCGATGCGGTGTCCGTCATTACGCCTTACTTCAACGGCGCGACACAACGTGAACTGTTCACGCACTACGAGCAAATCGCGCGCAGCACAACATTGCCGGTGATGCTCTACACGATTCCTGCCAAGGCGGGCATTACGTTGAATGTGGACACGGTGCGACGTCTCTCCGAGATCCCGAACATTCGGGGCATCAAGGACAGTGGTGGCGATTTCGACCGGTTGCTGCAACTAATCAAGTTGCGCCGTGAAGATTTCGCCGTGTTCACGGGTACGGACTCAATGATCTTGTGGACCCTGATTGCCGGTGGCGACGGCGCGGTTGCAGCGACTACCAATGCCGTGCCGAGCGTCGTGATGTCGATCTGGAACCATTTTCATGCTGGCGAAATCGAGGCCGCTCGCAATGCCCAGGAATCCTTGCGTGCCCTGCGCGATGCGTTCGCATTGGGGACGATGCCCGTCGTCCTGAAGACGGCCGCCGCCATGCTGGGGATGCCCGCCGGACCGGCGCGCGCCCCTGCGCTGCCCCTGGACGCCGCTGCACGCGATCGCGTTGCCCAGGCGATCGCAAACTATCCGCGTGTGCATTGACCGCGCCGCATTGCGCCGGACCCTCTGATCGACAGAAGACTGAGACTCTCTGACATGAACCCCGTCTATCACTTCCAAGGCGTCAAGCACATCGTGCATGGAGCAGACAGCCTCGACCAGCTGCCCGAAAAGCTCTCCTTGCTCGATCGCCCGATCCGTCGCATTGCGTTGATCACCCAGCCATTTATGGAAGGCAATGGCGTGGCAGACCGTGTGGTCGCCGCGCTGAAGGCGAAAGATATCCATGCGCTCATCGTGCGCGGCGTGCAGCCTGAGCCGACCATTGAAAACATCGAATCCGTCTACCGCGAGCAGATCGAGCCGTTCGGGCCAGACGCCGTGCTGTCGATTGGCGGCGGCAGCGTGCTCGATGCAGCCAAGCTTTTCGCGGTGCGCCTCACGAACCAGCAACCTCTGCGCGAGTGGCTTGGCATCGATCTGATCCGGACACCGGGAGTTCCACTGATTCTCGTCCCCACGACTTCCGGTACGGGCTCCGAGGTCACGCCGAATGCAATCGTCACACTCCCGGACGAAGCACTGAAGGTCGGGATCGTCAGTCGTCATCTGCTGCCGCAACTGGTGATCCTCGACGCAACGCTGACACTGCATCTGCCCAAGCCCATTACTGCGGCCACTGGCATGGACGCTTTCATCCATGCGCTGGAGTCCTACATCTCGACCAAGTCGAATCCGATCAGCGACATGTTCGCGATGGAATCGATGCGGCTCATTGGCGCGAACCTCATTGAAGCCTACGAGAACGGCCAGTCGCTCGAGGCGCGCGAGGCAATGCTCCTGGGCTCGATGTATGGAGGGCTGGCATTGACGGCGGCGGGCACTGCAGCCGTGCATGCGCTGGCCTATCCGCTCGGCGGCATGTTCAATATCACGCACGGTGTCGCCAACTCGATGCTGTTGCCCCATGTGATGGAGTTCAATCTCGACGCGAGCGTCGGACGCCTTGCCAAGGTCGCGTATGCCCTGCAGATCGCGCAGTACCATGACGACGAGGAAACCGCGGCACAAAAGCTCGTCGTCCGTCTTCGCGAGTGGACTTCTGCATTGGACATTCCTCAGGATCTGCGCAAGTTCGGCGTGCTGGAAGCCCACATTGACGCACTCGCCGTTGCCGCTTCCAAGGTGACGCGCCTGCTTGGCAACAATCCGAAGCCGCTGGACCTTGACGACATCAAGGCCATTTATCGCCGACTGCTGCCATGATCATCCCACCTGGCAGCCACACGCGGTTGCTTATCCTTGGCGACGACCTGTCAGGCACCGCCGACTGCGCGGTAACCGGTACGCACTGCGGGCTTGGGAGCATCGTCAGCCTTGAGATTGAGCAACCCGTGGCGAGCCCAGTCGCCGTGCTGGCGGTCGATACCGACACGCGTCGCCACTTGCCCGATGAAGCTGCGCGCGTGAACGTACTGGCCTTGCGTACCCATGGCGATGGACGTCGGCTCTACAAGAAGATCGACTCGACGCTGCGTGGAAACGTCGCAGCGGAAGTCGCGGCACTCGCGGATTCGGCTGGAATGGCCATCGTCGCGCCCGCGTATCCAAAGGCCGGTCGCACGACGCGGAAGGGCCAACAGCTTATCTTTGGCGCGCCTCTTGAAGAGTCAGAGGTCTGGAAAAACGAGCACATCGCAGGAAAGGGCGACTTGCGCTCGATGCTTTCTGATGCCGGTCTGCGGGTCGCTCAAATCCCGCTTGAGACCGTGCGCGAAGGTGTTGCACCCGTGCGGGCAAGGCTCGAAGCCTGTCAGCAAGACCACTGTCAGGCCGTGGTCTGCGACAGCGAAAGCGATGAAGACCTGGCAACGATCGCGACCGCGTCAGCGGTGCTGGACAGAGTGTTTTGGGTCGGCTCCGCCGGCCTCGCAAGACCGCTCTTTGAAATGCTGGCCGTGCCTGAGAAGGTGTCGTTCGATGCTGCAGGGCGGGGACCTGAAGCATTGGCTGTAACAGCCCACTCACGCGGTGTCCTGGTCGTCGTGGGTAGCATGTCGAGCGTCTCGCAGCAGCAAGTTGCTGCTCTGCAGGTCAATGCCAAAAGCTCTATTGACTTGTTTGAGGTTGATGCAGATGGCCTGCTCGATCCTGTCAATCCGGCGACGCTCGCGCTGACTACTCAGGTGATGTACGCGCTGATGCGCGGGCGGCATGTTGTGGTGAGTCTCAGCCAGTCGCACCGCATTGCGACCACCGATGGCTTGCTGCTTGCGCACCGCCTTGCGGACCGGCTCGCCTCCGCGGCCGTGCATGCTGCTGCACTGATCGCCACCGGCGGAGAGACGGCGCGCGCGTTGCTGTCGGCGATGGGCATCGCACAACTCGAAGTCATCGAGGAAGTCGAGGATGGCGTACCGTTGTTGCTCGCAGACATGCACGGCCGCAGCGCGTTGCCCGTCATCACCAAGGCGGGCGGATTTGGCCGACCCGATACCCTGTATAACGCGTGGCAGCGACTCGTTGCCATGCAGAAAGCGGATGCGCAAGCGCCGCGCCAATCCAGTAAGAAGGAAGCCATGACATATCGTCCTGTAATCGGCATCACGATGGGCGATGCCGCCGGCGTAGGCCCGGAAATCATCATGAAGAGCCTTGCGCACGCGTCGGTGTACGAAGGCTGCCGCCCACTCGTGATTGGCGATGCGAAGCGCCTTGCGGATGCCGGACGTCGCGCTGGTGTCGCGCTGGGCATTCATTCGATTGCGACGCCTGCAGAGGCGCGCTTTCGACACGGTGAAGTCGATTGCATCGATCTCGGTCTCATCCCCGATGAACTGCCATATGGCAAGCTTTCCGCCATTGCCGGCGACGCTGCGTATCAGTACCTCGCCCGTACGGTTGAACTGACCTCGGCCGGCGAACTCGATGCCATCTGCACCGCGCCCCTGAACAAGGAAGCGCTGCATGCGGGCGGTCACATCTTCCCGGGACATACGGAAATGCTCGCCCACCTCACCGGCGTTCCCGAGGTGTCGATGATGCTGGTGGCTCCGAAGCTGCGGGTCATTCACGTGACTACGCACATCGGTCTGCTTGACGCCATCCGTCGCATTGAGCCCGGGCTCGTGCAACGCACGATCGAGCGGGCGCACGAGACGCTGCTGCGCGCGGGGATTGCGTCTCCACGCATCGGCGTTTGCGGCATCAATCCGCACGCTGGCGAGAATGGGCTCTTCGGCTATGGGGAGGAGGAAGAAAAGATCGTTCCCGCGGTTGAGGCGCTGCGCGAGCGTGGCTGGGATGTCGAAGGTCCTTTGCCTGCCGATACGCTGTTCTTCCGCGCGGGACGCGGTGATTTCGATGTCGTTGTCGCCATGTATCACGACCAGGGGCACGGTCCGGTGAAGGTGATGGGGCTTGAGGCTGGCGTCAATGTCACGGTGGGATTGCCGGTCATCCGCACCTCCGTCGACCACGGTACGGCTTTCGACATTGCCGGCAAGGGCATCGCGGATGAGCGCAGCATGCTCGAAGCACTGAAGCAAGCGCAAGACCTTGCAACGCGGCGCGTGGAGCAGGCCGCGTAGGTGCTGTGATCGGGCATGGGCAGTACCCATGCCGTGTGCAGTTCGAAGGTGCGGCGCGAGAGGGCGCCGCAGATTCAAATTCCTGGTTGCCGCGTGTTTCGGCAACCATTACGTCAACGATTCAGGATCTCGCTATGACCACTCAGTCCGCCATGCCAGCTCAGGCGACTACGATGCCCGGCAAGCTGCACCATGCCGAGGGCGATGACGCGCGCATCGACGCCTATCTCCCCGCCGCAACCGTTCAGAACCATGCCTCGAATCTGATCGCCCTCGACAACGGGGACGTGCTTTGTGCCTGGTTTGGCGGCACGCAGGAAGGTGTGCCCGACATCTCGATTTACCTCTCGCGGCTGGACAAGGGCAGTTCGACCTGGACCGAGCCGGTCCGACTCTCCGACGACTCCACGCGCTCCGAGCAGAACCCGGTGCTCTTTGCAGCGCCAGATGGAAAACTCTGGCTCATCTATACCGCCCAGCTGTCGGGCCATCAGAACACGTCCATCGTGCGCCGACGCATCTCCGCAGACAATGGTCATACATGGGGGCCGATCGAGACACTGTTCGACAAGCCGGGTACGTTTGTGCGGCAGCCCATCGTTGTCGCGGCGGATGGTGCATGGCTTTGCCCTGTCTTCATGTGCCGCGTCGCTCCGGGTGAACGTTGGTCTGGCAATGACGATGTCAGTGTCGTCATGCGCTCCACGGACAACGGGACGACATGGACCGAGCACGAAGTCCCCGGCAGTATTGGCTGTGTGCACATGAACATCCAGCGCCTTGATGACGGCTCGCTCGTTGCCATGTACCGTAGCCGGTGGGCAGACAACATCTATCAGAGTCGTTCCAGCGATGGCATCACCTGGTCGGAACCTCAGCCGATCGAGTTGCCGAACAACAACTCCTCGATTCAGTTCGTCACGCTGGCGAACGGTCATCTGGCCATGGTGTTCAATAACAGCAGCGCGGCGCAGAGTACCGAAAGGCGTGCCTCGCTCTACGACGATATCGAGGATTCCGAAGACAGCGGCACCCTCATCACTCAGGCGGCGTCGACGCGGGGTACGGCATTCTGGGGAGCGCCCCGTGCACCGATGACACTCGCGATCTCGACGGATGGCGGGCGTACCTGGCCCATTTCGCGCAACCTGGAGGTTGGTGACGGCTATTGCATGACGAACAATTCGACCGACAAGCTGAACCGCGAATTCTCTTATCCCTCGATCACACAGTCTGCAGACGGTAAACTCCATATCGCATACACATATTTCCGCCAGCGCATCAAGTACGTGAGCGTGACAGAAAACTGGGCTGCCGAGGGCGCGGGTAAGCGAGCATAAGCGCGCACAAGGTATCGGACAGAGCGTGGGCAGACTGCCGGTTCGGGAATGGGTAAACTCTCGTCGTGCCGGCTTTCCCGCGCTTCCGCCCAGTCTCCATGCTGGCGGCGTTCAACCCCCGTTACCGACTACAACATGAAAGTTGCCCGGCGCCGTGAGGCGATGCTCAAAGCCGTCCTCTCCGGAATGACCGAAGTGGTTGACCTGTGCGATCACTTTGGCATGTCGGAAGCCACCGTGCGCCGTGACCTGCGAGCGCTTGCCGACGACGGCCTGATTGTCCGCACGTATGGCGGCGCTGCCCTGCTCGGCACACACGCCCCGGAAGAGTCGCTTGAAGAGCGCAGGCAGAGTTTCCAGGCAGAAAAGGAAGCCATTGGCGAAGCGGCGGCAGCGCACATTGCTTCGGGCGACACGATTTTCCTCGACAGCGGGACGACGACGGCGGCGTTGGCTCGCGCCCTTGCCGGCCGGGACGATATCCATGTGGTCACGAACAATCTGCTGGTTGCGCAGATCCTTGCCCCGACCCGGGTTGACCTCACGCTGATCGGTGGGGAAGTCCGCGGGACGAGCATGAGCACGCTTGGCCCGATCGCCCAGCTTGCCTTGACCCGCATTACCGTTGACAAGGCATTCCTTGGCGCAGACGGGGTGGTGCCCGGACGCGGTTTGTGCGAGGCAACGGCAGACCAGGCCTACCTGAAGGAATGCCTGATGCGGCAGGCCGCGAGCATTTTCGTGCTGGTCACCGCTGACAAGCTCAACCGGGATAGTCAGCAGCACTGGGCGCCCATCGAGAAGCCATGGACGCTGATTACCGATGCCGACGCTCAGTACGCAGGCTTGCATGCCTTCGAGAGAGTCGCCGGGGTCACCATCGAAACCGTGGTGACGTCCCGCGCGGTGCCACATTGATGTCGATTTAGCAGGGAAAGCTGGAAGGTTGCCATGACCCGACGAATGATAGTGACAGGGGCCAGTTCAGGCATTGGCCGTGCCATCGCCACCCGGCTGCTTGGTGACGGCTTTGAAGTGATCGGCCTGAGCCGAAGCGACCCGGGTCTCGCCGAACCAGGCTTTCAGTATGTCTGCGCGGACCTGAACGACAACGCCAGCATCGGAAAGCTTGCTGAACAGATCGGCGTCGTCGACGGGTTCGTGCATGCGGCCGGGTTCATGAAGGCGACGAGACTGGGGGATCTCGACCTCGCCAGCGGCGAAGCCATGTGGCGGCTGCACGTCGGTGCTGCTGCCGCACTTGCCAACGCCTTCGCACCCACCATGCGTGCGGGCGGCCGGATCGTGTTGATCGGTAGCCGGGTATCAGGCGGCGCGGCAGGGCGCAGCCAGTATGCCGCGGCAAAGGCCGCAATGGTTGGCATGGCACGCTCGTGGGCCATGGAACTGGCTCCGCGCGGCATCACGGTCAATGTCGTCTCACCCGCTGCCACGGAAACGCCGATGCTGCGCGACCCCCAGCGCGAGTCCAGCGCACCGATTGTTCCTCCGATCGGTCGATACGTACAGGCCGAAGAAGTGGCTTCGCTGGTCGCCTATCTGCTCGGCGACGCCGCAGGTGCCATCACAGGTCAGCAGATCATGGTGTGCGGGGGAAGCTCCCTCAGTTGAGCATCGCTGCGTTTCCACAGAGTTTGGCCTGACGCATCCACCGTCGAGCCCCGTCCACGCGGGCTCCGGATTTTCTCGTTTGCATCCATTTTCGATGGCCCGGCCTTGAGCCGGTCGCATGCCATCGCCATCGCCATCGCGCGCCGCAGCCACCATGCGGCGGCCAAATTCGCGCAATCAGAAGTGTCTCGTTAGTATCCGCGAATTGATTGATTCGATCAATTCGCGGATTGGCTACGTTTCTTCACCGTGATTTATGCCCGAGTCGATCAATAAATAGGGTTTACTCTCGCTGAAAATGCGTGATTCGCTGAACTACAATGATTGCATCGATCATAACTGATGGTTCTGCTGAGTGATCTCCGCAAACTCATAACAGTGAATGATCGAATCGATCGAAGGCAGAGGTCAGGGACTTTCAGTATGTGACGCCCTGCATGCTCCATGAGGCATGACGCACAAAGCATGTGCGAGTAACAGAGTTCGGAGACAGCAATGACACAGTTTTCGGGGACGGACACCGCGATCATCATTGGAATGGTCGTCGTATATATCGCCATCACCGCCTGGATCAGCATCCGGCTTCGCAGCAAGACCACAAAGGAGTTCATGGTGGCGGGCCGGTCCACGCCGGCCGTCGTGATCGCGATTCTCCTCATGTCGGAGTACATCGGTGCGAAGTCGACCATCGGCACCTCTCAGGAGGCGTTCAACGTTGGCGTTGCCGCGTCCTGGTCGGTGATCTCGGCGTCGATCGGCTTTGTGTTCTTTGGTCTCTTCATGGCCAAGCGGCTCTACAAGTCCGGTGAATTCACCATCTCTGGCTTCATCGCCCAGAAATATGGCAAGCACGCGAAGCTTGTAGTCTCGGCCATCATGATTTATGCGCTGTTCATCGTGAACGTCGGCAACTACGTGAGCGGTGCGGCTGCGATTTCCACGGTGATGCACATCAACCTCCCCACGGCTGCGCTGATTACGGCCGTTGTGAGCACGATCTACTTCGCATGGGGCGGCCTGAAGAGCGTTGCCTATGTCACGATCCTGCATAGCGCCGTCAAGCTGCTTGGCATCGGCATCCTGGTCTGGGTGGCAATGTCCCTGACAGGCGGCATCGCTCCGATGATGAAGGCAATGCCGGAGCAATACTTCACGTGGAACGGCATGCTGAGCGGCAGCACGATCGGCGCGTGGATCATCGGTACGGCAGGTGCGATTTTCTCGACGCAGTTCATCATCCAGGCGATTTCCGGCGCGAAGTCCGCGGAGGAAGCGCGCAAGGCGACGCTGATGGCTGGCGTGCTGTGCGTGCCCATCGCTATCGCACTTGGCGTGATCGGCGTGGCAGCAAAATTCCTGTTCCCGGACATCACGAGTCTCTACGCGCTTCCGGTCTTTCTGCAACACATGAATCCGCTGCTCTCGGGCGTCGTGACGGTTTCACTCGTGGCTTCGATCTTTGTGAGCGTGAGCACGGTTGCACTGGCCATTGCATCGCTGATCGTCAAGGATTTCTACGTGCCGCGCTATAACCCGTCTCCGGAGCGTGAACTGCGTGCTACGCGACTGATTTCCTTTGTGGTCGGATTCCTGCCGCTGATCTTCGTTCTGTTTGTACCGCAGATCCTTGCGCTGTCTTTCTTCACCCGTGCACTCCGTCTCACGGTTACCGTGGTCGCGCTGATCGGTATCTACCTGCCATTCTTCAGCAGCAACCGCGGTGCGGTCTGGGCACTGATCGTCGCAACGATCGCCACCACGATCTGGTATCTGCTGGGTAATCCGTTCGGCATCGACAATATGTACATCGCGCTGGGCACCCCCGCCATCGTGATGTTGCTCGAGAAGATGCTGCTGCGTTCGAACAGCCTCGCGAACTTGCCATCGGATCATGGGCGTGTCGCACACCGCGACGCCTGATAGCCCAGCCCAATACCTCGCAACCCAGACGAAGCGCAAACGGCTCCACTTTTAAGTTGAAACCCTGATGGCCACCGCCCCCTTTACCGTACTTGTGACCGCGCAGCACCTGGTGCCCGAAGCACAGAAAATTCTCCATGATGCCGGCGGACGCATCGAGTTCATGGCCGATCCAATCGATGAGGAGACCCTCGTGCGGCGCCTTGCAGCCGGCACCGTGGACGCCGTCCTGATGCGTGGTTCCAAGCCGTTCACCGCGGGCGTGCTTGCCGCTGCTCCCGGGCTCAGGATCATCGCCAAGAATGGCGCTGGGATTGATAGCGTCGACCTGGAAGAGGCTGGGCGCCGCGATATTGCGGTGACCGTGTCGGCCGGAGCCAATGCCGACGCGGTGGCGGAGCACGCAATCTCCATGATGCTTGCACTCGTACGGGACCTTGCCAGACTCGACCGGACCATACGCGCCGGTGGCTGGGAGGGAACGGCCTGGCAAGGTCGCGATTTCCGAGGCTCCGTCGTTGGCATTCTGGGCTATGGCAGCATCGGGCGGAGCACCGCGCATCTGGCGACGGCCCTGGGTGCGGAGGTCATCGTGATGGACGCGACGCGCAAGGAAGCAGACGGCTTCAGGATGGCGACGGATTTCGATGAATTCCTCAGAGGCATCGATATTCTGAGTCTCCATTGCCCGCTGACGGAGCAGACGCGCGGTCTCATTGGAAAGCGTGAGCTTGCGCTGTTGAAGCCGGGATCCATCATTGTGAATACCGCTCGTGGGCCAGTCATCCAGGAGGCGGCACTAGTCGACGCGCTAACGAGCGGTCATCTCGGTGGGGCGGGCCTCGATACGTTCGAGATCGAGCCATTGGAAGCTGGCAGCCCTCTTCGGGACATTCCTAACGTCATACTGACGCCTCACGTAGCGGGCGTCACCCGTCAGGCTGCTTTGCGCGTTGCAACCATTACCGCACGAAACATTGTCGACTTCCTTGACGGGCGCGCGCTGCCGCCCGGAAACCTGGTTGCCGGCCCCTCTACGCGGAAAGCCTGACATCCGTCGCGACATACCTATAAGGAGACATCGGACATGGCAATCTTCACCTCATCGTTGCGCAGGGTGTTCGCATCCACGCTTGGCGTGCTCGCTGTCGGTCTCGCGCCATGGTCCGGCGCCCAAGCGCAGGCATCCTACCCAAACAAGCCGATCACGCTCGTTGTGCCCTATCCCGCCGGCGGGGCCAACGATATGTTCGGGCGGCTGCTGGGTCAGAAGATGGGCGAGTCACTGGGTGCGTCCGTGATTGTGGAGAACAGGCC
Source organism: Cupriavidus sp. KK10 (assembly GCF_018223725.1). Classification (NCBI taxonomy): domain Bacteria; kingdom Pseudomonadati; phylum Pseudomonadota; class Betaproteobacteria; order Burkholderiales; family Burkholderiaceae; genus Cupriavidus; species Cupriavidus sp. KK10. The sequence goes on from NZ_CP073678.1 coordinate 1,584,647, forward strand.
CGGGGCGGGGGCGCTGATCGGTGCCAGCTACGTCGCGCGCGCACCGGCCGACGGCTACACGCTCTTGCTTGGGGGCCTGGCCACGCATGCGGCAAGCCCGAACCTGCTCAAGGCCGACTATGACCCGCTCAAGGCGTTCGAGCCGATCGGGATGATCGGCCGGGCGCCCATCATCGCCATCACGTCGAATGATTCGCCCTACAAGACATTGAAGGACGTGGTCGAAGCCGCCAGAAAGAACCCGCAGGGCGTCATGTACGGCTCCTCTGGCAATGGTTCTCCGCTGCACCTGGCAGGCGAGCAGTTTTTGGCCATTGCGAAGGTCCAGATGACTCACGTCCCGTATAAGGGGGGCAACGCACACATTCTGGATCTGCTTGGCGGCCGGATTCCCGTGATCTTCGACACGGCGACCAACGCCATGCCCCTGATCAAGGGCGGCAAGGTGCGTGCCCTGGCGGTGGGAACACCCGCACGTTTGCCGGACCTTCCCAAGGTACCGACCTTCGCAGAGGAGGGTTATCCGCAGTTCCAGTTCTCTGCCTGGTACGCGCTGTTTGCGCCTGCCAAGACACCGAAAGACGTGACTGCCAGGCTCACTGACGCGCTTGGCAAGGCGCTCAAGGATCCAGTTGTGGTCAGGAAGCTTGGAGACCTGGGGGTGACGGTAGCGAATCCCGATCCGGTGGAACTGGCCAAATTTCTGCCTGGCGAGTACGAGCGCATCGGGAACCTGATCAAGACGGCAAAGATCAAGGCCGACTGAAAGGGGACAGCGATGTCTCATATCGGTCCCAGTACCTTTCCGTCACACTGAGCACAACAGACTCGGACAGGGAGACAAGCCATGTCATTCAAGCGAATATTCCAATTCAGCGTCCGATCCGTTGCGGGCGCCCTGCTTATATGCGCTTGCACAGCGGCGTGGGCGCAAACCTATCCATCTAAAGCGGTGCGGATCATCATTCCGTTTCCGCCAGGAGGGCCGACGGATACAGTGGGGCGTATGCTCGCGCAGAAGCTGACGGAACAAACCGGGCAAAGCTTCATTGTCGAAAACCGTCCTGGCGGGCAAGCGGTGATCGGTGGGGATGCCGTTGCAAAAAGTGCTGCCGATGGCTATACGCTCCTGTTTAGCGCATCCTCCTTTACTACGACACCGATGGCTTTGAAATCGGCGCCGTATGATGTGGTGAAGGATTTCACACCGATAGCCTTGGTCGGGAAGGGCCCGCTCGCTGTGTCCGTGAACAAGCAGCTTCCGATCCGAAATATCAAGGAACTGATTTCCTACGCTCACGCGCACCCAGGAAAGATGAGCTTTGCGATCGGATCGCAGGCATCCGCCGGGCACCTGTCTACGGAATTGCTCAAGCGTGCGGGAAAGATCGACTACCTTGTCGTCCCCTATAAGGGCTCCGCCCCCGCCTACCAGGACCTGATCGGTGGTGCGATCGATGGCTTCATCGATCCGGTGCTCGGTGTGCTGTCGTATTACAAGAGTGGCATGGTTCGGGTGCTCGCCGTGACATCAAAAGACCGCTCCCCTCTATGCCTGATGTGCCGACCGTTGGAGAGACCGTGCCCGGCTACGAGTTCTACAGCTGGTATGGCCTGTGGGGTCCATCAAGTATGCCCACTGAAGTGGTCAAGCGACTGAACGCTGAAGTCAATAAGGCGCTGAATTCTGACTTGCGCACGCGACTGGTTGAGCAGGGCTACCTGCTGTCGCCCGGCACTCCGGAGGATTTTGCGCATTTCCAGAAGGAAGATATGGCGCGCTCCGCCAAGATCGTCTCGGACGCCAAGATTCGCGTCGAGTAGCAATACTCGCCAACGACCGGTTCTACTCCTTGGGACGGCCTGCCGGCAACCAGCGTGCAAGCGCTCGTTTAGGACGCTGGAAGGAATTCGAATAGCGGAAGTACGGACAGGAGCATGAATATGGTTGGGAAGGAACTCAACAACGACGGGATCGATTTAGTCACGGACCTGGCATCCGAGGCACGAATACGAGATGGCGCAAGCGAACTTGCCGCATTGGAGGACGCCGTTGAGGCATTGCGCCGGGCCCTGGTCGATGGGGATGGCGAAGCCCTAAACCGGATGTTGCACGAGCGGTTGACCTATTCGCACTCCAACGGTCGGGTGTGGACCAAGGAGGAACTCCTACAGAACCTTAGCGGAAAAAAGCGCTACCTGTCGGTCTCCCTATCCGAACAGACAGTTGAGGTAGTCGGATCGGTAGGGGTCGTTCGGCATACCTATGATGTTGTGAACAACCTTGGCGAAGGAAGGACGAACTCGAGCCATATCGGTGTTCTCCTTTGCTGGATCAAGGCGGGGGAGAACTGGGAATTGCTGGCGCGAAGCAGTACGACGTTGCCAGAGTGAATGCTGAGCGAAAAAATGCAACGGTTGCAGAAATGTTGAGCGCCGCGATCTTCAACATCACCGCAACACGTGTTGACGCCCATAGCCGGCATTGGTCAGGTGGTGACTTCCAGGTCCGTGAAGAGTAGTAAAAGATGGTTTTTCCGCAATTTGTGTGACGACGGCGAATTCGCGTCGAGGACCCTTGCCGTAGAACAAAGTAATTCTGTCACTCCGGAATCCGGCTGGACCCGCGCGAAATATAGAAGCCCGGCCGGTGAGTTGACAATATTGCTTGCACTCTCCGCGAAACGAAGTACCAACAACTACAACCCGAAGAGCGCATGCGCATCGAGATTTGGAAGGCCGAGAACATCAGCCTGCGGGCCATGGCCCGCAGGCTAGGCCGCGCGCCTTCGACCTTGATGCGTGAGCTTCGCCGTAACGCCGCCGCGCATGGCGGCTATGGCGCGATGACCGCGCAAGCCTGCCGTGCGCTACGCCGCCAAGCCAGTCGTCCAGCCCCCGAGCTTGCTCCCGACAGTGTGCTGTGGGGCGTGGTGCGCCACTTCCTCGACCAGAAGTGGTCGCCCGAGGAAATCTCCGCTACGCTCAAACGCGCCTTCCCTGACGACCGCGACCGCCACGTGTCCCACGAAACCATCTACAACGCCATTTACGCCTATCCGCGAGGTGAACTGCGCCGCCAGCTTATCTCCTGCCTGCGCCAGGGCCGCGCCAAGCGCCTGCCGCGCTCGCGTGGCACTGACCGGCGCGGCCAGATTCCCGACATGGTCAGCATCCATGTGCGCCCGCCCGAAGTCAACGACCGGCTCATGCCCGGGCACTGGGAGGGCGACCTCATCAAGGGCGCGGGCAACCAATCGGCCGTGGGCGTGCTGGTCGAGCGCATGAGCCGCGCCGTACTGCTGGTCAAGATGCCCAACGCTACTGCTGCTTTGGCCTTGGCGGGCTTCACCGCCAAGCTGCAATCCCTGGTCGCGCCGCTGCGCCAGACGCTGACCTACGACCAGGGCCGTGAGATGGCTCGGCACGCCGAACTCAGCGCTGCCACCGGCGTGCGCGTGTACTTCTGCGACCCGCACAGCCCCTGGCAGCGCGGCTCCTGCGAGAACACCAACGGTCTGCTGCGCCAGTACTTACCCAAGGGCACCGACCTATCCGTCCACTCTCAGGAGGACCTTGATGCCATCGCCGACAGTCTCAACACCCGGCCTCGCAAAACCCTTAACTGGCACAACCCATTGCAAGTCCTCGCCCAGGTCCTGGCTAATCCCTCGGACCGGCTTCCTGTTCAATAACCTGCGGGGTGTTGCACCTTCGCACTTGAAACCGCCGCGGATATGGTCTACCGCTTTGACCGCAGGTTCTGAATCGTTCGTCACCACGCCGAGTGTAATTTCATTATCTTGAAACAACCATAGCGAGCAGTCTCCGTGCTGCTGCTTTTCCTCCTCTAACGGAATCCAGCAGCCCTCTCCGCTCCAGCGCACGTGGACCAGCTTCTGCCGATAGGGCAGGAGCTTCAGAATTGCCGCCACGGTTTGCGGTGCGTCCGGATTGGTTTCGGCGATGAACGTGTAGCCGGCGCAATCCACCCAAGATAAGCACCGCCCAAATAGGCATCAAAAAGCCTTGTAAGTAGCATGTCGATGAGGTTTGTGGCGAGGCGGGCGTGGCTTAGCGAGATCCGGTCGCACGCGATGGGTACGTGTTGCGATCAAGGCCAAGGTCTCATTCAGAGCAGCCTTGGCCCAGCGCAAGCCGAGCAGCGCCGCTGACAGGACAGGTTTGAGAGCGGTGATGGCAAAGGTTCGGTTGATGCGATGGTCCGAGTCAATTTCATGTTCCTGCGCGGCGCTGAGGCAGCATAGGGCGTGCAGGTTGTCGCTGAGGATTTTGGCGCCGAAGTCCTGCCTGGCGGCCAACTGTGAGAGGCCGGACAGATGTTCGAGTGCCATGCGGTGCTTGAGGCGTTTGAACGCCTCCTCGAGGCGCCAGCGTTGATGGTAGAGATCGCGGAAGGTGGCCGCCGGATAGCGCTGCATGTCGAGCAGATTGGTGATGAGCACGCGCACCTTGCCGGCTGGCGAGATCTGCCGGATCAGCCGAACGGTCTGCGGGGTAGCCGCACACTCATAGTCGCGCGCGTCGATGCGGGCTGGAGCCGGGAGCCTGACGATGGCCTCGTCACGGCCAGAGCGCACAAAGCGCTGTACGGCAGCAAAGCCGCTGCCGTCTGCGCGCATGCAGAAAGGAATGCTTTGTTGGTTGAGCACGGCCACCAGCCAGCGAGCGGGGTAGCCGCGGTCGAGGAGAAGCAAGTCGTCGGATTGCAGGCGGTCCAGATGCTCGAACAGGATCTGGCGTTCGTTCTCGTGCACGCTGTGCAATGAGGCGGTGAGCATGATCTCGGCCTCGGGCAGGTACAGGCCGAAGGCGAGTTGATCGCGGGTGGCGGCTCGAGGGAGATGGCTGTGGCGGATGGCAAAACGCAAGTGTGAGGCGTCCGCGGCGACCAGCCGAAAGCCATGCCAGCGCGGCAAATGTTTGGACACTTGCTGAAGCAGCCAGTCGTTGAGGTGAGCAAAGACATCGCCGCTGAGTTTGCTGCGAGCCTGGGCGAACGCTTGTTCACTGACGCCTCGGCACAAGGTATTTTGGCGGGCGAGTGCGGCGAAGAATTGATCGAGTTCGGCTTGTACCCCCATGCGCAAGTTGCCAAGCATAAAGGTGATCAGTGTTGGCAGGGTGAGCTTACGCTGACGGGTGAATGCAGCCGGATATTCGGCATGACGGGCAAGATCGCGAAAGACCTGGGTGTGCAGATATTGGGTAAGCGTAGCGAACAGATCAGACAGGGGCATCAGAGCCAAGCGAGGATCGAGAAACGATCTTCTATTGGCCGCCGCCCTGCTTGCGCTAAACAGCCAGCGCAAGCAGGGCGGCGGCCCCTCGAACCTCGTCACCTGTCAAGCGTTCTTGGCGAAAATTGCGATTTTTCTTGGCGGCTTATCTTGGGTGGATTGGGGGGGGGGGCCTTCAAAGTTCAAGTCTCAGACGACGTTGGCGCGGCCGAGCAGATGTGGAGCTAACACCGTGGCGATCGGACGCAACGCGGACCACACCAATTGGAAGTAAGGGCCCGGAAGCCGATCTCGCCAGCTATTTAACGCGCGAGGCCGCTGAGCAGGCCTCGCCGAGGGCGATAGAAACACAAGCCCATGTCGCTGAACTCAACAAACTGGGCTGTGACCATGGCCAAGGGTACTTCTTCTCCAAGCCGCTGGCCGGAAAGCACGTTCACCGCTTTTACTGGAGCGAGCACCCTGAATAGACGCACTTGCGAACAGAGGAAATGGGGCTCTTGGTCACGGGAGCGACCGCGAATGCTGCGCGGCAGATGTGAAAAAAAGGCAGTTGAAACAACTAGTGAAAGCCGGCTAGCTGGCAACAACGAAAAATAACCCGCGTTGCACCGGGTCTGCAACGCGGGCACACGGGGCCTAACGAGGTCTAACGGGGTGCCACGTGCCCAATGTAGCAGCGAATTAAGTAACGTTTAAATCAGGGTTAACGATTGTGTTGCTTGCCAACATCCCGTCAGCGCCGCGTTGGTGCGTAGCTGTTTGCGGCAGGCAAGCAATGCGAAACCTCGAGTCAACAGCTCGATTGGGAAATGGCTTCTCGCAAAGCCCGAGTCATGCTGTTTATTTCATGCTGCCATCTGGGTAACTTTTTTGGAAGCACCGTGCAGGGCAAATTCATGCACTCACATGGATCTTCGCTTGATAGCTTATTTGCTCTGTTACCACCCAGCAGGAGACAAGTCTCTCCGTGGCTGGCGCCAATGGGGGAAAACACGCAAGTAACATTTGGAATTGCGCTAACATTGAGCTTTCAGTGCCCGTTCGAGTGAACAGCCAATGGAGGCCTCCTGCCTCAACGTTTCGGACAATACCGCCCGCCGCTAAGGCGGCGAACTAGACAGTGTGCGATTGGTCAGTGAGGCTGAAGGATGCGCTGGTCGTTAAAATCCCGGGTGGTCGCCTCAACAGTAGTTGCAGTTCTTCTTCTTGCGGTACTGCTGATTCTGGTTGCACGCCATTACGTCTTCGCGAACCTGAAAGATTCCTTGCAGGCCCAGCAGGATGCACAGGTCAAACTGGTTGCTGCGCAACTCGACGACAAACTCGAAGTACGTGCGGTCATCCTGCGTCGTCTTGCCGAGCAACTCGCCCCGCTGCTGGACCGTGGTCCGGTGGAACTGAAGCGCGTCACTGTGCAGGCCGCTCCTATTCCTGAGTTGTTCGATTGGGTATTTCTTACTTGGCCGGACGGTACGCGGGCATTCGATACCAGGCCGATAGACCAGAACCCCGATGTCTCGGACCGGCGGTACTTTCATGACATTCTGCGCGGCGCATCCCTCGTCATTTCCGAACCGGTGATAACCAAGGTAACTGGTGCGCCCGGCATCGCCATGGCCGTACCGGTGCGCTCGGCTGATGGACGAGTGCTGGCGGTTCTTGTGGGAAGCTTGTATCTCCAGCGCGAAAACTTCCTCATGGCGCTGTCTCGAAGTCATATCGGCATCACCGGAACCTATTGTCTTGTTTCTTCGGGGCAGTCCCCTCGCTACATTGTGCATGCTGACCCGGGAAAAATACTCCAGTCTGCAAACTCCGTAGGTGAGTCGTGCGGCACCGACAGGGCCAGCTCCATTTGGGAATTCGCTTGGCCAACGCGGCCCATTGTTGCTCGACACCGACTTGAAACGGCGGGGTGGGAACTGGTTGCGACACTCCCCGCAAGGGAGGCCTTCTCGCCAATCACCCGTGCACGGCTAAAGATTGTAGCTGCGGCTGGAGCAGCCTTGGCTATAGCCGGGTTGCTGATGTTGCAAGTGGCCAGACGCTTGCTGGCTCCGTTGGAGAACCTGGAACGGGCCGTGCAGGAAAGTGCGACGGACATGTCAGCATGCGCGGCGCTTCCCACAGGGAGGGCAGACGAAATCGGCGCCCTGGCCAGAACGTTCTCGAGCGTTATGGGCCAGCTTGCCGAACGCACGAGCGCTCTGTTGAAAGCGAGGGCACTAGCGGAGGAACGGGAAGCACGCATCCATGCCATTGCCAATCACATACCAGACCTCGTGGCCTATCTCGATGTGGACGAGCGCTATGTGTTCGTCAACCAAGCGTACGAACGGCGATTCGGAATGTCTCCAGATGACATTATCGGCCTGACGCCCAAGCAACTCTGGGGTGATGACGTTTATGCGAAAGCGATAAGGCCTCACCTCAGACTCGCTCTTTCAGGTAGGCTGGTCACATTTGAGGCTGAGCACCACTACGAGAACCGGCCTGTTTGTTTTGAGGTTACCTATCAACCCGCTTGGAGTGGGTCGGTTGCCAGGGTGGTTGGAGTGCATGTCTTCGCCAGAGATATTACTGCAGAGCGCCAGAAGATGCGGCACCTCGAGCAAACGACACTGTTAGATGACCTGACCGGTCTGCTCAATCGGAAAGGCTTTGACCGGCGCTTGGCATCGGCCATAGAACAGTCCGACGGAGGCGGCTGGCTAATGGCATTGCTTCTCGTCGACCTCGACAATTTCAAGGCCGTGAATGACACCTATGGCCATGTGGTCGGCGATAAGCTTCTGAGCATCATAGGGACGCGGCTGAGGTCATGCGCTAGCGAATCCGACTCCGTTGCGCGCGTGGGCGGCGACGAGTTTGCAGTAATACTGGAGGACATTTCGACGTCGCAAGCAGTGGAACGTGTCGCCGAAGCGATAGTTTCGGCGACCGCCGAGCCCTGTATCCTTGACGGTCACCTGATTACTTGCAGCACGAGTGTTGGCGGTATGCTCCGCAACTCCGGCGAGGACGGTAGTCGGAACGAGCTTTTCTTGAATGCGGACACTGCCCTTTACGCGGCTAAACATGCCGGCAAAGCCAGGTTCGTTATCTTCGGCAATTCCCAAGCGATTTCTTCAGATTTCGATGTCCGCCCAGACACAGATTGATATTGTCCCTGTCACTAGACGAGTGCTAACACACCACGGCCCTCGGGAGGGCGGGTACTCGCACCACTGGCGAGCACTCGGATACGGGAACATGTGGCGACTAACGCGAACAAGCTAGACATCATGTATGGACCTGCCGCGCCTCAAGGTACGCGGATTAAGCTTGAGGTGCGTTACACCGCAGCTCAGAGCCGCATTGAGGGGGCAGGTCATGAACAAGTTTAGCAAGTACGTGGGCCTGGATGTACATCAGGAAACGATTGCCGTAGCGGTCGCCGACATGGCCGGCGAGGTGAGGTATATGGGCGAGATCGTCAACACACCCGAAGCCATTGCGAAAGTGGTGGCGCGCCTCAAGCGCGGCACAGGCAGGCTGGCGTTCTGCTACGAAGCCGGGCCCTGCGGCTACACAATTTGCCGACAGCTGCGGGAGCTCAAGCAGGATTGCCAAGTCGTAGCGCCGTCGCTGATTCCCAGGAAACCAGGCCAACGGGTGAAGACCGACCGACGCGATGCCCTAAGTCTCGCGCGCCTGCATCGCGCCGGCGAATTGACCCCTGTATGGATTCCCGATGAGGCACAGGAGGCGCTGCGCGATCTGACTCGTGCGCGTGAGGACATGAAGCATCTGCAACGCCAAGCCAAGCAACGGCTGTTGTCGTTTCTGTCGCGCCATGGCCATCGCTACACGGGCCGCTCCAGATGGACGCAAGCACACTGGCGCTGGCTGGAAGGCATCAAGTTCGCCCGGCCGGAGCAACAGATCGTGCTGCAGGAATATATCGACACAGTGCAGGCCTGCGGCACGCGCGTGGCCAGCCTCGACCGCGAAGTCGAGACAGCGGCGCACGCCAGCCCAGTCTGGCCGGTGATCGAGGCGTTGATGGCGCTGCGCGGCATCAGTCTGCTCGCCGCTGTAACAGTAGTCGCGGAACTCGGTGATCTCACCCGATTTGCCGGCGCGCCCCAGCTGATGGCCCATCTGGGCCTGGTGCCCAGCGAACACTCCAGCGGCAAGCACGAACGCCGCGGTGGCATTACCAAGACCGGCAACAGCCATGTCCGGCGGGTACTCATCGAAGCAGCGTGGACCTATCGTCATGCCGCACGCAAGACCGCGATCCTACAGCGGCGCGCAGAGCGTACGTCCCCCGAAGTCCAGGAGATCGCCTGGTCGGCGCAAAAACGGCTGTGCCAGCGCTTTCGAAACTTGATGGCACGCGGCAAGCTCAAGAACCAGGTCTGTACCGCCATTGCTCGCGAGCTTGTCGGTTTTATCTGGGCCATCGGGAAACACGTCGTCCCCCTCAGCCGAGCTTAGCTGGCATGAGAAGATCGAGCAGATACCAGGATGCTTAGGCCAGGACCAGGCAACGGTGGGAGAACCCTCGCGCTTACACTAGGAGGCAACTGGAAACAGCACAACCCTCGACTCTAGATTGAGGCAGCTCCCCGACGTTTCGTTTGTCATGCGGTAACCAACCCGCGCATATCAGAATGATCAACCGTCGGATAACCGCCTCGTCCTGGCCCAAGCATCCTGTTCTTGACGACCGTCCAGGAAGCCAGTCTCGCATGGTCGTGAGCACGCAAGTGCCGCGCTCACGACCAATGCCTAGCATGGAAAACCGGCGTCGCGTCAAGGGTGCGCTACGCCGGGCTGATGCCCGCCCTTGACCCGTCAAACTTTGGGGAGCCCACACTTTGGTACTTGACACGGTCCATACATATCAGTGTCATGAGTCTGAAATTCATTGCATTATTTGGCTCGCGTTGTACTCTGCATTGAAGGCACGCACGGGGCGAGGTAGCGATGAGGGGAAGACCAAAGGCGGAACTAATCTTGAGTGAGGCTGAACGCGAGCAGCTCAAGGCGCTGACGATGCGGCGCAAGACGGCACAGGCGTTGGCTTTGCGCGCGCGCATCGTGCTGGCCAGTGCTGAAGGCCTGGACAACAAGACCGTTGCCGCAAAGCAGCGTGTCGACGTGCATACGGTTTCCAAGTGGCGCTCGCGATTCGTCGCGGATCGCCTGGATGGGCTGCTGGATGCTCCGCGCCCAGGGGCGCCGAGGATCATCGCTGACGCACAGGTCGATGCGATTATTGCCAAGACGCTCGAATCCGTGCCAGCCGGGGCTACTCACTGGAGCACGCGCAGCATGGCTCGCGCGGCAGATCTGTCGCAGTCGACCGTGACGCGTATCTGGCGCGCCTTTGGGCTGCAGCCGCATAGACAGGAGACCTTCAAGCTGTCCAGCGACCCATTGTTCGTGGAGAAGGTGCGAGATATCGTGGGGTTGTACCTCGACCCACCGCTCAAGGCCATGGTGTTGTGCGTTGACGAGAAGAGCCAGATTCAGGCGCTGGACCGCACGCAGCCGATTTTGCCGATGGCGCCAGGCATCCCCGAGCGACGCACGCATGACTACATGCGCCATGGCACGACAACGTTGTTCGCCGCGCTGGACATCGCCACAGGAAAAGTTATCGGTGAATTGCATCGCAGACATCGCAGCAGTGAGTTCCTGCAGTTTCTACGCACGATCGAAGCCAACGTGCCACCCAAGCTCGATGTGCATCTCGTCATGGACAACTACGGCACGCACAAGACGGCGTCGATCAAGGCTTGGTTCGCTCGCCATCCACGCTTCCATGTTCATTTCACACCGACCTCCGCCTCGTGGATCAATCAGGTGGAGCGCTGGTTTGCAACCATCACCGAACAATACATCCGCCGCGGCACGCATCGCTCAACCCGACAACTTGAGCAAGCTATCCGCCAATACCTTGACCTGAACAACGCCAACCCCACGCCTTTCGTGTGGACAAAGTCCGCCGATGACATCCTCGCCAGCATCAAGCGATTTTGTCTACGAATTTCTGACTCGGGACACTAGACGGGACGCGTATTTGATGCGATTCGCGGGACGTTTCTTCGCGACCTCGACCCGCAAGTGACGTTCGGCAACGCACCGCCGGCTGGCAATGGCGCGTACACGGTTTTCGAAAGAAGCGCTCAGTCCAGTGCGCCGGCTGGAGGAAGGCAGGGCGGGCAGCCGCCATTGCCGGCCGTACCCTCGGCAGCAAGAACGCGGTTCCGTTCGAGGAGTTTAAGGTCCGATAACACGCCCTTATCGCGTCGTCAGCGAAATGCTAGCGCGATGGCACTCCGATGGCTGCTGCGCTGAAAGCAGAGCTAGGCGTCATCAGCGGGAACCGCATGACCTTGGTCCCGCAAGGCCTTCGTCCAGCGCTTGATGCGTGCACGCAGTCGTCCCTGTGCAGCTCTGTCAATCGGCATGTCGTCGACGCGACTGATCGCTGTACGCGGTAAGACATAGCCGTGCTGTATCAGGGCCATACAGAAGACTCGGTCCTTGTCGCGATCCGCTGCCGCCTTCGCCATAAAGAGGTCAACAAGGTCAAGGCAATAGCCGACCCGCCCATTCGTGCCCGCCGTCTGGATGCGCTGCAAGCGGCTTTCCCACCCGGCGGGAAGACATGCTGTCTCTGGCCCGACGCCCTGCGCGTAGTAACCATACGTCTCGTGAAAGCGCGAGCCTTCACCAATCGCCGCGTCGATCGCATCCGCCTTGTGGGTGGCATTGAGCGGGTAGATGTCAGCCTCCGCGGACATCGTGAAAACCGCCGGGGGATTGGGGATCAGCCCCAGGATGGATTGGCTGCCAACGACAACGAACTCATATTCGTTCGTGATGTCGGCAGCAGCCCGAATGATGTGTTCCAGATCTTCCCGCTTCATTCCTGGTTCCCCAGGACAACGCCTTTTTTCAGCGCCTGAACCTGTGCTAGCACTTCCTGCCGAAGGGCATCTGGTAAAAGCGTGGGCAGCGGAGACGCTTGGCGCAGCTCTTGAGCACGACGAGTTCGGCCGAGCGCTTTGCGCCACGACTGGTTCGCAAGAATCGTTTCCCACTCGGACCAGAGTGAATCAGACCGTGAGTCTCCCTGCGCGCGCCATCGCCTGAGCACTTCTCGGGCCCGGTCCAGTAGCGTGGGGTCATCCTGAAGCAGGCGGATCGCTTCCTTGTGAAGCGCCATGCTCTGCAAGTCCTGAGCCTCATGGCGGCTTGGATCAGTCCTGACCCGAACTTGTACCTGCGGTACGGCACGCTTGGATGAGGCGGCCGCAGAGTTCGCCGGCGCGGGTTGAAACGTATCGCTGACTAACAGGGCAAGGTCGCCGGCAACCCCCAGCACGGACATGACACGCAGATATGTGCCCATGGTTGGCGCGGGGTCGCCTGCCTCAACGGCAGCGAGGGTCGTCCGGGAGATGCCGACGCGCTTGGCCATCTCAACCGTGCCAAAACCCTGAGCCTTCCGCAGGCGTTTGATGCGGTCGCCGAGTTGCAGGAGCAAGTGGCGCTCGAGGACTGAGGTGGTATCGGTAAAGGCTGGCATATGTCCAGTATTCTAGTCAAAAATCAAGTATTTGACTAGTTCACTGAACAGAATTGAGGGTTGATCTGTGTTGCGTTAGATCCACCTGTACAAATTCCTTTGGCAGCAGGGCTCCTCCGTCACGCGTCTGGTATCCTGGTTTCCAGCCGACGCGCGTACCCCGGGACCAGTAGGCAGTGAACCATGGGGCCAAGACTATGACTATATTTATGCAACCGACGGATGCCCCCCCAAAGAGGTGTCTTACTGCTGCAGCGACTGAACATAACGCCAGTAGAGCGAAATTTTGCTGGTTGCTGGGGCGTTATATTTGATTGAGAGGCTAGCCGGCTGCGGTCGCAGCCAGGCGCTCAGCCCGCCGTCGACGCGTGGGCGCTGAAAGCAGGAGCAAAGTCGAAATGGGCCGCTGCATACATGGCATTGCACGCCCAAACCTCTTCACTGTGCTTATAGAAGGCGACCCATTTTCCGTCGCTGACACAGTGGGACGCCAGGGAAGACTTCGGCATGGCCGTTCGGACCGTCCAGCGGAAAGGGCGCGTGCGGCGTGGCCCAGTAATGGCCGCGCGGTAGGGGCGCAATCGTCTTTGGCATCTCATCAGGCCCGGTGTGGTGTCACAGGCGGCGGCCGCGCCTCGCTATGGCGAAATGGAGGCGCTGTCAATCCTGCAACGGCGTAGCATCACGCCGCGACATCCTGGTGTAGTCTCGCCACCAAATTACTCCTGCTATCCGGCAATTCCTCCATGGCGCGAGATCTTCAATTCCTGGCCCGGGTCTTCTGCGTCGGCGCCATCATTGTGATCGTCGCCATTGTCTCCCGGCAAGTATATCTGCGCAGCGCCGCAGAGGCTGACGTAGCCGATGCGGATGAGGAACCCGCGACAATGATGTTGATTCGCTGCGAGACGATGCACGATCGTCTGCAGGATCAGCACAGTTTGGCTGTAGAGGCTGACTCGCGGCCGCGTGCTCGTTGTCGGGAATCCTGAGTTCGGCGAATCTCGATGCTGCCGGCCGTTCACTCTCTGCTGGTGTGGCGCCGGCGTATGCTTCCGGCGCCCGTCCAGACGCCACCACGTGCAGGTGGTTGGGCGAAGACCTAAAAACAAGCGAACAAAGAAAAGCCCGCTGCAAGGGCGGGCTGGAATCCCTTCGGTGAAAGGGAGGAGACGAGGGTGAGTATAAACCCTAATGAGAAATCTTGCAGAGCATGGCAGGAGTCGTTGGGTGGTGCCAATCCGCTACTTTCATGATGATGAAAGTATGGAAATGGCGATGCTAGCGAACGGTGCAATAAGGCAAGATCTCGCCCGTTGCTTACTCGTCGTCTCAATGCGACCCATCTGAGCCATCGACTATAGGGAGGCCGGACGGCAGTAGCTGCCGCAAAAGCAGCCGGTCCGCCCTTGAATGACTGAGTCCGACAAGCCGTCCAGTCGAATAGGCGGACTGCCACTTTGCTAGCCAGCCTGACTGCTTACTCTTAGCTCCTTGCGGTAGCGGTTCAGGTCCTGCACGCTGTCGAACCTGCGCTCGAACAGCAGCGACATGTTGGTAAGCGTCCGGGCAACCCGTCTTGAATTGAGGTGAAGGTCTTGGGAGCATCGTGTCCGCTTAACGAATAGGTGGACACGTGAACACTATCGAACAAGAGGCTCCGGCCGGACGACGTCGGCGCCGCCGCTACAGCCGCGAATTCAAGGCTCAGGTGGTTGCTGCATGCCAGGGACCAGGTGTTTCGATTGCAGCAATTGCGTTGCATCACAAGCTCAACGCTAACCTGCTCAGGCGCTGGGTTGACCAGGCCGAAGGGAATGTGCCGGCCCTGATCGTCGGCAGCGAAGTGGCAGTCCAACGGGCTGCGATGCCGGCATTCGTGCCGGTACCGCTCGAGTCGAGGAACGTGCGCTCAACCGAGATCCGTGTCGAAGTGCGTCGCGCAGACCAGTCGATCACGGTAAGCTGGCCGACATCCGAAGCAGCGCAATGCGTTGCCTGGCTGCGCGAGTGGCTGGCGTGATCCGCATTGACGAGGTTTGGCTGGCGGTCGATCCGCTGGACATGCGGGCCGGCTTCGACAAGGCGCTGGCCAGGGTGGTCACGGTGTTCGGGGCCGCGCATCCGCACCATGCCTACCTGTTTGCCAATCGCCGGGCCAACCGTATGAAGGTTCTGGTTCACGACGGCATCGGCATCTGGTTGGCAGCACGCCGGTTAAATCAAGGGCAGTTCGCGTGGCCGCGTTCCGGCGAACCAAACCAATACCCGCTGACGCACGAACAATTGGCCGGCCTTGTGCTTGGATTGCCATGGCAGCGCATCGGTCAGGATGGAGTGATCCGAGTCGTGTAACGTCCGCGATTGCAATCGGTGCGCGTGCCGATGTTTGTGGAATGCCGGGCACGGCACAATAGCCGGCATGATCGACACCGCACAACTCCAGGGCATGAACGCAGACCAACTGCGGGCGCTGGCCATGGATTTGATGTCAGAAGTGCGGGCGCGGGATAGTGAGTTGCGCCTCAAAGATACCCGCATCGCCCAGCTCACGCATGAGATGGCTGTGTTGAAACGGTGGAAGTTCGCCGCCCGTAGCGAGAAGCTTCCAACCGAGCAACAGAGCTTGCTTGACGAAGCCATCGACGCAGACCTGATCGCCATCGAGCACGAGCTCGAACAACTCGCCAGCAAACCGAAGAACGAGCCCCCGCCGAACAAACCGCGCCGTGCGCCGCTGCCGCCGAATCTGCCGCGTGTCGAAGTTCGCCATGAGCCGACGTCGACCACGTGTGGTTGCGGCTGTCAGCTCAAGCGCATTGGCGAAGACGTCAGCGAGAAGCTGGACTATACGCCCGGCGTGTTCACCGTCGAGCGTCATGTGCGCGGCAAATGGGTGTGTGCGCAGTGCGAAACGCTGACGCAGGCCCCGGTGCCGGCCCAGGTGATCGACAAGGGAATCCCTACCGCCGGATTGCTTGCGCAGGTGCTGGTAGCCAAATACAGCGATCACTTGCCTCTATATCGGCAGGAACGCATCTTCGAGCGCGCAGGCCTGGCCATTCCTCGGTCCACGCTCGCGCAATGGGTCGGCATGTGCGGCGTGCAACTACAGCCACTGGTGGACGCGCTCAAGGAGCAGATTCTGCAACATCGTGTGCTGCATGCCGACGAGACGCCGGTGGCCATGCTCAGTCCCGGTAAGGGCAAGACGCAGCGCGCCTACCTGTGGACGTATTGCCCCGGGGCCTTCGAGGGTCTGCGCGCAGTGGTGTACGACTTCGCCGACAGTCGCGCGGGCGAGCATGCGAGGAACTTCCTTGGCAACTGGAAAGGCCAGCTCGTCTGCGACGACTTCACCGGTTATAAGGCGCTGTTTGCCCAGGGCATTACCGAGTTAGGTTGCATGGCGCACGCGAGACGTAAGTTTTACGACCTCCACGCAGCGAGCAAAAGCCAGATCGCACAGGATGCTCTGCAGTACATAGGTGAGCTCTACGAGATCGAGCGGGAAGTGCAGCAGCTTGCTGCACAATTGCGGCTGGAAATCCGGCAACAACGCGCCCGGCCGATTGCCGATGCGCTCTACGCCTGGATGACCGGGCAACGCGCTCGCGTGAGCGAGGGATCCGCTATCGCCAAGGCGCTGGACTACAGTCTGCGGCGATGGACTGCCCTGACGCGGTACCTCAAGGATCCGCAAGTCCCGATCGATAACAACTGGTGCGAAAACCAGATCCGTCCGGTTGCTCTCGGCCGGAGCAATTGGCTCTTTGCGGGATCGCTTCGGGCAGGCCGTCGCGCTGCTGCGGCCATGAGCCTCCTTCAGTCGGCCAGGCTGAACGGTCACGATCCCTACGCCGATCTCAAAGACGTTCTCACACGACTGCCAACGCAGCCCGCAAGTCGCCTCGAGGAGCTTCTGCCTCATCACTGGCAACTCCCGCAGTCCTGACCGCGGCGCTGTCGTCAAGACGGGATCACCGCGCGCTTACACATGTTGTGCAGGATCCGCTCGATCACCTTCTTCTCCCAGCTCTCATCAAAGCGGATCTGCTCGTCGAGCCAGTGCTCGAGCCAGTCCGGATCCGGCAGGCGGGACTGCACCGTGTCGTGGGGGAACAACGCCTTGTTCACGTGCAGGTTGGTCGGGTGCAGCGGCTTTTCCGTGCGGCGGGCCGATGCCATCAGCACGCCGATCTTGGCAAAAGCGGCGCGTGCCGGATCGCCAAACTGGGCCAGGTACTTCTTCATGTAGCGCAGGTACGCGCCACCGTGGCGGGCTTCGTCCTGGGACAGCGTGCGGTAGATGTGCTTGAGCACCGGTTCCGAGTGCCATTCGGCGGCGCGGCGATACCAGTGGTTCAGGCGGATCTCGCCGCAGAAATGTAGCATCAGGGTTTCCAGCGGCGGGGCCGGGTCGAACTCGAAGCGCACGGCGTGCAGCTCTTCCTCGGTCGGCACCAGATCGGGGCGGAAGCGGCGCAGGTACTCCATCAGCACCAGCGAGTGCTTCTGTTCCTCGAAGAACCAGATGCTCATGAAAGCCGAAAAGTCGGAATCGTGGCGGTTGTCACGCAGGAACATCTCCGTGGCGGGCAGGGCCGACCATTCGGTGATGGCATTCATGCGGATGGTTTTCGCCTGATCGTCGGTCAACAGACTGGCGTCGAACGAACCCCAGGGGATGTCCTTGTCCATGTGCCAGCGGACGGCTTCGAGGGACTTGAATAGATCGTTGAAAAGCATAGGTACAGTGACCACTCGGGGTTGCGGATCTGGGATGGGACTCGCAAGAGTCCCAATTTTTTCAGGCTACTCGCCTGAGGACATCCCAAGCGGGCAAGTCACGCTCAAGCATCCTTCCATAGCAGCGGCCGCGGGGCGAACCCCAGCTTCGCCTTCGCCGCACCGTTCGAGGCGCCCGTCAGGCAGGTATGGTAGTAGACCGCTTCGTCACCTGCGGCCTTCCGGGCTTCCACGACGCTAACGCGGGCAGGCTCTGGCGCATCGACCCAGCGTGCGAATGCTGGCATCCATTTGGCGACAGGGAGCGGGTCATCATCGACCACGTTGTACACGCCGGGTTCGGCCATCAACGAAGCAACGGTCGCCGCGACCGCATCATCGATATGGACAAACGACCAGACGGCATTGCCGTCCCCAATGATCGACGTTTCGCCTCTCCGTGCCTGCTCCGCAATGGCTCCGTCAGGCCTGTACCACGTGCCAGGACCATAGAAGAATCCATAGCGCAGGACCACGCCTTCCACCGAGGCCGAGCCCGTGACGGAGTCCTCATACGCGCCGATGACCCGCGCGCTTTCGCCGATTTCGCCAGGGGCGTCACAGCGAAGCCCGGCCGTTTCGTCGGCAAGCTCCCCGGGCGGGGCATTCAGGTAAAAGCCACGCGATTGCACGATATAGCGTTTCACGCCCAGCGCCTCGGCCGCGGCCAGCAAATTGCTGCCCCCCTCCCGATGCAGGCGGGTATCGTTGGGCATCGATTTGATGATGTCGGCCGGATTCGCGGGAAGCCACGTAAGTTGGTCGATAACCACGTCGGGCGAAGCTGCTTCGATGGCGTTCCGAACAGACTGCGGGTCAAAGGCATCCGCAAAGGACACTGTGGCGCCGATCTCGCGCAGTCTGTCGGCGCCTGCGCCTGCGCCTGCGCCTGCGCCGGCGCGAGTCATTCCTGTGACTTCATGGTTCAGCGCGCGAAGTACGCGCACAAGCGGCAGTCCGATAGCGCCAGTGGCGCCTGCAACGAAAATCTTCATGAGCTTTCTCCTCGGAGCTGCGCAGCCTGGCAGCGCAGCGATAAGCCAACGACACAGCAGGGCGGAGTGACGCCCCGTTATGATTCGGTGAGAGCATTGTGTCCGTTTGTTGGGCCCTCAAAAAGCACCAAAAACCTGAAGAAATCGTGTACCACCCTTCCCATGTGTTGCCAGTGCCTTTGCACTCTAGGAGAACTTCCTGATCAGGTGTTGCAAGCGATCACAGGCAGTCGGCACCTGCTGTTCAATTGCTGTCGCAACACCGAGGAGTAATCCCGATCGCTGAGTAGACGCCGAGCAATACCACCCCGACAATGGGGCGGGCGCAAGTCCATAGGCATAGGCTTCTCGAGCGATCGTCTTGTCGTCGGCGCCATCGGGAAGCCTCATCACCACTGCAAGTCCGGCCGGATAGGCCTGGAATCCCTTGGATCTCAGCGCAGCCAGCAGTGCATTGCTTCGGCCTGCATAAATGCGCTTCATACGGCGCAAGTGTCGAATATAGTGACCATCCCGCATGAATTCAGCAGTCGCCATTTGCACTGCCGGTCCGGGCGCTGACGCAAGGCAGGCCACGGCTTCATCGAATCGGGCTACTAAGGTGGGCGGCACCACGACAAATCCAAGCCGCAGCGTCGGACTGATCGTCTTGCTGAAAGACCCAATATGAATCACCCGCCTCGCACGATCGAGTGACGCCAGTGCGGGAGCCGCGCGGCGTGTCAGTTGGAGTTCGCCCAGGTAATCGTCTTCGATGATCCAGGCATTCACGCGTGTCGCCCATTCGAGAATTCGCACTCGGCGCGCGAGCGACAATGTCGGACCCAGTGGCGCTTGTTGCCCGGCAGTGACCAAAGCCACCGCGGCATCTGGTGCGTGCATTTCGCCGTAGCTGACATCAATGCCTTCTTCGTCTACCGGGATGGGAACCGTTGCGAGCTGGGAAATTTCCAATGCCCTGCGGCTGGGAAAAAATCCCGGATTCTCGACCCATGCCTTTCGGCCTTCGGCCTGAATCACTCGCAGCACCACACCGAGCGCCCCTGAACATCCCGCCGTAATGAAAATCTGCGAGGGCTGGCATTCAATGCCGCGTGCCAAGGCCAGATGCGCTGCGATCTCTCGTCGGAGTTCATGTTCGCCTCTCGGGTCTGGATACGCTGCAGGCGCTTCGACTTCGTCGCGTGCCGCACGGGCTCGCAGCCGCGAGAACAATGCTGCCGGAAAGCAGTCCGATGCCGGCACGCCCATTTGAAAGACCGCAGGCCCGGGCAGGAAATGCTGGTACAGCGCTGATTGCAGATCGGACTCGATGGAACGCGCACGTTCCGTGATTGGGCTCGCGACGGCAGCATGCTCCGAGACTCTGGTCCCGCCAGCGCGTGATGAAACGACCAATTGTGCGTCGGTCAGCCGCTCATATGCAGTCTTGACGGTGCCTCGAGCAACACCAAGCTGTGCGGCAAGATCAACCCAGGATGGCAGTCTGGCACCGGGAACGAGTACCCCATTCTCAATGGCACCGGTAATGCCGAGCCGAATCTGCTCCGCCAGTGAAGTCTTGGACGCACGGTCAAGTTTCAGATCCAGGATTTGCATAGCGTCTGGTGCATCAAGAAACTGCATTCTTGGTTCTTTTTCATGAACCTCCGGGAGAGCATGATTCTAGCCTTTCAGGAGATAAACATGAAACTTCAACGCTTTCTTCTCTCTCTCGTGGCGGCTACGAGTATGGCCTTCACCGGGGCTGCCGCCGCTCACACCGTCGGCGATACGGTCAAGCCGAACTTCACCCGGGCGATTCCCAACATCCCGGGCAAGTCGCTCATCACAGTGGAGGTCCTTTATCCGCCCGGAGGCGCTTCGCATCCTCATACCCATGCCAAGTCATCATTCATCTACGCATACGTCGTCTCGGGCAGCGTCGCCAGCAAGGTGAACGACGAGCCGGAACGCGTGTACATGGCGGGTGAGAGCTTCTTCGAGGAGCCAGGCTCACGCCATCCGGTGAGCCGCAATGCGAGCAAGACCAGGCCGGCAAAACTGCTCGCGGTGTTTGTCGTCGATTCGGACGACAAGGAACTGACGACCAACGACAAGTAGGAGTTTGAGATGAGACTGGATTACACCAAGGCCGCGCCTGGCGGTGTGAAGGCATTTGGCGGCGTGTATGGCTATGTCATGCAGTCGGGCCTCGAAGACGTCCTCGTCGAGCTGGTCTATCTGCGCGTGAGCCAGATTAATGGGTGCGCCTATTGCCTGGACATGCACACCCGTGACCTGATCAAGAAAGGCGTGACGCCCGAGAAGCTTGCGCTCGTGCAAGCCTGGCATGAAGCGGGGCCGTTGTTCAGTGACCGCGAGAAGGCTGCGCTGGCATGGGCTGAGTCCGTGACACGCGTGGCGGACACCCACGTGCCAGACAATGATTTCAAGGTCGCTGCTGCGGCGTTCAGCGAGAAAGAGCTCGCTGACCTCACCATGGCGATCAGCCTGATGAATGCCTATAACCGGCTCGCCATCAGCTTCCGCCGCGCACCCGACTCCGCACTGGCTGCGAAAAACTGATGCGTGACGCCCCCCGGGTGCCGGGTGAAGTCAAATTGAGAAGCGCGCCTTTGGGCGCGTTTTTTTCTTGGGACACGACATAAGCCCTTGGCTGCGGTTCGCAGCTTCCACTCAGAGGTCCGCTTCTCCGAACGGGTCATCCGTCGTTCATGCACCGACTGACCGGTACCGTTTAGATTTGTTTGATGCCTGCCCTTGGCTGCAGGCTGCAGAACTCAAGGCGCATGAACAAACCTCAGGGGAGGAAACCGCGGAGTCCGGCGATGCCGGTGATGCGGGCTATGGCGATGATGGGTTCGTCCGAAGTGCCGCCGTGGCCTGAAGAGGGAGGCAGGGCCTCAATCGGCTCGCGTCATGATCCGCAAGTTGCCTCGGTCCTCAGTCTGGGAGCAGCCCCAGTATTCTTGAAATGATATCGCGAGCTTCTTGCGCGAAAACACCGGACCGGCATGGCGTCGTTCCCTTGTCATAGAGGCTCACTACGATGCGGACCGCCAGCATTCCACGATCTACCGGTCCGACATGCAACGCCTCAGAGCTTTGGTTTCACTCTGTTTTGAATACCGCTATCGCATTCTCGACTGGGTAACGGTGTCCGCATTTGCCCTGTATGTTCTCGTCTTTCTTCAAAGCTACCCGCAATCGTAGCGATTTGGCGCTGCGCGCGCCTGTCATCAAACGTCGACGTTACCGTCCTAGGCTGGATTGACAGGGCGCGGGACCATCTGCCACTTGGCGAATGACATATTTTTTGAATCGCCTGCAATATGACACGTCTGCATTGAGGGGCGTCCGAGATGTAACCACCCCCCGCTCTCGGTGCTGACATCATTGCCAGAGCGTTGTGTTTCGTTCCGTCCAGCGTTGGAGCGGCAACTGCTGGTCCGCCTCGAAGCGAACCAGCAGTGCATTCCACCAGGCTCGCTCAGGCCTTGATAAATGCCAACAGGTCCTCGTTGATGACGTCCGCGTGCGTGGTCGGCATACCATGTGGGAAGCCTTTGTATGTCTTCAACGTGCCTTTCTTTAGAAGCTTGGCCGACAGCGGCCCGGAATCGGCATAGGGCACGATCTGATCGTCGTCGCCGTGCATCACCAGAACAGGCAGATTGATCTTCTTCAGGTCCTCGGTGAAGTCAGTCTGCGAGAAAGCCACGATGCCGTCGTGGTGCGCCTTTGCGCTACCCATCATTCCTTGCCGCCACCAGTTCTGGATAATGCCTTCCTGGGGCTTTGCGCCCGGCCGGTTGAAGCCGTAGAACGGACCTGCGGGAAGGTCGCGGAAGAACTGCACCCGGTTGGTGGCCGTCTGCAATTGCAGACCGTCGAACACCTCCTTTGGCAGACCGCCCGGATTGGACGCAGTCTTGACCATAAGCGGCGGCACTGCCGCGACGAGGCAGGCCTTCGAAGCCCGCTTCTCGCCGTGGCGCGCCAGGTAACGCACAACTTCACCGCCGCCAGTCGAATGGCCCACGTGGATGGCACCCTTGAGGTCGAGATGAGTCACCACGGCTGCCAGGTCGTCGGCGTAATGGTCCATGTTGTGCCCGTCCCAGACCTGCGACGAGCGCCCATGGCCCCGCCGGTCATGGGCAACGACGCGAAAGCCCTTGGAGAGGAAGAACATCATCTGGGCATCCCAATCATCGGAGCTCAGAGGCCATCCGTGCGAGAAGACGATGGGCGTCGCATTGGCGGGACCCCAGTCCTTGTAGAAGATTTGGACACCGTCCTTGGTTGTGACGTAGCTCATGGCTAAATATCCTTGCGAGGTTGCCGCGCTGCCAGACGCGGTCGAAGTAGCGGAGGCTGCATTGGGCACAGCCGCGGTAACTGCGGCGCCGGCCCCTAGAACCAGCAATTGGCGGCGCGTAATTTCAGGGAAGGTAGGCTTTGGTAATTCAGACATGCATTTCATGACAAGATCTCACATAAGTTGTACGGCGGTAATGAATGGGGCAATGAATGGGTATGAACGCTGTAGCCGCTCGCGAAGACGTTTCGTCTCCCATTGGAAGGAGCCAGATCAAGCGCCATCGGTGTAGGGATCGCGCGGCTCTGCGACGCTTCGTGCTCCGTCGGTATAGGGATCGCGCGAATCGGTCACGCTTCGAGCGTTATCGTAGTAGGGGTTGCGCGCATCGCGAACGGGCCGCGCACCGTCAGTACGGACGTCGTGCTCGGCCAGCGCAGAGGCGGATGCCAACTGCGGCGCAGAGGCAACAAAATAGACAACGGCGGCCGATAGGCCGAGGACAAGTTTCTGGGCTGTGAATTTCATGGAAGGAAGGCTCCTACTGAATGGAGAAAGACATCTGTACCAAACCTGGTGTAGTGCTTGGCGATCGTGAGGCTCAATGCGTGTCGATGTAGCGCCGCGGAGTCGACGCCACAAGGCCAGCACAGTAAGAATGGTGTCAGGGCGGATGAAGAACAAGTCGTCGTTCCGAAACGACCGTCTCGCGCCGTGAGACGATCGGACCTGCAAAATTCTTATAGAATCCGCTGTAAAACCAGGGAATCTGCAGTCCGGACCGGAGGGCGCTATGCGATCTTGGCGAAGGCTGCGGCGATCAACGCAGCAGGCATCGGGGCCTGGAAAGAGTCCGTCTCCAGCAGAGGGCGACTCGATTCAGAGCGCAGCGGGCGGTCCGCGAGGGCTTGCCGGCAGGTAGTGACGAGTGAGGTCGCGGGGGGGGGGATGGATAAGCTCAGTGCGATGAGAGCGTTTGTCAGAGTTGTCGAATGCGGCAGCTTCACAAAAGCGGCGGATGCGCTAGGTTGGCCGAAGCCGACGGTGAGTCGCTGGGTCCAGTGGTTGGAGAGTGAGCTAAAAGTGGTTCTGCTCAACAGGACAGCAAGACGAGTCGCCGTAACACCCTGCGGGGCTGCGTACTTTGAGCGCGCGACCCGCATCCTTGCCGAAGTCGACGACCTGGAAGCAGGGCTGTCCAGCGAGCGGGCGATGCTTAGCGGCCAGCTTCGCGTCGACGTTGGGTCCGCCGTCGCCCAAACAATCCTTGTACCGGCCATGCCAGACTTTTTCTCGCGCTATCCGGGCATTGATATCAAGCTCGGCGTGAGCGATCGTCCCGTTGACCTGGTGAGTGAAAACATCGACTGCGTTCTGCGCGCGGGGAACTTACGCGACGAGTCACTGGTGGCCAGGCGATTGGGGCAGTTTCGTTGGATCTTCTGTGCATCTCCAGAGTATCTGAGGCGGCATGGCGTTCCCACCCACCCCAAGGACCTCGAAAGCGGATCTCACCGCGTCGTGAACTACTTCCTTCACCGAACCGGTCGCATCTATCCATTTGTTTTGTCCAGGGATGAGGAGCGCGTGGAAGTGCAGGGCTCTCACTTGTTAGCGACGAACGACGTGATGACGACGCTGGAGGCTGGCGTTCAAGGTTTGGGCGTCATCCGCACGACCACAGCGACTGCGGGGCGGCACCTGAAGTCAGGGGCTCTGCAGCAAGTGCTAACCGACTGGTCCACAGATACAGTCCCGATTTACATGGTGTATCCGTCGCATCGGCATATGAATGCTCGATTGCGGGTGTTCATCGACTGGGTCGCGGAGGTTTTTGCTCCCTATGATGCACACCAACCACCGGCAGTGGTGCAAACGGCCCATGACGACTCAATGAGCGGCGTCACGGAAGTGGCTGACATCGCTATCCCCGCTGACTCAGGGCGCGGCAAATGTGCCGATCAACCGTCATAGAAAACCGTTCTTGAGTTGCCCGCATGGACCAGCAAGACCTGTCACTGGCATGGCGCTCCGGTGATGCCAGTGCTCGCACAGATCGGGGATCGCCTGGGGATGTCCGGCGCATCCGCGCGCCACTTGGAGTTGCCCCTGCTGCGGAACCCAGGCGCATGAGGGCAGGCGTTGAACAAACCTCAGGGGAGGAAACCGCGGAGTCCGGCGATGCCGATGATGCGGGCTATGGCGATTGATGGGTTAGCCGCATCAGTGGCGTCATGGCTTGAAGGGGAGGCAGGCCATCAATCGGCTCCTGCCATGGCGCGAAGGTCGGAGCAGTTCAGGATCGCGTGGATACCCAGTGCATTCAACGTGGTCGAGCGAGTCGGCGAGCGCAACTGTCCGCTTGCGGCTCCGGATTTCGCAGAGTCGTCGGTAGAGTGGGAGGTGCGGGACGTGTGGGCTCACGCCAGGGCTCGCTGCGGTGGCGGGCCGCGGATGCACGCACTGCGCGGGATGACCTCGATGATGAGCATCGGTGCGCCACAGTGCCGGCAAAGGAGGGGCGGACGTGTAGTGACATCGGTGTCGTCAGGCGCCGCGGTCACCGTCGACACGACGTTCAATAGCTCGCGTACCTTGACCAGGTTCGCGCGGCGCACCGGATTGGCAAGCAGCCCGTAGTGGCGGATGCGATGGAAGCCGCCCGGCAGCACGTGCAGCAGGAAGCGCCGCATGAATTCTCCGACATCCAGCGTCATGGTCTTATGGCGCGTGCGGCCCTTACCTTCTACCGAGATAACCTGCACGCCCTTGTTGGATGCTTCGCCCAGTGCCGCGGTGCGACACCGTTCGATGGCCGGCGGATCAGCCGCCCTTGGTCCTTTTTTGGGGGTATGCGCGAGGCTATATCGCCAGACGGGTAAGCGCGGACAAGGAGGCGCTGCGACGCCTCTGGAAGAACTTCAAGGCGGAGAGCCTTCCCATCTAAGTGAATAATCTTGGTGCATCCGTAAGACCGATCCCGGGGTTGTCGGGTGAGGCCTGGTGGTGACCGAAGCAACTCTCAAATCGGCCTTTCAAAGAACAATGTCCGACTGACGCAAGCTGGCCGGCAAGCGACCGCTAGGGGCGAAGCACGGTGGGCCGAAACTACTGTTAAGGATTGTTTGATGCCTGCCCTCGTCTGCAGGCTGTAAGAGGCCGCGGCGCCTGTGGGCAGGCGTCGAACAATCCTCGAGGGAGGAAACCGCGGGGTGAAGCGATGCGGCGTGCTGTGCTATGGCGATTGAAGCGTTTGTTCGATCAGCAGAGCCGGGAGATCTCGGAGGAAGCGCAGTGTGAAGCGTACGTAGGCATGGCGGGAGGTTGCAGCAGGTTAGGGACAATCGAACGATGCGAGCGTGCAACGAGGCGGCCTGAGGCAGCGAGCACGACTGTCCGCTTTCGGCTCCGGTCTCCGAAGAGCCGACGATCGAGTTTGATGCGTAGGACGTGTGGTGTCATGTGATGACTCGCTGCGGTGGCGGTCCGCGGATACAGGCACTGCGCGGGATGACCTCAATGATGAGCATCGGTGCGCCACAATGCCGGCAGACGAAGGGCGTGGGCATCGCGAGCTCGGTGTCGTCAGGTGCAGCGGTGACTGCGGGCGCGGCATCCAACAGCTCACGCGCCCTGGCCAGGTTCGCGCGGCGCACCGGGTTGGCAAGGAGCCCATAGTGCCGAATGCGATGGAAGCCGTGCGGCAGCACGTGCAACAGAAAGCGCCACATGAACTCACCGGCATCCAGCGTCATGGTCTTGTAGCGGGTGCGGCCCTTGGCCCGGTAATCCTTCCAGCGGAAGGTCACGCCACGCTCGTCCAGGGCGAGCAGGCGCTGGTTGGAGATCGCCACGCGGTGGGTATAGCGCGACAGGTAGGCCAGTACTGCCTCGGGT
Organism: Cupriavidus sp. KK10; assembly: GCF_018223725.1. Taxonomy (NCBI): domain Bacteria; kingdom Pseudomonadati; phylum Pseudomonadota; class Betaproteobacteria; order Burkholderiales; family Burkholderiaceae; genus Cupriavidus; species Cupriavidus sp. KK10. The sequence goes on from NZ_CP073678.1 coordinate 1,611,503, forward strand.
CCGGCGAACGGTCGCTTGGCATACACGACCCATTCGGAGGTGCGTAGCGGCGCGATCCACTGCGCAAAGGCAGCCGGATCGGCGAGCGCGGCGTAGTCGCCGAAGAACTGCAACTGACCCTGACCATGCGCGGCCTGGAGGGCCTCGAGGAAGCGGCGTCGGAACAGGCGGGAGAGCACGCGCACCGGCAGGAAGAAGCCGCGGCGGCAAGCCACCCACCGTTCCCCGTCCAGTGACAGGCCGCCGCCGGGGACGATGCCGTGCACGTGCGGATGATGCGTGAGTGCGGATCCCCAGGTGTGCAGCACCAGGGTGGCGCCAATCTGCGCACCGAGGTGCTTCGGGTCGGCGGCGATGGTCCGCAGGGTGTCGGCGGCGACATCGAACAACAGGCCGTAGATCACCGCCTTGTTGTACCAGGCAATGGCGCTGATGGGTCCTGGCAGCGTGAATACGACGTGGTAGTACGCCACGGGGAGCAGATCCTCACTGCGCGCTTCGAGCCAGCGATGCGCAGCGCTGGCTTGGCACTTGGGGCAATGCCGGTTGCGGCAGGAGTTATAGGACACCTCGAGCCTGGCGCAGCCGGAACAGCGCAGCACATGCCCTCCCAGTGCCCCAGTGCGGCACTGTTCGATGGCCGACATGACCTGCAACTGCCCAAGGCTCAAGTGGGCAGTCTGTCGCCAGGCCGGCCCGTGGAGGCGGAAGATGTCCACAACCTCGAGCACAATGAGCTCGGCGGCGGGACCTCTAGTCGGAACGCAGGTTCTCGAGCGGGCTGACGACCTCGCACAGCAGATCAGTCGCGACTTGGGCATAGAGCGCTGTCGTCTCCAGCTTCTTATGCCCAAGCAGTACTTGAATGACGCGAATATCGACCTTCTGTTCGAGCAGGTGGGTGGCGAAGCTGTGTCGCTTATATCGCTGGGTAGATAAGCGGCATTATCTACCCTTCCGGATTATGTCTTGTAGCCGCGTGATGGCCCGTTTTTCCGGGCAAATGGACGATGCCGAATAGAGATAATCTCGAACTCCTTCCACCCGCTCCCCCGTCGGGGAAGGAGTCCATCATGAAGTTCATCATCCATGATCAGGTCGTTCTCTTGCGAGAACCTGAAGGTCCACTCGCAGCCCATTTAACATCCTTTGCCAACGCCATCAGCGTGCAGGGCTACAACGTATGGTCCCTGAAGCGGTCGGTCCGAATCGCCGCATATTTCAGTCGATGGCTTAAACAGAGAGGTGTTGGCGTACAGGACATCTGCTCCGATCACGCAACACGATATTTACGCTATTGCGTCTATCGAAACTAAATGCGGCCGATGTCGTGCGCTTTGTGCAGGTCCAGGCGCCACGACTGCATTTAAAAGAGGCGAAGCTTATGACCACTGTCCTGCGATCTTTTCTGCGCTATGTGCGCTATCGCGGCGACATTACGCTGGACCTCGCTGCCGCCGTTCCCGTGGTTGCCAACTGGTCGATGCCGTCAATTCCCCGGGGAATCTCAGCAGACCAGACACGGAAGTTGCTGGCTAGCGTCGATCGACGGACTGCAGTCGGTCGTCGCGACTACGCGATCCTGCTGGTGCTCGCGCGACTGGGGTTGCGGTCCAGTGAAGTGGTCTTCCTCGAGCTCGATGATATCGACTGGGACGCAGGTCAACTGAGCGTACGCACCAAGGGTGGACAACGCATCGAGCTACCCTTACCTGCGGACGTCGGCAAAGCCCTCGCCGCCTACTTGCAACACGGTCGGCCGAAGAGCGCCAGTCGCCGCGTATTTTTACGTGCACGCGCGCACATCACCGGCTTGCGTGGGCCAAGTAGCCTCGGCTCCGTCGTTCGGCGTGCACTGCAGCGTGCCGGCATCGACGCGCCGACAACGGGTGCCCATCAGTTCCGCCACGGACTGGCTACCCAGATGCTGAACCATGGAGCTTCGCTCAGCGAGATTAGCGAGGTGTTGGGTCATCGTCACCCACAGACCACGATGATCTACACGCGGGTCGACATCAAGGCATTACGCGCACTCGCGTTGCCCTGGCCCGGAGGCGCGCGATGAACACGCTTCGGCAGGCTGTTCAGGATTACCTCGACCTGAGGCACAGCCTGGGATTCAAATTGAGGGAGGAGAGCACGGCGCTACCAGATTTCGTCGCGTTCATGGAACAGCATCGTGCGTCTTACGTTACGCAGGCGTTGGCGCTCGCTTGGGCCCGGCAACCCGCAAATGTTCAGCCCGACCGATGGGCGCAACGACTGCGCTGGTTGCGCGGGTTCACGCGATATCGCATTGCTACCGATCCCCGCACGGAGATACCAGCACCGGGTTTATTGTCATTTCAACCGAAGCGGGCTCGACCGTACCTATATTCGGCCGACGAGATCCGGTGTCTGCTACAGGCGGCGCTGCAGATGCCATACCACTATGAACGGGGTGCACTGCTGCCATGGACCTATCATTGCCTGTTCGGGCTGTTGAGCGTGACGGGTATGCGCTTGGGTGAAGCGCGCAATCTCGAACTTCAGGACGTGGATCTGACGGAGGCGATATTGACGATCCGCGGCGCGAAGCTCGGAAAGACCAGACTTATTCCTTTGGATGCCTCGACATGCAAGGTGCTCGCAGACTACATCACGCGGCGGAAGCATCACTGGGCGGGTCGACCGGTATCTTCCTATCTCTTTGTTTCCAGCCGCGGTAACAGGATGGATGCCGGCGCGATTCATCGCACTTTCTATTCGTTGTCGCGACAGATTGGCTTGCGCGGGGCATCCGACAGTCGCGGGCCGCGTCTGCACGACATGAGGCACGTTTTCGCGACGAACACACTTGTTCGCTGGTACAAGTCCGGAGATGACCCGGAGCGCTGTCTGCCAATCCTGTCAGCCTACCTCGGCCATGCTCACGTCGAGGATACGCAGTGGTATCTGAACGGCTCGCCTGAATTGATGCGCGAGGCGATGCGCCGGCTCGAACAACTCTGGGAGAACCGGTCATGAATAATGCCACCACCGTTGCTCCGTTACTGGAGCGTTTCTTCACGCAGCGCCTGATGCAGCAGCGCCATGCGAGTCCACACACGATCAGTTCCTATCGCGATACCTTTCGTCAATTTCTTAAGTTCGTGCAGCAGCGCCTGCATAAGCCACCGTCGCGACTGAACTTCGAAGACATCGATGCTCCTCTGATCGTCGCGTTCCTGGACGAGCTTGAGAAGAACCAGGGCGTTAGCGTTCGCACCCGAAATCTGCGCCTCGCGGCGATACATTCCTTCTTTCGCTACGCCGCTTACGAAGCACCGGCCCATTCCGCACAGATCCAACGGGTGCTTTCCATCCCCTGCAAGCGCTTTACCCGTACGCTGATCCACTTCCTGACGCCTCCAGAAGTCGACGCCTTGCTTGCCGCGCCTGATCAAGGCACGTGGTCTGGCCGGCGCGATCACGCCTTTCTGTTGGTTGCAGTACAGACCGGCCTTCGCCTGTCCGAGATGACCGGGCTCAATCGTGAGGACCTGATCCTTGGCGCCGGCGCTCACGTGCGCGTGATCGGGAAAGGTCGAAAAGAGTGCTGTACACCTATCGCCAGATCCACACGCGCCGTACTGAAAGCGTGGTTGCGAGAACCACAACGCGGCGATGGCACGGTCCTGTTTCCCAGCGAGCGGGGTGAACGCCTCAGCGTCCACGGTGTGCAATACCTGCTAAACAAGCACCGCAAGACCGCGTGTGAAGTTTGTCCGTCATTGAAGCAGAAGCGGGTCACTGTCCACTGTTTAAGACACACCATGGCCATGGACCTTCTTCAATCAGGCGTTCGCCGCTCGGTCATCGCGTTGTGGCTCGGGCATGAATCGGTGGAAACCACGGAGATCTATGTCGAAGCGACCCTTGCGATAAAGGAACAGGCCCTTGAGAAGGCAACTCCGCGACGCGGCAAGCCAGGAGGCTTCAAGCCGACAGACGAGCTACTCGACTTCCTGAACAGTCTTTAGACCCTCCAAATTATGTCGGGTGATCGCTTCAGTTCATCTGCTTTACGACCCGTAATCAGCAGCCGATCGTCGGAGCTCGATCGTGTCACCCGACATAATCGGGAAGGGTAGATAGTGTCGCAGCGTATGCATGGATACGTGCTTCTCAATCTGCGCCTCCTGGGCGGCGGCATGGATGGCGCGATTGAGCTGCCGGGGCTGAGCGACTCGATGGGGTTGAGGCCCGGGAACAACCAGCCACCGTCGAGCATCTTGCCTTGGGCTTGGGCGACGCGCCACCAGACGCGCAGGCGTTCGAGCAGCACGGGTGAGAGCATCGCGTAGCGGTCCTTGTGACCCTTGCCCTGTTCGATGCGCAGGGTCATGCGTTCACTGTCGATATCGGTCACCTTCAACGCCACCACTTCGCTGGCGCGCAAGCCGGCGCCATAGGCGACCGCGAGCGCGGTCTGGTGCTTCAGGTTCCCAGCGGCCGCCAGCAGTCGGGCGACTTCGTCGGGACTGAGTACCACGGGGAGGGTGCGTGGTACTCGTACCGGGCGCATCTTGGCCATGCGTTGAGCATCGCCGAGCGTCACTTCAAAGAAGAACTTCAATCCGGTGATCGCGGCATTGAGCGAAACCGGGGAGATGCCGTGATCGACCAGATGGAGTTGATAGCGCCGTAGGTCCTCGGTGCTGGCCGTGTCGGGAGAGCGGCCGAGAAAGGCCGCGAACTGGCACACGGCGCGGATGTATTGGGTCTGGGTCTGATCCGCAAGCTTGCGCATCCGCATGTCTTCGATCATGCGCTGGCGTAGCGGGCTGATGGTAGGCGTCGCGACTGACATGGCTGTGCTCCTGTCGAGGCTCGAGGCGAATTGCCTCGGTCTTCAACATAGAAAACACCGCTGGCGGTTGAGTCACTTCGCGCTTGGCCGGAGGGTTACCGCGCGAGCGGTTTAGGCCACCGACCCTCTTGCGCCGTTCGAGGCTTCGCCACCTCGATGGCGGCTAACCGGCTCCAACGGTCATCCGCTCACACATTCGCTCCGGCAGGTCGGAAGGAAGAGCCAGCCGCCGGGGCGCCGACGAACTTATATCAGCGGCCGGTGTGGACCTACACAGCCCACCGATAACGGCCATCCAACGAGTATTGGGTCGAAAGCATCACGCTTCAGGCCTCGGAATCTTCGGGAGTGCTCGATTCTGATTCCATTTCACCGTCGCCGAGGGTGGCATTAGCAAGCTCAGCCGTTTCCTTCGTGACTTGCTGGACTGACACGTAAGCAGTCTGGGCTGCGTGGATGGCCGACTTCACGATGGCCACGGTCGACTCCGAAGCAACCGGGCTGGCATCCGAGACCTTCGCAAAAAATGCCTGCAACTTCTCTGCATTGGCGGCTTGGACGCCTTCAATAATCGCTGAGAAATCAATCTGGGCGGCGTTGGAAATCTCGGAAAGTTGACGGATGTAGCTCAGGAATTTCTCGTGCGCCGGCTTGATGGTCTCCTTCTGGAGCGCCAAGATATCCTGAATACTCGTTGCGGATAGCGCTTTCAACGTAACATTGGCGTCGTTAGCGAAATGGGCCCTACTTGCTTGCAGGTTCAACGCCGCAAGCCGCTCCAGGCTTTCGAAGACCTTTAGTGTCAGCCCACATAAGGTCTCCAGGCTGGCACGCTGCGCGGCGGCGATCTGTTCAGAGGTAAGGAACATCTGCGTCTCCTTTATCGCATTTATCTTCAGAGCCGGTACTCTAACCGCTGACGATGACAGCGCAGTGACCAATCGGCTCCGGGATTACACGATGGGAATCATCTGGGCATGGAATCTAACTAACCTTGTTCGATCGCCTACTGGGGGATCGCCGTAAATCTACTGGGCAATTCCCTCGCAGGCCCGCCACCGCAGCGCGATGCCCAGGCGGGGTCGGAAATCCTTGTCAAGGCTCGTGCAGTCGGACAAAGACCGCACGCGATCGTGACTGGATCGACGCGTGTTACCGTGACTACGACAAGGTGCCCCTCGGCGCCAGGCTTTTGGCCTACGCGGACGCCATGCAACGGATGACGCAGCGCTATCCGGAGGACGACGAAGTCTGCATCTATTACGCGCTCTCCCTGCAGGCTGCCGCCCCACCGACTGACAGAACCTATGCCAACCAGCGGAAGTCCGCTGAGATTTTGGGGAGGCTGTTTGCAAAGAACCCGCAGCATCCCGGCGCCGCGCATTACCTGATCCATGCCTACGACTATCCGATCAGAGATGCGAGGGGGAGGAGGAATGTGAGTATTGCGGCACAGTCAGCCGTCGTGCCGGTGGTGACCTCGCGATTGGACTAATCGCAGGACTCCCCTTAAATGAAGTGCCTCATAAGCCATTGGTTATTGAGGCGGCACTACGCGACTGTCGCGCAAAAGCGTCGCCATGTAACGACGAACGAAGGTCGAACTCAACTATTGCAAGGCGGCGCTGGATATGCAGTTAGAATCCGCCCGACCGCGCTCAGGACCTTCCACGAGCGTCGTTTGAATGTGCTTTGGCGGCCATATGGGGCAGGGGTGATGTTGGTGGAAGTGGTATGGCGCTGACGAAGTTGGCTGGGGCCTTTCTTGCGCGCCCAACTCTCTTTATTGTGGGGGCGATTGCGGCTGCTGTGACCCTGGCGTGCATCACGGCGGTAGCGCTTTACGAGATGCGCTTGGACGCGTTCGCACGAGCACGCGACGCCGCAGATAATCTCTCACTGATTCTGCAGCGTGATATTGAACGCAACATCGAGGTTTACGAGCTGTCGATACAAGCTGCCATTGATGGCGTCAACGACCCGGCCATATTGCGTTTGCCGCCACAGATTCGGCAGCGTGTTCTCTTCGACAGGTCAACCAACGCCAAGGATATGGGCTCGCTCCTGGTCACAAACAGTGCGGGCGACGTAGTGATTGATTCTCAATCGGCTCCCCCCAGAAAGTTCAATCTTAGTGACCGGGACTACTTCAGGATTCAACAGCAGTCGGCCGATGTCGGGCTTTTCATCAGCAAACCATTCTCACCGAAACTAGCAAAAACGGACACGTCAATTGGGCTAAGCCAACGATTGGTGGATAGCCAAGGCCAGTTCGCAGGTATCGTCGTCGGGACACTTCGGCTGAACTATTTCCACCGCCTGTTTGAGGGGATGACTCTGGGCGACCATGGCTCCCTCACGTTGCTGCGAACGGACGGAACAATTCTAATGCGACGCCCTTACAACCAGGGCGACATCGGTCAGAGCATTGCAGGCGTCCCATCATTCAAGCCGCTCATTCAAGCTGACCGAGGCAGTTACATTGGCATTGCGGCGCTAGATGGTGCCCGGCGCCTGTACAGTTTCAAGCATATAGGGAAATATCCGTTGATAGTCGTCGTGGGGCTCGCCACTGAGGACATCTACGCCGAGTGGAAGCGGCGCGCTTGGGCCATTGGTAGCGCTGTGGCAGCGCTCGATTTTCTCATCGTCGTGATGTCAGTTCTGTTCGCGAAGCAATTTCGCAAGCGGCTCAAAATGGAAAAGAGGCTTCATCTACTCGCCAATACTGATAGCCTAACGGGTGTGGGCACGCGCCGTTATCTGGATTCAGCCCTCGATGTCGAGTGGCGACGTGCGAGCAGGAATAAGCAGAATCTTTCTGTATTGATGGTAGATGCCGATTACTTCAAGAGCTTCAACGACCACTATGGACATGCTACCGGAGACAGGGCGCTAAGAGCCATCGCTCGCTGTATCATCGATAGTATCCGTCGTCCGGGAGATTTCGTCGGACGTTATGGAGGTGAAGAGTTCTGCGTGTTGCTCCCGAATACAGACCTGCAGGGTGCGGTTCAAGTAGCGGAGAAGATTCGTTCTGCGGTCCTTGCAACTAACAAAGAGAATTTCGGTAGCCCAACCGGAAGACTGAGTGTAAGCATTGGCGTCGCCGTTTTTGATGGCAATGCCATGCCTGGTGATACGGCGGACCAGCTCGTACATATGGCCGACCAACGACTCTATGAAGCCAAAGCCGCTGGTCGAAACACCGTAATCCCCCAGCAAGAACTCCCTCAATTGGCGGTAGTTTGAGGATGGATTTTGGCACTTCCTGCAATGGCTGGCGTGGGTGCGTGATACTTGTGCGAGCCGGTCTGGAGGTGGGGCGCGGAATGGCGTCGCTATACACCAGAGCAAAGTGCTCGGAAGTCGGGGCGCCGGCGTTCGATTTCAGGTTACAAGCGAACTTGCAATTCCTTCGCCTTCCAAGGCGAGCAAACAGCGTTTTGAGTTGGAAGCCCGGTGGCGAAGCAGTGCCGCAACAGCTTAGTCATCGGCGAACCCGGCGAACTCTTTTCAATTCCAATCGTTCACGCAAAGCGCGAGCTAGCAGATGGCCGTCACAGTAATGTCATTTGGATGCCGACATAATCGCTCATCAAGCAACTCTGCGGTTTCGAATGATATGCACGTAACGATTCGTACATTTATTATCCCAGGAAAGCGGAGCCGCGAGCCTCTGCACCAAGCGGCCGTGTACGCCACGACAGCACAGGACGCCACTCCCCTAATGAGAAGTGATTGGAGTCAGCGAGAGTCCGAGGTATTCAAAGAAGCGCTGAATTGGGCTCGACGGAATTCTTATATCGTGTCGAATCCCCGGTCGGGCTCATTCTATGGAATCGCTGCCGCCCGCTAAGTGGAACACGGTTGCCATGGCACTGCTGTCCAGTGCGATGGGATTCAGGCGCGATAGTATGTTTCAACCTGCCATTTACCGCGCTCGGTACCATTGCCGCACCGTTGTGAGCAAGGTGATGGCTTGCTGTTGTGGCATCTATCAACCGGCCGTCACGGCGGAGCGGCTTCCAGAGGCTTGGGGCACGGCGGCTATTTCCACCTGAGAGCCAAGAGCAGTTTCTTGTGCATCCAGGCGGGGAGGAGAGAGTCTGAACGGTAGCTGCGCCTGGCTTGATACCGGTGGGCACGGCAATCTCGCGCTCCGGATTGAGCGTGACCGTGTCGATTGGCGACCAGTCTCGCGTGTCGCATGTCCAGCGACGCGGGTTGCGCTCACGGGCCTGAACATACAGCGCGTGGCGCGCGGCCAGAATCTTGTCGTCTTGTCCGGCGTGGCGCTGTGCCGGGCTCACGTAGCGGATGCCGCTGTGCTGATGCTCATGGTTGTACCAGTGGACGAAGTGCGCCGCCCAGGTGCGCGGCGCGGCCAGATCGGCAAAGCCCGTGGACGGGAACTCGGGTCTGTACTTGGCCGTGCGGAACAGGCTCTCCACAAAGGCGTTATCGTCGCTCACGCGTGGGCGCGAATACGAGGGCTTGACGCCCAGCCAGTGCAACATCGCCAGCACCGTGGTGGCCTTGAGCGTAGCACCATTGTCCCCGTGCAGCACCGGCTTGGTCGCCATGGCGTGAATACCCTCGGCCAGCGCCGTGCGCTTGACCAGATGCGCCGCGTGGTTGGCGTCGTCCCGATCGTGGACCTCGAAGCCCACGATCTTGCGGCTGTACACGTCCAAGCGGGCAAGAGAGCAACGTCTCCGCTGCCCCCTCCCCAAAGAACCGCCCAAGCGACTTTCACCGCAAACGGCTCAAGCACGGCTAAAGTATCAACTTGGTGATACCGGGCTTGTCGTTCTGCACAAGCCCTTCGCATTCGTCATATCGTTGGTCCATCTCATTACAGAGACGAGGGCGCTGAACTGCCATCAGGCTGTAGTGGTCAAGTTATTTCGGACAGGCAGATAGGTTCTTTTTCTATCGATTTCGCCTCGTAGGCAGCGGGCGACAGATACCCCAGGGGATTAGCTTGGCATCGTGGCCGAGTGCCCGCAGTTCTCGCGCAAGACAAATGGGTGCCGGCGCAGGCCTCCATGACCAGCGTGTCGCTGGCCTGTCGTGCCGTTCATCAAGCTGGTCCGACGGGGTGCCGCTCGTGCACGTCGGCAAGCACCGCCTTGAAGACGATCTCAATAAGCTGCTCCGGAAAGGCCAGCCTCGATACGCCGATCAGATTGCTGGTGCACTGAGGCCGCGCGTTGGCGTAGGCTTCTTTGCGCACCTTGCCCGCTACTGCAAACGCCTCATCGACATCGAGGACATAGAGCGTCTCTTCCACCACGTGGTCGAGGGTGGCTCCGAACTGTGCCAGGATCCTTGCGGCGTTTGCATAGGTCACTCGCATCTGCTCCGCCATCATCGAGAAGTCCGCTGGCTTGCCGTTTTCATCGAGCGCAGCAGGCGCGATCATGCCGCCCTTGTCGTCGTGGCTGAGCTGGCCGGACACATAGATCATGTTTCCGATCTTGATCGCCTGTGCATAGCCGTAGTCGTCTTCCGCCGGCACACCGTGATAGGCAGCCTCTTTTCTATTCGCTGCGGTCGTGTTGGTCATATCTGATCTCCTGTTGAATAAGCCGGCCCGGATGTCCGGGTCATTTGTTTACCTCATGACTTCTGAGCGTTGGGCCATGAGCCCTGTACGGAAGCCAGAAGGAGAGAAAGCGATGCAGCTAGCAGAACGAGATCCTTAAGAAGGAACTGGCCAGGCATAGCTGAAATGGCCGGAAATCCACCCGCCGTCGCTTCTGCTACGCCGGGGGTGGTCAAGAAGAAGGTGAGCGTGATCAGATAGGTCGCAGCCGACATCGCCGCTCCCAATGCGGAGAAAATGGGCTGGAAGGCTCCGAGAATCAGCGCTGCTGCGGTCGACAGCTCAAGTACACCTATAACGTAACTTGCCCCTTGAACTCCGAACACGGCGTGCAACCAGCTCATGATGGGGCTGTTGGCGATGAACGGAGCGATGCCGTTGGCTTCGTAAGCGGTGAATTTCATTCCACCGAACCAAAGAAAGATGGCGACCAGCGCCCATCTGAGCAGGGCCAGAAGAGAGAGCGATCCAACGCTCTTTTCAGCGATTTGTAGACGAAACTGATTTGCACGAGTGATCATTGGGGTTTCCCCTTCAAGTTGTTCATCCGGTGGTTAGGAGCCTCCACTGTAGGCCCACCAGATATCGATTTCGAGACTACCTTTGCTCAATAAAATGCCAAAAAGGATCAAAACAGCGAGGCAATCCATCCCCCCAAACGCGGCACGGCCCGGCACGACGCAAGCCGTCTGTCGAGATCGAGATTCAGGTGCTTGCAGGTATAGACGAGCGCGTCGTGGATCACTTTCCCGAACGAAACAGAACGACAACGACATTCCGATCCGCCACGGATCGGGGTAGTTGCTACTGGGCGTGCATGTTGGACCGCGCATCATTGCTAGACCCAGACCCGAATGAGCTCCGCTCGAAGGAATGGCCTGCCTTGCGCCGGCGCATCTAGCGCCTCATCGAAGCTGCACACGGAAAGCGAAGCGCATTACTCGGCTTCGCGCGCCAGGCGGCGCCATTGCCCCGGCGTCATCCCCATCCTGTCGGTGAACACACGCCGGAATGCCGATACGGATCGATACCCGACTGAGTCGGCCACAGCCTCCGCGGTCATTGCCGGCTTCTTCAGCTCGTTGGCGGCCAGGCTCATCCGGATATCGGTCAGCAGTTCGTTGGCCGAGCGCCCCAGATTGGCCTGAAAGTGCCGCATGAAGGTGGCGCGTGACATGCTGCACAAGTCGGCCAGATCAGACAGGTTCCAGGGTCGCGCCGGATCGGCGAACATGGCTGAAATGGCCGGGGCCAGTCGTGGATGGCCGGCAAGCGCCAACAAGCCTGCCGGGGCCTGTTCGGATTCGCTCGCCGCGCGCAGTACCAGTGTGAACAGCGCGAAGCTAAGCGCGTTGAGCATGGCATATCCGCCCGGTTTATCGCCGGTGGACTCCATGCGCATCAGCCCCACGAGACTGGCCAGGTGGTTCGAAGCGGACACGATGCCCTCTTCACCACGGCCGTCCATGGCCCGTACTACGAGAGTCGTGGGTAGATAATCGCGAATCAGCCGATCATGGGGCGGCCCGATGAAAAATCGCCCGCACAACATGTCCAGATGCTCGCCCTGGCCGTCATTCTCGCTGAGCGTCCATCCTGCAGAACCTTGGCGATTGTAGGTAAGACCCGGCGCATGTCCGCTGCCATCGTGCAGCACGTGCGCCGACCCGTGAGGCAACAGCGCGATATCTCCACCCACTAGCTCCCTGGCCGTCCCCGTCCCCGGATCCTCAATAATGGCCCGGCCCTTGAGCACGACGTGGTAGGGAATCTCGTGCGCCGCGGACTGATCCCAGGCCACACGCCATGGCGCACCGTAGACGCAGCGAACCTCCAGCTGGCCAGTGATGTTGATCATTTGCAAGAGATGGCTCAGCCAGTCGACTTGGGACATAGGACCTCGGGAACTTGATACGCTCAAGCGTCTTATTGCGATTGCACACCGGTTGTACGCACCACATGGCCTCAGTGCAAGAGCTGATCGGACACGTTGCGCACCGGCCGAGCTGCTCGATTGCAACCATCTATCGCGACCCAGCCAGGATCATGGAGGATAGCGATGCGCCGAACGAGTCCTGAGGACAGTACCCGCATCAGCGGGTTAGGCCAATAGCTTTCGGTACTGGATGAAACCCGAGCGATCAGCGATGCGGTCGTAAAGCTGCATGCCGTTATGGTTGGATTCGTGTGTCAGCCAGTGCACACGGGACGCCCCGCGACGTCGCGCTTCCGCATAGACATGCTCGATCAGCGAGCGACCGATGCCGCCGCCACGCGCATTGTCAGCAACAAACAGGTCCTGAAGATAGCAGTAGTCGCCCGTCGTCCAGGCAGATCGATGGTAGATCGAATGCACCAGCCCCAATGCTTGTTCGCCCACCATGGCAAGCGCTGCATGCATCGGTTCGTCTGGGTCCAAGAAGCGCCTCCAGGTATTGAGCGTCACGGACTCGGGGATATCCACTTCGTAAAATCGCTGATAGCCTTTCCACAGCGAACGCCACATATCAAAATCGTAGTTATCAATGGCTTTGATCTCGACTGATTGCATAGAATATTCCTGAAATAAGAGATGTGCATTCATGCACTGGCCGTCATCTATGGCGGTCAATTGTCGCTGCGTGAATGTTGCGCCCGTCTTTGGCCCGTGACTATTGGTAAGTACCGTTCGCTGCAACGGCGTCTACGCAGCTCGTGGGGCCTGCAGAAGCCTTCCCTCTCCGGGCTTCTGGCTAGGCCGCCGTCACTTCGAGCCCGCGCTGCACCGCCGGACGCGCGAGGCCGCGATCGAGCCACATCTGCACATGAAGAAAGCGGTCGAAGCCAACAATCTCGCGCGCTTCGTAAAAGCCGATCAGGTTGCGCACCCAGCCAAGCAACGAAATATCGGCGATGCTGTAGTCAGCGCCCATCACCCAGTCGCGGCCTGCGAGCCGTTCGTCGAGGACACCGAGCAGCCGCGCTGATTCGGTTGCGTAGCGGTCGCGCGGGCGCTTGTCCTCATAGTCTTTGCCGGCGAATTTGTTGAAGAAGCCAACCTGGCCGAACATCGGTCCGACACCGCCCATCTGCCACATCAGCCACTGGATCGTTTCGTAGCGCGTGCCGGGATCGGGGGAGAGGAACTGCCCCGTCTTGTCGGCGAGATAGATCAGGATCGCTCCCGATTCGAACAAGGCCAGCGGCCGTCCGCTCGGACCGTCAGGATCGTAGATCGCAGGGATCTTGCCATTGGGGTTGAGCGCGAGGAAGGCCGGACCGTGGTTCTCATTCGCCATGATGTCGATGCGGTGCGGCTCATAGGCGAGGCCTGTCTCCTCCAGCATGATGCCGACCTTCACTCCGTTGGGCGTCGGTAAGGAAAAGAGCTGGAGCCGATCGGGGTACTGCACCGGCCAGCGCGTGAAAATTGGATGATTGAGTGTCACTTTCTTCCTCCTAGACTTGTCGGCACATACGAAAAGCCCGGACGCGTTCCCAAAACTCTTTCCTGGGTGCTTACGGGCTCTGGCGTTACGCTAGGACCCTCGGAGAGGGTCGATGCGGCCGGATAAAGTTCAGATCGAGCCAGCCGGTGTGACGGCAGGAAAGTCCTTCTCGGGGTCGAACACGTTGTTGAAAAAATTCGTCAGGGAGTACATGGCCACCAGCGCGACGATCTCCATGACGTTCGCATCCGTGTAGCCGGCATCGCGCACAGCTTTCAGATCGGTGTCACTGACCTGGCCGCGGGTCTCGATGACTTTGCGCGCAAACTGGAGGGCGGCGTCCCGCTTCGGGTCGCTGGCGTGGCCCTTCCGAGCGAGAATGATTTCCTCGGCCGACAGCTTGGCCATATGCTCGGCCGTAAAGCTGTGAACTGTCAGGCAGTAGTTGCAGCCATTCACTTCGGAGACAGCGAGACCGATGCCGTCACGCGTCTTCACGTCGAGCGCCCTGCTCAAGGAGCCGAGCAGAGTGGCCCATGCGTTGAACGCAATCGGGCTCTGCGCGAAGCTCGCCATCATGTTTGGGGTGAACCCGATGTTCTTGGTGAACGCATCGAGAGTCGGTTTCGAATCGGCCGGTACCTGTTCCGGCTTTAGAGCTACAGTTCTTGCCATCATAATCTCCGTGAGTTACGCGTTTCGCTAATTGGGGAAAGTCCATGTGGGAACCATCCCTCGGCTTACTTCGTGCCCGAGTCTTGGGTCGAAGCTGGTCATGCCTTCAAGTAGGAGGTACCTTGCGGCCGCCTCCCGCTTGAAGGCCACTTAGTCGTTCGGCGCGATCACTGCCGCCGCGACGCACCTATACCAAATCCAACACATCGTCCACCGGACGGCGCGGCTTCTGCGCCCAGTTTCCCGGGCGCTCTGCCCCGATGGACAACAGCATGACCGGCACTTCGTTTGCAGCCAGTCCGAACTCGCGGTGCACCGCTTCGGCATCGAAACCGATCATCGGCGTCGAACCCAGGCCCAGCGAGCGGGCCGCATAGATCATCGCCGCCACGCCGAAGGTGCCGGTGCGTACGGCCTCGTCGCGCTGGCGCTGTGGGTAGTCCATGTACAGATCGCGTGCGGGGATTTCCCATTCAGGCACCATCGTTGCCGGCATAACGCCTGCTTCAACCAACGGAGCCAGGCGTTCCGGTATTACGCTGGAATCGGCCAATTGGCCGCAGACGATGAAGGTAACGGCGGCATCGGTGATCGCAGGTTGATTCCAGGCGATCGGACTCAGCCGAGCCTTGGCTTCACGTGTGCGCACGGCGATGAAGCGCCAGTTCTGCATGTGGAAGGATGTCGGCGCGGCGGTGCCGATTCGCACCAGCTCGCGGATTTGGTCGTCGCTCAAGGTGGCGGCAGGGTCGTAATACTTGGCGGCGCTGCGGCTCAAGATACATTCGATGACAGCATTGGTAGTTTCGTTGGTCATGGTTATTCCTATGGGTGAAGCGATAGGCTGTCCGGCAAGGCGGCTCACTCTACGGCCGGAAAGTCGACGTCGGTACCGTTGATACGGTTGAAGGTACTGGTGAAGATGGCGAGCGCGATGGCAAACGAGATCTCAGCCAACTGGGTGTCGGTGTAGCCGGCCTCACGAATGGCAGTGAACTCGTCTTGGCTGATCGTGCCGCTGGTGGTCTGCAGGTGGGACACGAAGCGCACCAAGGCATTACGCTTGGCGTCACCCGTGGCTTGCCCCGCGCGAATGGCGCGCAAGGCATCGACCGGCAGGCCCACCATCTTGCCCACAAAGCTGTGGGCGGCCACACAAACGTCGCAACCCGCCTTCACGCTGACCAACAGCTTGATGGTTTGGAGGTCTTGCTGGCTCAGGCTGCCTGAGGCCAGTGCGCCTTGGGCGTTGAGCAGCGCGGCCAAAGAGGCCGGCGCGAGGTGGCCCAAGGCGGCGTACGTGTTCGGGACACGGCCACCGGCAATCTTCTTGACCTGCGCGTAGATATCAGCGGTGGCGCCGGTGGCGGACTCGATGGCGGGAATAGCGATACGGCTCATGGTGCGACCCTTTCATCAGGTGGTTAGGAGCCTCCACTTTAGGCGTACCCGATACCGATTTCGAGACTACCTTTGATCAATAAAATGCCCAAAAGGATCAAAAAAACGAGGCGACCCATCCTCCACCTTCGGCGCGGCAATGAAGCGCGACGTTTGCGGTACGGTTCCCGGATGGGGTCATGCAGCAGCGGTACTCGCACATGACGTACCAGGCCGGCACCCCGCGCGGTGATTGCCACCGCCGAAGCCCGGTACGCCACCGATTTCCTCGAAGACCTGGAGTCTTTCACAGTGCCCCCAAGCTGGGCATCCATGGTGACGACGACCAGAGTGCGCCGGTGGAAGTCACTGGGCGTGAGTCGGCACGCTTCCTTACGCATAGCGCGTTAAGTGGAGTACGAAGGCGGCAGCCACTATTTGGCTCATTAGGCGACAGGTGTGCGAGGACATGGGTAAGCGAAGTCTCCGGTCTGCACAAGCGGAAGGGAGCAAAACCGATCGGTGATCAGGCCGCGAGTTGCAGCGCTGCCGCGCCGAAATGCGGATGCCGCGAAAAGATCTCAGCAGCCCAGTTCACGAACACCCGCACCTTGGCCGACAGGTGCCGGTTCTGCGGATACATCGCTGAGATCGGCAGTTCGTCGGTCTGCCACTCCGTCATGATTTCCACCAGCCGGCCACTATTGATATAGGGTTCGGCCATCGCCCGAGAGATGCGCGCAATGCCGTGGCCTTCCAATGCGCAGCCCAAATAGACGTCGGCATCGTTGGTGGAGATCACCGAAGGCAGCAGCACTTCGCTGCGTTCGCCGCCACGGATCAGCGGCCACGGCGTTGCGCGTCCGGTGCGGTTCGACAGGAAATTCACCGCCTTGTGCTGCGCCAGCTCCCTGAGATCGTGAGGCGTGCCGAAGTGGCGCAGATAGATCGGCGACGCATAGAAGGCCAGCCTCAGCCGGCCGATGCGACGCGCCACCATCGATTCCTCGAGCGCACCCACGCGCAGCACCACGTCCACGCCTTCCTTGAGCAGGTCGATCGGCTTGCCGTTGCTGGTCAGTTCGAGCTTTAGTTCCGGATACGCATTGAAGAAGTCGTGCAGTTGCGGGATCAACACCATTTTCGCGAGCCCGCTCGTGGTGTCCACCGTCAGCGTGCCGCGCGGCGAGTTGTTATGGTGCGTCAGCAACTGCTCCGCTTCCTCGACGTCTGCCAAGATGCGTACGCAGCGTTCGTAATAGGCGGCGCCATCGGTGGTCACGCTGATGCGCCGCGTGGTCCGGTGCAGCAGCTTGACGGCCAGATGGGTCTCCAGCTTCTGGATCAAGCGGGTGAGCGTGGCCTTTGGCAGGTCGAGCGACTCCGCTGCGCCCGCAAAGCTGCCTACATCCACCACCCGAGTGAATGCCTGCATTGAGACTAGACGATCCATGATGAGAGCTTTAGAAAGGAGTAAGACTTAAGCGCATTCTCCGACCGTTACGTATGTCGCAAACCGTGAAATGGGTCACACCGATATCAAACACAGCTATCAAATGACCCGAACGTGTCCAAGCTATTGACCCGTAAAGAAAAGTTCCCCGTACCGTGCCCTTGACAGGTAGTGGTGGCACTTTTGCTTGCGAAGCGGTGGCGCTCTTGCTTCGGTATACGGCGGCGGCGCGCGGATTCCTGTCACCACGCTGCGGGGGCTGATCTCCGGGCAGGCCGACCTGGGGGTATCGAACATGCCGCTCGCGCACCCGAATCTGGAATCGCGCTTGCTGGTGAAGAACCCGATCGTGGCGCTGATTCCCGCCGGTCACCGGCTCAGTACGCAAGGCTGGGTCCGCCCAAGCAAACTGGCGGGGGAGGATCTGATCGGATACGGGCCGGACGTACCCTTCGGCCTGCTGGTGCATGAGGTCTTTGGCCGGGAAGGCGGCCAGTCGGACATGCGGGTGCAGGTGGAACAGGCCCACGGCCAGGGCGCTGCCCCAAGCGGGCGCAGGTTTACAACCTCCCGTACCAACCGAGATGTGGGTAAAGGCAAGCCCGTTGTACGGGAGAGGGCGCCTGCCAGAGGCATACTAACCGGATCAGTTCTTGGCAACCGACTCCGGCAACGGACCCCAGCCACCGCCCAGGCTACGCACCAGCGACACCGCAGCCGCCGCGCGCAGGCCGGCCACCGCGTTGGCATCGCGCTGCGACTGCAGCACTGTGCGGTCCGCGTCGATCACGGTCAGGTAGTCCACCGCTCCGGCATCGTAGCGGCTGCGCGAGGTGCGCTGCGCCCGCTTCGCCCCGGCCAGCGCACCGTCGAGCGCCGTGGCCTGCTGGCTGAGCCAGCGCACATCGGCCAGGCTGTCTTCCACTTCGCGGAAGGCCACCAGAACGGTCTGCTGGTAGCGCGCCACGCTTTCCTCATGTGCGGCGCGGGCACCGGCCAGGTTCGAGCTGTTGCGGCCACCGTCAAACACGGTCTGCGCGACGGTAGTGCCGACCAGCGGCCCAAGCATCCAAGTACGCGACGACCACTTGAACAGGTTCGACAGGTCTGACGACTCAAACCCGAACAACGCCGTCAGCGAGATGCGCGGGAAGAACGCTGCCTTCGCGATGCCGATGCGCGCATTGGCCGCTGCCATCTGGCGCTCTGCGGCAGCGATATCGGGGCGACGTTCGAGCAGTTCCGACGGCAGTCCAGCCGGTACGGACACCGGCGCGGTGTCGAGCGGCCTCGCGGCCAGCCCGAACTGCGACGGCGCCACGCCGGTCAGCACGGCGAGCGCATGCTCCTGGTTGACCCGGCGGCGCTCGGTACTGGCCAGGTCGGCACGCGCGGTGCCGAGCTCGGCTTCGGCGCGTGCCGGGTCCAGATCCGTCGTCTCACCCGCTTCGTAGCGCTTGCGCAGCAGCGACAGCGCGTCCTCGCGCAACTTGATCGTCGCGTTGAGCAACTCGCGGTCGCTGTCGAGCGTGCGCAGTGCGAAGTAGGCTTGCGCCGTATCGGCTTGCAGCGCGAGCTGGACCGAACGGTACAGGTCCGCGGCGCCCTGCTCCTCGGCACGCGCCGCGTTCACACTACTGGCCACGCGGCCGAACAGGTCCAGCTCGTAGTTGGCAAACAAACGGGCCTTGTACACCGTCCGGGCCGGCACACGCGTGCCATCGGGCAGCCCTTGCGAGGCGGCCGAGGGCTGCGTGCGGGTCGGATCGAAGCCCGCCGTCAGCTGCGGATACATGTCCGCCTCGGTGGCGCCGGTGAACGCGCGCGCCTGCTTCAGGCGGGCCGCCGCAGCGGCCAGGTCCTGGTTATGCGCGTTGGCCGCGTCGATCAGGCGGTCGAGCTCGGCATCGCCAAACACCTTCCACCAGTCGCCGCGCTGCTGGCCCTCGGCCGGCGCGGCGGTCTTCCACTGCGCACCCTCGGTGGCGGCGGCCTCGGCTTCCTTGAACGTCGCAGCGGTGGGCGTCTCCGGCACCTTGTACGTCGGTGCCAGCGAGCAGCCCGCCAGCACCAGCGCGGCAGCCAGGGTGGCAAGCTTGGGCAGGTACTGCTTCATCACGTTGTTGTTCATGTCTTTCACCATCACTCTGCGGACGCCACGACGTGCGAGGCCGAAGCAGCCGTCGACACCGCCTCACGGCGTTGCTTGCGGGTGGCCAGTAGACGCAGTGCCACGTAGAACACCGGCGTCAGGAACAGGCCGAAGAACGTCACACCCAGCATTCCCGCGAACACGGCCACGCCCATCGCATGACGCATTTCCGCACCGGCACCGGTGGACACCACCAGCGGCACCACACCCATGATGAACGCGAACGACGTCATCAGGATCGGGCGCAGACGCAGGCGACTGGCTTCGATGGCAGCCTGCACCACGGTGCGGCCATGGTGTTCCAGCTCCCGTGCGAATTCCACGATCAGGATCGCATTCTTCGCAGACAACCCGACCAGCACGATGAAGCCGATCTGCGTGAAGATGTTGTTATCACCACGCGTGAGCCACACGCCAGTCATGGCGGCCAGCAGGCTCATCGGCACGATCAGGATCACGGCCAGCGGCAGCGTCAGGCTTTCGTACTGGGCAGCCAGCACCAGGAACACGAGCAGCACGCACAGCGGGAAGATCCACACACCCGCATTGCCCGCCAGGATGTCCTGGTAGGTCAGCTCGGTCCATTCGAAGCTGATGCCCTTTGGCAGCGTCTCCGCCGCGATACGCTCGGCAGCCGCCTGTGCCTGGCCCGACGAGAAACCGGGTGCCGGGCCGCCGTTCATGTCGGCAGCGGTAAAGCCGTTGTAGCGGGTCACGCTATCGGGGCCGAAGCTCTGCTTGACCTTCACCAGCGACGACAGCGGCACCATCTCACCCGAACTGCTGCGCGCCTTCAGCTGCAGGATGTCCTCGGCGTGCTGGCGGAACTGCGCATCCGCCTGCACCTTGACCTGGTACGTACGGCCGAACTTGTTGAAGTCGTTCACGTAGGACGAACCTAGATAGGTCTGCAGCGTCTCGAAAACGTCGGTCACGGGCACGCCCAGCTGCTTGGCCTTGGTACGGTCGAGCTGCACGTCGAGTTGCGGCACGTTTACCTGGTAGTTACTGAAGATGCGGGCCAGTTCAGGCGTGGCGCGCGCCTTGGTCATGAACGCATTGGTCGCATTGAACAGCTCGTCATACCCCAGTGCGGCACGGTCCTCGATCATCATCTTGAACCCGCCGATCGTGCCCAGGCCCTGCACCGGCGGCGGCGGGAACACGGCGATGAACGCGTCCCGGATCGCCCCATATTGCTTGTTCAGGTCGGCGGCAATCGCATTGCCCGACAACTCCGCGCTCTTGCGCTTCTCGAACGGATCGAGCGTGACGAACACGATGCCGGCGCTCGGGCTGTTCGTGAAGCCGTTGATCGACAGGCCCGGGAAGGCCACGGCCGATTCCACGCCTGGATGCTTGAGCGCGATCTCCGACATGCGGCGGATCACGTCCTCGGTACGATCCAGCGTGGAGCCATCAGGCAGCTTGGCAAAGCTCACTAGGTACTGCTTGTCCTGCGCCGGTACGAAGCCCTTCGGCACGAGTTGGAAGACCCCCCAGGTGGCCACCAGCATCACGGCGTAGACGCCGAACACCGAACCCTTGCGGCGGATCACGCCCTTCACGCCACGGCCATAGCTGTCCGAGCTGCGGCCAAAGAAGCGGTCGAAGCGGGCGAAGAACTTGCCAAATACCTTGTCTATGCCGCGCGTGAGCCAGTCCTTGGGCGCATCGTGGCCCTTCAGCAGCAACGCGGACAGTGCCGGGGACAGCGTCAGCGAGTTGAACGCCGAGATGATCGTCGAAATCGAGATCGTTAGCGCGAACTGCTTGTAGAACTGACCGGTCAGGCCCGTCATGAAGGCCAGCGGCACGAACACGGCAATCAGCGTCAGCGCGATCGCGATGATCGGGCCACTCACTTCGCGCATGGCCTTGTACGTGGCCTCCTTCGGCGACAGCCCTTCCTCGATGTTCCGTTCGACGTTCTCCACGACCACTATCGCATCGTCCACCACGATACCGATCGCCAGAACCAGGCCGAACAGGCTCAGCGCGTTGATCGAGAAGCCGAATGCATGCATCAGGCCGAACGTACCGACGATCGACACTGGCACCGCCAGCAGCGGGATGATCGACGCACGCCACGTCTGCAGGAACAGGATCACCACCAGCACCACCAGCGCGATGGCTTCGAACAGCGTGTGGACCACGGCCTCGATCGAGTGGCGCACGAACTGCGTGGGGTCATAGACGATGCTGTAGTCCACGCCTTCCGGCATATTCTGTTTCAGCTCGGCCATGGTCTTGCGCACGTCATTCGCGATCTGGATCGCGTTCGAGCCCGGCGACTGGCGGATCGGCAACGCCACTGCGGACTTGTTGTCCAGCAGCGAACGCAGTGCGTATTCCGACGCACCGAGTTCAATGCGCGCGATGTCCTTCAGGTACGTGACGACACCGTCAGGCGAAGTCTTGACGATGATGTCGCCAAACTCCTCCACGGTTTGCAGACGACCCTGTGCGTTCACCGACAGCTGCAGGTCGGTGCCTGGCAGCGACGGCGACTGGCCGATCACGCCGGCCGCCACCTGCACGTTCTGTTCGCGGATGGCGCGCACCACGTCGGACGCGGCCAGCCCGCGCTCGGCGATCTTCTCGGGGTTCACCCACACGCGCATCGAGTAGTCACCCGAGCCAAACATCAGCACCTGGCCCACGCCCTGGATCCGCGCGAGGCGGTCCTTCACGTTGATCAGCGCATAGTTGCGCAGGTACGTCATGTCGTAGCGGTCGTTCGGCGAGACCAGGTGGACCACCATGGTCAGATCCGGCGAGCTCTTGACCGTGGTGATGCCCAGGCGGCGTACGTCTTCGGGCAGGCGCGGTTCGGCCTGCGAGACACGATTCTGCACCAGCTGCTGGGCCTTGTCGGGGTCCGTACCGAGCTTGAAGGTCACCGTCAGCGTCAGGTTGCCGTCGCTATTGGTCTGCGAGTTCATGTAGAGCATGTCCTCGACGCCGTTGATCTGCTCTTCCAGCGGCGTGGCCACGGTCTCGGCGATTACCTTCGGGTTGGCGCCCGGGAACTGCGCGCGCACTACCACCGACGGCGGCACCACTTCCGGGTACTCCGAGATTGGTAACTTGAACATCGAGATGGCGCCGATCAGGAAGATCAGCACCGACAGCACGCCCGCGAAGATCGGACGATCGATAAAGAATTTCGAGAGATTCATCTTGGTCTCGGCGAAAGCAGTCCCCCCTGGCGGTCCGCCGGAGCGGACGCCATGTACAACTGCAGGGGAAAAAATCAGTTCGGTGTCGGGCAGGCTCAGCTCACCTTGGCCTTGTCGGCTCTCCCCTCGTCCGCCGCCTGCTTGCGTTGGGGCGTGGTGCCACGCGGCTCCAGTTCGCCGCGATACGCCATCGTCACGGCCTTCGGTGCCACGGTGTCGCCGGGGCGCACACGCATCAGGCCATTCACGACGATGTTCTCGCCCGGCTGCAGACCCTTGCGGATCACGCGCAGCCCTTCGTACGTGGGCCCGAGTTCGACTTCGCGATACACGAGCTTGTTGGCCTTGTCGACCACGAGCACGAACTTCTTGCCCTGGTCGGTACCGATGGCGCGGTCGTTGATCAGCACGGCCGGGTGCGGCGAACCGCCACCGAGCTTGACCTTCGCGTACAGGCCCGGCAGCAGACGGCCATTGTCGTTGTCGAATACGGCACGCACGCGGATGGTGCCGCTGCGCGTGTCGAGCCGGTTGTCGATCGAGTGGATACGACCCTTGTGCGGGTTGCCGTCCTCGTTGGCCAGGCCCAGGAATACCGGCAGGTCGTTCTTGCCGCCGCCAGCGCCCGGCTGCGTGTAGCGCAGGTAGCTCTGCTCGTCGACATCGAAGCTCGCGTACACCGGCGAGACCGACACCACCGACGTCAGCGGCGGCGACGCGGCACCGGCCGCCACGAGGTTGCCCACCGTGATTTCCGCACGCGAGACCTTGCCCGAGACCGGCGCAACGATGCGCGTGTAGCTCAGGTTCAGCTTCGCCACTTCCAGCGCAGCCTGCGCGCCGCGCACATTGGCCGACAATTCGCTGGCGGCGTTGATGCGCTCGTCGAATTCGCGACGCGAGATTGCGTTGTCGTCGAGCAGGCGTTGCGCACGGGCCTTCTCGGTCTGCGCGTGCGCAGCGCGTACCTGGGCCGCGGCCAGCGCCGCTTCGGCGCGCGCCACTTCTGCGGCGTACGGACGCGGATCGATCGTGAACAGCGGGTCGCCCTTCTTCACGATCGAGCCTTCGCGGAAATGCACCGTTTCGATCGTGCCGGAAACGCGCGGACGGATTTCCACGCGGTCCACGGCTTCGATGCGGCCCGAGAACTCATCCCATTCGGTGATGGTCTGGCCCACTGCCGATGCCACTTCGACGGCCGGAGCCGGCGGCGGCGTGTTGGCCTGGGCTTCCCCTCCGTGCCATGGGCGCAGTACCGAGGTTGCCACGCCCGCCCCAAGGATTGCCACGATGGCAAAGGCGATCAGCATGCGTCGAGATTTGTGATTCATCTTTCTTAACTCCGTGTTTCGTCGGGTTTCTTCAACTGGAAAAGCAAAAATTCGGGCCGAACGCTCCCCGCCTGCCTCGCGGCTTGCCGGCCGCGATGGAATTCAAGCGCGCCTGCCAGGCTTCGAACTCAGCCAGAATCTCCGTCTTTCGCGCCAGATCCCACCGCCGGATCACGTGCAGCAGGCCGTCGGCGGTCTTGCCGTTGATCCACCCGCGGTGGCTGCTCGTTCTGCAGCATGCCTTCAGGCGTGCGAAGTCGTGTGAGCGGTCTTGTTCGGATCTCTTGCGTGATGCCGCATAAAGCCGGATATTGTTTTCCCGGCGCAGGCTGTGATTCCGTCGTATGTCCAACTGGATTTCACGAGTTTCATAGCTAACCGCAGTATTTACCGACCTGGCGGTGGTCCGTATCCATCTTTAACGGCCAGCTGTGACACTATAGGCTTGCCCAATTGATCGCTCAGGCATCATCTCAGTCCCTGCAGGACCACTTCCGCTGTGCCGCCGCTCGAAGCCGCCGTCGTCCACTTAAGTTGGTCTCCACTAATGGTGAACGGTCGCTTCTGCTGGACTCGGTTCCAGTTCGGAAACGAACTGGTGGCGACATGGAACGTGATCGTCTTGTCGGCCTCGTTCACTGTATAGGTCCCGAAGTGAGCGATCATTCCTCGCGCGATGGCCTTGTTTTCCTCCGGCGTGCCCTCCATTCGGTTGGCGGACGCAAATTTTGCAATATCGGCGCGAGATGTCATCAGGATATAGTGGCCGCTCCCGTCGAAAACTGCGAGCCCTTGCGGATTGGTGCCGTACATCGGTTGCCGACTGCCGTCCGGGCGCACGGTATCGACCGATACGTAGGCCGACGTTCCGACAACCTGTTCCTTCAGCGTCCCGGTTTGGGCGGCCATCCCACGACCCGCAGGGCCGTCAATGGGCTGCTGTGGCGTGCTTCAATCCCGTTTCTGGACACCGTATTTCGCCATATACACTTCGCGAAGGGCCTCTTCCGAAGCCCCCGCTCCGAAGCGGTAGGCCGGCGACAGCAGCGACAGCGCCTCGCGCACGTCGATGCGGACGACGTGATTCACCGGATAGTCCGGGCCGTTCGTCTGCCTAACCCACTCAGCGACGTACGTCCGTTCAGGATCGGCGGTGGGTAGGATCCGGGCCATCCCGTTGAAGCGATAGCCGCGCCGGGTGAAGACATCGACGACGTTGATCGAAATCGCCGGATTGCGTCGGAGATTCTCGATGGTCTGAGGCGAGGCGATGTCCGCGAAAAATAACGTGTCGTTTTGCGCGAATAGCGACGCCTTCGGCGAAAGATTCGGCGTTCCATCGTCATTTACCGTCGCGACGAACGAAAGGATCGCGCGTTGAATGACATCGAGCATGTCGGTGGTAAGAATCGGCATCATGGACCTTAAGTTTGCGGCTGCGGAGTGCTACCGGGGTCTATACTACGAAAGCGATGGCATAGTGGACAGAGCCATGATTCGCCATATCGACCAAGCCATGATTCACGCACAGACAGGCAAGTTTCCCCCACTCGACACGGCCTCCACGGAGCCTCTGTACCGACAGATCTATGCCCGGTTCCGCGGAGCCATTGCGGACGGTCTTCTCGCGCCAGGGGATCGGGTCCCATCGGCCCGCGCACTGGCCGAGGAATTGGGATTGTCGAGAGGAACCATTGACGTTGCCTATGCGACGTTGATCGCCGAGGGGTACTTTCAGCCTCGCGGCCAAGCGGGCACTTTCGTCACGCCGGGTCTGAAGCCCCGGTTGCCGGTACCGCCGGCAGTCCAGCCGGCGGTTTACGCCGCGGGTACGGTGAAGATGCGCCCTACGTCGATGCTGCCACTGCAGATGGGACTGCCCGCGCTAGACGCATTTCCCCGAAAAATCTGGGCCCGGCTAGGCGCGCGATGCATACGTGCCACCCAGATTCCCGAGATGATCTATCCGCCTGCACACGGCCTGCAGCCGTTGCGGACTGCAATTGCCACCTATCTCCAGGTCGCGCGCGGGATTACCTGCTCTCCATCACAAGTGTTCGTTACTTCCGGATATCGCAACACGCTGGAGTTGATCGTCCACGCGCTTCTCAATGCAGGGGACCGGGTCTGGGTCGAAGATCCCGGCTACCCGCCCACTCGACAGTTGCTGCAACACGCGAACATTGTGGTCACCCCCGTTCCGGTGGACGAGGAAGGACTGGTCGTCGCGCGCGGCGTAAGAACCGCGTCGCGCGCGCGTGCGGCAGTCGTTACACCGGCGCATCAGAGTCCACTTTGTGTGTCGCTATCGTTGCATCGGCGCCTGGCACTGCTTGATTGGGCATCACGAAGCCAGGCGTGGATCGTCGAAGATGACTACGACGGCGAATACAGGTATGTGAGCCGTCCGTTGCCCGCGCTCAAGAGCCTCGATCGCGACGGGCGCGTTCTCTATGCGGGCACGTTCAGCAAGGTTCTGTTTCCCGGCATTCGACTTGCGTACCTCGTGGTACCGGAAGCGCAGGTTGAACGGTTCGAACTGATCAGTCAGATTTTCTCGGGCGGCGGGCCTGAACTAACGCAGGCCATCGTCACCGCCTTTCTAGCGGAAGGACATTTTGCCCGTCATATCCAGCGCATGCGAAAGCTGTATGCGGAGCGCCGGGCAGCCGCCACAAACGGACTGGAGCGAGCCCTAGGAGCGCACATGCGCATCGATCCGCAGCCGGGAGGAATGCATCTAGTTCTACGCATGCAGGGTCAAGGATCGGATTGCTCGCTCGCTGAGCGCATACGGAGCCATGGCATGTTTGCTCACGCGCTGACCAACTGGAGCATCAGCGAAAAGGTAAAACCTGCCTTGCTGCTCGGCTTCACCAACATCGACTCCGAGAGCACCGCCGAGAAACTCGGACGGCGCATCTTGAAGCTCATCTGAGCGCGCCCGCAATTCGATCCTGACGATTTCGCAAGTGCCATGGCCTACAAATCTGGGCCACTCATGGCCCTTTGCTACTGGACCATAGTGCGGCAGGATGAAGGCTCCTTAAACATAGCCCCGTCGAGAGGATCCGCGATAAGCAGTGGTGTCGACTACGCCTAGATTGCGCCGCGGCCCGGCTTGTCGTCGCTTTTCTTTTGAAGGACGCCCATGAACGAACTTTCCGCCTTCCCGATCACCCGCAAATGGCGCGCACAGCACCCTGAGCGCATCCAGCTCTATTCGCTACCGACACCGAACGGCATCAAGGTTTCGGTCATGCTCGAAGAAACGGGACTGCCGTACGAACCACACCTTGTGCGCTTCGATACCGACGATCAGATGTCGCCGGAATTTCTGTCGCTCAATCCCAACAACAAGATCCCGGCCATCCTTGACCCGGCCGGCCCCGGCGGCAAGCCGCTCGGCTTGTTCGAATCGGGCGCTATTCTGCTTTATCTGGCCGACAAGAGCGGGCAGTTCATCCCGCAGGACGCCGCCGGCCGCTATGAAACCGTCCAATGGCTGATGTTCCAGATGGGCGGCATCGGCCCGATGTTCGGTCAGGTGGGCTTTTTCAACAAGTTCGCCGGCAAGGACTATGAGGACAAGCGCCCGCGCGACCGTTACGTCGCCGAGTCACGCCGTTTGCTCAACGTTCTCGACGGACGGCTCGCCGGACGCACGTGGATCATGGGAGACGCTTACACGATCGCCGACATGGCCGTATTTCCATGGGTGCGCAATCTGGTGGGCTTTTATGAGGCCGGCGATCTGGTCGGCATCGACGATTTTCCGCACGTCATGCGGGTATACAAAACGTTCATCGAGCGTCCAGCCGTTGTGAAGGGTATCGATATACCCAGCCGCGGCTGAGACGCTCCCCATCGTCCGTCGAAATCCGGTTACCGCGCAAACGCTCGTGTTGCGAAGCCGATCGATTTCCGTCGATTAGCCAGTGGGACGGCGGCCTTTAGCGGACCCTCTCGCTCGAACGGCGGAAGTGTTTTCTCAAAGCGATAGGGCGATCGCGAGGAAACTAGTCATCCCAATTCTGGTTGCGGCGTTAGCCGCGGATCAGGCGACCAATAATCCCCCATTGGCACGGCGTGACTTTAGTCTTGCGCATTGCCACTGCAACCAGAGTTAGGACCATGACGCATGTCGCAACTGCAAACAACTCGCCAGCTGTGCATTCCTACTGGCATTTGGCCCCCGCCGTCCTGGCGCTGGGTTATCCCTGGTATCTTGCACGTTTTTACGACGCGGCCGCTGCCCATCATACGTTCGCCGCGTTGACGGCTTTTGCAGTTGTCCTCACAGTTCCGATAAGCGCCTTCGTCAGCCTGTGCTCCCTCGGACGACAACCGGCGCCAACCGCACGCGGCGTCATTCTTCAGCGTCTCGCCCATTTCACGTTTGCTTCACCACCGCTCTTTGTCATCGTGGGAGTCTTCCTCTATCTGATGAAAATAAGCGGCGCAGACGAAAAAGTCTGGCTGGGTATCTGGGCCGCGGTGCTCTGTGCCGCCATGCTGGCCTTGCTGACGAGCCCGACCGTCGATAAGAGTGCGCGCGCGGCACGCCGCTTGGCGCCGGTGCGGGCGATGCATGGCGTCGCATCGGCCACAATCATTCTCGTTTTCCTTTTCCCGCACCTTGGCAATCATGCGATCGGCATCTTCGGCACGGACACGCACAAGGCGGTCATGCTGGTCCTGCGTCACCTCTATCGCGCCGGATGGCTCGAACCTATCCTGATTGCGCTCTTTTTATTCCAGATCGTGAGCGGTCTCGTGCTGTTGTTGCCGAAGCTAGGTGAGAAGCGGGATCTCCTTGGTACGCTGCAAACGGCATCGGGTGCCTATCTTGTGATATTCATAGCGTCGCATATCAACGCGGTGTTTATCCTCGCGCGATATTTCGGCACCGATACGGACTATGCATGGGCCACCGGGCTGCCGAATGGTCTCATCGCCGATTCCTGGAATGTGCGGCTAATCCCGCATTATTCACTGGGCGTGTGGCTGATCCTTAGCCACATCATCTGCGGCCTGCGCACGGTCATGCTGGCTCACGGAGTTTCCATGCCTCGAACCAATGTCATTTGCTGGACGTTGATTGGCGCCGCATCGCTGTGGGCTGCGGTAGTCGTTACCGGCATGGTTGGGGTACGGATCTGACGCCCAGTATGCGCCTGGAAGATCGACAATTGCATTCGCCGGGGTTCAGCCGATTACACCGCTCAGGACCGGCGCAAACGGGAATTTTGACCTGTTCTGGTCTACGGAAGCCGTCTCGTGCCGATGGCAGAAACGTTTAACGGAAATTCATTGTGTCGCATATGCCGTCTGTCATGCAGCCAATATCGGATATTCGAACTCGTGAGAAGACTTTTTTGGCTCGCTATGCCTAGATTTCCAATTGTCGGTTGGATCGTACGATGTGAATCTACAAGTGAACACTGGATCAAATATCTGCGCGTTCCCTCCAACATTTTAATTCACCGTGTTTTTTCCGTTGGATTTCTGAGTTTGGGATACGGATAACGGTGCCGTCTACAAAGAGAATATCGGCGGGACGGCACGGCACTTCATCTGAAGCTAGATTTGGATCTTCTGTGCTTGCTGAATTTGAATAGAACCCGGTGTGACCGACTTACAAGTGCACACTGTTTAGTCAATGAGAGTATAGACATGCATGGTTTTGATTTTGACCTATTTGTAGTTGGCGGTGGGTCCGGTGGGGTTCGTGCCAGTCGTATCGCTGCGTCGCACGGCGCAAGGGTTGGTATCGCTGAGGCGTATCGGCTGGGAGGCACTTGTGTGATCCGGGGTTGTGTTCCGAAGAAGCTCATGATGTATGCGTCTCAGTTTCGCGGCGCATTCGAGGACGCGTGGGGATATGGATGGAACATCGAAGGCCCCTATGTTCACGACTGGCCGCGCATGGTGGCTGCCAGGGACGAGGAAATCGATCGGCTGGAGGGCGTATACCGAGGGCTGCTCGATAGGGCTGGTGTCGCGGTCTTTCAAGGCCGAGCGGAACTGGACGGCCCGAATCGGATCCTGGTCGATGATCAGATCATCACCGCCAAAACCATTCTCATCGCGACCGGCGCGGCACCAGTTCGGCCTGATATTCCTGGAGCCAAGTTCATGGCGACGTCTGATGACATCTTTAGCCTACGGAAAGCGCCGTCCCGCGTAGCAATAATTGGTGGGGGCTACATCGCGTGCGAATTCTCAGGGATCTTTAGCGGACTGGGGGCGCAGGTTGTCCAGTTGCATCGCGGGGAGCAGATTCTCCGGGGATTCGACGATGAACTGAGAGATCACCTTGCGGATCAAATTTCACGCAGGGGTGTTGACCTTCGCTGCAGCATCCAAGTTACGGCGGTTGAGCGTACGCACGACGGTATGTCCGTCTATCTATCTGACGGCTCAACCTTGGAAGTCGACACGCTGATGATTGCTGCCGGGCGTCAATGCGCCACCAGCAGACTTGGATTGGATACGGTTGGTGTGGAAGTCGACGATATCGGCGCTATTAAAGTAGACCAATTCTCCTGCACTACGAACCCAGGCATCTATGCAGTCGGCGACGTGACTAATCGGGTCAATTTGACGCCCGTGGCCGTTCAAGAGGGGCACGCATTCGCTGATACGGTGTTTGGTGGGCGACCCCGAGCAATCTCACATGAGAACGTCCCCAATGCAGTCTTCAGTCAGCCCCAGGCAGCGTCTGTTGGCCTGAGCGAGACGCAGGCTAAGGCGAAGTACCCCAATGTCAAGATATTTGGTAGCTCCTTCCGGCCGATGACGGCGGTGTTGTCGTCTCGAGATGAGCGAGCGCTTATCAAGCTTGTCGTCGACGCGAGCTCTGACCGAGTGCTTGGAGCGCACATTGTTGCCGCCGATGCTGCGGAGATCATTCAAGGCTTGGCGATTGCGATTAAGTCGGGTGTAAGAAAGGCCGACATGGACGCAACCCTCGGTGTCCATCCAACGATCGCCGAAGAGTTTGTCACGCTGCGCGAACCGCGATGAATTTGGGTAGAGCAGCATCTGCAGCCTTCTGTAGGCGGCTAGAACCATCGCTGATGATTCCTGCGTCTTGCAGGTCTGTAATTCGATGCGCAACGGCGGTTTCCGTCGCATGCCTGCCAATGGCATGCCGAATGCATCGAGGTGCAATAACGTCACGCGGTCCAACAACGCTGGATCCCGGTCGGACAGCTGGGTCCGAAACTTCTGCGCCGCCCGGTTACCAGGTGGCGCAGGCCCCGGTCACTGTAGTCGGTACGACCCGCGCCTGTTTTCACCCTGGCGTTGGGAATCGTCACCCCTTCCAGCGGTGATCATGCCAAAGCCGCCAAGCTGGAACAGCACCATGATGACCGCCTGGCCGAAGCCGGACCAATAAGTTCCCGTATCCACGACCACCAGGCCGGTCACGCAGACTGCAGAGACCGCGGTGAAGAATGCGGTCAGCCAGGGCACACTCCCGCCATCGACCCGGGACCAGGGCAACATCAGCAGTACGCTGCCTGCCACGATGGCCAGCAGGAAACCCATGGCAACGGTCCGAGTTGGATGCAGAGATGCTCTCATTCCGGAATTGTGTCCTGAAGTCTGTCACAAATCCACGTTTCCAAACGGTCCGCCCAGCGTCCGAGCGGGGCCCACTCGCCGCCGCAGTGGTTGGCGCAACGAAGACGGAAATACGATCGGGGCAGGGCTAAAGCTACCTCACGCGCCAACAACAGCGACCAGCGCCACACACCGGTCAGCACCTCCGGAGTTGCTGAGACGCCGTGAATCCCGCTCAGCCGAAAGTGCATTGCCACATACATTGTGGCGACTTGCCCGCTGGATGCCGGCAAGCGGACCGACTCTGCTCGGCGACGCGTGTCTTTACACATTTTTTATGTCGCCGACCCTGGTCTTTACACGCTCTTTACACCAATTTTTCTACATTCCGTTTGTCACCCTCCGTGGCACGGAGCCATCTCATGGACACGCTGGTCGCGTTATCCATCGCGGTCTTTGGTGCGGCGCTATGGGCGCTGATTGCCGCCTGCCGGCGGCTGGAACGTCGGTCCCATGAGCGCTGAACAGCTTTATTGGCTGGTGGGTGGCGTTTCCTTCGGCCTGTTCCTCTACCTGCTCTACGCGCTGTTCAACGCGGAGGAGGTGACATGAACGCGTCGCCCTTCGTCCAGCTCGGCCTCTACCTGGTTGTACTGTTCGCGATGGCCTGGCCACTAGGTCGTTACCTGACCGCCGTAATGGATGGTCAGCTGAGCGCCCGTTACGGCTGGCTCGGTGCCTTCGAGCGGGGCATCTGCAGGCTGATCGGCACCAACGCCGACGAAGACATGCCGTGGTGGCACTACGCCATGGCCATCGTGCTCTTCAACCTGCTCGGCATGATTGCCGTCTATGTGCTGCAACGCTTGCAAGGCGGGCTGCCGCTCAATCCGGCCGGCATGACGGGTGTCGAAGCCGGCTCGGCCTTCAATACCGCCGTCTCCTTCACCACCAACACCAACTGGCAGGGCTATGGCGGCGAAAGCACCATGAGTTACTTGACGCAGATGCTGGCGCTGACGGTTCAGAACTTCCTTTCGGTTGCCACGGCGATCGCGGTGGTGGTGGCATTGGTTCGAGGTTTCGCGCGCCGCTCGGCCGCCGGCATCGGCAATGCCTGGCTCGATCTCGGTCGTGCAACCGGCTATGTGCTGTTGCCGCTGTCCTTCCTCCTTGCTTTGTTCCTGGTCGGTCAGGGGGTAATCCAGAATTTTGCTGGCTACCAGGATGTGAAGCTGATCGAGCCGCTCGCCTACCAGCGGCAAAAGCTCGATGCCAATGGCCAGCCCATGGTGGATGCCGTTGGGAAGCCGGTCATGGAGAACCGGAGGACCGACAAGCAGATCATCGCGATGGGTCCGGTGGCCTCGCAGGAAGCGATCAAGATGGTAGGCACCAATGGTGGCGGCTTCTTCAACGCCAACTCGGCTCACCCCTATGAGAATCCGAACGGTGCCACCAATTTCATCGAGATGCTGGCGATTTTGCTGATTCCGGCTGCACTGTGCTTCATGTTCGGCGCTATGGTCGGCGATATGCGCCAGGGCGTAGCGGTCGTCGCCGCCATGACCGTGATCTTCGTCGCCATGTTCGCCGTGGTGCAGTGGTCCGAGATGCAAGCCAACCCGCTGCTGACCAGGCTCGGCGTAGATGGCGCAGCCGGCAACCTCGAGGGCAAAGAGATTCGCTTCGGCATTACCGCGTCCAGCCTGTTTGCCACCATTACAACGGCGGCGAGCTGCGGCGCGGTGAACACGATGCATGACAGCCTGATGCCGCTGGGGGGGCTTGCGCCGATGCTGCAAATGCAGCTCGGCGAGGTCGTATTCGGCGGGGTCGGCTCGGGTCTGTACGGCATGCTGGTCTTCGCTATCCTGGCAGTGTTCCTCGCGGGCCTGATGATCGGACGCACGCCAGAATACCTCGGCAAGAAGATCGAAGCCTATGAGATGAAGATGGTGTCGGCCGCGATCCTGATCACCCCCCTCCTGGTGCTCGGTGGGACCGCGGTCTCGGTGCTGGCCAAGGATGGCCTGGTGGGCATCCTGAACCCGGGCGCACACGGCTTCTCCGAAGTGTTGTATGCCTTTTCCTCCGCCGCCAATAACAATGGGTCGGCGTTTGCCGGACTGGGCGCCAACACGCCTTACTACAACTTCTTGCTGGCGCTGGCAATGTGGTTCGGCCGCTTCGTTCCTATCGTGGCGGTGCTTGCCATTGCCGGAAGCCTGGCCAAAAAACCTCGCCTGGCCGTATCGAGCGGCACCATGCCAACACATGGGGTGCTATTTGTTCTCTTGCTGGTCGGTACGGTGATGATGGTCGGCGCGCTCACCTATATTCCGGCCCTGGCGTTGGGTCCCATGGTCGAACACCTGCAGTTGTTCGCGCATTAGGACACCGGACATGAACGATACGACAAAACCAGAGCTGCACCCGCAGACTATTCAAAGAGCTGGCGCCCACACCGCGCAGACGCTGCCGTTGTTCGACCCGGCACTGGTCAAGCCAGCCATTGCGGAATCGTTTTGTAAGCTCTCGCCGCGCGCTCAGCTCCGTAACCCCGTCATGTTCGTGGTCTGGGTCGGCAGCGTGCTGACTACTCTGCTCGGCATCCAGGCAGTCAGGGGCCAAGGCGAGGCGCCGGCCGGCTTCATCCTTGCCATCTCGGCGTGGCTTTGGTTCACTGTGTTGTTCGCTAATTTCGCCGAAGCGCTGGCCGAAGGCCGCGGCAAGGCGCAGGCTGCCACGCTGCGCCATAGCCGCAGAAACGTCATGGCAAAGAAGCTCGACCACCCCCAACGCGAAGCCAGGATCACGGTGACGGACTCGGCCAGCCTGCGTCGGGGTGATCTCGTATTGATCGAGGCGGGTGACTTCGTGCCGGCCGACGCCGAGGTACTGGAAGGCGTCGCCTCGGTGGACGAATCAGCCATCACCGGTGAATCGGCTCCGGTCATCCGCGAATCCGGCGGCGACTTCTCGGCCATCACCGGCGGCACCCGTGTATTGAGCGACTGGCTGATAGCGCGCGTCAGCGCCAACCCGGGCGAGGCCTTCCTCGACCGCATGATCGCCATGGTGGAAGGTGCTAAGCGGAAGAAGACACCCAACGAGATCGCCCTCACCATCCTGCTGGTCGCGCTGACACTGGTGTTCCTGATGGCTACCGTTACGCTGCTGCCGTTTTCGCTCTACAGCGTGAACGCGGCAGGCACCGGCAGCCCCGTCAGCATCACGGTGCTGGTAGCACTGCTGGTCTGCCTGATCCCGACTACCATCGGTGGCCTGCTCTCCGCCATCGGCGTGGCCGGCATGAGCCGCATGATGCAGGCCAACGTGATTGCGACCTCTGGCCGCGCGGTGGAGGCCGCAGGCGACGTTGACGTACTTTTGTTGGACAAGACTGGAACCATCACCCTTGGCAACCGCCAGGCTAGCGCGTTCCTGCCGGCACCGGGCGTCACTGAAAGCGAGCTCGCCGATGTCGCGCAGATGGCTTCGCTTGCCGATGAAACGCCGGAAGGTCGCTCCATCGTGGTGCTAGCCAAGGAAAAGTTCGCCCTGCGTGGGCGTGAGCTGCACGACGCCCACTTTATCCACTTCACCGCCCAGACCCGCATGTCCGGCGTCGATATCGGCGAACGGCAAATTCGCAAGGGTTCTGCCGACGCCGTCAAGACTCACGTGGAAGCCATAGGAGGCCATTGCCCGCAGGGCGTGACCGACCTGGTCGACCAGGTTGGCCGACGCGGAGGCACCCCTCTGGTAGTGGTCGATGGCCAGCGGGTGATGGGCGTGGTCGAACTAAAAGACATCGTCAAAGGCGGCATCAAGGAGCGCTTTGCCGAGCTGCGCGTGATGGGCATCAAGACAGTGATGATCACTGGCGATAACCGCCTGACCGCAGCCGCCATCGCGGCCGAGGCCGGTGTCGATGACTTTCTCGCCGAGGCCAGGCCAGAAGACAAGCTCAAGCTGATTCGCAACCATCAGACCGAGGGCAGACTGGTGGCGATGACCGGCGACGGCACCAACGACGCTCCTGCGCTGGCGCAGGCAGACGTGGCGGTGGCGATGAACAGCGGGACACAGGCCGCCAAGGAGGCCGGCAATATGGTCGACCTCGACAGCAACCCAACCAAGCTGATCGAGATCGTCGAGACTGGCAAGCAGATGCTGATGACGCGCGGCGCACTGACTACGTTCTCAGTGGCCAATGACGTGGCCAAGTATTTCGCCATCATCCCGGCCGCGTTTGCGGTCACGTACCCGCAACTGAAGGTGCTGGATGTGATGCACCTCTACAGCCCGGCTTCGGCCATCCTGTCAGCAGTAATTTTCAACGCCGTCGTCATTATTGCCCTGGTCCCGCTGGCGCTGAGGGGGGTGAAGTATCGCGCGTTGGGCGCCGACGCGTTGTTGCGGCGCAACCTGCTGATCTACGGGCTGGGCGGGCTGGTTGTGCCATTTGTCGGTATCAAGCTGATCGATCTGGTACTGGGACTCATCGGCGTCGCCTAGCTGGCGGGAGGCTCGCCAGAGGTGAAACCGGATTCAGCAAGGAGCTCCGATCATGAAAACGCTGATTAGACCGGCCGTGTCGCTGTTCCTGGTGCTGAGCGTCGTGACCGGCCTGCTCTATCCGGCTGCCGTCACCGGCGTGGCGAGGCTGCTGTTCCCGCATCAGGCGGCGGGCAGCCTGATCCAGCACGGCAACGAGGTGGTCGGCAGCGAGTTGATCGGTCAGGCATTCAGCGGAAAGGGATATTTCTGGAGCCGCCCGTCGGCCACCGCGCCGATGCCAAACAATGCCGCATCGTCCGGCGGCTCTAACTTTGGCCCGACCAATCCGGCCCTGGCCGATGCGGTCAAGGCTCGCGTGGAGGCGGTCCGTGCCGCCCATCCGGACCAAACCGGCCCGGTGCCGGCTGACCTAGTGACGGCCTCGGCCTCCGGTCTTGACCCGCACATCTCGCCGGCAGCAGCCTACTATCAGGTTGATCGCGTCGCCACGGCCCGGGGGATGCCACCGGCCAAGGTCCGGCAGTTGGTCGAGCAGTATCGCGAGGG
This sequence comes from Cupriavidus sp. KK10, assembly GCF_018223725.1. Taxonomy (NCBI): domain Bacteria; kingdom Pseudomonadati; phylum Pseudomonadota; class Betaproteobacteria; order Burkholderiales; family Burkholderiaceae; genus Cupriavidus; species Cupriavidus sp. KK10. The sequence continues at coordinate 1,648,194 of NZ_CP073678.1, forward strand.
GCCCAGTTGGGGCATTTTCGGCGACAGCACCGTGAACGTGCTCAAATTAAATCTGGCGCTCGACGAGGCATGACCCGCGTCTTCCCAACGGCGGAGGAATGCGAATCTTCAGGCCTTGCCAGGCGAGCCGTTTCTGGACCGAGATAGATCGACCATGAACGCCGAACGCCCCGATCCTGACCGCCTGCTGGAAGCGATCAAGGAGGAAGAGCAGGCCGCCGCGCGCGGCAAGCTGAAGATCTTCTTCGGCGCCTGCGCGGGCGTCGGCAAGACCTATGCCATGCTGCAGGCCGGCCGGCAGAAGCAGGCCGACGGCGTGAACCTGATGATCGGCGCGGTGGAAACGCATGGCCGGGCGGAGACGGCCGTGCTGCTCGAGGGGGTATCCGTCCTGCCGTCGCGCAAGATCGCCTACCGAGGCCGGCTGCTACCCGAATTCGACCTTGACGCCGCGCTGGCGCTAAAACCGTCCCTGATCGTGGTCGATGAACTGGCTCACTCGAACGTCGAAGGAAGCCGCCACCAGAAGCGCTGGCAGGACGTGGAGGAACTGCTGGCCGCCGGGATTGATGTCTACACCACGCTCAATGTGCAGCACCTCGCAAGTCTCAACGACGTGGTGGGCTCGATCACCGGCGTGCGTGTGCGAGAAACTGTACCCGACCGCGTGTTCGATTCCGCCGACGAAGTGACGCTCGTCGACCTGCCGCCTGACGAACTCCTCATCCGGCTTGCTGCCGGCAAGGTCTATCTCGCCGATGCGGCCGAGCGGGCGGCCAGGAATTTCTTCCGCAAGGGCAACCTGATCGCGCTGCGGGAGTTGGCGCTGCGTCGCACAGCGGATCGGGTCGATGCGCAGATGCGGGCCTATCGCGCTGACCGGGCCATCTCCAGCGTCTGGCAGGCGAAGGAACGTCTGGTGGTCTGCGTCGGCCCCGGCCAGAGCGGCGAAAAACTCGTGCGCGCTGCCGCCCGGCTCGCGGCCAAGCTGCAGGCCGACTGGATCGCCGCGTATGTCGAGACGCCGGCGCTGCAACGAATACCTCCCGCGGGCCGCGAGCGTGTACTGAGCGCGCTCAAGCTAGCCAAGGACATGGGTGCCGAGACTGCCACGCTGGCCGGCAGCGACGCCGCCACAACGCTAGTAGCCTATGCGAAGGGCCGCAATGCCGGCAAACTTGTGATCGGTCATCGGCTCAGGCCCGGTTGGCGGCGCAAGTTGCTGCCAGGCTTGGCCGACCGGCTGGCGGAACGAGCGGCCGAGCTGGACCTTTATCTGGTGGGCATCGATGAAACGGCACCACCGTCCGATGAGCGGCGCGCTCCGCTTGGTCAACTGGACTGGCGCGGCCACGGTGCAGCCGCCGCCATCGTGGCGGTCACCACGGTGCTGGCGGCGGGCCTCTTGTCGGTGTTCGATCTGGCCAATGTGGTGATGGTGTTCCTGCTCGCGGTGGTGGGGATTTCCATCCGCCACGGACGTGGCCCTGGCGCGCTGGCGGCCATGTTGTCCGTGCTGGCCTTCGACTTCTTCTTCGTCCCGCCCAAGCTAACCCTCACCGTCAACGACACCCAATACTTTTTCACCTTTGCCCTGATGCTCGTGGTGGCCCTGGTGATCGGCCAATTGGCTGCCCAGTTGCGCTTCGAGGCCAAGATCGCACGGCTGCGCGAACGGCGTGCCGGCGAATTGGCCGGGCTGGCGCAGCAACTTTCGGCAGCATTGACCATCGAGCAAATCGTTGGCATCGCGATCGACCGGATCGACGCCGTGTTTCAAGCCAAGTCGGCCGTGCTGCTGCCCGACAGCCAGGAGCGCGTGCGCGAACCGCACGAGGCACCCGAGGCGGCCTCGCTGGCGGTCACCGACAATAGCGTGGCGCAGTGGGTTTACGACCATCAGCAGGCGGCCGGCGAGGGCACCAACACACTGCCGTCAACGCCGGCGCGGTACCTGCCTCTGAAGGCGCCGATTCGCACCCGTGGCGTGCTGGTCATCCAGCCGGCCGACGTGGCCTTATTCGATACGCCGGAAGACATGCATTTACTTGAAGCCTGCGCCGCCCAGATCGCCTTGGCACTGGAACGGGTGCACTTTGTCGAGGTGGCACAGGACGCATTGGTCAATATGGAGCGCGAGCGGCTGCGCAATAGCCTGCTGGCTGCGGTTTCGCACGACCTGCGCACGCCGCTGACGGCGCTGGTGGGACTTGCCGATACCTTGACACGGAACCGCTTGACTGCCGAGGCCAAGCGGGAACTGACCGTGGCTATGCGGGACAAGGCCAAGGCTACCGCGGAACTCGTGGGCAAGCTGCTCGATATGGCGCGATTGCAATCCGGCGCAATCAAGCCCAAGAGTGATTGGCAGTCGCTGGAGGAGGTGCTCGGTTCGGCGCGGCGCGAGCTGGATCCGGTGCTGGTCGATCACCGTGTCAGTAGCCGTCTCCCGCCAGATCTGCCGCTGTGCGAGTTCGATCCCGTGCTGATTGAACGGGTACTGGTGAATCTGTTGGAGAACGCCGCCAAGTACACCCCGCCCGGTAGCGAGGTGGTCGTTTCGGCCACGGCTGGCGACGATACGCTGCGTGTGACCGTGGATGACAACGGACCTGGCTTGCCGGCGGGGCGCGAGGAACAACTGTTCGGCAAGTTCGAGCGGGGTGAAAGCGAATCCTCCACGCCCGGCGTTGGTCTGGGCCTCGCCATTTGCCGCGCTATCGTCGAGGCTCACGGTGGCAGCATGCACGCCGAGCGACGCAGCGAGGGAGGCGCCCGCTTCGTCTTCACGCTGCCGCGCGGCAGCCCACCAAGTGTTGTCGAGACTGAATCCTGAACACGGCCGTCCATTTCGCCAAACCGCAACCTTATGAAATCCGCCGCCCGCATTTTGGTCGTTGAAGACGATACCGATATCCGCCGTTTCGTCTGCACTTCGCTGGAAGCCGAAGGCTTTAGCGCATTCGAGGCGGAAACCGCGACGCGTGCGCTGATCGAGGCCGCCAGCCGGCAACCCGAGTTGTTTATCGTGGATCTTGGCCTGCCTGACCGCGATGGCCGCGAACTGATCTCGGAGCTGCGCGGCTGGACCCTGGCCCCCATCATCGTGCTGTCGGCCCGTGACCGCGAAGAGGAAAAAGTGGCGGCGCTGGACGCAGGCGCCGACGACTATCTGGTGAAGCCGTTTGGCGTGCCGGAACTGCTGGCTCGGGTCAGGGCGCAGTTGCGCCGCAGTGCCGTGGTGACCGGCGGTGATCATACCGCGGTGGTGAGCTTTGGTGAAGTCACGGTGGACCTGGCCGGCCGAGAAGTGAGACGGCAGGGTGAACTGGTACGACTGACGCCCATCGAGTACCGCCTGCTGGCTGCCCTCATCAAGGGGCACGGCCGCGTGCTGACGCATCGTCACTTGCTGGTCGAAGTATGGGGACCGAATGCGGTGGAGCACGGCCACTATCTGCGGATCTATATGGGCAACTTACGCCAAAAACTTGAGCTCGATCCCGCAACACCTCGCCACTTCATTACAGAACTGGGGGTGGGGTACAGACTGATTGGCCTGGGCTGAAATCATGGAGCCACGCCAATAGGACACCGTCGACGACGGTCAGGGAGAAGTCCCTGCGGTTCGTCCTCGACTCGGAAAGGCCTGTTCAGTCTCGAAAATGTCAACGATCAGGAGGAGCCATCGTGGATTCTCATGCAAATAGCCGCGAAACGCCAAGCGGCTCGCACCTGGAGCATTCCCGCGCAGCGCTCACGCTTGCTGCGCTGGGCGTCGTCTACGGTGATATCGGCACCAGCCCTCTCTATGCGGTCAAGGAAACGTTCAATCCCGCGCATGGGATCCCACTGTCCCCTGAAAACATACTTGGCGGTATCTCGGCGATCTTCTGGGCGCTGATGGTCGTCGTTTCGCTCAAATACGTGATACTCATCATGCGGGCGAACAATAGGGGGGAAGGCGGCATCATGGCGCTGCTCGCGCTTGCCTTGTCTTCGGTGAAGAAGGTGGGGCGCTCCCCCGCACCTGTCCTGCTCATTGGCCTGTTCGGGGCCGCGCTGTTCTACGGGGATGCGGTGCTGACGCCGGCCATCTCGGTACTCTCCGCCGTCGAAGGACTTGAGGTGGGCACGACAGCGCTGAAGCCATATGTCCTGCCGGTATCCGTGGGCGTGTTGATCGTGCTGTTCCTGGCCCAGCGGCATGGTACCGCCAAGATTGGTGCGCTGTTCGGGCCAATCACGGTCTTGTGGTTCGTCGCCCTGGCCGCCGCAGGCATCCACGGCATTGTCCAACACCCTGCCATCCTGGGCGCGCTCAATCCGCTGCACGCATTGGGCTTTGTCACGCAGCACGGCTTCGCCTCGTTCGCCGTACTGGGAGCCGTGCTGCTTGCGTTCACCGGTGCCGAAGCGCTCTATGCCGACATGGGGCATTTTGGCAGTGGCCCGATACGGCTGGCGTGGTTCGGGCTGGTGTTCCCAGCACTGGCGCTCAACTACCTAGGACAGGGCGCGCTGCTCGCCGTCAATGCGAAAGCGGTCGAAAATCCGTTCTATCTCCTTTTTCCCGCCTGGGCGCTGTATTCAATGGTGGCACTCGCCACTGCAGCAACCGTGATCGCTTCGCAGGCCACGATATCGGGCGCCTACTCGCTGACTAAGCAGGCAATCCAGTTGGGTTACCTGCCGCGCATGCACGTCGTGCAAACATCGGAGAGGGCTATGGGGCAAATTTACATGCCAAGTCTCAACGCCATACTGCTGGTGGCAGTCCTGGCTGCCGTGGTCGGCTTCGGTTCGTCTACAAAGCTGGCCTCGGCGTATGGCGTGGCGGTAACTGGGACCATGTTGGCAACGACCCTCCTCACCTTTTTTGTAGTCCACTATGGTTGGGGCTACACCCTGTTGCTGAGCATCTTCGCCACTAGCTTCTTTGTCGTCGTAGACGTAGCGTTCCTCTCATCGAGCCTGTTGAAAGTGGCCGAGGGGGGGTGGTTCCCGCTGCTTGTCGGCACCGGGATGTTCGTCGTGATGCTGACATGGCTACGCGGTCGCCAGGTCCTGCTCGGACGACTTCAGAGTACCGACATGCCGCTCAAGTCATTCCTCGACTCCCTGTTCCGTGCACCTCCATCGCGCGTATCCGGGACCGCGGTATTCCTCACAGCGACATCGGATGTCGTGCCCCACGCACTGATGCATAACCTTAACCACAACAAAGTTCTGCATGAGCGCATCCTGTTTCTTACCGCGAAGATGAAGGATGTGCCCTGGGTACCATTGCGCGAGAGTCTTGCCATCGAACCGCTCGGGCACGATTGCTATCGGATCACGTTGAGCTTCGGCTTCATGAACCGGCCGGACGTCTCGCAGGCGCTAGACATGCTGCCGCGAGTATCGGATCTCGGATTCAATATGATGGAGACCTCGTTCTTCCTGAGCCGCGAGACAGTCATTCCGGTCGCCGGGATCGCCAGTGGGATGGCGTTTTGGCGAGAGCGCCTTTTTGCAGCAATGAGCAAGAATGCCGGCAATGCGGGCGAGTACTTCAACATACCGCCAAATCGCGTGATCGAGATCGGAACGCAGATCCAAATCTAGTTCCTTCCGTTTCCCAAGATTGCTGTTCGGTCGACGCCACCACCGGCGCAATCCTGCACCAGGTCGAGCCGCCAATGCTCTCCTTGTGAATACAATTGCCGAGCAGGGCAGCGCCCCGCTTTGCAGCGATTGAACACGGAAATTGGTGCCTGTACATCAGAATGTCGACCCGTACCTTCCTAACACGGTCAGTCGCCGCCTCCGACGGCTGGCGTGTCTGAGGCAGTGGCCATTTTGCGACCGGCCGTCAAGCCTAGCAAGCACGTCGATGATCGAACACATCGCACAGCTATTTTGGACCGCGCCATCACGTCTTCCAATAGTTGATGCAAGGCGGCCACGTCCGAGCGCTGCAGTACTGGTGGCTTGATTTTTCGGCCCCTCGCGCTAGCCTTCTTAGATGGGGTCATCGTACTTTTGGTGCGAAATCTGGCGCTAGCAAGCCGGAATGCCGCCTGCGGCAAGGCTTTCCCGGTTACTCCTCCCTACCAGCCGATCTTCCAAGTCCCTGATTGCAAACGGTTTGAAGGACGGAACCGCCAGATTTCGTACCAAAAGTACGATGACCCCTGTATTGACACCTACCTGGCGCTTGCCGGCCTGCCCGAGCGCAAAGTCCCGATCGCCGCCGAGCGCGCCTTGGCCAGCGCGCGCTACGTGATCGGTAGCGGGGTTGTGTCGCAGTAAGTCCCCCGTAGAATGGGCCGGTGTCGAGCTCAGCATGTGTGGGCAACGATCATGAACCCGGAAGCGGCAATGGGCTGGCCCGGCGCGATGAAACCGGGTTAGCATCGCTGCCAGTGCCGCACGGGGTGCCCACGAGGCCGCACCCTGGCAATTTCTCCACGGACGTCAGCATGAAGAACGCTGACCTGGGTCGTACGTCGCCACTAAGCTTGCGCCATGTGGAGCAGATGATGGCCGAACGAGGTCATCTCGGTCGCTCACTCGACCGTGCACCGCTGGGTGCTCAAGCCGCTGCCGGCTCTGCACAGGGTGTTTCGTCGTCGCAAGCGGCCGGTGGGCAAAAGCTGGCGCATGGGACGAGACCTACATCCTGCGGTCAGCGGAAATACCTGTATCGCGCGGTGGACAGGGCCGGCAATACCATCGACTTAATGTAACTGCCGACTTCTTGCCGACTGGTCTCTCTTTATTATCAAAACCGTTTGCCTTGCAGGTTTCAATGCGTCAATGTGGGATAAGGAACGGCCGGCCGGCCGTAGTGACTTGTCTCGAGTGTACCGGCCGGTCGACTAAGGCCATTGCTGGCGCGCATGCTTGACGCGCAGGATAGTCACGGTGTCTGCGGTGACCCGATAGAAGACCACATAGTTGCGATGCACGACCATTTCGCGCGTGCCGCGTACGCGCCCACTGCGGTAGAGGGTAGGGCTCAGGCACAGCGCCTCGGCCTTGGCATAGACCATCTGCGCGAATGCCGACGCCGCGTCCGGATTCTCCGCGCCGATGTGGTCCACAATCTCGAGCAGATCGACTTGGGCGGCTGCCTTCCACTCCAGCTTACGCGTCACGCTTGGCCTTTCGCAATGCCTCGATGCGTGCCTGCACAGCGGCCTTGACCTCGTCGTGCGCGAGCGCCGGCGTGTGGTCGTCGAGCGCCTCCTGAACCTGGGCCCGTACCCATTTCTCGTAGGCCGCGGCTTGGGCATGGGCTTGCCGCAGGGCGGCGGCACGATCGGGGCGCGCTGGCTTGTTGGCCGGCGCAGTCTCGGGGCGCCAGTCCTCGAGGCTAAAACGCCCAGTCTGTAGGCCTAGCGCGCGGATGACTTCGAGCGCGCGCAACGGATTGCGAAAGGCGCGCGGGCGGCGTCGATTGCTGGTAGCTAGCACCGCTTGGCCGCCGGCACGCGTCTCGAGCTCGATTAGGAAATGGTCGCCGTCGGCGCGCAGGTTGGCCGAAAGCAGCCCGCCCGCCTGGGCCGCCGCCGTCGCTTGAGAGAGGTCAAGGGTCTGCATGGCACTCCTAATAAATAACAGTTACACGATCAATTATAGATTGTGCCACGCGTGCCGCGCTAGAAGAGGGTCGGCCGGAATTCGTGAAATTTTCGCCAAATATTGTCTAAATCATTGATTTGTAACGAAAATTTCGTGTCTGTGTCAGCGCATCGCCACGCGCCATGGGCACTGGCCGGCTAATCGTCTCGGACGACCTTACTCGGCTGGTTCGCTTCAGCCCACCGGGCTGACCTGTCCAGGTCGAACTTCAGTCGTTCGCAGATAGGAGGCCCCACGCGCGCTGGGGTAAGAAATGAAAGCGCGTGATATGAATATTCGCAACTCGCTCGTGCTTGCCGAGCGGCATGAGGCCCTAGAAGGGCATCTCGACCTGCCGATGCGCAACACTGATCGCGATGTGCGGGTCGTGTGTGACCAGCATGAGTGCGCACCCACAATCCTGCGTGACATCTGCAATGACGTCCATTACTTCCTTCTGGGTAATCGGGTCGAGCCGTGACGTCGGCTCGTCGGCGAACAGGAACACCGGGTCCAGCAGCAACGCGCGCATCAGCGCGAACCGCTGCAGCTCGCCGCCAGACACCTCCGCGGGGCGCCGGCCAAGGAGCGCCGGGATCAGGCGCATTTGCTTCATCAGGGGCGCAATCCTCGCGCGCTCGAGACGATGGCGCCCACAAAGATCATCGAGCGCATGGCCTATCGAGCGCCGGGGGGCGAACGCCGCAGTGGGATCCTGGTAGATCTTCTGGTAACGGTTGGGCTCGAAATCGGACTGCCGGAGCACGGTGCCTGCATCCGACGCCACCAGACCCAGCAGCACGTTGCCAAGCGTCGATTTCCCGCTGCCGCTCGGGCCGGTGACAGCGATCCGGTCGCCGGCGTGCAGCGCAAGATCCAGCCCTCGAAACAGTTCGCGCGAGCCGAAGCGCTTGCTCAGGCCGGCAGCGGCCATCACCTCTCGCCCCGCTTGCCCGCGTGGGCGCATGGGCCACGCTTGGGGATCCGCGGCGATCAGCGCGCGGGTGTATTCGTGCCGGGGTGTCGCCAGTACGGCATGAGCGGGTCCGTCTTCCACGATCCTGCCGCCGAGCGCCCGCGCTACGGCGATGTCATGCGTGATGGTCAACACCGCGCAGCCTGCTTGCAGCGCTTGCTGCAGGCGAGATACGACTTCATCGCGGCAGACATGGTCGAGTCCCTTTGTGGGCTCATCGACGATCAGCACGGGTGCCCCGCCAGCACGTGTCATCGCGAAGGCGGCGCGCTGGGCCATGCCACCTGAAAGCATGCCGGGCCAGGCGTCGGCGGCATGAGCCAGGCCAAGCGTGCGCAACTCTTCGACCGCCTGGCGACGGGCTCCACGCGAGATTGTCCATGCACGAGCCCATGGACCTCGGCCAGTTGCGAGCCGACCCGCATGGTCGGGTCGAGTGCGAGCCAGGGCTCCTGCGGAAGCAGCGCCAACTGGCGGCCCCACATCGGCCGGCGCGCGCTGGCATCGTCTGCATTGAACGATTTTCCCGCCAGCGCAATCCGTCCGCTGGCACGCAGTCTGTGAGGCAAGGTTCCCATTACCGCCTGTGCCAGCAAGCTCTTGCCGGAGCCGCTTTCGCCCAGCAAGGTCAACGCCTGTCCCGCCTGGAGTCCGAAGGAAACCGGGCCGAGCAGTTGTCCTTCCGCGCTTCGGACGCACAGACCGGCAATCTCCAGCAGCTTGTGCATATCGCCACTCATCTGGCACCGCTCCGTACGCTACTGTCGCTGAGCAACACCAGGGCCAGCGTGGCCAGCGTCAGCACCACGATCGGACTGGCCATGATCCATGGTGCATCCGCGGCATAGGGCAACAGTTCCGTCATCATCAGGCCGAGTTCCGCCGCCGGGGGCTGGGCGCCCAGCCCGACAAAGCCCATTGCCGCCAGCGCGAGGATGGCCGCGCCAGCGCCGAAGCTCATCAGGGTCCCAAGCAGCGGCAGCAGCTCAGGCAGGACATGACGAGCGAGTATGTAGCGCGGCCCGAAGCCGAGCAGGCGCGCGGCCTCCACATGATCGCTGGCCAGCAGCACAGTGGCTGTGGCACGAGTCACACGGAAGTATTCCACCCAGAGGACCAGCGACAACCCGACGTAGAGCGGCCAAAAGGCGCCGGGGGCAAAAGCGCTCAGCAGCAGCACCAGCAGCAGCCCGGGCAGAGCCAACACCGCGTCGGCAATCGCGCCGATGATGCGTGCGGTCCAGCCGCCATGCCATGCGGCAATCAGGCCCGGCAGCGTGCCAGGCACCGCTGCCGTGAGCACGCTCAGCAGCGCCAGGCCCAGGGAGAGGCGGCTGGCGCTGGCGAGGCGGGCAAGCATGCTGCGCCCCAGATGGTCGGTGCCAAGCGGCTCCAGCAGGCTCGGCGCTTGCAAGACGCCATACAAGTCTTGCTCGAACGGCGCGCGCTGGGCCAGCCAGGGGCCCGCCAGGGCAAACAGCGCCAGCACCAGCAGCAACGCTATGCCAACGCATCGACGTGTCAGTGCGCCCATCACACCCTCCTTGCGATGCGCAGCCGCGGATCAATCCACGCGCAGACGAGGTCCACGAGGGTGTTGAGGCCCACAAATAACAGCCCCATCACGAGGGCGGTGCCCTGGATCATGGGCACGTCACGTCCAAAGATGGCATGCACCAGCGCGTGACCGATGCCGGGCCATGCGAACAGCGTCTCGATCACGACCACGCCTTCCACCAGATAGACGAGCTGCACGCCAACGTAAGCGACCAGGGGAATGGCGGCATTGCGGATGCCGTGCCGCAGCAGCGCCTGTCGGTCGTTCAAGCCTTTCGTCCGCGCAAACTGGAAGTACGCCGAATCGGAAACGGAGGCCATGGCGTCGCGTGCGACGCGCATGGCCGTGGCCGTGAGCGCAAGCCCCAGTGTGATGGCTGGCGCGATAAGCGTCCCATGCTCATGATGGCCACCCGCGCGCATCAGGTTCCAGTCGATTGACAGCAGCGATACAAGCATGATGCCGAGCACGAACGGCGGCATGGCGCGCAGCAGGACCGAGGCGACCAAAGTAGCGCGATCTGTGACCCCACCCTTGCGCATGCCTGCAATCAGGCCAAGCGGGACCGCGATCATGCAGGAAACGCCCAGCGCGGAGAGGGCAAGCAGGATGGTGTGCCCCAACAGATGGGCGATCTCGTCGATCACCGGAGCGCCGGTGACCGCTGACACGCCGAGGTCCAGCTGCAGGAGTCGAGCCCACCAACCCAGCAGCGCATGATGCCAAGGCTGGTCGAGTCCGAGTTCGAGCCGTACGGCTTCGGCTGCCTGTGCCGTGACCATGTCGTAGCCATAGCGGCCCGCTGCGACCCGAAACGCCATGTCACCGGGCAGCAGTCGCATCATCATGAAGCTGAGCGTACCGACGAGCGCGGCCACGATGTGCGCCTGGATGCCGCGGTGCACCAGTATGTTGCCCGAGGGACGAGTGGCTCGGCCAGCTCGCGATACTTGTCCCCACACTTGCGCTGCCACCGGTATGGACCTGTCGTTCATGATTTCCACCGCATCTGGGTCAAGCGGTAGGTGCGCTCGTACGGGTCGATCGACACATTGTCCAGCCGAGGGCTGGCGGCGAGTGTCTGGCGATACCAGACCACCGGGATCAGCGGCAGGTCCTGCTGCAGGATCCCGGAGATCTGGCTGCGCATCGCCTGCGATTCCCGCGCCTCGGGGGCCGCGGCCAGTGCAGCCAGCGCTTGCGTGACGCCAGCAGCAGACCAGCCCATTGCCCCCCAGTCGCCACCATTTGCACCGAAGTCCTGGGCGACGGTTCCGTATGCATCCGGCACGACACCGTAATTACGCGCCAGCAAGCCGATCTCTAGCGTGCCGTCGCGGTGCGCGAAGGGAATGTCGCTGGAATTGCCCACGGCAACCCGCACCTGGATGCCAACCAGCCGCAACTGCTCCTGGATCGCCGTCGCAATGACCGGCAGTTCGGGGCGGTCGGGAAAGGTGCGAAGCGTCAAGGCGAAGCGGGCGTTACCCCGGCGCAGAATGCCGTCATCGCCGGCACGCCAGCCGGTGCTGGCCAGCAGGCGACGCGACTCGGTGCCATCGTGCACCAGAGGGGTGAGCGCAGGGTCGTGCCAGCCGGGCAGCGATGGCGGGAACAATTGTCCAGCGGCCAGCTCCGGGGCGCGCAAGATCGCACTGGCGATACCGCGACGGTCCAGGGCCAGTGACAGTGCGCGCCGCGTGGCAGGCTCGGCCAGGAACGGATGGGCAAGGTTGAGCTTGAGCGATGTGGTGCGCGGAACCGTGACAGCGTGGATCCGTACACCCGGAAGGCGTGCCAGGCGAGCGATGCTTCCCGGGTCGAGGCCATAGGCAAGTTCGGCCTGGCCGCCCTCAGCCATGAGCGCGCGCATCTCCGCTCGCCCGACCGAAAGGTACTGCGCGCGCGTCACGGCAGGCTGCTGGCCCCGCCATGCCGGAAAGGCCGAGACGGCGAAGCGCTGAGGCGGCTCCAGTTCGACGATGCGATACGGGCCGGTGCCCACAATGGCGCGGACAATGCCGCCGGGACCAAATGATGCCGGTCCGAGCACCTGCGTGCTGCTGTGGGACAGCAGCGCCAGCAGCGGCGCGAACGGCCGCGTCAGCCGGATCCTGATGGTCGCGGGCTCCGCGACGATTTCAGCGACAGGCGCGTGCGCCAGTACGCCCGCGGCGTGCCGGGCGCGCTCGAGCGCGGCCACAACGTCGGCCGGTCGTACCGCCGAGCCGTCGTGAAAGCGTGCATTCGGCTGCAGTGAGAAGCGCCATTGCAGGCGGTCGGCGGATACCTGCCAAGCGGCGGCCAGGCCCGGTTGTGGCTGACCTTGCGAGTCATAGTCGACCAGTGTCTCGGTCACCTGCATCCGTGCAAACAGATAGCCGTTGCGCAGCGGATCGAGACTCGACAGCTCCCACGGGCCAATGATCCTCAACAGACGGTTCGACGACGGCTGCCCATGCGCCCGCCTGGAGCCAAGAGACGCCATCGGCAACAGTGCCGCGGCACGCAGCAAGTGGCGCCGCAGCGGCGAGTGCGCAGACAAGGGGATCGGGATCATAGGTCTCAATAGCTCAACCGCAGCCCGAGGCGCACCGTTCGGCCTGCACCCGGCGCTACCCAAACGCTACTGTAGGAACTGGTGTAATAGGTCCGGTCGAACAGGTTGTTGACATTGAGCGTAACCCTCACTGTCTTGCTGTACTGCCAGTAGGCGAGCAGGTCGGCCAGCGTATAGGCGGGCAAGGAAAAACTGTCTTGCGGATCGCCAGAGCGCTTGCCGACGTAGCGCACGCCTGCCCCCACGCCGTAGCGCTGGCCAATGGGGGCCTGGTCCTCGAAGATCGCCATCACGCTGCCGCTGGTTCGCGGGATGTTGGCCAGCGGGGTGCCGGGCGCCAGCCGTGCGTCCTGCGTAATTTCGGCGTCGGTATAGGCAAAGTTTCCGGTCACGCGCCAATGGGTTCCCAACTGGCCGGCCACGTCGAGTTCGATCCCACGGCTGCGCGCCTCGCCGGCGGCCACCTGGAATGCCGCATCGTTCGGATCCGTGGTCAGCACATTACGCTTGCGGATGTCGAACACCGCCAGCGTCGCACTGGTGCGGCGGTCGGCACTGTCGAATTTGACGCCTGCCTCGGCGGCACGCCCATCCTCCGGAGCGAAGGCATTGCCGCTGGCATCGCTGCCCGCATTGGGACGGAACGAGCGGCTCACGTTGGCGAACAGCGAGAGGTTCTGGCTTGCCAGGTAGGTCACGCCGATTCGCGGCGACATGGCAGTCTGATGCTGGCTCGTCGTCGTGCCGCGCAGCCGGTTATCGAGCGACTGGTTGTAGATGTCGAAGCGCGTGCCGGCTAACAGGCGCCAGCGCTCGCCCAATTGCATCTGGTCCTGCGCGTAGAGGCCGACATTGGTCTGGCGCTCATAGGTGTCGGTGTTCGGCAGCAATGCGGGAGGCGCCTGGCCATAGACTGGCTGGTAGATATCGATCGCGTTCGGCGCAGTGGCGGAGGGATTGCGGCGCAGCATCACCTGCGTCGTGCTGAAGCGATAGGTATCGACGCCAAGCAGCAACTCATGCTTAACGGCACCAGTCGCAAACTTGCCGGTAACATCGGCTTGCAGCGACACATCGTCGGACTGGTAATCGCGATAGCGGCGCTGGCGCGTCAGCGTTCGGTCATCGGCCAGCAGCATACTCGCTTCGGTGGAATAGCCCTCCAGGCTGCCGCCCCGATAGGCCATGGCGACGCGCCCCTTCCAGTTGTCCGAGAACTGGTGCTCGACCGATAGCTGGTGCGACTGGCTGTCGAGGCGAATGTCGCCATCGTTTGGCTCACCCAGGAAGCGCGAACGAGGCACGGCACCGAGCCGGCCGTCGACGGCCACCACGCCGCGGTCCAGCGGCACGGTATAGCGCTGCAGTTCGGCGGTGTACTGGATGAGCGTGTCGGCACCGAACGCCCACGTAACCGACGGCGCCAGCAGGTAACGCTTGCTGTTGATGAAATCCCGCGTGCTGCCATCGTGCTCGGCCACGGCAATCAGCCGGCCGGCTACGTTCTCGCCCAGCGCGCCGGTGACGTCCGCTGCCGCGCGGTAGTGGTCCTGGTTGCCGGCTTCCAGCTCGTAGGTCTGGCCGGGCTTGAACTGCGGCTGCCTGGTGACGATGTTGATAACACCGCCCGGATCGCTGCTCCCGTAGAGCGAAGATGCCGGCCCCTTCAGGACTTCGATGCGCTCGACGGTCGCGGTATCGCGTGGCGCGGTATAGCCACGGTTTGCCGCAAAGCCGTTGACCAGGTAGCCGGCGCCGGTGTTCTCGTTGCCGGTGAAGCCACGCAACGCATAGTTGTCCCACAGTCCGCCAAAGTTGTTCTGACGCGAGACGCCGCTCGCATAGTTGTAGGTCTCCGCCAGGCGGGTCGCGGCAATGTCATCGATCAGCGAGCGCGATAGCACCCGGACAGACTGCGGGACCTCGCGCAATGGCGTCTCGGTTCGCGTCGCACCGGTGGCATACGGCGGCGCATAGCCTCGTTCCGCTGGATCTGTGACGACAAAACCTCCGGAAGCGTGGCCTCCTCGGCATCAGCCGGCGCAGCCATGACGAAGGTCACCACCAGCAGCATCGTTTGAGTCAGGATCGACGGCGACCGCGTATTGGACATGAAGATTTCTTGTTGCAACAAAGTTGCATATAGTAGCAACTGTCAGGCGCCGCTTCCAGTACTTTCTTTGAGCCGGACAGCCGACCGCCATTCATACAAAGAAATGGTGACGGCTGTAAGCAACCCCTTACCTATCGGATGCACATCATCGGTGCAGACATCTGCCGCGCGCCTGAACAGGAACCAGTGCGCGCCGATCAGTCCGCAATCGGCGTTCCACGTGCCTGGCACCACTTCGGCATTCTGTTGCTGGCTGGCATGCGTCGCTGTGTCACATGGCGAACGCTCCTTGCCCTCCGTATTCTTCGGGGCCGCATGATAATCACGGAAGCCTTGCCCAAGAATGCAGGCAGTCCGCGGGGAGGAAAACAATGAAACGAGCCAAGTCGTGGCGCCGGGTAGCCGTATTGCCGGCGGCCGCGCTCACAGGCGCCGCACTGGCGCAACCGTCCAGCGAGCCCGCATCGGAAGCGGCAATTCCGACCCTGCCCACCGTGACCGCCACAGCGGCAGCGGCAGGTTCACTGACAGCGCCGGGAATTGCGCAGCAACGCCAGTCGCTGTTCCAATCCGCCGGTTCGGTCGGATTCGTCGATGCCGCCTCTTACTCGAATACCTATGCTAGCGATTTGAGGGATGTGCTCAAGGACGCTCCAGGTGTCTACGTCCAGGAACGCTATGGCGTGCTTGCAATCAGCGATACCAATCCTGATCGGTGTACCCCCAACCATCAGTGCGGCGGCCATGACCCGAACCACAAGCACGGCCCTGGCTGCGGCCATGAGGCCGTACCGCACGGCGATCATGTAGATTATTTGGTTGGCGATCATCTGCATCACCCCCATGGGGATCATTGCGATGACCATGGCCCATTGTTGCTCGCCTGACATCACTGCATGGAAATAATCGAGGCAAGATCAACAATTGCGAGACGCGCCGCTTACTTGCTGTTCGTTCCAGCGGTAAGCGCACTGGCACTCTCGGCTGCCGGCGCTGCCCAACTCTCCGCGCCCGGCGGCGGCGATGCCATGCACGTGATTCAAACCAACCCTCAGCGCATGACACCCCCGCCACGCACCGTCGGCATCATCAAGCAGGAAATGCGGCAATGGCAGGCTACCCCGGTGGCGCGTGCCGGCAGCAGGGCACATCCTCGTTCGCGGGATGGCCGGGAGAGCCAATCCAGTCGCCCGCCAGGGAGTCAGGAATCCAAACGTTGCGCCCATGGCAGATCATCGTCAATGGGATGAGGCTTGCTCGGGATTTTCTGCCTGACTCCCCCTGACAAGCCACGCGGCATGCTCAGGTTTAGTGCGAGCCCAAGCTCAGATGAAGGGCTGCCCACTTAGGCCGGCACCTCGCCATCCAACGTGCGACTCCATGAATGTCGAGAGCGGCCAGCCTGTGCTTGCGAAGCCGGCAAACAGCGTGATGCCAGTTGCTGCAGGCCGCAAACCGTAGTGGGCCGGCAAAACGATGGCACATCAGGTGCCAGTTGCCACTGCATCGGAGTCAGTGCTTCGGTTCGGTTATGAAACCGATCTTGCCGAGCCCGCCGTGATGCGCGGCTGCCATTACCTGGGCCACGCGCTCGTAGCGCACATTGCGATCCGCGCGCAAATGCAACTCAGGCTGCAGTTGCTGGCGCGTAGCTTCCGAGATGCGCTGGTCCAGCGTTGCCATGTCGACCTCCTGTTGGTTCCAGTACACTTTGCCTTGTGCATCGATCGATATGTTGATGTCCTGCGGCTTGGAGTCGTTGGGCTGATTCGTCGCACGCGGCAGGTCGATCTTTACCGCTTGGTTGATGACGGGAATCGTAATGATGAAGATGATCAGCAGCACCAGCATAACGTCGACCAGCGGCGTCATGTTGATCTGGCTAATCACCTCTTCATCGTCTCCGTCGACCTGTCCAAATGCCATGATGCTTTCCTACCAGCGTTAGCGAGCGACGCTCAGTTCTTGACGGCCAGCAGCATCGATGCGTCGTCTACGCGGGTGGCCCCAGTGGTCGGGCGCACGCGTTCGCCGGTCACGAAATAGGCGTGCAGGTCATGTGCAAAGCGGTTGAGCTTGCTGATGACTCCCTTGTTGCCGCGGCTCAGTGCGTTGTAGCCGAGCACGGCCGGGATTGCCACGGCCAGGCCGAAGGCGGTCATGATCAGTGCTTCTCCCACCGGGCCGGCCACCTTATCGATCGTCGGGACGCCCGAGGCGCCCATGCCGATCAGGGCGTGATAGATGCCCCATACGGTACCGAACAGGCCAACGAACGGTGCGGTCGAACCGACCGACGCAAGCACGGCCAAGCCCGATTGCATGCGCGCCACGGCGTCGTCGATCGCGTTCTTGAGCGAGCGGGTTAGCCAGTCGGACATGTCGAGGGCATCGTGCAACTGCGGCTGGCTTGCGCGATGGAGTTGCGCGGCTTCGCGGCCTGTGATGGCCAGTGCGCGGAATGGGTTGGCATCGTTGGCGCCGAGCGTGTCGAGCGCATGATCGAAGTCGTCTGAGTGCCAGAAGCGCTTTTCCGCGCCATTTGCCATCTTCTTTAGGCGAACCAGGTCCCATGTCTTGGTGAGAATCACGATCCAAGACAGCAACGACATGATTAGCAGAATGATGGCGGTCGCGCGCATGACAACATCGCCTTGCGTCCAGAGGTGGGAGAGTCCAAGGTCCTGCATGGTTGCTCCTGCAATGGGTAAGTGTTAGGAAGCTTCGGAAGAATTGCGCGTGATCAGTTCAATTCGAAGCTGATCGGCTGCTGGGCGGTAGCCGCCACGGCGCGGCCGTTCTCTATATAGGGCTTGCAACGCATGGCCTGCACGGCGTTGACCGCTGCCGTATCGAGGCGCGTCGAGCCGCTCGAGCTCACCACGGCGGTCTTGACCACACGACCGGTGTCATCTGTTGTCAGACGCACCACGGTTCTGCCGGTTTCACCCATGCGGCGCGACAGTGGCGGATAGGTGACCTGCGGTGGCGAACAAGCGATCTCGCCGATGCCTACGGCGCGCGGCGCCGCATTTGCCGATGCGGCCGGAGCCGTCGGTTCAGGTGCGGGAGCCGGAGCTGCAAGTGCCGGAGGTGCGGGCGCCGCCTCAACCGCGTTCGGCGTCGGAGGCAGCGAGGCCACTGGCGTCGGGGTCGGTTGCGGCTTGGGCGGCATCGGCCGCGGCGTCACCACCTCGACCCGTTTTGGCGGCGTCTGCGGTTGCGGCTTGGGCGGTTCCGGCGCAGGAGGGCGCTGCGGCAGTTCCATCGGAATGATTCGCGCGATGATTTCGGGGGCAACGACCGCCTCGGTCATCTTGCGAGCCAGTCCGCTCTGGATCAGGTACAGCAGTCCTGCATGAAACAGCAGGACTACGAGGGTGATCTTGAAGAATCGTTGATCAAACATGGAAAGCGTGCCAGGCAAGTGGCGCCGGAATTTGTGTAGCTCCGACTCTTGAATGAGTTGAGCCAAATGCGGCGGCAGGCCTCAGGCCCGACACCGGCGTACTAGCGGAACATTCCAATTGGAAGTGGTGGTCCCCGACTGCGGGCGGCAGGGGCAGACGTCAGCGCGACGTGGTAACTGACGCCCAGGGGAAAATGCCAGCGGCGTGCACACGCGGCCGGAAGCAGGCAGGCAACGGTGGGGGCAGCCACCGCGAGTGCCGCCAACGCCAGACATTTCGGACAGACGTCGTGCGCGGATCCGCAGGCCTCGAGATCGGCAGGTACCGCGCATGGGACGCCCTGCTGGCTGGCCTGCAAATGTCCGAGCGCATGGACGGCCACCGTCGACTGTCCGCACAGCAGGAACAGGACGAGCAGGACGGAAAGCCAGCGTTGTCGCATGGGAAAAGAAGGTACCCCGGCGCCGTGCGCACGAGCACTCTTTGCAACTTTGTTGCAAGTCTGACATCAACCATTCCGACTTGCAATCACTGGTTGCGCGCGACCGTTGTGCTGCGCATGACGTGGCGGCAACGCTCAACTGAGGCGCGCCGCCAGTGCAACCGTCGGGGGCGATCCATTCGCGGCCGATGTAGCGGTCCGACCGCCCACAAATGACTGGGGCGATAACCGCCTACTGTGGCGCGGCGGGGGCGGTGGATGGTTGAACTTGCTGCTCGCCCACAGTGAGCGC
The DNA here is from genome assembly GCF_018223725.1 of Cupriavidus sp. KK10. NCBI lineage: Bacteria > Pseudomonadati > Pseudomonadota > Betaproteobacteria > Burkholderiales > Burkholderiaceae > Cupriavidus > Cupriavidus sp. KK10. Next base: position 1,667,153 of record NZ_CP073678.1, read on the forward strand.
ATGCCGCCGGTCGTCTTCGGCGTGCAGGTAGATGCCAGTCGTCTCAATCGAAGCGTGCCGCAGGTTCTTTTGGATAAAGCGGATATCGGTGCCGGCGTCGGCCTGGTGCGAAGCCGCGGAATGGCGTAGCCAGTGCGTCGAGGCACGCGCCAGCGTCGCCGCGCCGACCGGATCGCTCCCCTCCAACACGGCGGCCGCCCGCTGGAACACTTCCGTTGCGATCAGATAGACCGCCGTCGGTGTGAGGTGCCGCTGCGCGTCGCCGGCGAGGCTCAGGATGGCCGGGCTCAGGTCACCGGGCCCCGGCATCGGCAGGAGGCCGTGGAACGCGCGATAGCGAGCAAACTCGGCCATCAATGTGTCGCTCACGGGTACCTCGCCCTCGGCGCCGCCCTTGCCGACAACGTGCGGCCACCAGCGCCCGCGCCGCTGGACGAAGTCGGCTGCCTTCGCGTGGGCGGCTTCGCTCGCGCGCAGCGCCGTATGGTAGAGGAAGCGCATCACCCAGCGGCTGCGCTCGTAATGGCATGTCCTGTGTCACCGTGCCGTCGCTTCCACCCCGCCGAAGCGTAACGGCTGCATCGGTCAGATTTCGGCCGCCCCGTGCTGCTTTCGCCCATTCAAGGCAGGCTCAGCCTTCGGGTTTCCCATTTCGAGGCCTCATCCGCGTTCACTTGCGTTACGGTCCGGTGACTCGCACCTTCCCTTGCGGAAGGCTTGTCGATAGCCTTCAGATCATCGCTTTCGCTCCTCTCTGCTATCCGAGCTACGGGGTTCTGACTTTTGCCCCGGCAGGTCTGATTCCCGCTGAACACGCCAGCCTTCGCTGGACGCACCTTGAATCTGGCTCTTCTCGTCAACGCACAACACCATGGCCTTGAGCGGTGGGTCGAGGTACAAGCCCACGATATCGCGCACCGAGAACTCCGGGGCTTTTTGGTTCCTCTGAGGGACGCAAAAACTACCACCGCTTTTGGCCTCGAAAGCCTTGGCGCGCCTTTCTGATGTGGCAACCCGCACCGATCGACACATTACTCACGGCGCCGGCGATACCAGCGGCTTCCCTTTCTCGACCACGTACACACCCACCAGCCGCGTCGCCGTGCTACCGCTGTTGTGGGCGTCATGCACCACCCCGGCCGGCACCACTCAGTCTTCTGTCACGCGCTTGTAGGGCGGCGTCGGGTATGATGCAGCGTCGGTGGACTACTGACTGGGGGCGCGTATTGAAGCTGAAGATTCGAGCTACAGCAATTTGTTTTCGCCAAGATCGCCTGTTGCTTGTCTCGAAGGATGGCGTCAAATGGGCCCTGCCTGGCGGACGTCCGGCCGAGAACGAGTCGCTCGCTGAAGCGGCTCAGCGAGAGTTGGAAGAAGAGACGACTCTAAGCGCCAAGGGCGTGGGATTTCTGTTCAAGATAATCGTGCCGACCACGGTGCATTACGTGTTCTTGGCCAACATCCGCAAGACCGCCGTCCCGAAGCCCAGGCAAGGAAATCGCACCATGCCAGTGGTTCTGCCCTTCAGAAATGAACGAGATTGTCGTGGGCACTACTACGCGCCCATATTGTGGATTCATTTCTTGCACGACGCTCGCGTTAGGCTTAGACCGGTGCGGCATGCTGTGCAGACAGGCCCGGTACGGGCTTGAATACATGGTGCGCTCCCATTTTGGCGCATCGCGCGGTCCCGTTAACGTAGGGTCGGGGGCCTCGGCAAACGGCTAGTGCAAACAGAGATTTCTCTGGGAATTCAGCGCTGCCTTCAAAGATTGCACTACCGCAACTCGCAATGCATGCCTCAGACATTGGGCAATGTCTGCTCCAGCGTCTGGCACTAGTCTTCCGTCCGCGCACCGCACCAGTGCATCGTCAGGCCCACTCAGGTAGGGCCGCCATCCGAGGACCGCATTCGTTTTAAATGCGGTACAGATCGCGGATAGGTGGCGGATACTGGAACACCAAGACGGCTTCCAGTTTCGCGTGAGCATTGACCCTGAAGACCTCGATGAGGACACGATGCCCGCCACCATCCACGCCGCTGACGTGATAGAACGAATGTCCCTTCCACTCGACTACGCCGACTTCGAGCGTTGATTCGATACCAAACAGGCGCGCCTGGTTTTGTAGACGCGAATCAAGTTCCAGATCAAGGTAGTCCATTTCGCCCGGTGATGGTCAACATCCGCTTCTGGCTCCCTGATCATGAGGAGTCACCATGCACCCACGACAAATGGATCAGTCAAGCGTGGCTATTGTTAGTCTCTATCGGTTCGCGGTGCCAGCAGGAAGTGAATACTCCAGATCCAGATCCAGATCCGGATCCAATCCGCCAGGCATCCTCATGGCATAACACGATACGCGGTCATGCGACCAAACGCCCACACTGTCTCAGTGTCGAGACGATTAGCAGGGTAGTCCAATCAATGCCAGATTTCTAGGCGAAAAAACCGTAGGTAGGGATCTCCTTGATTTTGCTGCAGTGTGTGCCAAGAACGTGAGCATCAGAGGACCGATGTTTGCGGTGCCTTACCGAAGATGAGGGACGGCCCCTCGGAGTCGGCTTGCAGGAGCAGGCTTCAAGCCGCCACAAGCTGCGTGGGTAAAGAGCCCTCGTGGTGAGCGTTGTTGGAAAAAGTCGGGGGAACCCCGGCAGGTGGGAGTCAAAGAGACGAACGCGAGTGAACCAGTGAACCGCTGATAACGTGTCGTAAGAATCTTAATCGATGTCAAAACCGGGAGGATTGCAGGCTCCGGGACAAGTTTGGGCGATGCCTGCTGACGGCCCAACCGGCATCCGGCATAAAGGCCGCGTTACTTTGATTCAGGCTTCGGTGGAACTTGGGAACCTGTCGTCCCGATGCGAAGGGAGAAATCCAAGCGGAAGGCCTCCGCAAGGATGAGAGTACCGATGCGGGGCACAGGCGTGTCGTCAGGCACTCAAGGCACTCCTGCACGCACAGAGCCCCCAAGTGCTGGCGGATTGGCTACCGCAATCAACTGACTGCGGCAGCGCGATCAACACGGCGTTGCAGCAATGGCGCAAGATCAGCGCGCTGCAGGTAGCCGATCCGTTCGGCGCACCCTAAGCATGATCCTCCTCCGTGTGCCAGCTTCGCAAGGGCGGAGACGGTGGACAAGCGTTCCAATCTGCAAAGAAAGGACCGTGCAGCGCGAAATGGAGGATTACTAAGCTATTGTTCCAGAACGTCTTTTTAAGCTTTATCTGCCGGGTACTACCCGCGTCGGTCTGTGCGTCAACGCACCGAAGCCGGTGAGCTGCTTATGGCGCAATACGTAAATCCCTAACTAAGGGGCTAACTAAGGGGTGAACTCCGGAGACGCAGGCATGAAAAC